>CAVULY010000003.1:0-1089864 GCA_963742475.1 uncultured Acidobacteriota bacterium | reverse complement strand
CTCGGACGCCAGATTGCGCGGCGGGAAAATGCACGTTCCCGTGCGACTGCGGCCGCTACGTCGAAATCTGGAACCTGGTCTTCATGCAATTCAATCGCGATGCGAGCGGCATCCTGAATCCCCTGCCGAAACCGTCGGTGGATACGGGCATGGGGCTCGACCGGACGACCGCCGTCCTTGAACACGTAATTTCCAACTACGACACGGACCTATTTGTCCCACTCATCAGGCGCGGTGCGGAACTCTGTCACGTTGATTTGAAGAGAGAAGAAACGCGCGAGGAAGGTCGCGGCGGTGCGGCTTCGCTGCGAGTGATAGCCGATCATGCGCGCGCCACGACGTTTTTAGTGAACGACGGCGTGGTTCCTTCCAATGAAGGCCGTGGCTACGTGCTGCGGAAAATTATTCGCCGCGCGATTCATCACGGACGGCTGCTCGGACAAGAACAGCCGTTTCTCTATCAGATGGTCTTTGCGGTACGCGACGAAATGAAATCGGCCTACCCCGAACTTATCGAGACTGCGGATCGAATCGCTGGCGCTTGTGAAAGGCGAGGAAACGCGATTTACGCGCACACTAGACGCCGGTCTAGGGCCGCTCGAAGACGATGTGTACAACTTTTCCCTCGAAACATTGCGCCCCATGGGAGACACCGTACTGACGCGGAACAAGTCGGCTCGCGGAATTGAACGCGAAGATCTTTATGCGAAGGTTAAGCAAATTAACCAGGGCGGTAAACGCCTAACGTATCCGGGCAAGAATGCATTCAAGTCTTACGATACATTTGGGCTGCCCCTAGATTTTATTCAAGATGTCGTGCGCGATTTCGGTCTTGAGTTTGATCAGGAGGGATTTGATCGCGCGAAGGAAGAACAGCAGGCACGAGGGCGGGCAGCGTGGAAAGGAGTGCACAAAGACGCGGCGAATCCTGTGTATTCGAAGCTGGCGCAATCGTACAAGACGGAGCAGGAATTTTACTTTGGGACGAAGACGCGTGACGCGCGGATCGAAGCGATCGTCACGAAGCAAGGCGCGGTGAACGAAATTAAAGCCGGCACGGAAGCGGAAGTGGTGCTGGACCGCACGTCGATCTATTCCGAATCGGGCGGACAAGTGGCCGATACCGGCGGGTTCTACGACAATTCCGGCGCGCTGGAAATTGCCGAAGTGCGCGGCGCGTACTACCCGGTGACCGGGCTGATCGCGCACCGCATCGTGGCGAAGGAAGACTTGCACGTGGGCGATCATGTGGCGACGATCGCCGATCCGGAACGCCGCGTGCGCGACATGCGCAACCACACGGCCACTCACCTGCTGAACGCCGCTTTGCGCAACATTCTGGGCACGCACGTGAAGCAAGCTGGGTCGCTGGTGGCGCCGGATCATCTGCGTTTCGATTTTTCGCACTTCGCGCAGGTGGATCCCAGCGAACTGGGCGAAATCGAGCAGCAGGTGAACGAAGAAATCCGGAAGAATCTGGAGATGCGCACGGACATCATGAACATTGATGATGCGCTGGCTTCCGGCGCACTGGCATTTTTCGGCGACAAATATCCGGAAGCGAACGTGCGCGTGGTCAGCATTCCGGACGCTTCGACGCCGCGCGGTTTCTACAGCAAGGAACTTTGTGGCGGCACGCACGTGGTGCGCACCGGCGACATTGGTGTTTTCAAAATCATCGGCGAGCAATCGGTGGCTGCGGGTGTGCGCCGCATCGAAGCGATTTCCGGCGATCGCGCGCTCGCTGAATATCAGAAGTCGCTCGCGACGCTGCGCACTGTGGCAGGAATGCTGAATGCGGGCGAAGACGAAATCATCGCCGCGCTGGAGCGGCAATTCGAGGCCACCAAGCAGCTGGAGAAGCAGCTGGAAGCGCTGAAACGCAAAGCGGCCGGCTCGCTGGCGGGCGATCTGGTGGAAAAAGCGCGGACGGTGAAGGAGGTTCGCTTTATCGCCGCCCAGGTGAACGGATTCGACCGCGACGCACTGCGCCAGCTGGTGGATGTGCTGCGCCAGAAACTGGGTTCCGGCGTGGTCGTTTTGGCGTCCGCCGATGACGGCAAAGTGGCTCTAATCACAGGGGTTACCAAGGACCTCATCCCCAAGCTCCACGCCGGAAAAATCGTCCAGGAACTGGCCAAGCTGGTGGGCGGTTCCGGCGGCGGCCGCCCCGATTTGGCAGAGGCTGGCGGAAAAGACACATCAGGCATACAAAACGCCCTCGACCAGGTTTACCCCCTCCTCGACCGATTGTTATAATTGCTGTCGTGCCAGATGCTTACGACGGAGAAGCCTGCTTCTTCGCCGTATGTGTGTCTTTCGTTTGCGATAGGAAGCAAAGTGCTCTGCCTTCCCCGAGGCGTGGAGTAGGTTTGTGGCCAACCGCCCGCAAGAGCGGCTGGCAAAAAGCAGAACGATGAACAAGAGCTGCATCCCAGTTGCAGTGCTGGTCGCGGGCGCGGCGTTCGCGCTGTCCACGCCGGTGCGCGCCCAGATCTCAACCACGGTGGACGACCACGGCAAGCTGGTTTTTGTGAATGGGGATTCCCCGAAGGCGCGTCGTGGGAGTACTATCAGTTCTACCGGGGGCAGTTCTACCCAGGGCAGTTCTACGCCAGCGGCTTCGCATGGTGCATCGGTGGAGTCGGCGGCGGACACACTGGGTGCGAATGACGGACGGCTGGATCGCATTGTTCGCGATGCGGCTGCGCGTCATCAAGTTGATCCCGCGCTGGTGAAAGCCGTAATCAGCACGGAATCGGGATGGAATCCGCAAGCGGTGTCCCGCAAGGGCGCCGTGGGGTTGATGCAGTTGATTCCTGGGACGGCACAACGCTTTGGCGTCGGCAATCCTTATGATCCCGCGCAGAATGTGGAAGGCGGGACAACGTACCTGAAAGCGCTGCTGGATCGTTACAACGGCGACTTGAGCAAATCGCTGGCGGCTTACAATGCCGGCGAGCACGCCGTGGATGCCAACAGAGGCGTTCCGCCGTATTGGGAAACGCAACGGTACGTGCAAAAGGTGCAAGACGCATACTTTCGCCCCGGCTCGGGCCGCGATTCGACGCTCTGGACTCCGCCAAGAAATCCAGTGCGAAAAGACGTGGACGCGAAAGGCCGGGTAGTTTTCACGAACGAATAACGCAAGTGGTGTCCGCAAAAATTCATTTACCGGTCCGCTGGCTCTTCCTAGCCCTGGCGCTAGCCGTTGCCCTTGGCGCGCCCGTACGAGCCGATCACAAGATTGAAGCGCGCGAACAATTCGAGCGCGCGGTGCGCATGCGCACGACGCTGGAAGGCGAGCCGCAGAAAGAGCGCTCGCTCGCGGATTACCGCCAGGCCGTCGCCGCCTACCACAAGGTTTATCTGATCTCGACGCAGTCGGAAGAAGTGACTCCTTCGCTGATCGCCGAAGCAGAGTTGTACGAAGAAATGGGGAAATTGTTCGACGCGAAATATTTCCAAACCGCGATTGATACCTACAATTTTTTGCTGAAACAGTATCCCGGCAGCCGCTACCGCGGACAAGCGCTCTATTCCATCGGCCTGATCCAGAAGGATGACCTGCATCAGACGGAATTGGCCGAGGCGACGCTGAAGGAATACGTCAAGCGCTTCCCTAAATCGGATCTGGCGAGTGATGCGCGGGTGGCGTTGAAGGACATCGCCGACGCGCGGGAGAAGGCCAAGGCGCAGGCATTAGCGCAGGCCCAAGCGCAAGCACAGGCGCAAGCGGAGGCTCAGGCGAAGTTGCAGGCGCAGGCGAAGCTGAAGGCCGCCGCTGCGACGAGCGCTTTTCCGGAACTGAATGGCAAAGTAGTGGAACAGCACGAGAGCGACAGCGGAACTCCGCGCGTGATGGATATCAAAAGCTGGAATGCGGACGGGTCCGCGCGCATCGTGGTGACTTTCGACGGCACGATTGCGTTCAACGCCGCGCACATCTCCGCGCCGGAACGAATTTATTTCGATTTGCACCGAGCCAAGCTGACTCCGGAGATCGCCAAGAAGAATCTGGACGTGAAAGAAGGGCTGCTGAAATCCATGCGCATCGGGCAGAACAAGGACGGCGTGGTGCGGCTGGTGCTGGACGTGGATGGCGCGCGCGATTATTCGGCTTATCTGCTGGCGAGTCCTTACCGGCTGGTGATCGAGGTGCACGCGAAATCCGTAGCTGGTGGAAGCGAGGCGGCGAGTACGGCGGCTCCTGCGAAAACCGCAGCGGCGTCGGACAATTCTGATTCCAAGAGCGGCGCGGTAGCGAGCGAGACGGTTACTGTGAGCGCCGACAAGCCGTCAGCGTCCGCGAAAACGGCCGCCGCTGCTGCTGCTGCTGCAAAGCAACCTGCCGTGAAATCGAAGACGGATAACACCAAGACCGCGGTGCTGGTGCCGCCGACGGAATCGAAACCGACGCGGGATGGGCAGCGTTCGCTATCGCGCGCGCTGGGATTGAAAATCAGCAGGATCGTGATTGATCCGGGCCACGGCGGACACGACACGGGAACGATCGGCCCACATGGGCTGATGGAAAAAGATCTGTGCCTGGATGTGGCGCTGCGCCTGGGCAGGGAGATCGAAGAAAAGCTGCCCGGCGCGGAAGTGGTTTATACGCGCAAGGACGATACGTTCGTGCCGCTGGAAGAGCGCACGGCGATTGCGAATGAAGCGAAGGCGGACCTATTTATTTCGGTGCACGCTAATTCCAGCCATGACGCCGCCGCGCGCGGAATCGAGACGTATTATTTGAACTTTGCCACTTCGGAAGAATCGATGGCGGTGGCGGCGCGCGAGAACGCGCTGGCGCAGTCTTCGATGCACGATTTGCAGGACATCATCAAGAAAATCGCGCGCAACGAGAAGGTGGAAGAATCGAAGGAACTGGCGAGCGACATACAGGATTCGCTGACGCACCGCTTGCAACTGGTGAGTCAGGATGAGCGAAACCGCGGCGTGAAGAAGGCTCCTTTTGTGGTGCTGATCGGCGCGAATATGCCGTCGGTGCTCTCGGAAATTTCGTTTATCAGCAATCCCAGCGACGAAAAGCTGCTGCGCAAGACGGACCAGCGGCAGCGCGTCGCGGACGGGCTGTATCGCGGCATCGCCTCGTATCTTGATAGCCTCAATAGCCTTACCTACGACAAGTCCAAGCTGGTGAGCGCCAATCGACCCTCGGGCGGCGGCTCTGCAACAGTAGCTTCCGACGGGAACCCTAAGTAGAATAGCGGCGTCTAATAAAGGGACACTATGCGCCACGCCATACTTTTGTTCGTTCTACTTGTATTTCTAGCCGCCGTTCCCGCCTCTGCGCAGAGTATTCTGCCGAATTCCTTCGCTGGATGGAATGCAACCAACCGCAGTTCGTTTGACGGCAGTGGTGTGCCGGTGATCAATGACGACACGACTGTGCCGGCGAACCTGTCGGTCGCAGCTGCGCAGGAATACGGCTTCACGCTCGGAGAGCAAGTGACGTACGCGCGGGGTGCTGACGAGACCCTAAACGTTAAGGTCTACCGGATGAAGGATCCGAGCGGAGCTTACGGCGAGTATTCCTACCTACGCGCGCCGGATATGTCACGACCGGGACCGAACGAACACTCCGCTGTATCCGCCGATCACGCGCTGGTGCTGGTGGGAAATTTGGTGCTCGATATTCGCGGCCGCGAGCTTAGCAAGGATGCGAATGATTTAAGCGCTTTGGTGAGCGCGGTTTCGGCGAAGGCGCAGCAGGGTCCGTTGCCGACGCTGACGGAGCACTTGCCGACGAAGGGATTTATCGATCGTTCGGACAAATACATTCTGGGGCCGGTGACGCTGAATCAATTCTTTCCGGTGTCGCAGAATGACTGGCTGGGATTTTCGACGGGCGCCGAAGCAGAAGTGGCGCGCTATCACGTGGACGGACGGGAACTGAATCTTCTGATCGCGGACTTCCCTACGCCGCAGACGGCGCAGAAAAAATTGACGGAGCTGCAGCAGGATTATCACGTGAACGCGGGCAGTACGGATGCGAATGGTTCTCCGGTATTCGCCAAACGCTCCATCACGCTGCTGGCAATTGTGTTTGGAGCGCGCAACCAAGCGGAGGCGGATAAATTGCTGGAGCAGGTGCAGTCGGGGGCGGAAGTGACGTGGAACGAGCCGACGTTTCAGTTCAAAGAGCCGCCGCTGACTACGATGATAGTCGGAGCGATTATCGGAACGGGAATTATCTGCTGCTTCGCGCTGATTTCGGGGATAGCGTTTGGCGGATTTCGGATTGTGGTGAAGCGATTCCTGCCGGATAAGGTGTTTGATCGCAGCAGCACGATGCAAGTGCTGCAATTGGGACTGGGCAGTAAACCCATCAATTCAGAGGACTTCTACGGGATCGAGCGGGATCCGCCGAAGTGAGCAACCGGTGGAAAAGCGGCGTTTTAGCTCTTAAAGTGATTATTATCAGCAGCTTGGAAAAGGGTCAAAAAGTGCCCTTTCCTGCTTGACTGATTTCCGCAGTTGGTACTAGACTGCGACCGAGGAAAGAGTTCTGCCGCCCACCGCGCAGTGGCTGTGGAGCTTTCTCCCCTCGAAGGCCCGCCGCAAGGCGGGCCTTCTGCTTTTACGGCCCGCGATGCACGCGTTACATATACCCGCCTGAGAACAATTTTCGAATGAGCGCTACCGTACAACAAGATCGCGTTCGTTTAAGAATTCAAAATATCGCCGCCAACCGCAAGGCGTAACTGCGTTGCGGGGCGATCGCATTTCCTGAAAACAGGCCGCCGAAATCGATCACGTTCAAACGGTTATTGAGGTTGAAGCCGTCGGCTTGCAGACGCAAGGCGAGTCGTTCTGATTTGTATACATCGGCGCCCACGGACACATCAATGGCCAGTGAAGGCTTCACGCGGCCGCGCGCAAAATTGATGCGATCCACCACGGCCTGACCGTAATCGGCGAGCGCCTGTTCGTAGGTGCCTTCAAATTCAAAGGGCAGGCCGCTGCCATATTCCACGGCCGCGGCGACCCACAAACGCGGCCACAATTGATAGCGAAAACGAGCGCGCGCGGTGTTGCGCTGGTCCTGTGAATCCGGAAAGTGTCCGCTGAGCTGGGTGAGAGCGTTGGAGGCGTCTTCGCCGAGAAAGAGTCCGCCTGTTACGGGAAGCCAGGCGTTGCCGACGATGTAGGAGTAACTGACGAAACCGGAGAGCTTGCCCCAGTTGGGAATTTCGATTTTGCCTTCGGCGCCGTACAAGATGGCTTTATCGAAGGCGATCGGGAAGCTGACTTCGGTGCTGAGCAGCTGATCGTCGTCAGCATACTGGCGCACGACACGGCGAAAAACGTTGGCGTCCAGCCGGATTTGCCCGAGGAAGGCCTTGCTCATTCCCGCTTCATAGTAATCGCCCTGGGAGGGGCGCACGGGCAAGCGCAGAACTTCGGGATTGAGGGAAACGACGGTGGGTGAACTGGAAAGGAGGATATTTTCGAAAGACGGCGTCTGAAAAATGCGGTCGTAGGAGGCGTGGACAACGAGTTCGCCGCGCTGAAAATAGCGCGAAACCGAAAGGCGGGGACTCAGCGCGTTCTGATTGACGAGCAGCTGGTAATGATCCCAACGCAGACCGGCGCTGAGAGTCCAATTCGCCCAACGAACCATGTCCTGCACGAAGGCGGATTGTTCCAGGCTGGGACGCTGGCCGAGCGAGGGCTGATCGCCGGGAAAGGTGAAGGCCGGCGGAGTTCCCGGCTCAAACTGGGAGGGGTCAGTAATGACGTCGCTGAAATTTTCGTGCAAGAACATCACGTCCGATTCGACGCCAACTTTCCATTCCTGCTTGCCATGGTGAATCGAAAGCGTGCCATTGAAATATCCTTCGCTAAACCAATTGTGCTGGAAGGCGATGATGGGAGTGGAATAGGCGTTCGAAAAGAAGTTATTGGAGGCGTCGCGCACCATGCCGCGCAGAGTGCCCAATACATCCGAGGAAAAAATGTGGGCGTAGGAAATGATGCCCATGGTTTCGAAGTCATTGGCGTTCTGCAACTGCGACCCCAGGGGCGCGAGGGGGTCGAAAGGGTTTTGGTGCGGAGCTTGCTGCACCTGCTCATTAGGGATTTCGTAGCGGGAGAGTTCGTGGCGGACGCTCATGGTCAAGCGGTCGTTGGGAGTGAAATCGCGCTCGTAGCTGGCGGAGAAATCCCCGGTGGTTCCGGTATTGGTGAAGTTTTGCGGCACCACGGGATTCAGGTAGTGGCTGGTGGCGGCGCCCGCGGCGCTGAATCCGAGAATATTTTTTCCGAACGCGTATTGAATTTTGGTGAGAGCGCCGGCGGTATCGAAGCTGCCGCCGGATAAGATCAACTGCCCATGGAAGCCGTCCTGCGCGTCGCGCTGGGTATTGACTGCGACGACTCCGCCCATTTTGCGGCCATATTCGGCGGGAAAACCGGCGGTGTAAATGGTCATGGATTCGACATCGTCCGCTTCGATTTCCGGACCGAATCCGGGAGAGCGATTGTCGGTGAGCGGGATGCCATCCACGACGAACTGGACCTGATACTCGGAGCCACGCGGGTGGAGCACGGCGTTGCCTTCGTAGAGCCAGCCAGGCTGGGAATTCACCAAGTCCTGCAAGGAGCGGCCGGGCAAAGAGGCGGGACGATTCGCGATCAGGTCTGAGCCAATCTGATTGACCGAGCCCGGAGAGTGCGGGTCAATCAAGGTGTCCTGCTCGGCCACGCGCACGGTGGAATCGAGAGGCGCGACGCGGAGTTGTATGGCGCGCTCCAAGGGCAACGCGGATCGAATTTCCAGAGACTCGATGTAGGCGGCGAAGCCTTCGGCTTGAATCTGAATGCGGTACACACCGTAAGGAAGACGTTTGGCGACCAGGTATCCGGATTCATCGGTTTCGAACGATTGGTCGTAGTGATTTATCTCGCTGACGATTGCGACCGAGGCCTTCACGGCCGCTCCGGAGGGATCCGCGACGCGCAAGCGAAGCTCACCCGTGTTGCTCTGCGCGTACAGCGGGGCTGCAAACAGCAGCAACAGGCAAAGGCTCTTCATGGCAATTCTGGTATGCTGGAAAGCACAGCCCATTTTATAAGAATGCAGGGTGAGGCGGAACCGCGGGCATTTTCGCGTGTCGCGGATGCCGGGGCGTGGAATATGGAACTTAACCGGCGGTTGGGGTGAATTCCTAATACCGCCGCCGGAGTGGACGGGAATTCGGCGATGCAACGATCGCTCTTGAAACCAGGACAGATAAGTTCTCAGACAGCGGATCAGAGTCGGGAGACTGCAGATTTACATGATGATCAGAGGTTGGCGGGCCAAAGTTTTTTGCGTATTGCCACTGGCAATCGCGATGTTTTCATTCGTTCCCCGGAGTTACGGGCAGGCAGCAGCTGAGCTTCCGCAACAATCCACAGGACAATCTTCCGAACAGCTGGCGCAACAACAGGCGGAACAGACTACTGGACAGCAATCAGTACAGCAGCAACCGGCGGCGCCGAGCGCCAGCCACGCCAGCGCAGGCCACAGGCGGCGAGAAACTGGGTGATACCGGCAATTCGGGAAGCAATGCGCCCAGCCAGTTGCAGCCGGACCAGGGAACGAAGGACCGGCTGTTCTTCGCGATGCCGAACTTTTTGAGCCTGGAAAACTCGGCACACGTGCCACCGATGACGGTGAAACAAAAATTCCAAGTGTCGGTGCGGTCTTCGTTCGACTGGTTCCAATACCCATGGTACGGAGCGCTGGCGGGAATCAGCCAGGCACGGAATAGCGAGCCGGGCTATGGGCAGGGCGCGGAGGGATATGCGAAGCGGTATGGATCGCAATTCGCGGACGGCACGATCGAGAATTTCATGGTCAACGCGGTGGTCCCGTCGCTGCTGCACACCGATCCTCGCTACTACCAGTTGGGCAAAGGAAGCGTGCTGAAACGCACGGGGTACGCACTGAGCCGGCTGCTGATTACACGGACCGACTCCGGCCACAATACGTTCAACACGGCAGAAATTGGCGGGAGCCTCGCGGCGGCAGCGATCTCGACTTACAGCTACCATCCGCAAGCCGACCGGACGTTTTCGAACACCACGACGGTGTGGGCCGCGCAGGTGGGTTATGACGCGATCCGCATTGTGTTGAACGAATTCTGGCCGGACCTACGACGCAAGTTTCACAAGAAGGACCAGGCACCGGCACAGCCGTAGTTGGAACGAGCGCCTAGCGAGCATTTTAGAGAGCCGCGATCGGCAGGTGGCGGGCTAGCAATGGCGTCCGACGGTACAAAGGTCAAGAAAACCAAGCCGACGGCTGCCCGGTCCCAAAAAACGGGACCGGCCGCTACAAATTCAACAGCGACCTCCGTGTAATTTTTCCTAGACTTTCGAGCTGGAAACACCAAGCCGACGGCTGCCCGGTCCCAAAAAACGGGACCGGCCGCTACAAATTCAACAGCGACCTCCGTGTAATTTTTCGTAGACTTTCGAGCTGGAAACACGAAGTACCCGGTCTTCCCTTTCGCTTCCAGGTACGCAAACTCCGATTTCTCCGCTGCACTGCAGATAGTACGTTCGGACAGTAGACCAAATCCGTCCCGCTGGTCAGTGTCGAACCGGTGCACCGGCTGCTAGCCTATTACACCACCTTAAGGGCCGGTTCGAGCCTGCCAGCGATTTAGAGCCCAGACTCGCATGGTGAAGTACTAACCGGCGCAATTCCCAAATCGGACCGTCGCCAAGGAGGGTTGCCGTGCGCCGCTGGATTTCCGCTGTCGCAGTCTTGCTGCTGGCCATGATGACCGCGAGTTGCGCGCTGACGCCGCCGGGCTTCACGCCACCCGATTCACAATACTTTGACGCTTTCACCAGCGACGGCCGCGGTGCGCGCGGGATCGGCGCAGACGTTTACGCCGTCGGTTGCTGGAAAGACATGGACGTGGTCCGTTAACGGAGTCACGGGCGGAAATGCGACGCTGGGAACGATAGATGCGGGCGGAAATTACACTGCGCCCGCGGTGCTGCCGGCGCCGAACGCCGTCACAATCGGAGCGGCGGAGGCCGGGAAGCCTTCGGAGACTGGCAGCAGCAGCGTGACGCTGCTGAATCCGATACCGGTAGTGACGGGAATTTCGCCAACGCAAGTGAATGTGGGGACGTTCACATTGACGATTACGGGGAGCGATTTCGTGAACGGCGCCACGGTTACTTTCGGGTCCACGACGCTTGCGACGAGTTTCGTATCCAGCACGCAACTGACGGCGAGCGGCACGGCGACGGCGGCGCAAGTGGGAGCGGTGGCGGTGGAAGTAATGAATCCTGCACCAGGCGCGATCAGCTCGAACAACATGAGCGCACAGGTGGTGGGAACGATTTCGATTTCCGCGAATGTGGCGGACCGATTCCTGGAGCAGAGCACGTTTGGGCCGACGACGGCGCTGATCTCTCAGGTGCAATACAGCGGACTGCAGGGATTTCTGACGGCGCAGTACGCCCTTCCGATCACCAAGTATCCGATGCCGGCATCGGGCGAGTCCGGACTGGGTTCGGTGCAGCAGAGATTTTTTGTGCAGAACCTGACGGCGCAGGATCAATTGCGGCAGCGAGTGGCATTCGCGCTGAGCCAGATTTTCGTGATTGGCGGCAACAAGGTAGACGGACGCGACGGGATACACGAACTATTTGCAGCTGCTGGAGAATGACGCGTTCACAAATTACCGGCAGATCATGCAGGACGTGACGCTATCGCCGGCGATGGGCCATTGGCTGGACATGGTGAACAACGGCAAGCCGAACATCAGCAAGGGCGATCACGCGAATGAGAATTATGCGCGCGAATTCATGCAGCTTTTTACGATCGGGACATCGCAACTGAATCCGGACGGTAGTTTCCAGCTCGATTCCAGCGGCAAACAGATCGCCACGTACACGCAAGATACCGTCGAGGCGTTCGCCCGCGCTTATACCGGTTGGACATATCCGGTGGCGCCCGGCGCGACGCAACAAACTTACAACCCGCAATATTGGACGGGGGCGATGGTGGCGGTGGATTCCAATCACGACACCGGCGCCAAGCAATTGCTGACGTATTCCGGAGCGCCGGGCGGCGGAGCGCTGCCCGCAGGACAAGCCGCCGCGCAGGATCTGCAAGGCGCGATGGACAACGTATTCAATCATCCGAACGTGGGGCCGTTTATTTCGCGGGAGCTGATTCAGCATCTGGTGACCAGCAATCCGAGCCCGGCCTACATTCAACGAGTGGCGAGCGTATTCAATGACAACGGCGCGGGCGTGCGCGGGGATATGAAATCGGTGATCACGGCGATTCTGATGGATTCGGAGGCGCGACGCGGAGACGATCCCGCGACCGCGGTGGGGACCGACGGCCACCTGCAAGAACCGATTCTGTACATAACCGGCTTGCTGCGGGCTTTCGGGGCCACGAGCGACGGATCCAACCTGGGTTATTACGGAAACGGGATGGGGCAAGAAGCGTTGTACGCGCCAAGCGTATTCAATTTTTATTCACCGAATTTCGTGATTCCGGGGACGACGACATTTGGGCCGGAATTTCAAATATTGACGACGGCCACGTCGCTGAATCGCGTGAACTGGGTGAACAATTTTGTGTACGGCTCGCTGGGGTCCGGAACTACGGTGAATTTTTCCAGCTACGCGACGCAGGCGGCTAATCCGAGCGCGCTGTTGGCGTCATTGAATACGCTGATGCTGCACGGCTCGATGTCCGCGGACATGCAGAGCACCATTCTTACGGCGATGCAGACGGTGCCGGCAGGCAGCAAGCAAGGAATGCAGGAAGCGCAGGCGGCGATCTATTTGATCGGGACATCATCGCAATATCAGGTGCAGCACTAGATGGGGAGCGGCGCGGCCGCGGGAGTGTGAACATGGCTCGGGGAAAAGGAATTTCACGCAGAGATCTCTTGCGCGCCAGTTGCTGCACCGCTGCGTCTTTCGGCATGACCGCGGCATTGGGCCGGCTGAATATGATTCACGCGCTGGCGGCGGGACCATCCAGCGGATACCAGGCGCTGGTGTGCATATTTCTTTTTGGCGGGAACGACAGCAACAATCTGATCGTGCCGAACGATACGGCGGGGTACCAGAATTACGCAACGATTCGGCAAAATCTGGCGCTGGCGCAAAGCACGCTGCTGCCGATCGTGGCCAAGACGGGCAAGGTTCCGTACGGATTGCACCCGAATTTGCCGGGGCTGCAGGGACTCTTCAACAGCGGGCAACTTGCGGTGGTGGCGAACGTGGGCACGCTCTCGCAACCTTTGACGCAAGCGCAGTACAAGCAAGGAACGGGAACGATTCCCGTGAATCTGTTTTCCCATTCGGACCAGCAAGGGCAGTGGCAGACGGCGCAATTCGATGGCTCCGGATCCACGGGATGGGCCGGGCGCGCGGCGGACGTGCTGCAGCCAATGAACGCCGGGGCGCAGTATCCGCCGATTACGTCGGTGGCGGGCGGCGCGATTATCTGCACCGGCGCGCAAACGCAACCGTACGCGTTGATTCCCGGTTCGACGCCGGGACTGAGCGGCTATTCCGCGTCAGCATCCGCGAATGCGCGCTTGGTGGCATTCCAACAATTGCTTACGTTTGATTCGGGAGTTTCTTTGGTGCAAGACAGCAGCGCGGTGATGAGCCAATCGCTGGCGCAAAGCGCGGTGCTAGCAGCGGCACTGAAGAGTCTGCCGAGTCTGCAAACGCAATTTCCGACTACGGGAATCGGGAGCCAATTGCTACAGGTGGCGCAGATCATGCAGGCGCGCAGCTCGCTGGGGCTGCAGCGGCAGATTTTCTTTTGTTCGCTGGGCGGATTCGATACGCACAGCGCGCAACTGCCGACGCAGCAAAACCTGTACTCGCAGCTGGATCCGGCGATGACGGCTTTCTACAACGCGACTGCGGAATTGGGAATACAGCAGCAGGTCACTTCGTTCACGCTGTCCGACTTCAGCCGGACTTTTCAGCCAGGTTCGAATGGCGGCACGGACCACGCGTGGGGCAGCCATCATTTGGTGATGGGAGGCTCGGTTGCGGGCGGAGACGTGTACGGGACTTTTCCGCAGCTGGCGCTGGGCGGACCGGACGACGTGGGCAACAACGGGCGGTGGATTCCCAGCACGTCGGTGGATCAGTACGGCGCGACGCTGGCGCAGTGGTTTGGCGTGGGAGCCGGGGACTTGCCGACGGTGTTTCCGAACTTGCCGAATTTCACGACGCCGACGCTGAGCTTCCTGGGGTGAGGCTTAGCCGTACCACTCCACTTCGCGCAGCAGGCGCATGAATTCGCGGCAGTCCATTTCGAGGACTAGCTCACAGAAGCCCAGCAGGCGGAATTTCTGGTTCAAATCGTCGGTGGTGTGAAGTTCCCTTTCCAGCTCTTCCAGCGAATCCAGAGTGGCGCGATGCCGCAGCGCATTTCGTTCGAACTCGCGCGAAGCGCGGTAGGTTCGCACAGCCGCGGCGATTACCGGGATACCGGCTGCGAGCCCGATCAACCACATGGCTAAGGCAGACTCATCCGGAGTCTTGGACTCCGGCGGCGGGGTTGGGGCGCCGAGTTGCAGCACAACGTGAGTCAAGACAAACGCAAAGCTCGCGAAGAATATCCAGCGAACGATCATGGCGGTCCTGGCGCCGCGCTGCTCACTGGATTCGGATTTTTGTTTGAGGTAATTGGTCTGCACGTGCAAGCGTTTGACGCGGTAATAATCAACGAATTCCTGAAGCGCTAAATCGCAGATCTTCTCGCAAGGCGGCGCGCAGACGCGGGGACGCACGCCTTCGGACGCCCACTCCTTCACTTTGTCGTAGTTCTGAGCTTCGATCTGGTGCACCTCGTCCTGCAGCTCCTCGCGCAAAAGATTCATGTTGATGGGCGGGCACCAGAGGCGAGAATCCGTGAGGCTGCGAAACTTGAGCAGGCGCAGATTCTCGGCTTTATAGCGCGCCGTCAGCCATTTCTCCTTGAACTCGCCAAACAGGCCGATGGCGATTAGAAGCAGTGTGATGGCTGCGATGACTCCTTCCGCGACGGTCATGCGCAACGCGTGCCCCGGAATTACGAATTCCAAGATAGCCACCAGGATTGTGAGCGCGCCAAATAAAACCGCCCCAACCGAGACGATTTGATAAAGCTTTTGGTAGCGCAGGGCTTCCTTATCGCATTTGCTAAACGATTGGTGCACGGCGTCCTGTACCAGAGACAGGGCCGTACAGAGTGGACGGTAATCGAGGTGGTGCCCCTGAGCGATCTTGGTTTCGTAATCGCGAATCTCGGCAGCGTCGTTCATATCGTCTTTCGGAGTGGGGCGTGCTGGTTCCAGGGGCGTGGGAGTCGCAGCGAGATTCGCGGGTTCTGGCATGCGTCACCTCTTCGTAATGCGATACCCCATGGCAATGATGGCCTTCAGGGCTTCGTTGACCATGACTCGATCGTAGTCCTTTTCGGATTCCGAGAGATTTTCGTAGGGGACGAGGCAGGGATGCGTGCGCTTGACGTCGTCACGACGCGCGCCGTAGGTCCAGCCATCGCGCAGGCGTTGTTGCGCCCAAATCTCGTGGGCATTGCGCGCGAGGCTTTCCAGCAGGGGTTGCAGCTCGTCGAGGCTGACGCCCGAGGTATCGACGGGATGCGGGACGTAGGTTGGATCGGGCATGGCTGGTGAAGTCTCCGCGGGTGATGTTGGCTGCGACGCTTTTGGCGCGCGACGGCACGTCGAAAATTAGATTAAGTGGTCCAGAGGGCGGCAACTATAGCAGAAAAGGGTGGCGGTCCAGAAGCGAGTGACGGGGTGACCATGGCGGCATCACGGGTGTTCGAGCAAAACAACGGCTGCCCGGTTCGATGATGCCGAACCGGCCGCTACAAATTCAGCGCAGGGCGCGGCGTGACGATTCGTGCGAATTAGATCCGCGCGAAAATCCGCTCGATGGAATCGAGATTGCGTTGTGGTGTGAATTAGAAGATGGAAGGGGCGGCGAGGCGTGTTTGCGGTGGTGAATGCGAGCGCCAGCGCCGCCAAACTTGGGAGCTAATCAACTTCCATGATTCGCGTGGCCTTGACGACAGGAGATTTCTTCTGCCGCTCGGCGAACTTTTGCGCGCGGTCGCGATCAATGTAGACGCGAGCAAACTTTTCACCGTCCGCGTAATAGACGGTAACCTGCCAGTGATGGTGCTTACGCCGCTTGTCGCGACTCATGCGGCTGGTCTTCTTGAGCTTGGGTCTTTTCACGATAAGTGGGGCCCTCCGCACTCGGGACTATGGCAAGTTTAGCGAGGCCGCGCAAGTAACAAGTTAGGGGTTAACGTTCGAATACTTTATTTTGCCGCGGCTGGGCTGGGCGGATGGCTTTTACGCGAAATTAATGTGAAAAAAAAGGAGCCCTGCAACATTCCCGAGCATCCAAACGTATAAGCTAGCGAGGGGCAAAATAAGGGCTGGGGGAGGAGCAAGTGATGCGCTGGGAACGTGACATGCAGATTCAAGACTTGCGAGACCATCCGCGGGAATTGGTCGTCGAGCTGGGCAATTTACTGGCCAGCGGTTCCGAGGCGATTCCCGATCCGAAACACCCTGAACTCTTTGAGATTAAGAGCGACACGCATGTATTTTACGTGCACATCTCGCCCATAACGGGAAAAGTGCTGCTGCTGGCGACATGGCCCGCGGAAAGAATGCTGGAAGAAGTGGACACCGCGGCGTAGGCCGGGGCCTGCGCAGTTGGCCGGGCGCCGGCTGCTGGGCTGATGCTGCTTGGCTTTGCGCGGCTACAACGAGAGGTCGGCGGCCTGGAAGTTCAGGTCCGTGAGAATTTGCGGTTTCAGTTTGTAGATCGTGGGGGCTTCGCTGGTGCGCGCGTAAACGAATCCGCCGGATTCCTTCGAAATTTCAACCTTCAGGATTTTGCCACTCTTATCTGTGAGCACCGCGGTAAAGGCAGGCTTGGCTAATTTGGCGAGCAGCTCGGGCGTGGGGCGGTCGAAGATTTCATCGGCGGTGGCTTGCTCGAGCGGAGTAAAGAGCTTGTCGAGAGACAGGGATTTTACCGGCTCGGCGTCCTGCTTCTTGTCCGTGGGCTTCTGTTTGTCATTCTGTTGACCCGTCGCGTCTGAAACCCATTCTGATTCGTTCTTGCGCGTGCAGAGGATCGTGCCGCTGGCATTGTGAATCTCGGCGTGGGTGATGTTTGCGGAATCGAAGTGGACGAGTTTTTTGTCGCGCAGGGCGCTGAAGTTTGCGGAAAGCTTCTTGTAGAGATCCTGATTGATGCGGAAAATGGTGGGGCGGGCGGCGTCTCGCGCGAAATAGTCGTCCGCTTCCTTCTTGCCGACGAGCAAAGTCGCGGTCTTGCCGTTAGCATCGGAGGCCGCGAAGGAAATTGCCGGGCTTGCGAGGCCATATTTCCCGAGGTTGTCGGGAGTTTCGCTGGTGACGGTGACCATTCTGGCGTTGGCGACGGCGGAGAGGAGCGAGTGGATGGCATCTCCATCGGCGAGAGTGCTGCTGGGCTTGGAAAATTTCCAGCCGGCCTGGTCTTTTGCTGCCGCCAGTTCGCCGGAGGCGTTTTTGAGAGCGAACGAGGTCACGTCGGCGGTGATAAGGTGCAGCACGGAATGATCGCGCAGGTCCTGCAGCGGTTTATCCGCGCTGACCAGCAAGGATTCGGGGAGCAAGGCTACTTCTTTTGAATTGTCCGCAAGGGCGTAGACGGAGACGCCGGTAAAATCCTTCTTGCCGAGCTGCAGCGTGTGCTTGGCGCCATTCCGCATCTGAAAATCCAGCGTAACCGCGGGAGTATCCAGTCCGAAAACTTTCAGGCGATCGGGTGTGCCGGGCTCGGTCTGGGCGATGCGGGCCGACGCGAGTTGCTGGAGAATTCCCTGCAGCGAGGGTTCATCGGCACCGGTCTGCAGCGGGGCGGTAATCTGCCAGGCGCCATTTTGTTTTTCGAAATGAATGGGCTGTGATTTCGGATCGGCGGGGTACGAGATTGTGAGCGAAGAAATATCATCTGCCTGCAGCGAGAAAGCGAGTTTGGCCGTGTCGGTGGCCGTCTTCTCGGCGTCTTTCTGGCCGCGCTTCCAATCGAAGTAGTAGGCCGCGGCGCCGGCGAGAATCGCAGCAAGCAGGACAATTAGTGTGGATTTCTTAATCATTTCTCAGTCGTTTCCCCGTGATTTCCCAACCATGGCCTTCGAAAGTTTTCCTTATTCGATTGGAGTGTGCGTCAGCGGCGTTTCCACCAGATGTAAAAGCCCGAGAAGAGCACCAGGCCGGGAAGAAATACGAGGTCGATCCAGTGCAGCGCGGCGGATTGGGCTTCGGACAAATTGACGCGGCGGTTGGTGGGGCTCTTGGGGCGAATGGAAATTAATTTTTCGTCCTGAGCCAGCCAGTCAATCGCGTTGAAGAAAAGATCGCCGTTTCGCTGCTGGCTGACAAAAGGATTCGCGGCGAATTGCGAGTTGCCGATGACCACCAGGCGCGCGTCCTTTTCAGCGACTTTGCGATTGGCGGCGACTCCCAACGAGAGACGGACCGATCTTGTCTGTTTTCGGGTCGAAAGATATTTTCTTCTGACCCGGCTCGAGCTTGGGGATGGTGAAGCTGCGCTCGGAAGTTTTCAGAAGTTCGACGGTCTGCGGAATGGTTTTGTTCTTGTCCGCGATGGCAGCGGTGCGAGCCAGCGGGAAGAATGCTACCGAGCCCTGAAAACCCTTGGTGATGGGGCTGGCGCCAAAATCCTGGACCACGGGAATAATCGGGCCGCCGCCGAAGAGCTGGCCCATGCCGCTGGCATCCACGACGACGTCGTTACCGACCGCGACATTCCAGGACTGAAAGAGGTCGTCGAGTTTCGGATCGGTTGCAGGATCGACCAAAATCAGAGCGTCGGCGCCGGTGTCCAGGAATTTGCCGAGCATGGCGGTTTCCTGCGGGTAGTAGGATTGCTTGGGACCGGCGATGACCAGGACGCTGCAGTCCGCGGGCACGCCGTTATCCGCGATGAGATTTATGGATTTCGTCGCGTAATTTTCTTTCTTCAGGCCGGCGTCTACCTGGCTGAAGCCGTCCTGCGAACTATCGGTTAGGGACCTTTCTCCGTGGCCGGTGACGAAACAGACTTCTTTGGTCTTGTCGCTGGTGATTTTCACGATCGCGCCGGTGACGTCTTCCTCGCCGATTTGGCCGCCGTGCGCGCCGGGATCCAAATGATCCTTGCGAACGCCGTAGGCGACGACGACGTCACCCATGCGCGTGGCGCCAAAATCCTGCGCGACTTCGGGTTTCCGCTGAGGGTCCACGAATTCATACTTGAAGTGCGGGCTGAGGGCTTTGTATTCGGCCATCAGGTTGTCGAATGGGACGTTGGATTCTTTGTCGAAACGCGCGACGGTGAGGTCCTGGTGGAGGCCGCTGACGATGTTGCGGGTCTGATCGGAGAGGGTGAAGAGCTTTTCGGTGGTGAGGTCGAAAGTCTTGTGATGGCGAAAGCCAACGAAATTGATGACGGCCAGAATGGCGATGACGGCGAGAGCCAGAATCGCGGTGTTGCTGCCCTGCTGCGCGCCGCGGCCGGAAAATAATCTGACGATGGCGCGAAAGCCGAGGATGATGGCGGCCAGCACAAGCACGCCACCGGCTATCAGCAGCACCTTGCTGGTGGTGAGCAGTTCCTTCTGAATAGAATAACGCACGCCACTGGCGACCAGCATGGCCACGCCAATGGTGCCGATAAAACTAGCGATCTCTTCCCGATCCCATTTCATACTGCAAGCTCCTCCATGAATTGCGAGCCGGGCATATTAAGCGCGGCGCCAGCGCATCGAATCGATCGAGCGCACCGACAGGAAAACGAAAAGAATGATGAAACTGAAATAATAAATCAGGCCGGAGGTATCAATCACGCCGCGCGTGAAGTCCTCGTAATGATTGGTGATGCCAACATAATGAATCACTGCTCCGATTCCGCCGCTGGCATCGGAGCTGAAGCCCACGAAGAAGAGGAGCAAGAACGTCACGAAGGTGATAACGGCAGCAATGATCTGGCTTTCCGTCAGCGAAGAAATAAACGTGCCGAGGGCCAGCAGCGCGCCGCCGAACAGGAGCCCCGCGGCGTAGGCCACCAGCAGCAAGCGCCAGGGCGGCATCGGTTCACTGTGCAGAAAAATGAAAGCGAAATAACCGGCAGTGGGGAGAAGCATCAATGCGAAGACAGAGAGAGCTGCCAAATATTTACCGAGGACAATATCCAGATCGGAGAGCGGCGAGGTCATCAACAGCTCCATGGTGCCGCGCTTGCGCTCCTCGGCGAAAATGCCCATGGTGAGGACGGGCGTGAAAATCAGAATCAGGGTGGGGAGAAAACCGAAGAAACTGCCCATGGCGAGCATAGGAACGTCTATCGGCGGGGGCGCACCAAACTGCATTCCTTGCATTTCCATGGCAAAGGCGCGCTCCATGATTTGCCTGACGATGACGTTAAACGCATAGGCGCTAATGAATAAAAACGCACCGATAACCACGTAGGCGATGGGCGAGACGAAGTAGTGGCGCATTTCCTTGCGATAAATGGCGTAGAGATTGTGCATCGTTTTTCAGACTCCTTGGTAAGACTGGCGCATTGCGGTTAATTCGCGGATGCCTGCGCGTGCGCGGCGTCGTCGGTGGTCAATTCCAGGAAAATTTCTTCCAAGCTCAGGCTGACGCCGCGCAATTCAAAGAGCGGCCAGCCATTCTGCACGATTTTTGCGGCGATGGCGCTGCGAATATCGTCGCCCTGCGAGGTTTCGACGATGGCGGCGAGGCGCCCGCCGGGGAGCTGTTCTGCGTCCACGCGGGTGGTGCCGGGAAGCTGCGTGAGCGCGTCGCGCAGAGCCTTTTCGGGAGCTTGCACCTCCACGCGAATTTTCTGGCCGCCTTTGAGCTGCGAGGTGAGATTTTGCGGCGTGTCCACGGCGGCGATTTTGCCCTTGTTGATGATCACCACGCGGTCGCAGGTCATGCTGACTTCCGGAAGAATATGCGTGGAGAGGATGATGGTGTGGTCTCCGGCGAGGCTCTTGATCAAGTTGCGGACTTCGATGATTTGCTTGGGATCGAGGCCGACGGTGGGCTCGTCGAGGATGATGACGTCTGGATCGTGGACGAGAGCTTGGGCGATGCCTACGCGCTGTTTGTAGCCGCGCGAGAGACGCTTGATGAGTTGCGCGCGGCGGTCTTCCAGGTTGGTCTTGCGGATCGCTTCGGTGACGCGGGCGGCGCGCTTGTCTGACGGGACGTTTTTGATGCGCGCGACAAAGTCCAGATAATCCTCGACGGTCATGTCCGGGTAAACGGGCGGAGCTTCGGGCAGATAGCCGATGTGGCGGCGGACTTCCATCGAATCGGTGAAGACATCGTAGCCGGCGATCTTGGCGGTGCCGGAGGTGGCGGGCATGAAGCCGGTGAGGACGCGCATGGTGGTGGTCTTTCCGGCGCCGTTGGGTCCGAGGAAACCGAGAATTTCGCCTTTATTTACGGTGAAAGAAACGTGATCAACGGCGGTGATCGCGCCGTAGGCCTTCGTCAAATCCTGAACTTCTATCAATGCATTCCTCCGCTTGCGATAAACCCGGCGAGATCGCCGGACGAATCCGAACAAATGTTTATACTAAAAAACGAGGCAAATTGAAAATCAGGCGGAAGAATCGCGGCGGGCTATTTTGAGGCCGCGCCGCGCATTAAGGCACTTGTGGACTGGACCGTTGGGATTTAAATCACTAGGTTTTCGCACGGAGACTGGTCTGTTGGACCATTTTCTGTGCGATGAAAACTAGAAGTTTTCGGTCACTCTCGCTGATGCGTTTCAGAAGTCTGCACAGGTTGCTGAGGATCCGCGCATCCTTGCCGGAACTGCCCCAAAGGGCGCCTTCTCCCTTCTGGTGCGCGAGGAATTTCGGAAGCTTGAGGGGTTCCTCACCGTCATAGAAGATTTCATGGAGCGGAACTTCGAGCGCGCGGGCGAGCTTTTCCAGCGTTTCGACGGACGGCACGGTATGGCCGTTCTCAACGCGGGAAATATAGCAACGCAGCAAGCCGGTGCGTTGCTCGATTTCCCCCTGCGATAGATTCTTCGTTTCCCTCAGACTACGCAGCCTCTCACCGATAATCATTTTTATACCTTCCCCATGAAGTATATGCCCTGAAGCGTCATTGCGAGATAAATTCTTTGGCGTTGACGACGAACGCGAGTTTCGTTCGCGCCAACGCATGATCCGCCACAACAGGTCAAGTCGCGCCCTCTTGGGACGAGGTGCTGACTCGACGCGGTTTGTTCCGGGCGATTTCGCCCTGAAGCGCTTCCACGGTATCCTGCAGGACGCGAATTTCGCTTTCCTTTACATCTTTAAGCGCGCAGTACAAGCCCAACACATCCTTGGTGGCACTCTTCTGTTCCGCGTTGGCGGCGGCGATCGTCATGGTCATCGCCGCGCCCACAGCCATGAAACCACCGACGAAGAGCGGCAGGCCGGTTGCGTTTTCAAAAGGCCCCAATCCGTGGACAGAACCCCAGATCGCAAATCCGCCCATGACCAGAGTTGCCCCGGCCGCTTCAAGGGGGCAGAAGCGGAGGGCGGACCAGACCAGAAAGGGAGCGCAAAGGAACAGCAGGCCATTTCCGGGCAGCCAGGGCACCGGCCGCTGGCCGAAATTCAGGACGCACATGACACTGAGGCCCGCGATCAGAGCCGTAATTTCGAGCGGTTCAGCGAGGCCAAAGAAACGGTGCTTGTGCCCCAGCAAGAGCACAAGAAACGGGGTGAGGAGAAGTATGCCCAACATGTCGCCAACCCACCAAACGAACCAGAGCGGCCCGAAGTCCGCCAACCTAGCAAGACCGCCCAGGCACAGAAGGCCGACTCCGAAGGTGGCACAGAGCGCCGGGACAAGCACAGCCGCGAAGAAGATAAAACGCAAAGCGGCGCGCGTGTTAAAGAAGGCGTTGATGCCGTCGGCAAATTTATTGATGAGGTAAGCCGCGAGCAGCGCCTCCGAGGTATTGCCAAGAGCGAGACCGAGGGAAATCAAGACGGACCCGGTGATTGCGAGACTCAGGAGAAACGCTCCGACAAATATGCCCGGCCACACTCGATACCCTCGCAAGAGAAAAGCGGCCAGGGCGATTCCGGCAGGAAGCCAAATCTCTGTGACTGAATGATTTGGAGAAGCCGGCCGCTGCACCAGCTTGCCGACGATGAAGTAGGTGAAAGCCAAGAAGGCGAGAATTGCGAGATTGCGAGGTTCGAGGTAGGGACTCAGCTCTTCAGCGATAGTTCGTGGAAGTCCGACGCTAATGTCTTGCGCGTCTTCATGCTTCCGCGACAGGGTCATTGCTTCCTCCGGGTTCCAGGTCAAGCGCGAATGATACGATTCTGACGGAAAATTTTGCGAATTGGTTGCGAGCGATTGTACATAGTTCTAATGAGTATTGTTGTCAAGGGGAATAATGAATTGCGTGGCCGGAGTTGAACAAAGGAAACGGCTTCCGGGAGCATTTCTATTACGGCGCATGGGTTAGAAGGTGAAGCGGCCTCCGATTTGCGCGGCGAACGGGCCGCCAACGGTGGTGCCGGGACCGAAGAAGTCGCCGAGGGCGCCGGCCGGGAAACTCAACTGTTTGAGGCTGGTGATGGGCGTGAAGACCGAGCAGGTTGGGCCGTTGGCGCAGAGGCCGGTGATGTTGGAAGTGTCATTCACCGGCACGGGAAACGCGCCGACATTGGTGACGTAGTTCGCGCCGGGATTATTGCGATTGAAGATGTTGAAAAATTCGATGAAGGGAGTGAGCGAATAGCGTTCATGGAACGTGAAGGGACGGCTAACGCGGACGTCCCACTGGATGTAGGGTGTTCCGCGAAATTCGTCGAGCGATGTCTTGACGCCGTTGACGACGATGCGATCCGTGCCATCGGTATTGGTGATGGTGAAGGGGCGGGCGGTTTCGGCCTGGCCGAGCAGGGAGACCTGAAAACCGGCGGGAAGATTGAACACGCCGGCAAAAACGAAGCGACTGCGGGCATCTTCGCCGGACGGGCCGTAATCTCCCGGCGCGAAGGGATCGAGCGGATTGCAGACGCCATTCACGTAGTCGAATAGCTCGCCGAGCACGCAACCCCAGGTTTGCGCGCTCGAAAGCGTGTAGTTTGCGATGAGATTTAAGCGGCGCGAGACGTTGCCCTGGAGATGGATCGAGAGACCGTTGTAGCTGGAGCGATTGTCGCTCTTGAACAGCGCGATATCGGGCGCGTCCGCGGGCAAATTGACGCCCGCAGTGTAATCGTAGCGGCGATAGCCGTGATTGCCCTGCTCGTGGGTGTAGTCGGCGCTCATGGACCAGTTCGGATTGAAGGCGTGTTCGAAGCCAGCCGTGATGTGGATGGCGTAGGGCGTCTTGTAATCGCCGTCTATGAGAGCGCCCGCGGAGCCGGGCGGGAGGCAGCCGGAGTCCGTGGGGACGACGCAAGGGCCGGGAGGCGTGTTGACGGCCTGGAATGCGGTGACCCAGCCCGTCTGCGCGAGATCATTGTAATAGAGGCCGAAGCCGGCGCGAATGACGGTGCTCCCCGACTGGCCCGGAGAGTAAGCGATGCCAATGCGTGGCGCGAAGGCGTGGCGATAATCCTGAGGAGTGCTGGTGACGAGCGGGATGTCCAAGGCTTTCAGAGTGAGGTAAGCAGGATTTTCCAGCTGGCTGCGGCCGGAGGCGGTGAACAATCCCCAAGTGGTGTCATAACGGAGGCCGTAATTCAAGGTGAGTCGGCCCGTGATGCGCCAGGAATCCTCGGCATAGAATCCCAGACGCTGAACGTTCTGCACGAAGCTGCCGTTGGCGGCGGGGGTCGCAGTGCAAGAGATGCCGTCTGGAACAGGCTCGTTGCAGGTCAAATCGTTATAGAACGTGGAGGGATCGGCGGCGTAGGAACTGGGATTTTCCGGATACTGGATGAGGGTTTCGGCGTTGCCCGCGAGCGCGCCGGTGAGCACGGGTTCGTGGATGAAATTAACTCCGAAGCGCGGGGCGTGCTTGCCCATGCTGTGAGAAACGTCGTAGTGGAACTGATATTTTTGCTGGTTGCGAAGGACGGGAAACGCGGTGATGGGGGTGACGAATTGATTGTCGCCAAAGGTTTCGAAGCCGGTAATGGTGCTGCCGGTGGAACTGAAGGGAAAGGCGAGCGCGAAACCGAGATCTCCGTTGCGAGACTCGGTGTGATGCAGCGCGCTGGCTTCGAAAACGAACGAGCCGAGCCACGTGGGAGTGAAAACGAATTGCTGGCCCAAGAGCAGGTTCATGTAACTGGAACGTGAGGTAGCTCCGGTGGATGGCAGGGTGCCTTGCTGGACGAGATCGTTGATGGTGGTGTAACGATCCACGGCCGCGCGCAAGAACCATTGAGAGCGCGCGGATTGGGTCCAATCAAAGCGCGTGGTCGCCAAATAATCCTGGAACGGGACGGGAGTATTTTCGGGCACTGCGATGGAACTAACTTCGGGGACCAGGCCATCCGCGGCCAAGCTCGCCAAGGCATTGAATTGAGAAATGCTGGAGGGACTGTAGGCGATGCTAGCGTCTTCGTGGACGTATTCGAATGAAGAGAAAAACCAGACCTTGCCTTTGACGATCGGGCCTCCCAATGTGCCGACGTAGTTCTGGCGAGAGAATGGCTGTTTGGGCTCAGGGGGCGGGTTATCAATGGGCAGGCGGGCGTTGAGAGCGGCGGCGCGTTCGTAGACGGCGGCCTGGCCGTGCCAATTGTCCGTGCCGCTTCTGGTGGTGAGCACTACGGAACCGCCAGTGGTGCGGCCGGTGTCCGCATCTTCCTGCGCGGTACGGACGACGAATTCCTGGATGGCGTCGGGGGAATAATTTTGCAGAAAGCCGCCGATGTAATCGTCGGAGTTGTCTCCGCCGTCCACGGAAAGCTCCACGTTCAGGCCGGAACTGCCACCGAAGGAAACCGCGGTGATGCGTGCTTTGGTGGGATCGGAGGGTTCCACCGGCTCGGTGCCGGGAACCAGGAAGGCGATGTTGGCGAAGCTACGATGCGCCAGAGGAATGCCTTGCAAATCATCGGCGGAGACCGCGCCCTGGTGAACGGTGCTGCCCAGCGCGAGCTGTTGGGTGCTGATGGAGGAGGCTTGCGCTGGCACGTTGACGGTCTGGTGAACGACAGCGGGTTGCAGGGTGACGGT
Source organism: uncultured Acidobacteriota bacterium (assembly GCA_963742475.1). Classification (GTDB taxonomy): domain Bacteria; phylum Acidobacteriota; class Terriglobia; order Acidiferrales; family UBA7541; genus Palsa-295. The sequence goes on along the minus strand of CAVULY010000003.1, from coordinate 1,063,588 downwards.
AATCCCCCTGGCCGTGCTGACGAGCACTACGACGTTCGATGTAGCACCGGCAAATCCTGCGGCGGTGACGGTGACGCGGTAGTTGCCGGCGGGTAAATCGTCCACGCGAAAATCACCGTTTTTGTCGCTGGTGACGGTGCGCTGAAGCGCGGACCCGGCGGCATTGACCACAACTGCGGCGCCGGGAACGCGGCCGCCGGAGGCGTCGTCCACGTGGCCGATGATGGTTCCGCGAAATGCTTGGCCCCAGGTAATCGCAGCTAAAACCAGCAGCGAACAAACCAGCACAGCTGTGCGGCGCAGACTCACGATCCAGCGCCTCCGTATTGCATTACATTGCTCCGATCGGCGGTGGCGGGGTTGCGTTGTGAGGACGCGCCCCGTTTCAGATTTCCGCCTGAAGTGACCGCGCCCGCGGGCAGCACGAAAACTAGCCCGCAGGTCCGGGCAACGAGGTACGCGTTGCCTGCATCCTTATGGCTGACTAATGGGGCGCATTATCTCAAAACGATTCCGTGGTGGTATAGGCATTTGACGCCGACGGCTGCGGGCAGTCAGGTGGAGATGTGCGTTGACACGCTGCGGCGGTTTTGTTATTCAACTAGTTTCGTTAAATGAGCCAATGGTTCGATGTGGGAGCGACTCCCTCCGTTCCGGGCGGATCCGAAGAGAAATCCAAGGTGCTATGACGACATTGAAGGCGTATGCCCGAATGAAAAATTTTATGGCGCTGAGGAATAGAGAACAGGCCAGCGGTGGCGCTGGGCGGAATCGCCTGTGGTCGCTCACGTTCGTTCTGGTCGCTATTCTGTTGCAGACTTTCATTGCGGGATGCGGTGGCGGCGGAAGTTCCATCACGATAGCGATCACTCCCAAGACTTCCTCCATGGATCAGGGACAGTCGCTGCTTTTCGTGGCGACGCTGGGCAACGACACTGGCAACCAGGGAGTGACCTGGGATGCGCCGACGGGTTCCGGATGCGCCGGCTCCAGCTGCGGAACGCTGACCAACACGACCACTTCGTCCGTGACTTACGTAGCGCCAACGGGCCTGACTACCGCGCTGACCGTGAGCCTGGAAGCAGTTTCCAAAGCCAGTTCAGGGGTTACCGCGACTGCCACCATTACGATCGTGCTGCCAGTGACCTTCACAACGACTTCTTTGCCGAATGGATCCAATGGTGTGGCCTACAACCAAACGATTGTGACTACCGGCGGCGTCGCGCCGATTAGCTACCGAGTGGGCGTCGGCAATCTGCCTCCGGGGTTGAAACTGAACAGCGCCGGCACAATCATCGGAACTCCCAGCAGCAAGGGCACGTCAATTTTCACGATTAACGCCATTGATAGCGGGACACCGCCGCTCACGGTGCCCTCACCGGTGTACACGGTCACGATTAATCCGCCGCCTCCGCTTTCGATTACTTCTACGGCGCTATCAAACGGGCTGACCGGCACGCCCTATAGCTCCTCGATCGCGTCCAGCGGCGGTGTGCCACCGCTGACGTGGAGCGTGCCCCCCGGGACGTTGCCGCCAGGCCTGGAGTTGAATACATCTTCCGGACTGATCAGCGGCACGCCCACGACCGATGGGGTGTACAAATTCTTCCCGACGGTAATGGATTCTGCGCTTCCGCCGCAAACAGCTACCAGCGCAACCGGTGTAACCATTTCGGTGATCACTGTGGCGCCGCTACAGGCAGTGACGCCGCCGCTGCCTTCTGGAAGCGTTGCCACACCTTACACCGCTACCCTGGTAGCAACCGGCGGAGTGAAGCCATATGTGTGGAGCATCACCAGCGGCCAACTTCCTTCAGGTCTGAAGTTGAACGCCGCGTCGGGCGTAATCTCCGGCACGCCGATCCTTGCGACCACCGCCAATTTCGCGGTGCAAGTGCAGGACTCCAATTTGACGAAGTCCGCGCCGCAATCCCTGAGTATTACTATCGCCAAAGGAAGCGCGAACCCCAATACGCTGTTCAGCGGCGCCTACAGTTTTCTATTCCACGGCTTCGATTCGGGCGGGAACGTAGTGATGGCGGGCAACTTTGCTGCGAACGGTTCGGGATTGATTGAGGGCGGACAGCTGGACAGCAATCGCTCGGGCGGGACCTTGGGTGTATTCACCGGCTCTACGTTTACTGGAACTTACACGCTGGGAAGCGACGGACGCGGCACCATGCAATGGATTACGACGAACAGCAAGGGCGCGATCTCCACGACCAATTACCTGCTGGCGATGGACTCCAGCGGCAACGTTCACATCATCGAGAACGATACGACCGGCACGCCGCAGACGCATGGATCGGGAATCATCAAGCCGGTGATCAGCGGCTCGTTAAGCTCGGCAAGCTTCAGCGGAAATTACGTGTTCGAACTGGACGGGCAAGATAACGGCGGAAAACCGGAAGTGCTGGCAGGCGTCATTCATGCAGACGGCAATTCCCTGCTGAGCCCGGGCATGTTCGACGTGAATGACGGCGGAACCTACAATCCGGCCGTACCGGTTTCGGGGAACTTTGCGCTGACTTCGAACAACGACAAGGGCGTTCTGTTCTTGACGTACCAAATTCCTTCGCAGACGCAGGTCGTCGCGGGATATACGTTCTATTTCGTTTCTCCGACCGACATGTTCTTCATGGCCGCTGATCCTACCGATGCGACGCATCCGCGCGTGGGAGGCGAGCTGAAATTACAGAAGGCTGGTACGGTGTTCGATGCCACGGCTTTGAACGGCACCGGCGTGGCGACGGGCAGCGGTCTGGATGGCAGCAACGCCACGGTGCTGGCCGGCCTCTTAACGGGCAATGGCAGCAGCGTGGTGGGCGTCGCGTACGATCAAAATGACGGCGGGACGGTCACTTTGAACAACGCCGCGGCCGGGACGTATATCGCCGATCCCAGCACGAATGGCCGGATGGTGTTCACGGGGCTGGGGCCGCGATTTGCGGCGGCGTATTTGACCGCGCAAAATCAGGGAGTATTGATCGGCTCGGATCCCGCGGTCACGTATGGGGGCCTCGATGCACAGACTCCCGACACTTCGTTCTCCAGCAGCTCGATACTGGGCGGGTACACGCTGAGCGCCGAAACCACGCTGGATCCGCAAGTCTTGAACATCACCGGACAATTCATTTCACTGAACGGCAATGGATCGATGCTGGGAATTCTGGACGAAGTGGACAATGACGGAACGCCGCACACGGATCAGTCGGTGGTGATTCCCAATTACGTGGTGGCGACTACGGGCCGCGGGACGATGCAGATTGGGGCGACGGTCGGCTTGCCGTCAAGCATGGTGATTTACGTTGCTTCGCCGAGCACCTTCCGCGGAATTTCCACGGATTCGAATCCTGGGAACGAACATCCCGAGGTTATTTACTTCGATCACTAAAATGTGACGGCAGGGCGACGTGAAGCAGCACGCGGGCGAGAAGGATTACTTCTCGCCCTTCTTTTTTTCCTCGAGCTTTAGCGCGGCGGAGTTGATGCAGAAGCGCAGGCCGGTGGGATCGGGGCCGTCGTCGAAAACGTGTCCGAGATGCGCGTCGCAGCGGCTGCAGATTGCTTCGGTGCGGGACATGCCGTGGCTGGTGTCGCGCTTCAGTTCCACGTTGTCCGCCGCGACCGGCTGGTAGTAGCTGGGCCAGCCCGAGCCGGAATGGAATTTCGCGTCGGAAGCGAATAGCGGCTGGCCGCAGCAGACGCAGACATAAGTTCCGTCGGTTTCCGTATTTTCGTACTTGCCGGTGAAAGGCGGCTCCGTTCCCTGCTGCCGCGTGACGTAGTATTGGTTGTCGTCCAACTTGGCGCGCCATTCGGCGTCGCTCTTCCGAATTTTTTCGCTCATGGAGATAGCTTACACGAATTTCGCATTTCCTGAAAAGCGCGGGGCAGCACGGAAAGTGTGGCTTGGTCGGATATACTATGTGGGCAAAATCGCATGCCAGCGGTGCCCGCGCTCGAGATGTAATGCTGATGCATCGCTCGCGACGGCGGCGAATCGAAATCTGCGGTTTCTTCATCGGATACAGTGGAGAGAATTTGTGAACGAAGTATTTATTTGTGACGCAGTGCGCACACCCTTCGGACGCTACGGCGGCGCGCTGGCGACGATTCGCACCGACGATCTTGCGGCGATTCCCATTCGCGCGCTGCAGGAACGAAATGCGGGCGTCGATTGGGCGGCGATAGATGATGTGGTCTACGGATGCGCGAACCAGGCCGGCGAGGACAACCGCAATGTGGCGCGCATGGCGCTGCTGCTGGCGGGCCTGCCGAAGGAAGTAACCGGCTCGACGGTGAACAGGCTTTGCGGTTCGAGCATGGACGCGCTGGGCATCGCGGCGCGAGCGATCAAATCCGGCGAGGCGGAGTTGATGATTGTCGGCGGGGTGGAAAGCATGACGCGCGCTCCGTTTGTAACCGGCAAGGCCGACAGCGCATTCAGCCGCAACGCGGAAACTTTCGACACCACCATCGGATGGCGCTTCGTGAATCCGATCATGAAGGCCCGATACGGAGTGGATTCGATGCCGGAGACGGCGGAAAACGTGGCCGAGGAATTTCGCGTGGGCCGCGCAGACCAGGATGCATTTGCTTACCGTACGCAGCAGCGCTGGGCGCGCGCGCATGGCGCAGGTTTTTTCAAGCACGAGATCGTCGCGGTGCCGGTGCCACAGAAGAAAGGCGATGCGAAGAATTTTGATACGGATGAGCATCCGCGGCCGGACACGACTCTGGATGGGCTGGCGAAACTGAAGCCGATCGTGAAGCCTGGCGGCACCGTCACTGCGGGAAATGCTTCCGGTGTGAATGACGGCGCATGCGCACTGCTGCTGGCCTCGCAAGCTGCGGTGGCGAAGCATCGCCTGACGCCGCGCGCGCGGGTGCTGGCCACTGCTACGGCTGGCGTGGCTCCGCGGATTATGGGAATTGCGCCGGCTCCGGCGAGCAAAAAACTGCTGGAAAGGACGGGGCTGAATATTGCGCAGATGGACGTGATCGAGCTGAATGAAGCTTTCGCGGCGCAGGCGCTAGCGGTTACGAGAGAGCTGGGGCTACCCGACGATGCACAGCACGTAAACCCGAACGGCGGAGCCATCGCGATTGGACACCCGCTGGGAGCGAGCGGCGCGCGCCTGGTGACAACGGCGATGTACCAGTTGCAGGCGAGCAAGGGTCGCTACGCGCTGTGTACCATGTGCATTGGAGTTGGCCAAGGAATCGCGACAATCATCGAGCGTTGCTGACCTGCGTGCTGGGCGTCGGCTTCGCGGGCGAGGACCGGGATTGGGGTGGTCGTGCGCACGAGGGATTGAGTCCCGATTCGGGCAGCTGAAAGCTTCGAGTAGAAGTTTCCGCGACCACGCAAAAAATCGCATTTCGGGAATCCGGGCGGTTTCGTAGGTCTTTACTTATTAGCAAGTTACGGGGAATTTGCATTGGCACGAAACGTGCCCGTTATGGACAATGAAGTTGCAGTAAGGAAGCATGATGACGACGCGACATTTCAGCGCGCATGATCGGAGAGAAAGCTTTGAGCACCAGAGCTCTAGTTGGCAACCCAGCCGTCAAGGAAGTAAAGCCCGCCGAGGATATCCCGAGCCCTAGATGGGCTGAACGCCTGCGTGCGCTGAAGAATATTCCCCCGGTAATGAAATATGTTTGGGACGCCGCGCCTGCGGTAGCTGTGGCGAACCTGACATCGCGCGTGGTGGCTGCGCTGATTCCGCTAACGATGCTGGCGGTTACCCAGAAAATCATCGCTGCAATTTATGCATTGAGCGCCAAGCAAACGCCGCTGCCGCATTATTTCTGGGCGCTGGTGACGCTGGAATTCGCGCTGGCCGGAATTGCGGCGGTGCTGATGCGCGTGATTGATTTCTGTGACACCACGCTGGCCGAACGATTCATGCGGCACATCAGCGTGCGGTTGATGAAGCACGCAGCGAATCTGGATTTGATGTCGTACGAGGATCCGGTTTTTTACGACAAGCTAGAGCGCGCGAGGGTACAGAGCACCGACCGCGTGCAGATGATCAAGATTTCGGGCCGGCTGATTCAGGAGACGGTGACGACCGTCAGCCTGGCAGCGGGAATTTTCGTTTATTCCCCGTGGCTATTGATTGCGCTGGTGGCTTGCGTGGTGCCGGCGTTTCTGGGCGAAACACATTTCGCGTTCCTGGGATATTCGCTGAGCTTCCAGCAAACTCCTGCGCGGCGCGAACTGGATTATTTGCGGCTGCTGGGCGGCACGAAAGAAGGCGCGAAAGAGCTGAAGCTCTTCGGGCTTGCTCCGTTCCTGGTGGGCCGCTATTCCGACGTTGCCACCGAGCTGCACGACCAGACGATAGGCGTGGCGCGGCACCGGCTGTTTATTGGCGCGCTGCTGGCAATGGTGGGCGTGGCTGGTTACTACGGTACGTATGCGTTCGTGATTTATCACACGGTGACTGGGGTCATCACGCTGGCCACGATGATCTTTCTGGCCGGCGCGATTGGCGGCGCGAGCTCCAACATCCAGGCGGTCTTCACCACGTTTTCGGAAATCGCGAACCAGGCGCTGTTCATGACCGACCTGCTGGAATTCTTTGCGGTGAAGCCGAAAATTTTCTCGAAGCCCGGCGCGTTGGCCGCCCCCAAGAAAATTCAGCAGGGATTCGAATTCAAGAATGTATCGTTCGCGTATCCGGGCAGCTCGCGGATGATTTTGAAGAACGTGAGCTTCAAGCTGGCGCCTTCGGAGCGGATCGCGATCGTCGGCGAAAACGGCCAGGGCAAGACCACCATCGTGAAGTTGCTGACGCGCTTGTACGATCCGACCGAAGGGCAAATTCTTCTGGACGGCAAAGATCTGCGCGAGTACGACCTGGAAAGTTTGTGGCAGGAAATCGGCGTGATCTTTCAGGATTTCATGCGCTATGAGATGACGGCTTCGGCCAACATCGCTGTGGGCCGCATTGAGGAGCGCAACAATCCATTCCAGATTCGCGCGGCTGCCAACAAGAGTCTCGCGGAGCAGGCCATCCGCCGGCTGCCGAAGGGGTTCGATCAGGTGCTGGGCTCGCGGTTTGAGGGCGCAGTGGATCTTTCCGGCGGCGAATGGCAGAAGATCGCGATTGCCCGCGCCTATTTGCGCGACGCGCAGCTGCTGATTCTCGATGAGCCGACGGCGGCGCTGGACGCGCGTTCCGAGCACGAAGTGTTTCAGCGCTTTTCGGAATTGACGGAAGGCAAGATGTCGCTGCTGATTTCGCACCGCTTCTCCACCGTGAAGATGTCCAACCGGATCCTGGTCCTGAAGGACGGCGAGATCGCCGAGCAGGGCCAGCACGACCAGCTGATCAAAGTGGGCGGGCACTACGCGGAGATGTTTGAGCTGCAAGCCGCGAACTACCGCTAAAGATGGCCAATCGTCGGCCGCTCGAAGCGGTCGATTCGCTGCCGACGATCCGAACATTCGATCAGAACTTCGATCCGGGCCGTCTACTCGTTGAGCTGTCGCAGATGCATTCCCACTAATTCCTGCGGGGCGAGCGGCTGATACGTTTTGAACCCCGCGCGTTCCATACCGCGCTGAGCCTCCGGATTTTTCATGAAGGTATCCCACACAAACGCGGTACGGGCATTTTCCGCCATCACCATGGTGATTCCGGAATCGATGCCGACCACGTCGCTGTCGTACCAATTCGTGAGCGGATTGAAAGCATCCACGAATCCGTAGCGGCTCCATGTGCCGGCGCCGTAACGATTGTCGATCGTCCGCAGCACGCGCATCGCCGGACCCGGCAAAAATGGAAGCGAACCCGCCGAAGCGCACGGCACGACCGTTCCGTCAATCTGGCCTGTCTCCGGCGGCCCGCCCCAGACTCGATATCCTTTGATGGAATCCGAAGCGGTGACGCCCCACAAATCGTCGCTGTAATCGGGAAACTTACCCGCCAGGCTCAAGCAGAAACGCCGGTGCACATCGGTAGCGAGGATCGAATTTTGAAAATAGTCGGCGTAGGAATCGCGCTTGCCGCGGAAATCAAACCAAGCCTGGGAATATTGATGGACGAATAAGGGAGCGTAGGAGCCGATGAATTTGATGCCGTCGAACTCGAAGGTGGTGCGTTTCCAGGCGTCCCAGGTGGACGGAGCCAGCGCGTGGGACGTGGAGCCGAGGCCCAGCAGGTACATCATCATCATTTCGCTGTAACTGTCCCAGCGATATTGCAGGAATCCCGTTTCCGGGCTCCAGCCGTGCGGGAGGATGCGGGTATCTTCGGACAACCAGTTCCAATCCACGCGATTGAAAATCAGATGCGCGAGCTCGCTGATTTCCGCGTTTTCGAAATGCTGGCGGCAAGTGAGAATTCCGCAGAGGAGTATGGAAGTATCGATGGAGGAAAATTCAGACTGCCAGAGGCGCTCGCCGGTATTGATGTTGGCCCAATGATAGAAAAATCCGCGCTGGTTGGGCAGCTTCTTCCAAAGGAAGCGCAAGGCATTGAGCACCCGTTCGCGAGCCAGGGTGAACGAGACGTAGCCGCGTTTTTCGCCGATGCAGAGCGCGGTCAAGCCGAATCCGGTGGCCGCGATGCTGCTTACCACACTGTTATCGGAGGAACGCACGTTGCAGCGGTCCTTCACCATACCGGTGCTGGGATTCGTTTGATCCCAAAAAAACTGAAAGATGGCTTTTTCGAGTTCTTCGAGAAAAGAATCGTCTCTGGGAGAGAGGTAAGTGGGAGGCGGAAGCTGCATGGGTCCAGGGGCCTGCCGATCTGAAAGCGGGTGCGCGAGTGAAAGGCCTCCGGCGATGGGAATCCCACAGGCGGAAAGCGCGGCGAAATCCCGCAGGAACCGACGGCGCGATATTTTTTTTGCTCTCAAAATGTCCCTAAGCCGCACAATCAATGTTAGACGAACCAGACATCGAATGAAACTGCGGACGAATGGAAGCTGATGACTGTTTCGACGAATGAGAGGCCCTTAGGTTAGGCGATGTTCGGCTCTCGAAGCTCACCCTAGTACGATGCGCACCTGATGCACCACGCCGTCGTCCATCAGGTGAATGGTGGCGGAACCGGCGAGCGAGTTTTCCGTCGAGCTCGGTAAGAGCCACGCCTCGCGCGACGCCGGACGGATTTTCCACCGTGATTTTGTAGATTGCAGAATGGTAGCGAAACTCCAGACTGTATCCTGGCCAGTTTCGCGGGATGCACGGATCGATCGAAAGTGAGGTGCCGCGCACGCGGAATCCCAATATTGATTCGATGCCAGCGCGATAGAGCCATCCGGCGGAACCTGTGTACCAGGTCCAACCGCCGCGACCGACGTGCGGCGCTTCGGCATAGATATCTCCGGCGACAACGTACGGTTCGACTTTGTAGCGCTGCACGTTGGCGCGCGTATCGGCGCGGTTGATGGGATTCATCATGCGGAAAAGTTCGGCGGCCTTATCGCCATCGCCGAGCTCGGCAAAAGCGATGAGCGTCCAGGTGGCGGCGTGGGTGTACTGCCCGCCGTTTTCACGAATTCCGGGCAGATAGCCTTTGATGTAGCCCGGATCATGATCGGGATTATCGAACGGCGGAGCGAGCAGCAGAATCAGCCCATCGGGGCGGCGAATGAGCTGCTGGTCCACCGCTGCCATGGCGCGCGCGCCGCGTGCCGGCTCCGCTGCGCGACTAAGAATGGCCCAGGACTGCGCAATCGCGTCAATGCGGCACTGTGCGTTTTGCGCGGAGCCTAGCGGCGTGCCGTCGTCAAAATACGCGCGGCGATACCAGTCGCCGTCCCAGCCATCGTGTTCCAGCGCGGCCTTCAGGCTGCTGACGTGCAGGCGCCACGTTTCAGCGCGCTGGTGCTCGCCGCGGCCGTCCGCGAGTTTTGCAAATTCCCACAAGACGAAGTGCAGGAACCAGCCGAGCCACACGCTTTCGCCCTTGCCGTCCTGTCCCACGCGGTTCATGCCATCGTTCCAATCGCCGGTGCCCATGAGCGGCAGGCCATGGCTTCCGACGCTCAGGCTGCGGTCCAAGGCGCGCGCACAATGCTCGAATAGAGTGGCGCGGGTTTCCGAGACGCGCGGCTGGAAATAGGACTCTTTCTGGCCTTCTGCCAGCACATCACCCTCGATGAAAGGGATGGATTCTTCGAGCACGGTCATGTCGCCGGTGGCTTCGACGAACTGGAGCACGGCGTAGGGAAGCCAGAGCAAATCGTCTGACATGCGCGTGCGAATGCCGCGGCCCGAAGGAGGGTGCCACCAGTGTTGAACATCTCCTTCCGGAAATTGGTGCGCTGCGGCGCGCAATAATTGTTCGCGTGCCACGCCGCGTTTGGAAACATTCAGCGCCATCACGTCTTGCAGTTGATCGCGGAATCCGTAGGCGCCGCTCACCTGGTAAAAACCGGCGCGCGCCCAAATCCGGCAGGATAAGGTTTGATACAGGAGCCAGCGATTCAACAGCACATCCATGCTGGGATCGGGAGTAGTGATTTTCACAGTGCCAAGGATTTCATCCCAGCGGCGCGTGACTTCGCTAAGAACTTTGTCCACATCGGTGGCACGGTAGCGCCGGAGCAAATCGAGAGCCTGTTCGCGGTTTTCCGATTGGCCCAGGAGGAAAACGACTTCGGCACTGGCGCCCGGCCGCAACTCGATCACAGTCTGCAGCGCGGCACAGGGATCCAGGCCCGGACCGACTTTCCCCGAGAGCGGGCCGCTTCGTTCCAACGCCGCGGGACGCTCCGCCGTGCCGTTGCGGCCGAAAAACTCCGTGCGGTCGCCGCTGCAGGAAGTTTGCTGTCCGCGCAGATCGGCGAAGGCGATGCGGCCGCCGAATTCACCGTTCCAGGCGCTGCGCGCCAGGATGGCCTTCGACTGCGGGTCTACTTCCGTAATGATGTACGGCGCGGTGGCGCTGCGCGAACTGCCCAGCACCCATTCGGCATAGGCCGTGACGGAAAGGCGGCGCACGCGATCGGAATCGTTGCGCAGGATGAGCCGCGAAATTTTGATGGGGTCTTCCACGGGCACGAATTGCAGCAGCTCCAGGGCGATGCCGCGCGAGCCATGCAGGAAACGGCTGTAGCCCTGACCATGGCGCGCCTGATAAGTTGCGGTTTCGTCTCGTATCGGCAGAGCCGTGGGCGTCCAAACTTCGCCGCTGCTTTCGTCACGGACGTAGATCGCTTCTCCCGGGGTATCGAAAACGTGGTCGTTGGACCAGGGCGTGATCTGATTCTCGTGGCTATTGAGCGACCAGGTGAAGCCCGAGCCGGATTCGGACACCAGAAATCCGAAGGATGGATTGGCGACGACGTTGACCCACGGCTCCGGCGTGCGCAGGCCTTCGTTGAGCACGATCACGTATTCACGGCCACGATCCGCGAAGCCGCCGAGACCGTTGAAAAATTGCAATGATTGCTGCGGCATGCGGGCGTCTGGCGATTTTGCGGCGCGAGCGGCGCGCACCAACGGCCGTTCCACCGGTTCCGGATATTGCGAGCGCACAATTTGCTCGGCCAGGGTGCCGCGACGGCTCAACAGCACCGCGCGTGCGACGGACTGAAGTTGCGTGCGCGCCTGTGGAGTGATGAGATCACCGCGCAGCAGGAAAATCTTTCCACTCACGCCGCCGGAATCCGGCGAAAGCCTCAGCTGGCTTCCGCGTACCAGTGCTTCGAGGGAGTCCTGCAATTCCTGCACGTACGAAGCGGCTTTCTCGTTGATGATGACGACGTCCGCCGACAATTGCTTCATGCGCCAGTATTCGTGCGCCCGCAACAATTGCCGGATGATGTCCACATCCTCCGGATCATCAATGCGCGCCAGAATGATCGGCAAGTCTCCGGAAATTCCCTGGGACCACAATGTGGAAATATCCAGCGAACTGCGAGCCAGCACGTCGGCGGTCGGACGTAGCGTGGGATCCACATACAGGACGGCGTTTGCGAGGCGCTGGAATAGTAGCGCTTCCTCGGAGGTAATGCCCAGGTGGTGCAGCTGGACCTGCGATTGGGTCCACGCCAGCGTATGGGTGCGTTCGAAGGTTCGGGCGTCGCGGTATTTGTCGGCGAGATCCAACACTTCTTCCCGCGTGGACGCAACGATCGTGGAAAAAATCAGATGGACCGTGCCACCCGCCGGAACGCGAACCGTGCGGCGCAGGCTGAGGATGGGGTCCAGCACGGAACCAACGGTGTTGGAGAGCGGCCGGCCATCCATCACCGAAACGGGATTGCGCAAATTGCGGGCCCGTCCCACGAAACGGGCGCGATCCGTTTCAAATTGCAATTCGCCAACGGTTTCGCCGTCGGTGACGACGACATGGGCGACCCAGACAGAGGTTTCGTCGTCGGAGCGTTTGCGGCGCGTGGCTACCAGCGCGCTGACGTCTGGGACATACTCAGTTTCGACGAACAGCTTCGCGAACGCGGGATGAGCAACATCCGCGGCCTGGGGCGTGAGCGAGAGTTCCGCGTAGGAGGTGACCTGAATATCGCGGGCGCGGATGCCCACGTTGCTCAGCGAAATGCGGCGGACTTCCGCATCGTCTTCGGAGGAGACCACTACTTCCAGCGCCGTGGTAAGTGAGCGATCGCGGCGGATGATCTCGGCATGATCCTCGAAAAAAATAGCTTCGTACTCATCGGGTTCGACTCCGGCGGGCTGAAATCCAGCCGACCAGACATTTCCCGATTGCTCGTCGCGCAGAAAGATGTACTGGCCCCAGGAATCCAGCGTGGGGTCTTCGCGCCAGCGAGTGATGGCCAAATCGCGCCAGCGACTGTAGCCGGAGCCGGCGGAGGTCAACATTACGGAATAGCGTCCGTTGGAAAGCAATTGCGTGCGCGGAATCGCGTCATGCGGCGTAGTGAAGCGGCGCACCAGGGGAGGAATCAGTTCACGCACGCGGGATGCGGCGGAAACTTCTTCGGCGCGCGGCCGGGCGACCAGCACATCGCGCGGGGTGCGCTCCTGCAACAGCAACTCGGTGGCCCGCACAATCGGTTCCGCGTGGAAACGGTCTCGCATCACTCCGCCGTTCAGCACGTCCGCAAAAGCCACAATAGACATGCCCTGGTGATGCGCCATGAAGGCGCGGATCACCGCAACGTCCTTCCCTTCCGGCAAACGGCTGCTGGTGTAATCCAGTGACTCGTAAAATCCGTAGGTCCCCGCAGCCCCTGCGCGCGCCAGCCTGGCGAAGTTCTGCACGGCGGCAGCAGGATTGATCATCGCGGCTAGCGCCGTCGCATACGGCGCGATTACCAGGTCTTCGCTGAGCCCGCGCTTCAGGCCCAGGCCCGGCACACCGAAACCCGAATACTGATAAGTGAAATCGAGGTCGCGGGCGTTAAAGGCCGATTCCGAGATTCCCCAGGGAACGCTGCGTTCCTCTCCGTACTCGATCTGGCGCACCACCACTTGCTCGTAGGTCTGGCTCAGCATGCTGTTCGCCGGAGAACGCATCACCAGCGCGGGCATCAGGTATTCGAACATCGAGCCTGACCAGGAGATCAGCGCCGAGCCGCGACCGACAGGCGTGAGTGCGCGGCCCAGACGGAACCAGTGCGCCGCGGGCACCTCGCCCTTGGCGATGGCGATGAAGCTGGTGAGCCGCGCTTCGGAGGCCAGCAGGTCGTAGCAATTGTCGTCCAGCGCGCCCTCTGCGCCGCGAAAACCGATGGAAAAGAGCTTGCGCGAGTTGTCGAAAAGGAACGTGAAGTCCATCGCGTCGAACATGCCCTGCGCAGTGTGCGCGATCGCGACCAGGCGACGAGTGAGGGCCGAGGCGTCGCGGGCAGAATCGTTCAGAGCTCTGGTGAGAGCGTCAATCCTGCGCAGAATTTCGCGATTGGTGGCGGCATCTCCGGCGAATTTTTCGCGCACGGACGCCAGCTCGCGCACCGCGGACTCACAACGATCCGGAACATCCGCCAGAGCGGGCAGGTGACGAAAACAAGGTTCGATCGCCACCCACTCCGGCGCCTGTTCCTGCGGACGTTCCGCCATGGCCAGCACCTCAGCGGGTTCCAGGCGCAGCCAAGGAATCAAGATTCGCGCGTCACGCGCGTGGCTTTCCAGACTGGCGCGCGCGGCTTCGGCCCAGGTACGCAATTCTGAGTCCTCAGGCTCGCCTAATTCCTGGGCCAGGGCTTGAGCGATATCGGCCACGGTCTGGGCGCGCTCCCGGAGTTCCAGAAAGCGCGCGGCCCATTCCCGCGCGCCGGCAGGAACCGGATCGAGCAAGACGGCCAGCGAATCCAGTGCGTTTGCCAACTGTTTGCGCGTAACGGTATGCGTGCGCTGCGTATCCGCAATCTTTTCCAGCGCTTCACGCAAGAGATCAATCGCATCGCCGACTCCCGCGAACAAGCGTGAGCCGGCGAATGGTTCCTGGATGATTTCGCGGGAGCCGTTGCCCAGAACGATCAAGTTTGCGGCGAGATTTCCGCTGTCAACGCTGGAGACATATTTGGGATCGAGCGGAACCAGGCGACGTGTGTCGTACCAATTGTAAAAATGGCCGCGGTATAGCTCCATTTGACCCAAGGTTTGCAGCGTGGCTTCCAGGCGGTCCGCCGCTTCCTGCACACCGAGCCAGCCCATGTCCCGCGCGGCGAGCGTGGAGAGAAGATAAAGACCGATATTCGTGGGAGACGTTCGATGAGCCACTACAGGCTTGGGATCTTCTTGAAAATTGTCCGGCGGCAGGAAACGGTCATCGGCGGTAACAAATTTTTCGAAAAATCGCCACGTGCGCCGCGAGATCGTTCGCAGGGCCTTGGTGTCGGCTGCTGATAGCGGCTCGACGTCCTCGACCGGGGGCGGAATGCTGATCCAGCGCGCCACGGCGGGAGCGGCCATCCACAACACGGCGAATGGAATTACGGCCCACACAGCCAGTGGACGCACGTACGCCACGGCCGCTAGAGCGGCAATCGCCAGCACGACGCTCGCCGCCATCCGCTGATAGGTAGCCCACAGATTCAGGTCCACCGCATGCTTGGCCTGCGCCGCGGTGACCCACTGCAGCAGATTGCGCCGCGTGAAGAGCAGACGGACCAGCGTGCGCACGATCGCGTCCGTCATCAGCCACGCCTGGTAGGCGATGAACGTGACTGTCAGACCGATCTGCGACGCGCCGAGCGAGAGGTCGGAGAGAACATCGCGAAAGTGGCTACGCTTGGAGATGCCGCTGAGCCGGGCGTTTAACCCAACCAGGAAAGGAATTAAGGCGGGGATCGCAATGGTGGCCAGCACGAAGCGAACCCACATCCAGGGGGAAATTTGCGGCGTGAGCCACCCCGCTACCAGGATCAGACAACATGCACGGCGCCGAAAGCGTGCGCCGCAGATTGTCGATCATCTTCCAGCGGCTGATCGCGGGAATTGAAATTTTGCGGCGTTCTTCTTTCGAGAGGCCGCCGCGCCCGAAAATCCAGGGCAGAAGTTGCCAGTCTCCGCGGGCCCAGCGATGCTGGCGCGCCGCTGCGACTTCGTAATGCGACGGAAACTCGTCGAACAGCTCGATATCGGAAGCGAGCGCGGCGCGCACGAAAATACCTTCGAACAAGTCATGGCTCAGCAGAGTGTTGTCTTTGACTTTGCCGGCCAGCGCCGCTTCAAACGCGTCCAGATCGTAAATCCCTTTTCCGGTGTACGACCCTTCGTGAAATAAATCCTGATAAACATCTGAAACCGCCGCCGCGTAGGGATCGATTCCGCTGGGCCCGGAAAAAGTTCGCTGGAAAAGCGAGCCCTCGCGATCGGTGGGAAGCGAAGGCGTTACGCGTGGCTGCACTACTCCGTAGCCGTCCACCACGCGCCCCAGGTCCGCGCTGAATTGCGGCCGGTTGAGCGGGTGCGCCATGGTTCCCACCAGGCGCGCCGCCGTCCCGCGAGAAAGGCGGGTATCTGCGTCGAGCGTGATGACGTAGCGCACGGAAGGCAGAGGTTCCTGCGCGCCGTCGGCGACGGGAATGAAGGTCGTCTGGGTCGAGCCGCGCAGCAGTTGGTTCAACTCGTGCAGTTTTCCGCGCTTGCGTTCCCAACCCATCCATTTCTGTTCCCGTTCGTTCCATACACGTTTGCGGTGAAACAGGAAGAAGCGGGCGCCGCCTCCGGGTGCGGGGCCATGGACTTTGTTCAGGCTGGCGATGCCGCTGGCGGCGGCCGCGAGCAGTTCGTCGTCACCGGGAAGGCTCTCCGTGGCAGCGTCCACCCAATCGGTGAGCAGCGCAAAGCGCAGATCGCCATCCACGTTCGCGAGGTAATGAATCTCCAGCCGCTCGACTTGTTCTTTGATCGCATCCTGGGAGATCAACAGAGTGGGAACCACAATGATGGTGCGCAATTCCTCCGGAACGCCATCGCGCAGTTCCAAGCGAGGCAAAGTCCGCGGCCCAAGCAGGTCGGCCACGACGCGATTGATTAACGCGATGGCCAAATCCGACGCAGGCACCGAAGCCAGCAAAGCGAGCAGCACCAGGACGGGCGCGCTCACTCCCAGTTCCCCCGCATGCGCCAAAGGCAGCGCCAGAATCAGCGCCGTCATTACCGCGATCGTGCCCAAATACCCCGGCACGGCGGCGCGCACATACAAACGCAGCACGCCGCGGCGCCAGGCAATCTGGAATCCGAGCTCGCGTTCGAAATCGAGCCGCCCGCGGGATATGAGGTAGTAGCCCGGATCGGCCTTGCGCTCGTCGGGCGGCTGGCCGTCGTTATGGAGTTCCGCGCGCGCGCGCTTGGCACACTGCACGGCGCGTTGGGCCACCTCAATTTCGGAGTGCGACGAACCGCGCGAAAGATCTTCGATGGCATGGCGGTAATAATCGCGCGTGGCAAAATCCATGTCTCCGAAATTGCTGCCGCTGCGCAGCACTTCGTCCACCAGGCTGACGCTCTCGAAAAAAGCTTCCCAATCGAACGCGGAGGTGAGGCGCATGCTGGTGATGATGTTGCGCACCGTCACGCTCATGGCGGCTTGCTCTTGATGCTCGGCGCGAACGATTTCATCCGCGGTAGTGCCTTGCGCTGCGAGGCGTTCGTCCAGCCACACCAGAATTGGACCGACCTTCGGATCGAGATCGCGCAGACGCTGTACCAGCTGCACGGCAAAGGAACGCTCCAGCGGCTTATTCTCGAAGCGACGCAGAACGGCGGCGGGGGAAACGGCGGTCTGGCCGGCGGTACCGAGCACGCGGTCCGCGAGGATGTCGGCTTCCACGCGCGCGTTGCGGCTGCGCACGATGCGTTCGGCGACGCGCCGCAGGTTTTCCACCAGCACGATACGCAGCGTGATGGCCACGGCCCAGAGTTCGCCGATGGTGAGCGGCTGCACGCGCTGGTAGGCACTCACAAAGCGGCGCAGCACTTCCGGATCGAAGCGGCTGTCGTTATGCGCGACGAAGGCCCACGCGACGCCAAAGACGCGTGGAAAACCCTCCAGATGGCCGGAGGCGAGTTTCGGCAATTTGCGGTAAAAGCCGGCGGGTAGGTCGTCGCGAATTTCGCGCAACTGCTCTTCGACGATATAAAAATTATCAACGAACCATTCGGCCGCGGGAGTGATGGCCTGTTCGTGCTGAATGGCGCGCGCGGTGGCCCGGTAGTATTCCAGCAGGACGCGGCCGTTTTCCAGAACGCGCGGAATCAGCGGCCGGCCTTCCTCGGGATCGGTGACTACGAGCTGGGCCGCCGCCAGGCTTTCCGCGTGCTGCTCCAGGCGCTCGACGCTGAAGAGCTCGGCGCGAATCGTCTCCTCTGGCTCGGAAAAAATGGGCGGCGGAGGTGGGGCAGGCTTAGCCATCTGCTAGTTTCGATTCTCCATTCGTTTCGTTGCTCGTCGCCGAAAATCTGCGAACGGCCCGTTTCGGCCGGCAGAATGAAGCGGCAGATCCGGCGGTCATCGGGAGGGAGCGACCGAACGACGCAAGCACCTGGGCTGTACGAGACGGAATTTTACAGGACGGAACGCTCAATAGAACGATAAATCGCCGCGTATCAGGCAAAGCAAGCGCAGGAGTGAAGTGGAGTGCGGTCGCTGTTCTTCGCGCCCCTTGACTTCCGCTGTCATCCAACTAGGAAGGAAGTTTGCTCTGGATCTTGCGCTCGAGCTTGTGCCGCGAGTAAGGAGGGTAGCGCACTCCAGGGTCGATTGCGGCGCTGTGGTATAGGACGCCGCGCGCGTTGGTAAATGCCTCGAATCCCCATTTCCCATGGTACTTACCCATCCCTGAGGTGCCGACACCACCAAACGGAAGTTCAGGGACCAGCGGGTGGATCGTGCAGTCGTTGATCACGGCGATCGCCGGACTCGGTCTCGTCGAGGATACGCTCGGCCACGCCGAGGTCGTCGGCGAACACGTATAGGCCGAGCGGGCGTGGTCGGCGGTTCACCCACTCGACCACTGCCTCGACCGAATCAATTTCGAGCACCGGCAGGATCGGACCGAATACCTCTTCCTGCATGATCGGAGAATCTGGCGAGACGTCCACGAGGACGGTCGGCGCGATGCAACCAAAACCCAAAGAGCCGGGAGCCACAACCCGCCTCCTGCGTCCTGACTGTCGCGCGCCAAACACTGCGCCGCTCGGCGCTTTCCTTGGAAGTGTCAGAAGTAACAATCGCCGTGAGTTTTGGCGCTACACCCGTACGGCCATGAATTGTTATTTGTTACAATTGCCAAGCAAAATCGCCGGCACTATGCTCGCGCCGCTTTAAGCTGGAGCGTCCAAATATTCCCAGGTTAGCTCCCGCAGCGGTCTCGTTTCGCAGTGAAATAGGAATCCAAGCAGACATTCTCAACGTCTTGTTGGGAGGTTGACATGCAACGAAAATGGATCTGGACCGTTAGCTCGCTGGCTGTGGTGCTTGCAGGATCCTGCGCGTTCTGGCATCCCGGGCTGATGCGCGTACGAGCGGCAAACGCGCCGGCGTCGGCTGATCAGGTGGTCTATCTCGATCAGGGATGGACGCCGGAAATTCGCGAAAGCTATTACCACGTATCTCAGGGCACAACGGTGCTGCCGTACGATATCTTTCTGAGCCTGGAGGCCGCAGGCAGCCAGGAACTTTTTCGCTCGGACGCCAACAGCGAACGGTATGGCCTGACGCCCGATCCGCCAAATCCGCAATGGAATCCCGATGGCTTGCCGATCGGCCTGGGTAAGACCGTGACGACCGACGGTCCATGGAAGGGTGTGGACGTCGGGATAAACTGCGCCACTTGCCATAATACAGAGCTGTTTTATCAAGGGAAACGCGTCCGCATTGATGGAGGAGTGGGAAATCACTTCGACCTGGAAGCGTACGTGTTTGCACTCGATGACGCCGTGCAAGAAACGCTGAAGGACTCAGCAAAGTTCGATCGTCTGGCGGCTCGAATGGGAGTTTCGAGTGCGGACGCGAAGAGCGACCTGCGCAAACGTTTCGAAACTAACGCCGATCGTATCCATAGTTTCCGGACCACCGTTCTGCTTACCCCATATCCCTGGGGACCGTCGCGAATGGATGCCATTGGTCTGATTGTCGCCCGCGTAACCTCCGTAGCACCCGAAATTCTCCAGAACTGGTCTGCCGCCTTGGCGCCCACCAAACCTCCCTTCCTCTGGAATTCTCCGCAAGGATCGTGGACGCAATGGCGCGGCGTGCAACAGGATCCAATCAATCGCAACCTCACGGAAACCATGGGCGTTTTCATGTCCATGAACCTCACCGCCAAGTCTCCCGAGGAAGGTCTCTTCCAATCGAACGCCCGCCTGAAGAATCTTGAAGAGATTGAGGGCTGGCTGAATCACCTGGCGCCTCCAAAATGGCCGGAAGAGACGTTTGGAAAGATCGACCGCGTTAAGGCGGCGCAGGGCAAGAAGCTATTCGAGGCTCGTTGCGCGGAGTGCCACAATTCCTATCCCTATACGTGGACCGCACCCAACAAATACGGCAAGCGCTTCCTTGAAGTTGGACTCGTGCCGGAGAGCTATGTGGGCACCGATCCGATGCAGTTCGAGGACGTCAGGCCGTATGTCCAGACCGCGCATCTGGCTCCGTATCTGCCCGGACCGCTGAAGGATAAGCCTCTTATTCCAGGTGGCTACCTCTACATCGGATTGCAGGAGAGCATTCTACATGCGGCACTGTTAAACGTTAAACAGACGCCAGAGGAAGCCATCGAGATGCACGGCTATCGCGAACTTCCCACTCCGCGTCCCTCAGAAGTACCCCACTACAAAGCAGCGCCGCGAGACGGCGTTTGGGCGACTCCGCCATTCATGCACAACGGCTCGGTGCCCAATCTTTACGAGATGCTCGTCCCAGCGGCAGAACGTACGAAGAAGTTCTGTCTGGGAAGAGACTTCGATCCGGTAAAGGTTGGAGTGGATACTTCGTGCAAATCCGGAACCTACATGATTGACACATCGCTGATCGGAAGTTCGAACCGAGGCCACTCCTTCGAAAATGCGCCTCTGGGGAATGGCGTCATTGGCCCGCTGCTAACCGAAGAGGAGCGCTGGGCGCTGGTCGAGTATCTGAAATCCATTCCCGAAGAGGCAGGCCGGGTAACGCCATTTGGCGGTCCGCCAAACGCGGTGACGGGCCATGCAAAATGGGCGGAACAGCCGAAAGAGCCCGAACACTGAGCGGCGACCATCACGGAGACAGGAGAAGAACATGTCAGACCACGTTGATGGACCGCGGTCGATCGGCGATCCTTCGATTGACCTCAGCGATTTGTTCGCGTTCACCAGCCCGGAAAATCCTGGCCACACAGTGCTCGTGGCCAATGTATTTCCCTCGGCCGGGGTGAGCGCGGTGTTCTCCAATGTGGTGAATCACTCGATCGTGGTTCGCCGGATGACCGTCGCGGGGATTGGCGAAGCTGCCAAATTCAAACCGGACGAAAAGGAATTCCGCTTCAACTGTAGATTCACGGCTCTGGAGCGTGGCAGCGACGGCGGGAGTCCCATTCAGCGCGGAAGCTTCACTTTCCCTGGCGGCCAGGAACTTACCTGCGTTGTGAATGATGAAAAGGGCGCTTCTACTCCGGATGGAGTTTTTCGCGTCTTTGTCGGCCTGCGCTCGGATCCTTTCTTTCTTGCATGGCTTCCTGCGGCGCTCATTAAAGTTCCAAATCTGTTGCAGCATGACAATGTGTTGTCCATCGTCATCGAGTTTGATACTGCACGCGTGCTCGATCCTGCCAAAGGCTCCCTTTTCGGGGTAATTGCGGAAACAAGCCCGGTCCCAAAGCCGCCTAGCCCCATCGGACATGAGCCGCCGCGTTTTGACTGGGTGGGCCGGCCGGAGCAGACCAACATGCGGCTGAATAATCCGCAGATGGTTGGCACGGACGATCTGCGCGATTTGTGGAATCAGCAGACTCCGTTCGCAATCTCGGAAGAACTCCAGCCCGTCTTTCGCAAACGTCTGGTTGACAGCCTGACCAATTGGGACATGCGCGATAAGAAAGCGGACTGGACGCCCGCGGACCTCGCCGCCGCTGCCAACGTCTATCTGGATGACTTTCTGCTATTCGACGTCTCGAAACCGATGAGCGATACCAGTTTTCTGGAGATCGAGAAGAGCACGCTCCACGGGAAGGCCTATCAGTCCGGCGGCGGCCGTACGGTCAACTCGAACGTAATCGACATCATGATCACCTGGATGGTCAACAACGACCGCGAATTCATCCAAGGCGGGGCGCTGCGCGCGACGAAGCTGGGAGTCAGCTCATTTCCCTATCTCGCGTCGCCTAATACCGAGATACAAACCGTCGCTGATAGCGCCGAGCTGGCAGCCCCACCCGAAAAAGTATGGTCTCTTATCGGCTCGTTTGGCGCTATGTGGCATCCCCTGATCGCGAAAATCACCGTGGTGGGAACCGGAATAGGGCAGCTGCGAACGATTGAAATGATCGACGGCAAGCAGATCATCGAACGCCTCGACGCAAGCGATGACGCGCAAAGATTTTATCGTTACACATTGATCAGCGGCATCCAGGCCATCGATTATGTCGGCACCCTGAGCGTTCTGCCGAAGGCAACAGGAAGCGTCGTTGAGTGGAAGGTGCAATTTTGGGCGGATGGGCAACCTGATTTTGTCGTAAGGACGATAGTTTCCACTCTGCTGAAGACGGGATTCGAAAGCCTGAAAGTTCGCTTCGGTGGCCCCAAATGATCGCAGCGCCGCAGCACCTGCTGGACTATCCGCTGGCTACGGATGGCGACATCGCTGTGATTAATCTGGCGAGCGCGCGACAACAATCCTGGAACCGGTTCCAGCAGGATCCGCAACGACCGGGGATTGCCGAATATATCGTCGAACAAGAGCAATTGACGGCGCAGTATGTTGGCGATCTGACGGCACTTGACCGCCTGGAAACGCTGGTTAATCAGCTCGATCGTGTTAGTGCCGGTTCAATGCGAACTGCGCTAATCCATGCGCAGGTGGCGGCGATGGCGCATCGATTTGCGGAAGCGCGGGACCATCTCACACAAGCCGAGGCCCGCGGCGCTGTGCCAGCCGACGTCGAGCGCCAGAGATTAAGCATTGATCAAGCATGCGGAACCAGATTGGAATCGGTTCTCGAAGTTCGGCAACGAATGGCAGCCGAGTCCGGACGTTTGGAGGATCTGGTGCCGCTGGGTTCATTACTCGCGGATCTAGGCGATTTCGATGAGGCTGATCGAATTTACGACCGGGCGCTGCGGGAATACACCGATGTCTCGCCGTTTGCGGCGGCCTGGGTTTGCTTTCAGCGCGGCGTTCTGTGGGGTGAACTTGTACCGCAGCCAGAATCGAGCCGCGCTGCGGTGTGGTATCAAAAAGCGATCGAGTATTTGCCGTGCTACGTGAAAGCTCGCGTGCACTTGTCAGAGATTTACCTGCAGTCCGGTAATGTCGCGGACGCGGAATCGCTGTTACTCCCGGTAATTTCAAGTGGCGATCCGGAAGTGAGTTGGCGCCTCGCAGACGTACTGATCGCGACGGATAGATTTGCGGATGCGGAGACTCGAATGCAGGTCGCTCGACTTGGCTTCGAAGAACTTTTGAGTAAGCATCTGCTCGCGTTCGCCGATCATGGCGCCGAGTTTTATTCCGGCAGCGGCAACGATCCTCGACGAGCCTTTGAACTCGCAAGCGCGAACCTTGCGAACCGTCCAACGCTGCGGGCTTTCGAGCAAGCATATCTCGCGGCGATGGCTGCCGGTCTGTCGGAGGACGCTGCCAAAGTTCTCACTGCTGCTAAGAAGAGTTGGGGAACGACGAACGCCTTTCGGCTTTCGCCCGTAGCCGAGCGCAATCCACCGATCGAGGGAGTTGCATGACGATCGACCGTAGAACGTTTATACAGCGCGCGGCTCTATTCGCGATAGCTCCAGCTGTAGCTGCCCCGCTGCCCCTCTTGTCAACCGCGCGGACGCCACTCACGAATGGGGCTG
This sequence comes from uncultured Acidobacteriota bacterium, assembly GCA_963742475.1. Lineage (GTDB taxonomy): Bacteria > Acidobacteriota > Terriglobia > Acidiferrales > UBA7541 > Palsa-295. The sequence goes on along the minus strand of CAVULY010000003.1, from coordinate 1,040,139 downwards.
GAAAGTATGAGGATTCTGTACGGTTCAAGATTGATGGCTGGGATCATCGCGACGCTAAAATTCCGACGGGGAATGAGGCGTTGATCAGAATCAATCAATCATGGCGGACTGCCTGGCGATGAGATGTCCTATCGATCCGCCTTGTTTCGAACCTTCATAGCGTTGTCACTGTCACTCGTCGCCTGGTCAGGCGCCGCAGCGCAGTCAGCGACGTCTTCCACAGAAAATGAAGCGTGGCCGGAGGCTGATTTCCATGTGCAGCTGGGGTCAAACTGGCGCTCGCTATCATTCGTCGGGCTGGAGCAGGCAGCGGGTTATCCCTTCCAGCAGTGGTATGTGGCGTCTGCGATCGGTCGTCAGTTCAAACCGATTTTGAGGCCGCACTGGGAGAACATCGATCCAGACAAAGAGCGCTTTCTTGTTGTAGGCGCCGGCTACGAGTATCTGCGAACGACTCAATCAGGAAAGGTTTTCAACGAGAACCGGATAACTTTCGACGCAACGCCTAACTTTCGTCCCGCGTCAAGATTGCTGTTGCGCGACAGGAATTGGCTCGAGCTGCGTTGGATCAACGGAACGTACTCCACAACCTATCGTAACGAGCCATCGCTCGAAGTGGACTTGCGAGCTCATGGCATCCGTTTCACGCCCTACGGCAGTGCCGAGTTTTTCTACGATAGCCCCAAGCATTCCTGGGACCAGGAATGGTACACAGCAGGCGTCCAGTTGCCGTATAAGCGCGCCTTCATGGTGGATACCTATTACCGGCGAGAGCACTGCCCGACGTGTACGCCCGAAAACTGGAATGCGGGAGGAATATCGCTACACTTTTTTTTCAACAATAGTACGAAGTAGGCTGCCTAGCTATTGCATCCAAATCGCTTTGGGAGGAGAGAGTCGGCTTCACGCGCTGGCTCCCCACCGAGAAACCAACTCTCGCTTCGTACCACCGCGCAGGAAGAAACGCTTGGGGACCGCGAACGGATATCTGCCAATGACTTCATGCAAGATCGAATCAACTGATTAGATGGCATCCCTACCGAGCCGTCGCACCGTTGGAAGGTGGCTTGGGAGAGCGCACGCAAAGCCGCTGGAGTTGCTTGCCGTTTTCACGACCTACGCCATACCTTCATCTCGCGTCTTGCGGAGCCTCAAGCCTCTGACTCGACCGTGATGGCGCTTGCCGGCCACGTCTCGCGCGCAATGATGGAGGGATGCTCGCACATTCGGATGGAAGCCAAACGGCGCGCAGTAGACAACCTCAGCGGGACAGATTTTGAGCCAGGTGTGGCACAAAACTGGGCACAATTTTTTGTCCCGGATAAATCCGAAGAGGCTAACTTACTGAAAATAAGTGGTGAGCCGGGGAGGACTCGAACCTCCAACCCGCTGCTTAAGAGGCAGCTGCTCTACCATTGAGCTACCGGCCCACTGAAAAAATTGTAACACGAGAAAATGCCGCGCCCAACTGCCACCGCTGATTGCGAAAAAACGATCGCAGCTACTCTGAGCCGCCACAATCCTTAGCGCGCGCGACCCCTAGCGCGAAAAGCTACTTGTGGTGGCGCAGGGTCGCCGCAATTTCCTGGGCCACCTGCCGGGCGCGGACCAGGTCGCCGGGACCGAGCGAGATGGCCGCCACACGAGCGTGTCCGCCGCCGCCGTATTTTTCGCACAGCGAGGCGAGGTTCACATCCGCGGAAGCTTCTTTCCAGGGATTGGTGCCGACCGAAACCTTGGCGCGCAGAGGCGAGGCGCTCACGCCCACGGAATAGAGCGCGTCCGGAAATAAAAAGTACGGCACGAATTTGTTGTAACCCTCGAGGTCCAGATCGCTGACGTCGAAATAAATCACGCCGTCGCGAAAATCGGCGCGCTCGCGAAATACGTCCAGGGATTTGCGATGGCGCTCGAGCAGCGGTCCCAGATATTTCTGAACGATCGGCAATTGGACCATCTCCGCCAGCGAGATGTAGGCCAGGTGCGGAATCAGCTTGGGCACCAGGTCGGCTTCGGGCGCGGCCTCAATTACCAGGGCCAATTGCGTGGCCGGTTCCGTGAGGCTGACGGCGTCCGCGGGCGATGCGAATTGCGCTCCATCAATGATATCGCCCCAGTGAATCAGATTGGCGAGGGGCTTGGCATCGAATCCGAATTTCTGCGAAGCGATGGTGGCCAGAAACTTCGTGCAGGACTTGTAGGTTGGATCGTAAAACTTCTTGCCGGAATGGTCTTGCCGAAAATGTTCGGCGTCGGCGGGCGTCAGAAACGCACTCTGGTGATGGTCGAACCACCAGGTGAGCAGCGGCGAGCTGGAATACTTGAAATCCACGATGGCGTTTTCGTCGCCGTCGAAGGTGCCGTCCTCGAAAGGCTGCGAGGCTTTGTGCGTCATCCCGGTGTAGAAGAACTCGGCCGCGGGATTAATGCGCTCCTTGTAAAAGCGCGAGAAAATCGCGGCGGAGGAGGCTCCGTCGAAGCATTTATCGTGGAAGCAAACTCGAACCTTCAATTCCCTCTCCTGACCGCCCCCGCGGCGCGGAACCCCGCGCAGGGGAAAGCCAATAAAGATGGACGTTCAGTTGGCTAAAGTCAAGAGCGAACGAGAGGGCGCAAACTCGGCGGTCGCAATTTGGAGCTCCGTGACTTTTCCGGGATGGGAATTACGCAAGCCTGGGTTGCGCTATCGAAGACTTGGTCGTCCCTGAAGGAATTACTATCGACGAGGGCTTCAGGACTTTCCGAAAATCTGGTCGGCCAGATCCGCGGCAACTGGAACTCGAAACTTTTCGCCCTGGTACGCCTTGATCATCAGCAAGATCCAAAGGACGAAGCCTACGATGGAGACGAGCCACAGGAGCCCGAAGCCCGCGGAGAATCCCGCCACATGCCCGGCGATGAAAAACATTGCGAGCACCATGCGTATGAGCATCAGGCCGCCGAACACGACGATGGATTGCGCGGCGTGAAAGCGCACGAACGGGCGCTTATCCGTGAAATAGAAAATCAGGCCTGTGACCCAGCCGAGCAAATAGCAGAGCAGCCCCGCCACATTTTCGGAAAGGCCTGATTGTGTGCCGGCAGCGGGGGTCATGGCAGTCGCTACTCCTGCCGCCTGCGGCGCGCCGCAACTGGGGCAGAATCCCGCGTTGTCTGCAACCGTGGCTCCGCACTTTGTGCAATGTGGCACGAAGTTCCTCCCGAGGATTTGGCGTCCCTGTGTGGCATTTGCCGCGGAGCCTAGCAAATGCCGGTGGCCACAGCAAGAGCAATCGAATGCGGATCGTTGACTGAACGAGGGGCTTACAAGGTGGCTCGAGGGGACGCGGCAGCGACGCGCGAACAGCAGACCCGATGTTATACTCTGGGTTCCACCGCGGAAGTGGCGGAATTGGCAGACGCGCCAGCCTTAGGAGCTGGTGGCCGAAAGGCCGTAGGGGTTCGAGTCCCTTCTTCCGCACTCTACTTTCGCGCTCTACTTGCAGATTCTTCTTCCACGTAACGCGAGCCGCTACAGGCCGATTTGTCCCAACATGCCGCTCAGGCGGGTCAGTTCCACTTCTGCTTCCAAAATCTCCTCCTTCAATTTCTCTTCGAATCCGTGGTCAAGCTTGCGCGCCTCGTCTCGCAGCGATTCTAGCCGCTGCTTGGCGGCCTCGTGTTCACGTTTCAATTGTGCGGCAGCGTCATCCGGTACCTGGCTCATGTCAGCCCTCCGTACCGGAGTATAGCGCGTGTTCGGGAGGCAGCGGCAAATTCACGGCGCCCGCGGGGATTCACGAGCAGCGGGTTTACGAACCATGAGTCAAGGCTGGAAACGCTGGCGGAAAGCAAGCGAGGCAAGCCTCGCCCCGGGCAAAGCGGCGGCAAGCCGCCGCACTCCAAGATAGCCTGGGCCGGGCCGATGGTGAAGAGAAATGGCTGCGTGGCGCTGCTGAGGCGTGCCCTCCGCACGATGCGTTCGTAAAGCAAATTAGAAAACTTACCCGGGCTCGATCGGCGTTGACGCGCACACACACTTTCTCTATACTAGACTTTCTGATGCGGTTGCGTTTGGCCGCACTTCCCTGCCGTCCTCCCTCTCGGATTTCGAACAGGTGAAAGGCAGATTGGAAACAGGGTGTTCCGCAGTCCTTCCCCTGCAAAAAATCCCATGACCGAAGCAAACTGCAAACGCGAAATCGAGCTGGAGATTCCAGCCGAGGTCGTCAGCAAAGCCAGCCAGAAAATTGAGCGCGATCTGGCGCGCGTGGCGCGCATTCCCGGCTTCCGTCCGGGCAAAGCGCCCGTGACCCTGATTCGCCGGCGCTTCGCTGATGATATACAGGGCGAAGTGGTGCAATCGCTCGTGCCGGAATACCTGGAAAAGGCGCTGGACGAAAAAAAACTGGTGCCTGTAACGCGCCCCGAGGTGGATAAGGTTGAGTTCAAGGAAGGCGCGCCGCTGAAGTTCCGCGCAGTGTTTGAAGTGCTTCCGGAATTCGAGCTGGGCGAATACAAAGGTCTGGAAGTTCAGGTTGACGAGGTGGACGCGGGCGACGCCAAAGTTGACGAAGTGATCAAGGAAATGCGCGAGCGCGCCGCTGCCTTTGTTCCGGTGGAAGGTCGCGCGGCGAAAGACGGCGATTACGCGCTGATGAAACTTTCCGGGATGCCCGAAGGCGGCGGAGAACCCGTAGAAGCTGACAATATCATGTGCCACATCGGTGCCGAAGAAACGCTGGAGAGCTTCACGGAAAATCTGCGCGGCGCGAATGCGGGCGAGACCAAGAAATTTCAGGCGAAATATCCTGATGATTATCCCGACGAGAAACTCAAGGGCAAGACCTACGACTACACGGTGGAAGTGCAGGCGATCAAGGAAAAGAAGTTCCCCGAAGTGAATGATGAGTTCGCGGTAGAAGTGGCCAAGGAAGTGGGCGGGGTGACCACGGTCGCCGAGCTGCGCAAGAAAATTCAGGAGAACCTGGAAGCGGAGAAGGAAGCGCGGCAGTCCGCGCAAGCGCGCGAGAAGATTCTGGAGACACTTGTAAAGAAACATGATTTTCCGGTACCCGAAGCGCTCGTCGAGCATCAGATGGACATACGGTTGGAACGCACGGTGCGCTCGCTGGCGGCCCAGGGCGTGGACCCCCGCGCCGTAAACGTGGATTGGGTATCGCTCAGGAAGGGCCAGCACGACCGCGCGGTGGATGACGTGAAGGCCGAACTGCTGATTGACCGGATCGCTGACGCGGAAAAAATCGAAGCAACCGACGAAGACGTCGAGAAGGAAATAAATGCGCTGGCGGAACGCAGTGGCGAATCGGCAACCGCGCTGCGGGCTCGCTTGACAAAGCAAGGAGCGCTCGATAGGATGAAATCGAAGTTGCGTAGCGACAAAACAATCGAGTGGCTCTACAGCAATACCCGAATCGAGAAGACAGCCAAACGTGAAGAGTAACAACTGGTTCGGGCTCCTCAGCGCGCAAAGACACTTCCAATGAAACATACAGACGACGCGACTCCGTACGCCACCACGCTTGTTCCGATGGTCGTCGAACAGACGAACCGCGGCGAGCGAGCCTATGACATCTATTCACGGCTGCTGAAGGACCACATTATTTTCATCGGCACGCCGATTGACGATCACGTGGCCAATCTGGTGACCGCGCAACTGCTGTTTCTGGCGTCGGAGGATCCGGAGAAAGACATCTCCGTGTACATCAATTCGCCGGGCGGCTCGATTTCCGCGGGAATGGCGATTTACGACACGATGCAATTTGTGCGTCCCGACGTGGTAACGTACTGCATCGGGCAATCTGCTTCGATTGCGGCGGTGTTGCTGGCATCCGGCACTCCGAAAAAGCGCTACGCGCTGCCGAACTCCCGGGTACTGATTCACCAGCCGTGGATGTCCGGCCTGTCTGGCCAGGCCACGGACATTGATATTCACGCGAAAGAAATCATTCGCACACGCGAATCGCTCAATAAACTGCTGGCCGGACACACGGGCCAGACGCTGGAAAAGATCGAGCGAGACGTAGAGCGCGATTTCATCATGACGGCCGAACAGGCGAAGGCGTACGGAATCGTAGACGAAATTATTACGAAGCACAGGTAGCTGCGTTCCAAAGGGTTAGTATCCAAACAGATGATTCCCTGCCGCCCGGCCGGATTCCGTTTTACAATACGAGATACATTCGTTGTGGGTGTGGTGAAATCCGTAGCGAGGGAGCCTAATCAGTGAAACGGTTCACACCGGAAGAGCCGTTGCGCTGTTCCTTCTGCCATAAAACGCAGGAGCAGGTGGAGAAGCTGATTAGTTCTCCATCGGAATATCCGCGCTCATACATCTGCAACGAGTGCGTGGGCGTCTGCCAGCAGATTCTGGAAGACGAGAAGCGCGAACAGTCCAGCCCGGCGAACCGGCGGCTGCCCCGCCCTCCCGAGATCAAGGCGTTCCTCGACGGATACGTCATCGGGCAGGACAAGACCAAGAAGAAACTCGCTGTTGCGGTCTACAACCACTACAAGCGGATCTTCCTGAATAAGCAGCCGGGCGATGTGGAGCTGGCGAAGTCGAATATTTTGCTGGTGGGACCCACGGGAACCGGCAAGACGCTGATGGCGCAGACGCTGTCGCGCATGCTGGACGTGCCGTTCGCCATTGTGGACGCCACAACGCTAACCGAAGCAGGTTACGTCGGTGAAGACGTCGAAAACATCATTTTGAAGCTGCTGCAAGCCGCGGATGGAGACGTCCAAAAGGCTCAGCAAGGCATCATATATATAGACGAGATCGACAAGATCTCTAAGAAGGACGAAAACCCTTCGATTACGCGCGACGTTTCCGGCGAAGGCGTGCAGCAGGCGCTGCTGAAGATTCTGGAAGGCACAGTCGCCAACGTGCCGCCGCAGGGCGGCCGCAAGCACCCGCATCAGGAATTTACGCCGGTAGACACGACCAACATCCTGTTTATCTGCGGCGGGGCTTTCGTGGGGCTGGAGAAAATTATCGAACGGCGCGTGGGGCATAAATCGCTGGGGTTCCAAGCCGATGCGCAGGTGACTACCGCATCGCGGCGCAATATCGAAATGCTGGAGCAAGCGCAGCCCACCGACCTGATCCGCTACGGCTTGATCCCGGAATTTGTAGGGCGGTTGCCGGTGGTAGGCGTGCTGAGCGATCTGGATAAATCGGCGCTGGTGCGCATTCTCACCGAGCCGAAGAACGCGCTGGTGCGGCAATATCAACGGCTGTTTGAGTTTGAAAATGTGCGGCTGCGCTTCACGGACGACGCGCTGGAAACCGTGGCGGAACTGGCATTGCAGCGCAAAGTGGGCGCGCGCGGCCTGCGCATGATTCTGGAAGATCTGATGCTGGAAATGATGTACCACTTGCCGGCGCAGCGTAAGTTGCGCGACTTTGTGGTGACGGCAGACATGGTCAAGGGACGCGAAATCAACTGGAGTCTGCTGGAAAAAGCGGGCTAGCGTACCGGGAGAAAAAAGGACTCGATGTTCAATCGCGAAAAAGGCGAAATCAAGCGCGTACCGATGATGCCGGTGCGGGAAATGGTGATTTTCCCGGAGATGATGCACCCCTTCATCGTGGGCCGGGAAGCGTCTGTGCGTGCGCTGGAAGACGCGCTGGCAGGCGACAAGAAGATTTTTCTGGTCACGCAACATGACGCGTCGGTGGACGATCCCAAGCCGGAAGAAATCTACCAGGTAGGGACGCTGGCGAATATCGTGCAGAGCGTGAAGCTGCCCGACGGCAACATCAAGGTCCTGGTGGAAGGCACCGAGCGCGCCAAGATCGTGCAGATCACCAGCGACGAGGGCTTTTTCCGCGCTTCGATCCGCGTGGTCACTTCCAAGACCGAGCCTTCCCCGCAGCTGCAACAGGCTTCCGAACGCGTCACCGGGCTGTTCGAGCAGTATGTAAAGCTCTCGCAGAGCCTCAATTACGACACGATGATAGCGGCCGTGCGCGTGGAAGATGCGGGCAAGCTTTCCGATGCGATCTCCGCGAACCTGCAGATCCCCGTGGAAGAAAAGCAGGAACTGCTCGAGCTTTTCGAGCCGCTGGAGCGCTTGAACCGCATCGCGGACATTCTGGAAGTGGAAATCGAAAAGCTGAACGTGGATCGTTCGATCAATACGCGCGTGAAGCGCCAGATGGAACGCGCCCAGAAAGAGTACTACCTCAACGAAAAGCTGAAGGCCATTCAGAAAGAACTGGGCCGCGGTGAAGCCAACGAAATCGAGCAGCTGAAAAAGAAGATCGAAACTTCGGGCATGCCTGAAGGGCCGCAGGAAAAGGCCATGCAGGAACTGAAGCGGCTGGAAATGATGCCGCCGATGTCCGCGGAGTCCACGGTATCGCGCAACTATCTGGATTGGCTGCTGGCAGTACCCTGGAAGAAGCGCTCGAAAGAGATTCGCGACATCAAGCGCGCCGAAGTGATTCTCTCCGAAGATCATTACGGCCTGGACAAGATCAAGGACCGCATCCTCGAGTATCTCGCCGTGCGCCAGCTGGTGAAGAATCCCAAGGGTTCCATTCTGTGCTTCCTCGGGCCTCCAGGCGTGGGCAAAACTTCTCTGGCAATGTCCATTGGCCGCGCCACGGGACGTAAATTCGTGCGCGTTTCCCTTGGCGGCGTGCGCGATGAGGCTGAAATTCGCGGCCACCGCCGCACCTATATCGGCGCCCTGCCCGGCCAGATCATCCAGATGATGCGCAAGGCCGGTACCACCAATCCGGTGTTCGTGCTGGATGAAGTGGACAAGATGTCCATGGATTTCCGCGGCGATCCGTCGGCGGCGCTGATGGAAGTGCTGGATCCCGAGCTGAACCACGCCTTCACCGATCATTACCTGGACGTGGAATACGACCTTTCGAAGGTGATGTTCGTGTGCACCGCCAACGTGCTGCACACGATTCCGCAGCCGCTGCAGGATCGCATGGAAGTGCTGCGCATTCCGGGTTACACCGAACACGAAAAATATCAGATCGCCACGCGCTATTTGATTCCCAAGCAGCTGGAAGCCACCGGCCTCGCGAAGAATCAGCTGAAGATCACAGACGAAGCCATCCACAGCACCATTCGCCATTACACCCGCGAAGCGGGCGTGCGCAACCTGAACCGCGAACTGGCCAACATTTCGCGCAAAGTGGCGCGCAAAGTCGTCACCGAAGGCAAGGACGTCGCCGTGGAAGTGACTCCGGCGAACCTGAACGACTACCTCGGAATTCTGAAGTACCGCGACTTCCTGGCGGAGAAGAAGAACGAAATCGGCCTGACCACAGGCCTCGCCTGGACGGAAGTGGGTGGCGAAGTGCTCTCCACGGAAGCCACGTTGATGCAGGGCCGGGGCCGACTCACGCTGACCGGCAAGCTCGGCGACGTGATGCAGGAATCGGCGCAAGCCGCGATGAGCTACATTCGTTCGCGCAGCCATCTGTTCAGCCTGCCCAAGGATTTCTACCGGCACCTGGACATTCACATGCACGTGCCGGAAGGCGCGATACCCAAGGACGGCCCGTCGGCGGGCATCACCATCTGCACCTCGATCGTCAGCGCGTTGACCAAGATTCCGGTGCGCTGCGATATCGCCATGACCGGCGAAATCACCTTGCGCGGCAAGGTGCTGCCCATCGGCGGAGTGAAGGAAAAGCTGCTGGCGGCGCACCGCCTCGGCTTGCGCACCATTATTTTGCCGAAGGACAATGAAAAAGATCTGGCGGATATTCCGCCGGACATCCAGGCGCAGATGTCCATTCATTTCGTTGAGTCCATGGACGACGTGCTGCAGATTGCGCTGGAGCATCCGCTGCCGATTCCCGGCCACCCGCCGGTTGCAGGAGTCGAACCCGAGTTCGGCGCGGACGTCGCGCAGGACAATGAACTAACCAATTGAAACCCTCTGGTCCTTCCTCATTTTGATCAGCAGGCTTGGCCCGCGGCCAGAGGATTCCGGTTGTCTGTAGGTTTTCCCGTTTTAAGTTGCAGAAGTGTGGCAGGTTCGAATTTGCGCCCGCCCGTAGTCCATTTGAAAATCAATCTGCCTGAAAACCAGGCGTAAGAAGGAACGAAATCGATGAGCATTAGCCTTGCAGAACTGAAAGACAAGAACATTACCGACCTGGCGAAAATCGCCAAGGAGTTGAATATTCCCGGCGCCTCGGGCATGCGCAAGCAGGAGCTGATCTTCCAGATCCTCCGTGCCCAGACCGAAAAGAACGGGCTGATCTTCTCCGAAGGCGTGCTGGAATGCCTGCCGGACGGCTTCGGCTTCCTGCGCGCGCCCGAATACAACTACCTGCCGGGCCCGGACGACATCTACGTCTCGCCGTCGCAAATCCGCAAGTTTGACCTGCGCACCGGCGACACCGTCTCCGGCCAGGTGCGTCCGCCGAAGGATGGCGAGCGTTACTTCGCGCTGATTAAGGTCGAAGCGGTGAACTTCGAAGACCCGGAAGTGGCGCGCAGCAAGATATTCTTCGACAATCTGACGCCGCTGTATCCGGCCGATCGCATCCGCCTGGAAACCACCAAGGAGAACCTTACAGGACGAGTGCTGGACATGCTCTGCCCCATCGGCAAGGGCCAGCGCGGCTTGATCGTCGCTCCGCCCCGTACCGGGAAAACGATGATGCTGCAGTCCATCGCCAATTCCGTCACCACCAATCATCCGGAAGTGGCTTTGATCGTGCTGCTGATTGACGAGCGCCCCGAAGAAGTCACGGATATGCAGCGCACCGTGAAGGGCGAGGTGATCAGCTCCACTTTCGACGAACCGCCGCAGCGGCACATTCAAGTGGCGGAAATGGTGCTGGAAAAAGCCAAGCGCCTGGTGGAGCACAAGCGCGACGTAGTCATCCTGCTGGATTCGCTCACGCGTCTGGGACGAGCGTACAACGCCGTCACGCCGCCTTCGGGAAAAGTCCTTTCCGGCGGTATTGACGCCAACGCCTTGCAGCGCCCGCGGCGGTTTTTTGCCGCAGCGCGCAACGTCGAAGAAGGCGGCTCGCTCACCATCATCGCTACCGCGCTGATTGATACCGGCAGCCGCATGGACGACGTGATTTTCGAAGAGTTTAAAGGCACCGGCAACATGGAAATCAATCTCGACCGCCGGCTGGTGGACAAGCGCGTTTTCCCGACGATCGACATCAATCGTTCCGGTACGCGTAAAGACGAGCTGCTGCTGCCCGCGGATGAACTAAACCGCATCTGGGTGCTGCGCAAGGTGCTGAGCCCGCTCTCGACCGTGGAAGCTATGGAGCTTCTGCTGGGGCGTCTCTCAAAAACCAAGACCAACGGCGAATTCCTCGCTTCGATGTCCAGTCCCGCGTAGGCGCGGTTCTTTTCGGGGCGACGGCCCCTTTTCCCCTTCCCGTAATAGAGCGCCCGCTGCGGCGGGAAGGAGGAGCACGTGCAACGATTCCTCGCGCGCCAGCCGATCTTCAATTCCGCACGCGTAGTGTACGGGTACGAATTGCTGTTCCGCTCCGGTCCCGAAAACCGCTATACAGCCACGCAACAAGATACGGCCTCCGCCTCAACCGTGGACAGCCTCCTGCTTTTCGGGATCGAGCGGCTGACGCCGGGATGCCGATCGTTTCTAAACTGCACGCGCGATTTCTTAATCCGCGACTTTGCGACCATCCTACCCAGCGACCGCGTGGTGCTCGAAATCCTGGAAACGGTCTCAATGGACGAGGAAGTTCTTGCAGCGTGCCTGCGTCTGAAACGCGCCGGCTATCTGCTGGCCCTGGACGATTTCACGGATGGTCCGGATTGGAAACCGCTGATCGCCTTGGCGGACTTCATCAAGGTGGACGTGCTGGCAACCTCGCCCGCCGATCAGCTTCGCCTGGCGCAGACCTACTTGCCCATGAATATCCGCATGCTGGCGGAAAAGGTGGAGACTTATGACGATTTCCACCGGACCCGAGGCTGGGGATACAGCTATTTTCAAGGCTATTTTTTCAGCAGGCCGGAAATGCTTTCGCGGCGCGACATCCCTTCCAACCAGATGAACTATCTCCTGGTGCTGCAGGCCGTGAACCGCGCGCAGATGGATATTGCCGAGGTGAGCCTGCGGATCAAAGCGGAGGCCTCACTCAGTTTTCGTTTGCTGCGCTATCTGAATTCGCCGGCGTTCCCGTTGATTGTGGAAGTGCACTCCATTCCTCACGCTCTCTCGTTGCTGGGCGAGCGCGGCACACGCAAATGGGTTTCGCTGATCGCCGTCACCTGCATGGCCAGCGGCAAGCCCGCCGAGCTGGTGGCTCTGCCGCTGATTCGCGCGCGATTCTGCGAGCTGCTCGCGCCGTCCGCCGGTCTTGCGCAGTCCGCCAACGATCTTTTCCTGCTCGGTCTGTTATCCGCGATGGACGCAATCCTGGATATGCGCATGCCAGACGTGCTGAAGGAAATTTCCATCGGCGACGAGATCCGCGACGCGCTGCTGGGGCATGCAAACAATCTGCGCGACATCTTCGACTTTGTGCTGAATTACGAACGAGGCCGCTGGGACGAAATCGGACCGTCGGCGGCGCGCCTGGGAATCCACGAAGACACGATTCCCGCTTGCTATCTGGAGGCAGTCGAATGGGCGCGGCGGATGCTCTCAGCGGACGATGAGGAAGTCTCGCAGCCGGCAATCGTTGCGGGACTGGAGCCGCATGAGCGGGTATCGTAGAGAACCGGCCGCCAACCACATCAGGAGCGAGCGCGGGCGCATCGCAGCAGCCTGCTACATTTGATTTGCCGAAGCCGTATCTTTGGCTAGCAACACTACCAGCCGCGCCACTTCTTCGGGTTCCATTGCGGAGCTGTCCACCACCACCGCATCCGCCGCGCGCACCAGTGGTGAAGTGGAGCGCTGCAGATCGCGGCGGTCGCGTTCGTGAATTTCTTCCAGCGTGCGCTGCAGATTGATGTCGTCGCCCTTCTGCTGGTGCTCGCGCCAGCGTCGTTCTGCGCGGGTTTCTGGCGAGGCGGTGAGAAAAATCTTCAGCTGCGCGTCGGGGAACACCACGCTGCCGATGTCGCGGCCCTCCATAACCACGCCACCCTGCTCGCCGGCGCGGCGCTGCTCCGCCACCAGCACCTGACGCACGCCGGGATTCACGGCAATTTTCGAGGCGGCCTGGGAGACTTCGGGAGTGCGAATCGCGGTGGTCACGTCGTTCTGGTCGAGCAGCACGCGCTGCGTGCCGTCTTCCGCGCGCAGGTCAATGCGCGTGGCGCGGGCCAGCGCCACCAATTCCTCGTCGTGGCCATCGAGCCCGAGACCGTTGCGCAGCGCCTTGAACGCCAGCGCCCGGTACATCGCGCCGGTATCCACGTACACGTAGCCGAGAAGCTCAGCCACGCGACGCGCCAGCGTGCTCTTGCCCGACCCGACCGGCCCGTCGATCGCGATGATCAGTTTTCGTGCCAAGTTATCTCGCGGCCAGCAAGCTCCAGAGATAGATCAAGACCAGCGCTACAGAAAAGATCGCCGTGATGGTTACGGAAACCCGCAAAACCTGATAGGCGCGACCCTCCGGATAGAGGCGCCTGTAAACATCCGCCACGTTCCCTCCGTGAAAGAAATACGGCAATCTCTGCTCGGGCGGAAGCCGCTTGTTAGCCTGCCTCACCATGAAGTGCAGGCAAACAACGTCTACCAAGAGACAAGCCGACAAAGCCAGCCATTTGAGATCTTCAAACGTAGTCACGCTTTAGATCCGTTTGAACGCGCGCTCGATTTCGCGCACGGAATAGCGCAGCACCACGGGCCGGCCGTGCGGACAGCTCATCGGATATTCGGTCTTGGCCAGCTCGCCCAGCAGCCATTCCATTTTTGCCGGGTCCAGCGGCGTATTCACCTTGATGGCCGCGTGGCAAGAGGTGGAGGCGGCAATCTTGGACTGCAACGAATCAATGGAGATGGCCTGATTCTCGCGCGCGATTCCGTCCAGGATTTCGTACAGTAGTTTCTCGGCGTCTCCGCTGCTGATCCCGGCCGGCGCGGCCTGAATCGCCACGCTGCGCGCGCCCATCAGCTCCGCTTCGAATCCATTGGCGCGCAGCTCTTCGCCGATCTGCTCGAAAATCGCCAGCTGCCGCGGATTCAGCTCGACGATCAGTGGCACCAGCAAACGTTGTCCGCCGAGTTCCCCTTCCCGGCGCGCGCGCAAATGCTGCTCGAACAGCACGCGCTCGTGCGCCACGTGCTGGTCAATAATCCACAGCCCCTCGCCATTCACCGCGACGATGAAGCTGCTGTTCACCTGGCCCAAAGGCTTCAGGTCCGCAATGTCTTGCACGCTGGGCAGCGCGCCGGGCGTTTCGGCTGCGCGGATGGCGTCGGCGATGGCCGCGCCGGATTCTTGCGGCCCCAGCGAGAAATCGCTCGCGCCGGTGGGATCGAATTGCAAGCGCTGAGCGATGGGGTGGTCGGGCGCGCCGGTCAATTCAAAACCTTCGGCGGCGCCGGGCACGTCGCCAAACGATGTGGGAATCACCGCACGCGGAGGACCCGGAAGCGTTCCGGGAACCGCTCCGGAACTTGCGGACGAAAGGAACGCCGGGTCAATCGCCGCTGCCCCGGCGGCAAACGCAGTCGAACCGCCGTTTGATGTGGCAGACGCCGCAGCCGAAGCAGTTGCCGCGCGCGCCGCGGGAAATCCAGGAATGGGCCGCGCGGCAGAAAGCGCCTGACGCAGTGCGTCGCGCGTGAAATCGTGAACGAATTGCGGATGGCGAAAGCGCACCTCGATTTTTGCCGGGTGGACGTTCACGTCCACTTCCTCGTAAGGCATATCCAGAAAGAGCAGCACCACCGGGAAGACGCCGGGCGGCACGATGTTGCGGTAGGCCTCGCTGATGGCGTGCAGCAGCAGACGGTCGCGCACCAGCCGCCGGTTCACAAAAATGTAGATGCCATTGCGGTTGCTGCGCTGCACTTCGGGGCGTGAAGTGAAACCGCTTACGCGCAGCGTGGCGGCGCGCTCTTCGGCCTCCAGCGGCGGCTCGGTGATGGCGCTGCGCACCGCTGCTTCCGTCGCAGGAATTTCCGTGAGTTCATCCAGGGACTGGCGGCCGAAAATCTGATACACGCGATCCGCGAGCTTTTCCACCGGCGAGCAATTCAGAATTTCCTGCGTGGGCGTCTTCAGCAGGAAGTGCCGGTCGGGATGCGCCAGCGCGTAATGCGTCACGAGCGACGCGATATGGCCCAGCTCGGTGGTTTCGGACTTAAGAAATTTCCGCCGCGCCGGAACCGCGTAGAAAATATCGGCCACGCTGATCGACGTTCCCACCGGCACGCCCGCTGGCTTCACGCTCAGAAGCTTGCCGCCCGCGAATTCGATCCGCGTTCCCTCCCCTTCTTCCGCGTCACGCGTTTCCAGCAGCAGGCGCGAGATGGCGGCGATGGATGGCAGCGCCTCGCCGCGAAACCCCAGCGTGGCGATGGAGAGCAGGTCGTCCGCGGTGCGCAGCTTGGAGGTGGCGTGGCGCTCGAAGGCCAGCAGCGCGTCGTCGTGATTCATGCCGCAGCCGTCGTCCATCACGCGTATCAGGCGCTTGCCGCCGGATTCCGTCTCGATGCGAATGGAACGCGCGCCGGCGTCGAGTGCGTTTTCGAGCAGCTCCTTCACCACGGAGGCGGGGCGCTCCACCACTTCGCCCGCAGCAATCTTATTGGCGACGGTTTCCGGGAGTATGCGAATGCGGCTCATGGTGTGCGTTTCGCAGCGTGCGGGCCCGGCAGTCCTGAATCTTCAGAGCTGCGACGAAATTCTTCGCGAGCGTCGTCCTCGATTTTCTTGTCTTCCTGAGACAAGCCGCGTAAAAAAATGCGCGTCCCGAACAGGCTGGCAATGAACACAACCACCACAAGCGAAACTCCGAACCACTGCGGAAACGAAGGCATCTGCACCATCACCAGAAAAATGAACCCGATCGTCACGCCCATGCCAAGCAGCACCATGAATTGTACGCGCAGGCTTAGCCTGTGCATGCTCCGCACCAGTAGGAACACTCCCAGTAGTGCTGCAATTGATATGCCAATCAGCAGGCGATACGAGATCATGCATCCTTCTTTGCTGCCATCCCGGTCTCAGGTGGCTTGATGGCGATTCCCAGGTCATTGAGCTGATCCGTGTCCACAACGGAGGGCGCTTCGGACATCAAGTCCTGCGCCTTCGTGGTCTTCGGGAACGCGATCACGTCGCGAAGCGATTTTTCGCCTGCGAGCAGCATCGCGATCCGGTCGATGCCCAGCGCGATCCCGCCATGCGGCGGCGTGCCGTAGGTGAGCGCATCCAGGAAGAACCCGAAGCGCTGGCGTGCTTGTTCGTCGGAGAGGCCCAGCGCCTTGAACATGCGCGCCTGCACATCCTGGCGATGAATTCGTATGCTGCCGGAGCCCAGCTCGACGCCGTTGAGCACGAGGTCGTAGCCCTTCGAGCGGCACTCCCACGGCGCCGTTTCCAGCTTCTCGATGTCCTCCTCGTAGATTCCGGTGAACGGGTGTTGCGCGCTCACCCAGCGCTTGTCGCGCTCGCTCCATTCAAAGAGCGCGAAGCCGGTGATCCAGGCGAATTCCCATTTCGACGCGGTCGATCAGGTTGAGCTTGTCGCCGAGATACAAGCGCAGGGCGCCGCCGACGTTCAGTGAAGTGTCCGTGTGCGGAATCTGATCTCTTGCCGAGGCCGCCACGATCAAGTCGCCCGCCTTCGCGCCGAGCGCTGCGACGAGCTTTTTGAGGCCGTCCGCTCCGAGATTCTTTTCGAGCGCCGAGGTGATTCCTTCGGCCGCGACTTTCACGGTGTAAACGCCGCGCGCTCCCGCTGCCTTGCCGGCCTCGACGAGCTCGTCGATCTGCTTGCGCGACCACGCGGCCGCACCGGGCGCGACCACTGCTTGCACGTTACCTTCGAACTTAAAAGTTTCGCGCGCCGGCTCGAAGTGCGAAGTCACATCGTGCAGTTCCATGCCGAAACGCAGATCGGGCTTGTCTGAACCATACTTTGCGAGAGCGACTTTGTAATCGAGATGGCGGAACGGCGCGGTGACTTTCACGCCGATCACGCCGAGCGTCGCGACCATCACCTGCTCGATGGCGTGAAAAATGTCTTCCTGGCGGGGAAAAGACATCTCAAGGTCCAGCTGCGTGAATTCGAGCTGCCGGTCTGCGCGAAAATCCTCGTCGCGAATGCATTTGCAGATCTGGAAATAGCGGTCCATTCCCGAAATCATCAGAATCTGTTTGAAGATCTGCGGCGATTGCGGGAGCGCGTAGAATTGGCCGTGATGAATCCGGCTGGGGACCAGGCAGTCGCGCGCGCCTTCGGGCGTCGAGCGCGTCAAGAGGGGCGTTTCGATCTCGAAGAAGCCGAGCTGGTCGAGCGTCTTGCGCATGGTGAAGACGATCTGGTGGCGCAGCTCAATGTTGCTGTGCAGCTTCGGCCGGCGCAGGTCGAGGTACCGATAGCGCAGGCGCGTCTCTTCGCTGGCGGTCACTTCGTCTTCAATCTGGAACGGCGGCGTCTTGGAATTATTCAGAATGTGCAGGCGCGTGGCCATCACTTCCACTTCGCCGGATGCGATTTCGGGATTCGATTTCTGGCGGCGAATTACTTTGCCTTCGACGGCCACGACAAATTCCGAGCGTAATTCCTCGGCCTTCTTGTGTGCCTCGGGATGCAGCTCTTTGTTGAAGACGATCTGCGCGAGGCCCGCTCGGTCACGCAGATCAATAAAGATGAGTTGGCCCAGATCGCGGCGGCGATGAACCCAACCCATCAGGATCACGTCTTTGTCAGCGTCGGACGCACGCAGATCGCCGCAGTAGTTGGTGCGTTTCAGATTGCCGAGAGCATCGAGCAAGATTCAGTTCCCTTCCGCCGGCGGGGCTGTGCGTTGCACAGTGTCGCGATCGTGCGGTCAGCCCCGCGTGCCGCGTTTTTCGGATTCCAGATATTCTAGCAGTTCGTATTCGGAAAGCTTCTGCTGATCCGCGTCGGCCAGCCGTTTCAGCGTGAAGGTGCCGGAGGCGACTTCGTCGCTGCCGATGATCAGGGCATAGCGCGCGCCGAGCTTGTCGGCCAGATTGAGCGATTTCTTGAATTTCATTTCTTCGCCGGGCAGTTCAACCGAAATGCCTGAATCGCGCAGTTTTCTCGCCAGGCCCACCGCGGTCGGGTAAGTTGGCTCGCCCATCCACGCGACGAATACGTCCAGGCCCGGCAGCTGCGGCAAATTGCCAGACTCCTGAATCGAAAGAATTGCGCGGTCGCTGCCGATCGCAAATCCGATGCCCTTTCGTGGGAGGCCCGCCGAGAAGTTCAACCAAACCGTCGTAACGCCCGCCGCCGCAGACAGCATTCTGCGAGCCGAGGCCTTCGGCGATCACTTCGAACGTCGTACGCGTGTAATAATCCAGGCCGCGCACCAGGCGCCAGTTTTCTTCGTACACGATTCCGCGCAGCTTCAATTCTTCTTTCAGCTTCGCGAAGTGCTCGCGGCATTCAGCGCAGAGATGGTCGGAAATGCGCGGCAACTTCGCGATGATTTCCTGCTCCTGCGGCAATTTCGAATCGAGCACGCGCAGCGGGTTCGTCTCGATGCGGCGCTGGGAGTCTGGCCCGAGCCGGTCCTTAACCTTGAGCAGCTCCTGGCGCAGCAATTCCACGTATTGCGGACGGCAATTCCTGTCGCCGATCGAATTGACGTAGAGCGTCGTGCGCGTCAGTCCCACGCGCTTGAAAAACACCATCAGCATTTCCAGAACTTCGGCGTCAATCGCCGGCGCGTCCGATTGTCCCAACACTTCCGCGCCAATCTGGTAGAACTGCCGATAGCGCCCCTTCTGCGGCCGCTCCCGCCGGAACATGGGGCCCATGTAGTACAGCTTCACGTTCCCAGGCAGCACGTGCATTCCGTGCTCGATGTACGCGCGGCAGACCGACGCTGTCGCTTCGGGACGCAAAGTCAGCCATTCGAATTCCGAGAGTGCGTCCCAGATCGCCTTGGAGCCTTGCTCACCGCTCGCGTGCGATTTCGTCGGATCGAATCCCCGTTCGATTACTTTACGTACCAGCTCTTCGGGAGCGAGGGGATCTTGGAACGTAAACATCTCTTTTGAAACTACGTCTGTATCCGTGCCGATAGACCGTGCAAAAAGCTGCGTCTCTTCGAAAATCGGTGCGAATCGCGAATATCGCCGAACCCGTACGTTCCGAAAACTTCTTGCGCGGTTTGCTCAAACCAATTCCACAGCTTGGAATCGGGCGGGAGTATGTCGCGGGTGCCTTTGATGGCGCGGAATTGTCGTTTCTCTGGCAACGCTAGTTCCCTGTCTCCTTGTTTGCCTGCGTCCGTTCCTCGGCGCGATACGTTTCCTTGTACTCGACGTAACGGCGCGCGTACGCATCGATCGAATCGAGATCTTCAGTGCTCAGCGCGCGGCGCAGCTTGGCGGGCTGGCCCATCATCAGGCTGCCGGGCGGAACAATGGTGCGTTCCGGCACCAGCGTCCCAGCAGCAATGATCGAGCCGCTGCCAATCACGGCGCCATTCAAGATGATGCTGCCCATGCCGATCAGGCAGCGCGATTCGATCGTGCAGCCGTGCAAGGTGACGCTATGGCCCACGGTAACATCATCTCCGAGCACCAGCGGATTGGTATCGCGCATCACGTGCAGTATCGAGCCGTCCTGAATATTCGTGCGCGCGCCGATGCGAATGTAATGCACGTCGCCGCGAATCACAGCGCAGGGCCACACGCTGGAATCTTCGCCGATCTCGACGTCGCCAATAACCACTGCCTGCGGGTCAATATAAGCGCTGGCCGCGATCCGCGGCATCTGTCCCTTGTAGCTGCGAAGCAAGGTACCACTCCTGATTAACGATGGAAGTACGTTTTTGTTACTGCGCGAGGCACCGCGACGATATCACAAAAAAATCACAGTATCTGCACCACTGGCGCGCCGGCCGAGGCGTTGACGATTTCCAGCCTTGCGATGACGTTGCGCGCCACCGCGTACACGCTCTTTCCGCCGGGAGCGTCTTCGCCGAGCGACGCCACCGGCTTGCCGGTATCGCCGCCGATGCGAATCTGCGGATCAATTTCAATTTCGCCGAGAAACGGCACGCCGAAATTCTTGGCCATGTGCTGGCCTTCGCCGTGGCCAAACACGTCAATGCGCCCGTTGCAATGCGGGCAATTGAAGTAGCTCATGTTTTCGACGACGCCGAGGATTTCCACGTTCACCTGGCGAAACATTTCCACGGCCTTGCGCACGTCGGCCAGCGCCACGATCGAAGGAGTGGTGACGACCACCGCGCCCGTCACCGATACGCTTTGGATCAGCGAAAGCTGCACGTCGCCGGTGCCGGGAGGCAGGTCCACGATCAAGTAATCGAGCGCGCCCCACTGCACGCTGCGCAGAAATTGCTGCATCACGCTGTGCAGCATCGGTCCGCGCCACACCAGCGGTTTGTCGCCGGGATTAAGCAACCCCATGGAGATCATTTTTACGCCGTAGGCTTCCACGGGAATGATGGTCTTCTCGTCCACCGCGCGCGGCTGTTCATTGGTGCCGAGCATTACCGGCACGTTCGGTCCGTACACGTCGGCATCGAGCAAGCCAACGGTAGCGCCGAGTGTCTTCAGCGCAATCGCCAGATTCACGGCAACGGTCGTCTTGCCCACGCCGCCTTTGCCGCTGGCGACGGCCACGAGGTTCTTGACGCCCGCGATGGGCGGTCTCTTCTCCAGCGTTTGTGCAGGTCCAGGTCCTGGTCCGGGAGGCATCTGAGTCCTTTGTGCGAAGCCGCATAGTCAGCAGCTTCCCAAATCATACGATCAACCTGTAATGATAGACTGCCGCTGCGAGAGCAGCAAGGCCGCGAAGGGCACGAGCGCAGGCAACCTAGCGGATCGCCGAAGACTTCATACACACGGGCATTCGAAGCCCGCTTTGCACGAAATCGCGCAAGCGGCTACAATACTATATAGGGAGACGCGCGATCCTCGCAGCCGCCACACCTGCAGGTCGGGTTCCCCTTTCACGGGAGCTTAAATAACAATTTCGCCCCATTTGCGGGCTCGCATGCGTCGAATCTGAAAATATGGACGTCGAAAAAATCATAAATAGCGTCGTGGCGCGTTTCATCGGCACCAAGCACGAACGCGACGTGAAAGAACTGCAGCCGCTGGTCGCGGAAATCAACGCGCTCGAGCCCGAAATGCGCAAGCTTTCGGACGCAGAGATCACCGCGAAGACCGCCGCGTTAAAGACCGAGGTCCAGGCGCGCATGGAAGGTCTGGAGCGCGACGACCCGGACTACAAGCAGCGTTTGCAGGAAGCGCTGGCGCCCGCCCTGGTGCCGGCGTTCGCCCTGGTGCGCGAGGCTGGGCGGCGCACGCTGGGCATGCGCCATTTCGACGTGCAGCTAATCGGCGGCGCGGTCCTGCATCAAGGCAAAATTTCAGAGATGAAGACGGGTGAAGGCAAGACGCTCGTCGCTACACTGCCCGCGTATTTGAACGCACTGACCGGCAAGGGCGTGCACATCGTCACGGTGAACGATTACCTGGCCCGCCGCGACGCCGAATGGATGGGGCCGATCTACAAGATGCTGGGACTTTCGGTGGGGGTGATCGTACACGATCTGGACGACGTGCAACGCCGCGCCGCTTACGCCGCCGACATCACCTACGGCACCAACAACGAGTTCGGCTTCGATTATCTGCGCGACAACATGAAGTACGATTTGACGCAGTGCGTGCAGCGCGGCCATCACTACGCCATCGTGGACGAAGTGGACTCCATCCTGATTGACGAGGCGCGCACGCCGCTGATCATCTCCGGCCCTGCCGAGGAATCCACCGACAAGTATTACCGCATCGACAAAATTATTCCCAAGCTGATTCTGGACATTGACTACACGTTGGACGAGAAAGCATCGCACCGCCACGCTGACCGAGGAAGGCGTCTCGAAGTGCGAGCAACTGCTCAGTCTGGGAAACCTCTACGATCCGGCGCACATGGACATCATTCACCACGTGTATCAGGGATTGCGCGCGCACACGCTCTTCCAAAAAGACGTGGATTACGTGGTGAAAGACGGCGAAGTGGTGATCGTGGACGAATTCACCGGGCGGCAAATGCCCGGCCGCCGCTGGTCGGATGGACTGCACCAGGCGGTGGAGGCCAAGGAAGGCGTGAAGATCGAGCGCGAAAACCAGACGCTGGCGACCATCACGTTTCAGAACTACTTCCGCATGTACAAGAAACTTGCGGGCATGACCGGAACAGCCGAAACGGAAGCCCCGGAATTTGACAAAATCTACAAGCTCGAAGTCGTGGCCATCCCCACGAACAAGGAACTGATCCGCATCGAAAATTCCGACGTGGTGTATCGCACCGAAGCCGAAAAGTTCGAAGCGGCCGTGAACGGCATTCTGCAGGAAGATGGCTCGCACGCAGGCGGCGTCCGCCAGTATTACGAACGCGGCCAACCGGTGCTGGTGGGCAGTATCTCCATCGAAAAATCGGAAAAGATCGCGGCGCACTTGAAGAAAGCGGGCATTCCGCACCAAGTGTTGAACGCCAAGCAGCACGAGCGCGAAGCGATCATTATTTCGCAGGCGGGACGCAAAGGCACCGTGACGGTTTCGACGAACATGGCCGGCCGCGGCACCGACATTCTGCTCGGCGGAAATCCCGAAGCCATGACGCGCGATTATTGCCTGAAGAACAAGCTCGCCCTCCCCTACGCTCCGGCCAGTTCCGTGATTGGCGCTGCTCCAGGTACAGAGACGGCCGCGCAAGCTGACGCTGCGAGTGCCGCGGGCGCCGCTTCGCAAGCCCCTTCCAATGGCGGCAGCAGTCCGGCCATGGTGCTCTTCCAGATCGAAGGCAAAATCTTCCAGGTGCCTCTGGAACAGTGGAAGCCCATTTACGATCAGTTCGCCGCGGAATGTAAGGCAGAGCACGACGAAGTGGTAGCCATGGGCGGCCTGCATATCCTTGGCACCGAGCGCCACGAGGCACGCCGCATTGACAACCAGTTGCGTGGCCGCGCCGGCCGCCAGGGCGATCCCGGCTCCTCAAGATTTTTCCTCTCGCTGGAAGACGACCTTCTCCGCATTTTCGGCGGCGAGAAAGTGAAAGCCATGATGCACTGGCTGGGTATGACGGAAGGCGTGCCTATCGAATCGAAGCTCATCAGCAAGCGCATCGAAAACGCGCAAAAAGCCGTGGAAGCGCAAAACTTTGAAGCGCGCAAACACCTGCTGGAATATGACGATGTGATGAACAAGCAGCGCGAAACCATTTACAATTTGCGCCGCTCGTTCCTGGAAGGCCGCGATCAGAAAGAATTCGTGCTGGAGCGCGCCGACGCCATCGCTAATGAACTGGTGGAAACTTATTGCCCGCGCGAACAGCATCCGGACCAGTGGAACGTCACGCAATTCTCCAACGAAATTCTGAACCAGTTCGGCTTCGATCCCAAGGCCGTGGGCATGGATTTCGCGACGCTGAATCATGAAACCGTGGGCGATATGCTAATCGAGAAAGTCCGCGCGCGTTATGAGGAGAAGGAAACGCTTTTCGGCGCGCAGACGCTGCGCTGGCTCGAACGTCACATCCTGCTGGACGTGGTAGACGGCCAGTGGAAAGACCATCTGCTTACGCTGGACCATTTGAAGGAAGGTATCGGCCTCCGCGGGTACGGGCAAAAAGACCCGCTGGTGGAGTTCAAGAAGGAAGCGTTCATTCTGTTCGATGAGCTCATGAACCGCATTGATACCGAAGCCGTGCGATTTCTTTTCCTGGTGCGGCCGGCCGAACAACCTGCCGCAGCTTCCGCGCAACCTGCTGCGCCGTCCGCACAGAAGCCGCTGGTGCCGCGCGGCCTTTCGCAATTTTCTCCTGAAGAAATTGAGCGCAAGCAACGGCGCCAGGAACAGCAAATGCAGTTTCAGACTGGTAACACGCCGGCCGAGCCTCCCAAGCCCGTCCGTGCTGGCGCCAAAGTCGGCCGCAACGACCCCTGCCCTTGCGGCTCGGGCAAAAAATACAAGAAATGCCACGGCCAGACGGCCTAGGCGTCCACTCTCGCATCGGAACTTTTCGCACGCCCTGTGCGTATCTCTATCCGAGTTGGGCCCAATTTGCTCAGGAGGATCAAACATGAGAATTCGTACGCATACTTTCCCCACGCTGCTGGCGCTCGTATTGTCGCTGGCCGCCACACTGGCATCCAGGCCAGCCATGGCCGGCGACGAAGGCCATTTTGACCGCACGCTCACGGTAACCGGCGCGGTGGACCTGGACGTCCAGACCGGGTCGGGCGATATCACGGTGCGCACAGGAGATTCCGGGAAAGTGGAGATCCACGGCCGCATTCACGCAAATCATGGATGGTTCAGCGGCGACGCCGAGCAGCACATCCACGAGATTGAAGCCAACCCGCCGATCGAGCAGAACGGAAATACCATCCGCGTGGGCCACATCGAAAATCACGATTGGAAGAATAATATTTCGATCAGCTACGAACTCGTAGTGCCGGTGCAAACCAAGCTGCGCTCCGAATCCGGATCGGGCGATCAGGTGGTCAACGGCGTCGGCGGGCCGGTGGATTCCAGCAGCGGATCCGGCAATGTGCGGCTCACCAATATTGGCGGTGAAGCGCATGCGCGCACGGGCTCCGGAGACATCGAGTTCAACGGTATTCATGGAGCTGCACGAGCGACCGCCGGCAGTGGCGGCATTCGCGCCATCGGCATCGCCGGAGCGCTGACGGCCTCCAGCGGAAGCGGCAGCGTGAAATTCGAGCAGACCGCGGCCGGCGACGTGGAAATCGGAACCGGCTCGGGCGACGTGGAGATTAAAGGTGCCAAGGGCGCGGTGAAAGTGCAGACCGGAAGCGGCAGCATTTCCGCGCAGGGCGACCCCACAGGCGCCTGGCGGCTGCATACGGGTTCAGGTGACGTCACCGTGGAGCTCCCGCAACAGGCCTCATTTAATCTACTGGCGCGCACCAGTTCGGGTAGCATAGACAGCAGCCGCGAGATTGCGGTGCAAGGCAAACTCAGCCCACGCGAGCTACAGGGAAAAGTGGGCGGCGGTGGCCCGACGGTTGAACTCAGCACCAGCTCCGGCAGTATTCAGATTCGCTAAGAACTTTCCTGTGCAGGAACGCGCGCCGCGCCGACGGGTTCTCGCGGTCCGGTGATTTCCCGTTTCGCGCGTTCCTGATGCAGCGCTACCGATGTGTTGTCCTTTACAACTCACACTAACTTGCGCGCAAATATAATGTGCTACTCTCTCCTCAACCTCGAGGCAGGAGCTGCTCGAGAATCAGGGGTGTGGGATGAAAGCCGCTGTTTCTGTCCATTGCGCCCGTTCCGGGTGCGGAAAACTTGCGCCTCCGGCGCTTACTCGCGCAGAGCTTTGCCTCGATCATTTTCTCGACGAAGCATTTCTGCGCACCGATCAAGCACTCACGCGCTGCCGTGAGGGTTCTCTGCTGACGAAAGAAAGCCTCGAATGGCTGCTTTCTGATGCGCTCGCTACCGTGAAGAATCTGGAAGAGAGCGCTGACGAGCCGCAACCGGAACAACGTGATCGCATGCTTGAGCTGTTGCTGATCCTCGCCAATCTTCACGAATACGTTGCCCACCATTCCGTGCGCGTAGAGCATCCCGCGTAACCTGTCCCTCTGTTGCTCCTTGGCCAAACGTTTACCCGTAAGACACCGCCGCGCTTGCAAATTCCGGCGAACCGAATCAAGCTGGAGATTACCGCAGAGCGGCCCACGTGTCCGACGAACCCAAAGAACTCGACCCATTCAAGCCAGACGAGCCGAGCATTCCCGGCGTCACTGCCGGCCATGCGCGCCTCAAGCTTGCCGCGGAATCACCTCGTCCGATGGGGACGGTGTATCGCGGTCCCGTTGGGGCTTCGATCGGAACACACAGATACCTGCTGCTGGCGATCGTGGTAGTGGGCTCATTCCTAGCCGGATTGGGCGTCTTCTGGTGGAAACACGCCAGTCCGCTCGCCGCAGTGGAAACAGCTCCGGTTGCCGCGCCATCCGTGGACCTGGGACCCGCGCCGGCCTTGCAGACGAACGCGAAGTTGCCCATTGGGCCCGGCCCGGTGGCCACGACCACGGAACTCGCGAAAACCTGGTCGTCAA
This sequence comes from uncultured Acidobacteriota bacterium, assembly GCA_963742475.1. Lineage (GTDB taxonomy): Bacteria > Acidobacteriota > Terriglobia > Acidiferrales > UBA7541 > Palsa-295. Next base: position 1,013,928 of record CAVULY010000003.1, on the reverse strand, counting down.
AGCGCTTCCTGTTCCGCGAGCCACACACCGCCGATGACGTTCCAGCCATGGTTGTCCATCTGCCCGGCGGCGTCTATTGGGCTCTCTCGATGCGCGAGCCGTTTGGCTCCTGTGCTTTGGAATATGTCACCGACACAGCGCGGCTCGAAACGGTTTACCATTTCTCCGCGAGTCATCCAATGGTTGGCGACCCTTGTAACCATGCGGTATACGACCTGGAACGCTACGCCCCGGGGCTAAACGGTGAGGTTCGTGGAGCGATCGTCAGCGGTGAATCGGTGAGGCCTCCGCTGGCTATCGAGATCTCGGTTCGCGGCAGGGAAATCGTCGCCACTCAGATTGAACATTAGCGCGAAAGCGCTGTAGCGTCAGCGGCGAGCCGCTCAGTCCACCAGGTTAACCCGATCTCAAGCCGCGGAACCGGCGCGTTCGACAGCAGCACATCGCTCTACCTCAGCTTCCATCTTCCCTGCCAGCACCATCGCCACCATTTTCTGATCCGCCAGCCACGACCACAGCGGATGTCCAAACGTCGCCGGACGATTGTGCTCGACAAAGAAGTGCGAGAACCAGGCCAGCGCGTACGGCACGCCAAACGCGGCCAGAACGAACCACGGCTTTCGCAGGACGATCGCCACAACTAGCAGCGACCATCCCACCAGAGTCCCGGCCGTATGAAAAATTCTTGTGAGCGGCTGACGATGCGCCAAAACGTAGAAAGTCCAGAACTCAGGAAACGTCTGCGGATCGTTCATGCGGCCGATTGTAGCCCCGGCATCCACTGGTGCAAGGCAAAAAAAATGCCACTGTCCCGCTCTTCTTAGAGCAGGACAGTGGCCCGTCGCCGAGACTTTCTCCGCAACGGTTATGACGTGGTATGACAGTTATGAATGGTTATGATGCAAGTTCCTCCACCGCACGCGCCACCATCACCGGCTGGCCCGTGGCTTGATTGATGAGTATGAAGCCAACAACGCGAATGGAAATCGGTTGCGTCCCTTGCAGCGCCGACAATCCGCTCAAATTAATGAAATTGGTATCGTTCGACGTGATGACAGTGAAAGGCTGAGGCAGCAACACTCCCGCAGTCCACCTATCGTTCAACTCGAACGTACCAGCGTTGTTGTTCTGTACCATGGTGCTGCCAGGAACCCACGTTCCGGCTTGACCCTGGCGGCGCAGAACCACGCGGTGAACCGTCAGCGTGGTGCTGCCGTTGGTGGTGCTAAGCGCTCCGCCGATTGCCACGCGCTGGCCCGGCGCCAATTCCGAATTGTTGAAGAGCAGAGTCGTCAACGGCAAATTGATGTGCTCAATCATGTATTTTTCGGAACCGTTCAAATCGAGCGTTTCAATCTGTCCGTCTGAGACTCCGTTCACCGCCGGCAACAAATCACGAACGTACAAATCCGCTTGCGTGGCTGGCCCCGTTGCCGGACGGATGCTGGTGAACAATCCGCTCATGAAGAAGTTGTTGTTAGAGACGACCTCCACTTCGGACGCGTCAATGGAGTGCGTCACGGGATCCAGCACGCCAGATACTTCCACGATCGTGTTCGTCGTGAACGAGCTCACCGGTGTGCTGGGATCGTCGAGCATCGTGTTGTCATTGATCGTCACATTCCACTGACGTCCGTGCGGCCCTTGAATCGTAAATGTGTTGCCGCCCGTGACGCCGACTACTCCTCCGTGAAAGTCATCAATCGAAACCTGCGCATCGGTCGAATTGAGCAGAGCAATTTCAAAAACCGGATTCACCGCGCCGGTTACCTGCCCGCTGCCGTCGGTTTGCAGCGACTTGCGCAAGTCAAATTCCATGCGCAGGCCGAACAAATCCGCATCGGATACCATCACCGGTTGTGCAAAACTTACCTGAACGCTGGATTCCGAAAGCGTTCCATTGATGGTGCTAATTGCCGGCGGGTTCACGGAAGTATCAATAAATCCAATCACCGGCGACGCAATCGTGATCGTCGCCGAGGTATAAGTTCCGGTCGGCACAGAGGTCAGGTCAAGCAGTTGGTGCAATCCACTGAGTTGCGCAAAATCCACAATCTGCGGCTGCGATAGCACGCTAACGTTCGTCGTGCCGTTGTACAGCGTGATTCCGCTCACCGTGACTTCGCAGGAAACTACGCTTGGCAGCGGAGCATCCGTTCCCACCGTGTAAATCGAAGCCTGGCCCTGCGTCGGATTGCTTGTCGTCCCCATGCCTCCGCCGCAGCTGGAAAGCGCCAGCGCGGCAAGAAATGCCACGAACACACCCATACCTCTAGGATTCCCCATATGAAATTCTCCTTAGACGAGTAATTTAGCTAGTAATCGATTATGGCCGGGGGCCGGAGCCCCTTTTTACCGCTGCCAGTGAAACCCAGGCCTTTCGGAAAAGTTGCGTGAATTTTTCTGTGAATTAGGGCCTCGTGGCCTGTGCGGGGACGCCAAGGTGCTTTCCATTTTCTTCGCTCGAGCCTAAACCGTTCGCGTTTAGCTCCTTGCGCCATCGCGCGCAGTTGTTTACGATGGCGTGCGAACAAGAGCGCACAAAAATCGATGATCGGCGAAACAATCTCGCACTATCGCATTTTGGAACCACTCGGCAGCGGCGGAATGGGACAGGTATTTCGCGCGGAAGATACGCGTTTGGGCCGTCAAGTCGCGCTCAAATTTCTTTCCGCGGAACTCGCGCGCGATCCCGCGGCGCTCGAACGGTTCCAGCGTGAGGCCCGTGCGGCCTCGTCCTTGAATCATCCGGCCATTTGCACGATCTACGACGTGGGCGAACATAACGGGCGCCCCTACCTGGTGATGGAAGTCCTCGAAGGCCAAACTCTGCGCGAACGCATCGGCGGGCGCCCCATGGCCACCGATGCCCTGCTCGATTTCGGCGCGCAAATGGCCGATGCGCTCGATGCGGCCCACGCACGCGGCATTATTCATCGCGATATCAAGCCCGCGAATATTTTTATCACGTCCCGGGGCCAGTCGAAAATTCTCGATTTCGGATTGGCCAAGCAAGCCGCCACGCGGCGCGTCGGAGAAGCGGTCGGTGCGGGTAACAGTGTGACGCAGCCCACCACCGACAATCTCTTTCTCACTAGTCCGGGCTCGGCCATCGGCACCGTTGCTTACATGTCCCCGGAACAAGCGCGCGGCGAAGACCTCGACGCACGCACCGATCTCTTCAGTCTCGGCGCAGTGCTGTACGAGATGTCCACGGGCCAGGCGGCGTTCAACGGCAACACATCGGCGGTTATTTTTGACGCCATTCTAAATCGCACGCCTCCATCACCAAGCTCCATCAATCCGGTGCTCCCCGCCAAGCTGGAGGAGATCGTCGGAAAGTCGCTGGAGAAAGATCGCGACCTGCGCTACCAGACGGCCGCGGAATTGCGTGGCGATTTAAAACGCCTCAAACGCGACACCGATTCTTCTCGCCCTGCCAGCGGCTCCACCGGCACGTGGGCGGCAACCAGCGCGACGGCAAACCCCGGTTCCGGCAGCAAGGCGGCGCAGTCGGGCGCTTTGCAGACCACGCCTGCTCTTGGTACAGCTGCAGCTACCGCTGCCGCAGACGTTCTCCCGCGCCGCGGCGTGCCCCTGGGCGTGCGGATCGCAGGTGTCGTGGGCATTCTCATCGCCCTCGGAGCAATTCTAGCGACGGTGTTCCACGACCGCTTTGGACATCACCCTCAGGAAACGGCCTCGTTCTCGCAGATGATGATTTCGCCGATCACCTCCACGGGCAACATCCATTCCGTCACAATTTCGGCGGACGGCAAGTGGGTCGCCTATGTGGCCGACGAAAAAGGCAGCCACGGCATTTGGATTCGCCAGCTCGCCACCGGCAGCACAGCACAGGTGGAACTCGGTTCGCCGGGCGAGATTGAAGGTCTGACCTTTTCGCCGGACGGCAACTACCTGTACTTCGTGAAGCGCGATGAATCAATTGGCGTCGGGACGCTTTTCCAGGCGCCTTCCCTCGGTGGCTCGCCACGCCAGGTGATTGTGGATGTGGACAGTCCGATCAGTTTTTCTCCCGACGGCAAGCGGTTCGTATTCGTCAGGCAGGTCAGCAAAGCGAAAGCGTCTGATCTGGTTATCGCCAATTCAGATGGCAGCAACGAGCAGATAGTGCAGGTGTTGACGAATCCGCCGCGCTTTTCCGGCGAGGGCCCGGCCTGGTCTCCTGACGGAAAACGAATCGCCGTAGCGGACAATCCGACGGGCGAATTCGATAAGTACGCCGTCGAAGTCGTGGATGTTGACTCCAAGAAAAAAAATCGTGTGGGCTCCGCTGACTGGATCGCTCCGGATCAAATGGCCTGGCTTCCTGATGGTTCCGCAATCCTTTTCAACGCGCGCGTGGCCAGAACCTCCCTGAACGCGCAACTGTTTTCGGTCGGTTATCCCGACGCCGAAGTTCGCCGCATCACCAATGATTTGAATTTTTACAGCGGAACAAGCATCACGTCCGACGGCTCTGCTCTGGCCACCGCGCAGGTAAGTCTCACGGGTAACTTGTGGCTTGCGAATTTCGGCAGCTCCGCCTCGCTCTCGCCGCCGCGCCAAATCTCCAGCGGCATCAGTCGCGCCGACGGCATTTCTGGCATTATTTGGATGCCCGACGGCAAGCTCATCTACACCTACTACACGTCCGGAACCATTCAGCTGGCCAGCGCCTCGTCCGACGGCACCAACGTCCATGACATATGCGTCCGGCATCGTCGACGCCAAGCTGGCTTTCCAGCTGCGGTGACGGCCGGCACTTCGTCTTCAACATGGGCCGTGGCAAGGATGCCAGCTCCATATGGCGCGCGGATGAGGACGGATCCAACCTCACGCAGCTCAGCACCGGAAAGGTTGCGGTACATCCGAATTGTTCGCCCGACGGCAAATTTGTCGTTTACGTTGATGTTGTCGGAAATTCCACGCACCTGACGCGCGTCGGAATCGATGGCGGCACGCCGGCCGCGATCTCCGACGCGGAATTGTTTTCTCCCGTGATCTCGCCTGATGGAACATCGCTGGCCTGCGCATACCAGCCAGAACCAGGCAAGCGTCCAAAGCTGGCCATCGTCGGCCTGAATGGCGGAGAAATCCGCAACGTGTACGACCTGCCGCCGGAAACCCAAGCTGCTTTCGGAGGCGATGGTGGACAGAAATTGGCCTGGACCAAAGACGGGCGCGCGATTCTGTATCCTTCCTTCAAAGAGGGAGTAGTGACACTGTGGGCTCAGCCCGTCGCGGCGCAAGGTTCCGCACCATCGGCAGCGAAGCAAGTCATGAATCTCGGCATGGACTTCCAATGGGGCGCGTACACATTATCGCCGGACGGGAAACAGATCATCTACGCCCACGGCCGCTCCGTCACCGACGCCGTCCTGATTACCCACTTTCACTGATTCTTCCGTTAGGAGCTTCATGAAATTCTCTCGGCGCGAATTGATCAAGACCGCTGCGGCCGCTACCAGCGGAATTGCGACTGGAACCGCGTTCGGCGGACGAGCGACTGGGCAGCAGCCACCGGCGCATTCGGCGGCGCAGTCGCTTCCGCCGGCCTTCGATGCCTTGAAGCCGCTCGGTGATCGCGTAAAGCCGATTCGCCCCGAAGAACTTCAGGTTCGCGTCGCTCGCGCGCAGCAGCTGATGACGGACTCGAAGCCGCGTTTCGAAGCGCTCTACGTCACTCCCGGAACCACGCTGGTCTATTACACCGGTGTTCGCTGGTGGCCCAGTGAGCGCATCCTCGCGTTCGTGGTACCCCGGCAAGGAGATCCGCTCCTGGTTTGCCCGGCGTTTGAGGAAGGCCGCCTCCGTGAGCAGCTTCGCTGGCCAATCGAAATCCGCGTTTGGCAGGAAGATGAAGACCCATATCCCATCATTGAGAAATGGCTGATCGAACGCGGCATTCGCACCGGTCAGGTCGGCGTGGAAGCGACGACGCGCTACGTATTTTTCGATGGGCTGCGTCATGCCGCCACTTCACTCGATTACACCAGCGGCGATCCCATCACGGTCGGCTGCCGCGCGCAAAAAAGCGCCCACGAACTGGAGTTGATGCGCCTGGCCTGCTTGGCCACCTGCGCGGTGTACAAGGCTATTTTCGCGTCGTTGCGCGAAGGCATGACGCAGCGTGAGGTCTCCGAACTTGCCGCGCGCGGTTACGCTCGCATGGGCCTGCAAGGCGAAGCCTCCGCGTTTTTCGGACCGTCCTCTGCCCTTCCTCACGGCTCGCGCGAAGAGCAGGTGCTGCGCGAGGGAATCGGCGTGATGATTGACGATGGCACAACCGTCGAGGGCTACCAATCAGACGTCACCCGCGTGGGAGTTATCGGCAAGCCGCCCGAAAAACTTCAGCGCGCTTTTGAAATCGTGCGCAGCGCACAGAATGCTGCGCTCGCGGCTGCTGTCGCCGGCCGCGAGTGTGGTTCGGTGGATGACGCCGCGCGCAAAGTCATCGTTGATGCTGGATTCGGTCCCGGATACAAATACTTTTCGCACCGCCTGGGCCACGGCATCGGCATGGACGGCCACGAATCGCCATACCTGGTCCACGGAAACCGCACGATCCTCAAGCCCGGCATGACTTTTTCGAACGAGCCGGGAATCTACGTGGTAGGCGAGTACGGCATGCGTTGTGAAGACGACATGGTGATCGCCGAATCAGGGGAGGCTCAGCTGCTCACGCCCGGGTTCCAGCCATCGCTCGAAACCCCAATCGCGTAGCGTAGCGCCAGCGTCCCGCTGGCTCATTTGACTCTAACTCGATCCGCGAGACTGTTCCGCGAAGGTCGTAGTCTGCGTGTCGGGCGTCCTCGCCAATTCCGACTGGCTTGCGCAAAATTCCACAATCCTCGCCTCCGCCCAGAATCGCTCCAACCCGTCTTCCCGCGAAATAAACGCGCAATGCCCGCCATGCTCCGGCGCCACCAGCGTGATCCATCGGTTGTCCAGGATCGCCGGGTTTTGAAACGGGCCGGACGGCACGAAAGGATCATTCTTCGCCACGATGATCAATGTAGGCACGCGAATTTCGGAAACGACGCGTGACGCGCTGGAGCGGGCGTAATAGTCGCTCGCATCCGCAAAGCCGCAATAACGCGCCGTGATCACGTCATCAAACTCGCGCACCGTCGCAATGCGAGGGAATGCGGGCAGAGTGCCTAGCGGGTATCGATCGGGAAACAAGCTCGCCTTGTGCCGCATGTGCCGCTTCAGCCGCGTAACGAAATGACGCTCGTAAAGGAAATTTTGCGGCTCGCTCAGTGCGTCCGCGCACGCAGCCAGATCGAGCGCCGGCGCAACACCCACCACGCCTCGCAGCGCTGCCGCCGGCGAGCCGCCCATTTCTCCCGTCATCTTCAGCACCAGATTTCCGCCCATCGAATAACCAGCCGCAAATATTTCCGGCAAACCATCGCGTTCGGCCAATTCCAGCACCACAGCGCGGATGTCACAGCTCAAACCGGAATGGTAAAGCGATGGAGTGAGCTCCTCTGTCCCGCCGCAGTTCCGCTGATTCAGGCGCACCACGTTGAAGCCCGCGATCCAGGCCTTCTCCGCCGTGCCGCGCATGTAGCCGGATTCGCACGAACCCTCCAGCCCGTGCAGCACCACCAATGTCGGATGTTCGCGCGGATTTTGCTGCCAGTGGCACACGCCCAGAACCCGCGTGCCAGGCTCCGTCTCAAACGATCGCGCCACGCCGCGCGGGAGCCCCGGAACCGGCCGCGGCCAGAAATTCGCCGCGATGGTCATCGCATGGGGATTGCGCAGCAGTGGATGTGGTCTGAATTCCTTCACTGTTTACATGGTAGGGAGTCAGGAGGTTTCGCGCAACTCTACTCAGCGTCAGATTTTAAATTCGTTGCATCACCGGTGAGGTCTATCGCCATCAGAATCTCGTCGTAGTAGCGCCCGTGCTGCTTCAGTGCCCTGCGCTCGATTCCATATTCTACAAATCCCAGGCTCGCATAAAGCCGCCGCGCCGCTTCGTTTTCGCTGACGACGTCCAGTTGCAGCACTTCAACATGCTGGCGCGCATAATCGATCACCGCCTCGGCAAGCTTCCTCCCCACGCCGGCGTTCCGAGCTCCAGGCTGCACGTACATCCCCCAAAGATAGCCCTTATGTGCATCCTTCACGCCTTCTCGGCCCAGAAATCCCGCCATACCCACAATTTCCGCATCGCGAAATGCCCCGAAAACCGGACAACCAGCCACGCGTTCGGAAAAATGCTCCAGCGGCCGCACTCTCTCGGCCTCATACGTGCTCCCAAACGCCTCCGGATTCAGCCGCAGCGCTTCCAACCGAATCTCGCGGTACGCCGCACCTTCCGCCGGCTCCAAGCGACGTATCTGAATCGATGAATTATCCATCGTAGATTCGTATCCGAAATTCTAACTCAGGGCAATAGCAGCTTCTCTTCCAGCTCTCGCTGCTTGATTTCAATCGTGGATGCACATAAAATGAATACTTCGCATAATGAAGGTCCACCGCTACAAATGAATCTTCCACGAGCCCAGCTCATCCCGCTGGGCTTTGCTGCATATGGGGACCTTCTGACTCATAGGAGAATAGATGATTGAAGGACCCATCCCCGAGGCGCTGACTTTCGACGACGTGCTCCTGTTGCCCGGCAAGTCGTCGATTTTGCCGGCGCAGGCGGACACCCGCACGTGCCTCTCGCGCAAAATTTCCCTGAACATTCCCATCGTCGCCGCGGCCATGGATACCGTCACGGATTCGCGCCTGGCAATCGCCATCGCGCGCCACGGCGGCATCGGATTTATCCATCGCAACATGACCATTGACCGCCAGGCCGAAGAAGTGGACCGCGTCAAGCGCTCGGAAAGCGGCATGATCGTTGATCCCGTCACCATCGCGCCGGAGCTTTCGGTGCGCCAGGCGCTCGACATCATGAACAAATACAAAGTCTCGGGCCTGCCGGTAACGCGTGGCACGCGCCTGGTGGGCATTCTCACCAATCGCGATTTGCGCTTCGAACGCAATCTCGATCAGCCGGTCAGCTCGGTAATGACCAAGGACAATCTCGTCACCGTTCCGGTGGGCACCACTCTTGAAGAGGCCGAACGCATCCTGCAGCGCCATCGCATCGAAAAACTCCTGGTGGTGGACGCGGATTTCAATCTGAAAGGCTTAATCACCGTAAAAGACATCCAGAAGAAAATCGAGTTTCCCAGCGCCACGAAAGATGAACAAGGCCGCCTGCGCGTGGGCGCGGCCATCGGCGCCACCGGAGATTTTCTGGAACGCGCCGCGGAAATGGCGCGCGAGAAAGTGGACGTGCTCGCCATTGACACCGCGCACGGGCACAGCACGCGCGTGATGGACGCCATTCGCGCCGTGAAGCAGAAATTTCCAGAGATGCAAGTGGTGGCAGGCAACGTAGCCACCGCCGAAGGCGCGCGCGATTTGATTTCTCTCGGCGTGGACGGCTTGAAAATCGGAATCGGTCCCGGATCCATCTGCACCACGCGCGTGGTTACCGGCGCGGGCGTCCCGCAGATCACCGCGATCATCGAAACTTCTCGCGCCGCAAAAGGCAGCGGCGTTCCGGTGATTGCCGATGGCGGCATCAAATTCTCCGGCGATATCACCAAAGCCATCGCCGCCGGCGCCAACTCCGTCATGATCGGCGGCCTCTTCGCCGGCACCGAGGAATCGCCCGGCGAAACAATTCTCTACCAGGGCCGCACCTTTAAATCCTATCGCGGCATGGGCTCGCTCGGCGCCATGGAAGCCGGCTCCGCCGACCGCTACGCACAGGAAGGCGCGGAGCGCGGCAAATCCGTGCCGGAAGGCATCGAAGGCCAAGTGCCCTACAAAGGCCCTCTCGCGGGTCTGGTGGACCAGCTTGTCGGCGGTCTGCGCAGTGGCATGGGCTATTGTGGCGCGGCCAATCTTACGGACCTCCAGGAACGCAGCAAGTTCATCCGCATATCGTCGGCGGGCCTGCTCGAAAGCCACGTACACGACGTGATCATCACGCGTGAAGCTCCTAATTACCGACGCGAATAGAGCGCCCCTTGGATCCTCAGCGTTCAATCAATCCGCTGCTGCGCCGGACCGGGCCGCTAGGATGAAATGGCTCCGCTACTGGTGGCCTGCGCTTCTATGGGCCGTTGTAATATCCGGTTTTTCCACTGGCGCCTTCACCTCGGATAACACCAGCCGTTTCATTGTGCCCATCCTGCGCTTTTTTCTTCCCCATGCATCCCCTGAGACTCTCGAGCTGCTTCACTTTTTCGTTCGCAAATGTGCACACTTCACCGAATATTTCATTTTGAGCCTGCTGATTCTGCGCGGGATTCGCGCCGGCGCCAAAGGCATGCATCTCCGCTGGGCCCTGCTAACGATCTTGCTCGTCGCCGGGTACGCCTCGCTCGATGAGTTTCATCAGTCGTTTGTTCCAGGACGCACCGCTGCCGTGGGCGACGTGCTCATTGACACTTCTGGGGGCGCCGTCGCGCTGATCGTCGCGTCGCTTTTCGCTCGATTCAGAAAAGAGCCGCGATTTTCCTCGGCAAGGGGAAACCACCGCGGTCGGCGCAGCCCCGACCAACACAGCTTAGATAATCCACCCCCAACGAATGGAGACGCAGATGATCTGTCGATTCTTGCGCTACGCAGTGCCACTCGTGGCCGTTTGCCTTCTGGCTTTCTCGGCCGCGGCTTCCGGCGCGAACCCGGTCAGTTACGAATTGAAGTTCGAGCGCCCCAACTCTCACTTGCTCGATGTCACCATGCACGCCGACTCTCTCTCCGGCGCTTCCGTGGATTTCGCCATCCCGGATTGGGCGCCCGGCTCCTATTACATCGAAAATTATGCCGCCAACGTGCAACGATTCCGCGCGCACGCGGCAAGCGGCCAGGAACTTTCATGGCGCAAGACGGACAGCCAGACCTGGCGCATTGATCTCGCCGGCGCCAAATCCATCACCGTCGAATATCAGGTTTACGCCAACACGCTGCAGAACAATATCGCGCAATACAACGAGCGCCACGCTTTCATCGGCGGGCCGTCCGTGTGGATGTACATCGTTGGCGCAAAGGATCGCCCGGCGACACTTTCCATCACAGTTCCCAGCGGCTGGCGCGTTGCCACGGGCATGGACCACACTTCCGCCACCACGTTTCAGGCGCCAAACTACGATACCTTCGCGGATTGCCCCCTCGAGATTTCCGATTTCGCCGAAAAAGATTTCGAAGTCCTCGGCACCAAATATCACGTGATCGTGCACGACGTCATGGGCCAGAAAGATTTCTCCAAGTTCGCGGACGACTTGCAAAAGATCGTTGCCGCGCTTGTTCCAGTGTTTCAACCGGTAGCCGGCACCTCCGGGCAGGCCGCGCCCTTCAAGGACTACTATTTTATTTATCACGTCTGGCCCAAGACCGGCGGCGGCCTGGAACATCTGAATTCCACGCAAATTGATTTCGCCGCCGATTGGGATTCCACCGAGCCTGCGCCCGGCTTCGTCAATCGCTACGATCTGAAGCTCTACGTTTCCGCGCACGAATTCTTTCACGCCTGGAACGTCAAGCGCCTGCGCCCGCTTCCCCTGGGCCCGTTCGACTATTCGCAAATGGTGCACACACCGTCGCTGTGGATCTCGGAAGGACTCACCAGTTATTACGGCGCGCTGGCCCTGGTGCACGCCGGGCTGATTACTCCGGACCAATATCTCGATGCGATCAGCCAGCTCATCACGAAATTTGAAGCGTATCCCGGCCGCAGCGAGCGCAGCATCGAAGACACCAGCTGGGACACCTGGTTTCCGCGCGACAGCGTGATTCATCAGGACAACAACCTGCTGAACACCTGGTATTCCTACTACGACGGCGGCCAGATCTTGGGCCACATCATGGATTTCGCGATCCGCCACGATACCAACAATCAGAAATCGCTCGACGACTGGATGCGTCTGCTTTACTCACGTTACGCGCTCCCTAAGCCCGGCTTCCAACCCGACGATGCCATCAAAGCGGCCTCCGAAGTTTCCGGCAAGAATGTGAAAGAGGTCAGCGACTTTTTCCAGCGCTATATTTCCGGAAAAGATCCGATTCCCTACGACGAGTATTTCGGGTATGCCGGGATCGCGGTAGAAAAGAAGCTCGATTCCGCGAAAGCGTGGATGGGCGTTGACACGATCAAGAATGACGACGGCCGCGCAAAGATTCGCAACATCATTCCCGGCAGCCCGACCGAATCGGCGGGCCTTGACCGCGACGACGTCATCTATGCCGTGGACGCTCGCGCTGTGGATTCCGACGGGTTTCCGAAGGAGATCGCCGCGCACAAGCCAGGAGATTCCGTGCGCGTCACGGTCCTGCGCTTCGGCGAATTTAAGGACTTTACGGTGGCACTCAAGGCCAGCCCTTATCCCACCTACACACTCAAGCCGGCGGAACACCCCACGGATCAGCAGAAGGCGATTTACAATTCGTGGCTGGGAATCAAACAGTAGTATTTCGCAACCGGGTTCCGTTCAGGCGAGCCACGTACGGAGCGCGGCGGCCTTCGACTCTCGTAGCGCCGGCGTCTCGCCGGCTCTTTCCCCTCAACGCTCGAGAGAAAAACAAAAGGCCCGCTCCGTTGAATCGGCGCGGGCCTTTTTAGATTAAATGGTTGACCGAGAATTGGCGAGGGAAGCTACTTCGTTGCCACCGCTTCCTTTTCCTCTTCTTGCTCCGGAGTCTCCACGTCCTGCTTCCGGCGCGGCTTCTTGTCCTTCTTCTTCAACTCCGAGCCGATGAACTCCAGAATCGCCAGATCCGCTCCGTCTCCCAAACGCCAGCCCGCCCGGATGATGCGCGTGTAGCCGCCGGGGCGATCCGCAAAGCGCGGTGCCAGATCGCTGAACAGTTTTTCGGTGGCCACCGGAGTCATCAGGAAAGCCGCCGCCTGGCGTCGCGCGTGCAGCGAGTCGCGCTTGCCGAGCGTAATCATTTTCTCCGCCAGCCGACGGGTGGCCTTCGCCCGCAGGATGGTGGTGTGAATGCGTTCCTTCTCGATAAGGTTCGTCACCAGGTTGCGCAGCACCGCGCGACGATGCGCGGGCTGCTTCCCGAGTTTTGACCCTGATTTAAGGTGTCTCATAGTCGCTTACCTTGGCTCGCGCGGTTTCCCGCGCGATTACATTGCCGTGGCATCCCCCTCGGAAGGCGGAGGCGCAGTCTGGCTTGGCAGCGGCGGCCAGATGATGCGGCCGTGCTCGTCAAACTTCATGCCCAGGCTCAAGCCCATCTTGTGCAGGATGTCCTTGATCTCATTCAGCGACTTGCGTCCGAAATTCTTGGTCTTCAGCATTTCGGATTCAGTCTTCTGCACTAGTTCGCGCAGATTCTGAATGTTCGCATTCTTCAGGCAGTTGTAGGAGCGTACCGAAAGCTCCAGCTCTTCCACCGAGCGGTCCAGGAATTCCAGCCGCGGATCGCTGTAATTCTCTACCACCTCTTCCGGCAGATCCGGCGTCTCTTCGAAATTGATGAAGATGCTCATGTGATCCTTCATCAGCTTCGACGCCAGCCCGATCGCGTCCTGCGGGGTAATCGCGGCGTTGGTCCAGACTTCCAGCGTGAGCTTTTCGTAATCGGTCATCTGTCCCAAACGAGCCGCTTCCACCGCATAGTTCACTTTGCGCACCGGCGAGTGCACCGAATCAATCGGGATGTAGCCGATGGGCAGGTCTTCGTCGAAGTTGCGGTCGGCCGCGACGTAACCCCGGCCATTCTTCACGCGCAACTCCAGCTCGAACTTGCCGCCTTCGCTGACGGTGGCGATGTACACGTTCTTATCGAGCACCGCGATGTCCGCATCCTCTTCGATTTTCGCCGAGGTTACCGGTCCAGGCGTATCCACGATCAAAGTGATCGTCTTAGGCTGGTCCGTGTTCAACTTCAGCGGAACCTGCTTCAGGTTCAGGATGATGTCCGTGGCGTCTTCCACGACGCCGGGAATCGGCGAAAACTCGTGCAGCACGCCTTCGATCTTCACCGCGGTGATCGCTGCGCCTTCAATCGAGCTCAGCAACGCTCGCCGCAGGGAGTTTCCCACCGTGGTTCCCCAGCCGCGCTCAAAAGGCTGCGCTGAGAATTTTCCGTACTTATCGGTCAGTGTTTCTGGTTCTGCTGCCAATCGCTTTGGTTTCTGGAAGCCCTTCCACATCTTCGACATTCCTCCTGGCTCGCCCGCGGCGAACCGACAAACTTATAAACGTTGATAATTTCCGGGCGCTACTTCGAATACAGTTCCACGATGAGCTGTTCGTTCATCGGCGGCGTCTGCACGTCTTCGCGACGCGGCATCGCCACCACGCGCGCCTTGAAATTTGCAGGGTCAATATCCAGCCACGGAGCCACGCCCTGGCTCTTCGCCAGATTGCGCGCTTCCATAATCATCACGTTTTCGTGCATCTTGTCTTTCAGCGTGACTTCATCCCCCACGTTCACCAGGTAGCTGGGAATGTTCACCTTCTGCCCCTTCACGCGGATGTGCCCGTGCAGCACCAGTTGCCGTGCCTGTGAACGCGAACCGCCCAGCCCCATGCGGTAGACCACGTTGTCCAGGCGCCGTTCGAGCATCACCATCAGGTTTGAGCCAGTTGGCCCCTTCGTCCGCAACGCCTTTTCGAAATACGTGCGGAATTGGCGCTCCAGCAACCCGTAGGTGCGCTTCACCTTCTGCTTCTCGCGCAACTGCACGCCGTAGCCCACCATCTTCGCCCGCCGCGCTTGCCCGTGCTGCCCGGGAACGAAATTGCGCTTTTCGATCGCGCACTTTTCTGTAAAACACCGCAGGCCTTTCAAGAAGAGCTTCTGCCCTTCCCGTCGGCACAGCCGGCAAACCGCTTCACGATGTCTTGCCAAGTCCTTCTCTCCTTTATCTCAACTCTGCAATTTCTCTGAATCTCTGCCGCTCTACACGCGGCGGCGCTTGGGCGGTCGGCAGCCGTTGTGCGGCACCGGCGTCACGTCCTTGATCGCATTAATGTGCAAACCGGAAGAAGCCAGCGCGCGCACTGCCGATTCCCTGCCCGCCCCCGGTCCCTTCACGCGCACTTCCACCGATTTCATTCCGTACTGATCGCGCGCCACGCCTGCCGCCGTCGCAGCCGCTTGCTGCGCTGCATACGGCGTGCCCTTGCGCGAACCCTTGAAGCCCACGGAGCCCGCCGAAGACCAGCTCACCGCGCGCCCATCGGGATCCGTCAGCGTCACGATGGTGTTGTTGAACGTCGCCTGGATGCACACCACGCCGTGCGGCACCACGCGCTTTTCCTTCTTCTTGCGAAATTCCTTCTTGCGCTTGGAGGTCTTCGCCGCTGCTGCCGGCGCTCCTCCCGGTGCTGCTGCCGCGTCTTTCGGTTCTTTTGCCACGCTCGTGTCTCTCCTATTTTCCCCGCAACCTCAAATTTCGCGCTACCAGATATCCGGCTTCGCCAGTTTCTTGGAGTGCGGCGGCTTGCCGCCGCTTTCTCTTCGGCGAGGCTTGCCTCGCCAAACCTTGCTTTACTTCCGAGCCGCGATCTTCTTCGCCGCCACCGCGCCCTTCCGTGGTCCCTTACGCGTACGCGCGTTGGTGTGCGTGCGCTGGCCGCGAACCGGCAGGTTGCGGCGATGTCGCAGTCCGCGATACGCCTGAATTTCAATCAGCCGCCGGATATTCATCTGCGTCTCTTTGCGCAGGTCGCCTTCGATGCCACCTTCGGCCTCGATCGCGGCGCGCAGGCGCGTCGCTTCATCCTCGGTCAAATCCTTGATCTTCTTGGTGTGGTCCACGTTGGCTTTCGCGGCCAGTGATTTCGCGCGCGCCTGTCCGATGCCGTATATTGACGTGAGCCCAATCCAAAGCCGCTTGTTTGGCGGTAAATCCACACCTGCGATGCGAGCCATTCTGTATCCTCCGGCCTCTGGCCTATCCCTGGCGCTGGCGGTGCTTGGCGTTCGTACAGATCACGCGCACCACGCCGCGCCGATGAACGATCTTGCACTTCATGCAAATTTTCTTTACCGATGCCCGAACCTTCATTTTTCCACTCCATCCCCTCTCGGGGGCCCATAATTCTGCTGCTCCGCGCCGCCGTTCTACTTGTAACGGTAGACGATTCGACCGCGCGTCAGATCGTAGGGCGAAAGCTCCACCGCCACGCGATCCCCGGACAAAATACGAATGAAATTCTTGCGCATCTTCCCTGAAATATGAGCCAGCACCTGATGCTTATTTTCCAGCTCCACGCGAAACATCGCGTTCGGCAGCGGCTCGATGACCGTGGCCATCACTTCGATGGCGTCTTCCTTACCGCTCTCGCCCGGATTCTTCTTTTCCTTCTCTGGCCTTGGTCTCATGCGCTCCTGTGTTCTACTCCAGCCAACTTCTGCTTCCTGCTGCTTACCAGACCGGCCCCGCCGCTTCTTTCGGCCGCGTCAGAATCCACGGCCCATTCTTCGTTACCGCCACCGTGTGCTCAAAATGCGCCGAATCACTGCCATCCGCCGTCACCGCCGTCCACTCATCGTCCAGCACTCGCACGCCCGGACCGCCCGTATTCACCATCGGCTCGATCGCCAGCACCATGCCCTCTTGCAGCTTGGGCCCCTGGCCCGGTGAACCATAGTTCGGCAGCTGCGGGTCCTCATGCATCTTCGTGCCGATTCCGTGGCCCACGAACTCGCGCACTACCGAATACCCGTTCTTCTCGACCCACTGCTGCACCGCAGCCGATACATCTCCCAGTCGATTCCCCGCCCGGATCTTCGCGATGCCCTGCTCCAGCGATTCCCGCGTCACGCGCAACAGCTTCTCGCGCTCCGGCGTCACCTTGCCCACCGGAACGGTCAGCGCTGCGTCGCCAAAATACCCGCCCAGCTCCACTCCGAAATCCATCGAAAGAATGTCGCCCTCGCGCAATTTCCGCGCCGCCGATGGAATCCCGTGCACCACTTCCTGATTGATCGAAGTGCACACCGAGCCCGGATATCCGCGGTACCCCTTGAACGCCGGCCGCGCGCCGTGCTCCTTCGTGTAGCCCTCGGCGAACTCGTCCAGCTCTTTCGTCGAGATGCCCGGCCGGATCATCGTGCGCATTTCTTCCAGCGCGCCCCACACGATCTGTCCCGCGCGATACATCTTTTCCAATTCCGCAGGCGATTTACAGATGACCATCACGCCCTTCCGCGCGCTTCAGAATTTCGTTCAATGCGCGGGTCACTTCTTCCACTCCGGCATCACCATTCACTGTTTCCAGCACGCCATGCGTCCGGTAATAATCCGCCAGTGGCTCGGTCTGCCGTTCGTACGCCGCGAATCGTTCCTTCACGATTTCCGGCTGGTCGTCCGAGCGCTGAATCAGCTTTCCGCCGTCGTTGTCGCAAATCCCCGGCGTTTTTGGCGGACGCACAAAAATATTATACGTCTCACCGCCCACGCTGCACGTCCAACGGCCCGCCACTCGCTTCACCAGTGTTTCCGGGCTCACCAGAAACTGAATCACCAGCGGCTGGCCCAATCCCCGGCGCTGCAAGATCTTGTCCAGCTCCTCTGCCTGCCGAATCGTGCGCGGAAAACCGTCGAAGATAAATCCCTCGTCGCAATCACTCCGCGAGAGCCGCTCTTCCACCATCCCCAGCACGATCTCATCCGGCACCAGATCGCCGCGTTCCATGATCGGCTCCGCCAGCCGCCCCGGCGCCGTCTTCCGCGTCACCGCGTCCCGCAGCATGTCGCCAGTCGAAAGATGCGGCACTCCCAACTGCTTGGCGATCCGTTTCGCTTGGGTGCCTTTACCAGCTCCCGGCGGCCCCAAGAAAATTAACGCCCGTTTGAGCGCCATCCTCACCGCCGATACATCGGTCATTAACCGCGACGACCCCGGACCCGGCCCTTGCGCACAAACCCGTCATAATTCCGCATTACCAGTTGCGCTTCCAGCTGCTGCACCGTGTCCATGGCCACGCCCACTACGATCAGCAGCGACGTGCCGCCGAAATAAAATTGCACGTTCAGGCCATCCAGCACGAAGCGCCACATGTGCCGGTCGAACCAGTCGCCCACCAGCCACAAATGTTGCAGGTGAATTCCCGAAATCATCCATTCCGGCAGCAAGCAAACCACCGCCAGGTACACGCCGCCGACGAACGTGAGCCGCGTCAGAATGCGGTTGATGTACTCGGAGGTGTTCCGCCCCGGACGAATTCCCGGAACGAAGCCGCCGTATTTCCGCATATTGTCCGCAAGCTCCGTGGGATTGAAAATAATTCCCACGTAAAAGAACGCAAAAAATATGATCAGCGTCACATAGATCAATGTATAGAGCGGCTCGCCCCACTTGATCATGTTCGCGAATTTGCCGAAGGCCGTGGACTTGTTCGCAAAAAACAGCGCCAACGTCTGCGGAAAAGTAAGCAGCGAACTCGCGAAAATCGGTGGAATCACTCCCCCCGAATTCACGCGCAACGGCAGGTAAGTCATCTGCCCGCCCATGACTTTTCGGCCCATCACGCGCTTCGCATACTGCACCGGAATCCGCCGCTGGCCGCCTTCCACGAACACGATGAAAGCCACCACCGCCAGCATCAGTGCGATCAGGCCCACCAAAATCACGCCGGCCAGCGATCCCCACTCACCGCTCGTAGTCTTCAGGTAAAGATCGTGCACCGCGTTCGGCAATCCCACCACGATGCCCGCGAAAATAATCAGCGACATCCCGTTGCCGATTCCGCGCTCGCTGATCTGCTCGCCCAGCCACATGATGAACGCCGAGCCGGTGGTCAGCGTCAGCATGGTCATCAGGATGAATCGCGGCCCGGGATGATACACCAGCGCTTCGCCATTCATGTTCTGCAACGTCAAAGTCTTCGCGATCGTGAACGATTGAAACAAGCTAAGAATAATCGTCAAGTAGCGCGTGTACTGCGTGATCTTGCGCCGCCCCAGTTCGCCTTCCTTCTGCAATCGCTCCAGGTAAGGCCACACCACCACCATCAACTGCAAAATAATCGATGCCGTGATGTACGGCATAATTCCCAGCGCAAAAATCGTCAGCCGGCGCAAATTGCCGCCGCTAAAAAGATCAATCAGCCCCAGTACCGAACCTTGCCCTCTCTGGAACATGTCCTGCAACAGCGCCGTATTGATTCCGGGCGTCGGAATGTGCCCGCCGAGGCGATACACCGCCAGCAAACCCAGCGTAAACAGAACGCGGTTGCGCAAATCCGGCGTGCTGAAAATATTCCGAATTGCCAGGAACAGCTTGTTCATTGCAGGACTTCGACCTTTCCTCCGGCGGCCGTGATTTTTGCCTCCGCCGACTTGCTGAATGCATGCGCCTGCACCGTCAGCGCCACTTTCAATTCACCACTGCCCAGAATCTTCAGGCCCTCGCGCTTCACGCGCAATACGCCCAGCGCATAGAGGATTTCCGGTGAAATCGTTTCGCCCGCCTCAAACACGTTCAGGCTCTCCACGTTGATCACCGCATACGTGGTGGAATCCGGCGCCGAAAATCCGCGCTTCGGCAATCGCCGGTGCAGCGGCATCTGCCCGCCCTCAAATCCCGGCCGTCGCGAATATCCGCGGCGGGACTGTTGCCCCTTGTTCCCCGCGCCCGAAGTTTTGCCCATCTTCGAGCCCATGCCGCGTCCTACGCGCACCTTGCGGTGACGCGAGCCGCGCGGCGGTTTCAAATTCGATAGCGTTGGTTTCTGTGCCATTCTCAGCCCTCAATCTGTACAAGATGATGCACGCGCGCGATCATGCCGCGGATGGACGGGGTGTCTTCCACTTCCAGCACCTGCTGCATGCGACGGAATCCCAGTCCGCGAACCGTCTGGCGCATGTCACGCGGGCAGCCGATGAAGCTCACCACCCACTTGATTTTGAGTTTCCCCGTTTTTTTCTTGCCCGCTGCAGCATTCTGTGTCGATGTCGTCGTTGTCATGGTTTTCGCGCGAAGGAACTACGATGCCGTCGCTTCCTCCGCAATCTTCCCGCGGCCTTCCGCCACCTTGGCCGCATCTTTCAAATGCATCAGCGCGTCGAACGTCGCCTTGATCACGTTGTGCGGGTTCGACGTGCCCAGCGACTTCGTCAGCACGTTCTGAATTCCCGCAACCTCCATCACCGCGCGCACTGCGCCGCCGGCGATGATTCCAGTCCCTTCCGGCGCGGGCTTCAGCAGCACTTGGCCCGAGCCGTAACGGCCCAGCACCTGGTGCGGAATCGTCGAGCCCTTCATGTTCAGTTTCACCATGTTCTTCTTGGCCGCCTCAATCGCCTTGCGGATGGCCATGGGCACTTCGCGTGCCTTGCCCATGCCGAAGCCGGCGTGGCCGCCTTGATCTCCCACCACCACCAGCGCGGAAAAACTCAGGTTCTTTCCGCCCTTCACTACCTTGGTGCAGCGGTTGATCGAAACCACCTGATCCTTCAGGTTCGCCTGGTTGGTTTCCACCGGACGGCGAACGGATAGCGAGTCTTTGAGCTCTTGTTTCGACATAATTGTCAGAACTTCAGGCCCGCCTCCCGGGCCGCTTCCGCGAGCGCCTTCACGCGCCCGTGATATTGATATCCCCCGCGATCGTAAACCACTTTGTCCACGCCCTTAGCTTGGGCGCGTTCCGCGATGGCCTTGCCCACCACTTTCGCTGCAGCGATGTTGCCGCCGCCCTTGATGGACTTCCGCACTTCCCCGTCCAGCGAGCTGGCCGATACGATCGTGCGGTTGCTCTGATCGTCCACCACCTGCGCGCGTATGTGTTTCGACGAACGATGCACGCACAGCCGTGGGCGCTCTGCCGTACCCACCAGCGTCTTGCGCGTCCGCACGTGAATGCGGCGGCGATGCGCTTCCCGCGATAATTTGTGAACCGGTGCTGCCACGTTCGCTCTCCTCCTGGCCTAGGCCGCTGCCGACTTCGCGCCAGCCTTGCCGGCCTTCTTCTTCAAGCGCTCGCCGGTAATGCGCACGCCCTTCTGCTTGTACGGATCGGGCGGGCGCAGCGCGCGAAGATTCGCGGCCACTTGCCCCACCTGATTCTTGTCCGCCCCGGTCACCACCATGTGCGTCTGCTTCTCGATGGCGATCGCGATTCCTTCGGGAATCGGAAATTCAATCGGATGCGAATATCCCAGCGCCAGCACCACGTTCTTGCCTTTCACTTCAGCGCGGTAGCCGACTCCTACGATGTCCAGATCCTTCTTGAATCCGGTAGTCACTCCGGTCACCGCGTTCGCCACCAGCGCTCGCGCCAGCCCGTGCAGCGCGCGCTTGTCTTCTGACTCGCGCTTCGCGACCAAAATGCCGTCTTTCTGCTCGAAACGAATCCCCTGAGGCACCACCACGCGCATCTTGCCCTTGGGACCCTGCACTTCCACGGCGTCGTCCTTGATCTGAATCTTTACGCCAGACGGCACCGGAATAATTTTATTTCCAATTCGCGACATAGCTCTCTTCGATCCTCGTGTTAACGAAATTCCCGCCGAACTCTTACCAGACCTCGCACATAATTTCGCCGCCGATGCCGGCCTTGCGCGCCGCTTGCCCGGTCATCAATCCCTTGGCCGTGGACACAATCGAAATTCCCATGCCACCCACTACCTGGCGGATGTCCGTCTTGCCCACGTAGCGCCGCGAACCCGGCCGCGACACGCGCTTCAGGTCCGTGATCACGCTGCGGCGGTCCGGCGTGTAGCGCAGAAACAGGCGTAGCGTCTTCTTGGGCTTCTGTTCTTCCACAACCTTGAAATTCGCCAGATAGCCTTCCTCTTTCAGGATGCGCGCCAGCTCCACTTTCAACTTCGAGCTGGGCAGGTCCACGCGCGAATGTTTCGCGCGTGAGGCATTGCGAATTCGCGTCAGTAAATCGGCAATCGGATCAGTCGTCATTCTTCCTCGTCCTTGCTTTACTTTCCCGGCTCTGCTGCATTTCCACTTCTGCCGTTTCCAGCCACTAGCCACTAATCACTAGCCACTGCCTTTTTCCCAAAACCAGTTTTTACCGTGTCCCGTCCAAAAAACTACCAGCTCGCCTTGGTCACGCCGGGAATCTCGCCCTTCAGCGCGAACCCGCGGAAACAGATACGGCACATCTCAAACTTGCGCAGAAAAGCGCGCGGGCGCCCGCAAACGCGACAGCGGTTGCGGAAACGGATCTTGAACTTCGGCTTCTTCAACTGCTTCGCGAATTGCGCGGTTCGTCCCATGCTCGCTCCCTCTCCTTAAAGCCTATCCCTGGACCCTGAACGGCACGCCCAGCAGCTTCAGCAGCTCGCGCCCTTCTTCATCGTTGCGCGCGGTCGTCGTGATCGTGATGTTCATGCCCTTGATCTTGTCCACACGCGTGTAATCAATTTCCGGAAACACCAGCTGGTCCTTCAACCCCAGTGTGTAATTGCCGCGCCCATCAAAAGAATTTGGCGGCAAGCCCTTGAAGTCGCGCACGCGCGGCAGCACGATGCTCGACAGCCGGTCCAGAAACTCGTACATCCGCTCGCCACGCAACGTGACCATGCAACCGATGGGCATGCCCTTGCGAATCTTGAAATTCGCGATGGATTTCTTCGCCCGCGTGATCACCGGCTTCTGCCCGGTGATCTGTCCCAGCTCCGCCGCGGCCGTATCCAGCAGCTTCACGTTCGCGCTGGCTTCGCCCAACCCGATGTTCAACGTCACCTTCGTCACGCGCGGCACAGCCATCGTGTTGTTGAACCCGAAGCGCTTGGAAAGCGCCGGCACTGCATCCTTGCGGTACTTTTCATGCAAACGCGTAATCATTTCTCGCCCTTACCTCGAAAAAAATCTCTAATTCTCAAAAGTCGTATTGCAGCGCCGGCACGAACGCACCTTGCTCCCATCCGGCAGCGTGGTGTGTCCCGCGCGCGTGTGCTTGCCGCATCCCGGGCAGACCAGCAGCACGTTCGAAACATGCACCGGCCCTTCCTTCTCCAAAATTCCGCCCTTGATGTTCTTCGACGGGTTCGGCCGCGTGTGCTTCTTGATCATATTCGCGTGCTCGACCGTCACCGTCAGTTTCCAGGGATTTACCGAAAGTACTTTCCCGGTCTTCCCTTTCGATCGCCCGGACATGATTTTCACCGTGTCCCCGTGGCGTATGCTGAATGCTGCCGGCTTTTCCTGTATTTTTCTCATGGCTACCACACTTCCGGAGCGAGCGAGATGATCTTGGTGAACTTCTTGTCGCGCAATTCGCGGGCTACCGGCCCGAACACGCGCGTCCCAATCGGCTCGTTCGCATCGTTAATCAATACCGCCGCGTTATCGTCAAAACGGATGTAAGTGCCATCCTTGCGCCGCTGCTCTTTGCGCGTGCGCACGATCACGCATTTCACCACTGAACCCTTCTTCACCTGGCTCTCCGGCTGCGCTTCTTTTACCGCAGCCGTGACGACGTCGCCCAATCCCGCCGTCAACCCCGCATCCCCGCCTAACGGAAGGATGCAGGTCAGCTGGCGCGCGCCGGAATTGTCCGCCACCGTCAGCCATGTTCGCATCTGTACCATGATCTTGCTCCCTGTGTTACAGCGCCCGTGTTTCAGGTCCCCAAGTAACCGTCGCTGCTTTCGTTATGCCACGCGCGTCGAGCGTTGCACCACTTCCTTCAACCGCCAGCGCTTCAACTTCGAAAGCGGACGCGTGGAAGCGATCTGCACCGTATCGCCCACGTGCGCTTCGCCGGTCTCATCGTGCGCGTAATATTTCTTGGTGTGGCGCACGACCCGGTGATACAGCGGGTGCTGCACCGCGCGCGTCACCTTTACCACAATGGTCTTCTGCATCTTTGTGGAAGTCACGATGCCCGTTAATTCCTGCCGGACGCCGCGCTCCCCGGTGCTCTCTTGCGTAGTCCCTGCTGCTTCGTTTGCCATTACGCCTTCCTCAATTCAGTTTCGCGCAGCACCGTCTTGATCCGCGCGAAATCGCGCTTTGCTTCCCGCAGCTTTTTCAAGCCTTCGGCCTGTCCGGTCGCCAGCTGAAAACGCAGCCGGAAAATCTGCTCCGCTAGCTCGCCCTGCTGGGTTTCGAGCTCGGCTTTGCTCATCTCGCGGTACTTCACCGTGCGCCCCGCGTTCCGTTGCGCCATTACAGTTCCTCCGCCCGGCTGACAAACTTCGTCCGGATGGGCAGTTTGTGCGAAGCCAGTTTCATCGCTTCGGTCGCGGACGCCAGATCCACGCCCGCCATTTCGAACATCACACGGCCCGGCTTCACCACCGCCACCCACTTCTCCGGTGGACCTTTGCCCTTACCCATACGAGTCTCGGCCGGCTTCTTGGTGTACGGTTTGTCCGGAAAAATCCGGATCCACAATTTTCCGCCGCGCTTGATGAACCGCGTAATCGCCACGCGCGCCGCTTCAATCTGCCGGTCGGTGATCCAGGCCGGTTCCAGCGCCTTCAGCCCGAACTCGCCAAACGCCAGCGCTCCGCCGCGCCACGCCTTCCCGGTCCTTCGCCCGCGCTGCTGCTTGCGGTACTTTACTTTTTTCGGCATCAACATAAATTTTTGCCCGTGTCCTTAATCTCTATGCGTTAAGCTTTTGCCGCCGCAGCCGGCGCATTCTTGTTTACGCGCTGCGGGATTTTTTCGCCCTGATAGATCCAGCACTTCACGCCAATCACTCCGTACGTCGTGTGCGCCTCGGCCGTGCCGAAATCAATATCCGCGCGCAGCGTTTGCAAAGGCAGCCGCCCCTGCAGATACCATTCCTTGCGCGCGATTTCCGCGCCGTTCAACCGGCCAGCCACGCGCACCTTGATGCCCTTGCATCCAAATCGCAGCGCCGAATCCACCGCTTTGCGCATCGCCCGCCGGAAAGCCACGCGCTTTTCCAATTGCAGCGCGATCGATTCCGCCACCAGATGCGCATCCAGCTCCGGGCGGTGCACTTCCTGAATGTCAATGTGCACTTCGCGCTTGGTGCGCTTCTGCACGTCGGCCTTCAGCTTGTCGATTTCCGAGCCTTTGCGGCCGATGATGATTCCAGGACGCGCGGTATAAATTCGCACCACCAATTTGTTGGCGGCGCGCTCCACGTCAATCCCGCTGATCCCCGCGGACTTCAGCTTTTCCTTCAGCTGCTTGCGCAGGACCACGTCTTCGTGCAGCAGGTCGGCATAATCCTTCTTCGCGAACCAGCGCGATTTCCAGACCTTGTTGTAGCCCAGTCGAAAACCGTACGGATGTGTTTTCTGCCCCAAACTGTCCTCCCGCTACTTCTTCTTTTTCTGTCCCGGCTTGTTTCTTTGTTCCAGTGCCTTGCGAGCCTTGCGTACCGCGCCCTTCACGCCCTTCGACGCCTGCGCTTCCGCCACCGCTGCCGCCACGCGATCGGCCACCGCGCGGTGATGCTCGGAAACTTCCACCAGAATATGGCTCGTGCGCTTCTGATAACGAAAACCGCGGCCCATCGGCGCCGGACGCATGCGCTTCCAACGCGGCCCTTCATTCACAAAGCAGCGCGTCACGAACAGCTCGTCCACGTCCAGCGTCTCGCCCGAATCTTCCGCCTTGCGTTCGGCGTTGGCGATGGCGCTGCGCAGCGTCTTCTCGATATCCTTGGCCACGCGCTTCTTCGTGAATTGCAGCGTGTGCAGCGCTTCTTCCGCGCGCCGTCCGCGAATCAGGTCAATCACCAGCCGCGCCTTCTGCGGCGAAACGCGCGTGTAACGCGCCTGGGCGATTCCCTCGATCTGCGATGCCTTGCCTGTCGTTTCCTGAATTGCCGTTGCCATCGTTATATGCCCTTTAAGACTTCGCTGCCGGCGCTGCTCCGCCTGCCGGTGCTGCTCCGGCCGCTGGCGCGCCTGCGGATGCCGCAGCCCTTTCCAGAGCCGCTTTCACCGCGTGCCCTTTGAACGTGCGCGTCGGCGCGAATTCGCCCAGCTTGTGTCCGATCATCTGCTCGGTGATGTACACCGGAATAAACTTCTTGCCGTTGTGCACCGCCAGCGTGTGCCCGATCATGTCCGGCAAAATCGTCGAACGGCGCGACCACGTCTTCAAAACTTTCTTTTCGTTGCGGGCGTTCAGGCCTTCCACCTTCTTGCGCAGGTGGCCATCAATGAACGGTCCCTTCTTCAGCGAGCGCGGCATCTTTTGTCCTACTCCTCCACGCGGCGCAGTTTGATCCACTGCGCGCGGCGTACTCTTTTGAATCCGCGCACCGGTCCGGAAACGCGGTGCGATAGCGGGCAGAATGGACATACAAACCGCGTCCCCTGCGCGTTCGGAATCCTCTCCACAATTACCGCCCAACCCGACCGGCACAACCGGTACTGAATCTGTGGCGCCGGCACCAGCTTCGAAGCAATCTTCACCGCCGGCTTGGCTGCGCGCCGCGGAACTGCTTTCCGCGCGCGTGTTGCGCGTCGCGGCGCACGTCTGGCCGCACGCTTGGTTGCACGTCGTGATGCCCGACCTGTTGCCCGACTTGACGCCCGACCTGAAGATCGTGTGGCTGTCATCGAGTAACTCCCTGTTGTCCCCCGCGCCGGGTTCATTGCTTTTCTGCTGCTCCTTACAAATTCAAAAACTATGCCTTGCGTCGTTCCACAATCATCCGGTCGCTCGGACGCTTCTTGCGCGTCTTCGCTCCCAAAGTCGGAAATCCCCAGGGCGTTTGCGGGTGGTTGCCCTTCACGCGGCCTTCTCCGCCGCCGTGCGGGTGATCCACCGGGTTCATCGCCACGCCGCGCACCGTAGGACGCTTGCCGTGCCAGCGCGTGCGCCCCGCCTTGCCGTACGTCACGTTCTCGTGATCCAGATTGCCCAGCTGGCCCACCGTCGCCATGCAATCAATGCTGAACTTGCGCACTTCGCCCGAAGGCAGCTTCACCAGCGCGAAATCGCCTTCCTTGCTCATCAGTTGCGCCGCGCCGCCCGCCGAACGCACGACCTGTCCGCCCTTGCCCGGATACAGCTCCAGGTTGTGAATCATCGTGCCAGGAGGAATGTTGCGAATCTGCAGCGCGTTGCCCGGCAGAATTTCCGCGCCCGCGCCATTCTGCACCGTCATGCCTACTTCCAGGCCCACCGGCTGCAAAATGTAGCGCTTCTCGCCATCCGCATAGTGCAGCAGAGCGATGCGCGCCGAGCGGTTGGGATCGTATTCGATCGCCGCGACCTTCGCGGGGATTCCGGTCTTCTCGCGACGGAAATCCACCGTGCGGTATTTCTGCTGGTGCCCGCCGCCGCGGTGCCACGCGGTCACTTCGCCGTGCGAGTTGCGTCCGCCGGTGCGCTTCTGCACTTCCACCAGCGATTTTTCCGGTGTTTGCTTGGTGATCTCGCTCTTATCGAGCATGGTCAGAAAGCGTCGTGACGGTGTGTACGGCTTGAATGTTTTTATTGCCATTGTTGCCTCTTACTTATTCCCCTCGAACTGTGTCGCGTCTTGCGTGCTTGGTTGCTCTTGGCTGTGCCCAACTACATCTCCGCTCAAAACTAAATGTTCTCGGCGTACTCGATCATCTTTTCGCCTTCTTTCAGCCGCACATACGCCTTCTTCCAATCGCTGCGAAAACCTTCGGCGCGTCCCCGGCGGCGGAACTTGCCGTGAAAAATTGCCGTGCGCACGTGGTCCACTTTCACCTTGAACACGCGCTGCACTGCTTCCTTGATTTCCGTCTTGGTCGCATCCTTCGCCACTTCAAACACCACGGTGTGCTGCGTTTCCTTCACGCCCAATCCCTTTTCGGTGATGATCGGCCGGCGAATAATCTGATAAACCCTGTTCTCCATCGCTTACCTCTTCTTCCCTTTGGGCTTGGCTTTGGCCTTGGCTTCTTTTTTCGCCGCGGGCTTCTTCGCCGACTTTTCCGTTTTCGCAGCAGCGGCCTTCACCGGAGCTTTCGCTTCCGCGCTCTTCTCGCTCGCAGCCTTTTTCGCCGGAGTAGAAGCTGGCTCGATCTGTACCGGCACTTCCGCCCGCGTGGCCGAAAGCGAGCGGCTCAGCTTCGCCACCGCTTCGCGCGACAACACCACATGCTCGTGCCGCAGCAAGTCGTAAGGTTCCAGCGCCGTCGGTGGCACCAGCGTCACACCAGCGATGTTGCGGCTGGCGCGTTCCAGATTCACATTCGCGCCGCTTTCCACCAGCAAGCACGTTTCGGTCTCTTGATTCAGCTTGTCCAGCATCTCGCGGAACGCTTTGGTCTTGTGCGATTCCAGATTCCAGCCGTCCACCACCGTCAATTTCTGATCCGCCACTTTCGCGGATAGCGCCGAGCGCAGCGCGCCCAGAATCATTTTCTTCGGCAGCGCGTAATCGTAGCTGCGCGGCACTGGACCGTGCACCGTGCCGCCGTGTCGCCACAACGGCGACCGGATCGAGCCGACGCGCGCGCGTCCCGTGCCCTTCTGCTTCCACAATTTCTTGCCCGAGCCGGAAACTTCGCTCTTATCCTTGGTCTTATGCGTTCCGGCGCGCTCGCCTGCCAGATGATGCCGCACCGCTTCGTGCAGCAGGTGCGGGTTCACCTTCGTGGCAAACACGTCGTCGGCCAGATCAATCTGTCCGACTTTCTTTCCTTCCAGGTTCTTTACGTCCACAACTGGCATCGTTGTCTCTCTCGCTTACGAATTTCGTTTACAGATGCGCCTTGACCTTGCGAATGAAAATGTAGCTGCCCTGCGGCCCCGCGACCGCGCCGCGCACCAGCAGCAAGTTCTCTTCGGAATCCACTTTCACCACCCGCAAATTCTTGGAAGTTTTGCGCTCGTTGCCCATGTGCCCGGGAAAATGCTGCCCCTTCCATACGCGCGATGGAAACGAGCTCGCTCCGATTCCGCCGGGAGCCCGGTGGAACATCGATCCGTGGCTCGCGTCGCCGCCGCGGAAGTGCCAGCGCTTCACGCCGCCCTGAAATCCTTTGCCCTTGCTCACGCCGGTCACATCAACCAGCTCGCCCACCTTGAAATTTTCCACCAGCACGCGATCCCCGGACTTCGCTTCGTCCTTGGCGTCGTCAATGCGAATTTCCTTCAGATAGCGGAGCGGCGCCACGTTTGCCTTCTTGAAATGTCCGCTGCGCGCCTTGTTCACGCGCTGCGGCTTGATGAATTCCACCAGGCCCAGCTGCACCGCTTCGTAGCCATCCGTGGTCTTCGTGCGGCGCTGCACCACCACGCACGGCCCAGCCTGCAGCACCGTGCACGGAACCGCTGTGCCGTCGTCCGCGAAAATCTGCGTCATCCCCAGCTTGATTCCCAATATGCCGTTGACTGCCATCTCGCTCTCTCGTTCCTCGCGCCTTCCATTCACAAAGGCGGTTTCGATTCGCTTCACTAATCACTACTCACAAATCACTACTTACTTGCCGGTATGCTCGCGTCCAAATGCCTTAATCTCCACGTCCACGCCCGGCGGCAGATCCAACTTCATCAACGCGTCCACCGTGTCCGGCGTCGGCTCCAAAATATCAATCAGCCTCTTGTGCGTGCGCATTTCAAACTGCTCGCGCGATTTCTTGTCCACGTGCGGCGAACGCAACACCGTCCAGCGGTTGATGACTGTGGGCAGAGGAATCGGCCCGGCCACGTCCGCTCCGGTGCGCTTCGCGGTGTCCACAATTTCCTTCGTGGATTGATCGAGAATGCGGTGATCGTACGCCTTCAAACGAATCCGAATTTTTTCTCCGTTTGGCATAATTACTCGATGATCTCGGCAACCGCTCCGGCGCCCACGGTGTGCCCGCCTTCGCGAATCGCGAAGCGCAAGCCCTTCTCCAAGGCTACCGGCGTAATCAGCGTAATCTCGCACGATATGTTGTCGCCCGGCATCACCATCTCCACTCCTGCCGGCAACTTCACATCGCCCGTCACGTCCGTCGTGCGGAAATAAAACTGCGGACGGTAGCCCGTGAAGAATGGCGTGTGCCGCCCGCCTTCTTCCTTCGTCAACACGTACGCTTCCGCCTTGAATTTCGTGTGCGGCGTGATCGATCCCGGCTTCGCCAGCACCTGCCCGCGCTCCACCTCATCCTTCTCCGTGCCGCGCAGCAGCAACCCGACGTTGTCTCCCGCCATGCCCTCGTCCAGCAGCTTGCGGAACATTTCAATCCCCGTCACCGTCTTCTTCATCGTCGGACGGAAGCCCACAATCTCTACTTCTTCGCCCACCTTCACTTTTCCGCGCTCGATTCTTCCCGTCACCACCGTGCCGCGGCCAGAAATCGAAAAAATATCTTCGATCGGCATCGCGAACGGCTTATCAATATCTCTCACCGGCTGCGGAATGCTCTTGTCCACCGCTTCCATCAATTCCAGAATCGACTTCTCCCACTTCGCATCGCCTTCCAAAGCCTTCAAAGCCGATCCGCGAATCACCGGCAACGTGTCGCCAGGATATTGATAGCTCTTCAGCAACTCGCGCACTTCCAGTTCGACCAATTCCAGCAACTCCGGATCGTCCACCATGTCGCACTTGTTCAAAAACACCACGATGTACGGCACGCCCACCTGCCGCGCCAGCAGAATGTGCTCGCGCGTTTGCGGCATCGGACCGTCCGTCGCCGCCACCACCAGAATCGCGCCGTCCATCTGCGCCGCGCCGGTAATCATGTTCTTCACATAATCCGCGTGGCCCGGGCAATCAATGTGCGCGTAGTGCCGATTCGCCGTCTCGTACTCCACGTGCGAAACCGCGATCGTGATGCCGCGCTCGCGCTCTTCCGGCGCGTTGTCAATCGAATCGAACGCGCGGAACGCCACCTTCGGATTGTTCTTCGACAGCACCTTCGTAATCGCCGCCGTCGAAGTCGTCTTGCCGTGGTCAATGTGACCAATCGTCCCGATATTTACGTGCGGCTTATTCCGTTCGAATTTCTCTTTCGCCATTTCGCTCTCTGCTCCTCAAGTCAAACTGTTCTGACCGCTAAATTCCCGGCTGCGCTTACTTCTTGGCTTTCTCGCCGCTCGCGCTGCCGATGATCTCTTCCGCGATGTTTCCCGGAACCTGCTCGTAATGCGAAAAGTGCATCGTGAAACTGCCGCGCCCCTGCGTGCGGCTGCGAATTTCCGTGGCGTAACCGAACATCGCCGCCAGCGGCACCCTCACATTAATAATTTCCGTCCCGCCGCGCGATTCGCGTCCCTGCATCTGTCCGCGCCGCGAATTCAGGTCCGCAATCACCGGTCCCATGTAATCTTCCGGCACCACCACTTCCACGCGCATGATCGGCTCGAGCAGTTTCGGATTCGCGCGCTTGCAAGCATCCTTGAACGCCATGGACCCTGCAATCTTGAACGCCATTTCCGAGCTGTCCACGTCGTGGTAGCTGCCATCGGTCAACACCACCGCCGCGTCCACCATCTCGTATCCCGCGAGAACGCCCGTTTCCATGGCCTCGCGCACGCCTGCTTCGATCGGCGCGATAAATTCCTTGGGAATCGCTCCGCCCACAACCTTATCCACAAACAACAGGCGGTGTTCCTTGTCGAAATGCCACTTGCCGCCCTTGCCGCCCGACACCTGCTTCGCCAGTTCGTCAATTTCGTCGGTGGACATTTCGTGCATGTCTTCGTGATTCGAATTTGCCAGCGGATGCACCGTCAGCACCGCGTGCCCGTACTGCCCGCGGCCGCCGGTCTGCTTGATGTACTTCCCTTCGCCTTCCGCCATCCTCAGAATCGTCTCGCGATACGCGACCTGCGGCCGGCCCACGTTGGCCTGCACGCCAAACTCACGCATCATGCGGTCCACGATAATTTCCAGGTGCAGCTCGCCCATTCCGGAAATCAACGTCTGGTTGGTATCGTGATCGGTATGCACGCGGAACGTGGGATCTTCCTGCGCCAGTTTGCCCAGCGCGGTGCCCATTTTTTCCTGGTCCGCCTTGGTCTTCGGCTCGATCGCCACCGAAATCACCGGCGCCGGGAAATCGATGTTCTCGAGCAACACCGGCTTTTCTTCATCGCACAACGTATCGCCCGTCGTCACATTCTTCAATCCGACGCACGCGGCGATGTCGCCCGCTTCGATGGACTCGATCTCTTCGCGCTTGTTCGCGTGCATGCGCAGCAAACGTCCAATGCGCTCGCGTGTCTTGCGCGTCGAGTTGTAAACATTCTGCCCGGCCTTCAGCACGCCGGAATACACGCGTATATACGTCACGTGCCCGACGAACGGGTCGGTCATAATCTTGAACGCCAAGGCCGCGAACGGCTGATCGTCCGCCGCGCGCCGCAAAATCGGCTCGTCGCCATTCGGGTCTGTACCTTCCACCGGCGGCACATCCGCAGGAGAAGGAAGATAATCGACCACCGCATCCAGCAGCGGCTGAATTCCCTTGTTCTTGAACGCAGAACCCGCCAGCACCGGCACCAGCTTCAATGCAATCGTCGAACGGCGCAGCGAAGCGCGCAGCTCCGCGGGCTCCAGCTTATGCTGTTCCAAATATTTAGTCAGAATGGCGTCGTCGTGCTCGGCAATGTACTCCACCACTTTTTCGCGATGCTCTTTGTAAAATTCCGGTGTCAGCGCCGAAGCCTTCACCGCAACTTCCAGCGCCGGATGCTCTTTCAGATACGCCGCATCCCAAAGTTTTTCCAGAGGAAGAGTTTCGTATTCCGCGCCCAGGGTCTCCTCTCTCCAGATAATCGCGCGCTCTTCGATGAAATCAATTACGCCAATGAAGTTTTCTTCGCGCCCGATCGGGAATTGCAGCGGCACAGGATGTGCCGAAAGTCGCTGCCGCATCGAGCGCACCGAATGATCGAAATCCGCGCCAATGCGGTCCATCTTGTTGATGAACGCAATGCGCGGCACGCGATACTTGTCCGCCTGGCGCCACACCGTCTCGGACTGTGGCTGCACCCCCGCCACCGCGTCGAAAATCGCCACCGCGCCGTCCAGCACGCGCAGCGATCGCTCCACTTCCACCGTGAAATCTACGTGGCCCGGCGTATCGATAATATTGATGCGGTATTTCTTGTCGAATCGCACCCAGGAAGCTGTCGTCGCGGCAGACGTAATCGTGATCCCGCGCTCGCGCTCCTGCTCCATCCAGTCCATCACCGTGGTGCCGTCGTGCACTTCGCCGATCTTGTAGGTCACACCCGTATAGAAAAGGATGCGCTCCGTTGACGTGGTCTTCCCGGCGTCAATGTGCGCCATGATCCCGATGTTGCGGGTCTGATCGAGTTGTACCAGTCGCGCCATGCTTAGTTAGGCCCCGTGCTACCAGCGATAGTGGGCGAACGCTTTGTTCGCTTCCGCCATGCGGTGCACGTCCTCCTTTTTCTTTACCGCGCCGCCTCGTCCATTCGCGGCGTCCATGATTTCTTCCGCCAGCTTGTCCGTCATGGTCTTGCCGCTGCGCGTGCGCGAATACAGCACCAGCCAGTGAATCGCCAGCGACTGCCTGCGAAACGGATTGACTTCCACCGGAACCTGATAGTTCGCGCCGCCCACGCGCCGCGTCTTCACTTCCAGTACCGGCTTGCAGTTCTCGATGGCCTTCTTGAACAGCTTGAAGGAATCGTCGTTGGTCTTCTTCGCCACCTGATCCATGGCGTTATAGAAAATTGCCTGCGCCGTGGCGCGCTTGCCGTCGTACATCATGCTGGAAATAAACTTCTGCACCAGGTCGCTGCCGAAAACCGGATCTCCCGGAATCTTGCGGCGTAGAACCCATCCTTTACGTGGCATCGTTCCGCTCTCCTACTTCTGTGCGGCTTTGGGCCGCTTGGCGCCGTACTTCGAGCGCGCTTGTTTTCGATTTTCAACGCCTGCTGCGTCCAACGTCCCGCGCACGATGTGATAACGCACGCCCGGCAGATCCTTCACGCGGCCGCCGCGCACCAGTACGATGGAGTGTTCCTGCAAATTGTGGCCAATTCCGGGAATGTACGTCGTGACTTCCGCGCTGTTGGTCAGCCGGGCACGCGCTACCTTGCGCAGCGCGGAATTCGGTTTCTTCGGGGTCTGGGTGTAAACACGGACGCACACCCCGCGCTTCTCAGGACATCCTTCCAGCGCGGGTGACTTCGTCTTGACCCGCATCTTCTCCCGGCCGTTACGCACGAGCTGTGAAAACGTCGGCACGCTTTCCCCCTATTCCCAAAAAACTCGTTTCGAAAAACTCGCCAGTTAAAAATCTTTGCGCGCATTTCCGCGCACGCCAAATAAGCCCGCGCAGAATTCGGCGAGTGAATGATACGGAAAAGGCGCCACACCCGAAGGAATTACCAGGTACTCCGCGAAAACGAGTCACCCCAAGGAGTGAACTGCATCTTCTACCAATCTGCGGAGAGGCTCACACGGCTTTGCGGGGCTGGCGCCCCATTTCGGCCGCTCTTCCTTACCCCGTTCCGTCGCTCTTTGTTCCGGGGTACGAAAGACTTCCCTAATCACCACTGGGCCCAAAGGCCCTCAGACAACCGAGGAAGTATAAGAGAATCAATAGGTCTTGTCAACTCGATTCCATCCAAAAAATAAATCCGCTCGAGTGGCCTGCCCCTTGCTCTTCTGCAACCACCCCCGAAACTTCAGAGTGCCAGTACCCCGCCCCTTTGCTTTCCTCGTCCATCGCCAGTTCCACAAGCAGAACGCTCCCGAGTGCTTCGCTATAACGAAGTTTCAAAACGGGAAACGAGTCGGATCCTTCCATTCAACTCTCCGCATCGTACTGATTATACGATACTTACTAGAAGATAAGCGCGCCGATCCTCCGCCTTTTCGGCGCCATCCCATCCCCTCCCGCCCCGCCCATTCCGCGTGAACGCCTCGCTCTAAGCCATTTCATCATTGCCTACGCTCGCAATCCGTATCGCTTTACCCGGCCGCGCAACGCACCTACACTGCTTGCGTCTAAGTAATTTCCACAGGGAGTACGGATGAAACGGTTTTACATCGCTGTGCTGTGTGCCACGCTCTGCTCATTTTCCGTTCTAGCGCAAGAAAAAGGATCCACGCAGAACCCGCCACCAGTCATCGCCAAAGGTGCGCCGCAGAAATCTGCATCCGCCGATTTCTCCCAGGAACCGTTCGTCATCGAGCAGTTCTACACCACCGCGCGTTTTGAAAACGACGGCACCAGCACTCGCGACCTCGCCGTCCGCATCCGCGTGCAAAGTGATGCCGGAGTGCAACAGCTCGGCGAGCTGATCTTCGGTTACAACTCCGCCAACGAAGTAATGGACGTCCGTTTCGTGCGCGTAAAAAAGAAAGACGGCTCCGTCGTAACCGCCGCCCCCGACGCCGTGAAAGAAATGACGGCCAGTGTCGCTCGCGATGCTCCCGAATACACGGACTACAAGGAAAAACACGTCACCGTGCCATCGCTGCACGCTGGCGACACCATCGAGTACGAAACCTCCACGCGCACGGTCACTCCACTCGCGCCCGGAAATTTCTGGTTCGACTACGCCTTCGTAAAAGACGCCATCGTTCTCGACGAGCGCCTCGAAGTCAACTTGCCCGCAGGCCGCACGCACAAATTCACCACCGCACCCGGCCTGCAAGACGTAACAGATTTCTCGGGCGACCGCGAAATTCACCACTGGCAGCGCGCCAACCTGCAACGCCCCGCGGAAGACTCCAAGAAAAAATCGCAGCCGCCCCCCGCCGCGCCAGCCGACGTGCAATTCACCACCTTCGCCACCTGGGCGCAGGTCGGCGAATGGTACGCCAATCTGGAAAAGGGCCGCACCGAACCCACGCCCGAAATCCGCGCCAAAACTCAGGAGCTGATTCAAGGGCGCTCGACCGATCTCGAAAAAATCGCCGCTCTCTACGATTACGTCGCAAAAAATGTCCGTTACGTCAGCCTCTCCTTCGGCCTGGGCCGCTACCAGCCGCATTCCGCCGCGGACGTCTTCAAAAATCAGTACGGCGACTGCAAGGACAAGCACACCCTTCTCGCCTCCATGCTGCAGGCCGCGGGAATTCCCTCCGACGCAGTCTTGATTCCCTTTTCACGCAAGATCGATCCCGAAATTCCCTCGCCGTCCCAATTCGATCACATGATCACCGCTGTTCCGCTCGGCGACGAATTGATCTGGATGGACTCCACCGCGGAGGTCGCGCCCTTCCGCCTGCTTTCTCCGCCGCTGCGCAATAAATCCGCCCTGCTCGTACCGCCCGATGGCGCCGGCAGAATCGTGCAGACTCCCATCGATCCTCCATTTCTTTCCACGCAGCATGTGGAAATCGATGCGCGCGTCAATGATCTCGGCAAACTTTCCGCCACGCTGCGCTATTTTCTTCGTGGCGACAACGAGTACGCCCTGCGCGTCGCTTTTCGCCGCACGCCCGAAACACAATGGAAAGAACTCGGCCAGACCATCGCCGCGCTCGACGGCATCAAAGGCGAAGTCACCAACGTGAAAGTCAGCGATCCTTCGGACACCGTGAAACCCTTCGAGCTGGATCTGGATTTCGCGCAGCCGAATTACCTGGACTGGTCCAGCAAGAAAACCAAAGTCGGCGTCCCTATGCTCGCCATCGGCTTGCCGGACGCTTCCGAAGATTCCGCCGACCCCATCCATCTCGGCAGCCCTCTGGACATCACCATGGATCTGAAAATGACGCTGCCCGCGAATTTCACCACGCGCGCTCCCGTCGCCGTTTCCGTGGAAAGGGATTACGCCGATTTCAAGTCCAGCTACAAAATCGAAGATCACGTCCTCACCGCGCAACGCACCTTGAATTTCAAAATGCGCGAACTTCCCGCCGCGCGCGCCAGCGATTACCTGGCATTTTCGCGCGCCGTCGAATCTGACGAGACCCAACTTCTCGTCGTCGAAAATTCCACCACCGGCGCGCCTGCCATTCCCACCACCGTCAGCGCCGACGAACTTCTCGAAGCGGGCATCGCCGCGCTCAACGCCGGAAATCCTCGCGAAGCCATTCCGCTTCTTCAACACGCCGTCGAAATTGATCCGAAAAGCAAGCAGGGCTGGAATGATCTCGGTCTCGCCTACCTGCGTCTCGGCCAGTTCGACGATGCCGCCGCCGCGTTCCAGAAACAGATTGCTGCCAATCCTTACGACGAGCACGTTTACAACTACCTCGGCCTGACGCTTCAACAACAGCAGAAATATCCGGAAGCCGCCAACGCTTTCCGCAAGCAGATCGAAGTGAATCCTCTCGATCCCGTCGCGCACGCGGCCCTGGGCGCGCTTTTTCTCGAACAACATAAATACGCGGAAGCCGTCCCGGAGCTGGATAAAGCCACGGTTCTCGCGCCGGACAACGCCGAACTGGAAGTCAGCCTCGGTCAGGCCCTCCTCAACACCGGTGAAAAAGATAAAGCGCTGGAAGCATTTGAAAAAGGAGTGGAACTGACGCAAACGCCCGTGGTGTGGAACAACGTGGCCTACGCTCTCGCCGAACACAATCTCGAACTGGACAGGGCCGCGCAGTACGCCGAATCCGCCATCTCCGCCACTGCCGCCAATCTGCGCAACATCGATCTCGCGCACCTCTCGCTCGACGATCTCAATCAGGTCGCGAGCATCGGCGTCTACTGGGACACTCTCGGTTGGGTGGATTTTCGTAAAGGCGATCTCGACCAGGCCGAACGCTATATTCGCGCCGCCTGGCTGCTGAATCAGCACGGTGAAGTCGGCGATCATCTCGCCCAGGTCTGCGAAAAACGCGGCGACAAGGAACAGGCCGCACGCGCGTACGCCGAGGCCATCGCTGCCCCGCATTCCGTGCCCGAAACTCGCGCGCGCCTGATCGTTCTTCTCGGTGGCAACGCTGGAATTGACGAGCTCGTCGCGAAATCCAAACCCGAACTCACTAAAATTCGCGTTTTCCCCGCGGGTGATCTTCTGAAAGAAAACGCTCGCGCCGATTTCTTCGTCCTGCTCTCGCCCGGCGCAAAAAATCCCAAAGTTGACGCGGTAAGATTCATCAGCGGCAGCCAGGATCTGCGGCCCGTCGCCGAAAAACTTCGTGCCATCGATTTCGGCCCCATGTTTCCAGACGCTTCGCCCGCAAAAATCGTGCGCCGCGGCACTCTGGCATGCAGCGCTGCCACCGGAAACTGCACCTTCACCCTGATTCTTCCCGAAGACGTCCGCACCCTGAACTAGAAATCGCAACGCCGACGTCCGCAGGTCGTAGCGCCGGCGTCCCGCCGGCTCTTTCGCTCTTGCCTTTGTTGTTGACGTTGTAGCGGCCGCCTGCTTTTTTTTGAGGCGGAGGTCTTTGACTTTGTCTTTGACTTTGTCTTTGTCTTTGTCTTTGTCTTTGACTTTGACTCTGCGTTTCTAACGGCCGTCTGCCTTTTAGTCGGGCGTCTTCACGATTGCCCTTGCCTTTCTCTGCGTCCTCTGCGCCTCTGCGGTAATTGTCTTTCTCAGATTTACCTCTGCCTTTCTCGGTTCCCTCTGTGTTAATTCCTTCGCCGTTATCAGTGTTCATCTGTGTTCTTCAGTGGTGAATTTGACTTCGCCGCGAAACCGAGCAATGAGGAGCAAAACAAAAACGAGGTAATCCCGGAAGATCACACCAAAAAACCGCGCCCTACTTAATTTCCAAAACCTCCTTCTCTTTCGCCGCAGACAAATCCTCGATCTTCTTCGTTTCTGAATGTGTCAATTTCTCCAGCTCATCCAGCGAACGCTTGCGCTCATCCTCGCTGATTTTCTTCTCCTTCTCCAGTTTCTCCACGCCTTCCTTGCTGTCTCGCCGGATATTCCGTATCGCCGTGCGGTGATTTTCCAGCACCTTGTGGATGTGCTTCACCATGTCCTTGCGGCGATCCTCGGTCAGCGCCGGAATCGGCACGCGCACCACTTTCCCGTCGTTGGTCGGATTCAATCCCAGATCCGTAGTGCGTATGGCCTTGTCAATCAGCGCCACCGCGCCGGGATCCCATGGCGAAATCACGATCGTCGAAGCGTCCGGCACGTTCAACGTGCCCAGCTGATTGATCGGCATCGGCGTGCCGTGATAATCCACGCGCACGTGGTCCAGCAGCGCCGTGTTCGCGCGCCCCGTGCGCACGCTTCCCAGCTCCTTGCGGAAATCTTCCACGGCTTTTTCCATCCGCGTCTTGGCTTGCGCCAGCGCGTCCTTACTGGTGGCAATCGTGCTCATCGGGAAATTCGCCTCCGCCGTTTGAATCTTACGCCGCGGTCACCGTCGAACCGACTCGCTCGCCCAGCACCACACGCTTCAGATTCCCCTGAACCGTCATATTGAACACCACGATCGGCATTTGGTTGTCCATGCACAACGAAATGGCCGTCGAGTCCATCACCGAAAGCCCCTTTTGCAGCACGTCCAGGTAGGTGATCTTCTCGAACTTCCTCGCGCTCTTCACTTTTTCCGGATCCGCATCGTACACGCCGTCCACCCGCGTGGCCTTCAGAATTACCTGCGCCTTGATTTCCATCGCGCGCAACGCTGCCGCGGTGTCCGTGGAAAAATACGGGTTCCCGGTGCCCGCGGCGAAAATCACCACGCGGCCTTTCTCCAGATGGCGCGTCGCCCGCCGTCGAATGAACGGCTCCGCGACCTGGTGCATTTCAATCGCGCTCAGCAACCGTGTGTGGCACCCCGCTTTTTCCAGCGCGTCCACCAGCGCCAGCCCATTAATCACCGTCGCCAGCATGCCCATGTAATCGCCCGTCGCGCGGTCAATCGCCAGTTCCTTCTGCCGCGTGCCGCGAAAAAAATTTCCGCCGCCCACCACGATCGCCACTTCCACGCCCAGATCGCAAATCTCTTTCACCTCGCGTGAAATGCCCTGAATCGTTTCGGCGTGAATTCCCGATTCTTGCGGCCCCGAAAGCGATTCCCCCGATAGTTTCAGCACGAGCCTCTGATACACGGGCCCACCCGTCGCGGCAGCGATCTTACCTACGGTGGATTCAATTGACGTCTTGCTCTTCGAAGTCGCGCTTGCAGGTACCGTCTGTGCCTTGGTTGGTGCGGCTTTTTTTGTCACGGATTGGCCAGCCCCCCTGGCCGCGCGTATTTTAGCAGAGATTCCCCGCAACCTCACGCAACGATGACGTCAGGACGCACGCACCGCGCGCAGCTCCTATTCTTGGAGTGCGGCGGCTTGCCGCCGCCTTTTCCTGTGCGAGCCTCGCCTCGCCTGCCGTCCGTAGCGCCGGCGTCTCGCCGGCTCTTTCGCTTTTGCTGTTGCCTTTGCTGTTGCCTTTGCCTTTCGCCGTTATCCTGAGCGCAGCAAAGCCCACCTGCCGCAGGCAGCGATCTCTCTTCGTCTGCCGCGCCCGCCAGACCAAAAAAAATCCGCCACAATCGTGGCGGATCGTAATGCTCTTCACATCATACAAAAACTACGCGCTCGGCACCGGCACAGGAGACTCAGGCTCAGCGCCAGCCGCCGCCCGTTGCCCCGCCCCATCCATCTCCCCCACCTTGAATCGCGAAAAACGACGCACCGCGATATTCTCGCCGATCTTTGCAATCGTGTGGTCAATCAGTTCCTTCACCGTCAGGCCTTCATCCTTGATGAAGTGCTGCTCGTACAAACAATTCTCTTCGTAAAACTTTTCCATCTTGCCGCTCACGATCTTCTCAATCACGTTCTCCGGTTTGCCGGTGGCCTTGGCCTGCTCCTTGTAAATTTCCCGCTCGCGGTCCAGCGTCTCCTGCGTCACTTCCTCGCGCCGCAGAAAACGCGGATCCAGCGCCGCGATATGCATGGCCACGTCGTGGCACAAGCGCTGAAAATCGTCCGTGCGCGCTACGAAATCGCTCTCGCAGTTCACTTCGATCAGCACGCCGATCTTCCCGCCCGCGTGGATGTAGCAGCTCACCAGTCCCTCGGACGTGGCGCGCTGCGCCTTCTTCGCCGCGCTGGCCTGACCCTTCTTCCGCAGCAGATCAATCGCCCGCTCGTTGTCGCCGCCCGCTTCCACCAGCGCCTCGCGGCACGCCGCGAAGCCCGCTCCGGTGCGATCGCGCAGTTCTTTCACCTGCTGCGCTGAAATATTCGGTTTTCCGTCTGCCGTTGCCATAATTGTACTCAATATCCTTTGAATGAATTCGGAACTCACCGCTCGTTTGGTTGGACCGCCCCGCTCAACTCCAGCGATTGCAAATTAAGCCGTGAGGAACCGCTTCTATCGAGGCTGTGTCTCGTCTTCGGTCGGCACGGCTGCGGCGGCCGCTTCTTCTGCCACCGCCACATCACCCGGCTCCCCTTCCACGAAATCGCCTTCCTGCTTTTCGTATACTTCGTAGGCGCTGGTGTCCACGTAATCCACGCCTTCTTCGCCGCTGCCCTCCACGGCCTTCTGATCGGCGATCTGCGTCTGCTCGAAGGACTGGTGGCCCACAATCACGGCGTCAGAAATTTTCGATGTGAACAGGCGAATCGCGCGCAACGCGTCATCGTTGCCCGGAATCACCCAATCCACCAGGTCCGGATCGCAATTCGTATCCACGATCGCCACCACCGGAATGCCCATGCGGCGAGCTTCGTGCACCGCGATCAGCTCCGCGTTCGGATCGATCACAAACAGCGCATCCGGCAGCGTGGTCATGTTCTCCACGCCGGAAAAATTCTGCTTCAAATGCTTCAGCTCGCGTTCCAGCCGCGCCGCTTCCTTCTTCGAAAACTGCGCCATGCGGCCGTCTTCCACCATGCCCTTCAGCAGCTTCAATCGTTTGATGGATTTCTGCAGCGTCACCCAGTTGGTCATGGTGCCGCCCAGCCAGCGGTGGTTCACGTAGAACATCCCGCAACGGTTGGCTTCTTCAGCGATGGCTTCTTGCGCCTGGCGCTTCGTCCCGAGAAAAAGAACTCGTTTGCCTTGTCCCGCCAGTTCAGCCACGTAACGCGCGGCGTCGCGGAACATCTTCAAGGTCTTCTGCAGGTCAATAATGTGGATTCCATTGCGTTCCCCGAAAATGTATTCCTTCATCTTCGGGTTCCAGCGGCGCGTCTGGTGGCCAAAATGAACTCCAGCCTCCAGAAGCTCTTTCATCGTAATTTCGACTCCCAAAGTTCCTCCTCTCGTGAAGGGATGCTTATTTCCCCGCGACCCGCTTGCGACCGCTGGGGCAGCATCCTTTTTTGCCGGTCCTTCCCGGCCGTGAATTAATCAGCTCTCGATCAATCGAGGCCTGATCCGTACCCAACAACCACCATCTGATTCGTCATCCTGAGGCCGGCGCCGTTGCCTCACGCCGGCCGAAGGATCTCTCTTCGCTGGCATCCACGCTCAGTCGTCAGCCGCAAACTACCGCTTGCTGAACTGGAATCTCCGCCGCGCGCCCTTCTGTCCGTACTTCTTGCGTTCCTTCATGCGCGGATCGCGCGTCAAAAATCCATTCTTGCGCAGCGCCGGGCGCAATTCCGGGTTCAGCCTCGATAGCGCGCGCGAAAGACCCATGCGCACCGCTCCCGACTGTCCGCCCACGCCGCCGCCCTTCACAATGCACTTCACTTCCACCTGGTCCAGCATCTGCGTGAACTTCAGCGGCTCCACCGCCGCCGTGTTCCACGCCACGTTGCGGAAATATTCATCCACCGGCCGGCCGTTCACCGTGAATCGCGCCGCGCCCTGCTTGATGTACACGCGCGCGATGGATTCCCGCCTGCGTCCCGTGCCGTAAAACTGTTTGGCTGTTCCTTCCAGCGAACTCGCACCTGAACTCAAAGTTCCTCCTAATTTTTCCTGAGCGCACTCCCCCGAGGGAGCGTCGCAAAGCAGGGGCCTGAATCGTCCCTACGGATTGATCCGCGGTACGGTTTTTTTTCGGTTCCCGTGACGAGGTTACAGCGAGAGTGGCTGAGGCTTTTGTCCGGTGTGGCGGGCGAGGCCTTCACTTCCGGCATAAACACGCAGCTTCTTTGCTCGACGCGCGCGCAGCTTGTTCTTCGGCAGCATTCCCAGCACCGCCTCGCGCACCACCTCTTCCGGCCGGCGTTGCAGCAACGTGCGGATCGGCACTTCCTTCAATCCGCCCGGCCAGCCGCTGTGATGACGATACAACTTCTGGTCAATCTTGTTGCCCGTCAACTTCACCTTCTCAGCGTTCACCACCACCACGTGATCTCCGCAATCCAGATGCGGCGTGTACGTCGGCTTATCCTTCCCAATCAGCAATCGCGCAATACGCGTCGCCAGCCGCCCCAGCACCACTCCCTCGGCGTCTATCACGAACCAGTTCTTCCCTACCATCAACTCTTCGGCCTCGCGGCCTCTTGGTATATACGTCGGCATCTATCCAGTCACACCTTTCCGTCTAAGGACAAACAACAAGTCTAAAGTACGTCTCGATTTATGTCAACGAAGAGTCTTGCACGTTACTGTCGGGGCTCTGCGCAACAGGAATCGCATTTGAAGTTTTCTAGCCACTAACCACTCGTCACTAGCCGCTGCATTTATCATCAACCCACCCAGTCCAATAAACGTGCCGACGTCCGTAGCGCAGGCGTCCCGCCGGCTCTTTTGCTTTTGCCGTTGCACGTGTAGCGGCCGCTTCGCCCCGCGCCTTTCGGGGCGAAGCGGGCAGTCTTCCGCGCAACCAAAATCACATTTCGCGTAGCTTGGCAACCGGAGGGCTTAGCTGCGTACGAAGACAATACGGTCGGGGGTGTATAACAAAACACAAAACGGCGAATGCAGCGGCGAGCCACCGCTGGCGGCCCGCCACCTTGCAAAACGCAGAGTCCAACCCTACGAAGTGGTCGTTGCTGCCGCGCCGCGATTCGCGCGCGTGAAAGCACCCTTGCTCGCCTCTTCGCCCGCTTCGCCGGTCTTGTCAATCTCGATCGAGCCCTTGAAATACGCCCCGTCCTCGATCGAAATCCGCGCCGTGGTCAAATCCCCCACCACCGAGCCGTCCTTCTTAATCTCAATGCGGTCCCGCGCGCGCAGGTTGCCCTTCACGTTCCCGTAAACCACCACTTCGCGCGCAATTACGTCCGCCGTAACCTTGGCGCTCGCTCCCACCGTCAGCTTGCGGTCCTCCAGCTGCACCAACCCCTCGACCGTGCCATCAATCAGCAGGTCTTCGTTGCCGGTGATCTCGCCCTTCACATGCAGGCTGGAACCCAGTCTTGCCGTGTTGCCCGAAGTCGTGCTCGGATACGTCGCATCATTCGGTGCCATCGTTTTTGCCTCCCCAGGATAAGCCGGTGCGTTTGCACTCGGAACAGTCGGTTTAACTTGCTGCGTCTGCTGAGACGTCTGCGGCTGCTGCGGGAGCGGCTTCTTACCCGGAGCTTCCGGTTTCTTGTCTCCCCACATTTACCCTCCTAGTACCAAGTCTCGCCTAAACCACCAATAATATCGCCAATTAGGACCGGGGTCTTTGAATG
Organism: uncultured Acidobacteriota bacterium; assembly: GCA_963742475.1. Classification (GTDB taxonomy): domain Bacteria; phylum Acidobacteriota; class Terriglobia; order Acidiferrales; family UBA7541; genus Palsa-295. The sequence goes on along the minus strand of CAVULY010000003.1, from coordinate 969,626 downwards.
TAGTCCCGCACGCGAACCGTGCCAAATCCAAAATGGGACAGGTGTGTCCGGCGAGATAACTCCATCCGGCCAAGCTGGGGACTGCATCCTAAAACTTTACCCCTTAAACCGCAAGGCAAGTTTTGTATCGGCACTGCTCCCGACGGGTCGCCGTTGATTTTGACTTTGTAGCGGCCGCCTGCTTTTTAGGCGGGCATCTTTGATTTTGACTTTGGTTTAACCGGCCCAATCCTACAAATACCTCTCCTCCAAAATCGCCACATGGTGCGACACGTGTCCCGCAATAATGTACGCCAAAGCCCTCACCGACACGAAATTCCCGCTGGCCACCCCGCTGCGCCCCCACGCCTCGCTCGGCAACTTCCGGAACAGCGCCACGCTCGACCGCCGTATATCGCGAAACTCCGCCACATGACTCGCCCACGCATACTCATCCGCACGCGCCGCATTCACGCTGATGTTTTGATCGAAACTCGCCAGGGGATCGTGAAAGTCGCGGGCAAACCACAAAGCGCGGAACGCAAAAGCCCGCTCGGTGTCGTTCAAATGGCTCAGTACCTGCCGGATGCTCCATTTCTCCGGCGCGTACCGGTGCAGCGATTTTTCTTCGGAGATTCCGTCCAGAATCCTGCCGACATCTTCCAGTTGGCTCTCCATCACGCCAACGATGTCGTCCTGCTGAATGCGATCAATATAAGTGAAGTAGTACGGCGCCGCCTCGCTATGTTCTGGCCGGCTCATCGCTTCCCTCTCCGGCCCAGCGTCTAATACTTCCGCAGCACGCCCACAACCCGGCCCTGAATCTTCACGTCCGTGCCCTGCACCACAATCGGCGCCATCGTCGAATTCGCCGGCTGCAGCCGCACTTTCCCGCCTGGCTCGCGGTAGAACCTCTTCACCGTGGCGTCGTCTTCGCCCACCAGCGCCACCACAATCTCCCCGGGGTTGGCCACCTGCGTCTGCTCCACCACAATGTAATCCCCATCTAATATATGGTCCTCGCGCATGGATTCGCCCTTCACCTGCAGCACAAACGTATTCTGCCCGCGCGCGAAATCCGCCAGCGAAATCGTCTCATTCGTCTCCACCGCTTCCAGAGGACGACCCGCCGCGATCCGCCCCGCCAGCGGCAGTTCGATCACGTGACGGTCCAGCACCTGCTCCCGTATCGGCTTCGGCAGTTGCACCACCTCAATCGACCGGCTCTGGTTGTACCCGCGCCGTATGTAGCCCTTTTTCTCCAGCGTCGAAAGATGCTTGTGCACCGTCGCCAGCGACGTCAGCTTCAGCGCGTGCGCAATCTCCTCAAAACTGGGCGAATAGCCGTTTTTGTTGATGAACCCCACCAGGTAATTCAGTACTTCTTTCTGTCTCTTTGTTAGCGCCATTTCACACCCCTCTGGGCCCAGGTTGCAGCATCCACACTAGGCGAACCAAAAGCGAAAGTCAATGGTACTCTGGGACAGTTCTAGGCCAGTTTCGATTCACGCTTCACATGACTAGTCCAGCTGGTCTAGATCCCGCCGCAGTCAGCTAAAATGGGCTATCGGAATCGCATGGCGCAGTCGGAAGCAGCGGTCGTAAAACCACGCGGAAGAACACAATGGAATCGAAATATTGGAAGCTTCTGATCCTGTCACTCGTGCTTGCTTTTGGTGCCTTTCTTGGGCCAGGTATTTTGGATCATACAGAATTCATCGGCTTAGTCTTGCTCGGACCCGTACTTTCCGTCGCTTGGTGCCTAATCATTGGGTACGCCTTTCAGCAATACCGGCGGCGTGCGCTGTGGTTCCTGCTCGTAGCACCACTTGCTCTGTTTTGGCCGTTATGTTTCGCGCTGATCGCGTTGGGATTCATTCGCATGTGACTTGATTCCGGGCGCGCCTCGAATCCCCTCCATTCCACGGGAGCCAGCTTGAATCTGTTTACCTGGCCGTCCTTACATCTTGCCGTGCGTGCCTTCGTCGTACGCGGCCTTCGCAATCCGCGCAATCACCGCGTCGCGCGTCGCGTCATCGGCCTTGGAATCCGAGACGAAAATTGCGATCGCCAGGCGTCGCCCATCCGGCAGCGTAATCAGCCCGACATCGTTCGTTGCGGCCGTCACGCCATCTCTGGTCGCCGAACTTCCCGTCTTGTGCATCACGATCGTCCCAGCCGGCAGCTCGCCCTTGATCCGGTGCGCTCCGGTAGGCGAATCCTGCATCCATCGCAGCAGAATCCGCGTGTGCTCGTCGGTCAGCGGCGAGTTGTCGCTGATCCGCCGCAATAATTGCACCGCCCCCGCCGGTTCAAACCAGTTGCGATATTGCAGCGAATTGTCTCCGGCCATCGCCTGTTCATCATCCACCAGATGAAAGCCCGCCACCCCGATTGACCGCATGTAATCGTTCACAACGGCCGGCCCGCCAATCGTGCGCAACACAATATCCGCCGCGACGTTGTCACTCAGCGAAGCGCTCAGCCGCAGCAATTCCCGGAAAGGCACGTCCACATTCCCGTCGGGATATTTGTCCTGCAGAGGACTGTACGTGTGCGGCAAAATCCGATCGCTCGGCAAGAATCGCAAGGGCTGATCCAGCGAAAATTTGCCCTGCTCGACAAGATGTAGCGCCGTAAACGCGACAGGTAGCTTGAACACCGACTGCATCGGCGAATGCGCGTGCGCATCGAGGTCGCAGTTCAATTGCGAATCCGGCAGCGCGCACGCCACCGAAACTTTCCCGCGCGCATCAGCAGCAATAGCGCCAATCTGCCGCTGCAGCACCGTCTGGGCGAACACCGGAACCGTGAACAGGAAAAACGCGATCACAAGACGCATGCTAATCCGCACCGCCCGCAAGGGCTTCCCGTTTCCGCTTGAATCGCAGCACCACTAAGATCGCGGCCGCCACTACCGCCACTCCGATCGTCACGTACAACGCCACTTCCCCATGCGCCAGCACCACCGCAAAAATCTTCCGCCCGTACACCGCTCCCAGATACGCGAAAATCCCATACCTCACCAGCCGCCCCAGCGACATCGCCACCAGAAATTTTCTCGGCGAATACTGCAATGCCCCCGCCGCAATCACAAACGGAACCATCGGCATCGGCGGAGGCAGCAGCGCCGGCACCGCGATCGCCCCAAATCCCCAGCGCTCGAACGCGCGCACCACCTTTTTCACATTCCGCTTGGAAAGCCGGTCGTTTAATTCCTTGTCGCCGCGATTTCGCGCCAGGCGATACGTCAGATATGCCCCCACCACCGATCCCACCGTCGCCATCACCGCGTAATACGGCCACCACGTCCGTTGATGCGCCGCCAGCACGATGGTCATCGCGTCCATGCTGCCCGGAACAGGAATCACCGAGCTATCGATCAACCCAAGCAAAATCAGCCCCGGCCCGCCCAGCGCTATGAACCAATGCCTCACTGCATGCGCGGTCGCAGGCGCGGCCATCGCCACTTTTGCCATGCCATATTTCATCGCAACGCCGCTCCCTGCCGCACCGCTCTTTGGTTTATGTGATTCGCCCTGCAGGGCGAATCATCCTGAAATTCGGCAGCGCCGAATTGAAGGGTCGCGGCCGCTTCGTCCCCACGTTTTTCGGGGCGAAGCGGGCACCGCTCCGCTCACTAAAAACCGCACCGTTTGGGTCCGATCGCTCAACACAATCATCCGAGAACGTAAGACGTTACCGCGAATATGCCGGTTCCGCATGCTTTCCGGCTCGCCCCGCCGCCGCGGCGCCAATCCTCTCGCGCGGGTCGCGCGGGCATCGAACTCTTTGGAAACATCATCTTACTGTGTACCGGGCAAAGTCCGGCTCGTTGTGGTAGCCTATAATTGGATTTAGGTACTCTCTTTGGAGTTATGCGAGAACAAGCGAAGCCGCGCAACGTTCAGCGCCGCGCAATTGACTACGGCGCCTCACCTGCTCTGAATACTGTTCCCCATTCTGGTTACCGGCAAACTGCGGCCGCTTCCCCCTCGCCTTCCCGCACAACTGGCCTCTTAAATACGGCAAAACCCGAACGGCGCCCCGCATTTCTATTCGATACAAATGGAGCACTTGAATTCGCAGCAAATCGCGTAACTCCTTCAATACCAACAAAAGTCTCATTTCTATTCGATACTTTTGAACGCTTACTAAACTTTCACCGCACCTGCGTTTGGCATACCCCAAACGGAGTTTCCGGGCGATTCACTACATCCAGCATCGCGAGGGCCTATTAAGATGTCCACCACCATCTCAGAGATTTTGGGTCGCAAAAAGGAAACCATCGACCAGGCGGTCATCCGCTTCTGCGGTGACTCCGGTGACGGCATGCAAATCACCGGCAGCCAGTTCACCAATACGGTCGCGCTGTACGGCAACGACCTGGCTACCTTCCCGGACTACCCTGCCGAAATCCGCGCTCCGGCCGGCACGCTGCCCGGGCGTCAGCGGATTCCAGGTCCATTTCTCCTCGAGCAATGTGTACACGCCCGGCGATAGCGTGGACGTGCTCATCGCCATGAATCCCGCCGCGCTGAAAATGAATTTGCCGGACCTGAAAACCAACGGCATCCTCATCGTCAATTCCGACGACTTCGGTGAAAGCGATCTGCGCAAGGCACAAATCACCGTCAGCCCCCTCGAAGATCATTCGCTCGACGGCTATCGTCTTTTTGCCGTGCAACTCACCAAGCTCACCCGCGCTGCCCTGAAAGACGTCGGCCTGGACGCGAAGAGCATGGATCGCTGCAAGAATTTCTTCGCCCTCGGCATGTGCTACTGGCTTTACAACCGCTCCATGGACTCCACGCTCCACTGGCTCGACGATAAATTCAAGAATAAGCCGCAGCTGGTAACCGCCAATAAACTCGCCATGCAGGCGGGCTACAGTTTTTGCGAAGCCACCGAAGCGTTTCAAATCAGCTACGAAATTCCTCCGGCCAAATTATCACCGGGCGTCTATCGCAATATCAGCGGCAATGCCGCGCTCGCCCTGGGCTTCGTTGCTGCTTCGCAGCAAGCCGGTATCCCATTATTCTTGGGCTCGTATCCCATCACGCCGGCGTCCGATATTCTTCACGAGCTTTCCATGTACAAGGATTTCGGCGTCACCACCTTTCAAGCCGAAGACGAAATCGCTGCCGTCTCCTCCGCTATCGGCGCGTCCTACACCGGCGCGCTGGCCATCACCACCACCTCCGGCCCGGGCATGGCGCTGAAAACCGAAGCGATCGGCCTGGCCGTCGCCGTCGAGTTGCCCCTGGTGATCTGCGATATTCAGCGCGGCGGTCCATCCACTGGCCTTCCCACCAAGACCGAACAAGCCGATCTTTTACAAGCTCTCTACGGCCGCAACTCCGAAGCTCCCGTTCCGGTGCTCGCTCCTTCCTCTCCCGGCGATTGCTTCTGGGTTGCCCTGGAAGCCAGCCGCATCGCCATCAAATACATGGTTCCCGTAATTATTCTTTCGGACGGCTATCTCGCGAACGGCGCCGAGCCTTGGAAAATTCCCACCGTCGCGGAATTGCCGCAAATCCCTGTTCACTTCGAAACGAATCCGGAAGGCTTTCTCCCGTACAAGCGCAATCCTTCCACGCTCGCGCGTCCCTGGGCCATTCCCGGCACTCCCGGCCTCGAGCATCGCGTCGGCGGCATCGAAAAACAGGACGTGACCGGCAACATCAACTACGAGCCGCTGAATCACGAGCACATGGTCCGCACCCGCGCCGAAAAAGTCGAAGGCATCGCGCAGGATATTCCGGAAATCGTTCCCGAAGGCGATCAGTCAGGAGATTTGCTCATCGTCGCCTGGGGCTCTACGGCCGGACCGATCACCGCCGCCATGAAGCCCATGCGTGAGAAGGGCCATCGCATCGGCCATGTCCATCTGCGCTACCTGAATCCCCTGCCGCGCAATCTCGGCGATATATTGAAGCGCTACAAAAAAGTTCTCGTGCCGGAAATGAATATGGGCCAGCTGGTCATGATCTTGCGCGCAAAATTTTTGGTGGACGCCGAAAGCTACGGCAAGATTCAAGGCAAGCCCTTCAAGCAATCTGAAATCGAAGCAAAAATCGAAGAGCTGCTGGATTAAGTAGCGCCGGCGTCTCGCCGGCTCTTAGCTTTTGAATTTTTCGCGCCGCCTTTACGCCGGCGCTTTTGGAGCTATCGAAAATGACCACGGCCACATTGCCGGTTTACACGAAAAAAGATTTCCAGACCGACCAGGAAATCCGCTGGTGCCCCGGCTGCGGCGATTACGCCATCCTCGCCGCCACGCAGGCCGTCTTCGCCGAACTTGGCGTCCCGCGCGAAAAATTCGTTTTCATTTCCGGCATCGGCTGCTCCAGCCGCTTTCCGTATTACATGAACACTTTCGGTTTCCACACCATTCACGGCCGCGCGCCCGCCATCGCCACCGGCGTGAAACTGATTCGCCCGGATCTCGACGTTTGGGTCGCCACCGGCGACGGCGATTCCCTTTCCATCGGCGGTAATCACACCATTCACATGCTGCGCCGCAACGTCGGACTGAAAGTCCTGATGTTCAACAATAAAATTTACGGCCTCACCAAAGGCCAATACTCGCCCACCTCCGAAGTCGGCAAGAAAGCCAAATCTACGCCGTTCGGTTCTGTGGACCGGCCCTTCAGCCCGCTCTCGCTCGCGCTCGGTTCCGAAGCCACCTTCATCGCGCGTTCCGTGGACGTGTTCCAGCTGCACCTGAAAGAAACCCTCAGAAAAGCCGCGGCGCACCAAGGTTCCGCCTACATCGAGATCCTGCAGAATTGCAATATTTTCAACGACGGCGCGTGGGAAACCATCACCGAAAAAGAGGCGCGCAGCGAGCAGGTCGTCCAGCTCGAACACGGCAAGCCGCTCATCTTCGGAAAAAATCGCGATAAAGGAATTCGCCTGGTCGGTCTGGATCTCGAAGTCGTCGCGCTCGGCAACGGCATCACCGAAAAAGATTTACTGGTCCACGACGAGCACAATCCCAATCCGGTTTACGCCTTCGCTCTTTCGCGCATGGATTCCATGCCCGGATTCCCCACTCCCATCGGCGTCCTCCGCGCGCTGCAAGGCGTCCCGCGCTACGAAGATTTGATCCAGCAGCAAATCCGCGACGTGATAGCGAAGAAAGGCCAAGGCGATCTAGCCAAGCTCCTGCGCGCCGGCGACACCTGGGAAGTAAAAGCGTAAGTACACTCCGTCAGAGTTGTTAATTTTTTTTGGCCGTCATCCTGAACCCACGACAGCGGGCGAAGCCTGCTCGCCGCAGGCAGGGATCGCTCTTCGATTTCGCCGCGCGCTAATCCCGCAACCTGCGCTTCTTCCCCGTAGGATCAATCGGCAACGACGCAGTTTTCCAATCCACTCCTGCCGGAACTTTCCCCACGCCTGCGACGTACAAAACTCCTTCCGTCACTCCATCAATTCCCAAGTCATGATCAATCTTCGAATCCGCCATCGCCATCGTGCAAAACGGCGCAAGTCCCAGCCAAGTCGCGACCAGACAAAATGTCTGGCACAAATGTCCGGCCTCGGTCAGCACCACGCGATACGCGCGAGGATAGCGATACTTCCATTGCGTGCGCGTGAACACCGCGGTCATGAACACAAACGCAGACGCTTCGGAAAACCATCGCTGCCCGATCACGTAGTCGGACATCTGATCGCGCGTTACGCCGCGCCGCAGCGATTCCAACCGGTGACGCGTCGCATCGTAGTGATAGATTCCCGGCGAAATTCCTTCCACATCCCGCGCTACCACGTAAGCCTCGATGGGATGCAGCGCTCCGCCTGATGGAGACGTCTTTATCGCAAAGCGTCCCAGCGGCGGCACCGCGACCCACTCGCGAACTCCCCATGTCAATCCCAGCAGCGTAGCCAAGTCCGCGAGCGCCAATTTTCCCTGCGCGAATCTTCGCCACGTTCTTCGCGCCGTCAGCACGCGAGTAAATTCGCCTTCCACGCGCGGCGCGGGCAGCACCGTTTGCGCCGCACGCGCATAATGCTTCACCGGCACAGGCATCGCCTTTTGCTTCGTCAACCCTTCCATGTAACGGCCGATGCTTAACAAGTCCGCTTCGAACGGAAGATCACGTCCCGTGAAGTGAAAGAACCCCGCGGCAGGATTCCAATCTTTCCACGCCGTCATCGCGCGTTCCATTGAATGTGGTTTACGATCGGAGCGTTGCAGCAGCGAATGGCGCACCAGATCTTTCATGGCGGCGCGCAAGGAAGTTGCTGTGTATTGCGGAAAGTGCTGCAACAGCGCTTCGGCGGAACGCCAGCCGCTGAAGAAATTCAATACTTCCGTGGCGATCGGCGCGGCCGTCGCGCCTTTGCCGGTCGCGTAATTCTCAAATATCAGTTCTGCGTCGTTCCAGTAGGAAATCAGAAACGGAGATCGCCGGAAAAGCGCCCGTTTCGCTTTAGGCATGCGGGTTAGCTCGGTTGCAATCGCCGGGAGACAAGAAACACCACTCTCCTGCGTGCTTTACTTGGGGTTGGTGATGAACCACTGCCCGAACGGTTTTATCGGGCCCGACCTGAATTTCGGGCAAGGGAATTCCAGAAAGCGATACGACTTTTTCAGCATGCGCAGGTTCAGATCGATTTTCTTCTGGTCAGCCTTGCTGACTTCAGGCCGAATCCGGCGCAGTTTCTTCTCTGCCTTTTTGATTGCCGTGGCGATGGAATGGACCGAAAAAGCGATCTTGGCCATGTGACTCACCTTCCTCGCATATCAGATTCCATGGATAGGAAGCCGTGCCGGTTTCCAATCATGCGGCTCCGCGAACGGCGCTACTTCGTTTTGGATTTGGATTTGGATCCTGAACGTCTGTCCGAATTGCGTGGGCGGCCGGCAAATATGCGCGATAATCCCGTGAGATCTTCTGAGGCTGCGCAAGTTCAACTCAATCCTCTTCAGGTCGGCCTTGTGGACTTTTCTGCGCAGCGCGAGCAGCTTTTTCTCCGCCTTCTTGATTTCCTTGGTGATCCCTTTCAGTGTGAAGCTGATCTTGGCCATTTCGTTCTCCCAACCAGCGCACTGAGATTTACAACGCTTGGAAAACTGGGGCCGATTCCGGGTGGTGTGCGCGGGACGGCGAAAGTGTAGTTGAGGCACAATGAAGCGTCAAGAAAGATTGCGCCGTGAACGTGCTTCGCGGCAATCGCTCGGTTACAACAATTCGCTTTCGCTCGCACGCCTCGGCGGCAGCATCGCTCGCACGTTAATTACTTCGCTGCGTCGATGGCGGGCGCCGCCGGTAAGCCAATTTTCTGCACCAGCGCAGCGAATCTGGGATCGGAGCGCAAGCCGGCGAATCTTGGATGCACGGCGATATTGATCAGGCGCACCGAGCGCTCCTCGTACGCTTTTTCCAGCCAGCGGAACGCTTCGTCTTTCTCATTCAATCCCGTGTAAACGAGCGCGATGCTGTAGGGCGAAACGTATTGCCGCGCGGACATCTGCAGCAATTCGTGCAGAATCGCAAGCGCGTCCGCCTCCTTCCCCGCTACCGCATAGGCATTGGCCAGCTCAGCCCGGAACGAAGTTTCGTTTCCCGAAAGCGCCAGCGCCTGCTGCAATTCTTGCAGTGCTTTATCGTATTCCTGCTTTTGCAAATATGCCTGCCCGAGATATCCGTGCGCCACCGCAAAGCTGGGATCCATTGCGATGGTCTTCTGCGCCTGCGCGATGGCCTCGTCATTCTTCCTCGCCAGATACCAGACCCACGACAGGTTGGCGTTGATGATCAGCGAGCGCGGATCGAGTTCCTGCGCCAGCTGCATCTCCGAAATTGCTTCTTCGTTCCGCCCGGCAGCCGCTAGAGCCAGCGCATACCAATGGTGACTATTCGCTTCGCCTGGATTCAGCTGTATCGCGCGTTGAAACTCATCGAGAACACCGGGCCATTCCAGCCTGTAAAGCCGGATGAATCCCAGCACCGCGTGCGCGGAAGCAAGATTGTCGTCCAGCTGCAATGCTTTTACCGCCGCGGCTTCCGCTTCCGGCAGCACTTCCGACGCGCGCACATCCTTATAATCCGCGGCCAGCGTGAGCGCTCCCGCCAGCTCCGCGTATGACGGCGCGTATGTGGGATCGAGTTGAATCGCCTCACGATAATCCGCGATCGCTTGCGTTACCGCCTCACCGGTCCGTTTCGCCGCGTAGTAATTTCCCTTCAGGTAGGCATCGTATGCAGCGGGAACCACCGTTCGCGTTTTCGCCAGGCGCTCCTGCTCCGGCTGCGTCAACTGAATCTGAATTTGCGTCACGATGTCGCGCGCAACATCGCTCTGCAGCGCCAGTATGTCCGTGACGGTGCGCTCATAGCTGTGCGCCCAAAGATTCTGGCCCGTTTGCGGCTGCACCAGTTCCGCGGAAATGCGCACGCGATCGTCAGAGCGCAGCACGGAGCCTTCCACCAGCGCGTCTACGCCCAGTTCCTGCGCGATCTGCGCGGGGCTTTCGTGCTTGTCCTTGTACTGCATCACCGAAGTGCGCGAGATCACACGCAGCTTCTTGATCTGCGAAAGCTCGGTAATCAGCGCGTCGCTCATTCCGTCGGCGAAATAATCCTGCTTTGGATCGCCCGTGAGATTTTCCAGCGGCAGCACCGCCAGCGATTGGATGGATGCCGCGCCTACCGCCGGCGACCCGCGCCACTTTACCTCCACGAGCTTCCATACGAACGCGGTGATCAAGAGTAACGCTGCAGCCGCCGAAGTAGCTATCAGCGCTCGACTCATCCGCGAACGAGGAGCTGCAGGCGGCGGATGAATCCCAGACGCGGGAATGGCGCTCGCCGGAATCACCGCCGAATTCGTGCGCAACGCTTCCAGCGCCGCGCGCACTTCGCTGGCATGCTGATAACGCTGCGCCGAATCTTTCGCCAGACAGTGTTCAATCACGGAACGCAATCCCAGCGGCACGTTGTCCCGGAGCGACGGCGGCGAATCGTGCAGGATCATCGAGCTCAATTCGTACGACGTTCTTCCGCGAAATGGCCGCTTGCCATTGGCCATTTCATACAGCACCACGCCCAGCGCCCATATGTCGCTGCGCGCATCAGCCGGATCGCCGCGGAATAATTCCGGCGCCATGTAGTGCATGGTGCCCACTATCGCGCCTTCCGAAGTCAACGTACTGATGGATTGCGTCTTCAGGGTGATCTCGCCCGGAGTCATGTGTTTGGCCAGGCCGAAGTCGAGTACCTTGATGCGGCCTCCCGGCATGACGATTACGTTGGGAGTTTTCAAGTCGCGGTGGATCACACCGCGTTCGTGCGCGTGCGCCATAGCGTCGGCGATTTGCTCGCCGTAGCGGATCACCGTCTCCACGGGAAGGCCATCTTCCGGAATCTGCTCGGCTAAAGAACGCCCGCTGACGAATTCCATTACGATGTAGCTCTTGCCGTCGGCTTCGCCCACGTCATAGATGGTGCAAATATTGGGATGGTTCAGCGCGGAGGCAGTACGCGCCTCGCGAATCAAAAGCGCGCGAGCGTTTTCGTCGTGGTTCAGTTCATCGGGAAGGAACTTCAGGGCTACGTCGCGACTCAGCCGGTCATCATGCGCGCGATAGACCACGCCCATCCCGCCGGCACCGACTTTTTCGACGATTCGGTAATGCGAGACGGTCTGGTCACTCACGTGTGGAGCACGCTCAAGCGTGCATCTTAGGCCGCGGCAGAAACCCAAGTCAACGCGGAAGCGGCGAGTGTCGCCGCAAAATGAGAATGTCCGGTTTGTGCAAAGTAGAAATGTCCGCTTTCATGGATGGCCGAGGGCGCCATGGAAACGGAGCGACCCGAATTCGACGCACGCCTTTATGCGGCAGTTTGCCGCGTTTCTGACGCTTTCGAACTATCCGACCATGCCCATTTCCAAGCAGTTGCTCAACGGTCAGCCGCAGGATCTCACGTGGCAAAAGAGTTTCGACAGCTACGAGAAGCGTGAGCACTTAAGGCTGTGGAGCGTGCCCGGCTCCGTGGATGGCCAGCAGGCGTGGCTTGGCGCATATACGCGGGAGACTGGCGCGGCTCTTTCCATCCGCTACCACAAATTCATCCACCACATTGACCGCGACGTTGACCAAGGCGTGGTGATTCTCGTACGGGATCTCTCTTTGGCGGGATGCGTTCAATCCGTCGGGCAACTTCCGCGGTGAGACATGGCGAGGCACATGGAAAATTCCACCGGGGATGAGATGGATACAGATGGCGTCCTCGACGTGGTGCAGCTCCAAGGTTGCGAACGTCCCCCGGTTGAATACACGGTGCGAAATCCCGTGATCCAAATACGGCCGAGCCGACGCGTGACGCGATACATACGGACAGAAGTGCTGCTGTACAAAAGCGATGTGATTCGCGGAAATGCGGTCTATGCGGCTTTCGATCTGGTTCGCATGGGCGTCATTTACGTGCGTCATCGTCACGAACCTGACGATCCCCGAACGTCGTATTTGAAGCTGACTTCGACCGTGTGTTTGCCGGGAGTGAGAGCTTCTTTGCCGGAGATCGACGTGCGCTCCACGCCCACCAGGTTGTAGTAGAAAACAGGCTTGCCTTGCAGCACATAAAGGCCCAGACCATTGAACCTGCCGCCCTGCGTCATCAACACGCCGTCCGCGCCGCCGGCAGGAACATTTACGTCGGCTGAGATGCGGTACGATTTGTTCTTGAAGTCCGGTGCGCTCGCCTCCGGAATGCGGACCATGCCCGGATAATAGGTGAACACGGTGCGGCCTTTTGTCAGGCTCGGGCGCAGGCTGACGTCGAATCGCTCCGTCTTGCTATTGTCGAGGGGCAACACGTTGTACTTGCCGGCTTCGGCAAAGAACAGATCCTGCAGCTCGCGGAGTTTCTTCGGTTCCTTGGACGCCAGGTCGTTAGCCTCGCTGAAGTCCTTGTCCACGTTGTACAGCTCCCATTGGTAATCTTCGGCGGGTGGCGCGTTGGTGGACATCACCCAGGGCAGGACTGGCGGAGTAGTGGCGGCGACCCATCCGTCGTTGTAGATGGCGCGATTCGCAAACATTTCGAAATATTGTGTGCGATGGACCGATTTGGCCGTGGCATTGTCGAACGTATACACCAGGCTGAATCCTTCCACCGGTTTCTGCGGCACACCATTCAACATGGACGGTGATTCGACGCCGACCGCTTCCAGAATCGTGGGGTAGATGTCAATCACACTGCTGAACTGCGTGCGAATTCCGCCCTTGTCCTTGATTCGCGCGGGCCAGGAGATCACCAAGGCGTTGCGCGTGCCGCCGAAGTGGGAAGCCACCTGCTTGGTCCACTGAAATGGCGTGTCCATTGCGTGGGCCCAGCCGACGGGATAGTGGTTGAAGGCCATCGGGCCCGCCGAGATCGTCGAGATGGGCGGCGACCTGCGAAAAATCCTCGGGGATGCCGTTGAAGATAGACATTTCGTTGAGCAAACCCTGCGGGGTGCCCTCGGCGCTGGCGCCGTTGTCACCCTGAATGTAGATAACCAGGGTGTTGTCGGTTTCTCCCATTTCGTCAATGGCGTCCATGACGCGGCCCATCTGCGTATCGCAGTAGGAAAGCGCCGCGGCATACACTTCCATCATGTGCGCGTAAACTTTTTTGTGCTCGGCGTCGAGCGAATCCCAGGCCGGAATTTCTTTTGGCCGCGGAGTCAGCTGCGTATCCTGCGGGACGATACCCAGGGCCTTCTGCCGAGCCAGCGTGGCTTCGCGCATTTTGTCCCAGCCCATATCGAATTGGCCCTTGTATTTCGCGATCCAATCCTTCGGCGCATGATGCGGAGCGTGGGCTGTACCCGGAGCGTAGTAGGTAACCCAGGGTTTATCGGGCGCGACTGCGTGCAGCATCTGAATGCGGGCGATCGCGTGATCGGCCATATCCTTATCGAAGAAATAATCAGGCTGGTCGTGCGGCGGTTCGATGGGCTTGATGTTTTCGAAAAGCGCGGGCGCCCATTGGCTGGTGTCGCCGCCGATGAAGCCGTAGAAATATTCGAAGCCAAGACCGGTGGGCCACAAATCATACGGGCCGGCCGTGCTGCTCTGCCAGTCGGGGACGTTGTGATTCTTGCCGTACCACGCGGTGTTGTAGCCGTTCTGCTTCAGCACTTCTGCAAACGTACCGTTGCTCTTCGGCATCAGCGAGTTGTATCCCGGAAAGCCCGTAGCGAGTTCCATAATCACGCCGGTCGCGTTTGAGTGGTGGTTGCGTCCTGAGAGCAGGGCCGCTCGCGTCGGCGAGCAGAGCGCGGTCGTATGGAACTGGGTATAGCGTAGACCGTTCTTCGCCAGACGTTCCATCGTTGGCGTCGGAATCGGGCCACCGAACGTGCTGCTCGCGCCGAATCCCACATCATCCGTCAGGATCAGCAGAATATTGGGAGCGCCTTTTGGAGCTTTTACTTCCTGCGGGAAATCCAACTGCGAATCTTTGGGCGTAAGGCCCACATGTCCTTTGAACGGCGGTTCCGAACGAGCACACTTACAGATCAACGCTCAACTCCACCCAGCTGCGAACTCAGACAAACGCCAAGCCTCCGACCACTTCTTTTCCAGTCTTCGGTCTCTCCATAACCGCTTGAGCGTGGAAGCTGCAGTGCAACGGCCTCGCAGCATAATGCCGAAGCGGCAGACACGATATTGGTATTAATGACAGAGACGAGGTCGTTGTCGTCGCCAATCGAAAAAGTTGGAATACTTGGCACGCGCAAACAGCTTATTGAATGGCAGGAGCCGAAGCGGCGGGAGCTGCCGGCAAAGACACGGGCGCGGAATTTTTGGCGACGGCTGCGGTTTGCTCCGACGGCAGCGGAGGCATCAGCGCCATTGCGTGGTCGCGGGCCGCTGCGAATTCGTTCCAGTCGTGCTTCGAAACCGGATCGGATGGCGGCAGAGGCAGGCGCTCAAAATTCAAAAACTCCTTGCCGCGCTGGATGCGGAAATCCAGGTGCGGGCCGGTGGCGAGGCCGGTCATGCCGACCAGGCCGATGCGCTGGCCTTGCTCGACGCGCTCGCCGGAATGCACCAGCACGCGTGACAAGTGCATGTAATACGTGGTGTAACCGTTGTTGTGCTGAATCTCAATCAGATTGCCCGCGCCGCCTTTCCTACCAGCGAAAATCACGCGGCCGTCGCCGATGGTCTGCACGGGAGTGCCGGTGGGCGCGGCGTAATCAATTCCCAGGTGCGGTCGGTATTCTTTCAGGATCGGATGAAAGCGATGCTCGCTGAAATGCGAGGTAATCACCGCGGCGAATTTCAGCGGAGAATGCAAGAACGCCTTCTTCATGGACTTCCCGTCCGGCGTGTAATACGCGGGAACGCCGCTGGGACCATGAAACAGAACGGCGCGGTAAGGATGCCGGCCGTTGATATATTCCGCCGCTAGAATGCGGCCGTAGGAGGCCACCTCGCCGCTCGCGAGCGTTTTTTTCTCGACGACCACGCGGAAAGTATCGCCCGGACGCGGATCGGTGTAGAAATCCAGGTCCCAGCCGAATATCTGCGCCAGGCGCATCGCCAGCTCCGGCTTTTCTCCCGCGTCCAGCACCGCGCCGAAAAGCGAGCCGTTCACTTCGCCGGTGACGCCCACCTCTTCGGTTTCCGACGGAATGGTCTGCACCTCGGAATGGAAGTCATCTCCTTGCGGCCGAATGCGCAGGACGCGTTCGGCATCAATGCGGTAGCTCACTTCGCGCAAGTCGCCCAGACTGGAGCGCCCCACCACGAAGCGATTGCCCGCGCGCAGATGGCGCAGATCGAAAACCGATTGCGCGGACGCTACAAGCCGCGCGGCATCGTCCGCGGTGAATCCGACACCCAGCAGAAAAGATTGGAACGGCAGGCGCGCAGGGACCACCGCTTCGGTAAAGAGGACCAGCTGCTCCTGCATGCGGTGAGCTTCTTCCCGCGATGGAGAAGGCTGGGTCATGAGTGCGAAATCGGCCGCGGAGCTGCGGAAATAATTCACGGCGACGACGCCTGTTGCAGCTGCGGCCAGAAGCAAAATGCAGATTAGAACCTTGAGTGTTGTTCCCATAATTCCCTACGGCGAATGATTTACGAAGAAGGGAGCATAGCGCAATGCGATGAAGGGCGGGAAGTGAAATGGCGTGGAGTTTTCATCGGAGTAACAGCGTGCATTACGGCCTGTGAGACGCCACAACATAAGACAATCGTGAAACCGCGGAGACGCGGAGTGTGCAGAGAAAGGCTGAATGAAGGGCAACTGAGCCGGCGGGACGCCGGCGCTACGCGAGTGCTAGTGCGAGGCGCCCGCGGCTGCAGCGTACTGCGTGCTGCGCGCGGATTCGGCGAAATAATTTCGTTCGCGCAGGCCGTGATAAATGCGCCCGGCGATTTCGGAGGCATGCGGACCGCTGACCGAGCGCGCGCCGCCACGAATCAGAACCACCAGCACGATTTTCGGATGCGCCTGATCGGCGTAGGAAACGAACCAGCCCAACCGCCCGCCGAGCGATTCGTCGTTGCACGTGCCGGTTTTGCCGAGAGCCTGTTCACCGTCGGGATCGTAGCTTTGCTTCGCTGTGCCATACATCACGGCGGCGAGCATGCCTTCGCGCAAATCGGGCAGCAACGGCGCGATATCCAATTGTTGGCGCACGCGCGGCTGAAAATTTTGGCGCGCTTCTTCCGTGCGCGGATATTGCAGGTAATACTGAGTGCCGCCGTTCGCTAGAGTGGCAACCAGCGAAGCGAGCTGCAGCGGCGTGAGGCGGATGCCTTCGCCGAAACTGGACATGCGCGCAACGCCGCCGTACGCAGGAGGCGCGGGGGGCACGAAACCGGGCTGCTCTTCGGGAATGTCGTAACCGGCGCGCTGGCCCAAGCCGACCAGTTGCGCGTATTGATGGACGCGCGGGAAGCCGAGGCGCGTGCCGACCTCTTCAAAATAAACGTTGTTGGAATGTGCCATCGCTTCGGTGAGGTCCATGTAACGGCGATGGCCCACCTTGAGCATGCTGTCGCGAGTGATCACGCCTTCCTGAAGCCCCGCGAGGGCGATGACGGGCTTGATTGTAGAGCAGGGTTCGAAGCCCGAAGAAAAAGCCATCTTCTGATTGACGATTGTGAGGATGCGTCCAGTGGAGGGATCCATCGCCAGCACCGAACCGTTGGAGTGGCCCAGCGCGTCCACCGCGATCTGGCGGATTACCGGATCGTCGTAGCTGGCATCGTCATTTTTCGTGGGATCGCCGTAAGCCGAAATGCCGGATTTCTTGTGGTGCGTGCGGGTGGTGGAAGTCGCAGGCGTTGCCGCCGACGCCATGGCAAAGGCGCCCGCGAGAAAAAGGCAGAAAACCGGGGCAAACTGTTTAACAGCTGGGCTGTGCTGCATTGCTTCCTGTATCGGCCCGGGAATCAGATGCTTCAGCCGACTAAGTATTCAGTTTACGGAAGTGACGCAGCGGAACGCAACTGTTAAGGAGGACAGCTTTCCTGTCCGGCACAGCTGGACGAAAGGACAGATGCTGGCGACGGCAGCACGAGGAGACGCTGCGCGAGGCGGCAACGGGGCGCCCCGCGCATGGTCTGCCAGGGTTCTTGCGCTGAACGCACTGCACTCGCGGCTAGCGGGTCGAGCGGCCCTGCGAAGAAGCGGTAGCAGCGGCCGCTTTCGGCGGCTGCTTGGCCGGGTCTGTTGCCAACTTTTGCGCTTCGGCGGATGGCTTGCCGTTTCCATCAGCTGGGACCGCGGGATGCGCGAGCAAGCCGAGTTGTTTGCGCAGATCGTGTTCGATTTTGCCGCGAATGTCGGTGTTCTCCTTCAGGAAAACACGGGCATTTTCGCGCCCTTGGCCCAGACGTTCGTTCTTGTAGGAAATCCACGTGCCGGATTTTTCGAGCAGACCGTTGGTGACGCCGAGGTCAATCAAATCGCCTTCGCGCGAGACGCCTTCGCCGTAAATGATGTCGAACTCGGCTTCGCGGAACGGCGCGGCAACTTTATTTTTCACGATCTTTGCGCGGGTGCGCGAACCGATGACGCGGTCGCCTTCCTTGATGGCCTGAATGCGCCGTATATCCACGCGAATGGAAGCGTAGAACTTCAGCGCGCGTCCGCCGGTGGTGGTTTCCGGATTGCCGAACATCACGCCGATTTTTTCGCGGATCTGGTTGATGAAAATCAGGCAGGTCTTCGATTTGGAGACGATGGCGGTGAGCTTGCGCAGGGCTTGCGACATCAAGCGCGCCTGCAGGCCCATCTGCGCGTCGCCCATATCGCCTTCCAGTTCAGCGCGCGGCACCAGGGCGGCTACCGAGTCCACTACTATAATGTCCACGGCGTTGGAGCGAATCAGCGCTTCGGCAATTTCCAGCGCCTGCTCGCCGTTGTCCGGCTGCGACACCAGCAGATTGTCCACGTCCACGCCCAGCTTGCGCGCGTAGGAAGGATCCAGCGCGTGCTCCGCGTCAATGAAGGCCGCCTGGCCACCGAGCTTTTGCGCCTCGGCAATCACATGCAGCGTCAGCGTGGTCTTGCCGCCGGATTCCGGGCCGTACACTTCGATCACGCGTCCACGCGGGAAGCCGCCGACGCCGAGAGCAGCGTCAATGGAAATAGAGCCGGTGGGGATTACGTTCACTGGGACCAGCACGTCCTTGTTCCCCAGTCGCATGATGGAGCCCTTGCCGTACTGCTTTTCAATCTGCGAGATTGCCAAATCCAGGTTTTTTGACTTTTCGTCGTTCACAGTGCCACCTCAAGAGGGTTTTCTGTTTGGTCTTAGCTGGAGACCGAGGCGGCCTGAGTTTAACACTGAGTGCCCGTTCCCGGCTCGGCCATTTCGAGGGTCATAATAGCACGAGGCGAACAAAAAGCAAAGATTATTTTGAAAGGGGTTGCGACGTGACAATTGCCTGAATATCAGGCAAAATGAAATACAGGCGAGGATTCCTATGGACTCCGCAAAAGTCGGTAAGCGCGGCGCGATCATCGTGCCCGCCAGGCTACGCAAGCGTTTCGGCATCGAAGAAGGAAGCATGGTGATCGCCGAAGAACACGAAGATGGGATATTGATTCGCCCCGCGATCGTGATGCCTGTCGAACGGTACAGTCCGGAGCGCAAAGCAGAGTTCCTGCTGTCCACTTCCACGACCGCACAGGACTACGAGCGGGCGCGTAAGGAAGTGAAAAAACTCGGGATCGATCCCGATGCGATCCGGCATAGGCGCCCGCAATAGATGGACCGGCTGTTCCTGGACGCGAACGTCCTTTTCTCCGCAGCATATCGTCCCGACGCCGGACTTCTGGGCCTTTGGAAACTGAAAACCGCGGCGCTGTGCTCGTCCCGCTACGCGTTCGAGGAAGCGCGAATCAACCTTGATGAAGACGAGCAGCGCACTCGTCTGAAGCTTCTAACCCAGCATCTTCAGCTGTTTGACGTCGTGACGCAGGACTTGCCGAGCGGCGTTTCCCTTCCCGAGAAGGATGTGCCTATTCTGCTGGCGGCTATCGAAGCACGCTCCAAGCATCTATTGACTGGCGACGTACGGCATTTCGGTCCTCATTTTGGGCGTCGCGTGGCTGGGATTTTGATTTTGCTTCCGGGGGATTATCTGCGAACGCACAGCTAGCCTCTACGGAATCGGAGAAGGCCCTGCGGATTAGAGAAGCGCACAGGCAGGATTGCCTATGCCACTAATATTTGTAGAAGCCGCGGCCGGATTTGCGGCCTAGCCAGCCTGCGGCGACGTATTTGCGCAGCAGGGGGCAGGCGCGGTATTTGGGATCGCCGAAGCCGGTTTGCAGCACTTCGAGGATATTCACGCAGACGTCCAGTCCGATGAAATCGGCCAGCTCCAGCGGACCCATCGGATGGTTCATGCCCATTTTCATCACCGCGTCCACGGCTTCGGGAGTGGCGACGCCTTCCATCACCGCGAAGGCGGCTTCGTTGATCAGCGGCATCAGCACGCGGTTGGAGACGAAGCCGGGCGCGTCGTTCACTGCTACCGGTCTCTTTTCGAGTTTTTCGCATAACGCCATCGTGACTTGAAAGGTGTCGTCGCTGGTGGCGAGGCCGCGGATTACCTCTACCAGCGCCATTACCGGCACGGGATTCATGAAGTGCATGCCGATGAATTTTTCCGGGCGCGAAGTTTGCGCGGCGAGTTGCGTGATGGAAATCGAGGACGTGTTGCTGGCAAGGATCGCGCCGGGTTTGAGCACCGCGTCCACATCTTTCAGCAGGCGGACTTTTAGGTCGAGCTGTTCGGGGACGGCTTCGACTGCGAAATCGGCAGCGGCCAGCGCGGAGACGTCGGTTGTGGGCTGGATGCGCGCGAGGATCAGCGGCTTATCAGCGGCGGAGATTTTTTCCTTCTTCACTTCTCGGTCGAGATTCTTGCCGATGGTTTCCAGGCCGCGGTCGAGGAAGCGCGTTTCGACGTCGCGCAGAATCACGTGGTAACCGGCGCGCGCAAAAACGTGAGCGATGCCATTGCCCATGGTGCCGGCGCCGAGCACGGCGACTTTCTTAATTTGGTCGAGTGACATAGGTGCTGATGATAATGGAAGTGGAGGAGGTAAAGGAAGCAGAGGAGGTGAAGGAACTTCAGGGCGCACCACGCGTGCGACGGCCCGACGACATCCTCGATGCAAGAGCTAGCCACGCGACCAACGACGCTAACTTTTCGTCTTGCGACCAGGGCGCGCCCAGTGGACGACCTAGCTCGGCGATGCGGCGCGTGAGATCGTTTGGTTTGAGGCGCAGAGTTTGCGACGCCTCGTTCAGAAGCTCGCGCTCTTTCGCGGTCTTGGCCGCAAGGCCGCAGCGGGCGCTCGCGTGCAGCAACGCTCCGCGGAAGAGTTCGCCATCGGCCGTGTGAATCAGAGCGTGCGACGCGAGGATATGCGACAGCTCTGGCAGCGGCCTTCCTGAAGCGAGCACCAGACCGCAACGCGTGAGCCGGTAACCTTGCGCTTGCAGAGTCTGCTGCAACTCGCGAATGGCGAGATAAGCGAGGCTTCTCGCCTCAGTCTCAACGCGTGAGATAAATTCTCGCGCTTCGTCGAGCGGCATGCGTTCACCGGTGTGATAGGGCTGCCGGAATTTGTAGATGAAGGTTTCCACCAGGTGAAGCCGCTGGCGCGCCAGCACGCAGGGAGCGCCCTTCGAGACAGAGAGCGCGACCAGAGCGGTCCAGCCAGAGTGGGCGCGAAATCCGAGGGCTGCCGATTTCATGGGGCCTCCTTGGCGGCAAAGCGGCCCGGTAATGCGGAGGATGTAGAGGAAGTAAAGGAAGCATAGGAGATGAAGGAACGTCAAGCTTTGCTGAACTCAGGTGGCCGTCCCGTTTTCGATTAACACACCTGTCGTGGGTCGGATCGCGTCGCCGGTCGTCGCTACATGCCGGGATATTTGCCGAGGAACATCAGCACGAAATCAATCGTGTCTGCAACGCCGTGCGCGACGATCGGGACGGACAGGTTGCGCCCAGTGCGCAGATAGATCACGCCGAGCAGCAGGCCCATCAGCCCCTCGTCTATCGCGCCGGTGAGTCCTTGATAGGCGTGGGCCAGGGCAAAGCCGACGTGGACGGCGACGAGGCTGATGAGCCAGGCACGCCGTGTGCAGTTGAACAAGTCGGCGACACGGTTCATCAAGTAGCCGCGGTAGACCATTTCTTCGCCGAATGCCGCAAGAATCCACGCCAGCGCGACGAACAAGATCGTCAGCTTCAGGTTGCCAATCAAAGGACGAAAATCCTCGAAGTCCGGATTCTTTCCCAGGAATTTCACAAGCAGGGGCTGGCTGACGAAAAGTTCAAACGCTTCCATCAGGAGGCCGGCAGCGACACCCAGCGCGAGCGTGGTCTTCCAGTTGCGAAATAGGCTGAGCCCGACGTCTCGCCAGCGCAATTTTCGCGTCCAAAGAGAGAGCCACGCAAACAGCGCGAGGTACGGGGTCTTGCTGAAGAAGATGAGATGCTTGTAATCCGCGTAGAAAATCAGCGCAACGACGACTAATTCCGCGATCGCCAGCCATTTGCTCTGGCGCCAGCCGCTCGTGCCGTTTGACGGTTCCGGGCGGGAGCGCTCAGGCGCGGCCGGTCCGGTGACACTGTTGTTCGTGAATTCACTCATAACCATCGCCTCTTCGTCGCGCTGGCTCACGGTATCAGCCGCGCTGCAAAACGCTTGGTCTGCGATATCGCCGCGTGCACCAGACCGCGAAGCGAGTGGTCAACATCACCAAGCCGCAGCCCACGATCAATCCGAGCGGCACAATCCACCAGCCCAACACTTCCCTGCCAAGCGGTGCGCTGCCGAATCCGAGCCGGACAGAAATCGTGAAATCGTCCACGCCATCTGGAATGACCCACAGCCCGGCGGTGCGCGGATGAAATGGCTTCAACAGCGCGCAGAGCATGAAAACGATTCCGAGGAAATATCCAGCGAGCGAACCGAGCAAGACGAGGAAACCGGCAAGGCTCAGGCTCGCCCAGCGGAAGAGGCTTTTCAGGATCTGCACGGGCGAGCGGCTGACTTCGGCGCGCGCGAGCAGATTGTCGGTGAGGTACTGGCTGGCCAGCTCTTCCGGAGTGCCCAGCGCCGCGAGCACTGAGTCAACCGCCGCTGCGGTCATTGACCCGCTCAACGCGAGTTTGTCGGTGATGTGGCTACGCAGCTCATCCACTACCTCGCGGACTTCCGCATCGTTGAATCCGCGCAACCGGCCACGCAATTTCGCGAGGTAAGTTTCGATCCGTTGTTGCGCGTGGTCCGCTGTAGTGGTCATCTACTTCCCCCTCGCGAGCGGAGCGAGCAGCTTGCTCATGCTCGAAGAGAACCGCGCCCACATGCCGGCCATTTCGCGAGCGCGCTCTTTTCCGGCTGCGGTGAGCGCGTAATATTTTCGTGGGTGCCCCGCATCGGATTCCACCCATTCGCTACGCACCAGGCCTAGCGCCTTCAACCTGCTGAGCAGTGGATACACCGTGCCTTCGGAAACAATCAGGTCGGAATCACTCTCGAGGCGCCGGAGGATTTCCAAGCCGTAGAGTTTGCCGTCCCACAGGGCCGCCAGGATGGCCAGCTCTAGGCAGCCTTTGCGGAGTTGTACTTCCCATTTGTCAGCGGATTCTGGACCGCTCGCGCCGCGTGGCTTCATGGCAGCGCCTACCTTGCATTACAAGGTATGATGCTGTCAAGCGCTTTGTGCACTGCTCTGCTGCGCAGCTGTTCAGTCTTGCGAACGTGAAGCCTTCAGACTTTGGGAAGAATAACGGACTCTGAAAATCGGCGGACGGAGCGAGAAGCGCGGCCCGGCTGCTCTCTGATTATCGGGCCTAGGATGCTTCCATAATTTGGCGGATCATTTGTTGCGCGCGTTTCTGCGAAGAGGGCGTCACGCGAATGCGCAGCTGGCCGGCGAGCTCGTCGGTGGCGGAGCCGATGCCGATGTTGCTGAGGCAGGTGACCAAATTTTGTGTGGTGGTGGCGTCGCGGCCGGACCAGACTTCGGCTGTCGCTTCATCCGGATCGAAATCGTCGGGAACGTAATCCGGTGGGACTTCGGACAGATCGTCCTCGTCGTCTTCCGTTGTCGCGGTTGCGTTTGCAACGATGAATCAGAATCGCCGGGGTCGTCGTCGGAATCCTCTGGTGCCGAATCGCGGTGGCGTGCAGCGATTTCGAGTGCCGCGCTAGCCGCATGGTGATCGCGTGCATGAGTGAAAATGGCATAGACCTCCTGCGACCAATTCCGCAATACGCCGACCTGGTCGCGCCGCTCGTGGTAAGCGGTTCCGGCACTTTCGAGCGCGTCAACGATGGCAGCGCGCATCTGCGCGTCAGTGCCGGTCCACAGCAGTTCGGGCTGTGTCTGAAAGTTCAGGATTGTTGGAATGAACGTCAGTTTCGTCGAGATGCTCCACGAGAGGCACGTCACAGTCGGAGCAACGC
Source organism: uncultured Acidobacteriota bacterium (assembly GCA_963742475.1). Lineage (GTDB taxonomy): Bacteria > Acidobacteriota > Terriglobia > Acidiferrales > UBA7541 > Palsa-295. The sequence goes on along the minus strand of CAVULY010000003.1, from coordinate 945,684 downwards.
GCGAAACCGGGACGATACTCGGCTCGACAGTTAGGGCAGAACATGAGGATCAGCGAGAAGCGCCTGACCGCGCGGGCATCCCCGGAGCGAACTCTACTCGAATTGGCTCGAGCGGTCAACGTACCCGCCAAGCCGTAACAGGGTCCGAGAAGTAGTTTGACTTCCCTGCTTCCGCGCGTGAAATGGCCGGCTGCGGACGGGCGGCCGACATTGATGAGCACGGCCGATTCCCATTCGGCGCAGAGATGATGTTCGCCGGGATCTACGGAGAGGTAAAAGTAAGTGTCGCGTTGCGTGGCGCCGACCCAATTACCGTCCACGCCCCATTTGACGGTTGGCCTGGGGCGCGATTCGAAGACCTTGTCGTCTTGCAGGAAATACACGAGCGCCTTACCAGGCTCGGGCTGGCTGACCGGATGGGTCGAAGCTGCTTGATTTCACATCAAAACTGAAATCAGCGGGTCCGCATCCGGGCGCGGTGGCAGTGCCGGTGGGGGATGGCGCGCTCTGCGCAAAGACCGAGGATGCAAAAAGAAGGATCATGAGGGCCGCCTTCATGGTTTTCCTCCCTGCATGCAAATTGTTTGCTGCTGAATAAGACGGACGAGCCACTTGCAGGGTTTCGTAGGTGCGGTGTTCAGGAAGTGCTGGATGTGAAAGCGTTGCGTGGAGCGTTCGGCTATGGGAGTTCGACGGCTAGGGCCACGGCGTTACCGCCGCCAAGGCAGAGGGCTGCGATGCCGCGCTTGAGGTTGCGGCGCTGCAATTCGTAGAGCAGCGTTACGAGGACGCGAGCGCCGGATGCGCCGATGGGATGGCCGAGGGCGACGGCGCCGCCATTTACGTTTACCTTTTCGGGGTTGAGTTTCAGGACGCGGGTTACGGCGATGGCCGCGACCGCGAAGGCTTCGTTCAATTCGTAGAGGTCCACATCCTTGTCGCGGTCCCAGCCGGTTTTTTGCAGTAACTTCTCGACGGCGTCCACCGGAGCCATCATCACCCACTTGGGTTCGACGCCGCTGACGGCTTGCGCGACGATGCGCGCCATGGGCTGCTTGCCGAAGCGCGCGGCATTTTTTTCGCTGGTAACGATCACGGCGGCGGCGCCGTCGTTGGTTCCCGGCGCGTTCCCTGCCGTCACGGTGCCGTCTTTTTTGAATGCGGGCTTCAGTTTGGCGAGAATTTCCAGCGACGTATCTTCGCGCGGCGATTCGTCGGCCTTGATAACGATGGGATCGCCTTTTTTCTGCGGAATTTCCACGGGCACGATCTGCGCGCTGAAGAAGCAGGATTTCATGGCGCGAACTGCTTTCTGATGGCTTTCCAGCGCGAACTGATCTTGTTCCTGGCGCGAGATTTTGTATTTTTCGGCGACCAGTTCCCCGGTGACGCCCATGTGAAAATCTTCGTACACGTCCCACAGGCCGTCGTTAATCATGGAGTCGATCATTTCCTGATTGCCCAGGCGGAAACCCGTGCGCGCGCCTTTCAGCAGGTAGGGGCAATTGGACATGGACTCCATGCCGCCGGCGACGACCACTTCCGATTCGCCGAGCTGCACGGCTTGGGAGGCGAGCGCGACCGCCTTTAATCCGGAGCCGCAAACTTTGTTGATGGTCATCGCCGCGACGCGTGAATCGAGACCGCCGCGCAGGGCCGCTTGGCGCGCGGGATTCTGGCCCAGGCCGGCCTGAACGACGTTGCCCATAATCGCTTCGTCCACCTGATTTGGGTCGATGCCGGCGCGGCGCACGACTTCTGTGACGACTTTCGCGCCGAGTTCGGTGGCGGAGAGCGGCGAGAGTCCGCCCATGAATTTTCCGATGGGCGTGCGCACGGCGCTTAAGATGACGGCTCGTTCCATGGTGGCTACTCCTTCAGGCTTTCTCGGTCGGAAATAGAAGTATATGCGTCGCGCAAGACGTGGTCAATTTTGCCGGAGTGTACCTCCCTGTCGAACATCTCGGCACCAGAGAAAGCGGCGCGCTTTCGCCTTCCGTTCGCCTGCCAGAAAATCTGTTAAGATAGTCGTGCGAAATTCCCATCACATGAAGGCCAATGAAAATTCGGAGCGGAACGCTGGGCTGAACCCCGGCCAGCGCGCCGCGGTGGAACACGGCGATGGGCCGCTGCTGGTGGTGGCTGGCGCGGGCACGGGCAAGACGCGCGTGATCATCGAGCGGATTCGCAATTTGCTGGAGACGAATCCGGAGCTGGCGGGCGAGAGCATTCTGGGGCTTACGTTCACCGATAAAGCCGCCGGGCAGATGAAGCACCGCGTGGTGAAAGCCATTGGCGAACGCGCCGAGGGCGTGTGGCTCAGCACCTTCCACAAATTTTGCCTGGAAAAGATTCTGCAGGCGACCAATCCTGATTCGCAGCCGCTGGATGACATTGATCACAAGATTCTGCTGCGGCGGCACATCGGCGAACTGGACCTGAAACATTTTCGCAGGCTGCAGGACCCCGGCGAATTCATCAGCGACTTCGTGAAATTTTTTTCGCGCTGCCAGGACGAGCTGGTGACGCCGGAAGATTACGAGCGATTTGTGGCAGGACTGCGGAAGAAACACGAGGCCGGCAAGAAATCGTTGGAATCCGACGCGCTGCAAATTGCGGAGGATGAAGTGGCGCGGCAGGAGGAACTGGCGCGGGTCTATCGCGTGAGCGAGCGGCTGCTGCGCGAGCGAAACCTGCTGACGTTCGGCGAACAACTTTTACATGCAGTGCAGCGGTTGCGCGACGACGATTCCCTGCTCCAGCAGATGCGCGAACAATATCGCTACATTCTGGTGGATGAATTTCAAGATACCAATATCGCGCAGCTGGAGCTGCTGTGGCTGCTGGCGGGCGAACGCCGCAACATCGTGGCCGTGGGTGATGACGACCAGGCGATTTACCGGTTTCGCGGCGCGTCGTTCGGCAGCTTCACAATTTTCCTGAAGCGATTTTGCGGCGTCACGGACGCGAAGATGGGACCGGCCGCGAAGAAGTTCCTGGTTTCACTTTCGCAGAACTACCGCTCAACGCAACGCATTCTGCGCGTGGCCGGCGAAGTGATCCAGCACAACGAAAAATCCCCGTTGCTGCCACCCAAGGCGCTGACGACGGAAAATCGCGAAGGCGAAAAAATCCGCATTGCGGAATTCGGCACGCCCGAGGAGGAAGCGCATTGGGTCACTTCCGAAATCGAGCGGCTGCACGCGGCGGGCGCGGCCTGGCGCAACTTTGCCGTGCTGTACCGCAAACATACGCATCGCGAAAAGCTCGTGGATGAATTGCGCAGACGGGAAATTCCGTTTGTGATTCGCAAGCTTTCGATTTTAACGAGCACGCTGGTGCGCGATTTGCTCGCCTGGCTGCGATTGATTGTGGTGCCGGGAGACAACGTGGCCTGCGCGAGGGTGCTGGCCGCGCCGTACTGGGGCCTGGAGCCCCGCGACCTGGTGCGGTTGGCGGAGCGCGCGGAGAAAAATCACCGGCGGCCGCTGGGCGACGAACTGGAAACCGCGCAGAGCGAAGCGCCGTTCGATACGCGCGGTCGGCTCGGCGAGCTGGTGCAATTGTTGAATGCGTTACGCCTGAGCGCGAAACGCAAGACAGCGACAGAAGTGCTGGACGAGCTGATCGCTGGGCTGGGCTTGGCGCCGCTGCCATCGGACCAGGATCGTTACTACCTCGATCGCTTCGTCGCGTTCGTGAAGGAATGGGAACGCAAGAGCGAAGAAAAACAACTGCGGCATTTCATCGAATACCTCGCATATTTTTACGAAGCGGGCGGCGACATTTCGCTGGAAGAAGAAATCTCCGACGATGCCGTGCAGTTGATGACCGTACATTCCGCCAAGGGTCTGGAGTTTCCGCACGTTTTCATCCTGCGCGTTTCGAAGAACGACTTCCCGTCCGGCGTGCGCAAAGTGGTCTTCGAATTTCCGCCGGAGCTGATGAAAGAGGAACAGCCGAAGTTTGATTTTCAGATGCAGGAGGAGCGGCGGCTTTTCTACGTGGCGTTGACGCGCGCCGAGCGGCAACTGACGCTTTCGACGCTGGTGAACAAGCGCAAGAAGCCTTCACCGTTTCTGGACGATTTCCTGGCGAATGCGAAAATCAAAACACAGGACACGCATCAACTGACGCCGAAGGTGCTGGTGCCGCCTGCCCTGGAAGCCGCGGGACCCGAAGCCGATTCGAGCGACCCCGCGCAACTCTTTCCGCCGGGCAGCGAACCATCCAAAGCGTATTCGCGCGTGGCGCTGTGGGCCAAGGCGTTTCATCCGCCGCGACCGGAGCCGCTGCAACTGAGCGCTTCGGCGATTGACGCCTACGATCGCTGTCCGATGCGCTACATGTTCCAGTACGTGTGGGGCATTCGCGGCGGTGCGCATGCCATGGCTACGTTTGGCAACGTGATGCACCGCACGATCAAGGAATTCGTGGCGGAATACGGAAAGCGCAGAAAAGTTCCGCTGGAAGAAGTGCTGGCGATTTACGACCGCGAATGGTCTGCCGCGGGATTCATAGACGAATATCACGAGGAGGAATATCGCAAGGCGGGGCGCGAGCAGCTGGAAGCGTTTCACCGCACGTACAGCGGCGCGCCCGCCGATGTGCTGTATCAGGAGAAAACTTTCGAGCTGCCGCTGGAGCACGACGTGATTGTTACCGGGCGGATGGACCAGGTGAATCGCATCGAAGGCAATCAAGTGGAGATCATCGATTACAAAACCGGGCGGCCGAAAGACGCAAAAGCCGCGGCGAAGGATGTGCAGCTCGGCGTGTACGCGCTGGCGGCGGAAGAGGTGCTGGACCTGGATCCGGTGCGGCTGGTGTTCTACAACCTGATGACCAACGAAGCGGTGGCGGCGACGCGCGACGCCAAGGCATTACGAGAAACCAAGGAAAAGATCGCGGAAGTGGCGGACCAGATACGCGCGCGGGAATTTTCCGCGAAGCCGGGATTCGTCTGCGGATTCTGCGATTACAAACCGCTGTGCCCGGCGCACGAGCAATTGATTTCGATACGGCCGCAACAGAGCGCAAGCGACGCAAAGGAAAATTCAGGATGCTAGCGGCGCCCGATGTGGCATGGCTGGTGGATTCGCGCAGGCTGGCCATTCGATGCAAGAACTCCCGAGCAACGTCAACGGCTGCCCGGTTCGATGAAGCTGAACCGGCCGCTACAGGAGCAACAACGCCGGCGCCACGAAAAACGGGGCGTCGCGATTTCTCGTGACGCCCCGCTTTTTACCGATTGGGCTTTTCTGCCACACAAAGCCCGGGATGTTCCGCGCATGAACTACAGTGGAACTTTCTCCCGACGTTTCAGCAGCGCCGCAAAATTCCCGGCGCGCTCGAATCGCTTCGTCAATCTATAAAGGCCGCCGCCGTTGAAGTCAAGAAGAAAAACTTTTGTGCCGGCGCGATTTATGAAACGAAGTCGCGCCGCAAAACGCAGCGCGCGCAAAAATTAGTGCAGTCCACTCTGGTAATAGCCCTGGCGCGCGGTCACGTCCAGGTCCGGGCGGCGCACGCGCACTTCGATGCTGTGATAATCCTTGCCGCGATCGGTATCTTGCGGTTGAAAAGTGATGGTGTACTGATTTCGCGCCTGCTCGGTGACAGAGGCGTAGAGTCCCTGAAGGCCGCGGTCGCTTCCGGAGTAAAAAGTATCGCCTCCGGTGGACGTGGCGTATTTTTCCAGCCTGGTGCTTTCCTTCTGCAAAAACGCGTGGCCCACGGAAATGGAATAAACGGAGATATCGGATTTCAGCAGGAGCTGCAAGGTCTGGTCCAGGGTGTGCTCGTTGGTGCGCGAATTATTTCCGTCGGAAATCAGGAAAATAATCTTGCGGCGATCGCGGCCGCGGTTCTTGAGCATGTCGCCCGCGGCGAACACTGCATCGTCGAGGTCCTTATCTTGTTTCTGCTGCTGGACACCCAAGGTGGTTGGCGCTCCGTTTTCCAGCGAATGTCCGTTGGAGGTGGCGCCCGACGTCAACGGTCCGCCCACGGGCGAGCCGCCATAATGCGAATGGAGGTCGAGACGCTTGAGTTGGGTGAACAGCAGATCGTTGTTGAACGAGAATTCCGAGACGGTATTGGGAAATTGATCGTAGGTGACGATGGCCACTTCGTCGTTGGGTCCGAATCCACCAGAGATCGCGGTCAAACTTTTTTGCACCGCGTCGGCGGACTTGATCGAGAGATCGTCATCAATCAGCACGACGGCGGAGAGCGGATAAGGATCGGAGGTAAAGAAAACAATCTGCTGTTCCACGTTGTCGCAGAAGACGCGGAATTCGTCGCGCTGCAGATCTCCGATCAGCGCGCCGTCGCGATTCTTGACGGTAACCGGGACGATAACCAGGTTGGTGCGGATTTTGATGGTGTTGCGCGTGTCCCCGGATTGCTTCTGATTCTGCGGCGGAGCGGCTGGCGGCGGGGCGCTCTGCGACTGGCCGGTCTGCGGCTGTGGTGTTTGCACTACTGGAACTTGCGCCGGTGCGCTGGGCGCCGCCGGTGGAGACACCTGGCCGGGCTGAACGGGTTTGGTTTGCTGCTGCTGAGACCCCGGGCCGGCAGACTGGCGTGCTCCCGCAAGAGCGCCGAAAAGTAATACAATACTCAGCGTCAAAATTAATCGCGGCATCTGAGATTCTCGATTCGGCCGAATGGCGCCATTTTGAGATCGCGTATTTGTTGCACACCCGCCAGCTTCGGACACATCCGCTGGCGCGCTGGGTGCATCGTATCAAACGCAACCGGCTACAGGGAGATTATACAATGCGGCTGACCAGCCTCGCGGCAGGCATTTTCACATTGGCGTTGACGGGCTACGTAGGAGTTACGAGGGTAACGCCCGCCCGTGGCGCCGCGCAGCCGGCTCCGCGGGCGACGCCGCGTCAACAATCCGGCCAACAAGCAGGCCAGCCATCAAACCAGCAGAAACTGGGGCAGGATCAGGGACCTCTGAAAGTTGCGACCACCATCGTCAACGTGTTCGCCACGGTTCGCAACAAGCAGCACGGAATCGTCAGTGACCTCACCAAGGAAGATTTCAAGATCACCGAAGACGGCGTCGAGCAGAAGGTGGAATTCTTCTCGAAGGAAGTGAATATGCCGATCACGCTGGGACTGCTGATTGATACCAGCGCCAGCATGGACCGGATGATTGACGCCGAACAGGACGCCGCGTCGCGATTCCTGAGAGAGGTGATGCGCCCGAAGGACGAAGCGATGGTGATCACCTTCGACTTCGACGTGGACCTGCTCGCGGATTTCACGCAGGACACTTCGGTGCTGGCCAGCGCGATTCGCCGCGCGCGCGTGAATTCGGTGGGCGGCGGCGGCGTAGTGACGCCCGGCACTTTTCCGGGTGGCAATAGCAGCGGCGGAACCGATCTCTATGACGCGATCTACCTCGCCTGCCATGATGAGCTGGCCACCGAAGCCGGGCGCAAAGGCGTGATCATCTTGACGGACGCGGAAGACACCGGAAGTAAATTGAGAATGCAGGACGCCATCGAGGCCGCGCAGCGCTCCGACGCCGTCATTCACGTGCTGCTGATCTCCGATCGCATGGCGACGTTTGGAACGGGGCCCGGCGTGGCGCGCAAAATGGCGGATGATACCGGCGGGCGCGTGATTGACGTGCACAACGAAAAGTCGCTGGAAAAGGCGTTCGACGAGATTTCAGAGGAACTGCGCTCGCAGTATGTGCTGGGCTACTATCCCACCAACCTCAAGCACGATGGCAGCTTCCGCAAGATTCAAGTGACGGTAAACCGTCCTGACGTGAAAGTATTGGCGCGCAAGGGGTATTACGCGCCGTTTAAATAGAGTCTTCGTAGCGGGCGTCCAGCAGAGCGGGCCCCCCGCGGATGTGGCCGCGAAACCGATGGCGCACTGAAGTGAAAAGTGCCACGACATGGTTTACAGTGGTTGCCAGGACATCCTTTACACTTTGACACCTTCGTCCGGCAGTTGCTTTTCTCCCGGCGAGACTGCGCAGGGAGCCCGCAGGGCGACCGGAGCGGTCTCGCCGGCCGCGCGGCGTTCCACTACCAGCGGCCTGCGTTCTTTCTCTCGCCAGATCGATTTCGCGAATGTACATGTTGCGATAGCTGACCAGCAACTTCCCGTCGAAGCGCTCGACGCGCACGTACTGATCCGCCAGCGCAGCGCACACGAACCAGCGTCGGCCCGCATCACTGACCGATCCCGCTCCGTTCAACCGCCGCACATCGCTGCCCGCCGGATATTCCCAAGGCCGCACCTGTTCCTGATACTGGCGCGCGCTGGGACGGTAGCGTTCCGCCGGCCGCTGCATCTGCAGCGCTTCGTGCGGACGCCGCTCGTTGTAACTCCGGCGAAATTCCGCCAGCGCCGCCGGCCACGCCGCAAATTGTTCCGGCACGCCGCGATGCCGCAACGCTTCACCCAAGGTGCGATGAAATCGTTCCACCTTGCCCTGCGTCTGCGGATGCGCCACGCGCCCGTAGAGCAAGCGGATCCCTTGTTCGATCAGCCGCAGGGAGAGCTGCGTCAATCCCCATCCGTTCGTCGTCGCCCACCACAGCGAGCCGTGATCCATCAACATCGCCTGCGGCACGCCATAACTGCGAAAGGTCTGCACCAAACACGGATACGCTTGGGCCGCCGTTAACTTCGGCAGCGCATACAATCCCACCGCATAGCGGCTGTGATCGTCCAAGATCGAAAGCGCGTGGCACTCGCCGTCGGCCAGCGGATACTTGCCTTTAATGTCCATCTGCCACAACTCGTTCGGCACGCTGCGTTCGAAACGCTGCGGCGCTGCGCCATGACTCACCGCGCGGATCAGTTCGTGACGCTCCAGAATGCGATGAATGGTGCGCACCGGCAATACCAGTTGCTCTTCGTCGCGCAACAACACGCGCAACTTCTTTGCGCCCCAGCCCGTCTGCTGCCGCGAATCCACGACTCGTCTTTCTTTCCAAGCCGCCGTGCGCCCCGGACTGCACCCTGGCCGACGGCTGTGTTCGGCCAGATCGACCAAACTGCTGTTTTCGCGGTACCGGCGCCGCCACAAATAACCCGTCGGCCGCGAGATCCCGAACTCGCGGCACAACACCGCCATCCGTTCCCGCCCGCTCACCGCGCGAATCACAAAACGCATCCGCTCCTCGTCCACATCCATCCTCTTCCACGGCATCGTCTTCGGCCTCCTTCGTCCTGGCCGAAAACTCTAAACCCATGTGTAAAGGATGTCCTGGCAACCACTGTAAAGGATGTCGTGGCACCGTACACTGAAGTGCGCCGCTACAAACCCACTGCGCAGCCCTGGATTGATTGCACGAACGCTGCAGGAATATCTTCGGCTTACTTGCCTGCCGGCGGCGGGGTGGCCGAGGTAGCGTAATACCCTTTGCGGGTGCGCACGTTCAGGCCCTTGCGATCGGTCTGCACTTCGATCTTGCGATATTTTCCGGTGGATTGAGAATTGGATGGCGAATAGGCGATGAAATACTGGCTGCGCAGCTCCGTTCCGATATCCACGAAAGATTGCGCCAGATCGTCCACCTTGTAGGGATAGAACACACGCCCGCCGCTCTGGTCCGCAAACTCCTCCAGAACCTTGTCGCCGCCTTCAACGTGCATCTTGCGCGGCTTGTCGCCGTCAATGGCCAGCCAGTCCGTGTTGGTACTGATGCAATAAATCGCGGCTTCAGCGCGAATAGCTGCTTCGACCGATTCGCTGAGTGCGTGATCGCTTAGATTGTCGTCGCCGTCGCTGATCACCACCAGCACGCGGCGGACTTCAGGATTCGGGCCTTTCGGCAGCGGAGGATTGGAAAGTTTTTCGGAGGCGCGATAGATGGCGTCGTCCAGCGCGGTGCCGCCGCCGGCGCGCTGCTTGCGAATCGCGTCGGTGAGCAGCGCGAGATCGCCGGTGTAATCCTGGATCACTTCCGGCTCGTTGTCGAAGGTCATCAGGAACGCCTGGTCCTTGTTCCTGCGGATCACGTGCTCCAGAAAATCGTTGGCGGCTTCCTTTTCGAATTCCAGGCGCGGCCGGATGCTATTGGAGGTGTCGAGGAGGATGCCGATGCGCAGAGGCAAATCGGTATCGCGTCCGAAGTAGCGAATTTGCTGTGGCGCGCCATCTTCCAGAACTTTGAAATCCTTCTCGTCCAGATCGGTAACGAATTCGTGGCGATGATCCATGACCGTGGCAACCAGGTGCACCAGGCCGGTGGTGGAAACGATCGGAGGAGTGGCGGCCTGAGGCGCGCCGGGCTTCGCGGGACTTTGTTCCTGATTCTGTGCCGGATTTTGTGCAGGCACATCGCCGGCGGTTGCGGGCGGAGGCGGGGGTGGAGGCGCGGGAATCTGTTGCGCGCGGGCCGGGCCAGCCGAAATCAGCAGCAGCAGCGCGAGGGAGCATGTGGAAAGCGCGGCGAGCGTGCGCGAAGTTTTCACGCGAATTATCATAGGTAATCCCTTAATGCGACGTCAATCCCGCCCGGAGGCGATTTTACCAGCGAGCCGAGGGTCCGCAGATAGGTCACCAGATCCTGCGGCAAAGGCGCGCGAAATTCCATGCGCTGGCCCGTGCGGGGGTGTTCTAGTGCGATGCGCGCGGCATGCAGAAAGTTGCGTCCCAGCGACGGCATCGCTTCGCGGCCGATCAATTCCTGACGAGGCGCGCCGTAGAGTGTGTCGCCGACCACGGGAAGCGCCAGCGCGGAAAAATGCACGCGAATTTGGTGGGTGCGCCCCGTATGCAAATCCGCCTCGATCAATGAAAACGCGCCAAGCCGCAAAAGCAGCCGCCAATCCGTGCGGGCTTCGCGGCCTTCCGTGCGGCGGGCGGTCATGCGCGAGCGGCGGCGCAGGTCGCGGGCGACGGGCAATTCGATGCGTCCTTTTTCACCCTTGGCATTTCCATGCAAGAGTGCCAAGTAGGTTTTCTGAACGCGGCGTTCGCGGAATTCTTCCACCAGCTTCAGATGCGCGGCGTCGTTGCGCGCGATGACCATCGCTCCGGACGTTCCCTTGTCGAGGCGATGCACGATTCCCGGGCGCAGCGGGCCGCCGACACTCGAAAGCCCATGCTCCGCGCCGAAGCGATGCAGCAGCGCGGCGACCAGCGTGCCGGTATCCGCGCCTGCGCCGGGATGGACGATCATTCCGGCAGGTTTATTTACGATGGCGATGTCCTGGTCTTCGTAAAGTATGGCGAGCGGAATATTTTCCGGTTCCACGCCGGGCAGCGGCGGCGCGGGAATATCCACGGTAATGGTTTCGCCGGATTCCAGATGATGCGAGGGTTTTTTGGCGACGCCGCTCACGCGCACGCGCCCTTCGTCAATCAGCGTTTGCACGTGCGTGCGGCTGACGTCTGGAAATTGCGCGGCGAGGAAGCGGTCCAGGCGCTGGCCGGAGTGTTCTGCTGCCACCACGAATTCGTGATGACGGAGGGAATCGTGTGGCGCGTCGAAATTGTCGTCGGTGTCAGAATAATCGTGCATGAAGGACTTTGTTGGTTCTGCTTCGCGAGTTAGAGACGTACTCCGGCCAATGGGCGCAGGCCGTCTGCACTGCAAATCCTAATCGCCGGCTGCGGCGCGCGCCGTATTTATCGGATGGATCGGCGCTTTTCCTTGCAGGCCGCGCCACCACAGGAACCCGCCAGCCAGAATCAGCACCAGGCTCGTTACTTGCATCAGCGAAATCGTGTCGTGAAACATCATAGTGCGGCCGGGGTCGCCGCGGAAAAATTCGATGATGCCGCGCTCGACGCCGTAGAGCATCAGGTAGGCGCCGAAAATTTGGCCGACAAAGCGCTGCCGCTTGCCAAGCCACATCAGGAAAAGAAAATTCAAGAATTCGAGCGACGCTTCGTAGAGCTGCGTCGGATGAAGGTGCACACCCAGCGGCGTGCCGGCCAGTTGCGCGGCCATAGGATTCTTAAACGCGACGCCCCAAGCCACCGTGGTGGGTTTGCCGTAACAGCAGCCAGCCGCAAAACATCCGAGGCGCCCGATGGCGTGGCCGATGGGCAGCGCGGCGGCGCAGGTGTCCAGTGTGGGCAATAGCGGCATTTTTTGGAAATGGGTGTAGAGCAGTATCGTGAGCACGGCGCCGACGACGCCGCCGTAAAAAGTGCCGCCGGATTGAAATGTGGCGACGCTGAAAATTTCGCGCGGATTCGCCATGTAGTAGTCCCAGGCGCTCAGGATCAGCCAGAGCTTCGCCATCAGCAGAGCCACCAGGACAAAATAAATTCCCAGGTTCCACAGCTTATCGGGATCAATACCCGCGCGCGGCGCCTGGCGGCGGCCATACCAGAGGCTGATCAGCACGCCCGTGGCAACCAACACGCCGTAGGTGTAAATGGGGATGCCGCCAAATGTGAAGAGTATCGGATGCATGCTTATGCCGGCTCCCGGTTAGGATGCGCTTGCTCGCGAAACAATTCCAGCACCACCAGCGCGGCGCCCAGCACGATCGCGGAATCCGCCAGATTGAAGGTGTACCAATGATGGCCGCCGATATGAAAGTCAATGAAGTCGGTGACGCTGTGACGCAGAAAGCGATCGGAGAGATTTCCCAGCGCGCCTCCCAAAATCAGGGCGAGTCCACATTCGCCCAAAGCGTCCGCCGGCGCGGCCAGTTGCCAGCAGCCATAGCAGCATAGCAATCACGGCCACGGAAAACGTGATGAGCAGCGGACCTCGCCAGGGATTTTCGGAATCGGCGAACAAACCGAACGCGACGCCTGAATTGGTGGTGTGGACCAGATTCAGCAACCCGGGTATCACGACGCGCAGCGAACCCACCGCCGTGTATTTTTCCACGGCGTGCTTGCTGAATTGATCCGCCGCCAGCGCGCCGAGCGAGATCAATCCAAGCGCGAGCCAACGAAAACGCGAGTCAGCAGGCATCAGGAGGGCGAACTCCCGCGAGGCAGCCCGCCATCGCGTTCAATTTCGTTTAGCGCCGCAACGCAGCGTTCGCACACGGTGGGATAATCCGCGCTTTCGCCCACATGAGTCGAGTAGTTCCAACAGCGCTCGCATTTTTTTCCCTGCGCGCGCTCGACGCGAATCTGCAAGCCTTCGATGCCGCTCGGATTCGCGCCTGCTGGGGGTGCGTCAGCAATTTCCACTTGCGAGACGATGAAAAGTCCGGGCAGATACGCCGCGTACTTGCGCAGCAGCGCCGACAGTTCAGCGTTCGCCGCGAGAGTCACGCGCGCTTCGAGGCCGGACGAGATGGTCTTCGCGGCGCGCACGGGTTCCATCGCTTTCAGCACTTCCTCGCGGACTTGCAGCAAGCGGTCCCAGTTCTTGGCGCGAGCTTCGTCCAGAGCGTGCTCAAGGTCCGCAGCGGCCGGGAAAGTCGCCATGTGCACGCTGGCCGGCTGCGGAAGCGCCGCGCGGCAAGTATTTCCAGACTTCTTCCGCGGTGAACACGGTGATCGGCGCGATCAACCGCAGCAACGTGCTGGCGATGCGGTACACGGCGGTCTGCGCGGAACGCCGCCCGCGATTTTTCGGCGCGAACGTGTACAGGCGGTCCTTCAGCACGTCGAAATAAAACGAGCTGAGGTCCACCGTGCAGAAATCGTGCAGCGCGTGATAGACGCGGTGAAATTCGAACTTGTCGTACCACTCGCGGCACTCGCGCGTGAGCGTTCCGAGGCGCCGGAGCAGCCACGCGTCCATTTCCCATAGGTCGGCGTCAGCCACGGAATCGCGCGCGGGATCGAAATCGTAAAGGTTGCTGAGGGCGAAGCGGAACGTGTTGCGAATTTTGCGATAGGCTTCCGCGAGCTGCGTCATCATTGCTTCGGAGATGCGCACGTCCGCCGTGTAGTCCTGCGAGACGACCCAAATCCGCAGCATGTCCGCGCCCCATTTCGCGCAGATTTCCGCCGGGTAGATGGCGTTGCCGAGCGATTTGGACATCGGCGAGCCTTTTTCATCCAGCGTCCAGCCGTGCGTGACGACTTCGCGATAGGGCGCGGCGCCGCGCGTGCCGATGCCCACCAGCAAGGAACTCTGGAACCAGCCACGATACTGGTCCGGGCCTTCGAGATACACGTCCGCCGGCCAGCGTTGATTGTCGCGCGTAAGGACGGCAAGATGCGTCGAGCCGGATTCAAACCACACATCCAGAATGTCCGTTTCCTTGCGCCATTTCGCGTGGCCGCAAGAACATTTGGTGCCCGGCGGCAGCAATTCTTCGGCGGTGCGCGTGAACCACACGTCGGCGCCTTCGCGTTCGAAAAACGGCAGCACGTGGCGCAGCGCGGCGGGATCTTTCAGTTGCTTGCCGCACGCATCGCAATAGAAAACGATCAGCGGCACGCCCCAGAATCGCTGGCGGGAAATGCACCAGTCCGGGCGTCCTGCGATCATCTCGCGCATGCGTTCGCGGCCCCAGGCCGGAAGCCAGTTTACTTTTTCGATTTCTTCCAGCGCGCGCGGGCGCAGCGCCGGCGCTTTCGGCGCGGGAATCGCAGCCGTGCCGGCATCCATTTGAATGAACCACTGCTCGGTGGCGCGGAAGATCACCGGATTGTGGCAGCGCCAGCAGTGCGGATAACTGTGCGTGATTTTCTTTTCGCCAACGAGCATGCCCCGTTTCTTCAGCAGCTCAATGACGATGGGGTTGGCTTCGAACACCGTCTTGCCCTTGTATTCCGGCAAGCCTTCAATGAAGCGGCCGTCGTCGTCCTGCGGCGCGTAGGATTCCAGCCCATATTTCTGGCCGGTGCGGAAGTCGTCCGCGCCATGGCCTGGAGCGGTGTGCACGATCCCGCTGCCCTGATCGAGCGTGACGTAATCCGCGAGCACGCCGGGGACGTGCATCTCCAGGAAGGGATGCTGGAACTCGACTCCTTCGAATTTCGCACCTTTCCAGTTGCCGTGCACCGAGTGCACCTCAATTTTTAGTTCGGACTCCAGAGCGTTCACGCGCTCTTTTGCCAGGAGCAATTTGCCCGCGGACGTATCGGCAACGACGTACTCGAACTCCGGATGAAAGGCGAGTGCGCGGTTGGCGGGCAGCGTCCAGGGCGTGGTGGTCCAGATGAGCGCGCTGACGTCGCCATCCAGCCCCAGCTGTTTTGATTTTTCGCTGGATACCACCGGGAACCTGACCCAGATGGAAGGGCTGGTGTGGTCTTCATATTCCACTTCGGCTTCGGCCAGCGCCGTGCGGTCATAGATGCACCAGTACACGGGCTTCAGACCGCGATAGACGTAGCCCTTTTCGTAGAAATCGATGAACGCGCCGGCGATAGAAGCTTCATCGCGCGCGTCCATGGTGAGATACGGCCGGTCCCACTGGCCGAAGACTCCCAAGCGCTTGAATTCGGTCTTGTGTTTTTCGACGAAGCCGGCGGCAAACTGCCGGCACATGCGGCGAAATTCCGCGGCAGGCACTTTGCTGGTCTTGCCGCCCAGTTCTTTTTCAACTTTCGTTTCGATGGGCAAGCCATGGCAATCCCAACCCGGAATGTAGGGCGCGCGAAAACCGGCCATGGTCTTGGACTTCACGATCATGTCTTTCACGACTTTGTTCAGGCCGGTGCCGAGATGAATTTCACCCGTGGGATACGGCGGGCCATCGTGCAGCACGAAAAGCGGCGCATCCGCACGCGATTCCAGAATGCGATAATAGACGCCCTGAGCCTCCCAGGCCGCGAGCTGCTCCGGCTCACGCTCGGGCAGTTTGGCTTTCATGGGAAAATCTGTCTTCGGAAGATTCAGCGTGCTTTTCAGGTCCACAGGTTTGGCCATCTCTAGGGGTTCGGAAGCCTTTCTATCTTGCGAGATAGAGTTGCGCGCGGGGCAGCTGAAACACCTGGCTCCGTGACTCATAGACAGAGGCCCAGTTGTGAGTTGCTGCACAACGAAACTTGCAACTGATATGTTACAATGGTTTTTGAATGGTGTCAGCCGCGCCCGGCCGGACATCCTTTTCCGTGGGGGCGCGTCTAAGGTTAGATAGGAGCGCGGCAGGGGGCACCAGGCAGCTCAAATGGCAGACGTTACTACACCAATCGGCGATGCTGGCGGCACCAAGACGGAACCGACCCTGCAGATCGGCCGCTACAAGTCGCCGGTGGCGGATTCCGAGTTCCGGAATTTCATTTCCAACATAAGAGATTTCCTCACCGAACGCCCTGTGAACGTGAAGGGCGTGAAACCCACAGTATTTGCCACGCCCGGATTCGGCGAAAGCATGCGGGACAACCTGAGCGAATTTTTCCGCTCGGCCCCCAGCGGACCGGTGAACTCCGACCTGCTGGTGAACTGGAACGCGGGGTTCAGCGGCTTCTGGCAGAACTTGCGCGACCTGATTTCGCCGCCGAAAATGGCGCCGCTGAAAACCACCAGTCAGCCTGTCGCTGTTCCGGAGCTGTGGTCTAAGAATACGCAGTTTACGCGCGTGCAGGCGCTGTCCCTGGCCGTGCACGTGGTGATCCTGGTGCTGATCATCGGGCCATTGCTGCTGGTGCTGCCGTCACCTTCAACCACTAAAGCCAATTCGCAGGTGGACGTGATGGTTATCTCACCGTTTGCGCCCAAGTTGCCTCCGGGCGCAAAGAAAGCCGGCGGCGGCGGCGGTGGTGGCGCGCATGACCCGCTGCCAGCGAGTCGCGGCAAGCTGCCGAAATTCGCAATGACGCAGTTCACTCCCCCGAAGGTGGTCACTAACCCGAACGCGCGGATGGCGATGACTCCCACTGTGTTGGGACCACCGGATCTGAAGCTGCCCAGCCCTAACATGAATAACTGGGGCGACCCGCTATCGAAAGTAATCAATGACTCGAACGGACCCGGCAGCGGGAACGGGATCGGCTCCGGAAATGGCACTGGAGTAGGAAGCGGCACCGGCGGCGGCGTGGGGCCAGGAGAAGGCGGAGGAACTGGCGGCGGCGTATTCAACGCGGGCACCGGCGGCTACGGCTATCCGGCTTGCATCTATTGTCCGCAGGCGCAGTATTCCGACGAAGCCGTCAAAGCGAAATATCAGGGCACGGTCACGCTGGTCGCGATCATAACTCCGGACGGCAAGGCCACCGACATTCAAGTGCTGAAAGGCCTCGGTCTGGGCCTGGACGAAAAAGCGATCGAAGCGGTACGCACCTGGCGTTTCCGGCCGGCCGCGGGACCGAACGGCAGGCCTGCGCCGGTGCGGCAGACGATCGAAGTAACGTTCCACCTCTACTGATCCTTTCTTATCCGCAGTGCCACTTTCGTCCGCAATCTGCGTACTCTCGCGGGCGTTTACCTTCAGGACCATCCCGTTCCAGCGCATCCACGCATCTGCTACGATGAGCGCTATGAAAATTTCGCCAACGGTTTTTGCGTGTACGCTCTTCCTAATCGCGGGCGTGACGGGTCCTGCGCCGCGCGCCGACGCTCAGAATGGTTCGGTGCAGTTTGTCGCGCACGTCACTCCTTCGGCCGGAGTGGACGAACCGGTGCGCTCGTTTCCATTCTACTTGCTCAGCAAGAGTTACGCGGAAATTGAAAAAGAGGCGGCGGCTGCGTCTCCCACACCAAATATGGAAGCCTTCATCAACGGGCTGGACTGTTCCAAGGAGCTCAAGGCGTGGATGAAGACGAACCATCGAGTGAATCTGGAGGGCGATGCCTTCACCAAAAAACTCAAGGTAGACGACATCATGGACGTTCCGGAATTCTTCACCGCTTATGTGGAGCGGATGTCTGGCGACCAGACCATGGGCTTCCCCAAGCCGAAGTACAAGCCCGAGGACAAGGTGAAGGATCCGGACAAATACGCCAAGCAGAAGAAACAATATCTCGACGCCATACGCGCATTTTTCGCGGCAAATCCAGAAAGCACCAGCGGTCTGGATCTGTCGCTGGAAGACGTGAACCCCGGGCACAAATGGAACGCCTTGACGACCGGCAACGTGGCGCAAATCAGCCGCGAAACGGGGGACCTGGCGCGTGGGAAATATCTGGTGGCGCGCGCTGAGACGGATATGGACGGGCATGCGTCACTGCGCGGAATTCCCCCGGGGAATTACTGGCTGGGCACCCTCAACATCGAAGCGGTAGCTGGGGATGCGCGCGCGCGCTGGGACGTGCCGGTGACGGTGCGCGCCGGGCAGCCGAGTTACGTGACCCTCAGCAACTCGAACGCCGTGCCTCCCGCTCGCGTTGTCGCGCCGTAACGATTGACGCCAATGACGGACGCCGCTGGCATCGCTCGATGGATTCAGGACCTGGCCGGGACGGACGAAAAACAAAAAGTTGAATCCGGCATGAGACTTTACCTGGCGGGCGTCGGTCTGTGCACGCCCCTGCTGAGCCAGTGGGTTTCCGATCCTGAATTTCGCGAACTGACGTTGCCCGGCAGCTTAGACGACAAAACAAGTGCCGGCCTGCAACCTCCGGCCATCGTTGTGGGAATCGCAGTGCAGCCTGAAACATTCCAGAAGATTCGCGCGGCCAATAGTTCTCCGCGCCTGGCGCAGGTGCCTGCGGACCAGGACGCGCAGGAATTCGAACTGCACCTCGACGCCTCGATTGAGTTTGATATTCTCACCACGCGCGAACCGGGCGGCACGGGCGCCATTTGGCGCTTCCTGCAGAAATTTGGCGAGGGAATCCAGCAAGTGGAGATTTACGTGCGCGACGTGGACCGCGCCACGGAAATTCTGCGGGCGCGTTTCGCGCTTCCGCCGATTTATCCCGCCACGCGCGCCGGCGCCGACGGCACACGAGTGAATTTCTTCCTGGCCGCCGGGCCGGATGGGACCAAAGTGCTTATCGAGCTGGTGGAACCCGCGCGCTAGCGCGGACGGGATCTTCCGCACCTCCGTGATCCGGCGAATGAATCCCTGGTATCCATTCGCGCGATGGTTCGTTGTAACGCTGCCCACATTCGAGCGTGCTACAATGCGCGGACGCGTTCGTGTGAATTTTATTCCGCTTCCATTTCATCCGAGGAGCAACATCATGCCATTCGTCAACGAGATCGAAGAGACCCAGGCGGACGAGCGCCTGCGCGAGCTGTACGCAAAAATCGAGAAGAACCTCGGCTTCCTGCCGCATTATTTCAAAACTCTGGGAGCCAAGCCCGCCGTGATCGAAGCGCAATTGAAGATGAGCGAGGCGATCATGGCCGACGGGGCTCTTTCCATGATCGTGAAAGAACAAATCGGACTGGTGGTGAGCGGCATCAATTCTTCCACGTATTGCGTGATGTTTCACATGGAGTTGCTGCGGCGCTTCGGCGTGGAGAAAACCCTGGCGCGGAAACTGACCGCGGATTACGAAAACGCCGCCGTGGATGGCAACGTGAAAGCGCTTTTCCGGTTCGCGGATAAACTGACCCGCCATCCGGATGATATCGAGGAAGCGGACACCGACACGTTGAAAAAAGCCGGCTGGGACGATGCCGCTGTGCGCGAAACCGTTCTCACCGTGGCGTATTTCAATTACATTAACCGGGTTTCGCTGGGATTGGGCCTGGTGACGGATTTCTAAGCACGCGCGCGCGGGAAAATTTTCGTGGCGGTGGTCCCGCAGAGCGGGACGGCCACCGGCCCGAGGCGTAACTCCGATGGCGCACTGAAGTGCGCCGCTACAAAACCAGGCATACCTGCTGCGCGAGATCTGCGGCGCTACTCCCCACTCTGCTCGATCAATTTGGCAACCAGCGCCGTCCAGCCCGTCTGATGGCTTGCGCCCAGACCTGCGCCATTGTCGCCGTTGAAATACTCATAAAATAAAATCAGATCGCGCCAGTACGGATCATTCTGAAAGAGCGCAACGTCGCCGTACACCGCGCGCCGGCCATCCTTGCGCAAAAAAAGGTGCGAGAGCCTCCGGGAGATTTCTTGAGCCACGTCCCAGAGCGTCATTTGCTGTCCCGAGCCCGTGGGACATTCCACCTTGAAGCCATCGCCGTAATAGTAGTTCACGCGCTGCAACGACTCGATCATCAGGAAATTCAGCGGGAACCATACCGGCCCGCGCCAATTGGAATTTCCGCCGAACAAGTCCCCGGTAGATTCCGCGGGTTCGTAATCCACCGCCTGCGAATTTCCGTTCACATTGAGCACGAAGGGATGGTCCTTATGAAATTTGGAAAGGGCGCGCAGGCCGTGCGGCGAGAGGAATTCATTTTCATCCAGAACATACTTGTAGATGCGCTCGAGCTTTTTGCGATTGGCGATGCTCAACAGCAGCCGGGCGCCCTTGTCGGAATGCTCGCTCTTGTCCACGTGCTCGGCGACATCCGGATTGTGCGCCAGAAACCAATCCATGCGTCTGCAAAAACCGGGAACCCTCGCCAGATCCTCCGGTTCAAAGGTCGCCACCGCGAACAAGGGGATCAACCCCACCATGGAGCGCACTTTCATCGGCACATGCGTGGTGCTGCCCAGGTGCAGCACGTCATAATAGAAACCGTC
Organism: uncultured Acidobacteriota bacterium; assembly: GCA_963742475.1. GTDB lineage: Bacteria > Acidobacteriota > Terriglobia > Acidiferrales > UBA7541 > Palsa-295. Next base: position 925,232 of record CAVULY010000003.1, on the reverse strand, counting down.
CTTTTCGTCCCACAGGCCGATTCCTTCGCCGCCCATGTCGTTCATGGCTTGCGCGATGTACACAAAGTGCTCGAAAAATTTGCTGGCCACATCCTCATACGCGGGATCGTCATGCGCCAGCTCCATGGACATGGCCAGCATGTCCAGGCAGAACATGGCCATCCAACTGGTGCCGTCGGACTGCTCGATAAAGTTGCCGGGGCCCAGCGGCGAGGAGCGGTCGAACACGCCAATGTTATCCAGGCCCAGGAAGCCGCCTTCGAATACGTTTTTGCCTTCGGGATCCTTGCGATTCACCCACCAGGTAAAATTCAGCAGCAGTTTGTGAAACAAGCGCACCAGGAAATTGCGGTCCTGCTTGCCTTCCACGCGCCCGGCAATTTTATATACGCGCCAGGCGGCCCAGGCCAATACCGGCGGATTCACATCGGAAAAATTCCATTCGTAAGCGGGAACCTGCCCGCCGGGGTTCATGTACCACTCGCGATGGAAAAGAATCAGCTGCTGCTTCGCATATTCAGGGTCAATCAGCGCCATGGAAACGCAATGGAACGCCAGATCCCAGGACGCGTACCACGGGTATTCCCATGTGTCCGGCATGGAAATCACGTCGGAATTGTAGAGGTGCGTCCACTCATGGTTGCGGCCATCCACGCGCGCGGGATCGGGCTTCGGCTGCGTCGAATCGCCTTCCAGCCAGCGGCGAACATCATAGTGATAACTCTGCTTGCACCACAGCAGGCCGGCGAAGGCCTGCCGTTGCACGCGTCGCGCATCTTCGCTCAGCTCCGATCCGATGCGCTTGTCGTAGAATTCGTCCGCTTCTTTTTTGCGCTGGTCGAATATCGCGTCGAACGACGGCCCAAAAAGCTCGCTTGCGGGCGTGCGATTCTCCACGAGGTTCTGGTCCGTGAGCCGCAAGCGGATCGTCCAGCTTTGCCCCGGCGCGATTTCATTTGCAAAGTGCGCGGCGGCTTTCGTTCCAGTCAGTGCGGGGTTCACCGCGTCGCGTTCGCCGTTGATCAGATAGCGGTGGAAGGCATCCTTCACAAAAGGAGTCTTGCTCTTCGTGCCGAAGAGGCGCTCATAATTGGTTTCGTTTTCCGTGAAGAGCGTCTCCGGACCTCCTTCGATCGCCAGCCAGCGCTGGCCGTAATGGAATTCAGTCAGTTCGAAAATCCTGGCGCCCTCGATTCCCTGCACTTGGGCAACTTGCGGAGTGCTGAATTGATCGCCCCAGTCCCAGCGATTGCGAAACCACAGCGTGGGCAGCAGATGGAGTCGCGCGGCTTGCGGGCCGCGGTTCCACGCGGTGATGCGCACCACGATATCCTCGAAGGTGACCTTCGCGTATTCGACGAACACATCGAAGTAGCGATTTTCGGAGAACACCCCGGTGTCAATCAGTTCGTACTCGGGCTGGTGGCGCGTGCGCTTGGCGTTTTCAATCCTCAACAGGTCGTAAGGAAACTCCGCGTGCGGATATTTGTAGAGAAATTGCAGATAGGAACTGGTGGGCGTGGCGTCCAAATAGTAGTAATACTCTTTGACGTCTTCGCCGTGATTCCCTTCCCGGTTGGCCAGGCCGAAGAGGCGTTCTTTCAAGATCGGGTCCTTCTCGTTCCAGAGCGCCAGAGCGAAGCAAATGTGCTGGTGACGATCGCAGAATCCGGCGATGCCGTCTTCGCCCCAGCGGTAGGTGCGGGAGCGCGCGTGGTCATGCGGGAAGTAGCTCCACGCGTCGCCGTCGGCGCTGTAATCCTCGCGGACGGTGCCCCATTGTCGCTCGGCAAGATAAGGGCCCCAGCGCTTCCAGTGGGTTACGCGTTCACTGCTGGCCCGCAACCTCTGTTCTTCAGCTGTCAGTGCAGGTTCCACGCTCATACCTTACCGGCAATGCCCGGCGCATTCATGATACTGGGCTTCGGTACTTCGAAGCGCTGTACGAAATCGAACGGGCAGCGCGCAAGCCCGAAGAACTCTACCCGTTGCGGCGGCATATTGGCAAGCGGGCAGCTTGCACGCATACTTTGATGCGCGTCGCGGAGCAATCGTGGCGTAATCGCAACTGGCAGAGAGTGCGTGCGATTCGGTATTCTCTGACGGTTCGCGACTGACCTCAGCCGTTGCTATGGTGCTTGCACATGGGACGAAACCAATTCATTCCAGCGTAACCATTCAGTCGCCCTCGCCCGCCGCATCGGATGCAGTCGCAGGCTCGCCGCGGCTCGCCCTGATCCTGGTAGCCTTAGCTGCTACGGCCGTGATCGCGCCGATGGTATTTCTGGGCAACGCGTCCGGGCACGATTTCCAGTTTCACCTGGCTTCCTGGCTGGACGTGGCCGGGCAATGGCGTCAGGGGATCTTCTTTCCGCGCTGGGCTGAGTGGGCCAACTGGGGCTACGGCGAGCCGCGCTTTATTTTTTATCCTCCCGCGTCGTGGATGCTGGGCACGGCGCTGGGTTCCGTGCTGCCTTGGAAAATGGCGCCGGGAGCATTTATCTGGCTGGCACTGTTGCTCGCGGGATTGTCGATGTGGATGTTTGCGCGCGAATGGCTTCCGCGCCGTGAGGCCGCAGCAGCCGCGGTTCTCTACGCCGTGAATCCATATCATCTGATCCTGATTTATTACCGTAGCGACTTCGCCGAGCTGCTTGCGAGCGCGCTGTTTCCGCTGGCGGTGTGGGGCGCGTTACGACTGTTGCGGGATGGCTGGCGCGGCTTGCAGTTTCTCGCAGTTCCGTTTGCGCTGATCTGGCTGGCGAACGCGCCCGCCGCTGTGCTGGCGACTTATTCGCTGATGCTGCTCTTCGTTGTCGCGTGCATCGTGCGGCGCGGCCTTCAGCCGTTATTTCTCGGCGGCGTTTCCATGGCCGCGGGATTTGGCCTCCCTGCGTTTTATATTTTTCCCGCGGCTTACGAACAGCGCTGGGTGCAGATTCACGAAGCGCTAGCGAATCTGCTGCGCCCGGAACAAAACTTTCTTTTCACTCACGCGAGCGATCCCGAGTTTCTGTTTTTTAATTGGAAAGTATCCGGCGTAGCTACGGGAGTGATGCTTGTCACCGGAATTTCGGCTGTATTCGTGGCACGCCGCAGGCGAGAATTTCCAGAACTCTGGTGGATGCTGGTCGCTCTCGGCGCGGCCACAACCTTGCTGATGTTTTCGCCGAGCGTGCTCTTGTGGCGCTGGCTGCCCAAGCTGCAATTCGTGCAGTTTCCCTGGCGGTGGCTCGGCGTGCTGGATTTTGTGCTCGCATTTATTGCCGCCGCGGCCATCGGACGCTCCAAGCGCCCTTGGGTTGGCGGGCTGGCACTCGGAATCGCTATCTGCACTCTGGGCGCGGCCCTGGTGAATGACGGCTGGTGGGACAGCGAAGACATTCCGTTCCTTACCAGGGGAATCCAATCGGGGCGCGGCTACGAAGGCACCGACGAGTATCAGCCGCTCGGTTGCGATCGTTACGCGCTGCCGGGCGTTGACCCCTTCGGCGAAATGAACGGCAAACCGGCGCCTTGGATTCAGCAGTTTGTCGCGCCGCCCAGCGTGATTCGGCCAGTTAGCGACGGCGGGCTGCACGTCGAGCGTTGGTACGCGAACGAGAAACGCTTTTCAATCGAGAGCGACGCGCCGCTCACTCTGGCGTTGCGGCTATTGAATTATCCCGGCTGGAACGTGCAGGTTGACGGCAAGAGCATTGCGCCGGGCGCCGCTCCGGAAACTGCTCAGATGCTGGTGGCGGTTCCAGCGGGCACCCACCGATTGGAGGTAACATTCACTCGCACTTGGGATCGCACGGCGGGCGAAATAATTTCGGCCATCTTCGCGCTTCTACTCATCGTGTACATCTTCTTCACCCGCGCGAACCTCTACGAACCTCGGTACAACTCAAAAGGCGCCCAGTAGAAGGGCCGGCGGTAAATGCTTCCGGAATGGAGCAGCGCGAGCTTCGCGTTGCGCAAAGCTGCATCCGGCGGGACGCCCTTGCCGATTTCGGAATACAGCCGATCCATCAGCTGCGGCGTGGAATTGTCGTTCACTTCCCACAGCGCCGCGATCACGCCATGCGCCCCCGCGCGCAGAAACGCCCACGATAGCCCCACCAAGCCCTCTCCAGAATACGTGCGCACGCCCTCGCCGTGGCACGCGGAAATCGTCACCAGGTCCGCGTGCAGAGGATGCTGAATAATGTCGCGGGCGTAGAGCTTGTAGTCGTCACCTTGCCCGGAAAGAATCACCGCCGAATCGAGCGGGCTGGCGCGGCTGGCCGTGCCGTGCGCCACAAAATGGATGTAGGAAAATCCGGCGGGCTCGCTCTTCAGATACGATTCAGGCGTCGCCTCCACGCCCGAAAAAACCGTGCGCTCAGTCGCGGGGAAATAATTCTCGATCCCGGACATTTCCGCCGCGGCCTGCGGCAATTTCGGAAATTCCGCGTCTGGCGACACGGGATCGCCCACCAGCAAGAGCTTCTTCGCAGACACCGCGTGCCGCGAAGCCCCAGCCGCGAGAAGCGTCAACGAATTGGCGTACGAGACTTCTACATCCTCAATCCAGTAATGCAATTGCGGCGAAGGCGCCAGCAAAGTCTCAAAGTTCAATCCGTAGAGGCTGCCATCTGGCAATATCGTGACCCGCGCCGCGTGCGGAATCATTTTCGCAGCCGGCGCCACCAGCAAATCATAAAGCTTCCGCCCCGTCGCATTCTGCGTCTCCAGCACATCGCGCGACCCCAACAGCACCTGCCGGTAAGACTGCACCAGCGGATCAATCTCCGCCGCGGGCGGCAGCGTGAAAAGCGTCACGCCCGCGGGCGTGATCGCCCACAAATACGAGTGGTCGAGTCCCAGCCAGTAGGTGAGAATCGTCGTGTTCAGACTTTTCGCCGCCTGCCTCGGGTTGAAGCCCTTGATCGGAAGACTCCCGGAAGCGCTGTGAAACCCGAGCCCGTCGGCGAGCGTGCGCGCTCTGCTAAGCTCAGCTACCTGCAAGGCTTTTTCGTGCTCGTGGCGCGAGATGAGAAAATTGACGTAGGATTCGTAGTATTCGATCGCGCCGGAAAAAGACGTCAAGCGCAGACTCTCGCGCTTTGTTGAGGAGCGTGCCGCTTCGATGGCAGTCAGCCACGCTTTGTAGTGTTGATCGGCGATGGCGGGCTGTTTCGCGGCTGCAAAGACTTCCGCGGAAGCCGCCTCCGCTTGCCAATGCAAGTATTGGTCTGATCCACTTTCGCGCCTTACTGCTTCCAGATCCGCTTCCGCTTTCTTGAAATCATTCTTACTCGCGGAGATGTAACCCTCAGTGATCAGCAAATAGAGTTCCTGCGCCCGATCGCCAGCTTCTCGCTCCAGCGCAAGCGCCTCAAGATTGTACGCGCCCGCCTGATCATAATTTCCCTGCTTCAGCTCGACGTGGGCGAGATTATTCAGACACTCTGCCGCCAGTGATTTGTTGTCGAGCTTTCGGGCCAAGCGCAGGCCTTCTGCATAGTCATGCGCCGCAGCGCTGTACGATTGCTGAGTGAACTCAATGGTCCCTATATTTCTCAGCCACAGTGGCTCGTCCTTATTCACGTCGAGCTGGTGCGCCGCTATTCGAGCTTCCGACGTCAGCGAGAGAGCTGTATCAAAGTCGCCCATCTCGAAATAACTCCAGCCCATATTGCCCAGCGTTTTCTCAGTGATAATTCGCGCCCTGAGCGAACGAGAGAGTTTTAGGGACTCCGAATACGAGTCGATCGATTCGTCAAAATGGCCTTGTTGCATGGACGCGAAACCTAGACTTCCTAAAGCCCTGGTCTCCAGGAACGCCTGGTTGTTCTCGCGGGCCAGTTTGAGCGATTGGTGAAAAAGGGGTTGCGCGGAGGATACGTCGCCCTGAAGGATCGCAAGCGTTCCGCGACTGAGATAGACCTCTCCGAGCAGAATTGGCTGATGCGCTTGGGCCAGCCGTTCCGCTTCGCCAATGTGCTGGGAAGCTTCATCGAAACGCCGCAAGTAAGAGTCCGCGAGGCCTTGAATGAGTTCCTTTCGGACAGCCAAGTCGCTATGGGCAAGGGCGGGCGGGATTGGATCCGCAAGCAACGCCAGCGAGTCGTTACTGAGGCCGCGCCAGGCGAAGATTTCCGCCTCAAGGACGCGAAAGCGCCAGGCCCACTCCGGCGCATTTCGCGAGGCACGATATCCGTCGTCAGCCTCTTTTGAGGCCAGCGCAAGATCGCCGTGCTCAAAATTGAGCCAAGCCTGACGGTAAGCTACATCCGGTGAAATGCGGGACAATTTCCCGCATCCACAAAATGCGAGCAAGCAAATGATGAAAAGGATCAGCTTTTTCAGGGATACGTGGTGCCGCCGCCCGTGCCTCCTGGACCACCTGCTCCGCCACCAACCACCGAGCCCATTTCCACGCGCAGCATGGAAAGTTCGCGCTCGTGGCGCTGCAGTTGGAATTCGGCGAGGTAGATCTTGCCGAAATGCGGGACCACGATCACGTTGCCGTATCTTCGCAGCTCCGCGCAATTGGTCTTGACGTCCTTTACCAGCGAACAGAGTACGATCCCTTTCGATTCGGGAAAGTCATCGCCAGCGACCCAGTTATACCTCTCCCGGAGAAATTCCGGTATGTCCGCCTTGGGTTTTCCCCACAGGAATCGGCCCTGCATCATTTCCCGGGACTGTTGGTTCTCCGTGTATTCCTTCTTGAATGATGCAAACGTGCCCAGGCGCGCGAAAAGTTCATTGTCCAAGTCCACCTGAACCGGGCAGCCCGCGATGCGCAAATTCTCGAAGCGGCTTCCGATCGAAAGAATCGTCGGCTCCTCCTCGTCCAGGCGCTGCTTCGACGTGATTCGCGCGACGATGCGGTCCGCGGTCACCATATCCAGGATGTTCAGCCCTTCGATCGTCGCGGTTACCGACGAGTTGAAGGTATCGTCCTTCGGGTTGCGGCTGGAGCCCACCACCGAATAGGCCGCTTTGTACGAGATGATTTCCTTCAGTCGAAAATTCTCCGTCCGCGCTGATTCGAAACCGCCCGTCGTTGGCAACGCGCTTCCCGCATGAACGTCCACCAGGTGTTCGAACGGCCGGTCAATTCGCGCGCTGAAGCCATAACCATGCGCTGTGTGGATATACGTCTTCTTGATGGGGTCCGTAGCCATCGGATTAAGCCTCCTGCTTCAGTATCGGATTATTTACTTCGAAACGACGAGCGTGAATGGATAGCGTGCCACTTCGGTCCCCAGGCTGGCCGCGTTCTCCGGCTTCCCAAGCCCGCGCACCACCAGCACGTGATTCCCTGTTCCCAGGCTTGCAGAAGGAATCAGAAGCTGCACGGCATTTTGCGCTTGTTCCGCGGAGATGTTCAAGGAGAATTCCGGCGCGCCCGCAGCGTTCTGGAATTCGCAAACATACGAAGAGTAATGTCCGTCCGGAGGAATATCGAAATACAAGCTGAACGGATGGCCTGGTGCAACGGCGATCGTCACAGGCTCCGCTCCGCGCGAATTCGCAGTGAGTAAGGAAAATGACGCGAGTGCCTGCGGCGCCGCCGCGGCCAGCGATCGTGCCGACGTCTCTTTCAGCCGGGGAATAATCAAGAAGGATTGGTATGCGGCCAACAGCAACAAGGCTGCGAACACCGGCAAAGCGAAACTCGGCCGCAAGAACGCCGCGAACCATCCACTCGAAGCTGGTCTCTGCGCAGCGGCCACCGGCAGGCGTGCGGGCGTCGCCATGGCCTCGGTTTCCAGAGCAGCCCGAGTATTTTCCACGAAGGCCGCCGCCAGTTTCAATTCTTCCGCACATTCCACGCAGCCGAAAAAGTGTTCCTCGTACTGTTCGCGGAGATCGCCAGGCAGGTCTCCGAGTACGTATCGTTCAGCCGCCTTCATTTCGATGGCTTCTAAGTGTTCCATGTATTCGCCCTACCAGTAGTGACGCCGCAACCCAAATCGTTTCATCTGCTTTCCCTATTGTTTCGGTTGGCGCTGGCCTTCTGCCCCGCTCTTCTCATAGAAAACGCGGAAGTTATTCTTGGCGCGATGCAGCAATACACGCAGATAATCGCGATCCACGCCAAATTCCCTGCAGACCTGGTCTTTCTCCTTTTCTTCCAGGAAGATAGCGCGCAGTAGCTGGCGATCCTTTTCGGAAAGCTGCGCCAATATCGTCTCTTACCTGCTCGCGGGTCTGTTTGCTGACTAGAAACCCGTCGAGATCAAGCACGTGGTCGATGGGTTCCGGAGTATCTTCATCCAGTTGTGAGCCGTGAGTGAGGACCGATAGAACTCCTGTAACACATTGTTGCAGACGGAGTTAACGAAAGCGCCAAGCCGCTCGGGCTGGCGAATTCCCCTTTCGGAACTCATCGCCTTGAACACCCGCAGAAACGTCTCCTGCGCTATGTCCTCGACAGCCTCGGATCCGCGCAGCCGCGACCTTAACTTGATCACGAGCAGTTTGCGGAAATACGCGACGAAGTGCTGCTCCGTCGGGAAGTCCCGCTCCCGGAGTCGTTTAAGGTAGGCTTCGTCGAAGGAGTAGAATTCCACACGCGCCTCGAAAGGGAAGCGAGTATATCCCGCCCCGGATGAACAGCGCAATCGAACGCCTGCCGCCCGCCTACACGCTGGACGACCCGCAAAATATTTCATTCGCAAATGAAACGTTCCGCGCCTTACGAACACTACCTATGCGTACTTGTACTGAGATCGGATTGGCGATTCAGATGGGCCAATCCAAACGATGGCGAAAAGCCAATGTCCATCCCCCGGGCGCGCCCCGGCCCTGACGGTCAGGGAACCCCACCGGGACGCGCCTCCCCATCTGTGTCTGGTATTTACGGGGAGGAAGCGAGGAATTCTTAAAATGAGTTCATACTCTTATCTGGAATTGGACGCACCGGCGAGACCCGTCAGCGACCTCGATTCGCGGCTGACGCGTGCGCTCCTGGAATCGAATCAAGAGACGGAGGCCGTTACCTTGAATGCACGGGCGGTGGAATTCATTGCCAAGCCAGGAAGAGAGCAGCAATTGCGAAACTGCATGCGCCGCGAGGTTGCAGAAATTCTCAAGCTGCAAACGGGCTTCGCCGGCATCTTCGTGCTTACTTCGCACAAAGAGCCGCGCCTGATTCGTGTGCTCAGTCTGTGGGCCACCACGGCGCAGGCCACCGAGAACCATTGGGAGGATTCACCGGCGATACGCAAACTGGTTACCGCGCTGATTGACGTGCGCGTGAAAGTTCACACCTACGAAGCGGAGCTACCTGAATCCGCCGAGGCAGCTCCCAGAACGAGGGGGATGTCTGATGTGCGCGCGTGCTGACGCGAAACGCATACGCCAACAGCAGGATACGCGTGTGGCCTATCACCCACGCGCAATTTGAGGCCTTGGGACCGATGATCGAAGACACCCTGCATTCCCCTGAAGAAAGTCAGGCATCCGCCGGACAATCAGACCAGCCATCTCTGGCGGAAAAGAAGCTCGCTCGATGCGACACGGGAAATTGCGGACGTCCAGCGATGTCGTCGCTGGAACTGAAACATTTCTGCGTGGACCACTTCATTACGCTTTGCTACGAACGCCTGAATCAGTGCAACGCCAATCGCTTCGCCGATCCCGACGAGGCCACGTCCGTTTCCATCGATCGCTTCCTGCTTTCGTGTGCGCAGCAAGCCGCCGGGATGGTTCATCCCGTGCGCGGCCTGGATAACCTGGAAAGGGCGCGGCTGTTTGATATTCTGCTATGGGCTTCGGAACTGGCTGCCAAGAGAGGCGCGTACCCGGCGAGGAAGACCGCTCACACGAGCGGGTCGTAGCACACCGCTCCGGCGGTAACCGGCGGACTGCCCGCTTGTACGAACGAAAGATCCTGCCCGCTAGCTCTTCTTGGCCTTCCCCGGAGCAGCCATCGCCACGGCCGCCTCGGCGGTGAGGAACAAAAACGTAAAGGACTCCTGAAGGTACAAAGTGACGGCGCTATTGGTGTGGCTCAAGTAGCCGATGGAAACGTCCTGCCCGATGTGCAGCTCGAAATCGCCGCCACGCGTCGTCACCACAAATGCGCCGGCAATGGCTGGCGCCCATATGATTTGATCGTTCACCAGGCGCTTCACATGTTCCAGCACCGGGTATCCGTGATCGCTGGTTTCGGCCAGGGCGGTGTAGGCGTCCGCGCCAAGCAGCACGGCGTAGGGACCATTCACGCCGACCAGCCGCAACTGGCTCATGCCCTGCGCAATAGATTCCGGATACTCGCGCACATCTGCCGGCAGCGTCATTATCGGATTGCTGGTTCCCTGACGTATGCCGCCGATGCCAGCGGCGGCGTAGCCGTCGAATATCGCGCGGTCCTCGGCGAAGGCGATCTGTCGCGCGGCATCTTTGGCCGGCTGCCAGTCCGAATCGTTCGCACCCCGCTCCACGTCGTCAATCGTCTGCCGGTTCAGCTCGAACGGAACACGCAGCTCCACCAGCGCCTTTACTTCGCGCTGTCTGGCGATGATGCCGTCCTTCGGAGCAGCGATCGTCCGCAGGTGCCCGGTGCCGACGGCAGAAAGAATTGTGCCGCCCGGCGCTTCCACGTCAACCACGCGCCTGCCGGCAAGATAGCGCTTCAGGGTGCGCGAAGTTTCCTCTTCAATTTGCGCCCACGCGGCATCAGAAATGGGAGCTAGCTCGCGATGCAGATTATTCATTGGGAATATCTCCTTTAAGCGAACCGATGCCCAGCGAACCCTGGTTTCCCGCGGGCGTGGATGAAGATGTTTCTACCGCCGCCGGCGCGGCAGAAGCCGCCGCATCCGCAGGTGCGTCTTCGCTCACATCCTCCAAAAATGTCGCGCTCGGCACGAAGAACAAGTTTCCGGTAACGGCGCGGCTGAAGTCCAGCAGCCGGTCGTAATTCCCAGGCGGCCGCCCAATAAACATGTTCTGCAGCATCAGTTCGATCGTGCGTGGCGAACGGCTGTAGCCGATGAAATACGTTCCGAATTCTCCTTGCGTGGGCCGGCCGAATGGCATGTTGTCGCGCAGGATCTTGACCTCTTTTCCGTTCTCCACGATCGTATTCAGCGAGCTGTGCGACGAAGTTGGCTTCACGGAATCGTCCAATTCAATATCCGCAACTTTGGTCCGTCCGATGATGCGTTCCTGCGCCTCCGTGGACAGCGCATTCCAACCCGCCATATCATGCAAATACTTCTGCACGATCACATAGCTGCCCCCCGCGAACGTGGCGTCTTCCTCGCCGATCAGCACGGCATCCGACGCTGCGGCGCCCCGCGGATTCTCCGTCCCGTCCACGAAACCGATCAAATCGCGATTATCGAAGTAACGAAAGCCCTGCACCTCGTCCACGGGCGTAACGGCGTCCCCGATTCGCGTCATGATTTGCGTGGCCAGCTCAAAACACAAATCCATTCGCTTCGCGCGAATGTGAAACAGCAAATCGCCCGGCGTGGACACCGCGTGGCGCTCTTCGGCACGAATCTCGCGGAACGGATGCAACTCAGCCGGCCGCGGCGCCCCGAATAGCCGGTCCCACGCTTCGGATCCAAAACCCATGATGACCGAGAGGGACGCTTCCAGGTCGCGCGTTTCGACCGCCCGCAGCAGTGCGCTCAGGTCTCCGCACAACGCTCGCACGGTGGCGCAACTCTCACGGCCCGGCCGCAAAGCCACCACCAGGAATATCGCCGCGCGAGTGAGCGGCGCGGCCACCGGCTGCGCAAGGGCGCGCAAACCGTCTGCCGCATTATCTGCGCTCTTCGGATGGGGCTCCATCGGATGTCATCCTGGCGGGGCGCTGGGAAATCGCTGCTGCGAAATACTGCGCTTGCCGCGGGCGTCGAGATTGAGTGCGGAAGCTTATCATCGTATGCCAATAATCGTCCATGCTGACTCCGCGCGTCGCCTTCGCCTGAAAATGCCAGATCGCGCGCAAAGCGATTTCATGTGTTGGATTTACCGGTAACTCCGCAACTTTCAGAAGTTTGGCCAGGCGGCCTGGACTCGAACCAAAATAATTAGATCCAGAATCCTATCCGCCTCGTCAAAACCCCCTGTGAGAAATGTTTGAATTCCGTTGAACGCCGCGAGTGTGGGAAAATAAAGTCGCTGCACGGGCGTTGTTCGATGGCGAGCATCTGAGGAAACGCGAACGGGAGGAACAGATGAGCACTGTGAGGGTCCTTGTTGGTACGCGGAAGGGTGCGTTCATCCTTACGTCGGACGGTAAGCGCGAAAACTGGAATGTCAGTGGCCCACATTTTGCCGGCTGGGAAATTTACCATCTCAAGGGCTCGCCCGTTGACCCCAATCGCCTCTATGCGTCGCAGTCCAGCGGCTGGTTCGGACAAGTGATCCAGCGCTCCAGCGACGGCGGCAAGACTTGGGAAACTCCCGGCGGAGAAGAGATGCCGAAGCCGGATGCGCCGCCTGCCGGGAAGAGCAACAAATTTGTCTATGACACTTCTTCCCCGGCTGGCAAGCCCCTCACCACCCATCAGTGGTACGACGGCACACAGCACCCCTGGGAGTTCAAGCGCGTCTGGCACCTTGAACCTTCGCTCACTGATCCGGACGAGGTCTATGCCGGAGTGGAAGACGCCGCATTGTTCCGCAGCACGAATGGCGCTCAGACGTGGCAGGAAGTCGCTGGACTCCGCGGTCATGGAACAGGGCCTCTGTGGCAACCCGGCGCCGGCGGCTTGTGTTTGCACACGATTATTCTGGATCCGAAGAATCCCAAGCGGATGTTCATCGCGATCTCGGCTGCGGGCGCGTTCCGCACAGACGATGGCGGCGAAACCTGGCGACCGATCAATCGTGGCCTGCGCTCGCCTTACATTCCCGACCCCAATGCCGAGATCGGCCACTGCGTTCACCATGTCGCTATGCATCCCAATCGTCCCGGCGTCTTGTTCATGCAGAAACATTGGGACGTGATGCGCAGTGACAACGCGGGAGACTCCTGGGAGGAAGTCAGCGGAAATCTTCCCAGTGACTTTGGCTTCGTGATTGATGTTCACGCGCACGAGCCGGAAACCATCTACGTCGTGCCCATCAAGAGCGACGGAGAGCACTTCGTGCCAGATGGCAAACTGCGCGTGTACCGCAGCCGCAGCGGCGGAAACGAGTGGGAAGCGCTCACGAAAGGTCTGCCGCAAGCGAACTGCTATGTCAATGTACTCCGCGATGCCATGGCCGTGGACTCACTCGATAAATGTGGCGTCTATTTCGGTACGACCGGCGGGCAAGTGTACGCATCCGCCGATGGCGGGGATGCGTGGTCGCCGATTGTGCGCGATCTTCCAGCCGTGCTTTCTGTTGAGGTCCAGACGCTGCCATGATTCGCGTCGTTCTCCCGCCGCACCTGCGCGGGCTCGCGCACATCAGCGGCGAAGTGGAGCTCGATCTGCAGCCGCCAGTCACACAGCGCTCCGTCGTGGATGCGCTCGAGAGCCGCTACCCGATGTTGAGCGGCACAATCCGCGACCACGTCACGCAAACGCGGCGGCCCTTCCTGCGCTTCTTCGCCTGTGGCGAGGACCTTTCCCATGAACAACCGGACACCCCACTTCCTGACGCGGTTGCCTCAGGAACGGAACCTCTCCTCATCGTCGGCGCCATCGCCGGCGGCTGACGACCCGGTGGAATAGGTATCGCGCAACCCGGCGCATTCAGTTCGAGTAAGATGTGAGATCCGGAGGCATGCCGTGGACGCCTCTGCCCCTCTGCTAATCCAATTCCACTGGCGTGACTAGGGGTAACCGGAAACCAATCCCCGCGGACGGGCTGAGACGTTCGAGGCCAGCTAGAGGTTGATTAGAATTGGCTGGGAGGCCTGGACTCGAACCAGGATAATCAGATCCAGAATCTGATGTACTGCCAATTGTACGACCTCCCAGCCGAAGGGAGACAACAAAAAAGGGTCGTTGGCACGACCCTGATCTACTTTACTGGCGGAACGCATTTTCGTCAACCGCCTCCCGCACGCCCGGGATTCAGTCTCGCAGGAAAACCATGCGAATGGACGGCGTTCGTAAGCGCGCTAAAAATATCCACGGCCCGCTGACGCCTGCAAGCCACCGCGACGCTGCCATTCCGCTCTGGTCAATTCGTAGAAATCTATGATGCGGCTACAGCCAGGAATTTCTTCCCGCCGCACATACTTGAATCCGAAGTTCTGCAAGATGCGCTCGGACGCGGCGTGGCCTTTTTCCACGTCCGCTTCCACGCGATCCAGGCCCAGCCGCGTAAACGCCGTGTCAATGAAAGCCCGCGAAGCCTCCGAAGCAAGCCCGCGTCCCCAGTAAGCTCGCGCCAAATAATAGCCGAGGCTCGCTCCCATTGCGTTCCCCGCAGCCCGCAGGCCACAACATCCGATGTACTTCCCTTCTTCCTTGAGCACCGTTGCCCACAAGCCCTAGGTTTCGTCCGGCCGGCCCAGATATTCCTCTCGAAAACGATTCCGCGCTTTTTCCAGCGGCCAAGCCTGCCCTCCCACGTAACGACGAACTTCCGGGTCAGTGTGCATACTGACAAAATCAGCTTCATCGCCCGCTTCGTGCGATCGGAACAGCAATCGTTCTGTCTCCAGAAAAATCATCGGATCTGCCAAACAGGTGAAAACTCTATCACGCCAGCGCGCGTCCTCGCTCAAAACGCCAGCTTGCCCAGCGGTCAGCCATTAAGTTAGGCTCTGGCAATTGTGGCTAGCTCCAAACGAACCCGAGATTCGCGTAGGCACGTCTGCATTCACCGCCGCAGGTTGGGAAGGAGCGTTCTATCCCGCCGGAATGCAGCCGCGCGATTTTCTAAGCTACTACGCAAGCCGCTTCGACACCGTCGAAGTGGACAGCACCTACTACCGCACGCCGGCGCGCTCCACAGTAATCGGATGGGCCAACAAAACGCCGCCCGGTTTCCTGTTCTCGCTGAAAATCCCCCAAACGATTACCCACGAAAAGTGCCTGGAAGATTGCGACGAGGAATTCAAGACTTTTGTGGAAACCGCGGAAGAACTGGGCGAGGAAAAGCTGGGCCCGATGCTGTTCCAGTTTCCGTATTTCAATCGCACCAGGTTCAAGAGCGGAGCAGAATTTCTCGCGCGCCTGCGTCCCTTCCTGAAGAAACTTCCCAAAGCTCATCGGTTCGCTGTCGAAATCCGCAATAAGAATTGGCTCGACGAAAAATTCACGGGATTGCTGCGCGAACACAATGTCGCTCTGGCGGTGATTGATCAAGCCTGGATGCCGGGAATTACCGATCTGACCAGCCGCCTTGATCCTATTACTTCCAACTTTACCTATGTGCGTTGGCTGGGCGACCGCAAGGGAATCGAAGAGCAGACCAAAGTGTGGGACAAGACCATCGTTGACCGCCGCGCAGCTCTGTCGAGTTGGGTGGACTACTGTTACCAAACCACGCGGCGCGGCGTGAAAGTGTATGCCTACGCCAACAACCACTACGCCGGTTTTGCGCCTGCGACCGTCGCGCTATTTTGGGAGCTTTGGGACAAACATAAAAAGATTTCTTGAGGCCCTCGCCGTCAAAGCTGTAGTTTCGCGCTGCTAAATCCGCGTTCGCTGCGCGGCGCGCGCTCCCAGCGGCAATCCGGGTATCATGGTGTTCGAATGAACGAATTCTTAAAGCAGACTATGGACCTTTCGCTGCTCGGCAAGTGCGTTGCCGCGATTATTGGCATCCTCGTCATTCATACCGGTTTTCGCCTGTTGGAACGGACGCTTCCCCGGCACTTCGGCCAGGGCGATGCCCGCTATAGAGTTCGCAAGTTCGTAGTCTTTTCTGGTTACCTCGCGATTCTCCTTTTCCTCGCAATCCTCTTCGAGGATCGCCTCGGGCGCCTGAGCTTTGCCCTCGGGGTCGCCGGCGCCGGCGTGGCCGTCGCGCTGCAGGATGTTCTGGCCAGTATCGCCGGTGCTTTCTCCATCGGTTTTTCCAAGCTGTACACCGTGGGAGACAGAGTTCAGATCGGCGAGACGCGCGGCGACGTGATTGACATCGGCCTGCTGCGCACCACCCTGATGGAAATCGGCAGCTGGGTTGGCCGGGACTTGTACAGCGGACGGATTGTGCGCATCCCCAACAACACCGTCTTGAAGAATTCGGTTTTTAATTACTCGCAAGGCTTCCGCTTTATCTGGGATCAGGTCAAAGTGGTGTTCACTATAGCCAGTGACGCCGCACTCGCCCGGGAAATGCTCCTGCGCATAGCCAATGACGTGATTGGCGAGTACTTGGTAGAGGCGCAGAAGTCTTGGAACGCGGTGAGCGAAGATTACCGCACTGAAAATCCTCCGATCGAACCTTTCGTGGCTCTCGCTGTTACCGGCGGTTCGATGGAATTTACGGTGAACTACGTGGTGGACTATACCCAGCGAACCTTCGTGCAAGATCGCATGTTCACGAAAGTCGTGCAGGAAGTGGCCATCAGCAATGGACGCCTCGCGTGGTCGTCGTCCGGCGTCACAGTCATCAACCAGCCGCCGATTCCCTACACCACCGCGCCGCCGCCGTTAACGTCGCCCCCCAGCGCCAGCCCCGCGAAATAATCCCGCCGAGCCTTCTGCCGACCCCCAGAAATCCGAGCGCCAACGGCAAAATGCGACGGCGCGGAGCGTTGACTTTTCGATGGCGGCAAATTTGGCGGTGCGCCCGGTTGTGTTAAAATTAAATAGAGAGGAAGTGTATGAACGCATGCAAAACGCTGTCGCGCTGCCTGTGGGGCGCGGGCGCAGTATTGTTGCTGTTGGCGCCGATCGGCGCGCGGACTAAATCGCGCGGCGGGGCCAATCAGGAGTCGGTTTCCAGCCCATCGCCCTCGCAGCAAAACCGTGACCATCGCCTGGTGCTATTCAACACCCACACCGGCGAACGCCTGGATATCATCTACCGCCGCGACGACCGCTACCTGCCGGAAGCGCTCGCCAAGCTGGATTTCTTCCTGCGCGATCACAATACCAACGACGTGCGCCACTTCGATCCGCGCCTGTATGACATTCTTTCCGACCTGACCGCCTCGGTCGGGCGTCCCAGTGGCGAGATAGACATCGTCTGCGGCTACCGCACTTCGGGTACGAACGAATCTCTGCGCGCTCACACCACCGGAGTCGCCAAGAACAGTCTGCACATTCAAGCGGAAGCGATTGACCTGCGCATGCCTGGCATCAACACGCTCAAGCTGCGCCAGGCGGCGCTAGCCTTGCGCCGCGGCGGCGTGGGCTATTACCCTCACTCGGACTTCATCCACGTGGACACGGGGCGAGTGCGCCAGTGGTGTTTCGACTGCCCCAGCAATCTCGCCACCGGCGACTAACCCGGGTACGGATAGCCTTTGGCCAGCACCTTCGCGAGCGCCGCATCGTGTCCGTAGATATCGTCGTAAAAGTGAACGCGGCCATCCTCCGGCACAACCACCGTGGCATAAACGATTAACACCGGAATCCGACGCGCCAGGTTTACTTGTTGTTGCGTGGTCCCATTCATTGCCGCGCGAACTTTCTCCGCGTTCCATCCCGGATTGTCGCGCAGCACCCACACTGCCAGCTCAGCGGGCTTTTCCAGCCGGATGCACCCGTGGCTGAAATCCCGCCGGGTCTTCGCGAAGAATTCCTGCGCGGGCGTATCGTGCATGTACACGCTGTAGTCGTTCGGAAAAATAAATTTCACCAGGCCCAGCGCATTCTTGGGACCCGACCCTTGGCGGATGAAAAGTTTTCCCGACCGCAGTTGCGCCAGCACGTCGCTCGACACGGCTCCCGAGCTGACCACCTGCTGGCGGCTGTCCACCACCTCGAAACCCTTCTTGGCCAGGAAATCTGGGTCGCGCGCAAGCTTGGGAAGATATTCTGATTTGGCAATGGAATACGGAACGTTCCAATACGGCCGGAACACCACGTACTGCATGTTGTCTTCGAACACCGGGGTGTCGTGGTCGTAGGCCTTGCCGACTACCACGTTCATTGCCAGCGCCACATTGAAGTTTTCGTCGTACGCGCGCAGCCGAAACTCCGGAATATTTGCGACGATCGGCGCCGCACGCAGACCGATCGGCAGCCAGCGCCAGCGCTCCAGCGCCAGTTGCATCTGCTGCACTCGTTGACTCAGCGGAGTGTTCATATCCGCCAATGTTTGCGTGGTGATTTTTCCATCCGCGGTGCGACCATGCCGGCTCTGAAAGCTTTTCACGGCATCCACCAGTGGAGCTTGGTAAACCGTGGTATCGGCTGGAACACTGGCGTCCGCCGGCAGATCGCCCACTAGGCGCAGAAACACGATCAACTGCGGCACGCCGGCGTAAGAATCGCCGGGTGAGACCGTCTTCTGAATCGCTGGAAGCTGCTTCCCGTCCTGTTCCTTCGCAAGCACCAGATAAGTTTGCAGCGCCGCAATCGTGCGTTGGTATCCCGGGTAAGGAGGCTCCACTTGCGCCAGCGCGGAGGCCACGTCGGATACGTCCACCACATCTTCCTTCACAAATTGCGGCAGATCGTACTTCTTGGCCGCGACATCGAATCCGAAGTCAAAGTGTTTCGGATTCACCTTGCCGATGTGCAGATCGGAGATATAACGCATCACGCACACCGTCAACGCCGCGTCGAACTGAACCGCATCTGCTTCGGATGGGTGAGCGGCGGACGGTTTGAGTTTCGCCAAGCGCGCGTCCCAACGCGGCCCGTCGTAGTCCTCCGACGACAATCCCTTTTGCTCCGCCTGCTGCAGAATCGCAATCACTTGCCGCGCCTGCGCGGTTGGCTCCATTCCGCGGACCCACGGCAGCGCAAATCCGTAGGAGTCATAAAATTCCTGCACCAGTTTTCCGTAATCGCTGAAATCGGGCCAGCGCAACTCCGGCAAATTTCCCGCTTGGACGATTGACCGCAAGGACGCCTGTGCTTCGGCGCTCAGCTGCTGCGGCGGCGCACCGGCATTCGCGGAGGACTGCTGTTTCGTGGTCGCGCGCCTGGCCGAGCCGGCGCCGCGCCCCCACAATAGCGCGCCTGCGCCAAGTGCCAGCACTAGCACTAGCAGCAGACCTTTGAACATTTGCGATTGCTTCATTGGAATCCTCCCCCCTCGATTTCAAGCGCGGCTGTGCGCCGGCCACAAGTCACGGACGCGTCGAATCGTTACTCGAAGTTTCCGGTTTCCTAGCCCGAGCGAGGAATAATGTACTTCTCAGCGCATCGCCGCGCAATGCTCCATCCACATGAGCCGGCGATTATGCTTGGGCAGTCGCTACGTAAGGCTGAGGTTGTAACAGAAAGTCAGCGGATTACACGATGAAACACACGGCCCGCAACATGAGCTGCGTGCCACAAACATTGTGTGGCCTTGACTTGTCCTTGACGGTTCGGTGACGGCCGAAGTACTCCCTAGGGAAGCGTGGACGGCGCCAGGCCAGCCTGCCGTGCGGCGTCTTCGTTCGCGCTGAGCGCGTTATGGATCTCGCCGGCGCGGTTGTCCAGTGTCTGGATCAGGTTGGTGGTCAGGTTGCCGCCATAATTCGGCGTCACCGGCAGCAGCACGATCCCCTGCGCCGCGGCTTGGTCGGACATCCCCGCCAGTTCGTACTGCACGCCGTCTAGCTTCTCAATCAGCTCGCCCTGTCGCCGCTGCAGCGCCACTTCTTGCTGGCGCGGGGTCAACGGCTTCTGCGCGGCCTGCAGAACGTCTGGCGCGTCTTGAACAATCGTTGGCGAAATCCCATTCTGCTGCGCCAGAACCTGAAGATCGTTGATCTGCTGTTCGATTTCCTGCCGGCGAATCGCCAGCTGCGCGATCGCGTTGTCCGTGGTGATGCCTTCGCAAGGCGCGCCGAACTGCAGCCCGATCTGCACACCGGAGTCCGTGCCGTTCTCGCGGAAATTGCGCATGTTTGCTTCCCTGCTGCTGATGCTATCCAGTTCCGCAGTAAGCGACTCGATCTGCGTCGCGTACCAGACTGGGTTCTTCTCGGGGCTCAGCGGCACATCGGTGCACGCGCACAGCCCGCGAAACGGCAGCCGGCTTCGGAACCACTGGGGTCCGGGTCGCGCTCGTTGGACTGCTCTGCGCGACGCTGGCCGGCGCTTGAGCCTTCGGCCACATCTGGTCAATATCGTCGTTTGTGAACACTTTCTTTTCGTGGTCCGGCCGGGCGCGCTGTTGCCGCCGACTTGGCGGGCGTGTCATCGCCTGCCGCAAATGCCGGCGCGGCAATCACAGAAAAAAGCACACGGCAAGAATCGCCGGGAAAAGGGGAACTACTCGTGTAGTGTTGCGCATGGACGTGCCTCCGTCCCTCAGGCCCGGAAGTATGTCACGCAGGCCAGACGGTTGTAAATGATGGATTTGCGCCTACCCAGCCGTATTAGCGTATGAATCAACAAGAGCGCTGGCTCGCACCAAGCGGGGCCCGCGCCTTCTCCTCGGCATTCGTTCTCGGCGCGAATCCGCTCAGGTGAACGAATCAGCACACGCCGTCTGGCTCTCGCGTGCCTTTCTTCTAGGGAGTGGTAAGCTCTCGCACAAGCTCAGCCCTTGGCACCACGCAGCAATGCGGCGAAAGCGCCCAGCTCAGCCCGCTCACGCATCGGAGGTTTTCGATGGATTCCGGATTAGCACCTGGCTGGAGCGTAAATTGGGCGTGGGGGCTGCCACTCATTGTTCTTACTGTGATTCTGCACGCCTACGGACTCGGACAGATCAACAGAGACGTCATCTCCAGACTGAGTCGCCGTGAGGCAATGAGCGCTCGCTCGCCCGTCGCGATCTTCGTAATCGGAGGCACGGCCCTTTCTGCCACCATGCTCCACGCAATCGAAGGTGTTCTGTGGGCGATCGTTTACCGTTTCGTAGGCGCGTCACAAGACTACCGGGCCGCGATGCTCTACTCGCTTAGCGCCATGACCAGCTATGGCCACGCGAGCTTGTTTTTGGAGCCACGCTGGCAAATGATGGGTGCTCTGGAAGCCCTGAACGGCTGGATCCTGTTTGGTCTCACCACCGCGTTTCTTTTCTCGGTGGTCCAAAGAGCGTGGCCACAGGCCTATACAGGTCAATCGACTCGTCCCTGAGTAATTTCATCGCCCTGCTTCCGAGCGCGGCCCTCGTCACAGACCGCGCTTGCCTGCCACGTCCTCGGCGAGGAACTGTTTGTACAGGCCATGCCGGACCAGGTAGTTCGTCTCGCGGTTCGCCCTTTCAGCAATGGCTCCGGCAGCCACGTTGAAGTACTGCTCGCGATTCGCTGGATCCACGGACTGACATTGCGTCATTTCGTCAACCCAACTCCCAAGAGTCTCGTAAGTTATCGCAATCGTGCCGCCCTGTGCTTGCAGGGTCGGGAGCCACACCGCGGCATCCGACTGGCACTGCGCGGCAGTAAGAGAGCTCGCCGTCTGCTGCGCCGTCCCGCGCATCGCCGGAAAAGGCAGCAGCATTGCAAACATCACCACCCAGATTTTTTTCACGGTACCTCCGGCGGGAATCATGCGCCGCCTGCCGACACTACCACGCAGAATGAAACCACTTCAAGATATTGGACCGCTGCATCGTGATAGACTCCGCGCATCAGCCAGTGAATCCCGCAATCATTGCCACTGCTGAACTGCGACCGGAGACCGCTTGAACTGCCCGAAGTGTAACGCGCCTCTCGTCCCCAAACCGGTGCCCGGTGCTGTCAAATATCCCCAACGGTTGGAATGTCCGGTGCACGGCTGGTTGCAGGAGAGAGTGAAACCCATTCGCATGCGCTTCCACAAAGACGCACCGAACTGGTAGCCGAACGCGCCACATATCGCTCTTCTGCATCGCCGAGAGCCCGAACCGTTTCTTTTGGGTCATAAATACCACTTTTGAAAACAGCTTTATACCAGATGGTGTTGCATCGACAGGTTAGGCAAAACGGCTTGCGGAACGGCTTGCGGTGGGCAGGCTTTCCAGCGACCTGGGGCGGATCTGCAGTTCTGCGCGGCTGGTCTTTTCCGGCATCAGGGTATGATGCTGGAAGGATCGGCGGTAGGCGCTCGGAGTGATCTGCCGAATACGACGGAACTGCCGGTTAAAGTTGGCGAGATTGGGGAGACCCACTTCGTACGCGATCATGCTGACCGGCAGATCGGTTTCCGCCAAACGCATGCAAGCGCGCCCGATTCGAAGCTTGCAGAGGTATTCGCTGACGCTGTCGCCCGTGTGTTTTACAAAAAGGCGGTGCAACGATCTCGCGGACATATTCCCGACACTGCAGAGCGCAGCGATGCGTATCGGCTCTTGAAACTGCCGGTGAAGATATTGCAGCACGCGCGTGAACTGCGCCGGCTCGCTGTCCCCGCCGGACGGAACGGTCATCGCGGTTTTGGACAGATTGACGGCGTTTACGCCGGCGAGGGCCACAAGCAGATCGAGCGTGGCATGCAGGCGCGACTGCGGGGATTCCGAGAGGATCTGGTCGAGACTGCCCGCCACCCGTTTGGCGACCGCCCGCGGAAATTCAAGGCCTGTCGCCGCGTTTCGCAGCAATCGCCGGATGGCCGCATATTCTGGGCATACTTGCGCCATCTGCAGCGCCCAATGTCCCGAAAACCAAATCACGATTGCGGTATGCGGTTCGTCTTGGCGGAGGGCAGTGGTCGACGCCCACGTATGCGGCATGTCGGAAGGAACCAGCGCCAGATCCGGTGACCGGTATTTTCCGATGTGATCACCGATGAATCGCCAGCCTTTGCTGTTCAACGTCAACGTCAGCTCGTATTCCGGGTGGTGGTGCCATTCGAAGGGGATCTCTGGTACACGTCGGTGGTAGACGCGCACCGAGCAGCCTTTTGGAAATGTAACCGACTCAAACTGAGGCTTCATTTCGTCGCTTTGTCTCGGCTATTTACGGCTGGCCGGATTGTATCAGTAGTTGGCCGTTTTGCATCACTCGACAATTCTGCGTTTTGCTAGATTCGGCAGCGCGGATTCGGTGCGGTGTTCTCGCGGCCAGTTCGAGTTCTACAAGGAGCAGAATTCCATGAAATTCGAAATCGAAGATCTGCCAAAGCTGGTGCGCGAAACAAAAAAATCGCTGCGCGCGGCGCTGCCCGGCTATGCCGAGGCTTTCCAGAAAGTCGAATCCGAGACGCGTAGTCGCGTGAACGCGATCGTAAAGGAACGAGAGTCGGGCCAAGCGGTTGTGCCCATCGTGCATTATTCGGATATCGCAGGCGGCAGCGTACCCGCCGAGATGATCGCCAAGATCAAGCAGCGCGGCGCCTGCGTCATCCGCGAGACGTTCGATCCCTCCCAGGCGAACGCATGGAACGACGAAATTTCGACGTACGTTGAAAAAAACGGTCTCGACGCCAAACTAGTCAACGCCGCCGAAGACAAATACTTCGGAACGTTGGCGTCGGCCAAACCCCAGATTTACGGAATCTATTGGTCGCGCCCCCAGGTTCAGGCTCGCCAAGCCGAATCGCTAACGCGCGTCCGCGTCTTCATGAATAATCTGTGGAAAGCCGAAAGTGAAGGGCGCCAGCATTTCAATCCGAATGAGGTGCCCGCGTACGCGGATCGTATTCGGCGGCGGCCGCCCGGATCCGCATCGTTGGGTCTATCCCCGCACGTGGATGGAGGCTCGGTGGAACGTTGGCTTGATGAAAATTTTCGCAACGTATATCGTCACGTCTTTTCCGGCAACACGCAGCAGTACGACGCGTTTGATGCCGCGTTCCGCCCCGATGTTCGTGAGGTTCCCTCCCCCGCTGTTTGCTCAATGTTCCGGACCTTTCAGGGATGGACCGCGTTGACTCGTCAAGGCAAGGGAGACGGCACGCTGCAGCTGATTCCGATCGCCGAGTCCATGGTGTACGTCTTGCTGCGCGCGCTGCAAGACGACGTTGCCGAAGACGATCTCTGCGGAGCGCAGCCCGGCCGTGCGCTCTCCGTGAATCCGCAGTTTCATGGTTTGTTGATCGAAGCTCTTTCCTCAATTCCATTGATGCAACCGGGCGACACCGTTTTCTGGCATTCCGATGTAGTGCACGCGGTTGAAAATGAACATCGGGGATCGGGCTACAGCAACGTGATGTATATCGCTTCGACGCCCGGTTGCGCCAAAAATTCGGCGTACCTTCCGCAGCAAGCGCAGGCTTTTCTGGCCGGAAAAACTCCACCGGACTTCGCGTCGGATGATTTTGAAGTCGATTTTGTAGGGCGTGGCACGGTTGCGGATTTGACCGAATTGGGGCGCGCACAGCTGGGAATCACCGAGGCGCTCGCGAAGGGGACTCAGGTTGGCCGCTCTGCCTGATCCTGAAAAGCAAACGCTCGGCAAGCCCCGACTGTTTTCGCCAGGCAACACGCTGCCCTTTGTTCTGGTGACGACGTTGTTTCTCCTCTGGGGCATCCCCAGCAACCTGAACGACGTGCTCATCAAGCAGTTCATGAAATCGTTTGAGATGAATCGCTTCCAGGCGGGCCTGATTCAATCCGCTTTTTACTTGGGCTATTTCCTTTTGGCGTTGCCGGCCGCGCTCGTCATGCGCAAATACGGCTACAAGACCGGCCTGGTGATCGGGTTGCTCCTCTTCGGCACCGGCGCTCTGCTTTTCTGGCCTGCCGCTGTCGTCCAGCGCTACGGATTCTTCCTCTTTGCGCTCTTCGTTATCGCCGGTGGATTGTCTTTTCTGGAAACCGGCGCGAACCCCTTCATCTCGGTCTTGGGCGACCCCAGAACATCGGAGCAGCGCCTGAACTTCGCGCAAGCCTTCAATCCTTTGGGGTGCATCGCGGGAGTCGTCGTCGGCACCATCTTCATCTTCTCGGGGGTCGAGCTGAATCCGGCGCAGGTTGCGGCGCTGAAAACCGCCGGGACATATCAAGCATACCTGGAGCATGAAACACTGCGCGTCATCACGCCTTACGTGGTTCTCGCCTGCGTTGTTTTTCTCTTTGCAGTCGTGATAATGAGCACAAAGTTTCCGAAAATCGCGGAGGAGTCTGAATCAGTTGGTGAGCAGCCGAAGGGCAGCTTCCGCGAATTACTCAAATACCCGCACTTCGTTCAAGGCGTGCTGGCGCAGTTCTTTTACATCGGAGCTCAAGTGGGCACCTGGAGCTACTTCATCACCTACGTTCAGGACTACACGCATCTTCCTGAAAAGACCGCAGGGTATTTTCTCACCGGCACGCTCATCGTCTTCACCATCGGCAGATTCCTGGCGACGTATTTGATGAAATTCATCGCGCCGAGCAAGCTGATGGGATTCTATAGCTTCATCAACATCGCTTTGGTCGCGATTGGGGTGCTGCTGCCGGGCTGGATTGGGCTCTGGGCAGTCTTTCTGACGAGCTTCTTCATGTCGCTCATGTTCCCTACGATTTTCGCGCTGGGTCTGAAGGGGCTGGGGCCGAACACTAAGATCGGCGGCTCGATGATCGTGATGGCCGTCATCGGTGGCGCTATTTTCACACCGATCATGGGACGCATCTTCGAAGCCACCCATAGCATGGCCACGGCCATGATCGTTCCGCTGCTGTGCTACATATTCATCGCCTACTACGCCTTCATTGGCTCCAAAGCTCGCCTGCCCCAACCCGAGCCCGTTCCCGCGCTACGCTGACAGAACATACTGGTCACAGCTCTTTTCCGACCACCGCGGCACAACTCCGCTTGGCGGAACTCGCGACGATCGCGCCCAAGATGGCGCGAGCAGGCGAGATGGGCATACATCGGTATTTAGGTAAGCGCCACTTCTCGATCCCAATGCGGCTTCTTCTCGGCGTGCAGCCGTAACGCGACGCCGCACGCGGTGGCGATGCGCTCCAGCATCAGCAGCGACTGCCCTGTGTACTCTGCGTCTTCGAGACGTGCGATCACAGACTGCGTGGTGCCGACTTTAGCTGCCAGCTCTGCCTGTGTGAAGCCAGCATCCTCGCGCATCTCGCGGATCAGAACCGCCAGATCAATTTGCTGCAGGCTGCGTGCGAATTCTTTGCGGTATGTGGCGCTCTTGCGCGCGCGCTGCCCGGTGATTTCGCGGTGTCTATCGCGTTTCACATTTTGTTTCATGTGTCCAGCTCCTTCAGCATGGCGTCCCGTTCCTTCTGTGTTCCGCTATAGCGGTTTCGCCACTTGAGCCACAGCCTTCTCAGTTGTTCCGCTCTGGCAATTTCGGCGGGCGGAGTCCGTTCCGTCTTCTTTTGAAATCCCGACGCGATCACGATCAGCATTCCCGGCTGGTAAAAGTAAAGAACGCGAAAAATCCGGTCAAATTGCTTGACCCTCAGCTCGAATATGCCGTTCGACAGCTTCTTGACGAACTTGCCCTCCATCCGATTGCCGGAGATGCGCATGCGTTCAATGAAGGCGTCCACGCGCGCGGCTGCTTTGTCATCCAGAGAATCGATAAACTCGCGTGCGGGCACTCGCCCGTTCGGGAGTTCCACATACTCGATCGTGAATTCGCCGTTCACACCGATCCCGCAACCAGAATTATCGCATTATTGCGATATACCGTCAATCCGGATTTCCCCCGCGAGCCTTCCAGTCTGCGCTCGCCTACTCCTCCTGTTCAGCGATGAAGGCGTCCACGGTTAGCACCGTTGCTTGTGACGGGAAAATTTTCTCGGTGAGCACGCGGTGCACTTCCTCATCGGCGTCGTAACACGCGTCTTTGAGGACCACGCACCAGTAATCCAGGTCGGAAGCGCGGCGTAGCGTCGAGAGCGTGATGCCGCTGGTGGAAATTCCGAAGAACACCAGATTCTCAATGCCACGAGATCGCAAAATCAGATGCAGCTGGTTCTCCGAAAACGCGCCCACTCGCTGCTTATACACCACCAGATCCCCAGGACGAGCGACGCCGCTGTGAAATTCGGCGGATGGCGTGCCTACCACGAAGAGATTGCTGTCCTTCACTCTCTTGAATCGCGACTCAGTATCCGGAATTTCCGGGTGGCCGGCGGAAAATCCCAGTCCCACATGGATAATCTGGAATTGTTTCTTGCGCGCAAATTCCACGGCCTTGGACGCGTTCGCGACCACCGCTTCCGCACCAGGCACAAATCCGAAAATCCCTTTCTGGAAATCGAGAGTCAGCAACGCCGTTTTCTTCGGATCCAGTTTCATGAGCCTTCCTTATGTTTGCCACAGCCCACTACTCACCAATCACTGCTCACTCCTCACACCGCCGCGCGCTGCTGCACCGGCTCCTCCGCGATCCTGCGCCCCACCGCCGGAGCGATCATCCGCGCCTCGGCCATCAGTTGCGCAAATTGGTCGGGATACAACGATTGCGCGCCGTCCGAAAGCGCCCGCTCCGGGTCCTGATGGACTTCAATGATCAATCCGTCCGCGCCCGCGGCCACAGCGGCCCGCGCCATCGCGCCCACTTTGTCGCGCCGTCCGGTGCCGTGCGACGGGTCGGCCACCACCGGCAAATGCGAAAGCTGCTTGATCACCGGAATCGCGGCGATATCCATCGTATTGCGCATATAAGTGTCAAACGTGCGTATGCCGCGCTCGCACAGAATCACGCTGTAGTTCCCGCCGGACATGATGTACTCCGCGCTCAGCAGCAACTCTTCAATCGTCGCGGACATCCCGCGCTTCAGCAGCACCGGCTTCTGAATTTCGCCCAGCGCGCGCAGCAAATAATAATTCTGCATGTTGCGCGCGCCCACTTGCAGCACGTCCACATACGGCAGCATCACCCCGATCTGCGAAGGGTCCATCACTTCACTCACCACCAGCAAACCATTGCGGTCCGCCGCGGCGCGCAGCAGCTTCAGCCCTTCTTCGCCCAATCCTTGAAACGAATAGGGAGAAGAGCGCGGCTTGAACGCGCCTCCGCGCAGCAGCTTTGCCCCCGCACGCGCTACGCGCTCGGCAATTTCGCCGATCTGCGCCGCCGACTCCACCGCGCACGGCCCGGCCGCCGCCACAATCTCCGGCCCGCCGATGGAAACGCCCTTGCCGAGCTCGATCACCGAGCCTTCAGGGCGAAAATTTCTAGACGCCAGCTTGAACGGATGCGTGATACGGATTATTTCCTCCACACCCGGCGCCGCTTGCAGCGCCTCCAGTTCCCCGCGATGCTTTTCGCTCTTCCCGACGACTCCAATCACGGCTCGCTCCTCTCCGCGGCTCAGATGCGCTTGAAAGCCGCACTCCTGAATGCGCTTCACTACGTGATCGATCTGCTCTTCGGTTGCTTCTACCGCCATGTTGATGATCATTGGATCCCCTCGGAAACAAATTTACCGGCCGGCGCTGTTTCCGCCGCTTTGTACGAGCCAAGAACTTTCAGTTCGACAGCTTCCTGCGCGAGTTCGGCGAGCGCGGCTGCGAACTCCGGGTCGCTCGCCGCGGCTTGCAGGTCGAGATAAAAACGGTATTGCCAGGGTCGCCCGTGCACAGGACGGCTTTCGATCTTCATCATGTTGATGTTACGACGGGCGAAAGGCTCCAGAGCGTGATGCAGCGCGCCGGGCTTGTGCGCCAACTGAAAGACGAGCGAGATTTTGTCGGCGGCGGCCACGGCGGCCAATTCCCGCGGCTGCGCGGCGGAGGGCGCGAGCAGGAAGAAGCGCGTGTAATTCTCGCGATCGTCTTCCAAATGCGCCTGTAGAATCACGGCGCCATAGAGTTCGGCGGCGCGCTTGCTGGCGATCGCCGCACGTGTGGGATCGCCCACGCGCATGACTTCGCGCACGCTGCCCGCCGTGTCCTCGGCGGGAATTCGTTTCAGGCGCGGATGCGCGATGAAGAATTGCTCGCATTGCGCAAGCGCCACGGGATGCGATTCCACCGACGCAATGCGTCCGGGCGTCGCGCCAGGTATGCCGATCAAATTGTGCACGATCGGAATGATCACCTCGCCCACGATGTGCAGACCGCTTTCGACGAGCAGATCGAACGAGCGATGCACCGACCCCGCCAGGCTGTTCTCCATCGGCGCGAGCACGAAATCGGCGGCCTGATTGCGGATGGCGGAGAAGGTCGCGTCAAACGTGGGACATGGCACAAGCAGGATGTCCGCGCCGAGCAATTTCAGCGCGGCTTCTTCACTGAACGCTCCGCGCTCGCCCTGAAAAGCGATGCGCGCTGTGGCCACGCTTTTCATGCGACGGCTACCTTGCGGCGCTTTTCCGGGAGGTGCGCCCTCTCGCGTTTCGGAACCCGCGGTGAGCCCAGGCCGTGATCGGCCTGAATGCGTATGGATTCGTGCAGGATCTGGCTGTAGATTTTGCCGACCGCTTCGCTATCGAGCGGCCCGGGATTCAGCTTCTTCATGCGCGTGAGAATTTCCTGCTCGCGCGCGGGGACGCGCAGCGCAATGCCCCGCGCCCCTTTCAGGCGGCCAACTTCTAACGCAAAGCTCGCGCGCACATTCAACAAATGCAGCAGCGTGGTGTCGATTGCGTCAATTTTCGCGCGCCAGTCGCCAATTTTGATTTCACTCATCCCGCTTCTCCTCCTTAGCTCAAAAGCAAAAGTGCCCTAAAAACAAAAAAGGCCGCGTTCCCTCTGAGGGTCGCGGCCGGCTTGAAAGACTTGGTGCGGTTCTTAGCTGCTAGTTGTTGCGTGATCCGCGCGCGTCTCGCCGGCCCGCTCCCCCGTATAAGGGAAGCGGCTGGTAAAAGCGAAACGGTAATAAAACTTATTACCCACGCGCCTTGAATATCCTTTTATAACCTTACGACGACTCACTATACGAAAGTCGGCGGGTGCGGTCAAGCGCGATGTACAGAAATCTTATATAAGCTTCTTTTATGAATTTGCCAAGAATTACAAATTGGACTTATCTTCTTGCCGGTCGCCTACTACGAAGGACAACATGCAAAGCGACGCCATCAAGAAGGGGATTTCCCGCGCGCCCGCCCGCGCGATGCTGAAAGCCACAGGCTTGACCGACGCCGATTTGGCGCGCCCGCTGGTGGCCGTCGCCAATACCTGGACCGAAGTTACTCCCTGCAATTTTCATCTGCGGCAACTGGCCGAACGAGTGAAGGCCGGCATTCGCGCCGCGGGCGGCACTCCCATCGAATTCGACACCATCACCATTTCCGACGGCATCACCATGGGCACCGAAGGCATGAAGGCTTCGCTGGTGTCGCGCGAAGTGATTGCCGATTCCATCGAGCTATTTGTGCGCGCGCACGCTTTCGACGCGGTGGTAGCGATTTGCGGTTGCGACAAGACGATTCCCGGAACGGTGATGGCGCTCGCGCGGTTGAACCTCCCTTCCCTTTCGCTTTATGGAGGCTCGATTCTGGCGGGACATTTCGCCGGACATGAAGTCACGATCATGGATGTGTTCGAAGCGGTGGGCGCGTGCGCTGCCGGCAAAATGACGGAAAAGCAGCTGGGTGAGCTGGAAGATGTGGCGTGTCCTGGAGCCGGAGCGTGCGGCGGGCAATTCACTGCCAACACCATGGCCATGGCGCTCACGTTTCTGGGAATTTCGCCGATGGGCGCGAATGAAATTCCAGCGACCGATCCACGCAAGGGCAAGGCCGCGTTCGATTGCGGCAAGCTGGTGATGCGGCTGCTGAAGGACGACATCCGCCCCAAGCAAATCATCACGCGTGAATCGCTGCATAACGCGATTGCGTCGGTTGCCTCCAGCGGCGGCTCCACCAACGCCGTGCTGCATCTGCTGGCGATTGCTTCTGACGCAGGCGTGCCGCTGACGTTGGCAGATTTTGATGAAATTTCCGCGAAGACGCCTGTGCTGGCGGACTTGAAACCCGGCGGGCGGTTTAACGCGCCGGATATGTTCCGCGCGGGCGGCATGCGCGTGCTGGGGCAGCGTTTGCGCGAAGCGGGGCTGCTGAAAGACGGGATCACAGCGTCGGGACGAAAACTGTTCGAGGAAATCAGCGACGCGAACGAAACGGCCGGCCAGGAAGTGGTCCGGCCTCTGGCAAAGCCAATCAAGGCCGACGGAGGCCTGGCAATTCTGCACGGTTCGATCGCGCCAGAAGGATGCGTCGTGAAACTGGCCGGGCACGAACGCGTGTTGCACAGCGGGCCGGCACGCGTGTTCGATTCCGAAGAAGCCGCCTTTGCGGCGGTGCAGAGCCGCCAGATTCAGCCGGGAGACGTGGTCGTAATACGTTACGAAGGGCCGAAGGGCGGGCCGGGCATGCGCGAAATGCTGGCGGTTACCGGCGCGCTGGTGGGCCAGGGTATCGACGACAGGATTGCATTGATCACCGACGGCCGGTTCAGCGGCGCGACGCACGGTCTGATGGTCGGCCACGTGGCGCCAGAAGCGGCAAATGGCGGACCGATCGCGCTGCTGCGCGACGGCGACATTATTACCTTGGATGTAAAAGCGCGCCGGTTGGATGTCGCGGCTAATCTGGAAGAGCGTCGCGCACAGTGGAAAGCGCCCGCGCCGAATTACACCAGCGGCGTGATGGCCAAATACGCAAAGCTCGTTACATCGGCATCGCTGGGCGCCGTAACCAGCGCCGCGTAGATATTGTAATTACAAGGAGAATGACGATGGCGAAAATGTTCTGGGACAACGACACGAATCCGCGCGCGCTGGAGGGAAAACGCATTGCCGTCCTCGGCTATGGCAGCCAGGGCCGCGCGCACGCGCTAAATCTGCGCGACAGTAAGCTAAACGTGACCGTTGGCCTGCGCCGCGGCGGCCCATCCTGGAAACAGGCCGAGCAGGACGGCTGGAAGCTCACTGGCCCGGCGGATGCTGTGGAAGGCGCGGATGTAATCGTGATGCTCGCGCCAGACATGGCGCAGCCTGCGCTGTATCAGAACGAAGTGGCGCCCAGCCTGAGGGACGGCGCCATGATTCTGTTTTCCCATGGATTCAATATTCATTACAGCCAAATCACGCCGCCCAAGACGGTGGACGTCACCATGGTGGCGCCGAAAGGTCCGGGAAATCTCGTGCGGCGAACCTACGAAGGCGGCGGTGGCGTGCCGTGCTTGCTGGCGATTCATCAGGATGCTTCGGGCCATGCGTTCGACCGGACCCTGGCTTATGCAAGCGCCATCGGCGGCACACGCGCGGGAGTAATTCAGACCACATTTGCCGAAGAAACCGAGACAGATTTGTTCGGCGAGCAAGCCGTGCTGTGCGGCGGGGCACGCGAATTGATTCAGGCGGGCTGGGAGACTCTGGTGCAAGCCGGATATCAGCCGGAGGCCGCGTACTTCGAATGTCTACACGAACTGAAATTGATCGTGGACCTGATTTACGAAGGTGGGATCGCCAAAATGCACCAGTTCGTCAGCGAGACCGCCAAGTATGGCGACATCACCCGCGGCTCACGAGTGATTGACGCGCACGTCCGCGAAAGCATGAAGAAAATTCTGACGGAAATTCAGTCCGGCGCATTTGCCAAGGAATGGATCCTGGAAAATCAGACCGGCCGGCCGCAGTACACCAAGCTTCTGGAGAAAGATAAGAACCACCCGATCGAAAAAGTGGGAGCAGAGTTGCGCGCGCAAATGTCCTGGCTAAAGCCGGAGACGGCGGCCGCAAGAGGTGCCAAATGAAGGGCGCACAATTTTTGGTGAAGGCCCTGGAACGCGAGGGCGTGGAAATCATATTCGGGTATCCGGGCGGCGCGATCATGCCGGTATACGACGCGCTGCTGGACACCAAGATCCGGCACATTCTGGTCCGCCACGAGCAGGCCGCGGCGCTCGCCGCCGACGGTTACGCGCGTGCCACGGGAAAAGTCGGCGTGTGCATGGCCACCTCTGGTCCCGGCGCCACCAACCTGGTGACGGGAATCGCCAACGCGTACATGGACTCGATCCCGATGGTCGCGATCACCGGGCAAGTGGCGACTTCGCTGATGGGCACCGACGCGTTTCAAGAAGTGGATATTTTCGGCATCACCATGCCGGTGGTGAAGCACAGCTTCCTGGCAAAAACAGCGGCGGAGCTTCCGCGCATCGTGCATGAGGCTTTCCGCATCGCGCGTTCAGGACGTCCCGGCCCGGTGCTGATTGATTTGCCGAAAGACATTGCCAACACCGTTGCTGAATACGAATTCCACGAGGACGACGCGAGCGAAGAAATCGCCGAGCCGTCCAAGGAATCCATCACCCGCGCGTTGGCGTTGATGCGTGATAGCCGCAACCCAGTGGTGTACGCCGGCGGCGGCATCGGCATGGGCAACGCGTTGAATGAATTCCGCGCATTCGTCGAGGCGACACGCATTCCAGTGGTGGCCACCCTGAAAGGCCTGGGCGCGCTGCCCACCACGCACGAACTGGCGCTGGGAATGATGGGCATGCATGGCACCAAGGCCGCGAACGATGCGGTGCAGAGCTGCGATTTGCTGATCTGCGTAGGAGCGCGTTTCGACGACCGAGCAACCGGCCGGCTGAATGCGTTTGCGCCGAACGCCAAAGTGATTCACCTGGACGTAGATCGGGCGGAAGTCAGCAAGCTGCGGCGCGCGGATGTTCCGGTGATCGGCAACCTGCGGCACGCTTTGAAAGCGTTGTCTTGCAAGCTCGGGAACATCGAGCCGTGGCGGCGCGAGTGCACTGCATCTAAAAAGGCGCACGAATGGGATTACGCCGCGCCTGGAACGGAAGTGTACGCACCTGGCTTCCTGAAAGGCATTTCCGATCGCGCAGGCGACAATTGCATCGTGGCTTGCGACGTGGGCCAGCACCAGATGTGGGTGGCGCAACATTTCCATTTCAACCGGCCGTCCCAGCATCTGAGCAGCGGCGGCCTGGGCACCATGGGATTCGGCTTGCCCGCAGCGATTGGCGCGCAACTCGCATTCCCCAACGCCTGCGTGATCAATGTTTCCGGCGATGGCTCGATCATGATGAACCTGCAGGAACTGGCGACACTGCGTCGTTATGATCTGCCGGTGAAGATCGTGCTCTTCGATAATCGCGCGCTGGGCATGGTTCGCCAGTGGCAGGAATTGTTCCACGACAAGCGCTACAGCGAAGTGGATCTCTCCGACAATCCCGATTTCTGCCGCGTGGCGGAATCCATGGGAATTCCCGCGTTTCGCGTGGAAGATCGCGCGGAGGTCCCTGCAGCGATTGACCGGCTGCTGGCGGAGCCTGGGCCGGTGCTCGCGCATGTGCTGATTCATCAGGAAGCGAACGTCTGGCCGATCGTCGGTCCCGGCCGCTCGAATTCCGAAATGTTGCACCAGCACGAAGTGGCGCGCGAGGTTGCGCGGTGAACAAATTCACCTTACAGCTGCGGGTTAAGCAGAGCGAAGGCGCGCTGGTGCGCATTCTGGGTGTGACGCGCAGGCGGCGATTTGACTTGCTGCACCTGACGGCGGATACCAGCGAAGACGGCCATTTTCTCGACATTCAGATGACTGTACAGGCCGATCGCGCCGAAAATACGCTGGTGCGCCAAATCGAAAAACTCGAGGACGTTTCGCAGGTGGAAGTCGTCGAGCCGGACGATGCGGCCGCCGAGCGGCGGGCTGCGCGTTCCTCCGCGCGCTGACGGATTCGGCGATTTGATTTAAACTACCGCGTGCCTTCGACGCCCAACCCAGTTCCCTTCTCGCGCGCAGCCATCCTCGGAACCGGCCTGATCGGCGGATCGTTCGGCCTGGCGCTGCGCAAACATTTCCCGGACATTTCGGTCGTAGGATTCGACCGCGCCGAAGTTTTGCAAGCGGCGCTGGCGCGCGGCGCGGTGCAGGAGACTGCGCAGAATCTTGCGGCTGCCGTGCGCGGCGCGGACTTGGTGTACATCGCGCTGCCGATTGGCGCGACCATCGAAGCGCTTCCGGCGATTGCTGCGGCGGCAAAAGATGGCGCGCTGGTGACGGACGCCGGGAGCACCAAGGCAGTCATCTGCCGAGCGGCACAGCATTCGGGGACGCGAACTTCACGCTTTCTCGGCGGCCATCCGATGGCCGGGAAAGAAACATCAGGGATCGCGCGCGCCGATGCGAATTTATTCTCCGGCGCGCGCTATGCGTTAATCGCCGCAGAGCTCGATTCCGATCCGCGCGTGCAGGGATTCGCCTCACTGGTACGCGCGCTGGGCGCAGAGTCGGTATGGTGCGATGCGGAAACGCACGATTGGGCCGTGGGCATCGTCTCACACCTGCCGCAACTGCTCGCCTTGGCGTTGGCCCGCGTGGTGCAGGACGAAACGGACGAGACTGGCCTGCCGCTCACGCTTTCAGGTCCGGGATTGCAGGACATGCTGCGCCTGGCGGGCAGCTCCTTACGGTTTGTGGCGAGACGTGGCGCACACTAACACGGAGAATATTGCGCGCGCGCTGGACCGACTTGAGCAAGCCCTGGAGTACTTGCGCACTCGACTCCGATCGAAAGAGCTCGAACAGGAATTTCTCGATGCTAATGCCGTGTATGAATTGCTGCACAAGATGAAGGAACAGAAAAACGGCGAGTGAAAATCAGCGACGATCGTTCTTAAGGCTGGCGCGGCGCGGCGGGTACCAGGCGCTTGTCGCGGACGTGGAATTCGCGGCCGCGCCAGTGAATCCGCTGTGGAAAGAAGCTCGCGACCCACACCACGAACGCGAAAGCGTCGCGCAGCGGTAACAACTCCATGTGCCGTCGCACACCCGCGTCACGCATCCCGTAAACACCGACCACCCACGCTGAAATTCCTCGCAGCAGCAGATAACCCACCAGCAAGCTGATCGCCGACGCCGCGGACGTGGCGAAAATCGCAGCCAGTAGCGCTAGCGGCAACGCTTGCGTGAAAATCAAGCCGAGATGTCCCGCAGGACGCGAAAAACGGATGCTCACGTTCCAGCGCAGCTGATGGCGAAAAGCGTCGGCGAGCGTCTGGTGCGGATACACGATGGAAACCGGGAAAGTGCTCAGCTCGACGCGATGGCCGCGCGCAGCGATGCGATTGCCCAGCTCGTAGTCGTCGGAGAAATGATCCACCAACGATTCGAAGCCGCCGATTTCGGCCAGATGTTTCTTGGTGGTGGCCATGGTGGCGCCGAGAGTGAAGTTGACTGGAGCGAACAGCCAAGCCACCAGCACGCCCGCCGTAAAGTCCGTGCTGTTGCCGATCGCTTCCAGATTTGCGGCGAGTGAGGCGTCCGTAAGCCCGCGATACAAGCAGGTGACCGCGCCGACGGCCGGATCGCGAAACGGAGCCGCGACGGCGCGCAAGTATTCCGGCTCGACGCGGACGTCGCTGTCGCTGACCGCCAAAATTTCGTGCTGCGCTTCGCTGGCCATGCGGCAAAGCTTATTTACTTTGTCGCTGACGCCCAGCGGTTCCGAGCCGATCAGCAGCTTGATGTGGCACAGCGGAAAATCGCGCGCCAGCTGTTCAATCACGGGGATCGCGGGATCCTCGTCGTCGCTCACACAAAACAGGATTTCGTATTCCGGATAATCCTGCGCGCAAAAACTGGCGTAGTTCTGGTAAGTCTCGCGATCCAGGCCGTAGATCGGCTTGAGGATGCTGATGGGCGGAGTGAAATCGGCGGGAAACGCAGCGGCATTCACGGCGGCGAAAAAACCGCAGCGCTGCGGCAATCGCGACCAGGTAATAGACAAACGATCCGAGCGCGAGGAGCAGCAGCGCATCGCGAGCCACCGTCCAGGCCATCAGACCCGCTCAGTCGTTCGCGGGGGCGTATGGCCGACGATCAGGACGCCGAGACAGAGCAGCGCGATGCCGGTCCAGCGCAGCGGGCTGACATACTCGCGCAGAAAAAAATGGCCCAGCAGCGCCACGATCACGTAGGACATGGAAGAAGCCGGCTGCACGAAACTGAAATCCGCCCAGGAAAGAACCAGCGTGTAGGAAATAAAAAATGCGAGCAGCAGAATTACGCCCAGCCACACCGTGCCGGAACTGAAAGCGCGCGCGAAAAAGTGGAACATGGCGGATGGGTCCTGCATGCTGAGCGCGCCTACTTTCTTCATGCCATCGGCAAGAAACACGTCGCCCAACGGGCCGAACGTGACCATAAATAACAGGAAAACGTAGGTTTTCAGGTGCAGGCCTTGCGACGACGTCATGCGCCCTGTGATTCGCCCGCCGCTCCGGAGGTTTGCGGCTCCATGGGGGGCACTTTTACTTGCACCATGGCTTTTTTCTGCACGCCTTTTTTCGCGACCTTGCGGCGATCGTGGCGCAGCTTCATGAAATCCACTGCTTCGTGGAACAGGCGCTTGCGTTCGTGGGAATCCCACAGGGATTCGCGCACGATGCGCCAGGCGACGCGTGGGCGAAAATAATATTCGTCGTAAAAGCGGTTGACGGATTCCACCATGTATTCGCGCGAGAGATGCGGATATTCCAGGTGCGGCAGCTGGTGGCCCATGTCGTCCGTGATGGCTTCACCGGCGAGAAAGCCTTCGCGCATGCCCTGGTCGTAGAGCTCGGTGCCAGGATAGGCGTGGGCCATGGAGACCTGAATCGTCTCGCAATCCAGATCCTTGGCGTACTGGATGGTTCTTTCGATGGTTTCTTTGGTCTCGCCTGGCAGACCAATAATGAAATCGCCGTGCACGTGGATGCCGACTTTCTTGCAGTTCTGCACGAAGGTGCGGCCCATCTCGATGGTGGCGCCCTTCTTCAGATTTTTCAGAATTTGCGGGTCGCCGGATTCGAAGCCGACGATCAAGCAGACGCGCTCCGGCGTCGGCCATGGCTTTGAGAGTCTCGTAATCGCTGTGAACACGGGCCGTGCAGGACCACTGGAAGCCAACCGGCTTGAATTCCTTGCAGAGCGCCAGCACGCGGTCTTTGCGAATGTTGAAAGTATCGTCGTCGAAGAAAAATTCTTTCGCCTGCGGGAACATCTTGTGCGCTTGCTTGAATTCGCGGGCTACGCTGTCCACCGAACGGACGCGCCAGGCGTGCCCGGAAAGCGTCTGCGGCCAGAGACAGAAAGTACACAGAGCCGGACATCCGCGCGTGGTGTAAAAGGAAACGTAAGGATTCAGCAGGAACGGAACATTGTAATTTTCGATTTTGAGATGCTTCTGGTAAACCTCGGTGGCGAAGGGCAGCGCATCCAGCTCGGCCGTCTGCAGCATGGGCCGCGCGGGATTGTGCACCACTTTTCCGTCTTTTAGGTAGCTCGCGCTCAGAATCTCGGAGAGCGGTTTGCCCTGGGCATATTCCACCACGGAAATATCGAACTCACCACGCACTACAAAATCGATGTCCGGGCTCGCCAGCAGGCTTTCCGCCGGCTTGATTTGCAC
Source organism: uncultured Acidobacteriota bacterium (assembly GCA_963742475.1). Lineage (GTDB taxonomy): Bacteria > Acidobacteriota > Terriglobia > Acidiferrales > UBA7541 > Palsa-295. Next base: position 887,035 of record CAVULY010000003.1, on the reverse strand, counting down.
TTGCGGTCCCACGAAGGCGATTTTGATTCCGGGCTTTTTCTCTTTGATCGCCCGCGCCATGCGCAAATCGCTGAAGAAGCCAACCGTGGAGGTGAACAGCACCACAAATTCGTAATCCTGCGCGATCTGCACCACTTCCGCCGGGGTGGTGTGTCCTGGAGGTCCATCCAACAGACGGCTCCCCTCCAGCATTCCCGTGGGGTACGCGAGCCAAACCGGATACCAGTACGATTCGATCTCGCGAGTGGCGGGCCAGCGCGAGCCCGCGCCGCCATCAAACTTAGGAAAACTCGGCGGATTTAACAACAAAGTCTTCATTACAGACGCCATGTACTATAACCCCCTCAGGGCTTCCAGAAAGACGTATGAACTCGAGCCTAACTGCCAACAGGTAATTTTACTCGATTTTCGCACACAGCCCAAGTCATGCTTTCGGCACGCCGTTGTTACTGGAACACCTTGGCTAGCTGGCCGGTGGCCTGCAGCAGCGTCAATTGACAGCGCTGCCGCGCGAAGTCCGCATCCAGGAAAGCCACCCACTTGTCGTTTTCATCCAGGCGTACCGCTTCGATATCCCGCAGGGTCGCGCGACCCTGATCGAATTTCGCCTGGGTGAGCTGCACGGTTTCCTGGGCGAGCTTCAAATCCAGGCGCGCGACTTCGTAGGTAGCGTCCAGTTCCCGCACATCCCGCGATTTCTGCTGAACGTCCAGGCGGACCGCCTGCCTTTTATTTCCCAGGGAAAGTTCGGAGGCTTGCAATTCGCTCTTGGCCAACGCCACATTGGCGCGCGTCTTGGCAGAGAATATCGGAACGTTGATCTGCACCCCGATTGCAAAATTATTGGCCTGATACTGGCCACTGTAATATTGCGTGTAATTATTGAACTTGGCCAGAACGCTGTACTGGCCCACGAAGCTGAAGGTGGGCCAATAGCTGAGCTTGGCGCCGTGCAGGATCTGTTGCCGCGCCAACCGGTCAATTTCGGCTTCCTGGATGCCGCGATCACTCTGAATCGCCAGATTCGTGAGTTCAGTTTCCTGCATATCAGCCGCAAAAGCAGGCTCTTCGGTATCCACTTCAATTGCTTGCGTATCGGGGGTGCCGGTCAAATTTCTGATCTGCTGGGTCAGGATTTCGTCGCGGCCTTCGAGCCTGATGATGCGTTCCTGCACACGCGCGGCGGTCAGTTCGCTGCGAGTTGTTTCGATGGGAAGTTCCTGATTGGCCTGCACGCGATCGCGAGTCACCGCCAGAACCTTCTCTGCGCTGGCTTGCTCCTTTCGCAGCAAGTCCAGAGAATGGCGAACCTTGGCGAGCTCCAGATAGGCGAGGGCCGTACGCACGATCACGTCGTCACGCGTGCGATCTATTTCCAGCTGCATGCTTTTCGCATGCTCTTCCGCGGCCTGCTGCTGGGCTTTCAGCACCGGATCAAAAAGCGCCTGGCTGTAATTCAGCTGAAAGACGGCCGGAGGCCCTCCGCCCAGAGTGGGAAACCCGTAGGTATACGCCGCGCCTGAGCCGGTGTAGATGTTCGGCCGGAACGCCGCACGGTCCACGCCCGCAGCATTCAGCGCGACCGTGTACTGCACGCGGGCTAGTGCGAGGTCACGGCTATTCTGCAGCGCCAGCGCCACCGCTTCGCGCATGGTGAGCTTGCGCTCGTCCTGTGCACTCGCTGGAATCGCGGCACAGCAGAAAAGCAGCAGGAGCGAAGCCAAAACCATTCGCGATCTTGAGAATATTTTTCTATTCATATCGCAACGATTCCGTAGGCTGCAGCCGCGCGGCGCGATTCGCCGGCAGATATCCGAACAGCACACCCGTGGAGCAGGATACCAGGAACGCCAGAACCACCGAGACCCAGGAAACCGGAATGTGAACGCCCGAAAGTTCGGGCACCAGGCTGATCACAATATTCAGCGCCACGGGAATGGCCACGGCAATCGCAATTCCGATGAGCGCCCCTGTCCCACTGATCAACACAGCCTCCATCAGAAACTGGTAAAGAATCGCAGAACGCGGCGCGCCGATGGCTTTGCGGATTCCAATCTCGCGGGTTCGCTCCGTCACCGTGACCAGCATAATGTTCATGATTCCGATGCCACTGATGGTCAGTGCGATGGTGGCGACCACGATCAACAACACCGTGAGCGCCATGGAAATCCGGCGCGCGGAATCCAGCAACGAACCGAGATTCTCCACCAGATATTCCGCGCCGCGACGATGCCGGCTGCTCAATAGCTGCGCGACCTGTTTGGTGAGCTCTGGAACGCTTTCCGCGCGGTCGGCCTGCACGTAAAGAGTCCGGAGGTAGGATTCTCCGGTGTAGTACTTGATGAGTCCCATCGGCACCAGCACGGAATTCCGGGTAACTTCCGTTAAGCCAAACGTGGCGGTTCTTTCGTGAAACACGCCGACCACTGTGAAATGCAAATCGCCCAGACGGATATCCTTGCCCAGCGGATCTTCATTCGGAAAAGCCAAATCGGCGAGTTCCCTGGTAATCACGCAGACTTTGCTGAGCGAATTCATATCATCTTGATCAAGAAAACGGCCGCGGAGGATCATGAATCGGCGGATTTCCTGAAAGCCCTCGGTGACGCCTACCAAACTGACTGGACGGCTCACACCGTTAACGACGAAAGACATCGGCATATCGTGCGAGCCCGCGACTACGGCCACGTGAGGCAGCGCCGCTTTGGCGGCTTCCATGTCGCCCAGGGTAATCTCGTCGCCCAAGGTGATGCGCTGGGCATCGCCGGTGTGAACCAGCTCGGCGTGAACCAGATTCACGCCAACACCTTCAATTTGGCCGACGACGTAGCGTTTTCCCACCAGAGCCACGGTCACTACCAGCACGATGCAGGCGCTGCCGATGATCACACCAAGCATCGTGAGCGTCGCGCGCACCTTGTTGGTGCGCAGTTCCTGCAACGCCAGACTCCACGTCTCCGCCCAGAAGATAGGTGTGGTTTTCGGAAGCGGTAAATGAGTATCCACTGAAGGATGGGATGCTTTTCGAACGTCGTGAGTTTCCAGCATTTCTTTCACGGGTTTAGTGCGCGGACTTGGCCAGGCGATCCAGACGCGCCTTCGCGTCCTTATCTCCGGAATCGAGTTGCAACGCCGCGCGATATTGCTCGGCGGCTTCGCTGCGTTTGCCTTGGGCTTCGTACACGCGGCCCAGCCAGACGCGCGCCGCCGCGTGCGATGGCCAATCACTGCGATCCGATGTGCTGGCCAGATAGGCTTTCAGGAATTTGTCGGCGTCGGCAAGATTCGTATTGGCAAGCGCCAGAGCCACGCCGCGCCAGTATCCCAGTCGTGGATCGTTCGGCGCCACCAACGCAGCGGCCTGGATCGCCGCTTGCATATCCGCCGGCTTATTCTGCTGCTGGAAGAAGGCGATGACTTCCAGATACGGCTCGATCTTGGCGGGCTTGGCCGCCAGAACCTCGCGGTATTCCTTCTCGGCGAGATCGGGCTTTTTCAGGCCGTCCATGTCGTAGACCGCGCGCGCCAGGTGGCCGGCCACTGGATCGAGCGCGGCAATGGCGTCCACTTGCGCCTTGGCTTCGTCCTTATTGCCTCCCACGACCCACGGCGCTTGCAAATCGTATTCTTCCAGATCGCGACGCGCCGCGATGTTCGATGGATTCAATTCCACCGCCAGCTCGAATTCTTTTTTTACCTTTCGCGCGTACGAAAAACTTTTGTCGCGGTCTGCTTTGCCCCCGTAAATCGCCCCTAGCCACTGATGGTAGACGGAATTCTTGGGATCAAGCGCAACGGACTTTTCGCCCGCCGTAATGGCATTGTCATAGTCGCGAATTTCGTAGTATGTCCGTCCCAACCAATAATAGGCCTCCGCGCTGCCGGAATTCTGCGTGACGGCGGACTGCAGCGTAGCGATTGCACCGGAATAATTCCCGGCATTGAACTGCCGCTGAGCGGTCTGAATTAGAGCAGAGGCATCCGCTGCTGCCGTAGCTGTAGCCTGGCGTAGCAGCGGTCCCATCGCGATGAGGATCAAGCCGAAGAGACTCGCGCGAAACATTCCGGCAAAGCGCGCGCCGTTCCCGTCCGTGATTCTCATTTGGCCTCCGCGGCTCGAACCTTCATGCCATCCTGCAAACTGACGTCTCCGGGCAACGCCACTTTGTCGCCTAAGTTCAGCCCGGAAAGCAGTTCGTATTTGTCGGAGCTGGCGACTCCGACCTTGATATCGCGGCGGTGCACGGCGTCGCCATCGAATGCAAAAACGAAATGTTGTCCCTGGTCGTAACGCACGGCGCCGCGCGGGAGCACCAGAATGGCGTGCTGCTGGTGAACCTGTATGCGCACTTCGACGTTCACATTCGGCAGCAGTTCCAGTTTGTCGTTGTTCACGGAACAAAGAACCTCGCCCACGCTGCGCGAGCCGCGCGGCACCACCTGCTTGGGCACCTGCTCGACCTTGCCATTCCAAATGCGGTTGGGCATGGCGTCCCACAGCACCTGGACATCCTGATCTTGTGCGAGCGAACCCAGGTCCGGCTCATCCACGAACGCGCGCACGCGCACATGGCGCAAATCCGCCATTTCCGCCAGCACATCGCCCAGCTTCACGAAATCGCCCAGGCGCACGGGCAAGGAATAGAGCGTGCCATCCGCCGGCGCAATCACGGTTGCCGAGCGCACTTTTTCTTCCAGCGCTGTGATCTGATCCTGCGCTTGTTTCACGCGAAGGCCCGCGCTCTCCAGGTTCACGGCGGCGCGCTGCGCGAGCGCGGTCTTCTTCTCCTGCAGCGTTTGCAGATTGGCGCGCGCCGTTGTCAAGGCGGCCTGGTTCTGCGCGACTTCGTCTTGCGTGGCAGCTTGCTTGGCCGCCAGTTGCACGAGAGACTGCTGAGTTCGCTCCAGATTGGCGACTTGGGTTTGCGCGTTCTGCAAATTTCCCTGCAGCTGCGCTACTTCATCGGGCGGTCCCCCGGCGCGCGCGTTCCCTAAATCCGTCTGCGCCGAAAGCAAATCCGCGCGGGCTTGCGAGAGCTGCGCGCGAACGTCCGCGGCATCCAGAGCCAAAATGAGCTGACCCTTATGCACGCTCTGGCCTTCGGCAGCCTTCACTTCTGCGACGAAAGTGGGAAATTGCGCGCGAGCAACCACCGGCGAAATCGGCTCCACTTTGCCATTGCCGGTGATGGATGCAGACAAATCCTCGCGCGTGACGCTCACGATTTGCACTTGCGGCTCGGGTCCGCGCCCTGCCAAAACGATGAGAAGAACCACTCCCAAAGCCGCGGCAAGGCCTATGACGACCCACTTTCGCTTGTTATTTTCCGCCATGTAATTTCGCGCACAACCAGGGCGCAGGCTTCCCCCGAAGTCGTAAAATTGTAGCAGACCCTTTCCCGGCTTGCCCGCGCAAACGCCGCCAGAGTGCTCCGGACTGCATGTCCACCGGCGCCGCACCGGGTGCGTGTAAATGCCGAGTTGCAGCGGCGAGGCGGATTCGCTTCATGCTAGAATCCGCTCATGAGCGAGCCACAAAATAATCAGCACTCCGCGCATGCCACAGAGACCAGGCCGGGCGAAAAGCCGCCGGCGAAAATCCATCGCGTGTGCATTGGCTGCAACAACATGTTCGAAGTCACGATGGAAAACTACGAAGCCAAGCACTGTTCGGTCTGCCACAAAGGCTAGCTCGTAACGAATCCCATTGAGCCGTTCCTTTAGCTGGACGCACAGTTCCCTGGCAACTACGGTGCGCCGAATTTCATTTTCTCGCGTCTAAGCAGCCAGACGGAGTGGCAGGGGCGGCGGATGTCCCCTCCCACGTCGCGCGGTCGAGTGTCGCGCCTGCGCCGGCCCCTTGTAAATGCTAGAATTCACAAACGGATGAGCGCCGATTCCCTAATTGACGTTCGCGAGCTCTCGAAACACTTCCGCACCTTCAAGCGGCGCGAAGGCGTGTGGGGCTCGATACAAAATCTTTTCGTTCGCGATTACCGCACCGTCGCGGCGGTGGACCGCGTGGGCTTCTCGATCGAACGCGGCGAAATGGTGGGCTACATCGGGCCCAACGGCGCGGGAAAATCCACCACCATCAAGATGCTCACCGGAATTCTGGTCCCCACCAGCGGTGAAATTCGCATCAATGGCTACGTTCCCTACCGCCAGCGCCGCCAGTATGTGAAAACCATCGGCGTCGTGTTTGGCCAGCGCACTCAATTATGGTGGGACATCGCGGTGATCGAATCGTTCAAGCTGCTGCGACGGATCTACGACGTGTCGCAGCGCGATTTTGACGCGCGCATGGAACACTTCGACGCCATCCTGAATATCCGCGATTATCTGCACACGCCGGTGCGCAAACTTTCCCTCGGTGAACGCATGCGCTGCGATCTGGCCGCCGCCCTGCTGCACAATCCGCCACTTCTGTTTCTGGACGAGCCCACGATTGGCCTCGATGTGGTCGCCAAAGACCACATCCGCCATTTTCTGCGTGCCATCAATCGCGAATTCCGCACCACTGTGCTGCTGACGACGCACGACCTCGACGATATCGAGGAGCTTTGCCGGCGCATCATGATTATTGACCACGGCAAAGTTCTCTACGACGGCCACCTGGCGCAATTAAAACAACAGCTGCTGCGCACTAAGCAGATCAAATTCGTGCTGAAGGACCGCACGCAAGCCGACTGCCTGGACGCTTTCTCGCGCGACGGGCTGGAAGTGGATCAGGTGGACGAATTGACCTATCGCATCCGCTTTGACCGCGTGAAAGTTTCCACTTCCGATCTGATTCGCAAAATCCTGGACACGGTGGAAGTGCGCGACCTGCTCATCGAAGATGAGCCCATCGAAGAAATCATCAAACGCATTTACGCCGGCGAAGCGCAACTCGAGGTGCGTGTGTGAGTCCGTTGGTCAAGGCACGAAGCATCGCGTGGCCGTTGTTCGCGGCGCTTTCTGCGGGCCTGGCGCTTCCTGGACATGCCGCGAAGAAAACAACGTACGACATTTCCGTGGTTTTGCCGGCACATCACTTCAAGGCCGACGGTATTTGCGGTGACCTCGCTGGCACCGCGAACGCCGGCAAATTTTTCGAAGGATTGCAGCGAATTGAGACGGACCAGGGCGTCGAATTCCGCAGAAAATCAAAAGTCGTGCGCGAATTTCCCGACGAGATAAAATTCTGGTTGGAAGGAGCGATCGGGGTCTGTCCCTCCTCGCTCCCGAATTCTGCAACGAGCACTGTGCTCCTTGATTTTGTCAAGGGCGTGACGGTCACAGCAGAATGGATTGACGGCGAAAGTGGCAAAACAGTCAGCAATTTGTCGGTGACCAAGTTTCCGCCCATCGCGACCTGGTTTATGGAGGAGGAACAACCCCGTTGGGGACTCTCGATCCAAGTTCCCTCGAACGGTGTGCCCATCTCAACCGCATTGAATGTATCGGTTCTTTCCGAGAGCGGGCACAAGGTAATGAATTTCACTTTTGCGCTATGAATCTCCACTCCCAGATAAAGCTAATCGCCGCTCGCCGGAACAATCGTCCATGAGCGGTTGGGTGCGGGCGCTGGTGCCTTACGCGGAATTTTCGCGCGTGGGGTTCGTCAACATCCTGGCGTTCCGCCTGCGCTACTTCACTGGGATCATTACTTATTTCCTGAACGTCACGGTGTATTACTTTATCTGGAGCGCTGTCTACCGCGGCGGCTTATCCATCGCGGGATACAATTTGGCGCAAATGATTACTTACGTCAGCGTCGGCTGGATGATTCGCTCGTTCTACTGGAACACGATTGACCAGGAAATGGCGTACGAAGTAATCGAAGGCAAGATCGCCATGGACTTGATCAAGCCCGTTTCCGTGCAGTGGATGTGGATTTCGCGCGCGATCGGAGAATCGGCGTTTCGCCTCGGTTTGCTCACGTTACCCACCGCCGTCGTCGTGGCGCTGGTATTTCCGGTGCAAGGGCCGGCGTCGCGCGAGAATTTTCTGCTGTTCCTGGTCGCCGTGCTGGGCAGCTTCTTCCTGATGGCCGCGATCAATTTTATGATCGGCACCTGCGCGATTCCGCTGAAATCCATTCTCGCGTTGATTCGCGCGAAATACTGGCTGATCGAGTTGCTCTCCGGGTTGCTGATTCCCATGTCATTTTTCCCGGACCGCGTGCAGAGAGTGCTGGCGTGGCTGCCGTTTGAGCACATCGCTTACACGCCTCTGCAGATTTATCTCGGCAAGCTGGACCGCGCGGCTACGTTGCGTGCGATCGGGATTCAATGGCTATGGGTAATCGCGCTGCTGTGGCTGGCCCATGTGTGGTGGGAGCGAGCGGCACGCAAAATCACGATCCACGGTGGGTAGTTTGTAGCGGGGCCTGCCCGCCGGTAGGCTGGCGTCCCGCCGGCAGGTTTAGATTTAGAATAGCTGGAAAACGCCGGCGAGATGCCGGGGCTACGCAAAACATGCCAACAACAACGCCTATTTCGGAAAAGTCAGGCATCGCCGGCATCGTCGCCGCGACTCGACGCCACTTCCTGTTGTTCTTCGACTACTTTTCCCAATATGCGAAAGTGCGCGTCAGCTATCGTGGCGATTTCTTCATCAGCCTCGCCACCAGTTTTGCCGCTACGATGTTTTCGCTGAGCTTCGTGGTCGTCCTGTTCAATAAGGTTCCGCAGCTTGCTGGGTGGCGCTTCGAGGAAGTGCTGTTCCTTTACGGATTCTCGCTGATTCCCTACGGCATCTTCAACATCATCAGCCTGAACCTCTACGATTTCGGAAACAATTACATCATCGAGGGAAAATTCGATCGTGTGCTGCTCCGGCCGATTTCTTCCCTCTTTCAGGTGCTCTTCGAGACTTTTCGCATCGAATCGCTGCAGGAAGTCGCCACCGGCATCTTCTGCATGTGGTGGGCCACTCGTCATTTGGGCCTGGCGTGGACTCCCGCAAAAGTCGCCATGCTATTTTTCTTCGGCCTCTGCGCCGGCATCATCTATATATCGGTCTTCCTCATCCTCAGCACGGTGTCGTTCTGGTTCGAGGATCGCATCGGCGTCCACCCCCCTGTGTGGAACGTCATGGCCTTCGGCCGCTACCCGCTTTCGATTTACAGCGGCGTGGTGCAATTTTTCCTGTGCTGGATTATTCCCTTCGGCCTCGCGTCGTTCTATCCCAGCGTACGCATGCTCGGCCGCACCGTCTGGCCGCAATACCTGCCCCTCGTGCCGGTGGTGGCTGTGGTGTTCCTCACCATCGCGATCTCGCTCTGGAATTTCGGCACACGCCACTATTCTTCGACGGGCACCTGAAACCTAGAGGCGGGGCGAACTAAGAGACTTTCAGAATGAGGATCACGCGGTCATCTTCATGCGTGCCGCCGCGCGAAAACGTGTCCACCGAGGTCATCACCGCCTGCACAATTTCCTGCGCTGGCAAATGACGTTCGCGCGCCACCAGTTCTATCAGGCGCTGCGTGCCGAATTCTTCTTCCGAGGAATTATTCGCTTCGGTGATTCCGTCGGTGCAAGCGACCACCACATCGCCCGGATGCAGCTTCACGTGGCCGCGCTCGTAACGCACGCCCGCAAAAAGTCCCACCACCATGCCGCCCTCGGTGAGATATTCCACGTCCCCATTCACGCGCACCACGGCGGGCTGCACGTGGCCCGCGTTTACATAGTGCAATGTACGGCGCGGCTGGTCCAGTAAGCCCACAAACATGGTCATGAATTTCTGTCCGCGGGTATCGGCGAGCATCATGTCGTTCAGCGATTCCACCAGACGCTCCAGCGAGTGCAAGTGCGCGAGCAGCGCATGCAGCGTCGCTTGCAGGTTGGCCATCACCATCGCCGAGCCGACGCCCTTCCCTTCCACGTCCGCGACCACCATAAGAATCGTATCCGGCGCGAGGGGAATGAAATCGTAGTAATCGCCGCCGACTTCCAGCGACGGGCGGTGCGCGACGCCAATTTCGAATCCAGCGAGCTCCGGCGGACGCTCCGGCAGCAGTCCCAGTTGAATGCTGCGCGCCAGAGCCAGATCGCGCTCCATGCGCTGCTTGTGCAGCAGGTCGCGGTGCAGTTGCGCATTTTCCAGCGCCAGCGCCACGTGGTCGGAGATCGCGCGCAGCAAATTTTCATCCGCGCGAGTAAACGGCCCCGATTTCTTGTTCAGCAGTTGCAACACGCCGATGGTTTCACCGCTTTTGCTGCGGATCGGCAGGCACAGCAGCGACTTGGTGCGGAAGCCGAGCCGCACGTCCACTTCGGATTCAAAGCGCGGATCGGCGTAAGCGTCTGGCAGGTTGACGGTCTCGTGATGTTCCGCCACCCAGCCGGCGATGCCGCGACTGATGGGCAGGCGAATTTCGTGCTGGTCAAGGCCAAGTCCGACGAGTGACCAGATTTCGTTGCGCTCGCGGTCCACCAGAAATACCGTGCCCCGTTCCGCGCCGGTGTGCCGAGTGGTAAGCTGCAAGATAATGTTGAGCAATTCCGCGAGATCGAGCGTGGAATTCAACCGCTTGGTGGCTTCCACAATCGTGGAGAGCTCAATTACCGCATGGCGACGCTCGCTGCTTTCCAGCGCCACCTCTGCGTAACGGCGGAACAGCTCCAGCCAGCCGCGTGTTTTGGGATCGAGCGCGCCCTTCGGCCGCGCCTCCAGAACTCCCACCGGATTCGCGCCGTGCCCCAGTACCCATGTGCAGCCGTCGCCGTTCGCTGCCAATTCCTTGCCTTGCAGAATGCGCTCGATGCGGGCCGTGTCCGGCGCGGGCAGCTCGCCGCTTTCATGCCAAACCGACGGCAGTCCCCCGACGACCCGCCAGAGCCTCGCACCTTCCAGGCGTCCCGGCGCCGCCAGGATGCACACCATTTGCGCGGCCAGTTCACCCGGATCGGTTTCAGGATTGAGAGTCGCGACCACTTGCTCCAGCGTTTCGAGCGCCAGGCCGACTGCGGCGGGTCGAGCGGATTTCCGTTTCACGCCGCATTTCCCTTGTACTGGATCACCAGGATGGTGATGTCGTCGGACTGCGCGGCGCCTTCGGTGAATACGCGCATGCCTTCGCGGATGGCATCGCCCAGCTGATTGACGTTCTCGCCGCTGAAGTCTTCCAGAATCTGGCGCAGACGCGCTTCTTCGAATAATTCATTGCGGGTGTTGGTTGCTTCGGAGACGCCGTCTGTGTAGATCACCAGAAAATCGCCAGCCTCGAATTGCACGCGAGCGGTCTGGTATTCGGCTTCCGAAAACATGCCTACAGGAAAATTCGCCGAGCCCAGCCCCTCCAGCCCGCCAGCTTTGCGTTTGAGCAACGGCGGAACGTGGCCGGCGTTGACGTACTCAAAGCGGCCCAACTTATCGAGGATTCCGTAGAAGACAGTGGCGTAGCGGTCCTCACCGGTGCGTTCGCACAGATATTGATTCACGCGCGAAAAAACTCCGGGCAGCGAGATATCCATTGCAGCTGTGGTAAAAAACACGCCTTGCAGCAGCGTAGCCAGCAGCGCAGCCGTAACGCCCTTCCCCGAAATATCGCCCACGAAAAATCCGTGGCGGCCGCCGCCCAGCTCAATCACGTCGAAGCAATCGCCGCCCACGGAATGGCAGGAGAGCGTCGAACCCGCCACCGCCACGTCCGGCAAATTGGGAAGCGATTTCGGCAGCAGTTGTTTCTGGATCTGGCTGGCAATTTCGATTTCGTGGTCCAGGCGCTGCTTCGCGCGCGACGAAGCAAACAAACGCGCATTTTCAACCACCGTGGCCGCCTCGCGCGCCAGCGTGCGCAAAACTTCGCGGTCCAAATCGGTGAACGCGCTGGACGGCACATGGCTATCGAGGTACAGAACGCCCAGCAGTTCGCCCTGGCGCGTGGAAATGGTGGCATCCAGCGTTTCGATCACCGGCAGCTTATCCACCGGAATAGCCACCACCGTGTGCAACTCCAGCCTGGCGACGCTTTCCTGCTGGCTCATCCCGCCGTCTTCGCCCGTGTCGCTGACGATCAGCTCGCGCCGCGTCTGCGCCACACGCTTCACCACCGATTGCGAAACCTGCAATTGGTCCGGGCGCAAAGTGCGCCGCTGCGCGTCACGCGCGACAATCATTTGCAATTCGTGCGATTCGTTCGCCAGCAGCAGTACGCCGCGCTCCGTGCGCGTCACCTGAATCGCCGCATCCACCACCGCGGTAAGCACATCTTCGAGCGACAGTCCTGTGCCCAGAGTTCGCGCGACTTCCAACAGAACGCCCAGGTGATACAGTTCGCGCGAGCCGGAATGCGTCGGCGCGGGCGCCTCCACGCGTTCCACCAATTCCTCGATCGTCGCGCCCTCGCCCAGGAACAGAAGCTTGTAGGAGTCCGCCATGCCGAAATCCACTTGGTCTTTCGGCTGCAATTCGTGCTTCACCACTTTTTGGCCGTTGACGAACGTTCCGTGGCGGCTGCCCATGTCCTCCAGCACCATGCCGCCGTTCACGGAAAGAATTTGCGCTTGCTCGCGGCTGATACGGCTATCGCGCAGAGTCAGTTCGTTGCCGGCCTGCCTTCCAATGCGGAACGGCGTGCTGGTGATAGCGACTTCCCGGCGAACACCATTCGGTTCAATAACGACGAGTCTTGCGGCACGTGGCATAGGTTTTAGTTGCTTTCTCGGGGCGCCAGCAAAGTGGTAGCTCGCCCAGGAGCGCCTTCGCTAGCACCGCACATGGTAGGTAAACTCGCGCCCGAAGTAAATAGCCGCCACTTGTTTACCCCTGTTTTGTGGGGACCGCGCCATCCCCCACTGTTGCCGGGATTTCTCCACCCATGTAGAATTCACAGCGGTTCGTGAAACTTGGGTTTTCGTTCGCCCGCAGGGCCTTTCGCCACGCCGCACGGCGAATCCCCTCGGTGCAGTTTGCCGCATAGCTGTCAGGAGACTTGATGATCAAAGCTGTTGCCGCCGCAGGGTTAATCGCGGCGCTTGTGCTGACCGCGCCTGATTCCGAAAAAGAGTGTGGCCGCGTGGAAGATGCCGGGAGGGTCATGAAAGAGATCATGAACATCCCGGACGACATTCCCCAGAGCGTGATTGGCAAGGCCAAATGTGTGGTGGTGCTCCCGTCCGTGGTGAAACTGGCGTTCGTTTTTGGCGCCAGCTATGGACGCGGGCTTATGACCTGCCGCAGCGGCCGCGATTTTAAGGGTCCTTGGGGCGCGCCCACCATGATGGCTCTGGAAGGCGGAAGCTTCGGCGTGCAGCTGGGCGGTCAGGCCACCGACTTTGTGCTGCTGCTGATGAACCCACGCGCAGCCAGCAGCATCCTCACCAGCAAGGTGAAGCTGGGAGCCGACGCTTCGGTAGCCGCTGGTCCTGTGGGACGCGATGTCTCAGCGGAAACGGACGTGACAATGCGCGCCGAAGTATTCTCCTATTCGCGCGCGCGCGGACTCTTTGCGGGAATTTCGCTGGCCGGCTCCACGCTGCGTCCGGACAACAGCGCGAACAAAGTACTGTACGGGACGGAAGTGAATGCGAAGGACGTGGTGCTCTACGGCAAACTCCCCGCGCCGGATTGCGCCAAAGTCCTGATCGCTACTCTGAATCTGAAATCGCCGAAAAATCTCTCTGGGGATTGATGTCGAGCGCCGCCAGAAGCCTGGGCACTAGCGGCGCGTCCGGCTTTGCCCGCGCGAAATATTACGGCGCGCCACGCCGGATCGAGCGGTAGGTAGCCGTGACGATTCCACGTTCCATCTCACTACAACTCTTCGCGGCCGCGATCCTACTCACCGGATCCGCGGCGCGCGCCCAGACGGCCGCGGCACAGTCAGGCACCGCCAACGTCACTTCCTACCAAATTGATCTGGACGCTTCCAAACAGTGGGTAGACACAAAAATTGATCTGCGCGCTGGAGAAAAGCTGCGCCTCACCGCCAAGGGCACCATTAACTATCCACCGGATAAGAAGCATCCCGACGGCAAGACGTTCGGTCCGGATGGACTCGCGCGGACGTTTGAGGATTTGATTCACGAGTACCCTGTGAGCAATGCGGGGCACGGCTCGTTGGTGGGGCGACTCGGCGACGATGATGGCGCCCAGCCATTCGCCGTCGGCGCGAGCATCGATTACGAGGCGCCCGTGGCGGGACGGCTGTTCCTGGGAATCAATCAGAGCTTGCGCGACGCGGAAGGCGCCAAGGGGAACTTCCAGGTCAAAATCGAGGTCATTGATCCAGGACTGAGCACGGCGGCGGCGATGGCCATCGGCGGGCCGCCGGAAACTCCGGTTCCATCCATCACCGCGGCGATCCTTAAAAAAATTCCGCGGCGAGTTTCCGACCCGCAGGGCAAGCCGGGAGACATGGTCAACATCCTGATCGTGGGCGAGCAGGAGCAGATCGTGCAGGTGTTCACGCGAGCCGGCTGGGTGCAGGTGGATAGTTCCGTGCAGGACGCGGTGGTCAACGCGCTGATTGATTCGCTGCAAAAAAAAGATTACCTGACCATGCCGATGAGCACTCTTTTTCTGTTCGACCGGCCGCAGGATTATGGATTCGCGCACGCCGAGCCGGTGCGCGTGGCGATGTCGCGCAATCACCTGCGCGCGTGGAAATCGCCGTACTTGGTGGATGGCCGCCCGCTGTGGTGCGTCGCGGCCACGCATGACGTCGGCTTCGAGCGCGACGAACGCAACAACGGCGTGACCCACAAGATCGATCCGGCGATTGACGGCGAACGCGAGTACGTCAACGACACTCTGTCGCGCACCGGCCTCGTCGTGCAGCGAACCCACGTCACGCCCCCCGACCCGCTCACCGAAGCCAACACCGCCACCGGCGGCAGCTTCCACTCCGATGGCCGCATCCTCGTGCTCGTGCTAAAGGAAAGCAAACACCACCGGCAAGAGCGACTGAGCGCCTCGTCCCTCTGCCGCGTGAAAATCCCAACAACGCAAGGAGAACGCTGTGGACACCAAGGTAATACACGAAGTGCTCGCGGAAACGCAGGCGGGCAAGCTGGTCTTCCCGGAGGTGGTGCGCAGGCTACTCGAAATTGGCGTCGAATCGTACTTTTGCGACCTCGCCGCCGGCACGGAGACTTTCTACATGCGCGACGGCAAGACTCACATCGAGAAAATGATTCTTGCGATGGCGCCCATCGCCGAAGACTTCTCTTTGCCCGGACTGATCGCGGCCATACGAGGAGCGCAAGCAGATACAATTCGCTATCCGGAATTTGCGAAACGCTCCGCCGCGGCTGGCGTGATCGGGTACTGGGCCTTCCTCACCGGCAGAAAGGTCATTTATTTCGGACGCAAGGGCGAGGCGCACACCGAGGACTTTCCCGGCGCCAAATCGTAGAGCGTCGACGAGATGCCGGCGATCTCGGTGGGCGCGGATGACTCTGCAATCGCCGTCCTAGCAGACCGCGATTCGGTAATCACCTCGTGAGCTGATGCGTTGACGCCTCGCACGCCCCGGCCTATCATGGCGCTCGCCATAGGTCAGGAGACGCTTCGTGAAATTCAGCCGACTTGCGTTGCTGCTGGTAGTTTCAATCACTGCGCTGGCTGCTTCGGATTCCCCGGACACGCGCGAAATCACCGATCCGAAATCCGTCGCTTCCCTCCCCGCGCTGGGAACCGTGCCGATCCCGGTGGACGATCTTTTTTATACGCGCTCGGTGGCCGGAGGCTCATGGTCGCCGGATGGCAAGCAAGTCCTCTTCACCACCAACCTCACGGGCCGGAACAATCTGTGGAAAGTGAGCGCCGCGGGCGGCTGGCCCATTCAGCTCAGCCAATCGGACGATCGCCAGTCTGGCGCCACCTGGTCTCCCGACGGGAAATGGATCGTCTTTCAGTCCGATCAGGGCGGAGGCGAAATCTACGATCTCTTCGCGATTCCCAGCGACGGCGGCGAAGTCGTGAACCTCACCAACTCGCCGGAAATTTCCGAAACCAGCGCGGTATGGTCTCGCGACGGCAAAACCATCGCCTTCGCCTACAAGCCGAAGACAGCTTCCGCCACTGATATCGCCGTCATGGACTGGAAGACGCGCTCGGTCCGCAACCTGACCCAGGAAAAATCAGCGAACCATCTGTGGAGCAATGCCATCTGGAGCCCCGACGGAAAATTCATCTACGCCACGCGCTTCAACGCCGGCTTTACCGATTCGGACGCCTACCGCATTGATGCCGCAACGGGCGCGCAGGAAAATTTGTCGCCCCATGAAGGCGATCATCGCACCATGGCTTCCTCCATTTCGCCCGACGGCCGCACCGTGTTGGTCGCTTCGGACCGCCCCGGCGGCTACAGCAACATCGCCCAGATTGATATCGCCACCAAGAAACTCACTTGGGTCACCGATCTGAAATGGGAAGCAAACGCCGGAGACTTTTCGCCCGACGGCAAACAATTTACTTACGAAGTCAACGAAGACGGCCGCAGCGACGCCTACCTCGCCGACACTGCCACGCGCCACGGCGTAAAAATTAATCTGCCCGCGGGCCTGAATAGTTACGCCGGAAATCCCTCGCCCTTCGCGCACATGGGCGCGCGTCTGTTGGTCTCGCACCAAAGCTCCACGCAGCCCGGCGACCTGTGGGTTTACGACATCGCCCAGAAAACTCCGCGCGAGCTGACTTTTTCCGCCATCGCCAGCCTCACCGCCGCGAAAATTCCTCCATCGCAGCTGGTCCACTATAAAAGTTTCGACGGAAAAATCATCAGCGCATTCGTCTGGGTGCCGTTCAATCTGAAACGCGACGGATCGAATCCAGCCATCGTCCTCCCGCACGGCGGCCCCACCGGCCAGACCACCGACTACTTCAATCGCACCGTCGTCGCGCTCGCCACGCGCGGTTACATCTGTATCGCGCCCAACGTGCGCGGGTCTACCGGCTACGGCATGGATTTTCAGCAGGCCAACGTGAAGGACCTCGGCGGCGGCGACCTGCAGGACGAAATCTACGGCGTGAAATTCCTGGAAGCCACCGGCTACGTGGATTCCAAAAAAATTGGAATCACCGGCGGCTCCTACGGCGGCTATATGACTCTGATGGCCATCGGCAAAGCGCCGGACATATGGGCCGCGGCCGTGGAGGAATACGGCATCATCAACTGGCTCACCATGCTGCAGCACGAAGATCCCTTCCTGCAGCAATACGAAAAATCCCTGCTGGGCGACCCGGAAAAAGATCGCGCGATTTACGACGCCGATTCTCCGCTCACCTACATCAAGAACGCCAAGGCGCCGCTGCTGGTGCTACAGGGCGATAACGACATCCGCGTGCCCAAAGAAGAGGCCGAGCAAGTGGTGAAAATCCTGCAGGACGCCGGTAAAACCGTGGACGCGCATTACTATTCGAACGAAGGTCACGGTTTCGCCAAGCGCGAAAATCAGATTGACGCGATTCGCCGCACCATTGACTGGTTTGACCGCTACCTAAAAGGCTCGAAGTAGCGTCTAAGCGGGCAGAAGCAGCCAGGGGTGCTAACGTGCAGTTTCTGCCACGCGGTTTCGCCGCCTGCATTTGTGTAGCTCTGCTCGCGTTTGCGCCAGAACCCGCGCCGGGTCCGGCCACTGTGTGCGAATCCCCGCCCAGCACCACGAAAATTCCGCTCGCCATCACCCACGTCACCATCGTCAATCCCAACGGGCCGCCGCAAGCAGATATGACCGTGGTCGTCTCTGGCGGCGTGATCGAATGGATCGGCAAATCAGCTGACCCGAAGCGCCCCGCCCATCCGGATGCATCGCTGCTGGACGCGCGCGGAAAATTTCTGATTCCCGGCCTGTGGGATATGCACACGCACGTCGCCGGAATCAGCGCCGACCCCGCGTGGTCGAAAAACGTGTTGCTGCCGCTGCTCGTCGCGAACGGCGTCACCGGAATACGGGACATGGGCGGCGACCTCCGCGTGCTGCAGGAATGGCGCCGCGAAATCGCGTCCGGCGCGCTGCTGGGGCCGCAAATCGTGGCCGCCGGTCCGATGCTCGTGCCTGCGCCGCCTCCCGGCAAGGCGAAATCCACGGACCCGTCCATCTTTCAGGTCGGCAGCCCCGCAGAAGCTCGCTCGGCGGTCGATCAGCTACAGAAGCAAGGCGCCGATTTCATCAAAGTGATTCAATTGTCGCGCGAAGATTATTTCGCGGTCGCCGAAGAATCGAAGAAGGACGGCGTCACGTTCGTCGGCCACGTTCCCACGGACGTCACCGCCAGCGAAGCCTCCACGGCCGGCCAGAAAAGCATCGAGCACATCGTCTATAGCGGGCTCGCGCTGGACTGCTCGAGCCAGGAAGCAGACCTTCGCCGCCGCATGCAGGAAGCTGCCGCGAAAAAAGACGGCTCCGACGCCGCTGTGTACGACGACGCTGACAAAACTTTTTCGCCTCAGAAAGCCGCGGCGCTTTGGGCCACCTTTGTGCGCAATGGCACTTGGGTCACGCCTACGCTCTACCCGATCTCGGCGCTTGCCCACGCGCCGCAGCAGTCGCCTGACGATCCGCTTTTGGCGTTTGTTCCTCCCGCGTTGCAGCGCGAGTGGCGCCCAAGCCGCCCGCCATCGCAAAAGGAATTGGCGGATGCAGCCTGGTGGCAGCGCCAGTATGAAAATGACCGCAAGCTCACCGGCGAGATGCATCGCGCGGGCGTTCGCTTGTTGGCCGGCAGCGATTCTCTCGATCGCTATGTATTCGTCGGCAGCAGTTTGCATTACGAGCTGCAGCAGCTCGTCTCAGCTGGACTGACTCCCCAGGAAGCGCTGCGAACCGCGACAGAAAATCCTGCGGAATTTTTCGGGAGAAAAGACATCGGGCTTATTGCCGCAAGCCGCCGCGCCGACATGGTTTTGCTGGATGCCGATCCATCGCAGAACATTGAAAACACGCAGAAAATTTCAGCGGTCGTGCTCGCCGGACAACTCCTGGCGCGTAAAGACCTCGATGCGCTGCTGGAAAAAGCCCGCGCCGCGGCTGCGGCGTGGCCAGAGAACGGCGCACAGCAATAATTCGTCAGGCGACCGAAGTGCGGTTCGCCGGGCGCAGTTCCGCGGGTTTTGGTGAACGTGTTTGGCTATCCCATGCGTCGCTCAAGCGCCGGATAGTTTCGCGGAGACGGACCGCGAGTTCCACGACGGTTTTCAGTCTTTGCGTGTCGGCAGCCGGCAACCGCACTCCATGAGAAAGCAGCAGTTCAGCGTTTCCAAGGATCCCGGTCAGCGGGTTGTTGATCTCGTGACGGAAAATTTCCGCCACGTGCTCTGACATTTCCGACCAGGGCGACGCGATGGACGATCCGGCCTGCCACGCCCACCGCAAGCGCCGCTCCACCAAACGGGCGGCCAATGGAATGAATTCGCCGCGGCGCACCACGAACTCCACTTCGCCTTCCGCCACCATCTCCAGAATTTCCGCCTGCCGTTCGGGAGCCGCCAGCAACACCACTGGAGCGCTCTTGGTCAACTGTCGCAAGAATTCGCATAACGGAGCATCCTGCAACAATTCCTCATCTAGCACAATCACGCGCGGAGCATCGATCTCCATGTGTTCAATGAGCTCCGGTAAATTCACGGCGATGGAGACTGTGGCCGCCGCAGCGCAAAGTTTTATTTCGCGCGAGAGACATTCAGCGAGATCGCCGTCGGCCACGCACAGCAGCGCTCCACGCGCGGTGCTAGCCTGTTTGTCGTCTATGCTCATGCGCATGGTGCGTCCGCGCGCGCTCTGCTGGCTCCAGACTTCGCAGCGCCAACAGCCAACTCTTCCTCGCCAGATTGGCGACCGTGTTCCAAGCGCCGGTTCACCGCCAGCTTCAACTCTTCCACCAGAAAGGGCTTCGCGAGATACGGAAGTTTGCTCTTCTCCAGAAAATGCGTGGTCCTCGGTGCCAGCGTATCTCCGGTGACGAACAGGATATGATCCTGCATCGGGCTCCCCGATCGAATCAGCGCTTCGTAAAATGCGGGGCCATCCAGGCGCGGCATGCGCAGATCGCACACCACCAGATCGTAGCGCGCGCGCGACAGCCGCTCCAACCCCTCATGGCTTTCCAGAACCGCTTCCACTTGATGGCCTTCTTCGCGCAGCACGTCCACGATCAACTGCGCTACGCTTGGCTCGTCCTCTACCACCAGGATCCGTCCGCTGCGCACAGGCACCAGCGAGTTTGCCAGTTCCGGCGCCGCCGGCTCTCGCGCTTTCAGGGGAATCTCCAGCACGGGCAGCTCCACCACGAATCGCGCACCGCCGCCACTTTCATTTTCAAGAGTTACTTCCCCACCGTGTTGCTTCACAATGCCGTAGACGATCGAAAGTCCCAAGCCGGTGCCGACCCCCGAAGGCTTGGTGGTGAAAAAGGGATCAAAAATGCGCGACGCGATCTCTCGCGGTACGCCGGGGCCATCGTCGGATATTTCCAGGGCAATCCGATGGCCGTCCGCCCCACGCGTTCTGATTTTTACGTTTCCCTGTCCGCGCTCCTGCAACAAAGCCTGCTCCGCATTCATCAACAGGTTCAGCACCACCTGCTGCAGCTGATAGCGATCCGCCATCGTTTCCGGCAGGTCGCGCGCCAGCTGGCATTCCACCTGAATGTTTTCCACTCTCAGTTCGTAACTGCGCAGCGCCAGTGTGCGCTCCACGATTTCGTTCAAGTCCACACACGTTCGCTCCGGCTCGTTTTCCCGCGCGAAATACAGCAGGTTTTTAACGATTCGCCGCGCGCGTTCCGCTTCCTGGAACACTCTGCTGGCTTCGGAGAATTGCTCGGGCGCCAGGCCTTGCCCCAATAGCAATTGCGTGTATCCCATGATGGCCGTGAGCGGATTGTTTAATTCGTGCGCGATGCCGGAGACCAACTGCCCAACGGCCGCCATTTTTTCCGTCTGCAGAAGCTTGGATTGAATCTGCCGCTCCCCCGTGACGTCGTAATACAACTCTAGCCAGCCAACCGCACGGCCTTCGCGGTCCAGCACCGGACGCGCAAATCGCTCCAGGATGCGGCGAGTCGGCCGCATCATTTCCAGTTCGTCGTGCCCCGGAACTCCCCGACCCTCTGCAAACGATTTCCACGGCGCGGTAAAGTTTTCAGGAGTTCGAAAGCGTGGCACCACCAGTGCCGCCAGGCTCTCGAACGTATCCAGAGACTGCAGTTGACGGTGCTCCATGCCGAAATACTGCCCGAACCGCGCATTGCAGAAGCGGATGCGCCCTGCGGCGTCCAGCACGATCGTGCCAGTCTGAATGGAATCAAGCACGCTGGTCAGTTCTGCTTCTACCTGCATCCACTTCCCTTCCGCGCGTTGCACTAAGGAGCCTTCCTCGAGGCACAGCAGCAGATTTTGCGCTCCGTCCAGGCGGGCGCGGAAATTGATGCGCACCGGCAAACCGTTAGCCAGGGTGCCGTCCACCTGTGAGAGCGCCTTGGACGCGCACTGCAAGGCGCACAGCCTCGAAAACTCCTCCCCGGTGGGCTGCGAAAGGAACTTCCCCAGGTCCTTCTGCCGCAGCTCACTTTCTTTATTTCTCAGCAGCTCGCCAGCCCGGAAATTGCATCGCTGAATGATTCCCTTGGAATTAACGACCAGCAACGCTTCCGCGCTGGTGTCAAACACGGCGACGAGACCCCTGTCGCCAAACAGCGGATTCGTAGCGGCGCGAGCTTCGGCAATCACAGCGGCGCCGGATGGATGCGAATGCAACCGAGCCGGCAAATCTGGGGGCGTGGCTTGCTTCACAGGGGCGCTCCCGGGCGAAGTGCGGTCACCAGCACGGCAAGGTGCTGAGAGTCGTGTGGCTCGCGACGATTCAGTTCACAGTCCGCAACATTCATCTGAATCGCACTTCCACCAGGCTGGATGCCGTAGGCACGATGATTCCATTGCACTACACGGACCAAGTGGCGTGTACTTAACTCTTTCTGTATCAATATGGTGGAGATTCAGCAGGAGAGGAAAAATAGAAGAACTTCCCAGTTCGATACGGCGCTTCCCCTCTAGGGATTATTCCGTGTTCGCATTTCGCTCAGGCTTAACTCTGACTTCCGGCGGTTCCTTCTCGCTCTGTGGCAGCCCTTAGTTCGTTTGAGCTTGCGCGCCATACTGTTTGAGCTTGCGGTACAGTGTGGTCTTGCCGATCCCCAGTAGACGCGCGGCGGCCAGCTTGTCGCCTCCGGATTCGCGCAGCGCGCGCAGGATTGCGCGACGCTCCAATTCGTCGAGGGACATCATTTCGTCGTTCTGAGGCAGCCGGTCACCTGTGCCATACTGCAGATTCGTGGGCAGATCGCCGACGTGCAGGATCGGGCCGGAACCCAGAGCAATGGCTCGTTCGATGGCATTTTCGAGCTCGCGCACGTTGCCGGGCCAGTCATACGCCATCATGCGCGCGATAGCGTCCTCGGAGATCGTGCGCACCTTGCCGTTCGCTTCACTGAACTTCTCCAGGAATGAATTCACCAGGATGGGGATATCCGTTTTCCGCTCGCGCAGCGGAGGAATCTTGATCTGCACCACGTTCAACCGGAAGAAAAGATCCTGGCGGAAGGTTCCCTGGCGCACCGCAGCATCCAAGTCGCGGTTTGTGGCGGCGATGATGCGCGCAGATAGCGGGATGCGGTCTGTTGATCCCACCGGACGCACCTCTTTTTCCTGCAGCGCGCGCAGCAGCTTGGCCTGCATGTCAAACGGAAGGTCGCCAATTTCATCCAGGAATAGTGTGCCGCCATCGGCGATTTCCATCAGCCCTTGTTTCGCGTGCAGTGCCCCGGTGAAAGCCCCTTTCACGTAGCCGAACAGTTCCGCCTCGATCAGCGTAGGCACCAGCGACGAACAATCCACGGGGATAAACGGCTTGCTCCTGCGAACGCCCGAAAAATGCACAGAGCGCGCCACCAATTCCTTGCCCGTTCCGCTCTCTCCCAGTATGAGCACCGGATAGGCGTGCTGGCTGACCCTTTCAATCAAACGGTAGACCCGCTGCATCTTCACGGAGACACCGATCAAGTCCGCGAATCCGGGCCGCGTCCGCAAGGTTTCGCGCAGCACGCGATTTTCCTGGTCCACGTCGAGCAGTCGGATCATGCGGTCCAGCTTGCTACGCAGTTCCGGGATGTGGAACGGTTTGGTGATGTAATCCGCGGCCCCCAGGCGGGTTGCTTCCACCGCGCTCTCGATCGTGCCGTACTGCGTGAGCACCAGCACCGCCGTCTGCGGATAGTGACTGCGCACTCGTTTCAACAATTCCAAGCCGCCGATCTGCGGAACGCGCAAGTCCGTGATCAGTATGTCCACCGGCATCTGATCTAGAATCTCCAGCGCCTGCTCCGTCGTGGAAGCAGTGCGTGTGCGTAACCCCGAGTCGGTGACCACGTCGTGGCACAAGCTTCTTGTGGCATCCTCATCATCTACAATCAAAACTGTGGCCGAGATGGGCCGTGCCGTTGTGAACACCGTACCTACCGCCATGGATTCGATCCCCTTTCCCGCGCTCGTTTCCCCACGTCATTTGCAACATAAGCACCAAATGGGAACGATTTCGGATCTGCCCACAGAGCAAGCGTTTAGGTGCTAAATTGGCAGAGTGTGGTGCGGAGTGTAGAGTCAAAATGGAACAATTAACAAGTCCGTAATAGTACGCAGCCGAATAAGTCCATTTTCTCGTAGGTAATGCAACGGTGGGAACGCCGAAGTTTCAATCAGGGAAATTCCAGGCAATTCACTTACGACGAGCGTCGCATCTGGGTCATCTCGTCGCCACAGCAAGACACTCAGTGGCCCCCAGTCGCGCTGTTCGTGCCTTCACCCACGGATTGCGGCGCGGTGTTCCCCGAAAGATCGAGAATATACAGTCCGTCAGTGGCGGAGCCGGCATAAATCCGCGCAGCTTCTCCGACGGCAACTAGCACCGGGAACTGGCGGTCGCTCACACGCTCTTCGATTCCCGAGCCGTTGGGCTTCACACGCGACCACCTGACGCCTTCATCCCGTGAAATGTACAAGCCCGTCCCCTGCACCGAGGCCAGCCAGAAGTCCGGCGCCGTAAGCAGGCCCTCCACAAGCCCGCCAGGCAATCCCGCCTGCGCCTTGGTCCAGGTCGTACCGGCATCGCGTGAAATGTACAAACCCGTTCGAGTCACCGCCAGCAAACTGTTGTCGCGGGTCCACTCCAACCGAAGCGCGCCGCCCGATTCCAGTGGAAGATCGTGCCAGGCCCACGTGCGTCCGCCATCCTCGGAGAAGACCATACCACCCGAAGAAGCGAGCCGAATTTTTTGCCCGTCGCTCGATGCGCGCACCGAACGAACCGGCAAATCGCCGGGCCCAAAGCGCAGCGACGCCCACGACCGGCCGAAGTCATGCGACACGAACAGTCCCTGGTCGGTTGCGGCGAACCACGTCGACTCCGTGAACGAAATGTCGTTAACGACAACTCGAAAGGCGGCAACTTCCCTCGCGCCACCGGCAAGACTGCGGGCTGGATCCCTTGTCGCAGATTCCGCAATCACTCCGATGCGCGCCCATGTGTTCGCCTTCGCATCAAATCTGGCCAAGCCGCCGGACGCGAGTGTGACCCACCACCCCTCCCGCGAAGAAAATACCTCCCGCACCGAGCCCCCGTCGAGGCCTGTGCTCATCGGCATCCAGTTCCTGCCGCCATCTCCCGTCATCAGCAACGGATTCACCGCCTGCTGCACAACCGCGGCTGCGCGCTCCGGATCCCGCGGATCAAGAGCCAGCGAAACGATCCGGTGATGATGGAAGCCAGCGTTGGAGGCGTGAAAACTCGCGCCGCCATCCTCGCTCGCGAGAACGCCGTGCTGTTCCGTCCCGATCAACACGCTGGACGCCGCGTCGCCCGTTCGGGGCAGAATGACCATCGAATTGATCACCCAGCTCCGCGGTGATATTCGCCGCCAGGACGCCCCACCATCCGCGGTCTTCCACAGCCCTTCGGTCGTCCCGGCATACCAAGTTGCGGGTTTCGACGCGTCCTGGCGAATCACCGGAGTGCGCCGCGAAGAATAAGGAACGCCTTCGATTTTCTCCCAGGCCGCGCCGGCATCGTCGCTGCGGTAAATCCCGGAGCACGCGCTGGCAAAAATACGCTGCGGGTTCCGCGCATCCAGCGTCAGACTGAGCACGTCGGAATCGTCAATCATTCCCGCGTGAATCGGGGCCCAGTGTTTTCCGCCGTCGCTGGTCTTCCACGGAAGATGGAACGTCCCGGCGTAAATGATCTGGGAATCTCGCGGGTCAATCGCCAGCGAATCGAAATTGCGCAAGTCAGTATTCCCGGCGGGCGTGATCCGTTCCCAATTCTCCCCGGAATCGCGCGATTGAAAAACTCCGTCCAATGCGCCAGCCACCAGAACGCCAGGGTCCGATGCAGACTGCGCCAGCGCACGAACCGCGTGGCCAGAAAGCCTGGAATCGCGCCACGATTTGCCGCCGTCATCGCTCAAAAAAACTCCGCCTCCTTCCCCGCCGGCTTCCCGCGTCCACGTCGCAGCGTACAACCGCGCCGAATTCCGCGGGTCAACAATGATCGCCGTAACCACCGCGGCCCGCTTTTCTCCGGCCACTCCGCGCTGCTCCCAATTGGCGCCGGCATCCCGCGATGTGAAGATAGCGCCATCGGTGGTGCCCAAATAAAGCCTCTCGGGATGCGAAGGATCGCTCGTCAGCGCGCGCACGTCGCCGCCCTCAGGGCCAACGGCCTGCCACACCTGTGCTCTTGCCGGCGGCGCGACGGCGCACACCCACGCGCACGCGCACGCAAGCTAAACAGCACAATTAGAAATCGTCGAAGGGACCTGTTGAGCGAAGTCATGTTGAATACGGGCCGTGCGCGCCGGGTAGAAACCTATCGGCGGAATTAGCGCGAGGTCGTGAGTTGATTTCGATTCGAAGCTCAGGCCGCGCCAACTTCGGCGGAGCGCAGCGCCAAGCTTCTCCTGCCAGTCTTCTCTACGATACTGTTCGCCGAAATCTACCGCCCGCAATTACCACCGGGCGCCTTGCTGCTTCCTTTCTCCCTCAGCTCCTGCAATCAATACGATGCTCCATCCGGAACAAAGATTATATCCACGCGGCGGTTTTCCTGGTCCGCCCCCGCCTGCCCGGCGGCTGTGCGAACTTCCACACGCGAGGCATCTATACCCTTCTGCTCCTGGAGATATTTCTGGCCGCTCGCCGCGCGCGCGGTTGCCAACTTTTCGGAATTCGCTTCCTTCGGATCCGCGTAGCCGGCCAGCACAACTTTCGACTTGGGATCACTCTGGAGGCGCACCGCCGCGTCATCCAGATTGCGCTTGCACACGTTATCGGCGCGCGCGCTGCCCGGCGCGAAATCGCAAGCGCTGATCTTACTCGCTTGCGGCGGGGGCGGTGGCGCTTGCACTGTTATCGCCGCGGTGCAATCGCATGCGGCATGCAATTCGTTTTCCGCGCGTCCAGTCACAGTATAGGTTCCCGGTGCCAGTCCCGATGTATCGAAATGCACCATGGACCCGCTGCCTATGACCTTTCCGCCGTTGGCCTGCCAGCTGAAACGGATGGCGGTCCCGGAAGCATCATTCACGTTCGCCGTGATCTCCGCGTTTTCACCGGCCAGCACTGTCGAGCGATCCACGGAGCAAGTCATCGTCGGCGCGGGAGGGGTCGGTTTCGGCTGTACGCTCACGTTCGCCGAGCAGCTCGTCGTCTTGCCGGCGCCATCGTCCACATGCGACGTCAGCGTATAGCTTCCCGCGCCGGCACCCCTGGAATTCCAGCGGACGTAGGGTCCCGAGCCATCGATTGAACCGCCCGTGGCAGTCCATAGGTAAGTTAGGGGGTGTCCGTTCGAGTCGGTGGCACTCGCGGTGGCGGTAACAAATGCTTCCGAGCCTTCCATCACCGATGACTTGTCCACCGCGCACGAGGCCGTGAGCACATCCGGCGGCAGGGGCTTTTCAGGCCAGTGCGCCACGGCTACTTTGACAACGAATCCGTTGCGGTCGCGATGATTCGTCAAGTCCAGCGAGTACCGGTAGCCCAGGTCCATCGCGGCCCACTTCCATGCATACAGCCGAAATCCGATAATGTTGTCCACAGGGTCGCGCGCGCCGAAGCTGGTGTTCTGGATTCCCTTCCCCACGAAAATCGTGCCGTCGTATTCCGTCATAATCTGGAAGCGCTTCGTCGGAAAAATCAGAAGTCCGGCGCCCACTTGCATCTGATCGGCGAGGTTGAGCACCAGCGTTTCGGGTGTGCCACCGACGTTTACCGTGTAGGTGGAATTGCGCGTGATTCGATAGGACCAATTCGCCGTCGCGGTAATGCCTCCGTGAAAGAACGTCTTGCTGGCCTCCACTCCGACGCCGTAATTAAACTTTCCGTATTGCACCTGATTCGAGAGCAGACTCGCGAGCCCAGTCTGTGTAGGAATGTAGAAATCATTGCGGATGGACAAGCTTATCGGCTTGCCGCGCCTCTCCGATAGCAATCCGATCTTGAATCCCAGGTCCAGCTCTCCCACGCCGCTGCCGTTGTGAGACGCAAACGGAGCGTCTTCCACATAGGCTGGCGGAAAACCGGTGGATGGAATGATCGAGTTGTAAATTGTGTTCTGGTATGGCGGGTTCGCGGCGTTCACCGATGCCAGGCTCAGAAGACTCGGATCCCCAACGTGGATGAAGTCGTAGGAGTTGATCTGAAAAAATATCGAGAACCAGTTGCTGATGCCGTATCCCGCCGACGGAATCAACTGCAGCGACGTAATATCTCCCGGCATGCGCGAAATCTTATTCAATCCGATACCCATAGACCAGCCGTGCTTGGGAAGCGTCTCGCCAGTTTCCAGCGTGAATAATCCCGGATTGCCGTCAAGCGCAGGCATCGGAGTAAATTTGGGCTGCTCGGAATCGTCGTCCGAGTATTTTAAACCGCTGGACTTACCCGCCCCGGAATTGGGTGGCACAGCAGGCGATCCAGAAGGCGGTGCCGCTGCTGGAACGGCGGCGGAATTTGCGGGTGTCGTGGCCGTTCCGGGCCCGTCGCCGGCCGTCCCATTATCGGGCGACGCGGTTGCAGCCTTTCCCGAACTGTCGGTCGCGGAGGACGCGCTGGAGGATGACGCGCTGGGGGATGACGCGCTCGCGGTGGAATTCGCCGCCGCGCTACCGGTCCCGTCCGGCTGACGAGGTTTGGTATCGTCGGCGAGACACGCCGCTACTACTAAGAAAACAGCCACAACCAGGGCAGCGGCACGCTCTAGCACTTTCAAAGTACGCCTCCTCAGCACACTGCCAAACCAACTTCCACTCCGCTGGCACCCACGCTTCAGCCCACAGGAGGCTCAGTGAAAAACCACGGGACTCGAAGGGGGCCGAAAAGGGAGTATCCAGCGCGTTCTACCCAAACCAGTAAAACTGCGCGGATTATAATTCACAGTCGTCCGTTCCTGTACATTTTTTTCTCCATCTTCATCCGGTATGGCTCCCGGCCAACAGCCCGCACCAAATTTTCAATAAATCGCGTGCTTTGCGAACCGGGGACGCACGCTCCGCTCGCGTTCGCTCCGCGGATTTGCTATATTGTCTCCAATAAGTTCCCGCTTTCGCCTCCAGCTGAAAGCGCCAAACTAAAATTTGGAGGAGTTCATGAAACGCTGGAGGATCTTCGCATTTACGTCCGTTCTGCTATTCCTTGCAGGTGGAGCTACGCAGGCGCAAGCGCAATCGCAGGATACCGCTCCCCAGACTCAGGATGCGCCGCCGGATGCTGCCGCAAGGGGAACCCGTTTCCTGGTTTCCCTGCAAACCAGTATTTCCACAAAGGAAGACAAAGTGGGCAAGCGCTTTCTGGCGCGCACCCTTGAACCGATCACCACGGCGGAGGGAGCAACTCTGCCCCGTGGTACCCAAATCCGCGGCCACATTGATAGAGTCCAGTCCGCCGGCAAGGTGGGTCGCGCGCGTCTTTGGCTGACCTTCGACGAAATTCACGTCTCCACGGGCTGGGTTCCTCTAGTCGCCGACCTGATTGACGCTCCGGGAGTGCATTCCATTCGCGTGCTGTACGATCACGAAGGAGAAATCCGCGCCGCCCAGACCAAGCAGGAAGACGTCGCTTTTGCCGCAGCCGAAGCCGCGTTCGTCGGCGCGGAACCGGGGATCGTCGCCAAGAATAAACAAGACGCAGCCATGGGTGCGGCCATCTCCGCCGCTACTGCCTTCATGATTACATCCGGCCTCGGCCAGGAACTGACCCTGCCGCAAAATTTGAAGTTGGAATTAGTGCTGCAGCGCCCTTTGTATCTCGGCAGGACCTAGCGTGATGTGATTTCGGCGTGATTTGATTTCGGCATGATGTGGTTCTCGGACGCTGCTCACCCACCGCTTATGCGGCACTGGAAACGGCGGGCTGCGCGAAGTCTATGTGCTCAATGGCCACCGCAATTCCGTAAAGTGGGGGATCTTGTTCGGGCAGCTGCCAGCCGCGCAGCGTCTTGACGGTAGCTCGGGCCAGTACGCACGCGGCCCGCTCTCCCTCTCCGGGCAAACAAAAAGCGAGTTCCAGGGCGGTTCCCACTTCAAACGAAACTTCGGAGTGGAACAAAATACCGGTCCGGGACACGTCGCGCAGCTGTCCTACGTGAAACTCCGGCGGCTGCCGCTGCGACGCATAGATTTGCAAGGGTACGTGTATGTTGTAGCGTATCGCCCCTCTATTTTCTTTCATGGTTCACCCCGAGAATCGGCTGCAAGAACATGGCCGGGATGCACCGCGCGTTTATACTGAGAATAAAGCCGTTAAGTCTCTGGCACTCCTCCCGTTGTCGAGACGGCGCTGCGGATCTTTCCCACTTCGGGAAGCAAGCCGTGTCGAAACGGCCGAAGGCCCTGCCGACCCCGCTCTATTGGATTTCCGCTGGACTGCTGCTACATTCAAAGTTCCGATGACTACCGTGAGCCCCAACCAGCAGCGCATTCTGATCGTTGAAGATGAAGACAACGCCCGCAAAGGCTACGAAGCCCTGCTGCGCAAATGGAACTGGGAAATCCTCGGCGTCGCTAGCGGTGAAGAAGCCCTCGCGAAGTTTCAGGAATTCCAACCGAGCCTGATTCTCGCCGATGTGGAATTGCCCGGAATGAACGGGCTCGACCTGCTCAAACAACTGGGCGACGAGATTCTCCGCATTCCGGTCATCATTATCACTGGCCGCGGCAGCGATGAACGCGTCGTACAAGCCATCGAAGCCGGCGCCTACTGGTACATCGAAAAGCCGCTGAAACCACCTGTGCTGCGAGCGCTGCTCGAACGCGCGCTTGGCCACGTGCGCAATCAGCAGGCGGTGGTGGCCCTCACGCGCGACCTGCGCGCCGCCGGAAAGCTCGGCACGTTGGTCGGCACCTCCGCCCCGATGCAGGAAGTAATGCGGCAGGTGGAGATCGCCGCGCCCTCCACCGCGTCCGTGCTCATCACCGGCGAAACCGGCTCGGGAAAAGAAATGGTGGCACGCTCGATTCACATGCTGTCGCCGCGTGCAGACCGCCCGTTCGTAGCCATCAATTGCTCGGCCATCCCCGAATCACTCATGGAAAGCGAAATATTCGGGCACGAGAAAGGCGCATTCACCGGCGCCGCCGAACGCCGCATCGGCTGCTTCGAATTGGCCGATGGCGGCACGCTGCTGCTGGACGAAATCGGCGAAATGCCCGCGCCTACCCAGGCCAAATTGCTGCGCGTGCTCGAAGATCAAAAAGTTCGCCGGCTGGGAAGCAAAGTGGAAACACCCGTGGACGTCCGCGTGGTGGCCGCCACCAACAAAAACCCCGAACAGGCCGTCGCCGACGGACACCTGCGCCAGGATCTCTATTTCCGCCTGAACGTTTTTCACATCCATCTCCCGCCGCTACGCGAGCACAAAGACGATTTGCCGCTTCTGGTGGACCATCTGCTCGCTGATATTTCCACCAAGCACGAAAAAAAGATCAGCGGCGTGGGCACGGACGTCATGGACCTTTTCAAGTCCTACCCGTGGCCCGGCAACGTGCGCGAGCTGCGCAACGTGCTGGAGCGCTCCGCCATCGCCTCCGACCGCGGCACAATTTCGCGCCAGCATCTGCCGTCGGAATTCGGCCGCGCCACCGCCATGACCACTTCCGGCCTGGGCGGCCTGCGCTTCCCCATCGGCACCACTGTGGATGCCGTGGAGCGCGAGCTGATTCTGCAAACCCTGGGCGCCACCAGCCAGAACAAGACGCGCGCCGCAGAACTGCTGGGCATCAGCCTGAAAACTCTCCACAATAAATTAAAAGAATACGAGGCGGGGCGACGAGATGCGTCTCAGCCTGAAAACTAAATTCACCCTGGCGACTTCGCTGCTGGTTCTGGCAGTGGTCACCGCGGTCTCCGGTCTGTACCTCGCGCGGCTCACCCGACAGACATTGCGGCAAGCCGATGACCGCGCGCGCTTCGTCGCGCAACAGATCTATCTTGCCTGCCAGAACTCCCTCACCGACGCTGCAGCACGCGGCGATACCCCCGCATCTTCCAGTCCGGCGGATTTGCGCGCTTACGTGCAACGAGCGCTGGACAACAGCAGCACCCTGAATTCCGTGATGGAATCCGCCATCGGTTACTCGCCGACCATCTACGAAATCACCATCAGCGATCGCGACGGTATCGCGCTGGTTTCCAGCGACGCCAGCTTGCGCGGCCAGAAAATTGGCCAGCGTCCGCCCGTTGATTCCCTGGTGCGTGGCGGCTTCTTTCAGCAGTTGCGCACACTCTACGGCCCGCCGCTGGTCTACGAGGACTCGCTGCCGTTCAATATCAACGGACCTTTTGGCGACATTCGCATCGGCCTTTCTTCGGCGCTCATCCGCAACGAAATTTCGCCCGGGCTGGAATCCGCGGGCTATTACGCGCTGGCCGCGGTCTTGCTCTCCACTCTGCTGGCGCTGGTCGTCAGCCGCGCTTCCCTCGCGCCCATTGACCGCATCTCTGCTCAATTGGACCGCATCTCCGCCGGCGAATTTGATCTGGAACCGGTGGAGCGCAGCGATGAATTCGGCGCGGTCAGCACCAAAATTATCGGCATCGGAAAACAATTACGCGATGTGCGCGAAATTTTCAGCACCCTGCGCGAAAACCTCGATCAGGTGATGGGCGGCCTGGAAGACGGCTTGCTTCTTTTTAACGCGCGCGGCAATGCTGTGCTGGTCAGCCCCTCGGTGGAAAAATTCCTTGGCCAGCGCTCCGAAATTTTGCGCGGATTGCGCGTCAGCGAAATTTTTCCTCCGGGACATCCCGCGCGCGAAGCGCTGGGCATCCACGGTGACGAAGTTGGCCACATCGAAAATGCGGAAATCACGCTCGCCGGCCTGCACGGCTCGCAGCGAATCGGCCTCAGCGCACAGGTGATTCGCGAGCACGGCCTTCCCATGGGAGCGCTGATCACCTTGCGCGACGTGGAATCGCTGGAACGCATCGGCAGCCAGTTGCAAGTTTCCGAACGCCTCGCCGCGCTTGGCCGCGTCACTGCAGGCGTCGCGCACGAAGTAAAAAATCCCCTGAATTCGATGCGGCTGTGGCTGGAAGTCTTGAAAGCCAATATGCCCGTCGAACCCGAGCCGCAGCAGGCCGTGAAAATGCTGGATAGCGAAATTGACCGGCTGGATCGCGCCGTGAAAACCTTTCTTGAATTTCACCAAGCCGCTGGAGTTCAAACTGGAAGAAACCGACCTGCGCATTCTGCTCGATGACGTGCTCGAAGCCGCGCGCCCCAGCATCGTGAAAGCCGGCATCGAACTTCGCGTGGACTTGCCGCCGGAATTTCCGCATGTGCTGGTGGATGGCCAGCTCATTCATCAGGCCGTGCTCAATCTTTTGCTGAACGCCAGCGACTTCACCAGTCCGGGGGGCACCATCGCGCTCAGCTTGCGCCGCAGCGGCGATTTCGCCGTCATCGCCGTCGCCGATTCTGGCGCGGGCATCTCGCCCGAAAATCAGAAGAAAATCTTCCAGCTGTTCTTTACAACCCGTCCCGGAGGTACTGGCATCGGACTGGCG
Organism: uncultured Acidobacteriota bacterium; assembly: GCA_963742475.1. Taxonomy (GTDB): domain Bacteria; phylum Acidobacteriota; class Terriglobia; order Acidiferrales; family UBA7541; genus Palsa-295. The sequence continues at coordinate 853,983 of CAVULY010000003.1, read as the reverse complement.
AACACTTTTCGGTTTGTGCAGTTGCACAACGGTCGGATAGAATTCGAATCGGAGCCCGGACGCGGCACTACCTTTCGCCTGGAATTGCCGTTGGCGCGTTCGCTGGAGGCGCCGCCTGAAAAGCACCGCGATTTCGGGCAGCCGTTTGCTGAAGAGAAAAGATAAAAGTTAAGAAGATAAATGCCCAGCCGAAAAACAGAATCAGCTTCGCTGGCGGCCTTATTTCTTTGCGGGCTGTCTTTCAGTGCGGCGGGGTGTCACAACACGACGGTGAAAGCCGCACCGCCCGTGGCTGCTGCGCCCGCTCCGTCCACCGCTGATTCCAAACCAATCACCAATATCGCGCCGGACACTGACGCCACGCCCCCGGTGGAAGCCGTAGCGCCGCCGCCGGCGCCCGCCGCCACTGCCGCTGCGCCGCTACCCGTTGAGCCTGCGCATACCAAACTCCCGGCGCCGCCGCACCGCCAACCCAGCGAATCAGCTAGCGACACTCAGCCCGAGCAACCCGCACGCACTCCTCCGCCGCAAATTTCCCCGCAGCTTTCTCCTGGAGATCAAGCCAGCCTGAAACACAAGACCGACGAAGATGCCGGCGTCGCCCAGCGAAACTTGCAGCAGGCCAACGGCAAACGCCTGAACGCCGCGCAAAACGATCTCATAGAAAAAATTAAAAGCTTCCTGGCCCAATCCGACGAAGCCGGCAAAGGCGGAGACTGGTCGCGCGCGCAAACCCTCGCGCAAAAAGCCCGCCTCCTCTCCGTAGAACTCGTCGGTTCTTTGTGACGCGAATTTCGCATCAAAACCTCTGTTTCAGTGCGAAATTTTCGTCACAGCCGAGCCGGCCAATATCGCCAGCCCAATTCCTGATAAACTGACTCCATGAACGCTTACGACGTAATCATCGTTGGCGGCGGACTGATCGGCGGCTCCATCGCCTTCGAGATTTCGTCTGAAAACTTGCGCGTTGTCGTGCTCGATCGCCAGGATCCCGGCCGCGAAGCTTCCTGGGCCGCGGCCGGAATGCTCGCACCGGGACCCGATTCGCCGGAATCTTCGGCGCTCGTTCCCCTCGGAAAAGAAAGTCTCCGCGTCTATCCGGAATTTGTCGCGGCAATCGAACAAATCTCTGGCAAGTCCACGGATTTTGCGCGCAACGGTACTTTCGAAATATTCCGCGGTCCGCAGGCTGAAGCCGAGCGCGATGAGACCGTAGCTGAATTTCTGCGGCTGGGATTGCTCGCCGAAGCGATCTCGCTCGACGCGGCGCGCAAGCACGAGCCGTCGCTCGGAGCGCAGACTGGAGCAGTCGCCTGGCTACCTGACGAAGCCACGGTTGATCCGCGCCTGCTGGTCGAAGTCGTACTGGCAGCTGCAAGAACGCGCGGCGCCGAAATTCGTGCAAACTCCGCAGTCGATGCCCTGCTGTATGACGGCGACAGGTGCGCCGGAGTGATCGCCGGCGGCCAGAAGATCGCAGCCAAGCACGTAGTGATCGCCGCGGGAAGTTTTTGCAGCGCGATCGAGAGCGGCGCACGCGAGCCGCATCCTCGACTAAGCCAGTACGCGCCAGTACGTCCCGTGCGCGGCCAAATGCTCGCGTTGCGTTCGGAAACCGTGAAGCTGAAAAAAGTCCTGCGCTCGCAACACGGTTATCTGGTGCCGCGGCGCGACGGCCGCCTCATCGCCGGCAGCACGCTCGAGGATGCAGGCTTCGAAAAACACGTCACGCCGCAAGGGGTCCGCCAGATTCTGGATGCCGTGCTTGAACTCGCCCCGGCCCTCGCCGAAGCGAAAATCGTCGAAGAATGGTCGGGATTGCGGCCGGACACGCCGGATCATTTGCCCATCATCGGTCCCACCGATATCGAAGGCCTATGGCTGGCCACCGGACACTATCGCAATGGGATTCTACTAGCGCCCGCCACCGCCAGGATCATGCGCGATTGGATCATCAGTGGAAAATCGAATTTCGACGTGAAAGCTTTCTCGCCGCTGCGCTTCAGCGCGGTGCAATCTCGCGCCCGTGCGAATCGCAGCGCTTACTGATTTTATAGCGGCGCACTTTAGTGCGCGATCGGTGTCGCGGCAATCGCGGCCGAAGCTCCGAAATTCGTCGTCACGACAACACGATCGCGACAAGCGCGCCCAAGCACCGCACCAACCACAAATCTAGAACGGATCTTTGTTGCGCACGGGTTCGCGATTCGGAGGCCCGGCCAGCGACGACGCTTGCCCGGGGCCCGTGAACTGCACCTTATCGGCGTCCAGATAAAGCGAGCGGTCAATCACCGCCTCCACCGTGGTTCCGCGCGGCATCTCCGCATCCGGACCGCGCGTCAGCAGCACAGCCGCCAAGCCTATCGCGGCTCCCGCGGCCGCGCCGATTCCCACGCCTCGTCCAGTCTGCGATGCCAATCCCCCGATTCCAGCCCCCGCTGCCGTGGTCTTCGCCACAGTTCCCACGTCGTGCCCTTTTTCTGAGTCGGCGATAATTTTCCCTTCGCTGTCGGAGGTCTCGTTTCCGCCCGTACCGACATTGCCGGGAACCGCGTTGAGATTCACCATATAAGCGTTCGGCAGAATCATCGTGGTCAGCTTGATCATCAGTTCGCCGCGGCCTTTCACCCGGCCGGGACGCTTCGATTCAGTGACTTCGCCGCTCACGTACGAACCCGCCGGGATCACCACTTTCCCGTCAATCATCACTGGGAACAAAGTCTCGAAATAAACTGGATCGCCGGGCCGCGCGCTGCGCGTGGATATCGCGTTATGCAGAACCAAGTGGGATGTGTGTGCCGGCCGGCACCATGATCTTCGCAGCAGCCGGGATCTCCGCCAGAGTCGAAGTCGCATCTTGCGTCGAAGGCGTTGCGGGGCGCACAGCAGCCGCCCCAGAGGGAGCCGCAGCTTCGCCCGAAGCAGGCGCGGCACTCGATGGCGCCGGCTGCTTCTGTGTCGCACCCTGGCTCGCGGGAGGAGGCGGCATTGGTCCAGCATCCTGCGCCGCCGCGGAAAGCGCGCACCCCGTTGCGACGAGCGACACGAGAGCAAGTTGTAAGTAGAACCGGCGCTTTCTCATCTGCCCCTTCAAGATGGTCCGACTTAGGCTACGTACTAATTAAAGGATGCCTGCCCATGCCCAACGAGATGTATCGAGGATAAACCTTCCTGGCCTCCAGTTACCACGCTTTCGTTTCCTTCCCGGCCCACCGTCCGCCGGCCGTGTACGACTAGGACACCGCAAAGCCTGACGCGCACCCTGCAGCCGATATAATCGGACTTGAGGTTTGTCTTGGGACCCCTCCACATAGCACAACTGCGTGTGCCGTCCTCTCTTCGGCGGAAGACTCTGCTGATCATCGGCATCACCATGCTTGGCCTGGTCGGCGGCCTCTTTATGCTGTCGCGCATCGTGCTCATGCGCGGATTCGCTATCCTGGAAGAGGATTTCGCCGGAAGAGACATCGCGCGCGCCTCCAGCGCTCTGACCAACGAACTGAGCACGCTCGACCAGACCACCAGCGAATACGGATGCTGGGATTTTACGTCCGAATTTGCACGCGGCCTGCGCCCTAGTTACATCAGGACCGAATTTCCGGCCCCAACCTTTCAGGAACTGAAGATCAGCTTTGTGCTCATCTTCGATACCCAAGGCCGCAAACTTTTCTCCAAAGGCTTCGACCTATCCCACGGCGGAGTAATACCCGTTCCGGCGGGCCTGGACGATCATCTCAAACCCGGCTCCCTGCTGCTGAACTTGAAAGATACGCACAGCAAGGTGGCCGGAATTCTCGATCTTCCCGGCGGCCCGGCCCTGGTGGATTCCCGGCCGATTCTCAATAGCGATTCCTCTGGGCCCATCGCCGGAACGATGATTATGGGTCACCTGCTGGATGCCGCTGAAATTCAACACTTGGGCGACCTGACGCTCATGCCCGTCGAGGCCCAGACGCTTTCTTCGGCCGCGCTGAGCCCCGATTTCCGCGCTGCCGCTGCCGCCATCGCCAAAGGCGCGCCGAATTTCATCCGCCCGCTAGACGGTCAATCGCTCGCTGCCTACGAAGTATTGAACGACATCTATGGCCGGCCAGCGTTGGTTGTTCGCGTCCTGCTGCCAAGAACCATCTACGAGCAGGGGCACACCAGCTTGGTGCAATTTCTGTTGCTACTGATCGCCGCGGGTTTCGTGTTCGGCGCGGTCACCCTGTACCTGCTCGAGCGCTTCGTCATATCGCGCATCGCCAACCTCACCGAAAGCATCACGCAAATCGGTGCGAGCGGCGATCTTTCGGCTCGTCTGGACGTGCCCGGCCAGGACGAGCTGGCGTTTTTGGGCGTAGCCATCAACGGCATGCTCGAAGATCTCGAGAAATCCCAGACCGAACGCCACGAAGGCCGCGCGCGCCTGGCCGTGATGATCGAGCGCATGCCTGCGGTTCTGTGGACCACCGACAAAGATCTGCGCTACACCTCCAGCATGGGCGCGGGCCTGGAGTCGCTGGGAATGAAGTCTGGCGGACTCACCGGCAAGACCCTCACCGAATACTTTCAGACAAACGATCCGCAGCATCCTTCCGTTGCGGCGCACTGGCGCGCCCTTGCCGGAGAATCGCTTACCTACGAATTGCAATGGCAAAACCGCGTTTTCGAATCTCACGTGCGGCCGCTGCGCGGCACCGAAGGTGAGATTCTCGGAGTCATCGGCGTGGCGCTGGATATCACCGATCGTAAACAGCTCGCGGACCAGTTGCGTCAGTCGCAAAAGTTGCAGGCCGTCGGAGAACTCGCCGGGGGCGTCGCGCACGACTTCAACAACCTGCTGATGGTGGTGAAGGGCCACGCCGAAATGCTTCTCGACCGGCTGCCCGGCGTTCTCGCCGACCGCCAGAATCCCGCGCGCCAGAATGTCGAACAGATTCAGCAGGCCGCCGAACGCGCCGCCGCGCTGACGCGCCAGTTGTTGGCCTTCAGCCGCAAACAGGTGCTGCAGCCGCGCGTCTTGGACTTGAATGAAGTCGTGGCCGGGATGATCCAGATGGTGTCGCGAGTCATCGGCGCCAATATCGAGCTTGCGTTTCTGCCCGGTGCCAATCTGGGCCGCGTGAAAGCCGACCCCAGCCAGATCGAGCAGGTCGCGCTGAACCTGGTGGTGAACGCGCGCGACGCCATGCCCGACGGTGGGCGCCTGACCATCGAAACTTCTAACGTGCATCTCGATCGCGATTTCGCCACGCAGCACGCGGTGGTTGATCCCGGACCTTATGTAATGTTGACGGTCACCGATAACGGGTGCGGGATGGACGCCGCTACGCAGGCACGCATCTTCGAGCCTTTTTTCACCACGAAAGAACAAGGGCGCGGCACCGGGCTGGGCTTGGCCACTGTGTATGGAGTTGTGAAACAAAGCGGCGGATACATTTGGGTCTATAGCGAGGTCGGCCACGGCACAACCTTCAAGGTCTATCTGCCAATGGTGCAGGCGCCGGCCGAAAAAACGGCTCCCGAAAAAGCAGTGAGCGGCCACGAACCCGGCACCGAAACCATATTGTTCGTCGAGGATGAACAAAGCGTTCGCGAACTGGTCTGCGAATACCTCTCGGCTCGCGGATACCACGTGCTGGAAGCATCCGACGGATTGCAAGCCTTGGAAATGGCCGCCGCGCACACCGGCAAGATTCAACTGCTGATCACAGACGTGGTAATGCCGAAACTGAGCGGCCGCGAATTAGCCGCGCGCCTGGCCGCCACTCGTCCCGATCTGAAAGTGCTGTACATCTCCGGCTACACCGACGACAGCGTCTTCCGCCACGGCGTGCTGCAAGGCGGGATGGCGTTTCTGCAGAAGCCTTTCAACCTGAAAGCCCTCGCCGCAAAGATCCGCGAAATCTTGGAACGCGTCCCGGTAAGCTCCTGAAGCAAAAAGTGCTCAACGAAAAGCACTGGCAATCGCAGCCACTGCCCTTGATTCTGATTTTGACTCTGTAGCGGCCGGTCTGCCCCGCGCCTTTCCAGGCAGACCGGGCAGCCGTTGCGGTAGGTTTTCTCTGCGTACCCTGCGTCTGAAATAATTCTGTCTTTCGTTTTCCTCTGCGTTAATCCGTCGAACCTACGTCAGAATTACCGTCTGGCCAGTGAGTTCAAAACGTTTTCGGCAGCGAATATTGCGGCAGGCCACCATGTCGTCCATGCGCACCATATACGAGCGCGCCTTGGCGAATTTCGCGCGATCATCTTCATTCCCGCCCGGAGGCAGCGCGCTCTTCTTCGTACGCGCCATCCAGCGCACCGGGAACACACCCTCTTCGCGGCAATGCGGACAGACCAGCGTCATCTGCTTCGTTTCGGGCTTCTCGTCGTAATACCTTTTTTCGTCCATGAGTTTTAGCCCGCCTGAGTTTTGAGTGGCCCTTCGTCCAGCTTCACAAATTGTATGCCCGCATCGCGCCAGCGCGGCAACCAATATTCCAAAGCCGCCAGCACGTGCCCGCGCTTCCCTTCCCGCACGCGATGATCGCCATCGTGTAAAAGGACGATATCCCCGCCACGTGCCCTGCGCAAGCGTTGAATCACTGGCTCAGGCGAATCGGTCCGCCAATCGCGCGCCGCCACGCTCCACATCGCCACGCCCGCACCGCCGCGCCGTCGCACGATCCCATCCAGCAGCGGGCTGCGATAACCAAACGGCGGCCGCATCCAGCGCGGCCGCTTCCCCGTCGCCTCCGCGATCGCATCGTCGCAACTCTCCAGCTCTTCCGTGATTCGTCCCGGCGATAGAAATGTAAGCGATGGATGCGTTTCGGTGTGATTGCCTATCGCGTGCCCGCGCACCGCGATCTCCCGCGCCAACTCAGGAAACACCCGCACGCGCTGCCCGATCAGGAAGAATGTAGCCTTCGCATTGTATCGCTCGAAAAGCTCGAGCACTTTGGGCGTGACACTCGGATTCGGTCCATCATCAAAGGTGATCGCCATGCGCGACGCATCATCCAAACGCCGCAACGTCTGCCCAAATATCTGCGAAGCCGGCGCCAGCGCTCCCCACGCAAACAATCCTCCCGCCGCGCACGCACCGCCCGCCGCAAACCACGCTGGATTGATCGTCATGCCAATTCAAATCTTCGCATGCGCTCGCGTACTCTGCCAACAGATGTGAAAGCCCTGACGCACGTTCGCGGACATCGATTCGTATCTCGGGGTCAGAACTGCACCGTTTCGCTGATTTCTCGCCGGTGGGATTTAGCCAATGATTTTGCTACGATGGCACCGTTTGCAGCGACAAAATGCCCAGCTTACCCGCAGCGCGCAACAGAATTCCCGATTGGATTCGCTGGGTCGCGCTGCTATGGCTCGCCGTTTGGTTTCTAGCCTACTGGCACGCGTGGGGCCCGGCGAATTTTCTCCATCTCTGCGACATCGCCGTGATTCTCACCTGCATCGGCTTGTGGACCAACAGCGCGCTGCTGCTATCCAGTCAGGCCGTCTCCTCTGTGCTTATTGATATTGTGTGGACGCTCGACGTTGCCGCTCGCTTGATTTTCGGCCGCCACCTGATCGGCGGCACCGAATATCTCTTCGACGGCAGCACACCGCTCTGGGCTCGGCTCCTCTCGCTCTTTCACATCGTCCTGCCGTTCATTCTGCTCTGGTCACTCAGCCGGCTGGGCTACGACCGCCGCGGTGTGAAACTGCAATCTGCGATTCTCGTGCCCGTCCTGATCGCTTCGCGCTTCGTCACCCCGGATCAGAATCTGAATTTCGCCGTCAACGATCCCTTCCTGCATCGCTCTTACGGACCCGCTCCGGCGCACCTCGCCATCACGTTCCTCTTTCTCGTCTTCGTTATCTATCTCCCTACACACTTGCTTTTCCTGCGGCTGTTCTCGCCAGCCGCCGCTAATTCCGCGACGCGGCAGTGAATCCGTGGCGGTGAAATTAACGGTGCGGCATTTAAGTGGGTGAGACAAATTACTCCGTCTGCCGGATCGCGCGCAGATCAATCCCCAACTGCTGGCACTTCTTGTATAGATGACTGCGCTCCAGACCCAAAGCCTTCGCCGTATTCGTCATGTGATGATGATGCAGCTTCAGTTCCGCGAGCAATGTTTCCCGCTCGAAAGCCTCCACGCGCTGCGCCAGCGTCCCCATCTCCAGCGCAATTTTCGCCGACGCAGTTCCGCCGCCTACAGCGGCACTAGCCGCAGCTCCAGGCAGCGCGCGCCGCACTGTCTCCGCGTCCACCATATCTCCAGGCGCCAACAGCAGCACGCGCTCCACCACGTTGCGCAGTTCGCGCACGTTCCCTGGCCACGCATACCGCTCCAGCTCCGCGACCGCTTCGGGCGACAATTTTCTAAGCTTCCAGCTGTTCTGCTCTTCGAGTTGCCGCACGAAGTGTTCGGCCAGCACGCGTATATCCTCGCGGCGTTCACGCAGCGGCGGCAGCACAATCGGAAACACAAAAACGCGGTGATACAAATCTTCGCGGAAAGTTCCCTGCCGCACCTGCTCTTCCAGATTACGATGCGTGGCCACCACCACGCGCACGTCCACCGCGAACGGTTTGTCGCCGCCCACGCGCTCGATTTCGCCTTCTTCCAGCACGCGCAGCAATTTCGCCTGCATGGTCATGGGCATGTCGCCAATCTCATCCAGGAACAACGTACCATGATGCGCCTGCTCGAATTTCCCGGTGTGGCGCGAAGCCGCGCCAGTGAACGAGCCTTTCTCGTGCCCGAACAATTCCGTTTCCATCAATTCCGACGGCACCGCGGCGCAATTCAGCGAAATAAACGGACCATTCCGGCGTCCACTTTTTTCGTGCAGCGTCCGCGCGATCAATTCCTTGCCCGTCCCGGTTTCTCCGCGGATGCACACGCGCGTTTCGCTCGCCGCCACGTTCTCCACTTGCGCCATCACTTCCTTCATCGCCGGACTGGTCCAGACGATGTGATGCCGCCCCAGTCGCCGCTTCAAATCGCGATTTTCTTCTTCCAGATGCCGCACGCGCAGCGCGTTCTCCACCGTCAGCAGCAATTTTTCGCTGGAGATGGGCTTCTCCAGAAAATCGCTGGCGCCCAGCCGCGTCGCCTTCACCGCCATTTCGATCGAGGCCTGCCCGGACATCATCACCACCGGCGAGGCCAGGCCAATCGCCTTGAAATCCTCCAGCAGCGCAATCCCGTCGCGGCCCGGCATTACCACGTCGGAAAGAATCAGATCGAAGCGCTCGGCCTTGGCGAGTTCCAGAGCGCGCGCGGCGTTATCGCAAACCGTGGCCTCGTGCCCGGCTAAGCGGAATGCGCGCGCCAGCGACGCCAGCGTGTTCGCGTCGTCATCAATAATGAGAATGTGGGCCTTTGCGGACACGGGAGGTTAGGCCTCGTCTTCTTTTTTCTCGAAAACCATCGGAAAAGTCTGCGCCTTGTGCGGCGGCTTGATCGGCAGGTCAATATGAAAGGAGGTCCCGACGCCGGTTTCGCTCTCGACGGAAATTCGCCCGCCGTGATCCGCTACCACCGCCTGTACAATCGCGAGCCCCAGCCCGGTTCCATGCTGCTTGGTCGTGTAATAAGGAGTGAACAGCCGCTCGGATTCTTCCGGCGTCAATCCCGTGCCGGTGTCGGAAATTTCCAGAGTCACTTCGCCTTCGTGATGCTGTGTGCGCAGCATCAGCACTCCGCCCGCGGGCATCGCATCCATCGCGTTCAGCACCAGATTCTCGATGGCCCGGTGCAGCAGAGTTGCGTCCGCTTGAATCACGGGCAGATCGTCTTCCAGATGCAGCTCTGGGGTAATCGCCGGACGCCCCACCGCGCTGAATTGCCCTTCGAAAAGTTTCACCACGGTGCGCACGATCTCGTTCAGGTTTACCGCGCTCAATTCCGGCTGGGGCATCTTCGCGAAATCGCTGAAGCGCCCCACGATCGCTTTCAGATTTTCAATTTCCGCCAGCAGAATGCCCGTGGATTCCTGAAACACTTCTTCAAATTGCGGCGAGATTTGCTCGCGCGCTTTGCGCAAATTTTCCACCGTGGTCTGCAGCGGGAAGAGCGGGTTCTTCAGTTCGTGCGCCAGGCGCCGCGCCAATTCGCGCCACGCGGCCACTCTTTCCACCTGCACCAACTTGTCGCGCTGCTCCACCAACTGCTCGGTCATCTTGTTAAATGATTTCGCCAGCTGCCCCACTTCGTCGCGTCCGCGCACGTTCACCCGCGCACTCCAATTCCCGTCCGCCACTTCCTGCGCGCCTTCGGCCAGTTTCTGCACGGGACGCGTGACGCGCGCGGCGCCCCACCAGCTGAGCATCAAGCCGAACAACAAGCCCACCGCCACCACGCCGAGCGCCAGCCAGCGAATGCGCCGCTCCAGCATCACCACCGTGCGTTGCGAACTGCCCACGAACAACACGCCCAGCAATTCCTTCGATCGTCCCAGCAGCGGCAACGCGTGGAATATTTCTGCGCTCGCCGGATCGATGCTCCAGCGAATCTCTGTGGACCGCTCCACCGGATCGGACTTTTCGTTGGCCACCAGCGGCGCGAAGCGCTGCGCATCCGGCGCGGGACCTTTCGCGTCGAGCAGGTTCGCCTCCTGAAATTCCGGATCGAGATTCAGATACAGCAGCGCGCGCATGTTCGCGGGCAAGGCCAGTGAAGCCAAAAATTCATTGCCCAGCCGCTCGCCGCCAACCACGTACAAATCGCGGTCGCCCACACGCACTGTGGCCACCGACAGTAGCGCCAGCGCCGGGCCCGCTTCGGTGTCCAGTCTGGTGAGGAACGCGCCACGCGCCGGCCAATCCTCGGGCTTGGTGACCCACTCCATTTTGTAGTTGAAGCGCGCCGGAGATTCCTGCGAGGAAATGATCGTGCCGTCGTTGTTCACGAAATCGAGAAGGTCGAGCTGATGGGATTTCGAGACGCCGTGCGCGTCGTTCACATAGACCGACACATCCGCGTTCGGGCGGCTCAGATCAATCGCCATGCGCACCGTGGGCCCGTCGTCAGCGATGCCCTTCACGCGCTCGGCCACTTCGGCGCGGCGGCGATCGAATTCGCGCTGGAATTGCGCCAGCAGCGCGTCGGTGTGTTCACGATTCAGTTCGTCGAACGCGCGGCGCGTCACCACCGTCACTCCCGCGGCGATCAAGCCCACGGACAGCAGTAGCGCCAGCATGAAGTTGACGAACAGCCTGGTGCGGAAGGTCACGATGCGCCTTCCACGACACAGATTCGCGGGCTGAAGGCTTGGCGCGGGCGGGAATTTTGCCCGTTTTTGATGGTGATTTCTAATCGATAGTGAGTGACGGGATGGATTTCATTTGTATCGAATAGAAATTTGGAAGTGATTTGTTTTGTTGCGAGTGCAAATTCGGGAATGCGAAAAAGTGGCTCATTAGTATCGATTAGAAGTTGAGGTTTTTGGAGGTGGAGGGGGCAGAGTAAGTCAAAGGATTTAACACAGAGAACACGGAGAAAAGCGGAGGGCACAGAGAAACACGGAGAGATTCCCGCTGCGGCGGAGCGGGTGGCTTTGAGCGCCGGCAGGAGGGCACTGGATCGTTCGCGGGCTATATTCGACAATTTCACAGATTCATCATCCTCTTGTGATGCGCGAAAAGCAAACGGTTGTGTGTGTACATGACGCCGCTGCATGGTGACGGGCGCTGCTTTAGATCCGCGTTTGTCGCACAAGCTCACTGGACTCCTGTTGGCGTTTGCGTTTCCGTATCCAGCCAGACATCCGCGAGCGGCCAATTTTCCCCCGGTCCAGGTGCTTTCCAATTGCGCACGCGCGCGCTGAGTCCGTACACCTGCGGAAGCCAGACGAGCGGGACAACGCGGTACGTGCTCAACACCGCCCGCTGCTGCTTATAAATGTCCTCCGGCGACGCATGCTCCGGAAACTCAGCGGACTCCACATCCGCCAACGGTCCCGCATAAATCCGCGCAAGAAAATCTTTGAGCGCCTCGCCCGGCAGCGGCGAACTCATGCGCCAGCGAACGAGTTGCAGATCCACCGCAGCCGATTGACCCGCGCCGCGCGATTTTTCCGTGCTCGAACCCGGCAGCGCCTGAGCCTCGCAGCGCGATTCCAGCTTCTTTCGCGTTCACCACAATGCGCTCCGCCACGGATTGCTCCAGCGGATCAGCGGAATCATATCCCAACACCAACTGGGGTGACGGCGCGATTTGCTTCCAGAGTTCCTTCGCGTGAGCGAGATCCGCATCGCTGGGCGCCGCGGCAGGAAATAAAAATGCCGTGCCGCTGGACCACTGCGGCAGCAAACCGCCGGCAGGCTCACCGGTCTTTTGCAAAATGAAATTGACGATGGCCACGCGATCAATCGCGAGCGAAAGTGCTTGCCCCGTCGCGTGTTCGTTTGCGCGCCCGCTTGCTTGTCCGGTCGCTTGCCCGGAAACCTTTCCGCTCGTCGTCCGTGCCGCACTCGTACCCGCATTTCCGGCGATAAAAACTAGCGCGAGCAATTCATCCGGCTGCGAAGCGCTAACCCGCACGCCTTGCTCAGCAGCCCGCCGCGCATCTTGAGCTGGAATTTCCGTCAGGTCTGTCTTGTTCAGTTCCAGATCCACCAGCCGCTCGTGCGCCGGCCGCCCCATGGTGATTTCGATCGCATCCACAAACGGCCGCCCCTCGCGAAATCCATCATTAGCCGCAAGCACAGCCCGCTTCCCTGCCTCCCAGGTCGTCACGCGAAATGGCCCGCTGCCCGCCGACCCGGCGAACGTGCCGTCGGCATCGCGACGATCGTAGATGAGCGCATCAATCCACTGCTTTCGCCGCGTCTTCTTCCGGCGTCGAGGCCGCCACGTCCGGCATCGAGCGAGCCCACAGCCGCGCCAATCTCCACGCGCAAAGTTCCGCCATAGCGCGGCCGCCGTGCGCTGCGCGCAGGCATCGCCGCGAATGCTACGACCAGCAATGCGCTAATTGCTGCAAGTCGCCGTAACAATGTAAGCCTCGTATTCACCTGTCTTCAAATTGTGAGCAACTGCTCGAGCGGCGCTCGTGTCGTGTTCCCGTTGCAGGGATGTGACTGGGCCGTTAGTTTGGACCGCGTCGCCAACGGCAGCCGCTGATATAGGATTGAGATTGATCAAATATCCCTGGATCAAATCTGTTTGCGTCCAATCGCCCTCGCCTGTGTAGAGCGAGACCGTTTCTTCCCGGCATACTAAAGATGTCAGGATGCCCAAACTGTTCGGAAGGCCCGGGATTTTGACGCGAGTGGTCAGATGATGGTTCGGCTCTGAGGGCTTGCACTGCAGGATGCCGGTGAGGTCGGGATCGCCAACGCACTCAAAACCCTTGAACGAGATATTTCTTTCATAAAGGTTAATCGTTCCGTATGGGTCGCGCGACGGCGGCGCCACCGTCCGCGGAATCGAGTTGCTGCGGAGGAGCTGCCATCCCGCTCCAGAAAGCTTGTAAACCACGAGGCGGTTTGTTTCGAGGATCAACAGAGTAGATTCCCCTGAAGTCGCATCCTTCAAGATTGCGAAATCCAGAAACTTCACCGGCTGCTTCCAGACGTAGCGTTTTTCCAGAGACAACGATTGCTTGTCCGGCGCCCCTTCGGTGAAATCCGCTTTAGCAACCGAAGCAATAATCGTTGGAGTGGATTTCGCTGCCCCCGAATCGTCGAGCACTTCGATGATCCACACATACTCGCGCGCGGATTCCGAGAGCGTGAGCACTAGCGGAACTGCCGATTGCGCCGCCGTGGAGCTGGCCCGGACGAGCGAGAAACTGTGACGCTGCAATTGCTCCTCAAGAACCTTGCTGATCGCAGCGACGTTTGAAGCGTCGAGTGAAGAGATATTTTCCACTTCGAGACTGACGGAAGTTGGGCTAATGGCTGCGGCCACTTCGTCGGCAAGTTTTGCCACTGCGTCACTCCAAGATTTTGGCAGCGTCGGCGTCGTTTGCGCATAACTCACGCGCGGTGTGAGGCCCAAAAAGAGGCCGAGCAGGAACAAGTGAAGCGCGACGCGAGTGGCGAGAGGAAGTCCGCGGGGAGGCCGCATCAGTGTGCGCGAATCGTGAAGCGCGTTCGCGAATCGTCATCTTAGCACACCGCCCTAATCGTCGAAGTTGCAAGCGTCCCGCAGCCGTGCCTGTGCAGTTAATCGTGGCAGAAAGAGCAAAGCGAGGAGTCGCTGTGCCACGAAGGCAACGCCAAATGCAAAAGAGCCGCGGGACGCCGGCGCTACGAGCGCACCGGCAAGACTGCCCCTTCGGCGGTGATCGGTCGTAATCCGCGTTGGCGTAAATCACACCGGCAGGGTGGCTGCGGCTCGCATCCAGGACGAAAGCTTCGCTGCGGCGGTCGCGTCGCGTTGTGCCCCGGGCCTCACCGTGCCACCCGCAAGGGTTTTTTGCCGGCGTTACTCCCGCACCGGGCTGCCCTTCCTCGCGGGACAGGCCGCGAGAACCCCGGCTGGGAATCTCTGCAATTTCTCTGCATCGCGTCATTACGGTTTCCCGCCTGCGTGCGACGGCGGATCGTTGTTCAATCCGGGAAAAGCCTGCGCCGACTTCAGCACGTCGTTGGTGAAGAAAAATTTCCCGTCCGTCGGCACCATCATGATCTGCACGCGGTCGCTCAAGCGCTGCGCCACGGTCAATTGCACCAGCATCGGATTCACCTTCAGCGCCGAGGCCTCCAGCTGCATTTTTTCCGCGCCGGCCTGCGCCGTCACGCGGATCTGATTCGCTTCCGCATCGGCCAGCAAATCCTGGCGTTGCTTCTCCGCTTTTCCGTCAATCACTTTCGCTTGCGCCGCGGCCTCCGCGCCCTTCACGGTTTCCAGGTTCTGCGTGTCCGCGAGCAGCGTGCGGCGCTGCTGCTCGGCTTTGCTGTCAATCACTTTGGCCTGCGCTTCGGCCTCGGCGTTTTTCACGCGAGCTTGTGCCGCCGCGTCCGCATCTTCAATCGTGGTCTGCTTGCGCGCTTCGGCTTCCAGGCGCGACTGCTCAATCTGTTTCTGCTTCAGCGGCAGCGTGTATTGCATCGCGTCCGATTCCGCCTGCGCCATCAGCACGCGGGTGCGCGCGTCGGCTTCGGCGCGCTTGATCTGGCGCACTTTCTGCGCTTCCGCCTGCGATTCGGCGATCTTCACTTTTTTCTGCTCGATGCTCTGGTCCACCGTTACCTGATCGTCTTGCTGCTCCTTCATCAGCAGGCCTTGCAAACCCTCCGCGTATTGTTCGGGCAACTGCACTTTGCGCAGCAGCACTTCCTTGACGATGATCTGGTCCTCGCCCAGCCGCGCGGTGATGGCTTGCGTGGCGCGCTGGCGAAATTCGTCGCGCTTGGTGGAAAAAACGTCGCGCACGATGTAGTTCGGCGCGAGATCGCGGAAAACGCTGGTTACTACCGGCGCCACGATTTCGTCTTCGATCGGCTGCGGAAGATTGGCGTCCACGTAATCGAGATGACGCGGATCAACGCGGTAGCGCACGGTTACCGCGAGGCCCACCGACAATCCTTCGCGCGCTTCCACGGTGAGAACCTCGAAGCCCTTGTCGCGCGGATTCACGGAGGCGGCGGTGGAATACACTTTTTCGCGGATGTCGAAAAGTTGCGCGCGTTGGATCAGCGGCACCAGCAGGTGCGTGCCGGCGTACAAAGTGCCGGGACGCACGCCGGAAATCTGGCTGACGCGCACTGCGGCGTAGCCGTCCGGCACCACGAGGATGCTCTTCGCGAGCAAGCTGGAGAGAGCCGCAAGCACCACGAATTTCGCGGCTGTGGACCAGCGGATCGCGCGGCGCGGGCCAGCGGAACGTGGAGGCAAGTAAAAGCTGGGGCGCGTGACTGTTGACGGAGGCGTGGCGGGGGTATTCGTCAGATGGGGCTGTGTCGGTTGGAGTCGCGGCGGCTTGGTACTTCGCTGCATCCGACGAAGGGCGCTCACCAAGGCGCAGAAGGCGGTTCAGTTCGAACGCCAGATAGATGTCGTACAGCACGACCACTGCAGCAACGCCCAGAAACCCGAAGCTGACCACGAACAACAACAGCCGCAGAAAAAGCATGTGAAGCCTCCTTTACGCTGGGGGCATGCCGGTGGCACGTCCGAAGCGAATGTCTTGGGCGTACGAACTACGCCGCGCGCTCGCCTAGCTCGCGGTCCTCTCGGTGTTGGCGGTTCTCGCGGCTCTCGCGCTGCTCGGCCATCGCCGCCATGCGCTGCGCCACCGTCTGCGGAGCTGGCCGCGCGGGCATCAGACGCATCAACACAACCAGGCTCAGCCATTCCAGGCCCAGCGCCACCGCGAACGAAACGAAGATCGCTGCCGCCACCGCCGCAAATCCGATCGTGTTTTCCATGGCCTTGTCCTCCGTTGGAGCTGGGCTACGGATGAAGGAAAAGCAGGAAGGTCGCCAATCGAGGAACTCCGCAATTGCAGCGCACGAGCCGGGAGGTCGCCCAGCATTTTCAATGGGTTGCGGCCGGGAGGCGAAAATCTCAGGCGCCATCAGACGCGGTGTAGCATGTGCGCGAACGTGGTGTGAGTAACACGCCGTGGAAAACTAGACGCAGCGGAAATCATGGATCAGGTCATTGCTCGGCGTTCGGTTCGCAGGCGCAAGCGCTCCGGCTCTGCTAGAATCTGGCTCAGGCACACACGCGCACCATGGCCACGACACCCACTCCCGAACAGGACCACCCCGGCGCCCCGGCGTCTGACGCCAGCAATCGCGCTCGGCCGGGTGAGCTTACCGGCGGCTTTCAGATCGGCCGCATCTTCGGCATTCCGATCTACCTGCACTCCAGCTGGATCATCATCTTCCTGCTCATTACGGTGTCTCTCGGCCAGCAGTTCACCTCGCTGCATCCGGGATGGTCGCCGCAACAGCACTGGGCGCTGGGCATCATCACCAGCATTCTGTTTTTCGGCTCGTTGCTGTTTCACGAGCTCAGCCACAGCATCGTCGCCCGGCACTACCGCATTCCGGTGCAATCCATCACGTTGTATGTGTTCGGCGGGCTCTCGCGCATTTCTCGCGATCCTTCCAGCGCCCTGCAGGAATTCAACATCGCGATTGCGGGGCCGCTATCCAGCCTGTTCCTGGGCGGCTGCTTCTGGCTGGTCACACATTATTTCCACGGCAACGAACTGGTGGTGGCCGCCTGTACTTGGTTATGGGAAATCAACGTGCTGCTGGCCCTTTTCAATCTCGTCCCGGGATTTCCGCTGGACGGCGGGCGCATCCTGCGCGGCATCGCCTGGGGCATCACCGGCGATTTCACGCGCGCCACGAAAATCGCGTCCTACGCCGGACGCTTCTTCGCTTATCTGATGATTTTTGTCGGAGTGTGGTGGGCATTCCACGGCAGCCTGGTCAACGGCATCTGGACGGCGTTTCATCGGCTGGTTCCTGCTGAGCGCTGCACGCGAAAGCTACACGCAGGTGGCTGTGCGCAACACGCTGACGGGCGTGCGCGCGGGCGACATCATGACGCAGGACGTGCCCACCGTGGAACGCAACATCTCCCTGGATGATTACGTGCATGAAGTTCTGCGTACCGGCCGCCGCTGCCACGTGGTGACCGGCGCGGGACGCCCGGTGGGCCTGGTCACGCTGGCCGCTGCGCGCGCCGTGCCACGCGAGGAGTGGGCCAATACGTCGATACAAGCCGTGATGATGCCGTTCGATCGAGCGCACTGCGCGACGCCCGATGAGCCCGCGCTGGGCGTGCTGCAACGCATGCAGACCGAGGACATTAATCAGATGCCGGTGGTGGCAGACGGCGCGATCGTCGGCATGATTGCCCGCGACACGATCCTGCACGTATTGCAAACGCGCCTGCAGCTGGGGCATCTCGCTTCGTAGCGATGTCATCCGCGCCAAAGCAAGTTCACGACAGATGAACGCGGAAGAAATGCTGAAAAGGTAGGGGCGCTGCTTGCTGCGCCCCTTTTGCTGAGGAACGAACCACGAGAACCGTAGCCGCGCGAAAAATTTAAAGGAGCCTTCCATCAACGAAACCGACTACGAGCGGCTAAAGCGCGAAGGAACTCCCGCCATCACCCGCCGCGGCTTCAACAAATGGTTCGGCATCGCCGGCGCCCTGGCCGTCGTGGGCGCGCTGGTGGCTTATCGGCAGAAACACAAATCCCCTGACCCGGTAAAAGTTGTCGCGCAAGCTGGAGAAATTCCGGTAGGCGGCTCGAAGATTTTCACTTATCCAGCCGACGACCGTCCCTGCTATCTGCTGCGTCCTGCTGAAGACACCTATCTCGCCTTCAGCCGCCTCTGCACGCACCACACTTGCCCGGTATTTTATCGCCCCGCGGAAAACACTTTCGCCTGCCCCTGCCACGGCGGAATGTTTTCCGCCACCAACGGTGCCGTCCTCGATGGCCCGCCGCCGAAGCCGCTCCCGCAAGTAATTCTCGAGCGCCGCGGCAACAACATCGTCGCCACCGGCTTCGTGCAGACCTAAGCGAAACGCACCAATCCCGTGGACCTGCAGGCTTGTGGGAATGATGCGGTGCTAGCGCTGTGGCGGGGTTTTGTACTTTACTGCTTTGGCGTCCACGCCCTCGGTGACGGTGACGATCGTATCCGCCGGAATGTCTTTCAACTCCTGCGTGTACCCGCTGGGCCAGTGAATCAGGATCGAATCCACCTTTTCATGTTTGCCCAGGCCAAAATAAATGCGCGGATCCTGCGCGGAGCAATAGCTCATTCCGCCCTTGGCCTGGTCGTAGCTCTTGAAATCTCCCGCGGTCAATTTCAGCGAAGCGCCGATGCCGTCGCGATTTGATTTTGTGCCGATCAAGCGCACCGCGATCCAGTGATTGTCTTTCGCGAACGAGGAACTGCCGCCTTCGTTGCGAAACAGCTGGGCGTCTTCGCCGTTGTTGCTGACCAGAAAATCCTGCCAGCCGTCGTTGTCGTAATCGCCCACCGCCAATCCTCGTCCCACGCGCGGCTTGCGAAAATCCGCGCCCTCGGTTCTGGTGGCGTCCACAAAATTTCCGTCGCCGCGGTTGCGATAGAGCGTCTTCTCTTCTTCGTAGGTAACTTCGGGGTGATAAATCGGGATGTTGTCGAGAATATGTCCGTTGATCACCAGCAGGTCGCGCCAGCCGTCATTATCGAAATCGAAAAATCGCGCGCCGAAAGCGCTGTTCAGAATATTGGTCTGCCCAACGCCCGACGCGATGGTGTAATCCGTGAACGTCCCGTCGCCATTGTTGCGGTACATGCGATTCAGCTCGAAATCCAGGTGGCTCACGAACAGATACAGCAATCCATTATTCATCACGTCGGCGGCGTCGGCGCTCATGCCTGCTTCGGGACGTCCGTCTTCGCTGAAGCCCGCGCCCGATTTATAGGTTGCGTCGCGAAACGTGCCGTCGCCGTTGTTGTAGTAGAGAAAATTTCGCTGCGTGTCGTTGGCGATGAATATATCCGTCCAGCCGTCTCCGTTCAGATCGGCCAGCACCACGGCCAGGCTCTTTCCGTCCTTGTTCAGCAGTCCCGCCTTTTCCGTCACATCGGTGAAAGTCCCGTCGCCATTGTTGTGATAGAGCTTCGCGGAGCTGCCGTGAAAGTTATCCGGATGGCAGTAGGAGCTGGTCTGCGGAACGCCCGTAAAGCCGGGACGAACATCGCCGCACAACACGGGATGATCCACGTCGTACTGCACGTAATTGGTCACCAGCAGGTCGAGCTTGCCGTCATGATCGTAGTCGAACCAGCCCGCGGCCGTGCCCCAGTTTCCGTCGTCGCCTACTCCAGCCTTCTCGGTCACGTCGGTGAAGGTGCCGTCGCCATTATTGTGCAGCAGCACGGAATGGCGGTAACCGGTCATGTAGATGTCCGGAAAGCCGTCGTTATCGTAATCGCCCACCGCCACGCCGAAAAAAAATGTGCCGTCGCTCTTGATCTTGCTTTCGGCGGTGACGTCCGTAAACGTCCCGTCGCGATTGTTGCGATACAGCGCCGGCTGCGGCGGCAGCAGCGGATGATAATTCGGCGTGTAACCGCTGTTGACGAAAAACGCGTCCAGATATCCGTCCTGGTTGTAATCAATCCAGGCCACGCCGGCGCCCATCGTTTCGGGATAGAGTCTTTGCGGTGACGATGCTCGTTCGTGATGAAAATGGATACCCGCCGCGCTGGTGACGTCGCGGAATTGCACGTGATAGGGATTGCTGATCTCACTGCGATGGCGCAGCTTCACCGCCTCATCCTGTTGCTGTGCTGCGGAAGCCGCCTGCGCCACCGACGGCACGGCAACCCGCTTGGGCATCTTGATCAAGCTGCGATATGCCGCGCGCGCCGTCGGCCGCAGCAACGCAAAGCAC
Organism: uncultured Acidobacteriota bacterium; assembly: GCA_963742475.1. Taxonomy (GTDB): domain Bacteria; phylum Acidobacteriota; class Terriglobia; order Acidiferrales; family UBA7541; genus Palsa-295. Next base: position 833,631 of record CAVULY010000003.1, on the reverse strand, counting down.
ACGTCCGCCGTCGCCATAATAAAGATCGCAAGAGAAACGAGCAGAAGCCTGCGGAAAATCATTCGTTGCCGGATCATCGCCGAACAGATTCTAACAGCACGCCAATCCCCGCGCCACGTCGTGCCGATTTGGCACATCCTGCAAGAGTTTGACGCTTGAGCTGGCTGAGCGGATAGCAACACCGGTACAGTTCATTCACGCGCTTGTAATAATTATTCCTATTTTCATAGTGGTCAGTTCTTTAATAAAACTCATTCGCAGTCTGTGGAAAACTTTTGCTCGCAGTCAGTTTCGTGTTGACTCTGCGCGAACCCGAGGATAGCCTGCTTCCATTCTGCGGGCTGGGGGGCCCTTGTCCGGAAGTGATTCCGAAAATTACTCCGCAGTTTGCGTCTTGTAGGAGCGCAAAATATCCGCTCCGATCTTGCGGCGTTCGTGAAACTTCGCGGGAAGCGTTGCTGCGCCCGTGCGCCGCACTTCTTGCGCTGGCGTTCGCAGTCGTTATTTTTTGCGGCGCTCCCGCAACACACGCGGGCACAAACGCAGCTTCTCCGGTAGGCGCCAATCCACCCGCAACTCCCAAAAAAGTAATTATTGATACCGACCCTGGAACCGACGACGCGCTAGCCATCCTGCTCGCGCTGAACTCTCCGGAACTGGATGTGCGCGCGCTTACCGTCGTCCCCGGCAACGTGACCGCACAGCAAGGCCTGGAAAATGCCCTGAAGCTCGTGTCTCTGACGAATCGCTGCGACATTCCCGTCGCCGGCGGCGCGCAGCATCCGCTGTTTCAGAAACTGATCACCGCGGAGCTGTGGCATGGAGCAAACGGCCTGGCCAACGTGGATTTGCCCGCGAGCAAGTGCAAAGCCGATCCGCGCTTCGGTCCGGACCTGATCATTCAGATGATTCACGAGTCTCCACATGAGATTACGCTGGTGCCCGTGGGCCCGCTGACGAACATCGCACTCGCGCTGCTGAAAGACCCTTCGATCGTGCCGCTGGTGAAGGAAGTAGTGATCATGGGCGGCTCGATTTCCGGCGGCAACGTGAACGCCTCCGCCGAAGCCAACATCTACAACGATCCGGAAGCGGCGCAGATCGTCTTTCAGGCCGGCTGGCGCTTGACGATGGTGGGGCTCGACGTCGGCAACCAAACGCTGTACGCCCAGGCGCAATTGGATCAGCTTTCAAAAACCCACGGCCCGGAAAATGATTTTGCCGTGAAGGTGCTTACTTTCCTGCTGGAACAAGAAGCGAAATACGGCAGCGGCGGAGGCTCGCCGATGTACGATCCGCTCGCCGTCGGCGCCACCATTGACCCCTCCATCGTCACCACGCAGGGGATGCATGTGGACGTGGAATCCCGCGGTGAATATACCCGCGGCGAGACGGTCGCCAATCGCCACGACACCGTCGAGCGCAACGTGCTGCACGGCGATCGCTACATCATCGAAGGCATCGATCACGTGAACCCCAACGTTCAAGTATGCATCGGGGTGAACGCCGACAAATTTTTGCAGCTGCTGAATTCGCGGCTGGCAGGCAAGTGACCGGGGGAAACAAATTGTTTGCGCTGACGGGATTTTCAGATTTCGCAGCTGAACGCTCCGCACAAGAGGGAGAGTAACAGATGAAAATGGTGAAGCTTGTGATTCTGGCAGCACTGACCGTTGTTTGTTCGCTCGTGAGTCTTCTATTCGCCGCTCCCGTCGCGCGCGCGCAATCCGTGGAGCGCGGCGAAATCCGCGGCTTCGTTTACGACACCTCGCACTCCATCGTGCCGGGCGCCAAGGTCATAATCTCCAATGCTTCCACCGGTTATTCGCGCGAAGTGGGAACCGACGCGACCGGCTCCTACTCCTTCCCGCAATTGTTGCCAGGCGTTTATAAAATACACGCCGACGCCCAAGGCTTCGCCGCTACCGAGATCACTGACATCCACGTGGAAATCGGCAGCAGCCTCGCCCTCGATGTCACCCTCCCCGTCAAGGGGCAGACGCAAACCGTGACGGTCACTGCGGAATCAACGGGCGTGGTGGACACTTCCACCGCCGGCATCAATCAGGTCATGAATCAACGGTCGGTAGAGAATCTTCCGCTCTCTGGACGTGACTATCGCGACCTCGCGCAATTGAGTTCTTCCGCGCAGGTGGTTCCCGGCCTGCGCGGCGGTATTCGCCTGGGCGGCCAGCAGAGCGATTATTCCGCGCTGGTGATTGACGGCCAGGATAGCTTCAACAACTTCTTTGGCGAGTTTTTCGGTTCGCTGGAGACCAAGAATTTCACCGTGCCGCTGGACTCCGTCGAAGAATTCCAGGTGGTCACCAACGGTTTCGCACCGGAATTCGGACACGCGACCGGCGGACTGGTGAACGTGGTTACGAAGTCCGGAACCAACGAAGTTCATGGCGAAGCCCACGAATACTATCGGGGCGGCGGCCTCACCGCCACCGATGCGCTCAACGACCCTTCGAACATCTCCAATCAGAATCAGTTCGGCGGCTCCATCGGCTTCCCGATCCACAAGAACCGCCAGTTCCTATTTCTCTCGACGGATATACAGCGCGAAAACGGCCCTCTTCTGACAAATTTCTGCAGCGGTGTGTCCTCCCCGAACTGCAATTCAACTTTTGACTTGAGCACCTTTACGGGCCCTACCTTCGCGGCCTGCACCGGACCCGCCTCGGCTGGCGGCAATTGTCTGCCCGGCACTGTTCCAATTCCCAGCGCCTCCACCACGGGATTCGCACTTCCCGCGGGCTGCAAAGCGCCCACCGTCGGTCAGTCGTTTCTAAACGCTTGCTTCGGCGTCAATTCCCTCGCCGACTTCAACAAGGCCAGCAATCAATACCAAAATCTATTTACTCTCCTGGGCCACTACGACTACCAGTTGAGCCCGGCCAACCATTTCAGCATCCGCGCCTACGGCACACGGAACCACACCAGCGGTTTCACCGGTGGCCTCGGCCAGAATCAAGTTCCCGCCGATTTCAGCGAGACGGAAAACTTCATTAACCAGGGCATCGCCGGTTCATTCTCGCTCAACACCGTGCTCGGCCGCAAAGTGAACGAAATTCGCGTAAGCGTCGAAGGCGAGGTGCGCGAGCGGCACTCCAACGCTCCCGGCACGCCGACCATCTTGGTTTGCGCCTTTGGCCCCTGCTTCGACACCACCAATACCTTCTCCTCCAGCTATCTGTTTGGCCAGCGCTACTACCTCCCGATCAATGGTGACAATGGCAAACTCCAGGCTGCTGACAATTTCTCCTACTCCTTCGGCAAGCACGACATGAAATTCGGCGGCGACTCGGACACCTTCGCCGACCGCAAGGATACTTTCGTCGGTTGGTCGTCTGGACAATACGAGTTCGATTCTCTGCAAGATTTTCAACTGGGCAATGCTCAGGCCCTGATTCAAAACCTCGGCCTCAACGGCAAACCTTTGTTCGCCTCCGGCACCCTCTATAACAATTACAACACCGCCTTGGGCCTCTACTGGCAGGATAAGTGGCAAGTCACTTCTCGCCTCACCCTGACCTACGGTTTGCGCTGGGAGGGCTCATGGTATCCGCAGCCGCAAACGGCCTTCCCCGGCAACGAATCTTATACCGGCACCGGAGCCAACACGCGTACGATTCCTGTCCCACAGCGCGTCCCTGATGATTTCAAACAATTCGGTCCGCGCGTTGGCATCGCCTGGAACGTCGGTTCCATCGAGCACCCCACCGTCGTTCGCGCGTCTTGGGGTCTTTACTATGCTCAGATTCCATTGCTGTTTATGCCCACGGCAGGCGGCGGAAGGACCGTCGGACTTTTCTGCTTCTTCAGTACTCCTTGCCTGCCCGGGCCCCAGTTCCCTTACCTATTTCCCAGCAGCACCACGCTCGGCGTAAATCAACTCTGCAGCACGCCAGATCCATCCAACGGCGTCGTCTATGGCTGCCCAGCTCCCAACCTCGTGGATCCGGAATTTCAGAATCCCCAGATTTCCAATCTCACCGCCGCAGTCGAACATACCTTCGCGCGCAACTGGATCGTGACCGCTACTTTCGCGTGGGTTAATTCACAACACCTGCGCACCGGAGGATATGGTTCGGAAGAGGCTTGGTATCGTAACTTCACCCGATGCGGTGCGGCGGGCCAGCCTCCGGCCGCCGATGCCTTTGGCAGGTCAATACTCTGCGGCCTGCTGGACCCCACGCTGGGCATCGCGACGAACTCCACCGCGAGCTACGCGCACGGCAACTACGAATCAGCCGTCCTCAACATAACCAAGCGCTTTTCCGACCACTTCCAGTTTTTTGCGAACTACATCTGGTCGGAGAACAAGGATAACGGCGCCAGCGAACGTGACACCGACACCTACTTCGGCCAGCAGGATCCCTTCAACCTAAGCATTGATTACGGGCGGAACGGTTTGGACGTCATCAACCAGTTCAAGGCCGGCGGCGTTTACGACCTGCCGAAGGGCTTCATGGTCAGCTCGACGTTCATTGCTCACACGGGCGTGCCGTATCCACTCTACATCGGAACAGACGTGAACGGCGACACGGTGGCTAACTCCGGCTACTCTCATAATAACGATCGTCCTACCGTGACTCTCGCAAACGGCAAGACCATCCTCATCGGTCGCTATACGGCCAATCAGCCGGGTTACGCCGAGTGGGATGCTCGCTTGCAGAAGAATTTCAATATTGGCGAGCGCTACTCACTCCAATTGTCGGGCGATTTCTACAACCTCACCAACCGGGGCAACCTGTACTCCAACCCAGACACCAGTGCGACGATCAATTACCCTGCGGGCCAGTGCGCCACGTGGGCTTCGCAGTTCCCGGGCTCGGGCGCCTTGGGAAGCAATTGCGCACCATTCACCGTCGCCGGCATCAAGGCTGCTGAGGCGGCGTCTGGCTACCGCGCGATCAACCAAGTTGCTCCCGGTAGCACGCCCTTCGCGTTCCAGGCAGGCGTCAAGTTCCTGTTCTAACATGCGCTTGGGGCCCTTGGGACGAAGGCAGTTTTTGCATAACGTAAGCAGCTCCATGATGCTGGCCGCCGCCGGAGGGGAAACCCTCCGGCAGGCTGCTGCCTCCACTGCATCACCTCACAAGGTGCCTTGGCCCAAGCCCATCGGCAGTCCCGTCCTGGATAGTCTGCCTCCCGTCATCGAACACTCGCGCGACGTCCACACCAATGTTGACAAGCTCGTGGAAGTCGCCGGCTGGATGGCCTACGAAGAATTGCCCATGCCCGAGTATCACCTGCCGCTCGGCGTCGGCGAGAACAACCCGGACGAAACAATAGATTTCATCATGGTCGCGGACGTGGTGGACACGGCCTTCACCGACTTCACCACTCACGTAAAATTTCAGGTGGATTACGCCGGGCAGCACTGGTCGGACTCCGAGGCAGAATTCGCCTGCATCAAGCGCGCTATGGACCAGGGCATCCCCATTCTCGACGGCAGCTACCTCGCGCAGTTAACGCGTCCGCAGATGGAAAAGATCTTCGCGGGCAATATCGAAATCCCCATGCTGGATGAAAAAATGGAGTTGTGGCGGCAGGCCGGCGCCGTGCTCGCCGCGAAATACAACGGACGCTTCCACAATTTCATCCGCAGCTGTTCGCCGCGTCTCTATGACCACGGCAACGGAATGGTGGACCGCCTGGTGGTGGAATTCCCGCGTTTCAATGACGTCAGCATGTACGACGGCCATGAAATCAAGCTCTACAAGCTGCCGCAGCTCGGCCTGTGGTTTCTCTACGCCAGCCTGCACAAATCCGGGAAATTCCAGATTGAAGATATTCACGCGATGACCGCGTTCGCGGATTACATCGTTCCCGTCGGCCTGCGCCTGATGGGCATCACTTCCTACTCACCAGCGTCTGGAAAAGGCGATTGATACCCACCAGTTGATTCCGCGCAATAGCACGCAGGAAATCGAAATCCGCGCGCACTGCATCTACGCCACTGCGTTGCTAACCGAGGAAATCAATAAGCTCCGCGCACCCGGCGCGCAAATCATCATTCCCCAAATTGACGCACGCATCTGGACGCATTACCACACCACCGACTGGCCTCATCACTTGACGCGCACCATCATGTACTAGCGCGGCGAATTCGCACTCCACACTTGACATAGCCGCCATCGTTTATCTTCACAAAGTTCGCAGGGCCTGCGCGCTCGGCGCTACGCCGTGCCGGTCGCGATGCTTCTCGGACGAACTTATTTGCCGCGGTCGCACGTTTTGCGTCATACTCCGTCCAAAGGTAATTCCTATGCGTCGCTTACAGCTCATCGAACTTCACGAGCAACCCTGGTTCCCTCAGCTTCTGCGCGACGAAATTACCGACGCGCTGCAATGCGGCCTGAACCTCTTGACGACGTACGCCCCCATCGCTCCCCTCTTGCAGAACGTGCTGGACTCAACAGAAAGCGGAATCGTAGTTGATATGTGTTCGGGTGGCGGAGGCCCCTGGCAGGACCTGGCCTCCAGACTGCGCGGAAACGAACGGCCGCCATTTCAAATCTTGCTCACCGATAAATATCCGAACCTCGGCGCGTTCCAAAGCGTCAGGGCAGCCTCCGGGAATCGCATCGCCTTCCATACGGCTCCAGTTGACGCGATGCATGTGCCTACTGAATTGCACGGGTTTCGCACGATGTTCAGTTCCTTTCACCATTTTCGACCGGAAGCAGCGCGTGCCGTGCTGCAGAACGCCGTGGACGCGAGCGAAGGCATCGGCATATTCGAAATCACCAGGCGCGCACCGTCGGCGATCGCGCTGATGTTTCTTTGGGCCCTGCTGCCGTTCGTGGTTACTCCGTGGATCCGCCCGTTCCGCTGGTCGCGATTGCTCTGCACATACGTGCTTCCGTTCATTCCGCTGGTGTTGCTCTTCGACGGAGTCGTCTCCTGCCTGCGCACCTATCGGCCACAAGAACTGCGCGAAATCATTGCGAAATTGACGGCTGCGGAATACCGCTGGGAGGTGGGTGAACGCGCCAGCGCCACGGGCGAAATGCGTATTGCCTATTTGATCGGTTATCCGCAGGCAAATATGTCACCCAGCTAATAGTTCAGTGCGCCGCTGTCTAGCGCCGCCAGCGCACGCTTATAGTCGGCATCATCCGGTGAAATCTCCACGGCCTTCTGGTAAGCGGCCAGGGCCCTGGCACGGTCGCCGCGCTGCTGGTAAATCGCGCCCATTTCAAAATAAGCGTCGGACTCCTTCGGATTCACCAGCACGGTTTGCCGGAAAGCGGCAAGCGCATCGTCCAGTTTTCCCTGCTTCTCAAGAATTTTTCCCTGCACGTAAAGATACTCCGGGTGGTAGGGCGCGCGCGCCAGCGCTTGCGCAATTGCGTCGCTGGCTTTTTCAATGTCGCCTGCCGAATAGTAAAGTTTCGCGAGCTGCGCGTAAGCGCCCGGATAACTCGCGTCCATCGCGATGGCCTGCTGCAGCACCGCCAGCGATCCCGCAAAATCGTTTTTCATCGCCAGCTCATCAGCCTGCCGCACCAGGTGCTTCGCCTGCGTCTGATTCTCTTTCGTCGAGCGATCGCTCTGCGACGATTTCTCGAATTCTTCTAGAGTTGTCGCGGCATTTTCATCCTGCCCCGCGCAGCGATACGCCCGCGACAGCAGGAACAGCATCTCGGAATCCGCGTTGGGACCGTTCTTCAGCGGCTCCAGCGCCAGTACCGCGCGGCCGCAGCGTTGCTTGATTTCCTCCGGCGTGGCGTCTGCCGGCGCACGCACCAGAATCTTGGCCAGCAGTGTTCGCCCGCGGGGATTTTCCGGCTGCAGCTCGACCACTTTTTCCGCGTCAGGCAGCGCAAGCGAATCGCGGTTCTGGTCCGCATAGATTTGCGCGCGCGTATAAAGCGCCAGAGCATTTTTCGGATCGCGCGCCAAGATTTTGGCAATCTGCTCGAGCGCGGCGGCCAGATCGGCGGCACCACCCTTCGCTTTGTATGCGATCGCCAGGCGATTGCGCGCGTCCAGGTTTGCGGGCTCCAGCGCCAACGCCGCGGTCAGGTGCGCGATTGCTGCGTCGTAGGTCTGCAGTTCCAGATCCAGATCGCCCAGCGTCACCAATGGCGCCGCGCTTTTCGGATGCTCGCGCCGCGCTTCCTCCAGTGTCTGCTTGGCCGCGTCCTGATTGTGTACGCCGCGAAATGCCTGCGCCAATCCGATTTCCGCGTTCAGGTTGCGCGGCGAAATCCGCAGCGCTTCGCGATAATCCGCAATGGCGTCGGCGAAGCGCCCAGCAGCCGCTTGCGCGTGAGCTTGGTCGATCAACGTCGCGGCTTGCTGCGCCGAGGTCTGTGCTGAAGTCCGTGCTGAGGTCTGCGCCACGGTCGCTATTGCACACGCAGCAAAACACATGATCGCCGCAAAAAACAGCAGCACAGAATTTGCGGGCGTTCTGAAGCGCGCGAGCATGCGCGGATTATAACATTCGCTATCGGTTGACCCTGAGCTGGCACATAATAGCTCGCCGCTGAAATTGCTGTTTTCGCTTGACTCGTTCATTGCAGCGAACTATAAGCAGCGTCGGTGCCACAGGTCTCCTGCCGGTGGAACACGCGCCGGGGAATCCAGCTACAAGCGAACTTCTACACCGCCACCACAATGGGAGCAATTATCTACATGGGCCTAAAGAGAATTTTGCCGCTGATCGTTTTCATCGCGCTGGCCTTTTCCGCCAATGCGCAAACCAAGCGAAAAGTAATCATTGACCAGGACGCGCGCGGCGCCGCCACCACCGACCAGCAATCCATCCTCATGTTTCTGCAGTCTCCTAACGTGGAAACGCTCGGCATCACCGTGGTCAGCGGCGATATGTGGCGTGACGAAGAAGTAGCGCACACCCTGCGTATGCTGGAGCTCACCGGCCACACGGACATTCCCGTCTATCCCGGCGCGGTGTATCCCTTGATCAACCGCATGGAAATGATCGAGCGCTGGGAAAAACTTTACGGCACCGTGCACTACCAAGGCGCATGGAACGGCCACCGGCCCGGCATGAATCTGGGCGACGGCCTGCGCGGCAAATATCATCTGCCGTTCGAGGTTCCGGATCTCGCGGAAGGCAATCCAACCTTGCAGGCCCAAAAAGAGGACGCGGCGCATTTCATCATTCGCATGGTCCACAAGTATCCGCACGAAGTGACCATCTACGCCGGCGGACCATTGACGGACATCGCGCAGGCCATCAGCCTGGATCCGCAGGTTTCCGAACTCGCGCAGGAGCTGGTGATAATGGGCGGCAGCATCGCCCCGATCGTGCCCAAGGAATGGATCGCGGAAAATCGCCGCGAATTCAACTTCTGGTGGGACCCGGAAGCCGTGCACATGGTGCTCACCGCCCCGTGGCACAAGGTCACCGTCACTACCGTGGATATTTCCGTGAAGGCGCGCATGACCAAGGAATACATCGCCGAAATCGCAAAATCACCGAGCCCTGCTTCGCAATATTTGGCAAAATATGCCGACGAAGAATATCATGTGGGACGAGCTGGCGGTGGCCGGGTGGCTGGATCCCAGCGTCATCACTGAACAAACTAAATTTTTCATGGACATAGACATTTCGCATACCGCGGGTTACGGCAACGTGCTGGTGTGGTCCGAGGGGGCGCAGCCCGGCCTCGGCGAACAGCTCGTCAACGTCCCGGAAGAGCTGAACAAGGAAAAATTCTATAAGATGTTCATTGACCTGATGGCGCTGCCGCCCGCCGCACATTCATCGGCAGCAGCGAAGTGACGCGACGAAGTAGCGGCAAAAAGTAGCGGGATTCACAACTATGACGGACAGCAACGCAAAAGTAGACGTCGTCGGAATCGGCAGCTGCACCGTGGATTATTTCGCCATCGTGCCGCGGCTGCTGGGCCCGGAAGAAAAAATCAACGCCACGCGCATGGAAATCCACGCCGGCGGCGTCACCGCGAATAATCTCACGCAGGTGGCGCGCCTCGGCGTAAGCACCGGCTGGCTGGGGCTGATCGGCGACGACGAAAACGGCCGTATCATCCAGAAAGCATTCACCGAAGATCACATGGATCTCTCCGGGATTGAAGTTGTGAAAGGCGAATACTCGGCCCTCACATGGATTCCAGTTGACGTCGCAGGCGAGCGCTGCATCTATATGTTCCCCAACGTCACCGGAAAAATTACCGTGTATCAGGTGCTGCATCGTTTCGCGTCGCACATTCAGGCGGCCAAGCATTTCCATACCGAAGCGTCGCAATTGGCGATCGCTCCCGTAAAGGAAGCGATGCAGATCGCCCACGACGCTAAGGTGCGCGTGATTTTCGATCTGGATGTTTCGCCCAGCTTCTTCGCCGAATGCAACCTGGGCACGCAGGCAGAACTTTGTTCAGCGCTGCGCCTGGTGGACGTGCTGAAGCCCTGCAAGGCGGCCGCGCGCGAACTCACTGGCGAAGCGGACTACGAAAAAATCTCCACCGCGCTGCTACGGATGGGTCCTTCGGTAGTGGCTATCACCTTGGGCGCTGACGGCTGCCTGATTGCCACCCCACAGGAAGTCGCCAGAGTGCCGGCATTCAAAGTGGACGTGGTGGACACCACCGGCGCGGGCGACGCGTTCATGGGCGGCCTTTCCTACGCGCTGCTGCAAGGCTGGGACTGCCAGAAAGTTGGATTATTTGCGAATGCTTGCGCCGCGCTGTGCTGCACCAAAGTGGGCGCGCGCGCCATGGCCAAGCACGATGAAGTAGTGGCGTTGATCAAGCAGCAAAGCCCGAAAGGCGCGGCGGCATTTTAGCGCCGCGGCGGAAACGCACCACCAGCGTTCGCTGTTCAAAGGAACTCCATGTTCACACCGATGAGCTTCGGCACCGCCCTGCTGATGATGATCGTCTCGGCAGCCTGCTGGGGGTCCTGGGCCAACACGTACAAGGGCGTAAAAAATTACCGCTTCGAGCTTTTCTACTGGGACTACGCAGTGGGAATTTTTCTGGCATCTCTGGTGTACGCGCTCACCATGGGCTCCACGAACGGCGGCCCTGCCAATTTTCTGAATAACGTCCGCTCGGCGGATCTTTCCAACATCGGCTGGGCCTTGCTGGCCGGCGTGATTTTCAATCTCGCGAACTTGCTGCTGGTGGCCGCGATAGACATGGCCGGCCTCGCCATCGCGTTCCCGGTGGCCATCGGCATCGCGCTGGTAGTCGGTACGGTCCTCAGCTTCGTGCAGCAGCAACGAGGCAACGTGACGATGCTGGGCGCCGGCGTCCTGTGCGCCGTCGTCGCAGTGATACTCGACGGCAAAGCCTACGGCGAATTGGGCACGAATAGAGAAGCATCGCGCAAGAGCATTCTTGTCTGCATCGTTTCTGGGGTTCTGATGGGATTGTGGGCGCCATTTTCCACGCGCGCGCTCACGCACGGAAACACTCTGGGACCGTACAGCATCGCCGTGTTCTTGACGGGCGGGGCGCTGTTCTCCTGCTTATTGTGGAATGTGTACTTCATGAAGAAGCCGCTGGTGGGCCAGCCGGTGGCGTTCAGCGGATTCTTCAGCGGCCCGATCAACGGCCACGTTCTGGGTCTGCTCGGCGGGGCGATTTGGGCCACCGGCACCGTGTTCAACCTGGTCGCTGCCAATTTCACCGGCGTCGCGATTTCGTATTCGATCGGCCAATCCGCGCCGATGGTCGCCGCCCTATGGGGCATTTTCGTCTGGAAGGAATTTGCCGGCGCCAATAAGCGCGCGCAGGCATTTCTCGGGCTGATGTTCATCTTCTACTTCCTGGCAATTTTTCTGATCGCGCGCGCGAACACCGCGAGCTAGCGCAAAGCCGGGAGTTCTTCGGCTCACTAAATCGAAACCACGCGCGCTACATAGGCGGGCGTCTGAAGCCCCCTGAAACGGCTTCAAGTTTCGCTGCGACGGCTAGCACCGCCTCATCCTCCCAAGGCCGCCCCACAATCTGCACGCCAATCGGCAGTCCCTCGAGCGACCGTCCCACCGGCACCACCGCCGCCGGATTGCCCAGCAAATTAAACCACTGCGAATAACTCATTGCCTTCAAGTACTCAACTTTCCGCCCCTGCACCATCCATTCGCGCTCGCCATGACGAAACGCCGGAATCGCGCATGCCGGGCAAATCAGAATCGGAAAAGTTTCCATCTGCCGCAGCAATCTCTCGCGCAACGCGTCGCGCCCCAGCAAAGTGTTCAACCACTCGCGTCCATCGAGCGGCGGCTCCTGCGCCACACGCTCCCGCCACGCTCGATACATCGGGCTCAACTCGTTTTCCCGCCCCTCCACCGTCGTGGCAAACGCCATCTGCACCGCGCGGCCGAATAAATTCCACCAGAGTTGCCACGCGCGATCGAGATTCTGAGGTCGCCACGCCTCCACCCGAAATCCCTGCTGCCGCAACGCGTCCGCCGCCGCACGCACCGCCGCCGCAGTTTCCGCCGTCACGGGTGTCACGCCATCGTCCTCGAAATACGCGACGCGCAGCTTCAAAATTTCCTCGTCGCTCCACACGCGCAACGGCACCGGCGCCGACGCAGGATCGCCAATGTCCGGCCCCGCCATCACCGCGAATAATCGCGCCACATCTGCAATCGTTCGCGCCATCGGCCCCACCACGCCCAGTTGCGCGAAGGGCCCGGCCGACGCGGGATAGTGCCCCGACGAAGGAACGCGTCCAGGAGTGGGCTTCAGCCCGCAAATCCCGGCATAATGCGCGGGAATTCTAATCGAACCGCCGCCGTCGCTGCCCACTCCTCCCGCCGAGCAGCCCGCCGAAATCGCCGCCGCTTCCCCGCCGCTCGACCCGCCCGGCGTGCGCTCCAAATCCCACGGGCTGTTCGTGCGCCCGTAGAGCGAATTGTCCGTCTCGTAGGCCATCAGAAATTCCGGCACGTTAGTATTGCCCAGCAAAATCGCGCCGGCCGCGCGCAGCCGCGTCACCAGCGTCGCGTCTTCCGGCGGAACGTATCCCTTGCGCAGACGGCTGCCGCACTCGCAGGGCCACCCCGCCACATCCACGGAACTTTTCACAGAAAGCGGCACGCCATGCAGCGGGCCCAGCGAATCATGCTGCGAGCGCGACCCGGCCGCGGCTTCAGCAGCCTTGGCTTGCTCGCGCGCGCGGTCCACATCCACGTGCACGAAAGCGTTCAACTTGGGATCGCGGTGGGAATTCAGCTCCGCGATGCGCGCCAGATGTGCGTCCACCAACTCGACAGGCGAGATCGCCCGAGCGCGAATCTGCTCAGCCATCTCCACTGCCGAAAGAAAGTTCAAATCATTCATGGTGGACTCAAAGGCAAACGCTCACGAAGAATCCCGCTACAGCACGCAAAATTAAATACGCACGCCAGTCTAGCACGCAGCCACCTGCACGCCGTGCTAGGAGCGCAATCTCTCGATTGGCGCACCACACGCTTCACCGCGGCGTGACCATGGAGCGTCTCGAATCGAGCCTCACCCGGCTCATCTGGGAGTGCGGCGGCTTGCCGCCGCCTTGGTTGAGGCGATGCTTGCCGCGCGTGCCTGCTTCACACCGCCGCCCCGCGCCAAACGCGCTCGCATGCTCCGTCACCCGAAAATAGTCCACCGCCAGCCCCAAACCGCCTCCGACGCGGTAGAATGTCCCACGCATTCAGAAAGGGAGAGTAATGACCCGCTTCACCCGCGCAACAATTTTCCTGGCAATTTTCAGCTTGCACCCTCATCGCCGCCAGCCAAGAGCAACAACAGCAACAACCCACGCACGCAGCAGCAAACTCCCCACCACGCAAAGGCCCACCCCCGCCCCGCCGCCGCGAAAACCAACGACGATGCCACCGCCCAAGAGCCACCCGCCAATCCGCGCGCTGACGTGATCCGTGAAAATAATTTCGGCGTCTCCCTGATGAATCGCCAGCAATTTGAAAAGGCCCTCGGCAAATTTCAGCGCGCATGCATTCTGGACCCCCAGACCGATATCGGCTGCCTGAACGCCGGCATCGCGTTTCTGAACATGCAGCGTTTCGACGAAGCGCGCGAGATTCTGCTGAAGTCCGCGCAGCGCGACCCGCGCAATCCGTGGGCCTGGTTCAACCTGGGCCTGATGGAAAAAGCCGGCGGCGACGCCGATGCAGCCATCGCGGATTTTCAGAAAGTCGCTGCAATCGATCCTTACGATGCCGACACGCAATATTTCCTGGGCCTGATTTATTCCCAGCAGCAGCAATACGACAAAGCGATCGCCTGCTTCCAGCGAGCCATCGCTCTGAATCCGTTTCAGGTTTCCGCCGAATTCGGCATGGCGCAGGCTCTGCAACGCAGCGGCAAGACTGCCGACGCCAAAGTACACTTCGACCGTTTCCAGCACATGACCTCGCAAAAACTGGGCAAGCCGGTCAGCTTCATTTACGGCGAGCAGGGTAAATATTCGCTGGCTGAGATCATGCAGCCGGCGCCCGAGCCCGTGCCCGCCGCAATGCCCGTGCATTTCGTCAACGTCACTGCCGCCTCCAATTTGCCATTTGCTGCAGCGCACGTCGCCACGGCGCAGCTGCCCGCCGCGAACGAACCGGCCGGGGCGCCACCCAACGCGATGGCCCCAGCCCGAAGAACGCGCAGCTCTAAAGCTGCGGCGCAGAATCCCCCCAGTTCTCTGGCGCATTTTCTGGGCAGCGGCGCCTGCATCATTGATTACAACGGCGACGGCAAGCCGGACATCTTCCTCGTGGACGCCGACGGCCGCGGAAATTCCGCCCTCTACAAAAATATCGGCTTCGGCAAATTTGTAGATGTCACCCGCGAGGCTCATCTCGAAATCCACGGCCAGGGCATGGGCTGCGCCGTGGGAGATTACGATAACGACGGCAAGCCCGACCTCGCCGTCAGCATGAACGGCCGCGTAATCCTCTTTCACAATGAGGGCAACGGGACTTTCAGCGACGTCACCAAGGACGCCGGAATCGACACCGACGGCCTCGCGCTCGGCCTCACCTTCATTGATTACGATCACGACGGCGATCTCGATCTGTACGTCACGCGCTTCAACGATTTTCCGCTCGCCAATCCCGCCGAAGCATTTTCGTTCCCTACCGACGCGCCTCCTCCGGGCAATGTCCTCTGGCGCAACAACGGCAACGGCACGTTCACGAATTGGACCACTGAGGCGGGCCTAGCGGGCAGCGCGCCATCCGTCGGCGCGATCGGCAGCGACATCAACAACGACCGCGCCATCGATTTCGTCGTCACTGGATGGCAAAAATCGCCCGTCATATATTTGAATCCCCGTGAGGGCGCCTTCCAGGCCACCACTCCCTGGGGCAGCGACATGCCTGCGCCCACCGCCGGCGTCGTCGCGCTCGATTTCAATAAGGACGGCTGGATGGACCTGGCGTTCACTCATTGGGGCGCGCCAGGGGTGAGCCTGTGGCGCAATGCCGCCGGAAAATCATTTGAACGCGTCAATCTGCCTGATCTCGACTGGATGCGCGGCTGGGGCCTCGCGCCGATTGATTACGATGACGATGGTTGGATGGATCTGGTCGCTGTCGGCGAGGATTTTTCCGGCGCGGGGCATATCGTGCTTCTTCGCAATGAAGGCGCCGCGGGATTTCGTGACGTCACCGCCTCGACGGGCCTCGATAAAATCCAACTAAAAAATCCGCGCGGCGTGATCGCCTTCGATTTCGACGGCGACGGCGCAACCGACTTGCTAATCACGCAGAATAATCTGCCTCCCGTGCTGCTGAAAAACGATGGCGGCAATCGCTACAACTGGATCCGCATCGCATTCAAGGGCGAGAACGACAATAAATCCGCGATCGGCACGAAAGTGGAAATGTACGCCGGTGCGCTGCAGCAAAAATGGGAAGTCCCCGGCGCGTCCGGCTATCTGGGACAAGGTCCCGCGCCAATTGTCGCCGGCCTGGGCGCCGAGCGGCAGGCTGACGTGATTCGCTTGCTCTGGCCCACCGGCGTCCTGCAGGACGAGCTGGAAATTCCCGCGCACAAGGAAGAGCTCATCACCGAAATTGACCGCCGCGGAAGTTCCTGCCCGATTGTCTTCGTCTGGAACGGCGAGAAATTTGAATTCCTCGCGGATATGATCGGCCCGGGAATCGTCGGGCACTGGACCGGCCCGAACCAGCGCAACATTCCCAACCCCGCGGAATATTTCAAAGTGATCGGCTCGCTGGCGCAGCCGCAAGAGGGCCGCCTGCGTTTCCGCATGCTCGAACCGATGGAAGAGCTGGACTATCTCGACCAGGCGCGCCTGCTCGCCGTGGATCATCCGATAGACGTGGAGGTATATCCCAACGAGCATTTCGCGAGCGAGCTGCCCTTCCCTCAATTCAAAGTGATCGCCAGCCGCAACGCGCATCTGCCGGTGGGAGCGTGGGACGATCACAGCCGCAATCTCTTGCCTTTGCTTCGTGAGCAAGATCACAAGTACGTGACCAACTTCCCGCTCGCGCCCTACGCTGGCTTCGCCGAAATGCACTGGATCGAGCTGGACCTCGGCGATTGGGATCCCGCGAATCCGTTGCGCCTGCTGATGGATGGCTTCACCGATTACTTCAGCGCCAGTTCGATGTACGCTGCGTGGCAAGCGGGAATCACTCCGGTGCCGCCGTACGTCGAAGTGCAGGACGGCTCCGGCCAATGGGTCAAGGTGATTGACGACATGGGCTTCCCCGCCGGCCTCTCCCGCACCATGGTCGCCGACCTCACCGGAAGAATTCCGCCCGGAGCGCGCTTCATTCGCATCTCCACAAATCTGCGCGTCTATTGGGATCGCATCCGCGTGGATAATTCTCCGGAAGATACGGAATTCAAGCTCACCGAAGTTCCGCTCGCAGAAGCCAAGCTGCAATTCCGCGGCTATCCGCGCGTGGTCGAAGGCAATCCGAAGAACGACCTTTCCTACGTCTACGAAGATGTGAGCGCCACAGGCCCCTACGCGCGCCAGATCGGAAATTACACGCGCTTCGGCGACGTCACCGACCTGATGCGCAAAACCGACGACGAGTACGTGATCTTCGGCTCCGGCGATGAAGTAGCCGTGGATTTTGACTCCACTCAT
This sequence comes from uncultured Acidobacteriota bacterium, assembly GCA_963742475.1. Classification (GTDB taxonomy): domain Bacteria; phylum Acidobacteriota; class Terriglobia; order Acidiferrales; family UBA7541; genus Palsa-295. Next base: position 816,554 of record CAVULY010000003.1, on the reverse strand, counting down.
CTGCCCGACATTCCCAATGGCTGGACACGCGATTATTTCTTCTATGCCAATGGCTTCGCCAAGGACATGGATTTCTACGCCGCGCACGGCGACACAGTCGCGCCCCTGCCCTTCCACACCAATGTGCCGTACCCGTATCCCGCTGGTGTCGCCTATCCCGAAGACCAGAAACATCTGGAGTACATGTTGAAGTACAACACCCGCGGCGTAGCAGGCCCAGCCGGCGACAGCTTCCGCTTCGATTACCCGAAGCCCGAAAAATAATCATCGCATCATCGCAATCGCCCGACCGAGGCTTTTATGTAGCGGCCGCTTCGCCCCGCGCCTTTCGGGACGAAGCGGGCAGGTCTAGGCGTAACCCGAACCATCACTAGCGGCGCGGTTGGCTTGCTTGCCACCAAATACCGTGATAATTTCACTACTTCCGAAGCACCAGCAGCAAACTACCCGACGATGTCGTTGTCTAATTCAAACGACCAAATTGCGAAAATAGACGGGCGCGAACGACACGCCTCTGCACCCGCGCGCGAGCCTGTCTTTTGGCGCGTCGAAGGCAGCCTGCTCAACCTCACCGCCGTCCGCCCCGTCGGCTTCTTCGCGTGGAATTCGCAAAGCTTCCTGGAACGCTGGACGCGCCGCGGCGCCATGGCCATCCTCGCACTGGGCCGCCCGTTCCTCTACGTGACCAACCGCGTCTTCGCCACGCGCCTGCTGCACACCGTCCTCCGCGGAGTCAGCCGCGACCGCCTCGATCTCCTCGGCGAAGAATTCTTCGAATATTTTCTGAAGCCGCGCTTGAAGCAACCGGGCATCGCGAAGCTGCGCGAAGCCATGGCCGAGGGCAGCGAAATTGTGCTGGTCAGTCAGGGCCTGGACCACATCACGCGTCCGCTGGCAAAACATTTCGGCATCGCGCGCATCATTTCCAACCGCCTGGATTTTCGCGAGGGCATGGCCACCGGGCGCTTGCTCGACCCGGTAATCCGTCCGCGCGGCGCTTTCGCCAGATTCACCGGCAGCCAACCAGACGGCCGCGTGCCGCGCGAAAAGCTAATCAGCATTCTCGGCTTCGAGAAAAGTCCCGAAGCCCTCGACGAAGCGATCCGGCCCGCAGAACGCGCCGCGCCGAAAGTGTACGTCCCGGTAGTGCACTACGAATCGCGCAACGGCCGCCCCGTTTTTTCCGCTCGCGCCGCGCTGCGCGGAAAAAATATTCTGCTCATCGGCGCCACCGGCTTCATCGGCAAAGTGTGGCTGGCGAACCTGCTCACCGATCTGCCCGGAAATCGGCCGCATCTATCTGCTCGTGCGTCACAATCGCGCCAACACGTCCCTGCAGCGCTTTCAGCGCATAATCGAAGAATCGCCCGTCTTCGAAAAGCTCGCCGAACGCCACGGCGACAAATTCGCTAAATTTCTGCAAGATCACATAGAAGTGGTAGACGGCGACGTCAGCAAGCCGGGCCTGGGCCTCAGCGCGCAAGACCAGCAAAGGCTCTCGCGCTCGCTCGACGTCATCGTGAACAGCTCCGGCCTCACCGACTTCAACCCCGATCTGCGCGACGCCCTGGCCGTGAACGTTCGTTCCACCGCGTACGTCCTGGATTTTCTGAAGGAATGCGCTCACGCATCGCTGTTGCATCTTTCCACTTGCTACGTCGTCGGCCAACGCGACGGCCGCGTCCTGGAAGAATTGCCAAAAAACTATACGCCGCTCGGAATCGCCAATTACGACGCGGTAAAAGAATGGCAGTCCCTGGAAAATCTCATCAAAGAAACAGAAACCCACGCCGATTCACCGGAAGTAACCGAAGAACTCCGCCACGCCGCGCAAAAAAAAGAGCATGCGGCGAAAGACCTGCAAGGCGCCGCGCTGGAAAATCAGATCCGCAAGAACCGCGTGCGTTGGCTGCGCCAGACTCTCACCGACGCAGGCTCGCGTCGCGCCAACGAACTCGGCTGGCCCAATACCTACACGTTCACGAAAAGCATTTCCGAATCGCTGATCCACGATTTTCTGGACGCCAACCCGCAAGCAGCAATCGCCGTAGTCCGCCCCGCCATCGTGGAATCGTCCCTGGAAAAACCGTTCCTGGGCTGGAACGAAGGCATCAACACCTCCGCCTCGCTTTCCTATCTGCTCGGAACATTTTTCCGCCAGCTGCCCACGAACGAATCGAAATGCCTGGACCTGATTCCCGTGGATTTGGTCTGCCGCGGCATGACCCTCATTTCCGCCGCCCTGGTCACGCGCCGCCATCAGCGCGTCTATCAACTGGCCACTTCCGTCGCCAACGCCTGCAACATGCGCCGCTCCATCGAACTCACCGGCCTGGGCCACCGGAAATTTTATCGCGCGCATACCGACATCCAGCAGCGCGTGCGCCTGCGCTTCGACGCCATCCCTGTTTCCAAGACGCGCTACAAAGCAATTTCTGCCCCCGCGCAAAAAGCCGTGGTGCAAGCCATCAATCGCGCCACAGAGCCGTTCGCATCGAAGCCACCGCTGGCGCGCCAGGAGCGCGAGCTGGAAAAAGTGATCAAGCTGATCTCGCTCTTCGAGCCGTTCATTCTGCACAACGATCACGTCTTCGAAGCTGCCAACGTCGAACGCCTCAGCGCCGCGCTGCCACCCGACGAACAAGCCGATTTCGGCTACGATTCCCGCGCCCTCGATTGGTGGGATTACTGGATCAATGTGCACATTCCCGCTCTGCGCAAGTGGTGTTATCCTCTCATCGAAGGACGCCAGCCGGAAGCGCGTCCGCGGCGTTCCGTGCCGCTGGCAACGCGCAGTGCCGCGGATGCGGCAGCAGCAAGCTCGGGTCCGGCAACGGCATCCTGACACTCAATCACTGTGGCTATCCTCCTGACCGGCTCCACGGGTTATATCGGCGCGCACATCGCGTCGAATTTGCTTACGGGCCATTCCGACCAGCTGAATCTGCTGGTGCGCGCGCGCGATGAACAGGAAGCGCAGGAACGCTTGTGGCGCGCCCTGCAACTGCATCTCGACTTCGCGCGCTTCGATGAATTGCTGCACTCGCGCATACGGATTTTTCGCGGCGACCTCACTGACGCGCATTTCGGCCTCGCGGACGATGACTACGCGCAGCTCGTGCGTTCGACGGACTCCGTAATTCACTGCGCCGCATCGCTAAATCGCAAATCCGAAAAAAGTTGCCTGAATGTAAATCTGCGCGGCACGCTCGAAGTGATTCAACTAGCGCAACGCGCGCGCGAGCAGCAGGGCCTGCGCCGTTTCAGCCACGTCAGCACCGTCGCCGTTGCCGGCCACCGCTCCAACGAAGTAGTCCAGGAGGACACGGCCATTGATTGGAACCGCTCGGACTACGATCCCTACGCGCGCACGAAGAAATTCTGCGAGCACATGGTCCGCCAGCTGCTGCCAGACGTTCAACGCACGATTTTCCGTCCCAGCATCGTGCTCGGCGATAGTCGCCGCCCGGAAACCAATCAATTCGACATGGTGCGCGCCTTCGTCTTCCTCGCCAGCCTGCCGATGCTTCCCTTCCGCCCCGGCGACCGCATTGATATCGTCCCCGTGGATTTCGTAGCCGACGCCGTCGCCACGCTGCATCAAAAAGAAAATCCCGCGCACGAGATTTACCATCTCTCCTCCGGCCGCGAGTCCGAGACGTTCATCGAACTGACCGAAGCTCTGTCCAAAGCGCAAGACAAGCGCGGCCCGGTCTTCGTCCCCAGCTTCGAAAAATCCACGGAAAAAATCGTAAATGCGCTGGCGGGCCGCGCCGGAAAGATCGGCGGCCTGGCAACGCTACTGAAAGTCTTTCTACCCTATCTTTTGTGGAACACGGTTTTTGACAACACCCGTGTGGTCGAAGAACTGGGCCGCCGTCCCGCGCCATTCTCGCAATACAGCCTGCCGCTGCTGCGCTTCAGCCGCGAAAATCATTTCGTTTTCAAATATCGCGAATGGCCCGCCGACGCGCCCGTGCACACCGCGTCAAGCGCCGCGAGCGCCTCCCTGGATCCCCGCTCATGACCGACCTGCTGCTGGAAACCTGGGTCAGCGGCCTGATCGAACTGAACAAGTTCGAGTGGATGCTCGGCGCCGGTCATGCCTGGCAGCCCGGCACGAAATTGAAGCTGCTGTTCGCGGGCTACAACGGCACGCGCAACACCGGCTCAGACGTCCGCGTGGAAGAAATGATCCGCCAGGTGCGCCGCATCCTCGGCGACGAAAACCTCGCGCTCAGCGTGATGTCGCAAAATTTCGATCTCACGCGCGGATATTTCGGCGACGCGCGCCAGGTGCATCTGCCAGACGTTTTTCCGCCGTTCCTGCACTCGGTAGTTCGCCAAAACGATGGCGTCGTTGCCTGCGAAGGCTCCATGTTCAAAAGCAAATTCGCCAACGCCCTCACCACCATGATGATTGGCGCGCTGGGCATCGCCTCCGCGCAAAATAAATTGAGCATCGCTTACGGCGCGGAAGCCGGAGCCATGGATCCGCTGCTGCAAAAAATGACGCGCCGCTACTGCCGCGATTCGCTCATCATCACGCGCAATGTGGAATCGCAAGCGGTACTTGGCAAACTCGGCGTGCCCACCGAACTCGGCACCGATACCGCTTGGACCTTCGAGCCGCTCGGCCCCGAATACGGCCGCAAAGTCCTGCGTGATGCAGGCTGGGACGGCTCGACTCCGGTGCTGGCCGTGTGCCCCATCAACCCCTTCTGGTGGCCGGTCAGCGCGTCGCTGGCAAAGTGGCTCGCGCACTCCGTCGCTGGCGCGTACAAAAAAAGTTACTACCGCACGATTTATTTTCATCGCTCCGGTTCGCAAGTGGATGCCGCCTACGAGAAATATCTTTCGGAGATGGCCGCAGGCATCGCCGGCTACAAAAAATCGCGTAAGGTATTTCCGGTAATGGTCGCGATGGAAATGCTCGATCGCGATGCCTGTGAACGCGTCGCGGAAAAACTGGGTGGCGCGCCGGTCATCGCCTCAGACCAATTCAACATGTATGAAATCGTCAGCATTTTGCGCGCGTGCGATCGCATGCTGTCCTCGCGCTATCACGCCATCGTTACCAGCATGCCCGCCGGCGTGCCCTCCGCCGGAGTCACCATGGACGAGCGCATTCGCAACCTCATGCGCGAACGCGGCCACGAACATCTGCTGATGCGCGTGGATGAATCAGACCTGGCGGACAAAATTGTCACCGCCCTCTGCGCGCTCGATTCCCAAGCCGAAGAAATTCCCGCCGCGATGGAACGCACCGTCGCCCGCAATCTGCAGCTGATGGCCCGCATGGGAACTTATTTCGAAGAACAAGTGGCGCGCCGCTATCCGCAATTTCCCGTGCGCACCGGCGTGCTCGGCTGGGAGGACTATCTTCCGCCGCTCGGTCCCGGCTTGCAGAACCTGCTCGAAAAAAATAGCGGAGTTTTGGCCGCATGACCTTCCTGGAGCAAATATTCGCCCGCCTGCGGAAATCCGCCACCGAGCCGGTGCTGCAGGAAATTCACGGAGAGAAAATCCACTCCGTCACCGGCAGCGAATTGCTCGCGATGACCCAGCAGGCGCGCCACTTCCTGCTCGCGCGCGGCCTGAAGAAAGGCGATCGCTGCGCGCTGCTCGCGCCCAACAGCATTCGCTGGGCCGCGCTGGACTTGGCGCTGATGGCCGAAGGCATCGTCGTCGTGCCGCTCTACGCGCGCCAAGCGCCCACCGAACTGGTAGCCATGATGCGGGACTCCACGCCCTCGCGCGTCTTCTGCCTGGACGCCGCAATCGCCGCCGAAATTAAAAAACTGTGGCCGCAAGCGCCTCAAATCTCACTGCTCGAAGGCGTGTTCGCGGGCGAGCCGGCTGCTCCCACACCGCCCATTCATCACGAGGATTCGGAAATAATTTCGATCATCTACACCTCCGGAACCTCCGGCGAACCGAAAGGCGTAATCCTCACCGCGGGAAACGTAAACCACATCGTAGCCGCAACGAATTCCCGGCTCGATAAACTGATGGGCGCGCGCACGGCGCCCGAGCGCATTTTCCAGTACGCTCCATTTTGCTTCGCGGCGGCCTGGATCCTTCTGCTCACCGCTCTTTCGCGCCATAGCACCCTCGCGCTCTCCACCGACCTCTCCAAGCTCTCCGACGAATTGAAACTCGCCGCGCCTGAATATTTCCTGAATGTACCCACGCTGCTGGAACGCGTGCGCTCCAGAATCCAGGCGACCGTAGACGAGCGCGGCGGCCTGGCTAAAGCAATTTTCCCGCGCGCGCAGCAAGCTTTTGTCCGCCGCCACCAGAAACAGCCTGCGTTCGGTGATTTTTTCTGGCTGGCGCTCGGCAACTCGCTGATGTTTCCCGCAATTCGCAAAATCATCGGCCCCAATCTGAAGGCCCTGATTTGTGGCTCGGCTCCGCTGGCGGTCGAAACGCAGCTTTTCTTCATGATGCTGGGCATTCCGGTCCTGCAAGTTTACGGACTCACGGAAACCACCGCCATCTGCACCGCCGACGATCCCGGCCACGTCGAGCCCGGTTTCGTCGGGCCGGCGATTCCCGGCGTGGAAATGAAGCGCGCGGACGACGGCGAAATCCTGGTGCGTGGCCCGAACATTTTTCCCGGATACTGGCAGCGTCCAGAGGAGACAGCCAAAGCCCTGCAAGACGGCTGGTTCCACACCGGCGATCAAGGCGAACCCAACGAAAACGGCAACTGGCGCATCACCGGACGCATTAAGAACTTGATTATCCTCAATTCCGGCCATAACGTTGCGCCCGAGCCTATCGAAGAAAAACTGGCGCAACATTTGCCCGAAGCGCAACAAGTAGTCCTGATCGGCAATCAGCGCAGCTTTCTCGCGGCGCTCATCACCCCGAACGGCGCGAATGGCTCAAATAAATTGACCGGCGAGCAAATTCAGTCCGCCATCGAAGCCGTAAACGCCGGCCTGCCGCATTACAAGCAGGTTCGCTCGTACCACGTCGTCCCCGAACCGTTCACCATGGAAAGCGGCCTGCTCACCACCATGGGCAAACTCAAACGTGACGCCATCACCGCGCGCTTTGCAGCCGAAATAGATGCGCTGTATCAAAAGAAACCTTCATGAAGATCTTCCAGGGAGAAACACTCTCGTGGCACGTGCTCGACGGCACCATCGAGCTGACCCTCGATCGCGCGCCGTGCAATGAAATTGGACTCGCCACCCTTGGCGACATGGAAAAATTCATCGCCGCGCTTCCGGCATTGCAACGCGACGCCCATGCACTGATCATCGCCAGCGCTCGCAAGGAAGGCTTTAGCGCCGGCGCGGATCTCCGCGAAACATATCGCGTAGCCCACGAGCTTCCGAAAGACGATCGCCTCCCCGCCCTGCGTGATTTCCTGGAACGCATCCATCACGTGATGAATACGCTCGACGAAGCGCCGCTAACCACCATCGCCGCGGTTCACGGCGTCACCTTCGGAGGCGGCTTCGAGCTTGCGCTCACGTGCGATCTGATCATCGCCGACAAAATGACGCGCTTCTGTTTTCCGGAGCTTCGCCTTGGCCTGATTCCCGGCTTCGGCGGAATTCCGCGCTTGAAGCGCGACCTGGGTAACGCCGTGGTGCGCGATCTGCTCCTCACCGGCCGCAGCATCAACGCCGCCAAAGCCCAATCCGTCGGCCTTGTCAGTCAAGTAGTGGCCGAAGGCGATGCTCTGCGCGTAGCTCGCTCCACCGCGTCTCAACTTAAAAAATTCGACCGCGGCACAGCCATCGCCGCCAAGAAATTCATCAAGCCGATTCCCCACGACGAGCTGCGCCGCGAAATTGATATTTTTTGCGACCTGTTCATGCGCCCCGCCGTGGACGCCGGCCTGCGCAAGTTCGTCGAAAGCACCGACGCATTGCCGTATCTCCCGTAGCGCGCCGGCCATGCGGACCCAAGCAAAATTGTGGCAAGATAGTAGGACATGAACACTATCGAGAAAACCACGGACGAAGTGCTGCGCCTGGCCGCCGAACACTTCAAAGTCTCGCGCGACCAACTGACGCCCGACGACGATTTCTTCAAAAAACTCGGCATCAACAGCCTGCAGGCGCTCGATCTGCTAACCCGCATCGAGCAGCATTTCCACATCGAGCTCCCCGACTACGAACTCCAGGGCGTATCCGACTTCCGCACCCTCGCCCAACGGATTCAATCCAGCTTTGGACACCGAGGCATGGAGCCAGCTGACCAAAAACAATTACCATTCTGTGCAATTGCTGATATAAAGTTACTCCCGCAAATTTTCTCTGTGCCTCTGTGCCACTGCGGCCAATTCTGATGCTGGATCTCCCACAATACAATTCGCTCGGAGAAGCGTTGCGTGCCGCCCTCGATCGCTGGCCGAACGAAATCTGCCTGATCGAAGCCGATCGCGAGCGCGAAAATCTCCGCCTCACCTATCGCCAATTCAAAGAACAAGCTCTGCCCCTCGCGAGCGCGCTGCAAACCGCCGGACTGCAAGTCGGCACACGCGCCGCCATAATAATGACGAATCAGTCGAAGTGGCTGATTTCCGCCTATGCAATCTTTTTCTGCGGAGGCGTTCTAGTCCCGCTCGACTACAAACTCACATCCGCCGAGCAATTACAGCTCCTCGCGCATTCTCGCGCCGAATTTCTCGTAATCGAATACCACCTGTGGCGCGCGATCACTCAATCCGAACAATTCAGAGATCTCGTCGCCCGCATAGTGCTGGTCGCCGAAGCTCCAGCCGGCGCCGAACTCGCCGGCGCGCAACGCTGGGAAGATTTTCGTGCATCAAGTGAGCCAACATTCGTGCCGCGCAAGCGCAACGACCCCGCCTGCATCGTCTATTCCTCCGGCACCGGCGGACGCCCCAAAGGCTGCGTCCTCACCCACGACAATTATCTCGAGCAATGCGTCGCGCTCACGTCGCTCTATCCTTTCTGGCCCGGCGTCCGTTACCTCAGCATTCTCCCGACGAATCACGCAATCGATTTCATGGTTGGCTTCATCGGCCCCTTCACCTGCGGCGCCACGGTCGTGCATCTCCGCACCCTGCGCCCGGAATTTATCCGCGAAGCATTCACGAAATACAAAATCACTTACATGGCGCTGGTGCCCATGGTGCTGAAAAATCTCGAACGCGGCCTGCGCCAGAGATTCGCCGACCTTCCGCCAGGCAAGCGCAAAATCCTGAATGCGCTGATCTCGACGAACCGCGCATTGACCCGCCGTCGCCCCCACTTGAAAATCAGCCGCGCGCTGCTGCCACAAGTTCACCAAGCCTTCGGCGGAGAGCTGCGCGCCCTTTTCGTCGGCGGCGCTTTCACCGAACCCGAAACCCTGCAATTTTTCTACGATCTGGGAATTCCAGTGGGCAATGGCTACGGCTGCACCGAAGCCGGCACGGTCATCACAGTCAACGATCTGAAACCGTTCCGCGGCGACACGGTCGGCAAACCGCTGCCCGGCATGGAAGTGAAAATCGCGAATCCCGGCGCGGAAGGCATCGGCGAAGTCACCGTGCGCAGCCGCACGCTAATGTCCCACTACCTCGACGATCCCGAAATGACCGCCGAGACCATCGTCAACGGCTGGCTGCTCACCGGAGACCTCGGCCGCCTAGATCCATCCGGCCATCTGCAACTCTTCGGCCGCAAGAAAAACATGATCGTCACCGAAGAGGGCAAGAATATTTATCCCGAAGACGTCGAAACTTATTTCGCGGGCCTTCCCGTAAAAGAATTCTGCGTTTTCGCCGCGAATTATTTGTGGCCCGCGCGCACCATGGTCGGCGAACAACTCGTTCTGGTGCTTCATCCCGAAAGCGGCCAAGAAATTACCGAAGCACTAATGAAAGACGTCGCCGAGCGCAATCGCCGCCTGCTGAATTACAAACGCATCAGCGGCTATCTCCCCTGGGACCGCGATTTCCCGCTCACCGCCTCCTTAAAAATAAAACGCGCCGACTTGGCCGAGCAAATCCGCCAAAATCGCGATCGCTCCGCCGTGGTGCCGCTGTGACCCACAACACCATCTCAATGCCGGAGCGCTCGCGCCAGTGAGCAAACAATTTCTCGCGATCGTGAATCCCGCAGCCGGCGGTGGCAAATCCGGGCAACTCGCCGAACCTATGTTGCAACGAGTTCGCCAAGCCGGAATTGATCTAGCCGTAAAGCGCACCACACGCGCAGGCGAAGCCACCGAAATCGCCCGCCAAGCTTACAGCGAAGGAATCCGCAATTTCCTCGCCGTCGGCGGTGATGGCACCTCCTTCGAAATCATCAACGGACTTTTCCCGAACGCCGCGAACAACGACCGCCCCACCCTGGGCTTCCTCCCGCTCGGCACCGGCAATTCCTTCCTGAAGGATTTCACTTCGCGCGGCGTAGAACACACCATCGCAGCGCTGCAAAAAAATAGCCGCCGCTCCTGCGACGTGATCCGTCTCCGCCACGCGCAAGGCGAACTTTATTTCCTCAATCTGCTCACTCTCGGCTTCCCCGCAGACGTCGCCGAAACCACCAATCGCCGTTTCAAACGCTGGGGCGAACTCGGTTATATTCTGGGCGTGTTCACGCGCCTGGCGACGCTTCAGCATCTAGCGTTTCCTCACCGCCTAGCCGAAGCAAAAGAATTAGATCGCAATCCAGCGCTGTTTCTCTCCTTCAACAACAGTAAATTCACCGGCGGCCACATGATGATCGCTCCAGACGCAAACCCGACAGACGGTCTCATCGAATACGTCCGCTGGGGCCCTATCGGGCGACTCGGACTGATCTGCACTCTGCCGCGCCTCTTCACCGGCACGCACATTCATCATCGCCGAGCGTCCCGCGCCGCAACGAAGCGCATTGATTTCCAGCTGGCCGGTCCTGTGAACGTGATGGTGGATGGCGAAAGCATGCGCCTGGAATGTCAGTCTCTGGAAATTCTGCCAGGCGCGCTCGACGTGATCGTATGAGACACGCCTACCTCGCCGTCCGCTCCGCAATTCTCTGGGCGATCAGCGGCATCCATTTTGCGCTAGTTGGCATAATTCTCATCGCACTCGGCGCGGTGGTGGATCCGCGCAAGAACGATTGGCCGCAGCGCCTTTTCTTCCGCAATATTTTGCGACTGGCGGGCGCGCGCCTCGCTGTGCGCCGCGCTCCAGGTTTCGACGCAACGCGCACCAGTATTTTCATCTGCAACCACGTGAATCTTTTCGATCCTTTCGTGATTTACTCGGCGATTCCCCAATTCCTGCGCGGCTTTGAGCTGGAATCGCATTTCACAGTTCCGGTCTACGGCTGGATGATGGGCCGCTTCGGAAATATTCCTGTGCCAGACAAACCCAGCCGCGAAGGTCTCGAAGTAATGACCCAGCGCGCCAAAGCGGCGCTCGATTCCGGCGTCAGCCTCCTCGCTTTCGCGGAAGGCTCGCGCACCCGCGACGGCCACGTCCAACCCTTCAAAAAAGGTATCTTCAGCATCGCGCAAAGATTCGGAATCCCCGTCGTGCCCGTGAGCATGGTCGGCTCGTATCAATTTTTCCAGACCGGCCACTGGATGTTGCATCCCGAAAAAATTACGGTCTACATACACGACCCGATTGATACCAGCCAGATCCCGCGCGCCGAAGTAGACGCCTTGCGGCAGCGCGTGCAGGAAATTGTCTCCGCGCCGGTGGAAGAATCACTGAAGGAAAATCCTGTAGAGAAGTTCTAGAACTTTCGCGCCGAATCGTCACGCCTGAAGAGGATCTAATAGCTCTCGCACCGAGCCGTCACACCAGCGCCGCAGGCGCGGCATAAATTAGCCCAGCCCGGAAGGGCTGGGAAAATTCGCGATGCGGACCCAGAGCGCCGTAGGTGCGACACAGCGTTGGCCGCAGCGTCGCACCAATGCGCGCGTCGCTTCAAGAAATCTGCGTCTCGTTCGCAGCAGCCGGTAGCGCGTGCCCCGCCCGCAACTCTTGCCACGTGTAAACCACGCGATGAATCACCGTAATCGTCGAAATCGCCGCGATCACCCACAGCACCTGCGCCATCCGATTAAACACGCCACCCATAATCAGCAGCACCAGCCGCTCCGGCCGCTCCATAAATCCCACTTTGCACAATGGAATAATCGATTCCGCACGCGCCCGCGCATAGCTCACCATGAACGAGCTGGCCATCGCCACCGCCGCCAGCGCCATATAAAATGGCCGCCCGATCAGCGTGTAGTGCACCACCAGTCCCATATACAGAGCGAGATCGGAATAGCGGTCCAGCGTCGAATCCAGAAACGCGCCAAACGCCGTCACGCGTCCCACGCGCCGCGCCACCTGCCCATCGGCCATGTCCAAAAATCCCGCGAGAAACAGCACCGCTGCCGCCTGCCGGAACATTCCCATCGCAAAAAGCGCCGCGGCCCACGAATTCACGGCAAGCCCCAAAAACGTAAACATGTTGGGCGTAATCCCAGTAGCCGCGAGGCCGCTCACCACGTGACGCAACAGCCAGCCGCCGCCCTCGCCAATCCAGTATGTGAGCGGCTTGTTCCGTTCGCTTGTGCCGTTTTCGTTTGTGCCGTTTTCCATACTCACGAAATCATACTCCGATTTGGCAGCAACAGAAAATTCGCGTTCATGCCTTCCGCAGGTTCATCTCCGGAACTTTTCCGCCGTAACGCAATTTCGGCTCCGTCTGCTCCTGCACTTCTTCCGGCGTAAATCCCGGAGCAACCTCGCGCAACACCAGGCCCTCCGCCGTCACATCAATCACCGCCAGATCCGTGATGATCGTATTCACGCACTCAATCGCCGTCAGTGGATAGCTGCACGTCTTCACAATTTTTCGCTGCCCGTCCTTGGCGTTGTGCTCCATGGTAACGATCAATTTCTCCGCGCCCACCGAAATATCCATCGCCCCGCCAATCCCGCCCGCGCCTTTCGCCCCCGGCACCCTCCAATTCGCCAAATCGCCGCGCTCCGAAACCTGCAATCCGCCCAGTATGCATATATCCAGGTGCCCGCCGCGCGTCATCACGTGTGCATCCACCTGCGAAAAATAGGCGGCGCCCGGAACCAGCGTCACCGGCACTTTCATCGCATCCACCAGATCGTAATCTTCCTCGCCCGGTTTCGCTCGTGGCCCCATGCCCAGAATTCCATTCTCGCTGTGGAAATAGACCACCACGTCCTTCGGCACGTACGCCGCAATCAAATTCGGAATGCCCCACCCCAGATTCACGTACGCGCCATCGGGCAATTCCAGCGCCGCGCGTTCGGCGATTTGCTCGCGCGTCAGTCGCGCTTTAGACATTGTGGATTCCCTTCGCCACCACAATCCGGTCCACGTAAATCGAAGGCGTCACGATCGTTTCCGGATCCAGCGTCCCGGTCTCCACCACTTCGTCCACCTCCACGATGGTGGTCTTCGCCGCTGTCGCCATGATCGGATTGAAATTTCGCGCCGCCTTGCGGTACACCAGATTGCCCATGCGATCTGCGCGGTACGCCTTGATGAACGCGTAATCCGCGCCCAACGCCTGCTCCAGAATGCAGCGCTTGCCGCGAATCACACGCTCTTCCTTACCCTTAGCCACGTCGGTTCCCACTCCCACCGGCGAATAAAATGCCGGAATGCCGGCGCCAAACGCGCGCATCCGTTCGCACAGGATGCCCTGCGGCACCAGCTCCAGTTCCACTTCGCCCGCATCGAATTGTTGCTGAAAATATGTTGCACCTGGTCCTGGAAATGCAGCGACCACACGCCGAATCTGCCGGTTTTTGAAAAGAATCCCCAGCTCTCCATCGCCCGTTCCGCAATTGTTGCTGATCACGCTCAAATTGCGCGCGCCCCGCCGCGCCAGGCCCTGAATTAAATTGTTCGGAAACCCCGCGCCGCCGAAGCCGCCGAACATCACCGTTGCGCCGTCGGCGATGTCCGCGACGGCAAGGTCCACCGAAGAAATCACGCGATCTTTTCGTTTCATATTTGAATTTGCCGGAGCGGAGCCGAACCCCAAGCTTCACACAATGATATATCCGTTTGATTCCCCCTCGGATTAAATTCCGCGATTCCCGCCGCCTTCGTAGCGGCGCACTTCAGTGCGCCATTGTTGGAACGCCAACTCCAACGGCATACACCGCCCCAGCATTTTTCACCCGTAACCCGCTCGCTCGTCTACAATCTCCCCGGCGATCACGCCCCCACCACAAAATGACTCCTCCCCTCGAACAACTCCACGACGAGGCCGCACCTATCCCCCGCCGCCGCTGGTTAATCGCCTGCGTCCTGGGCCTAGGCGTCCTGATAAATTATTTCGACCGCGTCAACATCTCCGTCTCGCAAGAAGCGCTGCACGCCACATTCGGCATCACCGCCGTGCAATTCGGTTACCTCTTAAGCGCCTACAGCTGGACCTACGCCGCGCTGCAGCTTCCCTGCGGCGTGCTGCTCGATCGCCTCGGCGTGAAGCTCGTCGGCCGCGTCAGCACCTTGCTCTGGAGCGTCGCATCGTTCGGCGCGGCAGCCGCCACCGGCGTAGGAAGTTTTTTCGCTGCGCGCTTGTTGCTCGGCGTCGGCGAAGCGCCCACCTTCCCCGCCAACGCCAAGGCCATCGGCTACTGGTTTCCAGGGCGCGAACGCAGCCTGGCCACCGCCATCTTCGACGCCGCCGCGAAATTCGGCCCCGCCGCCGGAGTCCCGCTCATCGGCCTGCTGCTCATTCATTTCGGTTGGCGCTGGAGTTTCGCCGCCACCGGAATCCTCAGCTTTCTTTATTTCATCCTCTTCTTCTGGCTCTACCGCAATCCCAGCGAAGATAAATCCCTCACCGCCGCCGAACGCGAATTCATCCTGCAAGGCGGCGCGCAAACCGAAGGCCGCGGCAAAATCACGCAAAGCGCCTCGCTCGCCTACCTCTTGCGCCAACGCAAAGTCCAGGGCCTCGTCCTCGGCTTCGCCGCCTACAATTACACTTTCTATCTGCTGCTCACATGGCTGCCCAGCTACCTATCCTCGGCCCTGCACGTCAACTTGCTGCACTCCGTCCTGTATTCTGGCGTGCCCTGGCTTTTCGCAACTTTCACCGATCTTCTAATCGGCGGCTGGCTGGTTAACGCGCTAATCGCTCGCGGCCGCGATGCTTCTCTGGTGCGCCAAATTGTTTTGGTCGGCGGCACAGCCTTCGGCCTCGGCATCCTCGGCGCCGCGCACGCACACACTCCCATGGCCGCTCTTTTCTGGATTAGCATTTCGATCGGCGGACTTTCCGCTGCGGCTCCGGTGGGCTGGTCCATCCCGTCGCTGATTGCTCCGGAAGGGAGCGTAGGCACACTTGGCGGAATTCTAAATTTCGGAAATCAATTGTCGGCCATCGCCGCGCCCATCGTCACCGGATACGTGGTCGCGGCCACGCACGAATTCGTCTGGGCCTTCGTGGTAGCTACCGCATTCCTGCTCGCGGGCATCGCCGGCTACGTCTTCTGGCTCGGCCGCATCGAACCCATACCCGAGCCACCCATCGCCCGGTTTCAGTAGCGCCGGCCCGTCCTGAGAGCCTGCGGGCGGCAAGATCGAAGCGCATCTCGCCGGCTCTCTCGCTTTCGCCGTTGCCTTTGAATTTGTAGCGGCCGGTCCCGGTTTGTGGGACCGGGCAGCCGTTGCTGTTGGCCGCTGATTTGAGGTTGCGGTTAGTCGCGCCGTCTCGCTGATTCGTTTCCTAACGAACGTCGGCCCACCAGCGCCGTAGGCGCGACGTAAATTAGCCCAGGCCGGAAGGCCTCGGGATCGTTGCAACAAAAAATCGGGAGCGCCGTAGGTGCGACACAACCGCGGCGACGGTTGAGGCAGGCTCTTGCCCGCATTTCGCTCCCGCAAAACAATTCACCGCGCCGGATATTTCTTCGTCTCCTGCGTGCGCGAATTAAACACATCAAACCCGCCATCCGCGTACCCAATCAATTCCAGATAATTCCCCGCGTCCGTCCCCTGCGGATTGGCAATGAATTCCGCCGGAACGTTATGCGCGGCGCCACCCTCATCGGAAAAATGCACCTGCCACAAATTTTCCAGATGCGGCGATTTCTCGATGATGTCCCATGTCGAAGGCGTCCCGCCCTTCTTCGCTCCGTTATCCATGATCGCCACGCGCGGCGCGATCCCGTACACCAGCGCCGGACTGC
Organism: uncultured Acidobacteriota bacterium; assembly: GCA_963742475.1. Taxonomy (GTDB): domain Bacteria; phylum Acidobacteriota; class Terriglobia; order Acidiferrales; family UBA7541; genus Palsa-295. Next base: position 800,398 of record CAVULY010000003.1, on the reverse strand, counting down.
TGCTCTGCTGCCAGCCGTGATGCGACACAATGTAAACATCCACGTGCCCCAATTTATTCACCGGGCACATCAATTCCATTTCCTTGTCCCATGTAAGATCGCCCAAATCCAGCAGCCGCAGCTTGCCGAACGTAATCAACGTCCCCAGCGAACGCAAATTCTCCGTCTTGTCCGCAGGACGCGTCTCCGACTCCTTACACGCCGCATTCTGCTGCCCCGCTCCCGGCAGCGGCTTTTCAATCAACAGCTCCGTCCGCGCTGATCACCTCCACGCGCATTCCCTGAATCGGCAGCACGTCGCCCGGCTTCGGCGTGATGCGTTTGTATTTTCCAGTCGCCAGCAACGCCTGATACGCCTGCCATCCCTGCACCGTCGGCGCATCCGTGCTCTCGCGATTCTCCCCATGATCAATAAACGTCCCGATAGGAATCCGTGCAGCCAATTGCGGCGCGCCGCCCACATGATCGTTGTGAAAATGCGTGATCAGTACGTAATCTATCTTGCTCAGCCCCGCGCTCTTCGCCGCCGCCACGATACGATCCGCGTCCCGGCCCTCATTCCCCGGCCACCCCGTATCAATCAGTAACGATTGCCCCTCCGGCGTAACAAATAAAGTCGCCTGCCCTCCCTCCACATCCACAAAATAAACGCGCAGCGTCTTCTGCGCTGCAGGCGGGGTCGCGCTCGGGGTCGCATCCGTCGTCAGCCTCGGCGTAGCGGCCCGCGCGCGCGGCATCACCATCGCCACAGCCAGCAGCGCAATCATCACTAAACTCCCACGCGCCGTACCGCGTCTCACGCCGCGCGATGCTCTGCCGAAATGAATTCCGAATCGTGAAGCAGCGATCATGTTTGGGGCTCCCGAGGTGACCTTCCAAGCGCTCTGCTCGCAGCAACGCACGCAGAGTTGCTCGCTCAAGCGAATCATTTTGCCGACACAGATAGTCAATCCCTCGCGCTCATTCGTCAAGAACCTTGTTCGCCTTCCGTCAGCGCACGCCTTCAGCCGAGCCATAATTGCCCTAAATTCGGAGCTGCTTTAGGCGCTGAACGGTTGAATTTCGATCTCGCGCGTAGACTCTAGATGCTCTGGTCCCCCCGGGACTATAATCCATCACTTAAAACGCTGGCTCCGTTTCGAAGTCTCGCTCTGCAACGGGCCAGATTCACGCCACAATCGTAGCCCCCTGCGAAAGGAGCGCAACAGATGAAATTCAGAAAACTGGGCAATACCGGATTAATTGTCAGCGAAGTAGCCCTCGGCACCATGCAATTCGGCGGCAAAATGAACATGGGCAACCTCGATCAGGACGCCACCACTCGAATGATAAAGTTCGCCCTCGACAAAGGCATCAACTTCATTGACACCGCCGACGTGTACAGCCTGGGTGAAAGCGAGACTCTCGTCGGCAATGCCCTGAAGGGCGTAAGAGCGGAGATCGTCCTGGCCACCAAAGTCCGCCTACCGATGAACGCAAATCTCAATCACAGCGGCGCTACGCGCGTGAACATTCTGCGCGAAGTCGAGGACAGCCTCCGCCGCCTGCAGACCGATTACATTGACCTCTACCAAATTCACGGATGGGACAGCAACACGCCGCTGGAAGAAACCGTTCGCACCCTCGATGACATCGTGCGCCAGGGTAAAGTCCGCTATATCGGTCTCTCCAACTACATGTCCTGGCAAGCCGCCACCGCCGTAATGCTGCAACAAAATCTGGGTCTGGAAAAGTTCGTCACTGCGCAGATGTACTACAGCCTGGTCGGCCGCGGGCTCGAATACGAGTTCCAATCGTTCGCCGAATACCACAATATCGGCATCCTGGTCTGGAGCCCGCTCGCCGGTGGCTTTCTCTCCGGCAAATATACTCGCGCGAACCCCACTCCGGCCGGAACCCGATTCGCGGAAGCAGGCGCTTTCGTTCCCTTCGACAAGGAGCTCGGCTACCGTGTAGTGGATAAGCTGAGAGAAATTGCCGCGCGACATCAAGTAAGTCCCGCGCGCGTGGCGCTTTCTTGGACGCTTGCACGCCCAGCCGTCAGCAGCGTGATTGTCGCCGCCAGAAAGCTCGATCAACTGGAAGACAACATCGCCGCCGTCGATCTGCAGCTCGCGCCAGAAGACATCCGCCAGCTCGACGCAGCATCCGACCCCGGCGTTCCCTATCCCGAAATGGATGGTCCTGCAACTCGACGTCGCCGAAGATCCGCGCTCAAAAGCTCTCTACCCCGAACGCTACGCCGACGGCGGCCAGTGGAAGGACTTGCGCGGCGGCCGCTGGTCTGGATGAGTTCGCCAAACCGCGGAGACTAAGGACGTCGAGCTGAACTTCAGTTCATATCTCCGTCCCGCGCGATTCGTTTTGCGATATCATTGCAGCGTTTTGTTTCACTTGGAAAAGATTGGCATACGGCAGAGCAGCGGTGACGCTGCTCTCGGCAATCCCGGCCGAAAGTTTCAGCGAATGCGCGGCAATCAAGAAGTGTTTTCGAGGGAGCACCGGCAACACCGAAGTAAACGTTTTCATCCGGCAGCGGCGAGCCGCACTCAATTTGTTTGCGCCACAACCGGCGCGGAGACCTCCACCCATGACCACAAAAAAACTGCGCAGCCAGGAATGGTTCGGCAGAAAAGACCGCGACGGTTTCATCTATCGTAGCTGGATGAAAAATCAGGGCTGGCCGCACGACATGTTCACCGGCCGTCCGGTCATCGGCATCTGCAACACCTGGTCCGAATTCACGCCCTGCAACGCGCACTTCCGCGAAATCGCCGAATGGGTAAAGCGCGGCGTCTGGGAAGCAGGCGGCTTTCCTCTGGAATTTCCGGTGATGTCCCTCGGCGAGGTGTTGTTGCGTCCCACTGCGATGCTCTTCCGCAATCTCGCCAGCATGGACGTCGAGGAATCCATTCGCGGCAATCCCTGTGACGGCGTCGTCCTGCTCATGGGTTGCGACAAGACTACCCCTTCCCTGCTGATGGGCGCCGCCTCCTGCGATCTCCCCACCATCGGCCTCTCCGGCGGGCCCATGTTGTCCGGAAAATTTCAGGGCCACGATCTCGGCTCCGGCACCGGCGTCTGGCAAATGTCCGAAAAAGTTCGCTCCGGCGAAATGAAGCTCGAAGAATTCTTCGAAGCCGAAAGTTGCATGCACCGCTCCAAGGGTCACTGCATGACCATGGGCACGGCCTCCACCATGGCCAGCATGGTCGAAGCCCTCGGCATGGCGCTGCCCGGCAACGCCGCCATCCCCGCCGTGGACGCCCGCCGCCACACGCTCGCGCAATTTACCGGCCGCCGCATCGTCGAAATGGTCAAGAGATGATCTGCGCATGTCGCAGATCCTCACCCGCGCCGCATTCCAGAACGCAATTCGCGCCAACGCAGCCATCGGCGGATCCACCAACGCCGTCATCCACTTGATCGCCATCGCTGGACGCATCGGCGTCCCCCTCGCTCTCAATGATTTCGACACGCTCGCATCGCATCTCCCCTGCCTCGTGAATCTGCAGCCCTCCGGCGCCTACCTCATGGAAGATTTTTACTACGCGGGCGGCCTGCCCGCCGTCCTGCGTGAACTCGGCGAAAATGGCGCCCTCGACCGCGACGCCCTCACCGTGAACGGCCAATCCATCTGGAAGAATGTCGCCGAAGCTCCTTGCTGGAATCGCGACGTGATTCACACTTTCGCAAATCCATTCAAGGAAAATTCCGGCATCGCCGTCCTGCGCGGCAATCTCGCGCCCGATGGAGCCGTCATCAAGCTCTCCGCCGCCAGCCCACACCTGCTCCAGCATCGCGGCCGCGCCGTCGTCTTCAGCTCCATCGAAGATTTTTACGCCCGCATTGACCAGGAAGATCTCGATATTGACGAAAGCTGCGTGATGGTTCTGCAAAATTGTGGCCCGCGCGGCTATCCCGGAATGGCCGAAGTCGGCAACATGCCCCTGCCTCCGAAAATCCTGCGCAAAGGCGTGAAGGACATGGTCCGCATCTCCGACGCGCGCATGAGCGGCACCGCCTACGGCACCGTAGTTCTGCACGCCTCGCCCGAAGCCGCGGCCGGCGGCCCGCTTGCGCTCGCGCGTTCCGGCGACATGATCACGCTCGACGTTCCCGGCCGCACCATTCGTCTGGAAGTGGACGACGCCACGCTCGCCACGCGTCGCGCCCAGTGGACGCCGCCGCCAGTTTCCGCTCGCGGCTACTTGAAGCTCTATACCGAGCACGTCCAGCAAGCCCATCAAGGCGCAGATCTCGATTTTCTAGTAGGCGGCAGCGGCGCCCCCGTAGCCCGCGACAATCACTAGCCGCCGGCTCCTTCATCTTTGACGTTGCCGTTGAATTTGCCTTTGAATTTGCCTTTGAATTTGCCTTTGAATTCGCATTTGAATTCGCATTTGAATTCGCGTTTTGAATTCGCATTTGAATTTGCCTTTGAATTTGTAGCGGCGGGCTTCAGACCGCCAGCCTTCGCCGTTGCTGTTGAATTTGCGTTCGAATCTGTAGCGGCCGGTCCCGTTTTGTGGGACCGGGCAGCCGTTGCCGTTGGATTCGTAGCGCCGGCGTCTCGCCGGCTCCTTCGTCTTTGGCTTTGCCTCTGAATTTGCATTTGAATTTGAGCGTGAATTTGTAGCGGCGGGCTTCAGACCGCCAGCCTTCGCCGTTGCTGTTGAATTTGCCTTCGAATCTGTAGCGGCCGGTCCCGCCTTGTGGGACCGGGCAGCCTTTGCCGTTGGATTCGTAGCGCCGGCGTCCCGCCGGCTCCTTCGTCTTTGGCTTTGCCTCTGAATTTGCATTTGAATTTGAGTGTGAATTTGTAGCGGCCGGTCCCGCCTTGTGGGACCGGGCAGCCTTTGCCGTTCGTTTTATTTTTGCTTCGGAATCTTTGTAGGTCGTGGCTTTAGCCACGACATAAACGCCACAAAGTAAGCGCGGCTTCAGCCGCTGAAGTACAAGTTTTGCATTTGCCGTGCAACCAGCGGCGCAATAAATAACGCATTCAATCCCCAGGGAGCCCCGAAAAATGCTGCGCTGGCGAATCGCAATCCTGGTAAGCGCCGCCATCGCCATCAGCTATCTCGACCGCCAAACCCTCCCCGTCGCCATCAAAGCCATCAGCCAGGACATCCCACTCACCAACGTACAATTCTCCAATCTCCAATCCGCCTTCCTTCTCGCCTACGCCTTCATGTACGCAGGGGGCGGCAAGCTCTCCGACGCTCTCGGCACCCGGCGCGGCTTCACGGTGATAATGATTTTCTGGTCGCTCGCCTGCGCCAGCCACGGCCTCGCGCTCACTTTCGCCATGCTAGCCGTCAGCCGCTTCCTGCTGGGCATGGGCGAAGGCGGCGGCTTTCCCACAGCCACCCGCGCAGTAGCCGAATGGTTTTCCGTGAAAGAACGAGCCACGGCCATGGGCATCATCAACGGAGGCACCGCCGTCGGCGCCGTGGTCGCGCCTCCAATGATCGCGCTGATCCTCCTCTACGCGAATTGGCGCTGGATTTTTTTCTTCACCGGCGCGCTGGGCTTGCTCTGGACCATGTGGTGGCGCAAATCCTACTTCCCACCAGCCGAGCATCCCGATCTCACCTCGCAAGATCGCGACAAACTTCCCCCAGCTGTCGCACCCTCGGCATCCGCCGCTAAAATTCGCTGGATCGATTTGCTGCGCTTTCGCGAGACCTGGGGCGTAGTGATCGCAAAATCCCTAAGCGATTCGGCGTGGTACTTTTATCTTTTCTGGCTGCCGAAATATCTGTACGACGCGCGCGGCTTTGACATCAAAGCCGTCGGCGCCGTCGCCTGGATTCCCAACGCCGCCGCGGGCCTGGGCTGCCTGCTGGGAGGATGGTTCTCCAGCTATCTCGTCCGCCGCGAGCTTTCGGTGAACGTCGCGCGCAAGGTAGCCCTGGGACTCAGCGCCGCCGTGATGCCGCTGATCCTGCTGGTCACGCGCGCGCCAATCGCCTGGGCGATCGCCATTTTCAGTCTGGCCTATTTCGGACAGCAATCCTGGTCCACGCTCGTGATGGTGCTCCCGACGGATCTTTTTCCCAGCCGCGTCGTCGGCGCGGTCGCTGGTCTCGTCGGCTTCGGCGGGGCCATGTGCGGAATCGCGTTCAACGAACTGGCCGGCTATCTGCTCGATCACGGCTTCGGCTACGCTACAGTATTCAAGATAGCCGCCACTTTTCACGTAATCGCGTTTCTCGTGATACTAACGATGGTGCCGCGCATCGGCCCCGTGGATATATCGCGGCGTGTACCGGTGGTTTCATAAATGGCCGGCTCGGAGGGACGCAACCTTAGCGAGTGTGTGAGATCTACCGATTCGTGTAACGGCAAGACTTCACGATTCGTCGAAAAAAGAAAACCACGTGTCATCCCGAACGCAGTCCCGCGCTTTTTGTTTCCCGTCCTGCGACTGCGGGACAGGCGCGGGACCAGAGAGGAATCCGCTTTTTGTGGGAACGGCTCTTCGAGACTTCGTAACGGTTGAAACGGAAGGGCGGGGCTTCAGCCCCGCCGTTAAGCGCGCCATATACTAAGGGGCTTTAGCCCCTGAAGCGACGTTTCGCGAACGTGGCTGAACATTAATTAGGATAGCGAGTAGCATCACAAACCCAGCTCATGAAGGAGCCCCATGAAGATCAAAGAAATTCGCACACGCGCAGTCCGCTGGCGCGGCAAGACAGTCCCCTTGCCTCCGCATTTCTGCACCAATCCCATGGACCTCCTCACGCTTCCCGAAGCCTCCATGCAGACCTTCACATTCCACGGCTGGCTCATCGTCGAAATTTTCACCGACGACGGCCACGTGGGCATCGGCAACGCCGCACTCGCGCCGCCCATCACCAAACAAGTGATCGACCTCTACCTCAAGCCGCTGCTGCTCGGCGCCGATCCCTGGAACATCGAATTTCTCTGGCAGCACATGTACCGCAAGACCATGGCCTTCGGCCGCAAAGGCATCGGCATGGCCGCGATCTCCGCCGTGGACATCGCCCTCTGGGATCTCCTCGGCAAATCAGCCAAGCAACCGGTCTTCCGCCTCCTCGGCGGCCGCACCAAGCCGCGCATCCCCGTCTACGCCAGCCGCCTTTACAGCATCGAGCTCAGCGAACTCGCCTCCGAAGCCAAGCGCTACAAAAAAGAAGGCTACCGCGCCATGAAGTTGCGCTTCGGCTGGGGCCCCACCGACGGCGCCGCGGGCATGCAGCAAAATGTCGCTCTCGTGAAAACGGTCCGCGATGCAGTAGGCGATGGCATTGACGTGATGGCCGACGCTTACATGGGCTGGACCCTCGACTACGCCAAACGCATGCTCCCGCTCCTCGAACCTTTCAATCTCCGCTGGCTCGAAGAGCCTGTAATCCCCGACGATATCCATGGCTACGCTGAATTGAAATCCTGCGCGCGCATCCCCATCGCCGGCGGCGAACACGAATTCACGCAGTATGGTTTCCGCGACCTGCTCGCCGCCCGCGCCGTGGACTACATTCAATTCGATACCAACCGCGTCGGCGGCATCACCCAGGCCCGCAAAATCGCCGCGCTTGCGGAATCCCACTCCGTCCCCGTGATTCCCCACGCCGGTCAGATGCACAATTATCACGTGGTCATGGCCAGCTTGAATTCCCCGATGGCGGAATATTTCCCCATCGTGGACGTCGAAGTCGGCAACGAACTTTTCTGGTATATCTTCGAGGGCGAACCGAAAGCCAAGGACGGTTTTGTGGATCTCGACGACAATCTTCCCGGCCTGGGCCTCACGGTAAACGAAAAAGCTCTGGCAAAATTCGAGGTGATCGAGTGAGCTGCCGCGCTGGCCCCTCAAAGTCCAATCAATGACCCGTCTAATTCAAATCGCAAAAGGCCACGACCGCGCAGTGGCCCTCGTCGAAGAGCCGGGGCTCCGCCTGCTCCACCAGACCCCATCCATTTATTCTCTGGCGCACGAAGCCATCGCCAACGGCCTAAAGCTAACCGCCCTCCTGCGGCAGAAACTCTCGAACCTCGTGCTCGAGTACGATGCCATCTACAAAGGCCAATCCGAATGGCGCATCCTCCCTCCGATCGATCATCCCGCCGAGCCGTCCCGTTGCCTCGTCTCCGGCACTGGCCTCACGCATCTCGGCAGCGCCCGCGATCGGCAGGACATGCACGCCATCGCCAGCGAAGACCTCACCGACAGCATGAAAATGTTTCGCTGGGGTATAGCAGGAGGCCGCCCGGCCGCAGGACAAATCGGTACGCCACCCGAATGGTTTTACAAAGGCAGTGGCACAATTCTTCGCGCGCACAATGAGCCGCTGGAAATTCCCGCCTACGCCGAAGACGGCGGCGAAGAAGCCGAAATCGCCGGAATCTACATCATCGCCGCCGACGGCCGCCCATATCGCATCGGCATGGCATGCGGCAACGAATTTTCCGACCACGTTTTCGAAAAAAAGAATTACCTGAATCTGGCAGGCTCCAAGCTCCGCACCCCCGCTCTCGGCCCGGAAATCGCGCTTGACCCTGCATTCGATTCGATCGCCGGTGAAGTCACCATCGAGCGCGCCGGCAAAACGCTCTGGAACAAAAAAATCCGCACCGGCGAATCCGAAATGTGCCACAGCCTGCGCAACATGGAGCATCACCATTTCAAATACGAAGCGCATCGCCGTCCCGGAGACGTCCACGTCCATTTCTTCGGCGCCGATTGCCTCAGTTTCGGCGAAGGCATCCGTCTCGCCGCGGGAGATGTAATGCAAGTTCAGTTCGCGGGCTTCGGCCGCCCCCTGCGCAATCCTTTACGAGTGGCCGCTGCACCGCCTGCTTTAATCGAAGTCAATCCACTGGGGTGAACGAATCCATGAACGATTCAAGGAACGTTTCAATGAACGTTGCAACGACCAAGCCGCGCGTAGCAATTCTAGGATTGGGCCTCATGGGCTCAGGAATGGCAGGACGCCTTCTCACCGCCGGATTTCCGCTCGCAGTCTACAATCGCAATCCGGAAAAAACCGCGCCCTTCGCGAAAGCCGGTGCCTACGTCGCCCGCTCTCCGCGCGATGCCGCCGCGCGAGCCGACGTCATCATCAGCATGCTCGCGGACGATGTCGCCTCTCGCGCGGTCTGGCTGGACAAACAAACCGGCGCGCTGGCCGGGGCAGCTCCCGGCACCTGGCTCGTCGAATCAAGTACTGCGAGTGTCCAGTGGATCAAGGAGCTTGCTGCCGCCGCAAAGCAGCACGAATGTGAACTCCTCGACGCTCCGGTCACCGGCTCGAAACCTCAAGCCGCGTCCGGCGAATTGCTTTTTCTCGTCGGAGGATCCGCCGAAGCTCTAGCCGCCGTGCGTCCCGTGCTAGCCGTCATGAGCCGCGAAGTATTGCATCTCGGTCCCATCGGCAGCGGCGCAACCCTGAAGCTCATCAATAATTTTCTCTGCGGCGTCCAAGCCGCCTCTCTCGCCGAAGCCATGTCCCTGCTCGCCGCCAGCGGCCTCGACCGCGAGAAATCCGTAGCCGTGCTCACCGCCGGCGCCCCCGGCAGTCCGCTGGTGAAAATTCTCACCGCGCGCGCCGCCGCGAACGACTTCACCCCGAATTTCGTTCTGCGCCTGATGGCCAAGGATCTCACGTACGCCCGCGAAGAAGGCGAGCGCCACGGCGTGGCCATGAACACCGCCACTCCAGCCATAGCCGATTTCGAAAAAGCCATCGCCGCGGGCTACGGCGAAAAAGATTTTTCCGCCGTAATCCCTGCGCTGCAAAATCGCTGATCGTTATTGCCTGCGGGGGCGCAACGTATTGCGTGCCATCCGGGATTTATTGCGGTGACTTAACTCAGCGGCGAACCTGATCGACAAACGTGTCCGATAAACGTGTCCCACAAACGTGATATAGCTCACGTCCCTTCCATCCTGCACACGCAGTTACCACGTCCCGATGCGCACCACCGCTTCCGTGGAAATGATGAATCCGTTTTGCGGCCGGATCATGTCCACGCCGGGGTTGGATGGCTGCGCATTCAAACTGCCAATCCAGGAGTGCTGGTATTCCATATTGATCAAGCGCCACGCGAAAGGACGCGTCACCACCACGTCCAATCCTCCGCCCACCTTCAAGCTCGGCCCGTTCATCGCGGATTCAAACGACCAGTCGCTGCGCACCGGGAAGTGCCCCAGCGTGCCGCTGCCGTCGTTCCACTCTTTCATCAGTTGCTCGCGTAGCGCTTCGTTGTCAATCTCGCGCGTGACTTTGATTCCTCCGAATAGCACCTGCGTGTAAGGCGAAAAGCGTTTCGATGCCAGCGGAGTCCAGCGGAATCCGCCCCCGTAAAACAATGAATCCCCGCTGATGTTGTACGCGGGCATGTGCATGATCAGGCAGCCCTCTACTTCCGCCACCACTTGCAGTTGCGGATTAATTCGCGCCGCGCCCGAACCGCCGCCACCGACGCAGCTGCCACCTCCCAGGAAGCTTTCGTAATACGGAAACGCCGTCAATTCGATCGGCGCTTCCAGCGGATACTTCTTCATCGCTTCATCCGGATCCGCCGGCGGCTTGTGATATTCAAAAAGCTTTTGCCCCGATCCTTCTTTGTATTCCGTCACCATCTCCTTGCGGATCACGTAGTTTTCACCAAACAATCCCATGCGCGTCGCGCGATCCCACGGAGGTTTGAACGCCATGATGTTGGCAAACGTCCGCCCGGGATTCAGAAAACTGCGCGCCATGATAATCGCCGCGCGATTCGTGGTCCGGTTTTCCAGCGCCACGATCAGATAGCGGTCCGCCGCATCTTCTGCCAGCATCGTGACAAATCCCAGCGTCGGCGTATCCACCAGCGTGATAAATCCCGGCGAAGCATGCAGCATCACATTCCCGATGGACGCCTCGCTCATCGGTCCGATTTTCCATTGCGTGTGCCACACCGCCGAAAACGCCATGGACCGCAGCATGCTCACCCAGTAATCCCGCCCATCCCCAAACTGTACTTGCTTGTACTTCGGATCGTTCTGCCGCTCGATAAATCCGAATATCGATCCTTCAATCGGATGCCCCACATAAGGCGCCATGAATCGATCGTTGTCACTCCACCCGCGCAACTCCCCTACCGAGTGGATGTAGTGTTGGAACCACCGTCCGTTCAACGCGTCGCGTGTGCCGGCCTCCGTCGTTAGGTCAAACGTGTGCATGATTCCGGTGTACAGCAATGACTCGCCGAACGACGGCCAGAAGTGAAACTTCTGCGGGCTCGCGGGCCTGTCGTGCGGATTCGTCGCAGCGGGATCGGAATCGGGCGGCAGCACAAACACGTTACTCGCTGGTCTGTCGTACGGCAGCGAAAAGCTCAGATCCAATGGCCTGGTCGAATCTCCCGCCGCGGGTGGCGGATCTGTCACCAGCTTGTCCGAAAATATGGGCGGCGGCGTCCTGGCGAACTCCATATCGCTCCAATCCCCGCCGGAATCGTGAGTCGTCTGGGCCGCCACCGGAGCCGCCGAACACAGCAGGCCCAGGATTCCCAGAAAGATCAGATTCCTCAAGACGTTCGCCATAGCAGACCGATTTCTCCTATCCTCAAAAAATGTTTCTCAAATGTCGCAGCCGTACAAACATCCATTGACCAGGTGATCCCCGCGCTCCACAACCGGCCGCTAGTCGTGCGCTGCACCGAACAAATACGAACCGGCGAATTACAAACGGTCGCGCTCTTGCGCCTCTGCAATGCCTTCTTCCCGCCCGAAGGACTTGCAGCATCGCGCCTGAATTGCGCGTCCCGATTTCCCACGACGGGTTCCAATGGAACTCCCGGACAGCACCGTCCGCAATTTCCACTGGAATCCTGCCTGTCCCGCGTCCCGCATGTAACTGTCAATTTTGCTAGTCCGCATTAGCCGCCTGCTCCGTGCGCTACCGCACATAACAGCGCCTCCCGTGGCCCCGCGAACGGGTCCGCTACCTTTAGCCAATTTAATGAATTTTCAATAAATTGTGGTCGCTTCCGCCCGACGTACTTGGCATCGCGCTCCGCACTCACTGGCCGCATTGCACCATCTCCTGCCTTTCAAGACTGCCTTCGGGCAAAGCAGTAGCTAAGGTCGGCCTTACCAGGAGTGCCAGGACAATCCGTGGAGGTGCTCTGCCGCTTCCCACACCCGTTCGGGTACGGGAGTGTACATACTCCAGCCCTCTGTTTCCAGACTAAATTTCGCTCGCCCTCATCACCGTGGGTTGCTCTCGGGCTCGCCCTGCAGTGCTCGCGCGCGCTTTATCTCTCCGCGATTCCACTGTCACTTTTGCCAATTGCGACGACTTGTTCAACGCGCAAGCATGCACCCCACGCGGCGGTTGCCGTTCTGAGCCCCGCCTCCCCAGCCGTTCAAGCATCTCCAATGAATCCTAAACAGCAATCGAGTGCGGAGCCCGCGGATGGCCAAGGCAGCCTGCTCGCGCTCGCACTCCTCGCGCCGCTCGTGGGTATCGCCGCAGGTCTCATCGGCGCATGCTTTCGCATTGCCCTCGCGCACGCCGACCGTCTGCGCGGTGCGCTGATCGCCTTGGTCGCATGGCGAAAAATTGCCTGGGATTTTTGCTCGTGATTGTTATCTGCGCGCTCGCGACGGGAGCTGCCGCCGCACTGATCCGCCGTTATTCGCCGTACTCATCAGGAAGTGGCATCACCCACGTCGAAGCGGTCCTTAATGGAGATTTGCCGCAAGCTCCGTTTCGCTTGATTCCATTTAAATTCGTCGGCGGTCTGCTCGCCATCGGCGCGGGCCTGGCTCTCGGCCCCGAAGGACCCAGCGTGCAGATGGGCGCCAGTGTCGCCCATTTTGTCGGAAAAACTTTCCGCCGCAACTGGCCGGATTGCCGCGTGCTCCTCGCTGCCGGAGCAGGCGCCGGTCTTGCCGCCGTGTTCAACGCGCCAATCGCCGGCGCCATTTTCGTCCTCGAAGAACTCGTGCGCAAATTCGAAACCCGCATCGCCATCGTTGCTCTGGGCGCTTCCGCCTCGGCCATCTGGGTGGCGCGCATGCTCCTCGGTGCTGAGCCCACCTTCCACGTTATGCCTCTGTCCTTCGCCGGCTCAGGAACGGGCCTGCTCTTTCTTTTGCTGGGCGTGATCGCAGGTCTCCTGGGAATTGCTTACAACCGGACGCTTCTTGGAACTCTCGCCGCCGGCGACCGCCTCACCAGGTGGCCTATAGAATTGCGCGCGGCGATCATCGGTGCCGCCGTCGGAGCGCTTGCATGGTTTGTTCCGCAGCTCATCGGCAGCGGCGAGTCAATCGTTCAACACACCCTCGACACGGGCGGCACCATCGCGCTGCTCGCCGCCATTTTCGTTTTTCGCCTGGCGCTCGGCTCGATTTCCTACGCTGCGGGCACGCCGGGTGGCCTGATGGCTCCCATCCTCGCGCTCGGCGCGCAGATGGGGCTGTTGTGCGGAATTGTGTCGGCCCTCGCGTTCCCGGCACTTCGCATTCAACCGGAAACCTTCGCCGTCGTCGGAATGGCCGCGCTGCTCACAGCGATCACCAGCACGCCCCTTACCGCCATCGTGCTCGTCACCGAAATGACGGCGAGCGTCACCATGCTTCTGCCTATGCTCGGCGCATGCTTCGCGGCGATGCTGGTGCCCGCGTTGCTGCGCGATCCGCCAATTTACGATTCCCTGCGCGAACGCACTCTGAGGATTAAGGACTGAAGAAACCCGGACCCGTAGCGCTGCATCCGTCTTTCAAGCGGAACGATCAATCGAAGAGTATTGGTGTCTGTAAAAGTGCCCGGGGTGGGGGTCGAACCCACACGTCCCGTTAAGGACAAAGGATTTTAAGTCCTCCGCGTATGCCATTCCGCCACCCGGGCGCGGGCGATCTAAATCCATACTACCAAAACTCTTTCTGCAATATCGCTGCTTGCGTTATCAGCTATGACCGAGCCGTGATGTCCACCGTCAGCAGCGATATGTCGTCCTTGTGTCCCTCGCCCGGAGGCTGCTCCAGCCAGCGCGCCAGCTCCAGCAGCACCGCATCCGCGAATGGGCCGGCCGCAACTTTGTTATTCGCTTCCATAAATTTCATGAACCGCGCGGTTCCAAATTCCTCCTGCGCCGGATTGCACGTCTCCAGAATTCCATCCGTATACAGCACAAACCTGTCGCCAGCCTCGATCGGCGCCTCCAGCGAATCGTATGTGGCTTCCTCGAACTGCCCCATCACCAATCCGTTTTCCAGCACTTCGCTGGCGCTGCCGGTTGACTTGCGCCAAAGCAGCAGCGGCGGATGCCCCGCGCCCCCGTACTTCATCATCTTTTTCTCTAAATCCAAATACACATAAGCTGCGGTCACAAAATTATGCTGAAATTTTCCGCAAAGCGCTTGATTCAATCCGGCCAGCACTTTCCCAGGCTCGGATGCGTGCCGCGCTTGCGCCGTCAGCGCCACCTGCAGCATCGAAGCGATCAGCGCCGCGGGCAATCCGTGCCCTGAAACGTCCGCGATCAGGATCCCCAGGTGGCTCTCGTCCACCACGATGAAATCGTAAAAATCCCCAGCCACCGAAGTCATCGGAATGTACCGCGCCACGATATCCAACCCGGAAATCTTCGGCGTGCTGCTCGGCAGAATGGACAATTGAATCTGCCGCGCCATTTCCAGTTCCGTATTGATTTCCACCAGTTGCCGCGCGATCTGCGCATGCGCTTCGCGCAGCATCAGATGAGTCCGCACACGCGCTTTCACCACCGCGGCCGAGAAAGGTTTGTGAATGTAATCCACTGCTCCCACCTCGAATCCCTTGGTTTCGTCCTCGGCTTCCGTCTGGCTCGTCAGAAAAATTACCGGAATGTCGCGCGTGTCTGTATTTGCTTTCAAGCGCCTGCACACTTCGTACCCGTCCATCTCCGGCATCATGATGTCCAGCAAGATCAGGTCCGGCTTGTCCTTCCCTCCGGCAATCGCCAGCGCCTTTTCGCCGCTCGTCGCCACCTTCGTCGCGAACGAATCCTTCAAGGCGCCGGAAATCACTCCGATGTTGATCGGCGTGTCATCCACAATCAAAATCATTTTTTGCACCGCGGTCTCAGCCATCATCTCACTCCAGTGGAAGCCCTAAACGGCCGGCAATCTCCGCAACACACTTCAGCGCGCCAATAAAATCATAGTTCCCCACGAAATCACGCAGCGCTGTGATTTCCGGTCCCGTCAGCACCTTGGCCAAGTCCGGCTGCGCGTCCACAATGAAATCCGCAGCGTCGCCATCGTCGTTCGCCAGTAGCGTTTTCAATCGTCGTAAGGGCGCCAGTACCGACGCAGGATCCGCCGCGGCGGAGCCCGCGCTCTCAACCACTTCTTCCTCTGGCAGCGCCGACCGGATCGCCTGCACAATCGTGCTAAGCGAAGCAGCGGTCGCCTCGAACGCGGGCGACACATTCCCTCCCGTCTTAATCGCGGTTTCCAGCGCGGCCGCTGCGTTCGCCACTGCGGTCGCGCCCAGGTTCGATGCCGCCCCTTTCAACGAATGCGCTCCGCGCGCGGCTGTCTCTACGTCGCCCGCCGCCAGCGCGTCGCGAATTTCTTGCTCCGCCGTCGTCTCCGCGAACTTGCGCAACAACATTTCGTAGCGTTTGGGATTTCCCCCCGTTCGGCGCAGCGCCGTTTGCGTGTCCACTCCGGCAATCGCAAATTGCGTGGTTGCCGCAGAGCCAGACGCTTGACGCGATTGTGGCGCTTGGGCTGGTCGCGGCGCGCTCGCCGTAACCGTAGCCGCAGCGGCCTCTGTCACAACGACTTTTGGTACTGCCGTCTTCGCGGCATCACCGCGCGGCTTGATCCACCGCAACAATGCCGCCGAAAGCGCCTCGGGATCGATCGGCTTGGCGAGGTGATCGTTCATCCCCGCCTCCGTGCATCTCTCGCGGTCGCTCTCCATCACATTTGCTGTCATGGCGATGATCGGTAGCGATTGAAACTGTGGCTTCAACCGGATCGCGCGTGTGGCGGCGATGCCGTCCATCACCGGCATCTGCATATCCATCAGCACCAGATCGTAATTATTCTTACCCACCAATTCGACGGCGACCTGTCCGTTCTCCGCGATGTCAATCGCCAACTCGGCATCCTCTAACAACCCCAACGCCACCTCGCGATTCAGTTCATTGTCTTCCACCAGCAACACGCGCGCGCCGCGTATCTGTCCCAGTTCACTGGTCGGAGCGGGCGCGACCTCATAATTCTTGGAATTCGTTGTGCCCAGCACCTCCACAGCTGAATCGAACAGCATGGACGCCGTCACCGGCTTGATCAGAATATTTGCAAACGCGTTCTCTTGCGCCTGTTTCAGCACCTCTTCTCGGCCGTACGCCGTCACCATCACCAGTTGCGGCCGCACCTGCAGATTCGGCAGCGCGCGAATTTGTTTCCCCGTTTCGAATCCATCCATGCCCGGCATCTGCCAGTCCACGAACACGATCTCATACGGCTTATTGTTTGCCGCGGCGGCACGCACCATTTCAACCCCTTCCAGACCGGAAGGAGCTTCATCCGCTTCGAACGTCATGCTGGTCAGCATGCTGGAAAGCACCGCGCGCGCCTGCGGATTATCATCAATGATCAGTACCCTGCGGCCCCGAAGATCCGGTGAAACGGTGAGCCGTCGAACTCCCGCGCCGTTGCCCAGCCGCGCCGTGAACCAGAATGTGCTGCCCGCACCCACCTCGCTCTCCACGCCAACGTCGCCTCCCATCAGCTTCGCCAGCCGCTTGGAGATCGCGAGTCCCAGTCCAGTCCCGCCGTGTTGCCGTGTTGTCGAAGCGTCCGCCTGCTCGAACGCCTGAAACAGCCGCCCCATTTGCTCCTTGGTGAGTCCGATGCCGGTGTCGCGCACCGAAAAATGAATCAACTGGCTGTCCGGATCCTTCTCCTGCACCTGCGCGCGAATCACCACTTCGCCGTGTTCCGTGAATTTCACGGCATTGTTGCAGAAATTGATCAGGATCTGCCCCAGTCGCAGCGGGTCGCCCTTCAGTTGCGTAGGCACCGCGGGCTCAACGTCAAAAATCAGTTCCAGGCCTTTCGCCGAAGCCTTCTCCGATATCAGGTTGCTCACGTTTTCCAAAACTCTCTCTAGATCGAAATCGATATTTTCCACCGTCAGCTTGCCGGCTTCAATCTTCGAGAAATCCAGAATGTCGTTGATAATCCCCAGCAAGTGCTGCCCGGCCAGTTGAATTTTCCGCACGTAGTCGCGCTGCCGCGGATTCAGATCCGTCCGCAGCGTCAGATGCGACATGCCGATAATCGCGTTCATCGGCGTGCGGATTTCGTGGCTCATGTTGGCCAGAAAATCCGACTTCGCTTTGGTGGCATCCTCCGCCACCTCTTTCGCTCGCCGCAATTCTTCTCCGGACTCCTCCAGCGCCTGATTGATGTTCTCTAGCTCTTGTTTACGCGTCTCCAGCTGGCGTTCCGACGCCGCCAAAGATTCAGCCTGGGCTTGCGTGCGGTCGAGCAGTTCTCGCGTAGCGATGTTGCCCGCCAATATCTCGGCGCTCAGAGCGATCGAGGGCAACAGGGAATCGAGCAACGTTCGTTGCCGCTCCGACAACGCTGAATTCGTCGCCAATTCGATGACGGCGGTGACTTGGTCCTTATTCACCACCGGAACGAAGTGGATTTTCCCCACCGTCAGAATCCCCATTCCCGCGGTGATTCGAACCTGATCTCCGGCGGTAACCTCAAGCACGCGCCGCTCCACCGCGGCTTGCCCAGCCAGTCCTTCGCCGAGGGCGAATTCGCTTGGGCTACCGACGTCAGCATTTGCAAACGAATACGCGCGAGAAAAACGCGCGCCACTTTCGTCTGCAACGTAGAACGCTCCGTATATCAGCGGAATCGGCTGCGACAAGCGCGACAACAAGGCTTTCCCGAATGCGGGATAGTCCTGCGCCGATTGCAACGCTCCCAGCGTGGCGCCCACTTCGGCCTTCACCCATCCTTGCGTTTCGCGTTCCCGCGCGCCCAGTTGCAGCGTGCGCAGCGCGCGCGCGATCTCACCAATCTCATTCTTGCGATCCAGGTAGGGGATGTTCTGATCCAGCCGCCCGTCGGCTAAATCCTGGATGCTGCCTTGCAGAGACACCAGTTCCTTCACCACTTCTTTTTCCACGATGCGGAAGGCGGCGGCCCACGACCACAGCAGGCCGAATCCAATCACCAGCCAGGTGATCAAAATCGCGCGATGCGAATTCCTGGATAATTCATCGGAGCGCTGGTCAATATATTTTTGCAGATCCTTCATGACATCGATTGTGGCTTCGCGCGACTGTTGCAGTTCCTGGCTCACGCTCCCGCGCATCAGACTCAACGCTCTCACATCGTTGCCGGCTAAGGCGGCCGCCCGGACGGGACGGGCGTCCGCTTCCGCACGCTCGAAGAGTACCGATGCGGCATTGATCTTGTCCGCGTGCTCGGGGCTCTGCTTGAGTGCCGCCGTCACCACCGTGCGGTAGTCGCCGCGAATCTTTTCCAAATCTCCGTCAATCACTTGTCTTCGATCGGGATCGCTCTCGTTAATCAATTCAAACAAATACAGACCAAAACGATTGGTATTCGCGCGCGCCTCGCCCACGTTCCGCAGCGCCTCCACCTGGTTATCAATCAGCCCGCTATACCACTTGTCGATCATGTCGCTTTCAAACGAGGAGTACACGGCCGCTATCAGCACCATGAATACCAGCGGAATCATGGCGATCAGCAGCTTCCGCCGCAGCCTTATGTTTTGAAAAAAACGCATCCTCAATGTTCTCCAGCTCTCGCTTCACCTAACTATGGGAACCAGTGCGCGCTACAAAACCATGCAGTCCGCCAACGTATGTCCCATATGTCTCAGGGCGGGCCCGCTCGCCCACCGCCATTCCAGGCCGCTCAAGTAATCGTCGGCGAGATTATATGTGAAATCCCCTGCGACATATCGTCATTACTACCAGTCGCCCGGCCGCCTGCTATTCCGGCGGCGCGCCTCCCCATCGTCATGCGGAAGCACGCCATCACGCATCGGGCGTCACCCTGCGCAATCTCCCGTTTGGCGGCACGCTCTTCTCTATTGATGCGCGCGCCAGAATCATCACCGCGACGGTAGAAACTGCCTGCGAGCCGATCGAGCCGCTCCACGTATCCGAACTTCTATCGGTTCCGTGCCGCGCGCGCGTCGGCGCGGTTATTGCGCCCGGCCCGGTTAGTGGTAGCCTTAGCTCCTGAATAGTTGCGGAGCACCATCAAATCTTTCATTGCCAGAGCCAAGGCGCCCTGCGGAATCTGCCGTTTCCCCGGCGTTCGCGCAAACGCAGACGCCTCGCTCGGCTTGGGACAGCACACGAATCGCTTTTTCCGCATACTCTGCTCCTGGAGGCCTCCAGCACATGCGCAAACCAATCGTGGTCGTCGGCAGCATCAATCTCGATCTCGTCGCCACCGCCGATCACGTCCCCTTGCCCGGCGAAACCATCATCGGCAAGGATTTCCGCACGTTTCACGGCGGCAAAGGCGCGAACCAGGCCGTCGGCGTCGCCCGGCTCGGCTACCCCGTCAGCATGCTCGGAAATATTGGCGACGATTCTTTCGGCTCCGCGCTCAAAAATGCCCTGCGCCACGCCGGCGTCGGCGTAAATTCCGTCCGCAGCGTGAAAGGTTCTTCCGGCGTCGCGCTCATCAATATTGGCAGCGATGGCCAGAACAACATCGTCGTCGTCCCCGGCGCAAACGGCAAGCTGCTTCCGAAAGATATCGCCGCGCACGCCGCCGCTCCTGCGCAAAGCCGGCATGATCCTCGCGCAACTCGAAATCCCTCTCATCACTCTGGAAACTCTCGGCGCCTTCGCCCACCGCCACAATATTCCGCTGATGCTCGATCCCGCTCCCGCGCGCGAATTGCCCTCCGGCCTGCTCCAGGTCACCGCCTGGATCACTCCCAACGAAAGCGAGACGCGCATTCTCTGCGGCCTCCCCGCCACCGAACCCGTCACTCCCTCCACAGCCGCGCGCTGCGCCGAACTTCTCCTCGAGCGCGGCCCTAAAAATGTCGTCATCAAAATGGGTGCGCAAGGCGCCTACCTCGCCACCGCCGACGGCCTCCGCCAAATGTCTCCCGCGTTCGATGTAAAAGCCGTGGACTCCACCGCTGCCGGCGACGCATTCAACGCCGGCCTCGCCGTCAGCCTGCTCTCCGGCAAAAAGCCGCTCGAAGCCGCGCGCTACGCCGCCGCTGTCGCCGCAATTTCCGTCACCCGCAACGGCGCGCAACCCTCCATGCCCTCATCCCGCGAAGTAACAAAATTCCTACATTCGCAGAAGTAAAGTCCAACAGCGAATCCAACCGAGGCGACCGCATTTTCCATTTTCTCTTTTCCGCTTTCGCTTTTCTCCGCTCACTGCACCTTCGGCTCCGCCGTCAACTCCGGCTGCGGCAACGCCCCTTCGCTCAGCTCACCGTGGCGACGCTCTCCTGCTCGCGTTCATCAAATTCGTCGCCACCTGCAATTCCGCCTGCGCATCCTGTGTTTTTCCCATGCGCATCAAAATTTGCCCCTTCAAATTGTGATAATTCGCATTATTCGCATCCAGCCGCAAAGCCGAATCCACCGCCGCCAGCGCCTGCGGAAATTTGCTTTGTCGCTGGTACGCGCGCGCCAAACCAAAATAAGAACTCGAAAGATGCGCATCCAGCCGCAGCGCTTTCTTGAAATTTTCCTCGGCCTTCGCGTCGTCCTGCAAATACGAATAGACCACTCCCAGCCGGTCATAATTGAACGCCACGTCCGGCTCGATCTGCGCATCCTGCAAAAATTCGTCCCGCGCTTTCTCAAAATCCGCGCGCGCCAGATAAGCCAGCCCCAGATTGAAATGTACAAACGGCAAATTCGGATCCAGCTTCACCGCCTCCTGCAATTCGGCGATCGCATTATCATTCTCCTCGCGATTCAATGCCGCTTTGCCCATCAGCATGTGGTATTCGGCCGTGTTCTGCCCCAGCTCCACAAAACGTGTCAGCGCGCGTTCTTCAACGTCGCTCTGCCCTGCCTTGTTCGCGGCATTCCCCAGCACGTACAAATAATTCAAGTCCTGCGATTCCTCCGCCCAGATCGGCCCCAGAGCCGCAACCGCGTCGCCATATCGCTCCGTGAAGAAATAGCATAGCCCCAGCAAATAACGCGCCTGCACCGACTGCGGCTGGTCGCGCACCACCGATTCGAATGGCGCAATCGCCGAGTGAAAATCATTCTGCCGGTAATACACCAGCCCAATATTCAAACGAATCCCCGCCACACTCGGCGCCAGATGCTCGGCTTTCCCCAGCAATTCCAGCGCCTGCGGCCACTGCTGCCGGCGCATCGCGATCACGCCCAGGTTGGCGTAAGCTCCTGCCGCGTTCGGATCCGCCGCCAGCACTTTTTTGAACGCCGCCGTGGCCCGATCGAGTTCTCCGGCGCGCAAACTTGCCTCGCCTTCTGCGTAGAGCGCAGGCAAATCCTGCGTCGCAGGTGTCCCTCCGGAGTGCGCCTCTTGGTGTGCCTCTGGGCGGACGGCCAGCGTCACCCGCCCACTCGCGCCAGCCGTCGGAGTAGCCAGAATCGCCACCGCCAAACCGATCCGCGCCCATCCACTAAACCCAAATAATCCGCGCCCTGAGCCCGCTCGGCCTACCAGCAACGCACCACTCCCCCGCCGCTCACCTTTCACCCCTCGCACTCCGCCCTCGTGATTCACGGCTAAAAACTAGCACAATTCGCACTCCCTCGCCCCCTCTCAGCCCGCCGCAAAGTTTCGTAAACCCACAATTGACCCCAAGTTTTTCGCTTGACATATCCCTCTCGCCGTATATAAATCAGTTTTAATAAATTTAATAAAACGTTCGGGGTGGGGTCTATCACGCTTTGGAAGGCCGTTTATCACGATAACTGTTCCTGTGCCTATCGCAGCGCGGCGTACACGCGTTGCCGCGACCACCGCCGCGCACGATTCGAATTCAGCAGCCGCGGGCTTCCCCTTCGGGCCCCGCGAAATCGGCAGTCACTCTGCGCAACCTGGAGATGCACATGAAATTTCTTCGCTACGCTGCTTGTCTGGTCGCATTGCTCCTCTGCGCCGCCGGCGCCGCTCTCGCTCAGGACACCTCTTCGTTCACCGGCACGGTTCGCGATAGTTCCGGCGCGGTCGTGGCCGGCGCCGAAGTGATCGTCAGCAACGCCACCATCGGCCTCACCCGCGCCACCATCACCAATACCGACGGCGAGTGGGTCACCTCGGCTCTCCCCGGCAACACCTACTCCATCTCCGTCACCGCGAAAGGCTTCAAGAAATACACCGCGAACGGCGTCGTCATCCACCCTGGACAAAAGCTCCGCGTGGACGTCAGCCTGGAAGTCGGCTCGCTCTCCAGTGAAGTCGTGGTCTCCGGAGAAAATGTCGCCCAGGTCGAAACCCAATCTTCCGAAATCGCCGGCACCGTCACCGCCACCGAAATCAATCAGCTCCAGCTCAATGGACGCAACTTTACCCAGCTCATCACCCTCACTCCCGGCGTGAACAACCAGTCCGGTCAGGACGAAGGCACCGTCGGCGTGAACGGCAACGTCATGTACAGCGTCAACGGCGGCCGCAACGAGAACAACAACTGGGAAATCGACGGCGGCGACAACATGGACAACGGCAGCAACAACTCGCTGAACGTCTACCCCAGCATTGACGCCATTCAGGAAGTCCGCGTCCTCACCTCCAATTACGGCGCGCAGTACGGCCGCAACGCTTCCGGAACAATCGAAGCCGAGACCAAGTCCGGCACCAGCAGCTTCCACGGCGACGTGTACGAATTCAACCGCAACAATATCTTCAACGATCGCAGCTATTTTGACCTGAGCTCGCCCAACGCCCCGGAATACAAAAAGAACGACTGGGGCTACACCATCGGCGGCCCTGTCTACATTCCCGGTCACTACAATACCGATAAGTCCAAGACCTTCTTCTTCTGGTCGCAGGAATGGCGCCGCGAGGTTGTGCCCAATACTTTCAGCATTTCCGTTCCCTCTAACGCCGAACGCGGCGGCGACTTTACCGACATCTGCTCGCTCGGTCCCACGGATTGCCCGACCAACAACGCCAACCTGCCCACTCAGATCGTCGCCAACCATATCGTTGGCGTAGATCCCGCCACCGATCCCAACGTCTCCGCCATACTTGCGGAAATTCCCGAAGCTAACGGCACCAGCGGTTGCGGATCTCCCACGAATTCCTGCTACAACACTTCGCAGCCCACGCCCATGAGCTGGCGCGAGGAACTGATTCGCGTGGACCAGAATTTCACTCCCAAGCTGCGCGCTTCATTCCATTACATCCATGATTCCTGGAGCACCGTCGTAACCCCCACCCTCTGGTCGAACGCTACTTTGCCCAACATTCAGACCAACTTCGTCGGGCCCGGTACCAGCGCCGTCGCTCGCCTCACCTATACGGCTTCTCCCACTCTCCTGAACGAATTTGTCTTCAGCTACACCGCGGACCACATCACTTTCACCAACATTGGCCCCTTCCAGCGGCCCCCCAGCATGACCATGACTGTCGTTCTTCGACAACGGCTTCGGCGGCAAGCTGCCCGCCGTCGCTGTTAGTGGCAATAATGCATACGCGTTTCAGGCAGACCCATCCTACGAGCCGTGGAACAACGCCAACCCCACCTACACCATGCGTGACAACGTCACCAAAATTATCGGCAAGCACACTCTGCAATTTGGCGCCTTCGCCACCATCGCTCAGAAAAACCAGGAGAATTCTCCGCAGATTGAAGGTGCCCTCACCTTCGACGCCACCACCACCTCCGTCAGCACCGGCAACGCTTTTGCCGACCTTTTGCTCGGCAACGTCGCCACCTACTCGCAGACCAACAATCAGATCAAATACTACGATCGCTACCAGTTCGTGGAGCCTTACATCCAGGACGACTTCCACGTCAATTCCAAGCTCACTTTGAACATCGGCTTGCGCTGGAGCCTCTTCGGCACCTATTACGAGAAATACAATCGCGAGTACAATTTCAGTACGAATGCCTGGACGACGGCCAACGCTCCGTTGCTTGATCCGAACACCACCGCGTTGCTCAATCCAGTCACCAATGTCCCGCTTTCCTACTCCAATCCGGCCGACAATCAGTATCTTTTCAACGGCATCATCCAATGCGGCGGCCCCGGCATTCCCCGCGGATGTCTGCACAACCATTGGGTCAACCCCGCTCCCAGAGTGGGCTTCGCCTTTGATCCCAAGGGCGACGGCAAGACGGCCATCCGCGGCGGCTACGGAATCTTCTTCGATCACGGAAACGGCAACGAAGCCAACGCCGAGAGCCTGGAAGGCAGCGCTCCCCTGGTTCTCACTCCGAACCAGTCGAACATCGCCGGCAACAGCTGCGGCCAGACCACCGGCTACACCTGCCTGGGAACTGCCGGCGGCGCCTTTACCTTTCCCTTGTCGGTCACTTCCATTCCGAACAACGCCATCTGGCCCTACATGCAGCAATGGAATATCAGCGTCCAACACGAATTCGCCAAGAACATCGTCGGTTCCATCGCCTACGTCGGCAGCAAAGGCACCAACTTGGGCGACCAACGCGATCTGAACCAGCTGGTGCCCACAGCCGCTGGCCAGAATCCCTATACTCCTGGCGTTCCGCTGAGTTCCAGCGACTGCATCAACGGTGTTGCCAATGGACAGAACGTAGGCACTCTCCCCACCGCTGTGCAGAATAATTTCAACGTGGCTTGCGGCAATATTGATCCCAATCTCGTCCGCCCCAACTTCATCGGGTACGGCGATATCACCGGAAAAGAATATCGCGCGGCTTCCAATTACAACGCTCTGCAGATTTCCGTGCGTCGCACCATCGCGCCTCTCATCATCGGCGTGGCTTACACGTACTCGCACTCTCTCGACGACGCTTCCGATTGGCAGGACGTCAACTTCGTTAACTCGTATAACCTCAAGAGCAACTATGCCAGTTCCAATTTCGACGAACGCCACATTCTCAACGTCAGCTGGGTTTACAATATTCCCTCCGGTCACCTGGAAGGCATTTCCAAGGTCCTTCTCGCCAACTGGGAGTACTCCGGCATCACCACGTTTTATACCGGCACGCCCTTTAGCGTCTTGAACGGCATCTTTGCTGACAACGCCGGCGTCGCCAACGGCGTCGGTACCAACGGCTCCTATCCGGACGTCGTCGGCAACCCCCATTCCGCGCCGCCGTCGGACGTTGTGGCCTCACTGGGTCAAAGCACGGGTCCTTTGCTGTTTAACCCTGCCGCGTACACCGCGCCGCAAGGCCTCACCTTTGGCGACTCGGGACGCAATTCTCTCAACATTCCCAGCCGCCTGAATTTTGACATGGCCTTGTACAAGAACTTCCCCATCAAGGAAACCATGGGATTTCAATTCCGCGTGGAGTCCTTCAACATTTTCAATCACACCCAGTGGAACGGCGTGAACAACTC
Source organism: uncultured Acidobacteriota bacterium (assembly GCA_963742475.1). Lineage (GTDB taxonomy): Bacteria > Acidobacteriota > Terriglobia > Acidiferrales > UBA7541 > Palsa-295. The sequence continues at coordinate 774,859 of CAVULY010000003.1, read as the reverse complement.
CATCGGCTGCTACGGCGGGGCTAACAATTCCCCTGCTGATTCATCTTGCACCGCTGGCGGCTGGGCTGGATTCCTGCAGCCCTCCGGCGCGCATCTGGGCCGCATCTTCCAGTTCGGTCTGAAGTTCTTGTTCTAACTGCGAGAAGAATCCGCTTCCCCGTAAATCGCAAACGGCGCGCCGGGAATTCCGGCGCGCCGTTTTTCCTGTAGCGCCGGCGTCCCGCCGGCTATTTTCAGTCCGTCGCGACTGCGCGCCTCACGGCGCCGGCAGCTCCTTCGTCCCGCGAATTCCCTGCCCCTCCACCAAACTGTAAATCTTGTCTGCCGCCACATTCTGGAATTTCTCCGTCGCGCCGCTCGGCCACAGCACTTCCACCGAATCGATCGTCGCCGCCTTCCCCAATCCGAAATGCAGCCGCAAATCGTTCTGCGAAAGATAACTCGCCCCGCCGCGCACTTCGTTGAACTGCACCAGCTTCCCCGCGCGCACGGTCACCCGCGCGCCGATCGCCGCGCGATTGCTCTTCGTTCCCGTCAACCTGAACTCCACCCGGTGATTCCCCGCTACTCCATGATTCAGCAGCAACGTCGGCGGCTCCCCCACATTCAGCAGCAGCACGTCCACGTTGCCGTCGTTCTTGACGTCGCCAAATGCCGCGCCCCGCCGCGACGCCAGCGCCACCGCATTCAGTCCCGCCGCCGCGGCGGATTCCGTGAACGTGCCGTCGTGATTGTTCATGTGCAGCAGCAGCGGCTCTTTGTAACGCGCAGCGCTTTCCAGTTGGTCCATCTGCGGATAGACGTGGCCGCTGGCCACGAATATGTCCGCCCAACCATCATTGTCGAAGTCGTAGAAGCCGGTTCCCCATTTCACGTACGGGTAACTCGGCTTCGCCACTCCGGCTTTCCAGGCGACGTCGTCAAATCCCTTCGCGCCCAGATTGTGGTAGAGGTTGTCTTCCTGGTCGGCGAAGTTGGTGACGAAGATATCCAGTCGTCCGTCGTGATCGTAGTCGCCGAAGTCCACTCCCATGGAACCGTCGGCGTCGCCTTCGCTGCTCAGCGCGGCGCCGGCCAGCATTCCCTGGTCGGTGAAGGTGCCGTCGTGATTGTTGTGGTAGAGATAGTTCGGGCCAGTGTCGTTTGCCACATAGAGATCGGGCCAGCCATCGTTATCGTAGTCGCCCCAAACTACGCCGAGGCCGTAATATCCGTTGGGATCGTTGACGCCGGCTTTCTGCGACACTTCCTCGAACGTGCCGTCGCCGCGATTGTGGTAGAGCAGATCCGTTTCGCCGGTCATTCCCCACGGACCGCACTGCACGACGATGCCGCGGAACTTGCATGTGCCGAACGCCGCGACGTTGCTGAGATCCACGTGCACGTAGCGCGAGACGAAGACATCCACGAATCCATCCTTGTCGTAATCCGCCCAAGCTGCGCCGGTCATGAAGCCGCTGCCGCGAACGCCGGCTTTGTCGGTGACATCCTCGAAGGTGCAATTGCCGCGACCGCGATAGAGCGCGTTGCCGCCGAAGCCGGTGACGAAGATGTCGAGTAATCCATCGTTGTCGAAGTCGGCGACGGCGATTCCCATTCCCCAACCTTTGCGCGTCGAGTCCTGCTGCTTGCGTTGCGTCGTGGAACTGCGGCGAAGCGGCATCGTGATTTGGGGTTTGGCGATAGAGCGTCAGCATTGGATCGCCGCCTGCGCGATAACGCTCGACCGTTGAGCCGTTTACTACTAGCGCGGAAAGAGTTCCGCTGTTGTCGCAGTCAATGAAGCCGACTCCTCCGCTCATGGACTCGACGATGTATTTTTTTTCAGGCGAAGCGATGTGGGAAACGGTGAGGCCGGCGCGGGAGGAAATATCTTCGAAGGTGGGAACCGCTGGGGCAGGATGCTTCGCGTCCTGTGCGCCGTCCTGCGCTCCGACTGCGGCGCACAAAAACACGAACACCGCGAGCGCCAGGAGCGCAAAGGTTCGTGGCCCGTTGGAAGCCGGTCCCAATGCGCAACTACTGTAGCCCGCGCGTCGGCAACTTGTCCAACGCTGCCGCGCTGCTCACTGCAAAAAAATCCAGGGCCAGCCCGTCCAGGAAAGCGGGACCGGCCCAGGCTGCAACAAACTACATTTCACGCTCGACACCTAATCATCGAGCGCCAACCAGCAAGCGGCAAACAGCAACGAGCATGCCGCCGTTACTTCGCCGGGATGTAGCTCAAGTCCGGGCGAAATTGGATGATCTCGTTGTAGGTGTCCGAGATCGAGCTATTGATGCGCTCGATCACCGACGTGGCTTCCTGCTCGCCGAACGCGGCGCGCAGATCGTCGCGCAAGCGGTTTCACGGCCGGGTCTTCCGCAAAGGAAGCCCAGTTGGCGTGTTCGACGGTCAGGACGTATGTGCCGCCCGGTCCGCCCGACACCAGGTGATACCAATTGTAGTGCGTTGGCGATTTGGTGGCCTTGCGCGCGTCGTAGACACGCGCGATGGCGCTGCGGAAATCGTCGCCGTGTCCGTAGCGTATGTGAAAGGTGATGATTTCCGTGTACTTGCCGTTCATGTCCGTGGGAGGAATGCTGACTTTGGGCATGTACTCGTAGTAAGCGGTGACGAGTTTCTCGACCGAGCCGCCGATCGCCTTCTGATATTCGGCGAGATCCGCGGCGTCGGTAACGGAAGGAGTGTCCATGTCCGCCCAGTGCTGGCCGAGCCGCCCGACAAGGTACGTTCCGGTGCGCTCGCCGGTGAGCGTCTCGAACACGTAAAGAGCTTGCGTATCTTTCTGCTGCTTGTGCCATTCCACTTTCTGTTTGCGGCCATCTTCGTACTGCTTGACCATGCCGTTTTTGGGCGTCTGGAATTCCAGCGACGCGAGCTCCGCTGGCTTATCCTGCGCCACAACGGAAACCGCGGCAAGCAGACACACACCGATACCGGCCGTCATTTTCAGCAATTTCACATTTTCCTCCTGGATTTGAAACGTAAGGGGCCCGAACGGCGCGACAGTACACCGCGCTCGATGGGGAGTCAATCCGTATCTCCACGGAGGAAGGCGCACGATCACCTTCCATTGCTGGCGCTGCGGCCGCGACGTTGTGACGCCCTTGGGCGCTGCGAAATGCGGCAGCGCGGCACGCAACGGCGAACGAATCGTACCGATTAGAACGGGTCGCCGATGATTGTTTTCAATGGTTTGCATCGGTTTCTAATAGTTGGGGTGTACCGATTAGAATCTCGTCGCCGTCAGCAGACGCCGGCGAGCGCTTGCCGCAAACCACCACTTCGGTTCGATTCTCGGACCGGACTTCTGATCTGTATTACAGGCTGCACCCACTCGCCCTGGGGACTGACGTGTGCGAAAAGGCGAACGGCCTCGATGACTTCCATCGCGCTGGGCTCGCGGTCGTCGCCCTTCTCGATCAGGATTCCCAAAGCGGAACGCAGGTTGCGGGCGCGCACGTCCAAGAGTCCAAAAGCATGCGCGTGGCCGTATATGGTGGCTCGCTTCCCGATGGCATACAACTTCATGATCGTGGTTGGCCTGCGCCAGTGCACGAAATCTTCCTCGATTTCCTGGCGCTGCGGATGATGGCAGATGCTGCACTTACGGGAGTGGCGCTCGACGGGGCTCAGTTCGGCCAGGTCGGCCTCGGACAGGCTTTCCTGGGGAGGCTCATAGGGATCCATGGGTTCGTGATCGTGCAGCACGCCGAGTTTATCGGCGCGGGCCAAGAAGTCGTTCAGGCGAAAGGTGGCGCCAAGCAGTTGCGCGTCACTGGTCTGCGAATTGGACGTACGGCGCGATTTCGCTTTCTGGCTCGCCTCGCGCGTGGCGGGCTGGACATTTTTGCTCGCAAGCCCAGGCTTGAGTTTAACGACGGTAACGTATTTCCCAGGTTTGGGCGGCTGCTGGGCGGTTTCATTTTGGGAATTGGGTGGGGCGGGGGCGGCGGCCTGCGGGTCTGGTGCGGGTGAGGGGTTTGCCGCGGCTGGCGCGTCTGGGGCGGCTGGTGGGTTTGGGGTGGCTGATGTGAATTGATGGTGATAGCGTGGCGGGAATTGCGGCGGGTTGCGGATGGCGTTGGCGTTCTGTTCGCGCGGCGTGCGCCAGATCTGCCTGAGCTTGTGGATCGCACAGGGGATTTTGCAGCGTGGTGAGAGCAAAACGATCGTCGCGAAATTTCTTAAAGCGCTTCATTTTTTCCTCCTCCGCCAACGTAGCACTCGCCGGAGGAAAAAAGAGCTGTACCTAAGTAGGGACGAGGTACAGGACACAATTTACTGGCCTACGTGAATTTGAGGGGAGTCGTTCGCTGGGTTGGTCGGTGGCGGAGCCTCCAGCATCAGCTGGTTCGTAACGTAACTTCATGCTATACCAAGCCTGCGGAGCGTCGAGCTGACCTACCGCTTCAAAGGAAGGTGTTACATGTCCGTGGAAGAAAATGTTGCGTTGCTGCGGCGTTGGTTCAAGGAAGTGTGGAAAGAAGGAAAGAACCGGACCATCTACGAGCTGATGGATGAAAATTGTATCGCTGTCGGACAAGACCAGCCTGGTGTGGAGCTTCACGGTCCACGCGAGTTCGAAGAATTCGCAAATCGGCTTCGCGGTGCGTTTCCAGACCAAGTGATCGAAGTCGAAGATGCGTTTGGGGCCGGCGATAAGGTCGTACTTCGTTGGTCCGGCGTGATGACCCACACCGGTGACCATCTCGGATTTCCCGCGACGAATAAGAAAGTCAACGTTACCGGCATCACCATCGCCGAGTTCAAGAACGGCAAGATAATCCGAGGCTGGGACAATTGGGACCAGCTCGCGCTGATGCAACAGCTAGGCATTGTCGCAGTTCCGGCTAAGAACGCCGCGGCGTCTAAAGCTGCCGCTCATCCGTAAGCAGCGTGCCGGCGAAATGGCGGCTGCGGTGTAGTTTTCTGAATTGCGCGGTGATGGAGCGTCTAAACCCGCACCCTTCAAAAACCGAAGGGATGCGGCACCCGGAAATTCAACTGCGGTCGTTTCGATCGTGTTGAAGGGTGAGCGACGCGGCACCCGGAAAATCATAAGGCGCTCGTTGGCTGATGTGGATGGATGCGCCACCCGCGAATCCGTGAGTGCGGTGAAACGCTTCCAGCACATTCGTCACTACCCATCAGAAAGATTGGCTCGAGGCGAGGTGCCCACCGACTGAAAAGGAGATTGCAAATGCCTACGAAACCCGGAAGGAGATCCCTCACAGCAAGCGGTTCCCGCGATCAACGTGAAATAGTCGCCGCCATACACGGCGGTCCACTCCCAGCTTCAGCGATCAAGCGATCCATAGCGCTTCTGGAAGGACGCATCGTGAAGCGGTTCGAGCTACACAAGGCGCACTTCGCCAAGGCGGCCGCGCAGCAGAAGCGAGTTCTGGCACCGTTGATGAAAGTCATCAAGGACGATCGGCGTGCCGCGGAGGCCGCGCGGGCCTATGCGAAAGTGGCTCCTCCAAAGAGACGCGCGAGACCACCACTGCCATTGGGACTGCCAAGAGTGGCGCCCCAGGTGCGCGGCGGGTCGGTGCTGACAATTGCGGCGCCGCCATATTCCGTTGACTGGGGCAGCGGAAGCGGCAGCACCAGCAACAGCACCACCAGCGGCGGAGGGTTCGGCGGGAAGAGCGACGGCAGCTTCGGTGCCTCGACAATCGTATTCTCCGGCGGGAGCGCATGGGGTGGCGGCGGAGTGGCGGCCCAGATTCAGCCAATCGCTGAAAACGAACTGATGAGGTTCAGCGCGTTTGTTACCTACGGCTACAACTGGGACGATTCCTCTTCGTGGGGCGACACCGCCCACAGCGACGGATATCTCGGCGTGTTCATCACAAGCTTCCAACTCGACGGCAGCGGCGGGCGCGTGGAAGTTGATCAGCGCTCTCACATGTGGAGCGACGGGACCGGATGGTGGGAGGAACACTCCGATTCCGGCGAAGGGCTGATCTGGCCAAACTCGCAAGTGGAGGTGTTCCTGCCGGTGACCAGTTCGCGGATCTTCTTGTTCTGGATCTGGGCGCTGCAGTCCGGCGACGCGGGTAGCGACAGCACTGAAATAGCTAACCTCGACGGCGTGGTGCCGTTCATGGTGTTCGAGCAATTTACGTAGCTGCGTTGCGATATGGCTGGCCTGGCGGGCCACGCGCCCGAAATGAATCTCAGGGGCGTGGTTCGCTGGGTTGCGCGGTGACGGAGCGTCTAATTCCGCACCCTTCAAAAAACGAAGGGATGCGGTACGCAGAGATTCTTACAGTGCTTGTCGGCTTGCAATGTGCTGGCCCCGACGCAATCAACCACCCGCTGCTTCTTCTGGTGCGTGCGCGGCTGCAGATGTGTGTGAGGAACCTGGCTTCTCCGATTGCGATCGTTTCTTGGAGCTTTTAACCCTCTTTTTCAGATTCTCGAAGATTTCTATTTCCTTGTCCAAAAGCTCTGGAGTTGGCTTAACCGGGGTCATCGAATCACTGTGAAGATGCGCGGCAATATGGCGGGACAGAATTGCCATGCGCTCAACGATTTCATCAATAATGTCTTTTTCAATGCAAATTCCAGTGAGTCGGTCAAAACTAATTCTTTCTTCAAACCTAGCCACGACCCCGTTAAAAATGTCGAAGATGACGAGCAGCTCATATGTTGTTCTTAGCGCGCCGAAGCCCTGCTGTAGCCACGATTGTTGCTCAGATGGCTCAGAGCGTTTGGCTCTGGAGCAGCAATCTCGCGCCATTTGGGCGGACTTGTAATCTTGCTCACATACAGGGCTGTTGTTCGGATACACGAAACCTGGCCTTCCGTTCTCCTCGCGTATCCAATGGGCCGTCACGTTTATCCCTAGTTTTTCGGAAGACTCCGTTAGGCGATAGAGGAATGGAAGATCGTGTGTAAAGACGATAACTTGGCGGTTTTTGGCGTGCTCCGACAAGCAACTTGCCAGAACTTCTTTCCAGTTGCTATCGAGCGAAGTGATTGGGTCGTCCAGAATTATTCCACTGCTGGACTCGTCGAGTACCGCCTCGGTTAAGAAATCGGCTAAGGCGACCGCAGTCTTTTGACCGTCACTTAGGACCCGCTCAATCGGAAACCTCTTGGGGAACGCCGCCGGGTCCAGGGCAATCTGTCGCACTGTTTCACCTTTCTGGCCTCTGGTTTCAATCTTCACTCTCATGCCGGTCTTGAATCGATTAAGAGTGTTCTCAAATAGAGCCACGTATCGATCAGTCACCAGCTGTTTAAACATCTCGTTGTACTTGGTTGTTATTGGCCTCGTTGACCCCAGAGCTTGGCGGGCCTTGCCGACCCACCTCTTGTTGGCAACGTATTGCTCAACTGCAGAAAAGTGGCTTCCGAGCAGCTGGCGATGCTTGAGCTCGCGAAGTCTCAACTCAAGATTCGCGAGACGCTCGTTCGCGTCGTCTTTTTCAAGCGATTTAATCTCGCGCTCTAGAATTCCGATAATCTGTTGAATATCCGCCACGTCTACGGCGATGGGCGGGGGGATTTCGCGTTCCGCTCCAGATCGCAGTGCCTGAATCATTTCACTTCGTCGAGCCGTACACGCTGAGACCTGGCTCTCGATCATTGGGACTATCGTCGTCAACTCGTTTTCCAACAATCGACGCGCGCCCGAGTCGGGCGCGAAGTAACCGAGGCCGACCTGTTGCAGTGCCGCGATTTTCGAGTCGCGCGCATTCCGCGCCGTATCCAATCGCGCCTGCGCGTCCGAGCTGACGAAATTCCACATCTTGTTAATGATCGTGATTGCGTCTCCCGACAAAGGCTGTCGGCATAATAGGCAATAATCGTCCGTCTGAGGGTACGTTGCTCCTCTGGTCGCCTCTGCATCTGCAAGGGTCTTTGCGGCAACCACAAACTCCTGCCATACGTCGCTACCTACTTGCGTAAACCGATCGAACTTGAACTGGTCAACTCCTGATCGTTCAAGTTCCTCTTGTCTGGAGCGTAGGTCGCTCAAGAGTTGTGTAACTTCGACTACCGCGCGTTGGTCGAGAGCGCTTTCCGCTCGGCTAATGGCCTGAATCAGGTTGTTTAGGTCACTAATCTCCCTGCGACGCTTCTCCAGTAGTCTTGCAACGTCTCGCGATTTGAGCTCGACGATCTCCGTTTCCAGATTCTCAATGAAAGCTTTCTCTTCTCCGGTTAAGTTGCTCACTTGCCGGAGCGATTCCAGATCAGTGTCAGCACTAAGCGACCCGATTGTTCGGTTGATGCTTGAGTCGCCCTCAAACAAGAGGCCGAAGTTGTGATCTCCGTCCTTGGACTCTATCAATCGCCTTAGTCTCCCGCGGACTTCATCGGTGACTTCTGCGAGCACAGTTAGCCATGTGAGCCCGGACGGCGCAAAACTCAGCGGATTAGAGCGTGTCAAATGAATACTAAGACTAGCGCCGTCGAAAACGTAGAAGCCTGTGAGTTCAGCGTTGTGCAACCCTCGCTTCCACGTTACAGTCCGCGTGGTAGTGCCGTCGAAGATTTCGATTTCCGCTTCAGGATCTTCTTCCGATATGCGAGTGGCGTTCGGCAGAACATCACGTTCTCCTCGAGCGAACGCGGCACAACCGAGCGGTCGTGCGTAACCCGTCTTTCCGGCGCCGTTGTCTCCGAAGATAAGCGTTAGCTGGGGGCCAAAGCGAATCTCCTGCCCCTCCGGCAACGCATTTACGTTCTTGAGGTTGAATAATCTTTCTAGGCGGACCTTTGGTTGAGGGGTAGCAGTCGAGGCCTCGATGGGAAACGAAAGCTTGGGTCGAGCTTCCATCTCCTCCAAACCGGCGTCCATCATGAGATCGCTTAACAAATCGCGAAAATCGTCTTCACTCAGTTTGTTCCCGCGCGCGATCTTTTCCAGTGCAGATTGCTCCCAATATTTGAGCTCGCTCGCCCATTCTCTGATTTGATCGATAACCGCGGGCATGACATTCCTCGCTCGTGGATGATATGACGGGACAATTTGAAAGTGTTGACAGAAGATAGCATCATTTACTATGAGTAAACACAGAGACAGACGGAGTTTCTGACACGAAGTACGGCGATACCTTGGCCGGCAGGCGGCCCACGCTTGCTACGAACCAGACGCGGGAAAAGTGAGGCACCCGGTTACGTACAAAAAAAGAAGGCGCGAACCGATGCGGCTCGCGCCTTCTTTCGTTCAACAGACTAGGTTGCTGCTAGCACGAGCCGTCGCAGGAAGCACAACAGTCGGGGGAAGCGCAGCAGGCTGCGTTCGCCGCCTTCACTGCACCTGCAAAGCCGAGAGCCAGGACTGCCAGCAACACAACTGTTCTAATTATTTGCATGGATTTTCTCCTTTGAGAAATCAGAAATGGTTTTGTGGACCGATGGCGATGCCATCAGCAGGAGAGCAGGAGAAATTTGCGAGGGTGATTTCTAGATGCGAAGCAGGCGGGTGGCGAGGAGCGTATCCCTGCCGCTGTGCAAAACGGGCGGGAGAGTTTTCACAGAATACAGTAGTGGGATGGCGGCGAGATTGAAATTGGGCGCGGGAAGGAAATCGCTGGCCGGCGAGATGTGCAGCGTGACCGTGTGGGGCTTGGAAGCGACGGTGACTTCCACGGGACAGCAGGACATGGGTCCGCCGCGAGCGGGGTGCGGTTGGCTGGGCGTGGTGGGAGCATGGCCGCCGGGGTGATGCGGGCAGCCGGGCATGTTGGGCATGACGGGGATCAGGTCCGCGTCGGATTGCGCGGATGAAATCTGGCGGACGGAAGGCGGATTGATGGAAGCGGGGGTGGCGAGGCTGGGAAGCGTGCAGCCCATCAGGCAGGCGAGGACGGCCATCCAGAGAGAAAGTGCGGTGGCGAGGGCTGATCTGAACGTGCGGAAGGGCAGGCGCATCGTTTGTAGCGTATACCTGTGGGGTGGGCAAGGCAATGAGTTCGGTGGGTGGCGGATGTGGAGGCGAGGCGGTGAGTGTCGCACACTTCTCCCGTCCCGCGGTGGCGGGATGGGATGAGAGAGTCAACTACCCCACCCTTCCCATGAGGCAAAGGCGGGAAGAGTGGGCACCCGGCAGCGATGGCGCACGCGTTGCGAGTGGCGCCAAGCACGGGGAAAAACGAAGAGAGATCCTTCGCTGCGCTCAGGATGACGGCCGCACGAAGGAAGAGCCGGCGAGACGCCGGCGCTACGAAGAGCGCAGACCTTTCTCGCGTCCCGCTGTGGCGCAGACCCTTCGAACCGGCACCGCCGGTTCTCAGGGTGAATCCCGTCCCGCGGTGGCGGGACGGGATTCACGGGAGCAGGATGAATTGCGCTGTGGCGCTCAGCTGACCATTTCGATCTGGGGTGCGGGGCGATCCTGGAGGCAATAGAGGACCAGCTCGACGCGTGTGGAGACGCCGAGCTTGTCGAAAATGCGAAAGAGGTAATTGCGGACGGTGTGTTCGCTGAGGCCGAGGTCGCTGGAAATCTGGCGGTTGGTGAGGCCTTCGGAAACGAGGCGGACGACGTTCTCTTCGCGCTTGGAAAGCAGGCTGAGGCCGTGCGCGTCCTGGAGATGCAGGGGTTTGGCGTGGCCGAGGACGTCGAGCAAGTAGCCGAGGTGCTCGCTATTGGCCCAGACCTGGCCATGATGCACGGCGTGGATGCACTTGGAGAGAGTTTCCAGGGGCTCGTCGCGGAAGATGACGCCGTGGGCGCCGCAGCGGAAGGCGTCAATTACGAGATCGCGTTCGCGCGAGGCGAGAAGCATGACGGCGCGGGTTCTGGATTGCAGAGCGCGCAGCTCGCGCAGCACGCGAAAACCTTCCAGCGGACCTTCCTGTAATTGCGCGCTGATGATGGCGACGTCCGGCTGGCGATCTTTCAAGAGCGCGACGGTGTGGGAAGATTGCACGGCGCTGGCCAGCACGGCGACGCGAAAACGCTTGGGGCGAAAAGCGCTCTGCACCAATTGGCAATTCATCTCGTTGGCTTCGGCAATCACGACGTTGACGACGGCATTGAGCACACCATTGACCGCAGGATTGACAGCAGTACCGTGGGCCTCCACTGCGTTGGACATGAAATTCCTTATGCAACTGAGATTCTGGAAGGGATGGCGATTTTAGCGAGCTTGGCGCGCGGCAGACAAGCACAACTTGTGCTACAGCCCCCTGGAATAAATACGGATAGAGAGCGAAGAGCGGCGCGGGCCGGTGACGTGGCTAGGCGGATTATTGAGAGCCAGGCAGCCGCGATTCGCAGTGCGGCGCGCGGGTGTGGCGCGTCGCATATGCCCACTTTTGGTGCAAGCTACGGCAAGCGACGAAGCGAAATCGCGGCGGAATCGCTTGGCGTGAGCGACGGCGAGGGAAGAGTATCAATACGGGAAATTCTGCAACTTTATCGCAGCACGGATGATAACGGCGCGTTGCCGGCACGGATTTTTCGTCCGGGCAATTTCGATGCAATTTTCAAGGCTGCGGATTCTCGCTGCGCTGGATGAGTCTGGCGGCGCGATTCCCCTTCTGGTACGCACAAAACTACTTCTGTATACAGCCGCATTCGTACGCCATCCCGGTGTAGGACAAGCAAACCTGCTGCCGCGGGCGCCATCACGAAAGCCAGCGCCAAGCGACCACTTTCGCCTGGCCGAAACGCTCTGCGGTCGCAAAACATAAGGCCTCTTGTAGCTTCTCTATGCGCGAAGTAGTTTGGTCTCACGATCGCGGCACGTGGAAAAGGAAGAAGCTCTCATGGCGCTGCCAAGTCAACAGACGAAGATTTCTAGCGCGGCGAGCGGGGCGATGGAAAGGCGGATCTCCTTGCGGTATCCACTGCACGCCGAGACGGTGTTCGCCTGGGACGATGAATACGGGCAGCACCGCGAACGGCACGGGCACACGCGCGACGTGGGCCGCAAGGGAGCGTTCATTCTGGCGGCGGAATGTCCGCCAAACGGGTCGCGTGTAGCGCTCAGTGTATTTTTGCCGGCGTCGAACGGGGAGACCGGCACGTTGCGAATGGAAGCGCAGGGGTGCGTGGTGCGCGCTGAATCCGCGGGCGAGAGTGAAGCACGGCCGGGGTTTGCAGTGAGTCACCAGAGCGTGAATTTATTTTCGAAGTGAGTGAAGAGCTGGGTGAAGTGCGCGGAGTGTGAAGGCGTGAAGGGCTATCAAAGAGGAGCGCGGGAATGAAGGTGGGGAACAAAATCAGGGCGAGGACAGGTGGCGCGTGGCTGGCGGCGGCTGTGGCGCTGCTTGCGACGGTGTGCGTTCCGACTGCTGGGGCGCAAGCGACGATGCTGCCGAACCACGTGACGCGGCCGGCGCTGGCGGCGTCTCCTAGTTCGGGACGATCCCGACCGGCCTGCGTTGCAGCAGCGCAACCCGCGCTACCGATTGTGCGCGAGCGACGCGATTGCGCTGACGTTCCCGCTGACGCCGGAATACAACCAGACCGTAAACGTGCAGCCGGACGGATTCATCACACTGGCGGGCGCGGGGGACGTGCACGTGGAGGGGCTGACGGTGCAGGAAGATTGTGCCGGTGATTCAGGCGGCTTACGCGAGCGTGCTACACAATCCGCTGTTGAGCATTGAGCTGAAGGACTTCAACAAGCCGTACTTCATCGTCAGCGGGCAGGTGTTCAAGCCGGGGAAATTCGATTTGCGCGGATATACCACGGCTACCGAGGCGGTAGCGATGGCGGGCGGGTTCGAGGATTCGGCGAAACATTCGCAGGTGCTGCTGTTCCGACGCGTGAATGATTCCTGGCTTTCGGTGAAGAGTCTGGACCTGAAGCACATTCTGCAGGGGCATAACGTGAACGAAGATCCGGAGATCCTGCCGGGGGACATGTTGTTCGTCCCACAGAACATGATTTCCAAGGTGAAGAAGTTCATTCCGAATTACGGCATGGGCGCTTACGCGACGATGTATCCGTGAGCGAAGGAAAAAGCGAGAACTGAGATGGGCGAGCTGACAGTACGGCCGAGGGAGCATTCGCCGGAGATGGCGTTGACGCTGCGGGATGTAGTGATGCCGGTGTTCCGGCAGCGACGGCTGGCCGGGCTGACTTTTCTGGGGATTTTTGTGGGCGCGCTGCTGTGCGCGTTGCTGCTGCCGCGGAAGTACGAAGCGGAGATGAAGATTTTGGTGAATCGGGAGCGGGTGGACGCGGTGGTGACTCCTGATCCAGATAATGTGAACGGTCCCGGGATTGTGCCGGCTGTGAACGAAGAGGATTTGAATTCGGAGGTGGAGCTGATTAAGAGCCGCGACCTGCTGGAGAGGGTGGTGCTGGCTTGCGGCTTGGCGGCGGAATCTTCATCGCGTTGGGGACACGTGATTGAACGCGCGGAGAACTGGGTGCGTGGCACGCCGGCGACTCCGGAAACGCAGCTGGCGCGCGCGGTGCAGACTTTACAGGAGCGGCTGGTGGTGGATCCGATGAAGAAGACCACGCTGATTCGGGTGGCATATTCCGCGCGGGATCCGAAACTTGCGGCTGAGGTGCTGCAGACGCTGGCGACGATGTATCAGGAAAAACATGCGTCGGTGCACCGGCCGCCGGGAACTTTTCGATTTTTCGATCAGGAAACGCAGCGGTATCGGGACGATTTGGCCAGCGCGGAGACGGCGCTCACGGATTTCGACAGCCGCGAAGGGATCGTGGAAGTGGCGGCGCAGAAGCGGCTGGTGCTGGAGCAATTGAGCCAATTTGAGGCGGGTTGGCAGCAAGCGCAGGCCAATGCGTATCAGGCGAAGGAGCGAGCCAAGGCGCTGCGCGCGCAGGCGGCGGCGACTCCGGAGCGGCAGATCACGCAGGTGGCGAAAATCGGCAACGCGCAATTGCTGGCGACTCTGGAGGGCACGCTGCTGAGCCTGGAACTAAAGCGCACGGAAATGCTGAGCAAGTACGCGCCGGGCTATCCGCCAGTGGTGGATGTGGAAACGCAGATTGCGGACACACGCAGAGCGATTGCGCAGGCTGAGGGATCTCCGGTGCAGCAAATCACGACGGATCGTTTGCCGGCGCAGGACTGGCTGGCGACGGAGCTGGCGCGGGCGAGCACGGACCAGGTGGCGCTGGCGGCGCAGGCGGATGCCACGGCGAAAGTGGTGCGGCACTATCAGGGAATCGCGCGAAGCCTGGACGAAAAACAAACGCAGCAGGCGGATCTGGTGAGGAATGTGAAGACGTCCGAGGACAATTATCTGCTGTACGTGCGCAAGCGCGAAGAAGCGCGGATTTCCGATGCGCTGGATAGCAAGAGGATCGTAAACGTTTCGGTGGCGGAGGCGGCCACGGTGCCGGCATTCCCCACGCTGCATCTGGGATGGATGCTGATCGGCGGATTTTTCACCGCCGGAATCGTGAGCGTGGGAACGGCGTACGGAGTGGACCGGCTGGACGCGTCGTTCCGCACGCCGGATGAATTGAATCGCTATCTCGAGCTGAAGGTGCTGGCTTCGATTCCGACCGGCGACGGGAGGAAGTGAAAATGTTCCTGGAATATTTCGGGTTGATCGAACAGCCGTTTGGGGTCACGCCGGATCCGCGGTTTCTGCATATGGGCGCGAAGCATCGCGAGGCCCTGGCCTCGCTGGTGTATGGAACAGACACCCACCGCGGATTCCTGGCGCTGATTGCGCAGCCGGGAATGGGCAAGACTTCCCTGCTCTACCAGTACCTGGAAGGACTGCGGAATAAATCGCGCGCCGCGTTTATTTTTCAGACCGATTGTGATTCGGAGGATTTTATCCGGCACATTCTGGTGGATTTGAGTCTGGACCCAGCCGGAAAAGATTTGCCGGCGATGCATGGCATGTTGAACGAAGTGCTGCTGGCGGAAATGCGGGCGGGGCGGCGGTTCATATTGGTGATTGACGAAGCGCAAAACCTGGATGAGCGCGTGCTGGAGTCCGTGCGGCTGCTTTCGAACTTCGAGACGCCGTGGATGAAATTGATGCAGATCGTGATTGCCGGACAGCCGCAACTGGCGGAACGATTGACGCGGCCTTCGATGACACAGTTGCGGCAGCGAATCTCGGCGGTGATACGGATCGAGCCGTTCACGGCGGAAGAAACCGGCGAGTACATTGATCACCGATTGTGGGTGGCGGGATATACGGGCGAGCCGCTTTTCACGGTGGGCGCGCGACTGCTGATCGCGAAGCAGAGCGGCGGCATCCCGCGGAACATTAATACCTTGTGCTTCAACGCGATGTCCGTGGCGTACGGCATGGGCGCGCGCCAAGTGGACGTGAAAATGGTGAAGGAAGCGATCGGCGATGTGGAAATGGAATCGCTGGTGCCGAAGGCGGAGCGCACGCCGCCGCGCGTGGCGAGTCCTGGGCGGACGATTGTGCCGTTCCGCGCGATGTTGCCGAAGAAAAAGGAGCGGAGGATTGGGCGGATGATTCCGGCGTTCGCGGTGGTTTGCGCGGTGGTGCTGTTTGCCATCTGCGCGCGAATTGGGTGGAACGTTGGGATGAGAACGCCGCCGTTCGACGTGCTTTTTGCGGCTGAGGCGGACGCGCCGGCAAACATTACGAAACCGATGCCGTATCCTGCGCTGGAGAATTCAGCAGACGCCGCTGGCGCTGCCCCAAGCGCCGTCCCGGCAACGGCCACCGCAAATCCCGAAATTCCCGCGCCCCCGCGAGAAGACGCAGCTGGCCCCACTGCCGTGGTCCCCGCCGCATCTGTGGTTCCGGTCCGCGTGAAAAGTGCGATGCGAAACACGCCGGAGCCAATGAGCGTTGCGGCGGGACTATCGGACAACGATCGGATCCTGACGGTGGCAATCGAAAGAGAAACCACGCTGCTGGATCTTTGCATGCAGCATCTGGGCCGGTTCGACACGACCACGCTGGAGGAGACGCTGGCGCTGAATCCCGCGCTCAGCGATGTGAACCACATCGCGGCGGGCCAACGGATTCGCCTGCCGCTGTATCTGCGACGAGGGTTCGTGAGCCAAGTGGAAGATGGGAACGGGGCGGCGACGCTTGAGGCGCAGAAGGAAAGGCCATGAGCCGGAATTTCGACATTCTGCTGAAGGCTGAGGGAGGAGCAGACGGCAGCCGCGCCGCAACGGCGCCCAGCGTTGCGCCCGACGGCAAGGCGCGGCGCCGCAAGCTCCATGACGTGATTGAGGATGAAGTGATGAAGCTGGTGCAGCGCGTATTCATTCTTCCGGGAGCAGCGCAGGCGCCGGGAGCGGTGACGTTCGCGGGGGTGGACCACGCCGCGGGATGCAGCTGGGTGTGCGCGCGCGCCAGCGAGGTGCTGGCGGACCAAGTGACCGGCACGGTTTGCATCGTGGACGCGAACCTGAGGGCGCCATCGCTGCACGAACATTTTCGCTTCAGCAACGGACCAGGGTTCACCGAGGCCATGAAGAACAACAATCCCATGCACGAATACGCGCGGCGCGCTTCGGGGAGTCAATTGTGGCTGATCACCGCGGGCGCGACAGGCAGAGAACCGAACGGATCGCTGAATCCCGCACGGCTGCGCACGCGTATAGGGGAATTGCGCGACGAGTTTGACTACGTGCTGCTGGACACGCCGGCGATACATATGTACGGGGATGCGGCGCTGCTGGCGCAATTGACGGATGGAATTATCCTGGTGGTGGGGTCGCACACGACGCGCCGCGAACCTGCGCGCATGGCCAAAGAGAGTATGGAAGCGGCAAAAGTTCCGATACTGGGGGCCGTCCTGAATAAGCGCACCTTTCCGATACCGGAAATGATTTACAGAAACTTGTAAATTTCCCGAACAGCACATGGGCCCGCGTTTAGCCGTGAAGCGGTCGTGGGGGTGTGGGCGCTGATGGCCGCTGTAACTGGAATGGCGGAGCTACGGAGCGAGCGCCGCAGCAAGCTTCGGCTTGAAAAAGGGGCGGCAAGCCGCCGCACTCCAAGATGGGCCAGGCCGAAAAGGTCGAGCTGAGAGAAATTGGGTAACGCCGTCGCGACGTGTGTGTTACGCGTTTGGCGACGTGAATGGGGAGGGTGGCGAAATTGCTAGCGATTTCGGAGGCGGAATAGGATTAACGTAGAATGCGATTTGACGTGTGCGACGGGAGGTTTGGAGAGCCGTCGCGCCGGCCGGATTGCTGGGCGAAGCGAGACGTGGGTGCGGCGAATCATTTGAGCAGCACAAAACGGGAAAATCGGGGTCAATGATGAATAGTTTCTCGGTGGCACAGACAAGGACGAACTGGACATTGCGAGCCGATCCAACGGCATCGGTACGAATGGCGTTGGCGCGCGCATGCAAATGGGGATGGAGAAAGTACCGGTCCGCGCTCGTGCTGGGAGCTGAGTTGTTGCTGGCGGCGATTTCGTATGCGCTGGCTGTAACCGTATTTGCGGAAACGCGCGGGACAGGCTGGGTGGGCCGCGTGTTCTGGACGACCCTGGGGGTAATCGTCCTGTGCAGGCTGGGCGGAATCGCGAGCGTGCGTCTTTATAGGCGATCGTTGCGGCACGCGAGCGTTCCTGATTTCATTTCGATCGTGAAGGCGGTTGCGGCCAGTTCATTGATCGGATGTGTTGCGATTGCGTGGCTTTTTCCGTCGCCGAAGATTCCTGTGGCCGCGCTGCTGGTGGATGCGGCGTTTCTGCCGTTGCTCTGGGGCGGATTGCATTTCGGCGCTCGCGTGCTGAAGACGCAGCAAGCAGCGTGGCGCAAGGACGGAAAACGCGTGGTGGTAGTGGGAGCGGGAGATGCGGGAATCACGCTGCTGAAAGACCTGGCGCAGGATTCGGCGGGTTCGACGCGGCCTGTGGCGATCGTGGATGACAATCCTGAAAAGTGGGGCCGCTCGATTCTGGGCGTTCCGGTGGTGGGAGGAACGCGGGATCTGGCGCGGCTGGCCGCCGAGAACAAGGCCGACGAAATACTGATTTGCATCCCCAGCGCGACGCGCGCGCAAATGCAGGACATCCTCGCCGCTTGCCGGCAGACCAACATTCCCGTGCGGACGCTGCCGTCGTTATCGGAGCTGGTGGATGGAAAAGTGTCGCGGCGGGATTTGCGGCGGCCGCGCGTGGAGGATCTGCTGCAGCGCGAAGGAATCCGCGTGGACGTGCAGCAAACGCGGCGAATTGTGGGCGGGAAAGTGGTGCTGGTGACCGGGGCCGGCGGGAGCATCGGATCGGAATTGTGCCGGCAGATTGCGGAGGCGGGGCCGCGCATGTTGCTGCTGCTGGATAAATCGGAAAACAGCCTGTTCTACGTGCACCGGGAAGCGTGCGAACAGCTGGGGGCCAGCCGCGTGAAGCCGCTGCTGGCGGACCTGGTATATAAGGACCGGCTGCGCGAAATTCTGCTGCAGGAAAAGCCGGAGATTATTTTTCACGCCGCGGCGCACAAACACGTGGGCTTGCTGGAATTGCATCCGCAGGAGGCCATACGGAACAACGTGCTGGGCACGCGCAATCTGGCGGAAGCCGCGCTGGAATGCGGCGCGGCGCGCCTGGTGAATATTTCCACGGACAAGGCCGTGAGCCCGCAGAGCTATTTGGGCCTTTCGAAGAAGATTACGGAATTGTGCGTGCAGGAACTGGCGCGCGTGCACGGGGCGCGGTTTTCCAGCGTGCGCTTCGGTAACGTGGCGGGAAGCACCGGAAGCGTGCTGCGACTTTTCTGGGACCAGATCCAGAAGGGCGGGCCGATTCGGGTGACTGACCCGCGCGCGACACGTTATTTCATGTCCGTGCCGGAAGCGGTGCATCTGATTCTGCGCGCGGCGGCGCTGGGCAACGGCGGCGAAACTTTTGTTTTCGATATGGGCGAGCCGCTGAACATTTACGAGCTGGCGAAGACGATGATGCTGTTTGCGGGATTGAAGCCGGAGCGAGACGTGGCCATCGAATTCACGGGACTGAACGACGGCGAGAAGCTCGCAGAAGAATTGTGGGAAGAATGGGAGCGGCCCACGGCGACGGAGAACGAGCGAATCCTGGTGGTGGGAGAGCGAAATCCGGAAGCGGCTGGAATTCTGGGAAAAATAAAGCGCATGGAAAAGTACCTGGCGCAGGAAGACTGCGAAGGCCTGCTGGAATACCTGGCAGAGTTCGCGCCCGAATTCAAGAAGCGACGCAAGGCGGACGCTTTTGGCGTCCAGCAAGCGACGGATATTTCCGCGCTGGCCGGCGAGGAGGCCGCATGAGAATTCCACTGTCGCAACCGGACATCGGCGAACGCGAAATCGAATACGTGACGAACGTACTGCGCTCCGGGCAATTGAGCCTGGGGTCCAAGCTCGAAGAGTTCGAAGAGAAATTTGCCGATTATGTGGGGACGCGCTACGCAGTGGCGACGAACAGCGGCACTTCGGCGCTGCATTTGTGCGTAAAAACACTGGGCATCGGACGCGGCGACGAGGTGCTGACAACTTCGTTCAGTTTTGTGGCGTCGGCAAATTGTTTGCTTTACGAAAAAGCGCTGCCAGTATTTGTGGATATTTCGCCGAGGACGCTGAACATTGATCCCGCGGCGATTCGGGAAATTCTGGCGACGGATTACATATGGGACCGGGCGAAATGCCGGCATACGAACCGGCGCACGGGTCACGTGCTGAAAGCGATCTTGCCCGTGCACGTGTTCGGGGAATCTTGCGAGATGGGCGCGATCCTGGAAATCGCGCGCGAGTTCAATCTGCGCGTGCTGGAAGATGCCTGCGAAGCGGTGGGCGCGGAGTATCGCGGGCAACCGGTGGGCACGTTTGGCGACGCGGCGGTGTTTGGGTTCTATCCCAATAAGCAGATGACCACGGCGGAAGGCGGGATGATTGTGACGGACGACGCGCAACTGGCGTCCGTGTGCCGCAGTTTGCGCAATCAGGGACGGAGTGAAGACTCGCGATGGCTGAGCCACACACGGCTGGGATTCAACTACCGGCTGAGCGATGTGCATTGCGCGCTGGGACTGGCGCAACTGGAGCGCATTGACGAGCTGCTGGCGGCGCGCGCAGCAGTGGCCGGCCAGTACGCGCGCGAGCTGGCGGGAATTCCGGGCATCGCGCTGCCAGCGGAATCGCCGGTATCGAAACGCAGCTGGTTTGCGTATGTGATTCAGCTGGAGGGAGCATATCGCAAATCCGCGCGCGACCGGCTGATGAGCGGATTGCAGGAGCGCGGAATCGAGTGCCGGGCGTACTTCCCTCCCATTCACCGGCAGCCCTATTTCCGCGAGGCAGGAATGGGGACGGAGCATCCATTACCGCACACGGAATGCGCCGGAGATAGCTGCCTGGCGCTGCCTCTTTTTTCGGCGATGAGCGCGGCGCAAGTCAGGGAAGTTTGCGAGTCGGTTCGTGAGTTGATGGCGGAGATTGCACCGCACGCGGAGCCGATGACCAGGCGCCATGCCGCAGCGGCGGGATCGGCCGGCTGAGGAACGCACGACGAATTTGTAAATCGCAGGAAGGCGACGAAGTACCGGCTGGCGGGGTCCAGGACACGCGCGCCAGCGGCATCACCCGCAAGAGGTCCTAAAAGAGCGCAAATTATGAAGAAGTCAGAACACGCAAATTCTGCACGTCCGCCTATTTTGCTGCGGGCGGTGCGGAGCGAGCCACATCTTTACAGCGCGATCTGCCAAACGCGGCTGTGGTATTCGCGACGCGTCGCTGGCGCGAACATGCGGGAACTTTTCCAGCGGCATGGGGCGCTGCTGAAGACGAATGAGTTCGAGCAGGAGCAGGTGCGCAGGTTGCGCGCAAAGGGCTACGCGCTGATTCCTGATTTTTTTTCGCGAGCGTTGATGGACCGGATCTATGTAAGGGCGGACGCGATGTTCCACCATCTGGAGATTGATCCGCGGCACGCCTATTCGATTCAGACCGGGGAGCGCGACACGCTGCACGGCTTTTCGTACGAGGAACTGGCGGCGACGGAGAAAAATATCGCGTTGAGTGACCCGCTGCTGCACATCCCGGAAATGTTCGGAGTTGCGTTCCACGAAAGCATTCTGAAGATCGCGGCGACTTTTCTGGGGTATGTTCCGCCGCTGTATCGCGCGACGCTGGTTCGCGATTTTCCACACGATCGCCCGCTACATTCCAGCAACTTCCATAAGGATAACGACGAGTCGGATTCCCTGCAGATTTTCATTTACCTGGTGGATATAGACGATACGCGGGGGCCGCTGGTGTACGTGCCGGGATCGAATCACTACGACGTGCGTTCCTGCCGGCCGCGACTTTCGCGCGATCTGGGTGTGGCGGGGAACGACGGGCGGCTGAGCGATGAAGAAGTGGAGCGAATTTATCCGCGGCGCGAGTGGGCCGTGCTGAGGACCGGGCGCGGGAGCGTCGCGTTCGTTCATGGGAACGGGATTCACAAAGGGCCGGCCTGGCCGGAGCCGGGCGGGCGCAAAAACCTGCCGCGCACCGCGATCAAACTGGATTTGCACGGGTACAAGGCCGGCGTTTCGCGCGACATGAAGGAAAACCGCATCCGCAAATGCGATTTCGAGCGGATGAGCGAATTGCAGCGGCTTTTCGCGCACGGCACGGTGGTGGAAGAAAAGAGATTGGCGCTGGCGCAAACGGTTTAGGGGTCAATTCGACAATAGGGAGGACGAACATGCAGCTGACGGCTACTGCGACGCGCGCAACAACTTTGCTGACGAAGAATCCGGCGCTTTTTTGCCGCGTGATGCTGGCCAAATTAAACACGGCGCGACGGATGCCGCCGCTGCCCGCGCGCAAGCGCATCGCCAATGTGGTGTTCGAGTTCGATTTGGATCGATATCGCGGGACGGCGCCGATGTATTTCGGGTCGTACGCGATTCCGCTAGTGGAAACGATGAAACGGTATTTGCGGCCGGGCAACATTTTCTTGGATGTGGGCGCGAACATCGGGTATTTGTCCGCGATTGCCGCGGGGCTGGTGGGACCGACAGGGCAGGTACATTGTTTTGAGCCGGTGCCGGACTATTTCGAGCGCGTTCAGAAGCTTGCCGACTTAAATCCCGATTATTCATTCCACGTGAATTACTGCGCGGCAGGCGAGCAGCCCGGCAGATGCAACATCTACGTGACGCGCGAAGCGGGACAGAGCACGTTGGTGGCGGATTACAAAACGGATCCGGAAATTATTTCGACGCTGCAAGTGCCGGTGATTCGCCTGGACGGGTACCTGGAGGAACGCGGAATCGAGCGCGTGACCTTGATCAAGATTGATGCGGAGGGATTCGAGCTGCCGATTTTGCGCGGCCTGGAGGGATTTTTCCGGAAATGTGCGCAACGCCCCGCCATTTTGTGCGAAATCGCACCGCGCGCTTATCCGCTGATGGGCCGAAAGGTTTCGGAGCTCGCGGACTATATGGCTGAGTACGGCTACCGGGCTCACGATCTGATTGACGGCACCACGCCGGTGAACCTGGAAGCGATTCATCATGTGGACGATGTGCTTTTTCTGGCATCGGCGAGCGCGTAAGTGCAGATGGAAAACACATTCGGCGATGCGAGGAAATTCGCGCGCGGCGAATTATCGGCGCCGCTGATTCTGGCGGCGTCGGTGGCGCTGGGATTTGCGCTTTTCTCGCTGAGTCCGGAGCCGCGCATGCTGCCGCTGGCGTTTGTGGGTGCGGCGACGGTGCTGGCGTTGTTGCTATATCCGGAATTGGCGCTGGCGTTGTACGTGGTGATCGGCGACGTGAAGGGCGACGACCGCGTGGCGGCGCTGCTGCCGTGGGATCTGACGCTGGTGCTGGGCGGGGTGCTGATTGCGGGAATGATTCTGAATTTTCTGCGCAAGAAACGCGCGTTGGCCATGCCGCCTGCTTATTTTCTTTTTGTGGCGCTGGTGGCGTTGATGGTGGCGAGCTTGAGTTACACGCCGGTGCTGGACGCGGGGCTGGACAAATTGGGGCGATTTCTGACGGTGACGGGCATCGTGATTGTGGCGCCATTCTTTGTGTTGGGTACAGTGCAGGCGATGAAGCGGTTTCTGATCGGATTCGCGGTGGTGGCGTTCGTGATTTGCGGCTATTCGCTGCAATCGTTGGGAGGTTCCGACCGGCTGGTGACGCCCAGCAGCAATACGATTGGGCTGGGACACATCGCGTGCGGGCTGATTCTGATTTTGTGGTTCGGCGCGCTGCCACGGCTGCCATTTCTGAAACGCATTGTGGTTTATCCGTTGCTGGCGGTACCGGCGCTGTCGCTGATCGGATCGGGCTCGCGGGGAGCGGCATTGGCGCTGGGGGCGGTGATATTGCTGAGCTTGTTTTTCCATCGCGCGTTGCTGGTGGATGCGGCGTGCCTCGCGGCGCTGGGATTTGCGGTGATTCCATTCGTCAACATCCCCAGTGCATCGCTTGAATATCTGGGGACGCTGGTGAATAGCCAGAGCGTGAACGCGCTGCTATTTTTTCGCGCGGAGCTGCTGAGTTACGGCTGGAAACTCTTGCAGCAACATCCGCTGCTGGGCGTGGGGATCCAGGGGTTTCGTTACTACTCGCCGAACGCGGGATTGTACAACTGGCCACACAATATTTTTCTGGAAGTGTGCTGCGAGCTAGGGCTGCCCGCGGGAATTATTGTGGTGGCGTTATTCAGCAGCGCGATTCGTGAAGCGTGGCGTCAGTTGCAGGACCGCGCTGCGCCGTACCTGGCGCTGTCACAAGTTGCCGCGGCGCTGCTGGCGGTGGGCATTGTGAACGCGACGAACACGGGCGACATCAATTCGGACCGCTCGACGTGGCTCTTTCTGAGCCTGGTATTCGTGGTGCGAGGATTGCGAAGCCAAGCTTTTGCGACCGTGCAAGCTGCAGCGCAAACCATTCCCGCGAATCTTCGACTTGTCGAGCTCTAGGGCGTTTTTGTGCGGCTTCTACATTTGAACAGGACACTTTCATGACGACGCAAACAGCACAAGTTGTTTCTCCCGTTCACGCGCACGAATCGGCGGGGTACCCGGTGCTGTGCCACTTCACTACGGTTCACACCGAATTGAAGAGCCGTTCGTTCTACATGGAGTTCATGCCGCTGGCTGCCGGCGGCGCGGAAGTTCGTTATGTGGCGCCGGCGGGCATCGAGGGGCGGCGCGACGGCGTGAATTTCGTGACGTTGGCACGACCGAGCGGAAGAATCGGCCAGCTGAAGAATATTCCGTCCGTGCTACAGGTGCTGCTGCGGCAAGACGCGGACGTTTACCATTTTCAGGATCCGGAATTGCTGCCCGCGGCGCTGCTGCTGAAGGCGATTTTCCGCAAGCGGATTGTGTTCGACTCTTACGAGGACTTCGCGGCGATGGCGTGGACCATGCGCGGGATGCCGCGGCCGCTGCGGCCCGTGGTGGCGACATTTGTGGGCGGGCTGCAAAAGTTGGCAGCGCTCTGTTTCGACGGAGTGATGACCGCGGATCCCGGCACGCTGCGGCGAGTGGCGCGCGTGGGGCGCAGCCGCAAGCTAACTTTCTACAATTTTCCGAACCTGGAGGTTTTTCCGCCCCCGCAGCCATCCGGCACGAAGGATTTCGACATTGTGTATCGCGGCGGACTTTCCGAGCGAGCCGGTACGTGGATGCTGCTGGATGCATTGCGACTGCTGGCCGATCGAGGCAAGGTTGCGCGGCTGCTGCTGATTGGATATTGCGACGACGGCGCGGTGGAGCGGGCGCTGCGCCAGCGCGTTACGTCGCTGGGCCTCTGGGCACAGGTCGAGATTATGGGGCGTGTCCAGCATAACGAAATGGCGGATGCGCTGGGCCGCGCGCGGATTGGGATCTGCCCGCTGCAGAACATTGCGAAATTTCGCGTAAATATTCCGGTGAAGGTTTTTGAGTACTGGGCTTGCGGGATGCCGGTGATTGCGAGCGACCTGCCGCCGATTCGTCCATTTTTCAAGAATGTGAATGGCGGAATTCTTTTTCAGCCGGAGGATACGCCGGGCCTGGCGCGATGCATCGAGTGGCTGCTGGAGCATCCGAAAACAGCGGCGCGCATGGGCGCGCACGGCCGCGACGCAGTGGTGCAGCGGTTCAACCACGGCCGGGAAGTGCAAAAGTTACGGCGGTATTTCGCGCGGATCGTGGGGACGCGTTGAGTGAGAACGACTTTCGCGCTGCGCGGAAAAGGCTAGGCGAAAGATTGGATCAAGGACTACACGGCCGTTTACACCCCAGGCTGCCCATACCCTTCGAACCGGTCCCGCAGTCGAGGGACCAGTTCTCAGGGTGAATCGCCCTGCAGGGCGATTCACGGAGGTTCATGCACATGCTCGAGCCGTTCCTGAGGGCCAATATTTCACGGTGGCAAGGTGTGTACGACCGATTTCCTTCGCCCGCACGGAGCGTGCTGACGAGCGCGCGCGGATTGTTTTTATCGCACTTGCGCTACGCGCCGGAGACGTTTTCGATTCTGAAAATATTGCGCGCGCACGAACGCTGGAGCAGGGAAGAAATCGTGGCGCACCAGATGAACGCGCTGCGCGAGACGATCGGAAGCGCTCGCCGCAACGTGCCGCATTACGCGCGCTACGACCATAATGAAATTCGCACGTTCGCGGATTTGCGCCGGCTACCGGTGCTCGCAAGAGAGACGGTGCGGCAAAATCACGAACAATTTCTATCGGCGGCCACGCCCGCGCGGCAGCGAATTTCCGCGGGAACCACGGGCACCACCGGCGGCAATCTGCGAGTAGCGTTCACGCAAGAGCTGGCGCGCGCGAATTGGGCCTGCCTGTTGCGGCAATGGGCCTGGGCGGGAGTGGCGGCGCAGCAGCCAAGAGTGACGTTGTTTGGCGCGCGCGTGGTTCCGGCGCAATGCAGCGAGGCGCCGTTCTGGGTTTACAACCTGCCGGAGCGGCAAATTCTGATGAGCATATTTCACCTGGCGGAAAAAACCGCGCCGGAATATCTGGCATTTCTGCACAAGCAGGAAGGGAAAATCCTGGAAGGGTTTCCCTCGGTGCTGGGAATCCTGGCGGACTTTGCGACGCAGCGGCGCGAATCGTTTCGCATGCGCACAATTTTTACCAGCGGCGAACCTTTGTATCCGGCCAGCCGGGCGAAGATTGAGGCGGCATTCCAGTGCAAGGTATTCGACAGCTACGGAATGACGGAATACTGCGGCTTGATTCATGAGTGCGCGCACGGGCAAATGCACCTGGTGCCGGAATTCGGATTTCTGGAGATTTTGGATGAAAGCGACCAGCCGGTTGCGGAAGGCGAGGAAGGATTTTTCGTGTGGACGGGATTTCTCAATCGCGCGATGCCGCTGATTCGCTACCGCATCGGAGATCGCGGGCGCTGGCTGCATGGATCGGCTTGCACGTGCGGGCTGCAGTTCCCTTTAGTGATTCCCACGATCACGCGCGAAAGCGAGATTTTGCGCTGTGCAGATGGACGGCTGTTTTCGCCGCGCGCATTGAATCAACTGCTGAAGGATGCGACGTCGCTGCGCTACTGCCAGTTCGTGCATGACCGGCCGGAGCGCGTGATCGTCCGAGCGGTGTCCGCGAACGGCGGGGCACATGAGGACATGATGGCGATTCGCAGCAAACTGCAGAAACTGCTGGGACCGGCGATGCGCGTGACCGCGGAAATTGCCGCTGAACCGCTGGTGCTGGCGGGAGGAAAGATTCCGTTGATCATCACTGTGAAAAATCGCAGCGAGACGGGGTGATGACGCGAAATTGGGCGAGGCGCTCGACCGGAGCGACGCGATTAGCAAGGAGAAAGCCATGGAATCCACGCATGAAATGAACCGGGTGCCACAATGAAAAACATACGACTGATCGTCAACGCGGACGACCTGGGAATGAGCCGGGGGATTACGGACGGCATACTGGTCGCTCACCGCTACGGTTTTTTGACCAGCGCTTCCCTGCTGGTGAACATGCCGGCTTCGGAATATGCCGTGGAACGTGTGGCCAGCGCGCCGAAACTGGGAGTGGGCGTGCACCTGAATATTTGCCAGGGAAAGCCGATATCTCCGGCGAAGGAGGTGCCGAGCCTGGTGGACGCGGACGGCAACTTTCATTCTGCGCGGCAAATGATTCGCAAGCTGTGGACGCGGGGAATTAATGCGGAGGAATTGGAGATTGAATTTTGCGCGCAGATCCGCTGGGCCAAGAATCGCGGGCTGTATCTGACGCACGCGGATTCGCACCACCATATGCACATCTATCCGGCTGCGCTGGTTCCGTTTTCGCGGGCGCTGGCGGCGGAGGGAATTCTTTGCGCGCGCGCGGCGCGTTGCACGCAGTGGTCGGAGGGCGCGGCGCTGGGAGGTCCGCACGAGGGCGGGTTGATGCGGCGGCTTTCCGTGCAAGCGTATCGCGCTGCGGTGCAAGCGACTTTTTTTCACGGGCTGATCTCGCCGGGCAGCCGCATTTCGTTTCTATCACGCGACCGGCATCATGCGGGCGACCTGAAGCGGGCGTGGCGCAGCACGCTGGAGCATCTGCCCGCCGGAATTTTTGAGCTGGCTTGCCATCCGGGACTCTACCAGGAAGGATTTTCGGAAAGCGATGCGATTTGCGCGCAGCGTGAAGAGGAATTCCGCTGGCTGACAGATCCGGAATTGCGCGAGGCCGTAGCACGTCGTGGGATCCAGTTGATTACGTACCGCGAATTGTGCGAACGTCAGGCCGTCCGGCATGCGGCCACATCAACGGTGGCGCAACGGCATTTAGGATGAGAGCTTGCTGAATATTTTGCGGGATTGTTTTTGGGTTTGTTTCGCGATTGTCGGCTACGTCTACGCGGGCTATCCGCTGCTGCTGTGGCTGGGTGTGTTTGGGCGACGCACACCTTCGCGGCTAGAAGATGCATCGGCGGCGGCTGATGCTCGAGTTGGCACGCCGGACGAGATGCTGCCGCTGGTCAGCGTGATCGTGGCGGCGCACAACGAAGAAGCGGCGATCGAGGCGAAAATTCAGAACGTGCTGGCGTCCGACTACCCGCGCGAGCGCATTGAGATTCTGATCGGCAGCGACGGTTCCTCGGATCGCACCGACGAGATTGTGCGCCGGCACGAAGCCGATGGCGTGGGGCTGATTTCGTTCCCGCAACAGCTGGGGAAAAGCGCGATACAGAACGGGTTGGTGACGGCCGCGTCCGGGGAAATTCTGGTATTCAGCGATGCGGATTGTGAATGCGAGCCGGGTGCGCTGCGAATGCTGGTGCGGAATTTCGCGGACGCGGAGGTAGGGCTGGTTACGGCGGCGCCGCGTTACGTGAACGAAGGCGAATCGGCGATCGCACGGAATGAGAGCGCGTATTTAAGGTACGAATCGTGGATACGCGAGCAGGAAAGCCGGCGCGGAATTCTGGCGATGGCGTCGGGCTCGTTGTTTGCGATGCGGCGGAAGTTGTGGCGGCCGCTGAATCGCGAGTTGGGCGACGATTTTGAATTGCCGCTGCGCGTGGCGGAGGCGAGATTGCGGAATGTGCTGGAACGGCGTGCGATTACGGTGACGCGGCTGTCGCAGGTAGACGTGGCGGCGATGTTCCGGCTGAAGGTGCGGATCATCAGCAAGGATTTTCGGGCGCTGCGCAGGTATGGCGCGTTGCTGAATCCTTTTGCTTACGGAGCGATGGCGCTGGGTTTGTGGTCGCACAAACTTTTGCGCTGGCTGGTTCCCTATTTTCTGCTGGGCATGCTGGCGTGCAGCGCGTTGCTTTCCGCGCCGTTCTATCGCGCATTTTTTCTGCTGGAGCTGGGATTTTGCGCGGTGGCGCTACTGGGCTTTTTGTGGCGGGGGCGCGCGCTGGGATTTCCCTGGTCCGTGCCGGCTTCCTTCTGCATTGTGAACTTGGCGGCGTTGCTGGGTGTGTGGAAGTCGCTGGCGGGGCGCGGTTCGGGACGATGGACGCCGGTGCGCGGGCAATAGATCTGGTGGTGTGACTTTTTGTGATCGGTTGTGACTATTGTGATTCGCTGAACCCGCCGATGCGGTTGGCCTGCGCGTGTGATTTACATTCCGATGCGACAAAAACAAATATTCTGGAACGCGGCGACCACGATCGCGCAGGTGATTGGCACGGCGTGCGCGCTTTTCGTGCTGTACCGTTTCCTGATTCGCTCGATGGGGGTGGAACGGCTGGGGATCTGGTCGCTGGTGCTGGCGACGACCTCGGTAGTGACGCTGGCGAACCAGGGATTTTCGACCAGCATCGTGAAATTCGTTGCGAAGTACGTGGCGCATGGAGAAGCCGAAAGTGTTTCGGTGCTGATTCAGACGGCGCTGCTTTCCACGGCGGCGGCGCTGACGGTGCTGTGCATCGCGCTATATCCAGCGGCGCACTGGATTTTGAAATTGGTGCTGCCCGCGGCGCGGCTGGCGGAGGCTTATGCAATTCTGCCTTACGCGTTTTTTTCGCTGTGGATCAATATTGCGGGAAGCATTTTACTGGCGGGGCTGGCGGGCCATGAATTGATCACGCACAGGAATTACGTGGTGTTGGGTGGGTCTGGACTGTACCTGGTGCTGGCTTTCGTACTAGTGCCGCGATACAGCCTGCTGGGATTGGCTTACGCGCAAACGGCGCAGACCGGTGCGTGTTTTGTGGCGACGTGGATTCTGCTCCGGCGGACGATTCCGCAACTTCCTTTCGTGCCGCATCGCTGGGACCGCGCGCTCTTTCGCGAAATGTGCGGCTACGGATTGCATTTTCAGTTCATCACCGCGAGCCAGGCAGCGCGCGAGCCCGTGACCAAAGCATTGCTGGCGAAATTTGGCGGCCTGGCAATGACCGGAATGTACGACATGGCGTCGCGCTGGGTATTCACATTCCGCGAGCTGATCGTGCAGGCAAATCTGGTGCTGGTGCCGACGATTTCGGGTTTGCGCGAACGCGATCCGGCTGCGATCCCGGCCGTGTATCGCGCGTCCTACCGGCTGGTATTTTTTCTGGGAGTACCGGCGTTCGCATTCCTGGTGACGGTGAGCCCGATTGTTTCGCACATCTGGCTGGGGCGTTACGAACCAGTATTCGTGACGTTCGTTGCGCTGCTGGCGGCTGGGTGGCTGGTGAATATTTTGAGCAATCCCGCATACGTGGTGGATTTGGGCACGGGCGCGCTGCGCTGGGTTTCGATTGGATGTGCGTGTACGGCGATTCTGAATCCGGCGCTGGGATATTTTGCGGGGAGATTTTTCGGAGGCGTCGCGGTGGTGGCCGTGTCTGCGCTCACTTTGATGTTGGGTTATGCGATTGTGCTCGCGGCTTATCATTTGCAAAATCGCGCGCGCTTTCGCGAGTTGCTGCCGCAAAACAGCGGTGGAATCGTCGCTGCGAGCGCGGCGGGCCTGCTGATTTTTCTCCCTTATTTCAGCCGGGCGGGAATTCATACGCTGATTTCTGTGCGGATGGGGAGCGGGTTGATGGCAGCGGTGGTGCTGATGATTATTTTGCCGATGTGGGTTCATCCGATGCGGAAACGGCTGTTGAGCTGGGTGTTTTCGCGGCTACCGGCTTAGAGTGTATCCAAAGCACGCGAGGCAAGCCTCGCGCCAAGCAAGGCGGCGGCAAGCCGCCGCACTCCAAGATGGGTTGGGCACCGACGCCTGGTGCGACAGCGAGGGATCGAATCCTGGGCGCGCCGAGTCAAAAACTGGGCCCACGCGATTCTTGCGCAAATTGTGACGCCGTGTGCTGAAACAGAGCGGTGCTTCTGAGGCGCACTTTCTGGATTCGACGCTATGCACATGAATGCGCACGAACTCATTCTTTGGGAATCCGGGACACCAGAGCCGATTGCGGCGCGGGTGGCGATTGCCGGGGATTTTTTGCCCGCCGGCAAACTGACGATGTCTGGCGAGCAACGCTGGAGCGAGCAGGCGAGCGAGTTGCAGGAATATTTCGCCGACGTAGCGACCACATTCGTAAATCTGGAAACGACGCTCGACTGTGATTCGCTCACGCCGCGCGAGCTGAACGGGCTGGGACAGGTCGTTGCGGCGCCGTCCGCGTCGCTGGCTTACCTGGAGGCGATTCGCTCGCGCGCTGTGGGGATTGCGAACAATCACAGCTACGATTTTGGCGATTCGGGCGTGCGGCAAACGCGCGACGCAATCGCACGGAGCGGAATGATCCCGCTTGGCGCGGGCTGCTCGCTGAGCGAGGGGCCGGAAGTATTTGTGTGGGAGGGCCCGGCGGGACTGCGCGTCGGGTTCTGGGCCGCGGCGAAAGCTGCGCGCGAATTGGCTAATAAAAAATCGCCGGGCGTAGAATCTGCGACGGCGGAACGCGGCCTGCAAGCGTTACGGGAGATGCGCAGTCGCGGCGCGCAGTTTTGCGTGGCGCTGGTGCACGCGGGGTGCTTGCGGACAAATCGTCCCGACCCGGAGGATGTGCGATTGCTGGATGAGCTGGCGCGATCGGGATTTGATATTGTGGCGGCGTCACATTCGCATCGCGTTAGCGGGCATCGGTTGATCGAGCGCGCGGGGCGGCGGCCTAGTTTCGTTTTTTACGGCGCGGGCAGTCTGGTTTCCGGGTTTATTTCGTCTGCCGCTGAGAGGGAGGGGCTGATTGTGGTAGCGGGATTGAACGGGAAAGGCGCGCTGGTTCGACTGGAGGCGCGGCCAGTGTGGTTGGATGAGAGCGGCTTCGGAAAAATTCCCAGCGCGGAGAAGAAGCAAGAGATATTGGCGCGGTTTCGCGGCCTTTCGGCGGAGATTCGTGGACGGCTCTTACGAAAGATTGTTCTACCATGACGTGTCGCAAGGTTTGGCGCGACTCTACTTGCGCGACGCGCGCGCGGCGTTTCGCGCGGCGGGAATTCGCGGGCTGGCAAACAAGGCGCGGCGGGTTCGCTTGCGGCATGTGAAGCGGCTGGTACACAAGGTGATCGGTTAATGGTCCTGAGCCGGTTGCAGGAAGCGATGGCGTTTGCGGTGGCGCTGGGGTGTGTGCTGGCTTTGGTGCCGGTGATCCGGCGGATGTGCGCGCGTTGGAGAATTTTCGATCAGCCTGGCGATTTGAAAATTCATCGGGAGCCGATTCCGCGCCTCGGAGGCGTGGGGATTGCGATTGGGCTGGTGGCCGGCGTGGTTTCCGCGGTGCACGGCGCGCGCTATGGCGCACTATTTTTTGCCGCGGCGCTTGGGCTGGTGTGGCTGGCGGGGTTTGTGGACGACCTGCGGGAATTACCGCCTGTTTTTCGGCTGCTGGCGCAGATTGGCGGGGCATTGCTGCTTTACGCCGGAGGCTGGCGCATTACGCTTCTCATCTTCCGCTGCTTTCGCGATCGTGGCGCAGTGTCTGTACGTGATTCTGTTCGTGAACGCGTTCAATTTTTTGGACGGCGCGGACGGGCTGGCGGCGGGAATTACGGGTGTGATCGGGCTGGGGTACGTGGTGACAGCGGGCTTCGCGCTTAGCGTTTATGGGCATGCGCTGGCTTGGAGTTTGCTGGGGGCGATGCGTGGGGTTTTTGGTTTTCAATTTTCCGCCGGCGAAAATATTCATGGGGGATTCGGGGAGCACGGTGCTGGGGTTCAGCGTGGCGTTCCTGGGTTTGGATTTCATCGCTGCTCACAGCGACGGTGGTGCTGGTCGCGCGTTGCTATTTACATTATTGATTGCGGGCTTGCCGTTGCTGGATGCGTTGGTGGTGGTGCTACGGCGGGTGACGAGGGGTAAATCGCCTTTCCGCGGCGATCGCGCGCATTTTTACGACTATTTGCTGGCGGCGGGATGGCAGGCCAGGACGATTGCGATAACGAGCTATCTGCTAACGGCGTTGCTGGCGCTGACGGGATGGTTCGTTACGCGGGACGGCTGGAAAAGTTCAGTGATGCTGGCCGCAGGAATTTTCGCGGCGCTGCTGCTGATGGTGTTCTGGCTGGCGGCGCTGCGGCCAAGCGAGATGAAGCAAACGCGGTATCGTGCGCAGTTATAGGCAGAGATCAGGCGTCGGGTTATGACGTCGGCGTGATGAGAGTGCGAGCGCCGCGGCGGGAGCGTTCTTTGGGCGACGTCTGCTTCATCACATTGCCCAGACTCACCAGCAGCTTGCGGAGCTTGGATCGCTCTTCGAGTTCCACGTCCACCACTTCGAAGGCACGGGCCTGGGTGTTCGCGTCGCGGACGATGGCCAGAACTTTAACGGATTTCTGCGAGTTGGCGAGCTTCAGGCTCACGAGGCTACCGGGATGCAGACTCTGCTCGCAAACGGCCACGCCACCGCCCAAGGTCAGTTCGGGAATATCGAGACGGCAATTTTCCTTCAGGTTGGTTGTCATGGCCGCCACGGAATGTTCCAGCCGGAGGCGCGGGTAGCGGCGCTGACGGATGGCGGAGGATTCCGGATCGGCATCGAGCGGTTCGATGGAAAATTCGGCAATGCTCAGGCCGCTGCGTGGCACGAAATGGCGAACCCATTCAGGATCGATTTTCTCCATGGCCTGCGAAGCCACCAGGCGCAACTCGCTGGGGCTGGCCCAGCGGAAGGCGCGGCGGGCTTCGGCGATCTTACGCAAGACGGATTCCGCACCGTTGGTGCGCAGACGGCCGAGCGCTTCGATCGCTTTCAGCTGCAAATATTCCGTGCCGTCCTTGGGCAGGTCGCCCTCGGCGATACGCAGCAAACGCATATCGGCGATCTGGTCCCCGGCCATACCGATTTCATCCACGGCCAGCGGCCGGATCATGGGATCCAGAAAATCGAAAAGGTTGAGAAGCAAGCGGCCACGATCGGGGGCGCCGCTGGAAGCGATCTGGCGGACCACGCGGTCGTGCGCCGTGCGCTTCCATCCGGAAATGCGCTCGGGAAGAACTTGCTCCACCAGAGCCGGGTCCAACCGCGCGAGCAGTCCCAAAGTTTCGATTGCTTCGGTGGGGCCGCCATTGCGAAGCAACTGGCGCA
This sequence comes from uncultured Acidobacteriota bacterium, assembly GCA_963742475.1. Taxonomy (GTDB): domain Bacteria; phylum Acidobacteriota; class Terriglobia; order Acidiferrales; family UBA7541; genus Palsa-295. Next base: position 741,023 of record CAVULY010000003.1, on the reverse strand, counting down.
AATTTTCCAAGCCCTCGACATCGAGAACTTCCATCAGGGAGACGAGCAGGTCGCAATCTTCGCGGAAGCCGGCGCGGCTAAATCGTCCGGCCAGGTGTCCCGACGCTGCGATGGGCATACGGCGCAGGAGATCTTTCAGACCTGAAGGAGCCTCGCCGGTTTTCAGGGCCTCTTCGATAAATTCAGGCAGGCGATCTTCGACGCCGATTCTGGGACGAAGATTTTTGCCGAGTCCAGGGCGTTCCGCTTCGACGTATTCCACCAATTCCACGGAGCGCTGGATGGCGGGATAGGAGCGAGACTTGGTAGCTTCCTGCGACAAGCGGACGAAAGCCGCGCCCACCAAGCTTTCCAACTCAGAATCGCGTTCTTCGGCGAGTTGCACGCCCACCAGGCGGATGGTGCTGAGCAGCAAGCGCTCGTCTTGTTTGGCATAGGTGCTGGCCAGCTCGGCAAGACCCATAGCCGTCTGGCGGCGCGTTTCCGCGGATTTGTTGGTGACGCAATTGGCGTAATTGGTGAGAACTTTTTCAGCTTCGGGCTTTTCTCCGCGCTTGACCAATTCCTCCACATACTCGCGAATCTGCGTCGGCGGCACGCACCATGCTTCGGCGGATTCCAGGACGGCCTTGCGTTTTTCTTGCGGGACCTGCGCCCAGAATTGCTGGGCGAGCATGTCTGAGTGCGACTGCACTTCGATACCATGGCGCGCCATTTTTTCTTCGTAGACGCCCATGATCTTGCGCAGGCTATCCAGTTCCTGGCTCATTTCGTCCAGAACCTGGCGGACGGCGTTGACCTCGATGTCGCCGCGCTCATAGCTTTCCATCGCGAATCGAATCGCAATGTGCTCGGCTAATTTCAGCAGGGTGGGCTTGTCGGACGAATCAGAGGGCGCTTGCGCTGCCAGGGCGGAGAGCGCCTGGCTGACGGTGAAGCGCGCGCGTCGCGGCAAAGTGGAAAGCCGCGATTGGAACGGTTGCGAATCCAGTTTTTGATCGGAACCTTCGCTGGTGCGCGCGATCTGCGCCAGCATCTGCATAATTCCCTTCAGTTCATCCTCGTGCAGCGTCATCAAACCGGTTTCGACGGCCATGGAACCGGAGCCTGCTCGCGCCGAGCGGCTGCCACGAATTCCGGCTGTGGCGTTGCCCCAGCGGCTTGGTTTGCCGGGTTCAGCGGCTTCGCTTACGGCATCCGCCAGATTCCATCCGCGCGGGCTGGAGCTACCGCCACCTGCGGAACCGGATCGTTTGCCGGGCCCTGAGCCTGGTCCATTGCCTGAACCTCGTCCAGAACGGTTACCAGATCCCTTGCCGGGACCGCTGCCGATTCCAGTTCCGGGACCGCCCGGCGAGCCTGGGCGCCTGAAACGGAGGAGCCGCGCGCCGCCTCCGGGACCCTGAACAGAAATATCGCTCAGAGCGTGCCATTTCCCTCTGCCGGGACCAGAAGGAGCTTCAGTCGTGCCGTCCTTGTTGAACCAAAAACCTGCAGCATCCGGCGCGAGCGGTGTCCGCCGCCGCTGCTGCCAACGATGTTCCAGGAGTTAGGTCCCGGGCCGACGCCCGCGATGTTGCCGCTTTCTGAGCCGACGCCAGCACCTTGTCCGGGTTCCGCAGCGCCCGCAACTCCCTTATTGAGCCAGAAGCCGGCTGCATCGGGCGCGAGTGGCGTGCCGCCACCGCTGCCGCCCACAATGTTCCAAGTGCCGGCGCCAGCACCTCCGCCGGAAGCTCCGCCAGACGCGTTGCCGCCTTCCGATCCTGAACCAGGAGCTTGGCCGATGTCGGAAGAGCCCGCGACATAGACGGGGCTGCCAGGTACTCCGTCAGCGGAAGGAAGGTCACGGATTATTTCTGCGTTCTCTGGCGCGTAACGTATGCGAACTGCCGGGGCCGGGTTCGCCCGGTCCGCTTGCAAAACCACCGGGACCATATCCGCCGCCACCGGGGCCTTGGCCATAGCCGGAACCTGAACCGCCGAAGCCGTATCCAGAACCTACGCCGCCACCACTGTTGCCGTCTCCGCTTCCGCTTCCGTTCCTTTCCGTTTCCATCGCCGTCACCGGAACCGCCGCCGCTGCCAGAACCGCCTGCGCCGCCGCCTTTGCTTCCTTCCGCTGCGACGATCAATTGCAACAGGCGTTCGGGATCTTTGAAGAGCTCATCGGAGGCTTCGGAATTCAATCCCAAAGTGTGCGCCGCCAATTGCTGCGCGACGGTGGAACGCGCGACAGCCGAATCGGCCGGAACGAAGCAGACTTCGTTGACGTGAATGTGCGGATCGCCCTGCAAAGCCGTTTTCAATTGTTCGGCAAGTTGCACGGGCTTTGCGCCGGTACCGGTGGGAAAGCCGCGCACAAAGCGCGCCAAGCTGGCTTGCGTGACTTTGGGTGAAAAGTGAATGCTGGCGATGCCGGCCGCCGACAGCATGCGGGCGAAACTTTTCTCCGCAGCGGCGGATTCCAGCGGAGTTCCGTCCAGCAGAAGTTGGTCGCCGGAAACCGCGAGCAAGACGCCGGCTTCATTTTCGGTGCCGGTGCCGAGCGCAGTGCGCAGCTCGGACCAAGCAGTCTCATACTGTTTTTTTGTGCGCGGATGCCCGAAGTCGTACATGCGCGCGAACTTGAGCAGGATGTTGAGGCTGCGAATGAAGGCGCGAGCCGCAGCGGGTCGTATATTCGGGTTCGTCACGGTATGTGGGGCTAAGCCCCGCCTCTGCATACAAGTGTGGGGGGAAGCGGCGGCCGGGACAATGGTACCGGTGTCGTGTTTAGTACTAACGAATCTCCTACCGAAAAGGTGGGCGAGAGGTACTGGAACGAATTCAGGGGGTTTTGCGCTTGCGCAGCCATGCCTCTAATTCGCTGACATCATTGAGGATAGCTAGGGCGCCGAGCGTATGCAGGCGGGTACCACGTTGGCGGCGTTCTTCGCCGCTTCTGGGCAGGATGCCGAGAAAAGGAACGTTCGCGGATTGCGCGGCGAGCGCATCGTCCACGTTATCTCCGATGTAGAGCGCATCGTGCGGCGGGCGTCCATTCAGGATCTTCAAGAGGCCGTCGGGCGCCGGTTTGGGATGCGCGACTTCTTCCACCGTGACGATGGTTTTGAAATTGTGGCGGACGCCTTCGCGATCGAGGGTGTGATTCAGTTCACGCCAGACGCGCCCGGTGAAAATAGCGAGCTCCGCGCGCTTGGCGAGCCGGGCCAAGCTGGATTTGGGCAGCAGCCATTTTTCCTTGGTGACATTTCCGTCGGCATTCGCGCCCCAGTAAATTTCCTGGAACTTCTTCTTTATTTCGTCGAAGCTGGCGTTGCCGCCGAGGCTGTTTATCCACGCCGTGGAAAGTTTCCAGTCATCGTTGAAACCGGGGCGATTCTTCCAGGCGTGCAGTTCGCGCAGGGTAACGCGTTTGTTGGTGAAAAATTTCACGACTTGCAGGGTGGTGAGCTGGAAGGTGCCGCGCGTATTTACCAGGACGCCGTCCACATCGAAGATGAGGATGGAGGGATAGCGCTTCGCGGAGTCGGCACGCGAGGAATTGCTGGATTTATTTCTGCGCCGGGAATCAGGAATGGGAGCCGCTCGATTCTTCGGAAGACTCAGAGCTCTCGGAGGCCTCATCCGACGAAACTGCGTCGGATTCCAGATCCAGCGAATCGGAAGACCACGCCTCGCCGGGAGCGGCGGCAGGCGACGGCTCCGACTGGTCTGACGGTCTGATCTCGGCGCGGAATCGTTTTTTTCGGGCGACGCGCCTGCGGTTCGCGCAGCAGCGGCAGCAGCCGCCACGGGAGGCGGAGCCAGCGCAGCTTCGGCGGCCTGCAAGGTTGCGAGGCGCGCTCCGAGGACTTCCACAAGCAGATCAATAATTAGTTTCGCGCCGCTGCCGTCCGGGTCCTTCGTGGGATTGTATGCGGTGACTTCGATCGCAGCCAATTCCGGCTGCTGCGCGAAAACCAGCAGGGCTTCGCGGACTTCTGCGAGCGACAAGCCGCCGGAACCGGGATAATTCGTGGCGGAAAAATCGGCAATCACATCCACATCGAAGTGCAGCACGAACTGGTAACCATTGCCGCGAATGCGATCAATCGCAGCGCGCGCCGCAGCGGCCGCGCCCTGGCGCTGCACATCGCTCGCCAGATAGCGACGGAGCGGCGAGGTTGCCAGAAGCTTTTCTTCGTCAGGATCGAGGCGCGCGACACCGAAGAGCGCCAGATCCGGTTCACGAACCAGCGGCGGCTCGCCCCAGAAGCGCACGAGCTCCGCGGCACCGCGTCCTGCGAGATGCGACACCACCATGCCATCCACGCATCCGGAAGGCGTGGTTGCGGGAGTATTCAGATCCGCGTCGCGGTCCATATAAATCATGCTGACTTTGCGGAAATAGCGGCGGACTCCCGCGACGGTGGCCAGCGCGACGGAGCAGTCCCCTGCAAGAATGAGCGGAAGCGCGGCGGATTTCACGGCCAGCTCAACGCGAGGCTTCAGAGATTCCAGCGAGGCAATTACGCGCGAGAGATTACGCGCGCGCGGGCTTTCTTCGTCAGGCTTGTAGAGCTGAACGGGATCGTCACCGAGATCGGCGACGGCGTACCCGATGGTTTTCAGCCGGTCTACCAGTCCAGCGGCTCGCAGCGCAGTGGGAGCGCCCTCGTGCCCGGCGGACATCGCGGCCGCGCTGGTGGGCGCGCCCAGCAGAGCAATCTTGTTGGTCTGCCGGACAATTTTCACCGCCACGCAAAGGCTCCTTAGGTTGATTTGGCTGGGGGCCGAGCCCGCGCGGAGCAATTAGCGAATACGCGCCGGCCGAAACAGTTTAGTGCGCGGCTTGCCGCGCGGCAAGTTCCGGTGGCAAGGTAAAGCGCACATCCTCACGAATCAAATCCAGGTCGCGCTGATTGGTGAAGCCCAGGCTCGCAAGCCGCTGGCTTACCTGCTCGACCAAAACTTCCGGCGCGGAAGCACCGGCGGTGAGGCCCAGCGTCTTTACGCCGTCCAGCCAGGAACCATCCACATCGTTGGCATCTTCGATCAGCCGGGCGGCCACTCCGGCGCGCTTGGCCACTTCCACCAGGCGATTGGAATTCGAGCTATTGGCCGAGCCCACCACCAGGATCAATTGCACTTCGCGCGTGAGAGCTTCGACGGCTTCCTGGCGATTCTGGGTGGCGTAGCAAATGTCATCGGAAGCAGGTCCGACGATGGTCGGGAAGCGGTGCCGCAACTGCGCCACGATTTCTTGCGTGTCATAGAGCGAAAGCGTGGTCTGGGTGAGAAACGCGAGGCGATCGGGATCAGGAACAACGAGCTGGTCCACTTCTTCAACGCTGCCGACCACGATGGTTTGATCGGGCGCTTCTCCGGACGTGCCGACGATTTCCTGGTGGTCGCGATGGCCGATCAGCAGCAGAGTGCGGCCTTCGCGCGCAAACTTCAGCGCTTCCAAATGAACTTTGGTGACCAGCGGGCAAGTTGCGTCAATCACGCGCAACTGGCGCTCCTGCGCTTCGGTGCGAACGCGAGGCGGCACACCGTGCGCGCTGAAGACCAGCACCGCGCCGACGGGAACTTCCTCGATTGTCTCCACGAAAATCGCGCCGCGGCGGCGCAGCTGATCCACCACGTAACGGTTATGCACAATTTCGTGATGCACGTAGACGGGGTTGCCGTAGGCTTCCAGCGCCAGTTCCACGATGTCCACCGCGCGGACCACGCCGGCGCAAAAGCCTCGCGGCCGCACGCGCACCAGCGTCTTGGCTCCGTGGTTGGTGCCATTAATTTGGGTCAGCGTCAATTCGTTCTCCGGAAAGCCCTTTTAGTTTACCTGAACGGGCGATTTGCGGCTACTTCGTTCGGTTGCGATGTGCTCGGGGCCGCGAGAGGGAGTACCGCAGCGGCGGAAGACTCCAGGTCCGTAACCGCGTCCTCCATCCGGAAGGGAGGCGGGACTTCGTCACTGGCCCCAAGACCTGCGCGATCGTACGTAATGATTTCCGAACCGGTTCGCTTCGCAAGTTCAGGGATGATGCTGTTCCAATAGGTAGAGTCAGCCCCGCCCCCTGCGTCCAACACTAGGACAGGCAGATGACCAGGCGTGTCGTGGAATGTCAAATGGTGTCCATGAACCAAGACGTCACGCGAAGACAGTGGCGCAGGAGTTTGCGCCAAGGGTGCGGCGCTAACAATGCAAAGGAATGTGGCAACGAGGGCGACTTGCCGCGGAAGCTGCTTCATGGTGCCTTTCTGTCTGATTTCAAGGCCGGAACCGTGATCAGAGCCGGAGACCGTTGTGGCGCTCTCCGATCATGTGATAAGTCACGCACAACTGCTTGTATCGAGAATAGTCCGAGCACGATTCGAGCCCCAAATTATAACTAAATCCGACAACAACACACTAAATTAGGATGGCGGCCTGTCGCTGGAGGGAGTGAAGCGAAACGTGAGCGAAAAACCCAGTAGGCGCACCTGCGCGGTGTAGTCCGCGCTCAGATGCACGGCCGACGATTTCCCTTCCCCGGAATGTTGCACAGTCACTTGATCCGGATCGAGCGCGATGTTCAGATCTTTGGCGGCGTGGATGACGGAGTTGCGAAGATCGTCATCAGTGGTGGGGGCGGATAATCCGATGTGTTCGGCGTTGCGCGAGGCCACGTCGCGCAACTCCTCTTCCAATTGGCGATTGGCTAGCTCGCACGATGCGATTTGCCAGCCGACGCTGATGGATAAGGCGCAAACAACGATGGCGGCGATGATTGCAATTTTTTTCATGCGGATTTCTCGCTACGGCCCGGGTTGCACACCTGGGGCTCATGAAATTCTAGCGCAGCCAACGAATAGATCGAGTGCAACGTATCTGATTCGCCAACCGCCGTCTCGACACAGAAGCTCGATTCGGCCTGCGTGATACCATGCCGATTCACTTACAAGGACAACGGAGCGAAAAATGCTGCTGAAGGGACAGGTGGCCATTGTGACGGGAGGCGGCCGGGGGATTGGCCGGGCCATCGCGAAGAAGTTCGCCGCGGAGGGCGCTTCGCTGGTGGTGAGCGCGCGAACGGAAAGCGAAATCGAGCTAGTGGCGCGGGAGATTCAGGATGCCGGCGGAAAAGCTGCGTCGGTGGCTGGAGACGTGTCGCGCGAGGCCGATTGCGAAAAAATTGTGCGCGAGGCGCGCAGAGCTTTCGGGACGGTTCACATCCTGGTGAACAATGCGGGATTGCTGGGGCCGGTCGCGCCAGTGGAGCAGGTGAGCGCGCGCGCCTGGGACGAAGTGATCGCGGTGAATCTGCGCGGCCCGTTCTTGCTGGCGCGGCTGGTGCTGCCTGAAATGTATGCGCGTGGCTCCGGATCGATTTTGAACGTGGTGAGCATTGCGGCCAAGGCGGCGTTTCAATTGAACAGCGCGTACGCCGCATCGAAGGCCGGCCTGATCGGATTGACGCACACCCTGGCCGCCGAGGGCGCGCGCAAAGGAGTGCGGGTAAACGCGCTGAGTCCCGGGCCGGTGCCCGAAACGCAAATGTCGCAGGCGCTGGGGCGCGGCCTCGCGGAATATTTTCAGACGGACAGCGAGAAATTATTCAAGCAGATGTGCCAGGGGATTTTACAGGGCAGGCCGCAGACAGCCGATGAAATTGCCGCCGCGGCCCTATTCCTGGTTTCCGATCAGGCCAGCGCGATTACTGGGCAGACTCTGAACGTGGATGGCGGAATGGCTTTCTACTGAGTTCTTCCAGACCGGCATAGCCGCGACGCGCGAAATCCGTAGAAACGCGAATGCCGGCTTCGGCCCAGTCCAGACCGCGTTCACCGATGGCGCCAATCAGATAAACAATCCCGCCCAGAACCATCAGCACAGCGAATCCCATTGCGAAGAGCAATTCAGCAGCGATCAATTCCCGTACGAAGTAGACCTGGAGAACGAGGAAGACTGCCAGCATGGACAGCAGGCCCTTGCGAACCTTCGCCTTTTCGATAATCCCCATAAGCATTGTCTGCAATTTATTCAGTGACGTTTTCATGGTCCTCCGACCCTCGCTTCTTTGGATGCACGGAGGTTTCCAAACGAATCGCTCGTAAGTCATTGAAAATGCGAAGGACAGCGGAGGGTTCGGCACTGTGAATCGACTTAAAGCGGAAAATGGTTTCTTCGGGTTGGCGAGAGGTGGTACCGAAGTGAAACTAAAGGCTGTAGACTTTTTTTGTCACTTGTTTTCGCCTGTGCGGGTTAATTACTGCATCGTTAACTAACTAAAATTCAATAAAGTGAGACATTCGCTTTTCGGTTCGTGGAGAATTGTGCGAGGCCGGCGTTATTGCGCCACAAGTGGCGCAGTGAAGTGCGCCGCTACGAAGGCGACGTCAGAACCAACGGCAACGGCTGCCCGGCTCGATGAAACTGAACCGGCCGCTACAAAGCCAACTGCGAAGAGCCGGCGAGACGCCGGCTCTACTAAAGGCGGGCGATCAGCGATTTTCAAACGGATAACGATCCTGCGCCAGGACGGCTTCCGCAACGCGCCGGCGAATGGCAATCGTATCCAGGGGCGCATGTTTGGCGAAACGGCGCAGCACGGCGAGCTGGGTCACGAGCGTGTCGCCTTCGGCTGTTGCGGCGAGGGCCGTGCGGGCATCTTTTTCGACGCGATCCATGGCGTCATAAATAAAAGCGCGAGCGGCATCGCACATTACGCTGGCGGCTTCTCCGCGAGCGGCGGAGGCTTTTTGCGCGCGGCGCAGCGTGGATTCCATGGCGTAGACGTCCATAACGATATCGGCCAGCGAGGCCACGATTTCCTGCTGCTCGGCGAGCTGTTCGCGGAACTTCTGCATGGCGGTGCCGGAAGCCAGCAGGAAAATCTTCTTGGCCTGCTCCAGTGATTTTTCCTCTTCCGCGAAGGGGCCGGTGGGAGCTTCTTCAAACGACGGCCCGGCGAGCACTTCTTCACCCAGCTTCATGGCGGCGGGAATCAGCGGCAGCACGCCACCGAGTGCGCGTTTCATGAGCATCTGGATGATGAGCATGCGGTTGATTTCGTTGGTGCCTTCGAAGATGCGGTTCACGCGGCTATCGCGATAGGCGCGCGCCACGGGATAATCCTCGTGAAAACCGTAGCCGCCGAAAATCTGCACGCCTTCGTCCACCACGTAATCCACCATCTCGCTGCCGGCCACTTTGCTGATGGAGCTTTCGATGGCGTATTCCTCGAGCACCTGCATCGCTTGCTTGGTCTTGTCCTTGCCGGCGTCGGGGCTGGAAACGGCGGCTTCGATCATGCCGGCGGAGCGATACACTTCCGATTCGATGGCGTAGATCTGGATGGCCATTTCGCCGAGCTTGGCTTTGATGAGGCCGAAATCGCAGAGGCGTTTTCCGAAAGCGGTGCGCTCCTTGGAATATTTCGAGGAGGCTTCCAGAATTTTTTTGGCGCCGCCGATGCAATAGGCGCCCAGGCTGAAGCGGCCGGCGTTGAGCGTGTTGAACGCGACGACGTGGCCGCGGCCGGGCTCATGCAGCAGATTTTCCTTGGGCACCGGCGAATTTTCGAAGAAGATCGGCGTGGTGGAGCTGCCCTTGATGCCCATCTTTTTTTCTTCCGCGCCGGCGGAAAATCCGGGCGTGCCGCGCTCCACGATGAAGCAGGAAAACTTCTCGCCGTCAATTTTGGCGAAAACCACGTAGACGTCCGCGAAGCCGCCGTTGGTGATCCACATTTTCTGGCCGTTCAGAATGTAATTCTTGCCGTCGGGCGAAAGAACCGCGCGGGTGCGCGAAGCCTGCGAATCGGAGCCGGCTTGCGGCTCGGACAAGCAATAACAGGAGAGCAATTCGCCGGTGGCAATCTTGGGTAGATATTTCTTTTTTTGTTCTTCGGTTCCGAAATAAACGATGGGCACGGTGCCGATGCCGGCGTGTCCTCCATGCGAGACGGCGAAGGAGCCGTAGCCGGCGAGTTTTTCGGCGAGGATGGCCGCGGAAACTTTGTCGAGGCCCGAACCGCCATAGGCTTCGGGAATTCCGCCGCCCAGCAAACCGATTTCTCCGGCCTTTTTGAGCATCTGCGCCATCAGATGCTCGTCTTTATGCGCTTCCAGCTCGGGGATCTGCGGGACCACTTCCTTCTGCACGAATTCCTCGGCAGTCTGGCCGATCAGCCGCTGGTCATCGGAAAAATCCGCCGGAGTGAAGACGTCTTCGGGACGGCAGGGAGTGATGAGGAATGCGCCGCCGCGATTCAGAACCTGCGAAACGGGTGCCGTGGCCATGGGGTGCCTCCGAGCGATGAATTGTGCTCATGAGATTCTCTCGCGCATTTCGGTCCAGAGCAATAGCCCGGTCGGCAAAATGGCACGCTGGATTGGGCGCAGATGCTGTGTCGCTTGGCGTGCGCGGGTCGCGCTAGGCCGGCTGCCTGATGGCGAGGCGTATTCGCTGCGAACTTCGACCGGAGAGGTGTGGGCGGGGCGAGTTGCGTTTATAATGCCCCGCGCGGATTCTGCGTGACGATTGAATCACTTTATGGCGCTTTGGTGCGACTGACGATTGAAGGCGCGGGCCGAACGTTTGACGCGCAGGTGTGGCTCGCAACGATGCCTGCCCATGAGCGCGTGACGCAACGCAAAACGCAATGGACGGCCCAAACAAAGAAAATCCTCGCTCCGTAGGAGAAAACTCATGGCGAATCCAGTGGTGCATTTCGAAATTGGATGCAAGGACAGCAAAGCGACGCAGGAATTTTACGCAAAATTATTCGATTGGAAAATCGCCGAGGCTGGGCCAGCGGCGATGATTGACGCCGGCAAAGGCCCTACCGGGCACATCACGGCGCTGGGGCACGAACCGTTTCACTACACGATTTTTTACGTCGAAGTGGATGACGTGCAGGCCTACATTGACAAGGCGACGAAGCTCGGAGGAAAGATGCTGGTGCCGCCGATTCCAATTCCCACCGGAACGTTTGCGTGGATACAGGATACCGCGGGAAATACGGTTGGTTTGTGGAAGCCTGCTGCGAAGTAAATTCAGAGGGAGGTGCTTTCTGATGCGCAGAGCTGGAATTGATGCTCGGGTTGACGGTTCTTGTTGCGATGGCGGGAATCGCAGTGGCGGCGCGGCAGCCCGCTTCGACGGAGAAACCGGCAAGCGCGCCGGCGATGCAGGCGCCGCAGCCCGGACCGGAGATGGTACGGCTGCAGAAATTTTATTTGGGAACCTGGGACTACACGGAAACTTATCCGAAGGGTCCATTTGCGCCGGAAGGCGGCGTGAACACCGGCGTGTACAAGAGCGAATTGGGGCCGGGCGGATTCTCGTTGATCAATCATTTTCATTCGCAGGGGCCGGTGGGCGATTTCGAAGGGCTGCTGATCATGACGTGGGATGCGAAGGAGAAAGCGTACAAGTCGTACATTTTTGGAAACAGTTTTTCGGGCGCGGTGGTGGAGACGGGGAATTTTGAGGGTGACGCGCTGGTGTTTCACGGGGAGATGACGACAGGCAGCGGGAAAATTTCGATGCGCAACAGCGCGCGGATCGGCGAAGACGGGAAGATGAACAGCGAGGAATCCGCGGCGGTGGGTAGCGGGCCGGAAAGTGTGTTGGTGCGGGTTTTGGCGACGCGCAGGCCGTAGCACATCGGCGAAGAATTGCCGCAGCGCGCACAGACACCGAGAAACCAGGGGCAACGAAAAATTCACCTGCGGCGGCGGGACCAGGCAACGGCTGCCCGGTTCGATGAACCTGAACCGGCCGCTACAAAACCAAAGGCAAATTCAAAATCGGCTACTCGGGTTAGGCGACGCGTTCGAAGATGCCGGCCGCGCCCATGCCGCCGCCGACGCACATGGTGACCATGCCGTAGCGGGCGTTGCGGCGCTCGAGTTCGCGCAGGATCGTGGCGGTGAGCTTTGCGCCGGTGCAGCCTAGTGGATGGCCGAGAGCGATGGCGCCACCGTTGACGTTGACGCGCGCAGGATCAATCCCCAAAACTTTAATTACGCTGAGAGCCTGCGCGGCAAAAGCTTCGTTCAATTCGATCACGTCAATCTGATCCAGCGTCAAGCCCGCGAGTTTCAGCGCCTTGGGAATTGCATACACCGGGCCGATGCCCATTTCTTCCGGCGGACAACCCGCGGTGGCAAACGCGACGAATCGCGCCAGCGGCTTCAGTCCCAGCGCGCGCGCACGCTCCGCGCTCATCACCACGGCGGCGGCCGCGCCATCGCTGGTCTGCGAGCTATTCCCCGCCGTCACCACGCCGTGCGTGTGAAATGCCGGTTTCAACTTTGCGAGGGCTTCCAAGGATGTGTCGGCGCGCGGCCCTTCGTCCACGGCGAAAGAAACTTTCACCGTCCTGGGCTTGGAGGAAGTTGTTTCGCCGGCCGCAGCGGCTTCGAGCACGGTGTAACTCACCTCCACCGGAACAATTTCATCTTTGAATTTTCCCGCGGCGATGGCGGCGATGGCCTTCTGATGGCTGGCGAGAGAAAACTCGTCGGCCTGCTGGCGCGTGATGCCATATTTCTTGGCGAGATTTTCCGCGGTGAGCCCCATGTTCAGGTAGGTGTCGGGATGATTGTCGGTGAGCCAGGGGTTCGGCGCGATCTTGTTTCCGCCCATGGGAATCATGGACATGGATTCGGCGCCGCCCGCGACAGCGACTTCGGCGCCGCCGGCAATGATGCGTTCCGCCGCGAGGGCGATGGCCTGAAGGCCGGAAGAACAGAACCGGTTGATGGTCATCGCGGAAACACTTACCGGCAAGCCCGCGCGCAGCGATGCGATGCGGGCGACGTTCATGCCCTGCTCGGCTTCCGGAGTGGCGCATCCGACGATGACGTCTTCGATCTCGGCAGGGTCGAGGCCCTTGGCGCGCGATACGGCTTCTTTGATCGCCGTTGCCGCCAGATCGTCCGGGCGAGTGGCGCGCAGCGTTCCCTTCGCGGCTTTGCCCACGGCGGTGCGCACGGAACTGACGATCACTGCTTCACGCATAATTCACCTCGAACGAGGGAGAGTTCATCTGAACGAACTCTATATTGGATGCAGTAGCGGCGAAAAAGCAACAGCGCGAAATGATGCGTGTCGATTGCGTGCCCATCGCGGTGGAAGGGACGTGGAATCCGCGGAATGCGAAGCGTGCTAGCGGTTGGCGCTGAACTTGAGCGTCACCAGCAGTTGCACGGCGATTGGTTGCCCATTCAGAGTGGAGGGCTCATATTTCCAGCGGCGCAATGCTGCCAGCGCGGGGCCGCGCAACATCGCCGGACCAGACACCACTTGCATGTTGACGACGTTGCCTTTCGGATCGATCGTGGTTTTCACCACTACGTCGCCCTCAATGTGGGCCTCTTTCGCGACGGTCGGGTATTCCGGCATCACACGGGTGAGCAACTTTGGTTCCTTCACGTTGCCGCCAATCTTTACAGGCCCGTCGTTTTCCGCGTGAATATCCGGAGCCAGCGGCGCGACCGCGTTCGACGAAACAATCCCCGACAGCGCGCCGGAATTCGAGGAGTCGGCAGCTGGCGCAGCCTCTACGGACGGCGCCTGAACTTCGCTGCCCGCGTCAGCGCGTTGCGTTGGTACGGGATGATCGTCCACTGCGCCTTTCACCATGCCGGGTGCCAGGTTCGATGCAGGCTTTGGCACAATTCTGGGCCCGTCTTCACCACTGCCCGCGGCGGGATCACTGGGGTGGACGGTGGCAGCAGCCGCAGGCGCCTGCGCCACGATGGGTACTGGATGCATCGCGGAATTGTGCGTCGGCGCGGCGTCATGGGCGGTTTCGTCCGGAACTACCGTCGGAGTTTGAAATGCCAGTGCCGGCGGAATCGCGGGCGTGCTGGCGCCGCTGTGCGCGGAATTGGCAGCGTGCGGGCGGAAATAAAAGGCGCCGCCGATGCCGGTGGCACACAGCAAGCCTACGCACGCGGCAATCAGGATCCAATTATTCTTACGTGACGCGCCGGCCTGATCGGTGATCGCGTCGCCGTGCGAATCAAGCCGCGTTCCAAACGCGTCAACCGCCACCGGTTGGCCGCCACCAAGAGCCGTGCCGCCGCTGAAGCTGCCAAAAACGGCGCGCGAACTTTTCGCTGGAACGTCCGAGGTGGCTTCGCTGACGAGCTGGTCTATGGAGGTGGCGTTTGCCTGCGACGCGTCGGCTGGCGATGCGACCACGCTTCCGCGCTGGTCGCCGCGCAGCTCGCTCAAAGTCAGCGCGGGTGGAGTTGCAGTTACCGGCGCGTCGGGAATTTCCACTGATTCGCTGGGTGGCGCTTCGCCTGCCGCTCTGGCGGCCGCGGCATCTGAGATGAATGTTGAAAGCACATTTTCCGCTGGCATCTGCGCGGGAGGCGGAGGTGGCGGGGGCGCCACGCGTTCCGCGACCGGCGGCAAGGTGGCCGAAGCGAAGAGCTGCACTTTTTCCTGCGTCCCAAACGAAATGAATGTTGGCTCGGGTTTGCTGGGCGGAGGCGGGGGCGGCGCCACGGGCGTTACCGGATGGATTGCGGCAGCAGGCGCGACGGGCGCAGCAGGTGGCAACACCACTGGCTGCGGCGCGACTGGCTGAACAATTGGCTGAGCAACCGGCGGTGCAATTGCGCCACGACTGGCGCGCAACTTGCGACACAACCGGCGGCGGCGGTGGCGGTGCCACGATCGGCGGCGGCGCTGGAGCCCAGGAAACATCTTGAGCCGGCGCGGGCTGAACCGGAGATTCTGGAATCACTGCGGGCGCCGGGGGAGGAATTACTGGCGCGGTTACCGGCGCGGTTTCCGTCGCGACAGCAGCGCCCTCTGACGGAAAACGAACACCCCAATATCCCGGCTGCTGATGCGTGAATTCCACTTCCACGTAGCCCTGCATATTCGAAAACGTGCGGACCTTGATCACGCGGCAAATTGCGTCCTGGCGCGTTTTCAGATTCGTCACCACCAGCATCTGGCTGGCGGTTACCGCGGTGGACATGCGCAGCACGCCGCCCTGCGGAAACACAATCATCGTTCCAGTTTCTTCTTCGAAGGGTTCGGTGCGAGGAGCGACGCCTCGCGCAACTTCGGTGATGCGCGATCCATGGACTTTCACGGGAACTTCGAGCGAGAGAGCGTCGGCGCGCAAGGTGCCGCCCGCATTCTGCTTCGGCGCAGCAGTAGTCGGCACAGTCGGCGCGGCTGGCACAGCAGCGCTGGAATTTGCGACGTCCGGCAAATCTTTAGTGAGTGGCGCCATAATCAGCAACGGCAGTAGTACGCCGTCCCCCCGGATGAAACGTTAAGCCCCGTGATAAGTGAATTTTCGCGGGCAGTGCCAGTCCGCACCATAGTACTTTGGTACTTGGGGAGAGCGTTTTGGGCACCAACGCCAATGGAGAACAGAGGGCGAAACTGCGATCGCGAGCGGCGAACATTTTTCAAATGGCGTACACGTGGAATTGGCGTTGCGAGCACGGCAAATCAAGATGGATTCGAGGAAATTAATCACGCGCGCCGCAGCAGGTCCGCGGCGTGCGCTACGCAGCGGCGCGCTTGTGCCGAACTACTTCCCTTTCGCTGGCACGAAAACGGGAACTGGCGGCGAAACTTTGTAAATTTTCGAGAAATCGCGCTGGTTGACGGCAAAACCTACGCGGTCGCGCGAGTCGAGGTACAGAAGCGGCTGGCCTACCGGCACGCCCATGAACGTCTTCACGTAGGGAATCGTGTACGGCTTGTTGTCAATCTTCACGGTGACTTTGTCGTCCAGCGCGTAGCCCAGTTTTCTGAAATCCTCGCCGGAAATATTCGTGATCAGGCTGCCGAACGGATCGTCCAGGCCGATCACCTCGCCGGTGATTCCCTTCGCGTCCAAAGTTGCCACTGGCGGATTTAGGCGAACGAGTTCGTTCACAGCGGGGCCGGCCAGCGTCCAATCTTCTCCCTCGGCCAGATGCGCCGCGGCCGGCGAAAAAATGTCGCGGCCGTGAAATGTGCTGGAAACTTTGTCGCCGATCATCCATGCGGGATTGGTGATTTCGCGCGCGCCTTCCAGGCCGTCCGTGTCCACGATCGGCGTCATCAGCCCGTTATCGGGCACTACGAAGTATTGGCCCTTCTTGGTTTTCACAATCACCGCCTTGCGCGAAGTGCCCACGCCCGGATCGACAACGATTACGAACACCGTGCCGGCAGGATAATACGGCGTCACGCCGCTCAGCAGGCGCGAGGCCTCGCCGATCTGATACGGCGTCACTTGATGAGTGATGTCCATGATGCGCGCATCCGGCGCGATGCCGATCATCACGGCCTTGCAAATCGCCACGGCGTCGTTGGCTGTGCCGAAGTCAGTCATGAAGACGATCGTAGGACGCGCGGCCGCCTTCTTCGCTGCATCGTTCGAATGGCTCGCGTCACTCATGCAGCCGGCGAACGATAGCGCGACGGCTAACAGAAATAAAACGACAGAAGAACGAGTGCGGAAAAATGGCATGCCTTCTCCTTTGGATGATTGCAGCGAAGGCGTTTTGCGCCGTGGCATCAGATGGGCAGGGATTATAACGCAACCGGACTGATCGCCAAGCGGCCAGTCAATTGGCCTACCGCGGCGTCAACGGGCGGCCTGCGGCCTCTTACGATATTGTTCGTAGAGGTCGCGGTGCTTGTTATCCGTGCTGGTGAGCTGTCCTTTGATGAAGAGATAACGCACCTGCGTCTGCAGTTCGAGCGGATCGCCGCTCGTTACGATCACGTTTGCGAGTTTTCCCGGCTCCAGCGTTCCGAGTTGATCCGCCAGACCGAAAATCTGCGCCGCGTTCAGCATCACCGCTTTCAGCGCCTCGTCATGCGGCAGGCCGTAGGCCACGGCCGTTCCGGCGTACTGCGGCAGGCGGCGCGAAAATGCCGTGCCGAAACTGGAGAACGCGATGGGAATTCCCGCAGCGAACAGCTCGGACGGCTCCGTGTATGGTTTGTCGTACGGAGTGTCTTCCTGCTCCGGCAGACGGTTGGTGGGACCGAGCACCACCGGAATTTTCTTGTCCTTCAGCAGATCCTTTACTTTCCAGGCCTCGGAGCCGCCGCCCAGAATCATTTTCAGATTTTGCTTGCTGCAGAAATCCACCGCGTTGCGAATGTCGCGTTGCTCATCGGCGATCACCAGCACCGGCAACTTCCCTTCCACCACCGGGACCAGCGCTTCCAGTTTCAAGTCGCGTTCGAACAGCGCGGGTGAGCCTTTTTCTTTGGCTTGCGCGTAATGACGCGCGCGATCGAGCCAGTCGCTGAGCGCGTTCACCGATTTGTCGTATTCCTTCTTGACGTCGGCGTAGGGCTTTTCCTTCACGCTGAAGCTGGCGAAATCGAAAGTGCTGGTCTGGATCGTAGGCCAATTGATCACCATGGCCACCGAGCGGTTGATCTGCATTTCGTCCATCGTCCATCCGGAGAGGTTGAACGCCGAAGCTTGTCCCGTGATCAGTCCGCCGCTGGACAAATCGAGACTGGAGGTGCCGGGCGCGGCAATCACCTCGGTGACGCCGTTGGCGCGAGTGACGGGAATGTGGGCGCTCGCGGGATTGACGGCGGTGGCGGCCACAAGCTCCGGGTTGTAATCACCGAGCTCGCTGACGTCCACGGTCGCGCTGACGGCACTGACTTCGTTCAATCCGATCTGTGTGACGGGATCGAACATGCCGGGATAAACTTCCAGGCCGGTTGCGTCAATCACCTGCGCATCCGGCGGAATCGCGATGTTGGCGCCGACCGCGGCGATTTTTCCGTCGCGAATGATTACGGTGCCGTTCTCGATGGCTGGGCCGGCCAGCGTGAAAACCTTTCCGCCTTTAATCGCGTAGGTGGTGGCGGCGGTTTGGGTCCAAGCGGGAATCGCAAGAGACGCGGACAGAAGCACGGCGAGCGCGCGGACGCTGAACTTTAGGGTTTTCACAGCGCGCCTCCGGCCACGCCGCTCAGCAGGTTGCCGCTGCCGTCCTGCGGCGGTTTCTTTTTCGGCGTGGGCTTTTTCTCCGGCTTCTTCTCGGAATTTTCGTCGGGCTTCTTTTCTTCGGCCTTCTGTGCTTCCGCGGCTTTCTTTTCCTTATCCAGCAGGGCTTGTTTTTCTGCGACCAGCGCGGCGCGTCCGGCGATATCGCGCTGCCGGTCGAAGTAGACCTGTCCGTCAATCAAAGTTTTCTGCACCACGGCGTAGACGCTGAGCGGATCGTGATTGAAAATGGCCAGATCGGCGTCCTTACCCACATCAATCGAGCCGGCGCGGCCGTCAATCCCCAGCTGGATGGCGGGATTCAGCGTGATCAGCTTCAGCGCGTCGTTCGCGGAAAGTCCGCCGTTCTTCATGCTCTTGGCGGCTTCCTGATTCAACTGGCGCGCTTCCTGCGCGTCGTCGGAGTTGACGGAAACCACCACGCCACGCTCGGTCATCAGCGCCGCGTTGTACGGGATGGCGTCAAACGCCTCCATCTTATAGGCCCACCAATCGGAAAATGTGGAGCCGCCTGCGCCGGCGGCGGCGATTTCATCCGCGACTTTGTAGCCTTCCAGCACGTGCTGGAACGTGCGCACCTTGAAACCGAATTCATTGGCGACGCGAATCAGCATCACGATTTCATCGGCGCGATAGCAGTGGGCATGCACGTAGCGTTTGCCTTCCAGCACTTCCACCAGCGGGTCCAGCTGAACATCGCGGCGCGGCGGAATCAGATTCTGTTCGCCGGCCGCTTTGCGCCGGTTGTAATCGTCCCATTGTTTTTTGTACTCGCGCGCTTCGATGAATGCCTGGCGGATCACTTCTTCCACACCGAGCCTGGTGCCGGGATAACGCGGCTGCACGCCCGGAGGCGAGGGGAAGTTGGAATGTTTGGGATTTTCGCCCAGCGCGAATTTGATTCCCGGGAGCGCGCCCTGGAACGGCAAATCGCTGGCGGGCTTGCCCCAGCGCAGCTTGATCACGATGGTCTGGCCGCCGATGGGATTGGCGCTGCCGTGCAAGATGTTCGCGGTGGTGACGCCGCCGGCCAGGTCGCGATAAATATTGATATCGTCGGGGTTCAGCACGTCCGCGATATTGGCCATCGAAGAGACCGCCGGGCCGGCTTCATTCACGCTGCCGTCCACCGCGATATGCGAATGGCAGTCAATAATTCCGGGCATCACGTATTGGCCGGTGGCGTCTATCACGGTGGCGCCTTCGGGAGCTTTCAGATCCGCGCCCACCGCGGCGATTTTTCCGTCGCGAATCAGGATCGAGCCGTGTTCAATATTTCCGTGAGTGACGGTGAGCACTGTGGCGTTTTGGATGAATATTGTGCCGGGATTTTGCGCGAGGGTGGTCAGCGGCGCGCCGGCCGCGAGCAACAGCTGCAATGCAAAGGATCGCGCGCTTCATCGGCCCACCCCCTCGACGCGCTGCGAGCGTGTTCCGTCAGCCCCGTCGTCTTCCGGCGCTTTTTTCTCTCCGGTCTTTTCCGCCGGCGGTTCTTCGTGAATTACAAACCAGCGGCCATCCACGAAAACGTGCTTCACTTTGGTCTTTTCGTTGAAGATATCGCCGTCGGTTACCACCAGGTTCGCGATTTTCCCCGGCGTGATGCTGCCGAGGCGATCGCTCAAACCCAAAATATCCGCCGCGTCCAGAGTCATGGCGCGCAAGGCCGCATCCTGGGCGAGGCCGGCGTCCGTGGCTTTCTTGAGATTCTTGAAAATGTCTTTGGGAGTGGCAAGTCCGCCGGAATAAAGCGCGAATTTCACGCCGGATTTTGCCAGCGCCGCGGGCGTGCCTGGCGCGCGATCGCGAAAGCGCAGCTCGCGCAGATCCTGCTCGGCTTCGGGGTCGCCGTCTTTGGCGCGCTCCGGCCATTTCAAATTGACGAGCACCGGAATCTTGCTCGCGGCGAGCGCGGCTGCCACGTCGTACCCTTGCTGGCCGCCATAGAGGACGGCGCGAACTTTCCATTCGTCTGCCAGGCGCAGCGCGCGCAATATCTGAATTGAATTGTTCGCGGGCAGCAGCACGATTTCATTGTTCTGCAGCGCGCTGCTCAGGACGAATTCAGTGCGGTCGTAGGGTAGCCGCTCGGTTTTCGTGGGGTTCGCCTGGTAGATCGGTTCGGCTTGCGTGTACCACGCGGTGTCGTCCAGCACTTGCCGAACGTAGGCGATCGTCCCCATCAGCGAATCCGGAAATCCGAAAAATCCGCCGACAGGCTTGAACGAAACCGGCACCGCGGAGCGCGGACGCACCACGTAATCTCCCGGGCGCTCGCCGCCAAGATCTATCACGGTGGCCTGCCCGGGAAAAATTCCGCTCTCGGGGGCAGTCAGCGCCGTCGTGAAACCCGCGCTGCGCCAGGATTCGATGCGCTTGTCGTCCGTCTTCAGCTCGTCGGCAGCTACGCGCCACGGCGTGGTGCCGGGGCGATCTGCCGGTCCCGCAGCGCCTGGGCCAGCGGGGCGTTTCTTGGCATCGTCGTCCGGCGTGAGTCCGATGTTCGTTCCGGCGTCAATCAGGCCGGGATAAACCGTCAAGCCCTTGCCATCGATCACCCAAGCCTCGGGAGGAATCGTGACGCTTGTTCCCACTGCCTGAATCAAGCCTTTGGCGATGACTACCGTGCCGCTCTCGATCACCGCTCCAGACACCGGAACGATGCGCGCATTCTTTATCGCGAAGTATCGCGGCTCGCCGCCTTCACCGCGCGCCGCACACACCCAGCCTAGCAACATGGCGGCGCAGATCACCGGCACAACCAGCGGAATCAGACGGCGATGGAAGCGATGCTTCATTTCACACTCCTCAACTCTTCTGGTGACAATTCGGATCTGCAGTCCCGCGACAGCGGCGTGCGGCCTGAATTAAAAGCGACTGATGCTAGCGGCAGTCCGGCGCGAACGCAAGATGTTTGCTCCGCTGCCGCGCATGCGGCAAGCGGCAAGAAGGCGCGTGGAAGTCGCACACGGCCATCGCTCACACTTTGGAGTCGCGAATCGAACACACGTCCTGGCACACGTTCTGGCACACCCGCTAGCCATTCAGACGCACGAAAGCGCGGTGGGTTACCAGGAAGTTCGCGGATTTTCGGGGGAAATTTTCCGGAGAGACCGCCGCCTTGCCGCTGCGGCGGTCCCCCGGACAGAAACAAACTGATTTCAGCGAATGCGCCGGTCAGTACTGGCGGATCAGTATGCCGTTCGCTACGCGGTTCAGATCAACATCAACCAGCAGCTGGGTATTACTGTCCACCTGGTAATAGACCAGGTTGTACTTTGCTGTAACGCCGCCAGAAGTGGAATTCAACTGCATCGTGCCGCGGCCGTTCGATGCCACAGCATTCACGATGCTGGTGGAATTCAGCGGCAGGCCCAGGAATGGTCCGCCGTTGTTGAGATCCAGCGTTCCGGTGATCGCTGTGCTGTTGGTGACGAGTCCGACTTGCCCGGTGGTGTCCTGCTCGAACGCGGACTGCGACTTCGAGGAGCCCACGCCCGAAAGATTCAGAGCAAAGCTACCCTGCACCGTGCTCACGCCACCGCGCTGGTAGGCGGTGCCGCTGGCGCCATCCACGTTGTTGTTGGTGTCAATCTCCACCAGCTCGGCGCCCGTTCCCGATGGCGTCACAAAAGTATAGGCAGCGAACAGGAGGGTGCCTTTGCTGGTCGTGAGCGAAAGCGTATAGCGAGCCGGGACGTTGCCAGATGACGTCACGTTGGCGTAAGACCCGCCGGTGATCGTCGCGTTGTTTTGCGCGCTGGCGCCGCCGCTGTTGTTGATGTCGAGCGCGCCGCTGCCGCCCACCGTGCCGCCATTGAGCGCAAAGACCGCGCCGCCGGCGTAGGGAGCGTTGTTCGCGGCTCCGCCAAACGTGAGCGCGACGCCTCCGGTGAGCGGGGTGGTAGCAATCGGCGAGCTGTAGGCCTCGCCGTACAAGAGCGTACGGTTTGCGATGGATCAATCTCCACCAGTCTTCAAATGCGTCTGATCAATCATGTAGTACGCAAAATGTGAGGTGCCCAGATCGCGTGGAGTTCATGGTAATGGTGCCGCGACCGAAACTGTCCGCGACATTCGTGTACACGCCGCTCAGGGTGATGTCGTTGGTGACCACGGTCAGCGTATTGGTACTGAGAGGCACGTAAGTGAAATCCTGGGTGTTCACCGGCGAATTGGGATTATTCACCGGGATGGAATTGTTGCTGGCGAGGAAAGTGCCTGCCACCGTCACCGGAAGAGAAATTCTGGTCGAAGCCGAAGTACTGAAATGCGAACCTGCCGTTGAGGCGCGTTTCCGAAGGCCGTGGGGTTTTGCGCGTCCAGAGTTCCGCTGCCGGTATCGGCACGCGTCAAAATCAATCAGCAATGCATGCTGGTTGGTTGTCAGCGTCAGTTGAAAGCTGAAAGACTGAAGCGACGTTGTTATTCGAACGGAAGCGTCACGCGGCATAGAAGTGCGGCCGTCCAGAGCGCCCACCTGGCCTACGGAGCCCGAAATCACTGGAACGACGAAGGCCGTTCCGAGCCAGTACGACGGTGTTGAGGTCCATCTCGCCGCCGGTAATCGTGCCGGACGCCGAGTTCGCCGAACCGCTGGTGACGATGCTGCCGACGACATCCACCGGGAAGCCCTGCTGTGAAATCCACTCCCGTAAACGCAATCACATATTGACCCGTTCCGACGGTGTTGGTGGTCAGCGAAGCTGCGGAATAAAGAATCTGCGCCGCGGAAGTGCCGGAATTGCCGCCGGCCGCGGCGCCAATCGTCACCGTGCCGCCCGTGGGCGGTGAAAGCGGCGCGGTGTAATTCCCGTTGCCATCAATCACGCCATGGCATTGCACCGTGGAGTTGATCGGCGGCGTGATGCAGTCGCCGAACGCAACTCCGTTCACCGACCAGATTACGCCCGCGCTGGGCGTGGCCGTGAAAGACTGCAGGCCGCCCGCGGGTATCGTCAGCGCTGCTGGATTCACCACCAACGTCTGCGCGGCCACCACGTTCACCGTCGTCGTGCCGGTGTCTGATCCGGAAGTCGCCGTAATCGTTATGCTTCCCGGAGAAGATGGCGCGGTAAAAAGCCCGGTGCCGTCAATGGTCCCGGCGCTAGCGGTCCAAGTTGCCGAAGCGCCCACGCCATTCAGAAATGCCGCGAAATGGGCCGTCTGGCTCACCGGCACGGTGGAGGAGCCGGGAACAACGACCAAATCATTTGTCAGGGGAGGGTTGCCGCCGCCCCCGCTGCTGCAAGCCGAAAGCGTGAACATTCCCATCAACGCAATCATCAGCACCGCAACAAAATGAATCCGCTTTCGCATCAGAAGTCTCCCCTTGGCTTTATCGTGTGATCATCGGCAAGGCTCCGAACTGCGAGCCGGTTTATTATCGCGATAACGAGAATTGATGGAGAGAACGGCCGGATCGCTCGCGGCGACGCCGAGCCATTCCATTAAACTCAAAGCTGCTCGTTGCTGGTTTCCTCCGCTGATCCGCTGATTCCGGACCGCCTGCGTCTGCTATGCGGAGTGCGGACATTCTGTTTCGTGGAAATTGCAGAAAAAGTTCCACTCGTTCATGCGTTGTTGCGCCATTCGTTGATGCGTCATTCATTGACGGGTCATTGACGCGCCACCCCGGCTCATCAAAGTACGCGAAATTCTCAGACTTAGATACAATCCGGCGCAAATAGGTTTCTCCGTTGGTTATCAACACCGCGCGGGCGGGAAAGTTCTGCGAAGCGCTCCTCTCGGTGTCGAATTCGCGAAAAATTAATTGCGCAGTGGTTTCCCTGTCTTCAAAGTATGCGCAATCCGCTCCTGCGTCTTGCGTTCGCCGCACAGGCTCACAAAAGCTTCGCGCTCCAGATCCAGGACGTATTGTTCCGGCACCGTCTGCGGCGCCGTAATCGCTCCGCCCGCCAGCACGGACCCGAGCTTGCGTCCTACCACGCCGTCGTACTCCGTGGCATAGCCGCCGCGAATCATCATGTGAATCGCCAGCTTTGCGCCCGTCAAGAATTGCTCGCCCAGCACGCGGATTTGCGCCGGCGCGGGCGGATGGTATCCTGCGCGCAACATGGCCAGCGCCGTCTGCTTGGCGTCGCCAATCTGGCGGTCGCGATTCATGGCGATCAAATCCGACGGGCGCAAGTAGTCCAGCGCACGCGCATCCTCGCCGCTGGTGGATACCTTGGCCAAGGCGATATTTTCGAATACCGGCTTCAGCGCGTGGAACAAATCCAGATCCTCGCCGCCCGCCGCGTGTTCGTTCGCGCGGATCAGCATCTCCTTGGTTCCACCGCCGCCGGGAATCAGGCCGACGCCCGTTTCCACCAGTCCGATATACGCTTCCGCTGCCGCATGAATGCGCGCCGCGTGCAAACTGATTTCGCACCCGCCGCCCAGCGCCATGCCCTGCGGCGCTGCCACCACCGGCCCCGGCGCGTACTTGATGGCCATGTTCACGCGCTGGAATTGGCGCACGGCCATGTGGATATCGTCCCACTCGCCTTCCTGCGCGCTGATCAATACCAGCATCAGGTTCGCGCCCACTGAAAAATTCGTGGCCTGATTGCCGATCACCATCGCGTCGAAGTCCGTTTTCAGCCGATTCAGGCCCGCGTGAATCATGGCTACCAGATCGCCGCCGATGGAATTCATCTTGGAATGGAATTCGCAGCACAACACGCCATCGCCCAGGTCAATCAGACTCGCGCCTGCGTTTTTCTGCACCACGCCGCTGCGATCCTTCAGCGATTTCAAAATAATAATTCCGGGCGGCTCAGTGACGGGCAGCAGCGCCTGCGAGGCCAGATCGAAATAGCGCGTGGTTCCCTTCTCCGCTGCGTAGAAAGATTTCGCCGGAGAATCCAGAACCTTACGCACCAGCGGCGGCAGCTCTTGCCCGTCGCGCTCCAGGGCCTTGGCCATGCGCTCGACGCCGATCGCATCCCAAACTTCAAATGGGCCAAGCTCCCAGGCAAATCCCCAGCGCACGGCGCGATCCAGATCCACGATGCGATGCGAAATTTCCGGCATGCGCCGCGCCGCGTACAAACACGTCTGGCTCAGGCTGGACCACAACAGGCGATTCGCTTTGTCGCCGCCTTTGCCATCCAACGCCGGAGCCAGCAGAGCGCGCAGACGTTCGCGCGTATCTTCGATTGCCTTGCCGGCTTCGATCGAACCGAATTTCGCTTTCTGGCGCGCGCGATATTCCATCTTCTGCCAGTCCAGCGTCAGAATTTCCGATTCGCCATCCTTCTTCACTTTTTTGTAGAAGCCGCCGCCGGTCTTGTCTCCCAGCCAGCCGCGCTTGATCATTTCCTCCATGAACGGGGGAACCTTGTAAATGTCCCGCGATTCATCGGTGGTCGCGTTCTCGTAAATATTCCGAACCACGTGCACCAGTATGTCCAGGCCCACCAAATCGCCGGTGCGAAACGTGGCGGATTTTGGCTGGCCGATCGCCGGGCCGGTACAAGCGTCCACTTCCTCGATGGTCATCTCCAGCGCCTGCATCTGGCGGATCACATTCAGCATGGAAAATGTGCCGATGCGGTTGGCAATGAAGTTGGGCGTGTCCTTGGCGGGCACCACGCCCTTGCCCAGGCGCAGATCGCAGATTTCCTCCAGCGACTCCAGAACTTCCGGAAGAGTTTTCGGTCCGGCGATCAGCTCCACCAATTTCATGTAGCGCGGCGGATTGAAGAAATGCGTTCCGGCCCAGTGCTGCTGAAAATCTTCGGAGCGGCCTTCCGCGATCAAGTGGATCGGCAGGCCCGAAGTATTCGATGTGACGATCGTGCCGGGTTTGCGTACCGCTTCGACGCGCGTGAAAAGGCCGCGCTTAATCTCCAGGTTTTCGGCGACGGCTTCGATGATCCAATCCACCTGTCCGCACCAGGCGATATTGTCTTCCAGGTTTCCGGGCGTCACCAGGCGCGCGGTATCGGGGGTGAAAAAAGCGGCGGGGCGGGATTTTTTGGCGGCGTCGAGGCCAGCCAGCACGATGCGATTGCGCACGGCCGGACTTTCCAGCGTCAATCCTTTGCTTTGTTCCGCGGGCGTCAGGCTGGGCGGGACGATATCCAGCAGGTAGCAAGGAATTCCGGCGTTCGCCAGATGCGCGGCAATCCGCGAGCCCATGGTACCGGCGCCCAATACGGCCGCACGTTCGATGCGTCGTTTCACTGGGAATCCTCTAGGCGTTTTCTCAAGCAATTGAGGTTACAAAAGCGGTACCGGGCGGTCAACCGGAAAGACCCTGAAACGCGAAATGAGTTAAAGTGTTCTTAAGGGACGTGTATGGCCGAGTTCGGTGACACTACAAAATGGCTGGGGAAAGCCATCCGGGGCTTGCGTAGCTTCGCTTATGGTACATCCGGCGAACCGCCGAAAGTTGGGCTGGCCCTGGGCGGCGGATTTGCGCGCGGCGTGGCGCACATTGGAGTGCTGCGCGTCCTGGAAGAACACGAGATCCCCATTGATTTCATTGCCGGGACATCGGTGGGAGCGCTGATCGCCGCAGCGTATGCCAGCGGCACCACGCTCGAGCACATGGCTCAGCAATCCGCCATCACCCGTTTCCGCGATTTTGGCCGCTGGACCCTTTCGCGCATGGGCATGGCTTCCAACGAACCGCTGCAGGATTTTCTGCAGCGCCTCACGCCTGCGAAATATTTCCATGAACTGCGCATCCCGCTGGCGATTGTCGCCACCGATCTGCTGAAAGGCATCTCAATTCATTTCACCGAGGGAGAAATCGGGCCGGCCCTGCGCGCTTCCTGCGCTTATCCCGGCTTGTTTCTGCCGGTGGAGCACAAGGATCATTATCTGGTGGATGGATTTCTCACCGAACAGGTTCCCGCGCCGGCCGTGCGCAAGATGGGCGCGGAGATGGTGATTGGAGTTCATTTGGAACCGGGACTGCTGCAGTCCAAGCCGCGCAACACTATTGAAGTGATCAGCCGCTCCTTCTCCATCATTCAGTCGGCGGCCAATCAGCCGTGGCGCGGAATGACGGATGTGTTGATCGAGCCGAACGTTCATCACATTTTGTGGGATGAATTTGCGAAATCGCCGCAGCTCATCGCCGCCGGCGAAGACGCCGCGCGCGCCGCCATGCCGCAGATCAAGGCCTTCCTGCATCGCGGCCCAGGGGGTCCCGAGGAACCCCAGGAAAACGACGGGATCTACCAGGCCACCGAATAAAGCCGCTGCTAACCATCTTTCGCCACCTGCGTCGAAACAAGTGTGAGGAGCCGAACTCCTCCTGCGATGACCGCTGCAACGCCCCAATCATACGCAGGGAGTGTTCGGCTCTTCTTTTTTACACACCTGTTTGATCGCCTGGCGGGTTCGCTTCGGAGTGCAAACTTCCCTGTAATGCTGATAGCTCTGCGCCTGCCGCTTCTAATCCTGTTCCCCAATCGTCTGCGCGTACGTTTTTCCATATGGGTAGAAGAGTTCTTTGCGGCCCTGCTGCCAAGCCGCTCTAAGTTCGGGCGTGGTGATGTCCCAGTCCGGCCGGCATTTCTTGGTTACGGCGCGCAGGTCCTGGCGCAATTCTTCCAGCGTGGGCCGGCCAAGGAACCAGTAGCCGTTGTAGATTTTGTAAATCACCAGTCCCGGCTCGAGCACTATCACGTGGGGGATCATGGGATTGTGTGCAGGGTCAGTGTATTCGGCAATGTCGAGATCTTTTTGCACCACGCGTCCGGCGTCGGAGAGGAATGGCCAGTGGGCGCCGATTCCTGTGCGAAATTCGTTGGTCTCGGTGATGTTGTCGGTGCTGATGGTGACCAGCCGGCAATAGGCAACCTCGAGTTCACGATGCAGTTGCACGAGCCCTTCCGATTGGCGGCGGTCCTTGGGACAAAAACCGCCGCGGCTGAGGACCAGCACCATGGGATGTGCTCCCTGCAGTTCGGAAAGCTTACGGCGTTTTGCGGTGTGGTCGGAAAGCTCGTAGTCCGGGAAAATGGCCCCTGGAATAATGTCAGATCGCATAGGAACTCCTCTTCGGTTGGATCGTGGATCTCTCGATTTCGGTCGCAGCGCTTACTTCGCGGCGTCTAGCTCTCGCAATTCGATCGTCACAACCTGCCCGTTGCCTTTCCCGCGCTTCGTGAACCACTCGCTCATGGCTTGCGCCAGCCGCGCGGGGTCCACTGCCAGGCCCGCTTCGAGCCGCCCGTCAGCGGTCGGCAAAGTATCGTCAAACTCCGCCGAGCCGGTGAAATTTCGCATGCAAAAACTATCCAGCCAATCCAGCGGCGCTGGTCGCCGCTCATCGCCAATCACCAACTTCTGCCGCCAGTTTGCGCGCGTACATGATTCCGGAAGTATAGCATTCAGTCAAATTTCCCATGGCTGGTGGGATCGCCGAAAAACCTCGGGCGCCGGCGGCATTTCACGCGCAAAAAATGCGTGACTGATGTAGGATTTGCGTGTTGACTCGTTCGGCGCCGCGGATGCCGCATTTGCGCCGGGTTCGCCCGAACAAAGTAATCGCTCGATTCGTATCCTTTTACCGGGGCGTGTTTCGTTTTCATTTCCGGACAAGGAGAGCGCCGCATGGCAAACATCCTGCGTGACACCCGCTTTGGTTTTCGCCTGCTTCGCAAAAATCCTGGATTCGCGGCCGTCGCCATTCTTGCGCTGGCGCTGGGCATCGGCGCGAACACCGCCATCTTCAGCATCTTTTACGCCACTTTGCTCGCGCCATTTCCTTATCCGCAGCCGGACCAATTGGTGGTGGTGTGGGCCACCTCGGGCGGACATAGGAATGGAGTTTCGGCCGGCGACTATCTGGACTGGAAGCGCGACAGCAAAGTTTTCCAAATACTGGGCGCAGTAACTGGTGAGCAATTCAATGTGTCCGCCGGCGTCGAACGCGCGGAGCAAGTGGAAGGCAGCTATTTGACCCCTGGCTTTCTCGACCAGTTGATCGGGGACAAGCCGTTCATGGGGCGCTATCTGCTGCCCGACGACACGGTGCCGGGCAAAGATCATGTGGTGATCATCACCCACAAGCTGTGGGAAAAACATTTCGGCGCGGATCCGAACATTATCGGCAAACAAATCCACTTGAATGGCGAGCTCTACACCGTGATTGGAGTGCAACCGCCGGGGCAACCGGATCGCTTGGGCAGGCAATTGGTGGTGCCGCTGGTGTTCACGCCGCAGCAGATGAACCACGATTTTCGCTGGCTGGTCGTGCTCGGACGCATGAAGCCCGGCGTCACGCTCGCGCAAGCCAACGCCGACATGGATACGGTGGCGCGGCACATCGCCGAGGATTACCCGAAATCGAACCAGGGCTGGGGCGCCAGCGTGGTGCCGCTGAAGAACGATTTCCTGAATCCCGACACAAAAAAGGGATTGCCGCTGCTGCTGGGGGCCGTGGGTTTCGTACTGCTGATCGCGTGCGTCAACGTGGCCAACCTGCTGCTGGCGCGGGGCGCGGCGCGACAAAGAGAAGTGGCCGTGCGCGCGTCGGTGGGCGCTTCGCGCCGCCAGATATTTACGCAGTTCCTGATCGAGAGCCTGGCACTCGCGTCCGTGGGCGGTGTGCTAGGAATAGGCCTGGCCTGGGTGTTGATGAAAGCGATCGTGGCCGCGATGCCGCCCTACACATTGCTTTCGGAAACGGATGTGCGCATGAGCGTTCCGGTGCTGCTGTTCACCTTAGCAACTGTGATGCTCGCCGGCGTTCTATTCGGCTGCGCTCCCGCGTGGCGCGCGGCGCGCATGAATTTGAATGAGGTGCTGAAGGAAGGCGGCAGTTCGTCGCGCAGCACCGGACGGCATGGCTTGCGTCGCGCGCTGGTGATCGCTGAATTCGCGCTCGCACTCAGCCTGCTGGCCGGCGGCGGCCTCGCGATTCACAGTCTGTGGAACGTCGCGCATGTGGACCTGGGATTCCGCAGCGATCACTTGCTCACCTTCGATCTTCCTGTATCGAAAAACCGCCTGACGGACCCCGTGCAAATCACAACGTTTTACCGCCAGTTGTTGGAAAAAATTCAAGCGCTGCCCGGCGTCACCGCCGTCTCGGCCTCCGAGGGCGCGCCGCTACAGGGCGTAAGATTCGGCATGCCGTTCCAAATCGCCGGCAAAGAAGTGACGGACATGTCGCAGCGGCCTGTAGCCGGCTTTAACATGGTCACTCCGGACTTTTTCAAAGTTTTCGGGACGCGCATGGCACAGGGGCGCGCGTTGAACGATCAGGACCGGGCCGGCGGCGTGCTGGTAGCCGTCGTGAACGAAAATTTCGCCAAGAAATTCCTCGCCGGCGTCGATCCCTTATCTCAACGCATCCTCGTCGAACAGCTGGTTCCCGGCGTCACCAAGCTCGGTCCCCCGGTCGCCTGGCAAATCGTCGGCGTATATCACGACGTCCGCAACGGCCGTCTGGAGGAAGACTTCCCCGAAATTGACGTGCCTTTCTGGCAAAGCCCCTGGCCGCAAACGCTGATCTCGTTGCGTGCGGGCGTGGAACCCGAGAACTTAACTCAAAGCATCGCTGCAATTGTCCAGTCCATGGATCCGGATCTCCCATTGGGAGAGCCCCGCACCATGGAACAAATCATGGACCGCTCGTTGTCGCAGCAGCGATTCACAGCCGGTTTGTTCGGAGGCTTCGCCGCCATCGCCCTGCTGCTCGCCGCCGTCGGAATTTACGGCGTGATGTCCTTCGCCGTCGCGCAACGCACCCACGAGATCGGCCTCCGCATGGCGCTCGGCGCTGGACAAAGAAACGTGCTCGCGTTAATCCTGAAAGAAGGCATGCTGCTGGCTGGCATCGGCCTCGCTCTGGGCCTCTTCGGAGCCTACGCCGTCGGAAAAATCATGCACGGCGTGCTCTTCAACGTCGCCGTCTTCGATTTCGCAGCCTTCGGCGCGGTAGCCGCGGCGCTGCTCCTTGCCGGTCTGCTGGCCTGCTTCATCCCGGCGCATCGCGCCACACTGGTGGACCCCATGCAAGCCCTCCGCCAGGAATGAAACGCTCAGCGCAAGCCGCGGTTAACATAGGGCGCACCCTACTTGCAATTCCCCAATCGGTGGCCTAGACTTTTCTAGTATAAGAAGTGTCGTACACAAGGTCGCGACAGCCCGGCCCGCTAGCCGAGCGACGCCCCCCGCGCCCTCATCCCGGAGATCAAGTGTCCACGCCACTCGAAAAATGGGTTGACGAATCCGCGCGCGTAACCAAACCAGATCACATCGTCTGGTGCGACGGCTCCGAAGCCGAAAACGACCGCTTCCTCGCCGGCCTGATGCACGACGGCATCATCACCGAGCTCAACCCAGCCACCTATCCCCATTCCTACCTGAACCGCCGCAATCCCAACGACGTCGCCCGCACCGAAAGCGTCACCTTCATCTGCACCAGCAAGAAGGACGACGCCGGCCCCACGAATAATTGGATGTCCCCGGAAGACGGCAAGGCACGCGTGCGGCCGATTCTGGAAGGCTCGATGAAGGGCCGCACCATGTACGTCGCTCCTTACATCCTGGGACCGCAAAATTCTCCCTACAGCCGCGTGGGCGTTGAAATTACGGATAGCCGTTACGTCGTCGCCAGCATGCGCATCATGTCCCGCATGGGCCAGGCCGCGCTCGATCGCATCGGCAATTCCGACAATTTTGTCCCCGGCCTGCACGCGCTGGCCGGCGTGGACCCCGAACGCCGCTTCGTGATGCATTTCCCCGAGGAAAAATTAATCTGGAGCGTCGGTTCCGGTTACGGCGGCAACGCTCTGCTGGGGAAAAAATGTTTTGCGCTGCGCATCGCCAGCTGGATGGCGCGCTCCGATGGCTGGATGGCCGAGCACATGTTGATTCTCGGCCTGGAAGATCCCACCGGCAAAGTCACCTACATGGCCGCGGCATTTCCCAGCGCTTGCGGCAAAACTAATCTTGCGATGATGGTTTCCGCGCTGGAATCGCAGGGCTATCGCGTGTGGACCGTCGGCGACGACATCGCCTGGATGCACATCGCCGCGGACGGCACCCTGCGCGCCATCAATCCCGAGAATGGTTTTTTCGGCGTGGCGCCCGGCACCAACGCGCAAACCAATCCCAACGTGATGGCCGCGCTGCATCACAACACGATTTTTACCAACGTAGCCATCAGCGGCGCGCGCGAGCCTTGGTGGGAAGGCATCGGCACTCCCCCTCCCCCTGCATTAATTGACTGGAAGGGCGAACCGTGGTCGCCGGAAAAAGGTCCTGCGGCGCATCCCAATTCGCGCTACACCGTTCCGGCCAAGCAGTCGCCTTCGATTTCTCCGCACTGGGAAGATCCCGAGGGCGTGCCCATCTCCGCCATTATTTTCGGCGGCCGCCGCGAACGCCTCGCTCCGCTCGTGTATGAATCGCGCAGCTGGCAGCACGGTGTTTTTGTCGGCGCCACCATGGCTTCGGAAACCACCGCCGCCGCCACCGGCGCAGTGGGCGTAACGCGCCGCGATCCCATGGCCATGATTCCCTTCTGCGGCTACAACATGGCCGACTATTTTCAGCACTGGCTGGAAATGGGCCCGCGCATCAAGCACGCGCCCAAAATTTTTCACGTGAATTGGTTCCGCAAGGATGCCAGCGGAAAATTCCTGTGGCCCGGCTACGGCGATAACGTCCGCGTCCTGAAATGGATGCTCGACCGCATCGAAGGCCGCGCCGCCGCAACTGAAACTCCCATCGGATACGTTCCCACTCCCGGCTCACTTAGCCTCGATGGACTGGCAATTTCGCGAACCGTTGTGGATGAATTGCTTCGCGTGGACGCGCACGATTGGTCCGAAGAAGCCGACGCCACCGCAAAATTCTTCGAAATATTCGGCGACCGCCTTCCCCCCGAAATTCGCAGCGAAAATAAAGCCCTGCAGGATCGCCTGCACCGCACCACCGTCGCCGCAAAATAACGCCGCGTCGCCCCACCCGCGGCAGGCGGGATCCCTCTCCGTTTTTCTCTGCGCACTCTGCGCTCTGACCTCTGCGTTCTCTGCGTTAAATCTTTTGCCTTTCTTCTCGCTAGCCTTCATCAATGCCTTTATCAGGTTCATCAGTATTCATCAGTGGTGAATTTGACTTTGCCTCTCCCCAAACGCGCTACTGCCCCACCCCCACCGCATAAGGACTCCCCGCCCGGTATCTCTTCTCAAACTCCTCCCGCGTGCACAACGTCCGCATATCCGTAATCCGATCCACCGCCAAAATTCCATCCAGATGATCAATCTCATGCTGCAGCAATTCCGAAAGATCCCGCTCCGCGCCCGCCTGAATCTCCTGCCGCTCCCCGCGCAGATCCTGATAACGCACGCGAATCTCGCGATGCCGCTCCACTTGCATGAAAATCGAAAGAAAACTCAAGCACGCGTCCCACACCACAATTTTCTCCGCGCTGCGCCAGATAATTTCCGGATTCACCAGTGGCCAAGGCTCCGCGCCCGGCAATTGCAGAAATATCACGCGCTGTGCCACGCCGATTTGCGGCGCGGCAATCCCCCGCCCGTACCCCGTGGTCGCGCGCCAGTGCGCCAGCGTGTCCGCCAGATCTCGCACCAGCGTCGCAATCTCCGGCGATCGCGCATCCGCCACCGGCGAAGCAACCTCGCGCAATTTTGGGTCGCCCAGTTGCAGCACCGTTTGAATGGCCATCGCTTCCCTCCCGCAGCGCTTGCCGGGTATCCGTTAACTTTTCGCCTGGAATCCCGCGCAGCGCATCACCGGCAACGCCGGATATTTTCGATACGCGGGATCCACTGCCGCCAGCTCGCACAAATAAAATTTCGCGCCGCGATCCGATTCAATTCGTCGCGCGTGCACGCAATCGGCGCACAGGCCCGCCCGCGCCCGTTCCCGTGTCTCTTCGTTCCGTTTCTGGTCGTCCCGCGTTCCCACGCGACGAGCATAGCACCACAGTTCGCGCCGCCGCGCGCTCCTCGCCCACTGCCGCCGCTCAGCGAATTTTTGCTGTGGACATCCCGCCGCTTGAGAAATATCCTCGCGTGCACATTCAAACCGCAAGGAGAAATCATGAAGCCACTCGCGGCCAAGCTCGCGCTCTCCACGCTGCTCGCGCTGATCATCGGCGCACTCGCCGCCAGCGCGCAAATCACTACGCAAATTGTGTTCAGGATGTCGCGTCCGTTCGTCGTCGGAGACACCACTTTTCCAGAAGGCAACTACGTCATTAAAGAAGTTCCCGGCTCTGCCAAACCCACGCTCGAATTCTCCAGCGCCCGCGGCGGCGCTTCCGTCCAAGTCGCGGCCGTGTCCATCCAGCCCGACGCCACAATTCATGCCGCCGAAATCGCTTTCAACAAATACGCCAATCTGATGGCGCTCTCCCAGGTTTTTCCCGGCCCGGGAAAACACGGTTACCAGCTCGTTCCCGGAGCAGCCGAAAAAGCCGCCGCCAAAACCGAAAAGCCCCTGCGCCAAACCATCCCCGCTCACGGAAGCTAAGCCGGCGCCATCCACCCATCGCCGCCGCACTTCTTCGCTTGCAATTCCATCTCGCTGGGTGTCTAACATACCCAACACGCAGGAGGTTCCCGTGATGCGGCCACCGCTCCGCCCTCGGCATCTATTTTCCGTCGCATTCATCACGCTCGCGCTCGCCGCAACCTGCGCCGCTCAACAAGCGCCGGCCCCGCGCGTTGCGGAATTGACTGCGCCCGACGGCGCGATCCTCAAGGCCACCTATTTCGGAGCCGCTCAGCCCGGCCCCGGTATTCTTTTGCTTCATCAGTGCAATCGCCAGCGCAAAGTCTGGGACGATCTCGCCACACTGCTCGCCGCTTCCGGCCTCAACGTCTTGACCCTGGATTTCCGCGGCTACGGCGAGAGCGCCGGCAAGCGCTTGGACCAGGCCTCTTCGCCGCAGGAAGCCAACCAGATTGTGAAGGAGCAATGGCCCGCTGATGTGGACGTCGCCTTTCGCTATCTGCAATCGCAGCCCGGTGTAAATCGCGCCGTCATCGGCGTCGGAGGCGCCAGCTGCGGCGTGAATCAGGCGGTGCAGGTCGCGCGCCGTCATCCGGAAGTGAAGTCATTAGTGCTGCTGTCGGAAGGCACCGATCTCGCCGGTCGCCAGTTCCTGCACAACTCGCCGAACTTGCCGCTTTTTCTGGCAGTGGCGGATGATGACCCCGACGATCCGGGCGTCGTCGAGATTATGCAGTGGCTCTACGACGTTTCGCCTGATCCTGCCAACAAGTTCGTGCGCTATTCCGTCGGTGGCCACGGCGTGGATATGTTCGCCGCTCACAAAGAATTGCCGGGCATGATCGTGGATTGGTTCCATGCGACGCTGTTACATTCTCCCGCTCCGCCGCCCACCCACGCACTCGCTCCCTGGTCCGCGGAATCACGTTTTCTAAGTCTCGCGGACGAGCCCGACGGCCTGCACAAGGGCGAGCTGATGTTCGCGAACCAGCGCAGCACGGACCCCACGGTCGTCTTGTTCTCGGAAGCGCTCCTCAATCGTTTCGGCTACGAACATTTGGCGATGGGCGATACCAAAGGAGCGATTGCGCTTTTTCAGATGAATGTCACCGCCTATCCCAACTCGCCCAATGTGTATGACAGTCTCTCCGACGCTTACTTCGCCGCCGGCCAAAAGGATCTGGCGCTGCAAAACGCCAAGAAAGCGATGGAGCTGCTGGCATCAGACACCGCAGACAGCGCCCCTCGCCGCGACGCCATCAAAGCCAGCGCCGAGCAAAAACTGAAACAGCTCGGCAGCCCCGCCAAATAACCCAGCCATCGCCTGCGCCAAGCCGCTTCGCAAACCCCAGCCTCGCCCGCCGCCGTCGCACCGCCCGCCTCCCGTAGCGCCCGCCTCCCGCCGGTAGCGCCGGCGTCCCGTGCCCGGCTCCTTGCCTTTGATTTTGCCTTTGATTTTGCCGTCGAATTTGTAGCGGCCGCTTCGTCCCACGCATTTCGGGACGAAGCGGGCAGCTTTGTTGCCCGCGGCGCCTCCACCCTCTGTTTCCTCTTGCGTCATCTTACCCACTATGTTATCATCAGTCGCGGGCTAATTACGCCCGGCCAAGGAGTCTACATGCGCGCCGCTGCTCGCACTGCACCCAGGTTCGCGGCCGACCCTCACTTCCCGGCCCCTGCACACTGCATCACTCACCAATCACTGCTCACCACTCGCGCACTTCTAATCGCTGGTGAAAAAATATTAAAAACAGAGATAACTCCTTCAGCGCCAACGCCCAATGCATTTCTAATCGCTGGTGTTTGTCCCACTTTTTCGCCCGCGCCGCATCGCACCAAGCATAAAGACTCTCGAATGGTGCCATTTCTATTCGATACAAATGAACGAGCGCCAAAAAACTCAACTTGTTCAAAACAAACAAGAAAACAGTTTCTATTCGCTACTGTTGAACGACCGCGAAAAAACTTAACTTATTCAAAACAAACAAGAAAACAATTTCTAATCGCTACTTTTGAGCGCTTTCCGGGCTTTCTAATCGATACTTTTGACGATAAAATCGCCGCCCTATGACCTCCATCACAAAAAGTCTCGCTCTCACGTCCCGCTCGTTGCTGCTGTTCGCGGCAGGAGCGGCAATCGCTGTGGCTGCACTGTCCCCATTGGCAGCAATCCCGCAATCGGCCGCGCAGTCGAAGGCTTCAGCAACTTCGGCATCCGCCTCGAAACTGTACGTCGTCCCTGACCTCGCCGAGCGCGTCGCGAAATTCAAGCTGGTGCACATGCCCTTCAATTCGCAGGGTTTGTCCGCGCGCGAAAAGCAAATGGTCGATAAATTGGTGGACGCCTCCGGCCTGCTCGATTGCATCTACTGGCGCCAGAGCGACCCGGAGGGCTTGAAGTTGTATCTGTCGCTCGCGAACAAGAAAGATCCGCAGGATTTATTGTTGCGGCGCTATTTGAAAATTAACGGCAGCCGTTTCGATCTGATTGATGACGACAAACCCTTCGTTGGCACCGAGCCGATGCCGCCGGGCCGGGGCTTCTATTTCTTCGCCACGGACAAGGACTTGACGCGGGCCGCGATTGAACAAATTATTAAAGCGAGCCCGGAACAAAAAGCCGGAATTTACAGCCCTTACACCATAGTTCAATACGACATCACTGCTCAGGACTGGACGAACCACTTCTACCGAGCGAAAATCACGCCATATCACGTCGCGTTCAAGGAATTCCTGGAGCCGATGGCGAAGGATCTGCGCGAGGCCGCAAAACTAAGCGACGATCCGGCCTTCGCGAAATTCTTGCGGCTGCGGGCGGATGCGTTGCTGACGGATGACTACTACGCGAGCGACATCGCCTGGCTCGATTTGGAAAATCCGAAATTCGATGTGGTGTTTGCGCCTTACGAGGTTTATGACGACTCGCTTCTTGGCGTGAAAACCACCTACGGCGCTTCGGTCATGATTCGCAACGACGCCGAAAGCCAGAAGCTGGCCCTCTACCAGAAATACGTTCCGGATTTGCAGGAAGCGCTTCCCTTGCCCGCCGCCGATCTGCCTTCCAAGCGCGGCAAACAATCGCCGATGGAAGTGGTGGATTCGCCTTATCGTGCCGGGGATCTGCTGCACGGATATCAGGCCGTCGCGGATAATCTTCCCAACGATCCGCGCATCCATGAAGCTAAAGGCTCGAAGAAAATCTTCTGGAAGAATTTCATGGACGCGCGCGTGAATTACATCATCCTGCCGCTCGCGCAGCGCACCATGCGCGCCGACCAGGCCGCCATGGCCAGCGGCGAAGGTTATCTGGCCGACACCATCATGCACGAAATTTCGCACGGCCTGGGCCCGGCTTTCGCGCACACCGCGCAGGGCAAAGTGCAAATCAACCAGGCCATCGGTTCTTCCTATTCCGCGCTGGAAGAATCCAAAGCGGACGTGGCCGGGGAATTTTGCTACGGCTGGCTGATTGACCACGGCGTGCTGCCCAAGGAAAACCGCAACATCACTTATGCATCCTACGTCGCGGGAATTTTTCGCACCGTGCGTTTCGGCGTCGCCGAAGCCCATGGCGCGGGCGAAATCATGCAGTTCAATTACTACGTGGAGCAGGGCGCGATCACCCGCGACCCCGCCAGCGGATTGTATGTGATTGATTTCGAAAAAATGCCCGCGGCCATCGCCTCGCTCGCGAAGGAGCTGCTCGAGCAGGAAGCCACCGGCGACCGCGCGCGCACCGACGCCTGGTTTAAAAAATACGGCACCATGCCGCCCGAGCTAAGCGCGCTGCTCGCCAAGACCAACGACATCCCGGTGGACATTGACCCCGAGTTCGATTTCCATCCGCCACTAAAATGAGAATCGCAGACAATGCTCGAACTTTCGGGGAGTGCGGCGGCTTGCCGCCGCTTTTCTCAAGCGGACCTTACTGGGTGTCTGCCGCGACGGATCGAGAATATCCGCTACAAAATTTCCTGAATTTCAGAGTCAATCGAAATGTGCGTCTGCGCGAAACCGCTGATCTGGAACGATTGGCCCGCAGCTTTGCTGAAGTGAAAAAATCGGCTGATGTGGTAATCCTCGTCCAACACGTCGAAAATGCGCTCGGTCTCTTCGTGCGAAAGGCCCAGCGATCCGATCGGCACGGATTTTCCGTACGCGCCCGCGACCGCCAGATATTTATCAACTACGTTGCGCAAGTTCATGTTAGATCCAGACGTACGCGCCCGCTGCGCCGTACGGCAAATTCATGTAGAACACATTCGCTTCAGCCATGCGCTCGAACGCGCCAAGCAGTTTCCGCGCTCCGTGCCTTTCAGCCACGTTCACCAGTTGTGGCTGGTCGGCGGCAATTCCATTCCGCCATACGCTTCTTCGCACCAGATGTGCGCCCAGTGTTCCGTTCCAATCCGCGTCTACGACGCCGTATGGTAGCAGATTGCCGGGCGCAAATGCTTGGGCACGACAGTTCCGTGGACGCGCGAATTCTCCCGAAGCAAAAGACGAAGGCTGCCCGCTCTGTCCCGAAGTGCGTGGGACAGAGCGGCCGCTACAAGACCGTCTTGGCTTCGCGCGGCCAACTTCTCGCGAGTGTGCGCCGCGCTCGGGAGTTTGTCCGCGCACAGGGCATCGGCTATGATGGATGGCGCGTAACGTCGCGCTGCAATCTTCAATTACGTTCGCTCATCGAACAGGGAGGATCATCCATGGCAATCTCGGTTGGGGCAGCCGCTCCGGATTTTGTGCTGAAGGATCAGAGTCAGAAGGAAGTGAAGCTATCCGATTTTCAGGGAAAGAAGAACGTGGTGATTGTTTTCTATCCGCTCGATTGGAGCCCGGTGTGCACGAACGAGCACGCCTGCTTCGTCAACGATATGAAGCGCTTCGAGCAGCTCGACGCGCAGGTGCTGGGCATCAGCGTGGACAGCGCGTGGTCGCACAAGGCCTTTGCGGAGAAAATGGGAATTCATTACCCGCTGCTGGCGGATTTTCAGCCGCGCGGCGCGGTGGGCGAAAAGTTCGGCGTGTACCTGGCGGAGAAAGGCATCACCGGACGCGCCATAGCGATCGTGGATCGCTCCGGAAAAGTGGCGTGGTTCAAGAATTACGATATCCCCGCGCTTCCGGACTTGAAGGAAGTTTCCGACGCGCTGGCGAATTTGAAGTAGCCGTGTCGCGCCGCGGCGCGCGATGCGCCGCTGCATGCGGCTGCGGCAGGCGCTGCGCTGTTATTTGGGCGTAGCGTCTTTGCTGGGCGCGGGAGGCGTGGTTTCCACCGGCGGGTCCACCATCGGCTGGGAAAATGTGCGGATGTAATCCACCAGTTGCCAGCGCTCCTCTTCGCTCAGTTTGCCTTTGAAACCCGGCATGGGGCGATGCCCTTCCGAGATTTTCCAGAAGAGCTCGCCGTCGGTCATCTGGCTCATGGCGTGCGCGTCAGTGAAATCGGAAGGCGCGACAGATAGCTTCTCGGCGCGCTCTCCTTTTCCGTTGCCGTCTTCACCATGGCAGTTCTGGCAGTGGTCGCTGTAGCTGCTCATTCCCAAGCCGATTGCCTGCTGCGTGGGCGGAACAGGATTTTGCCGCGAGCGGGCTTGTGCCGGCGCTTTCCAATCGCTGAGGGAATAGACGACGACGCTTCCCGCAGTCGCTACGATCACAAATACAACGAGGACTCCCAGCGCGCTCGGTCTGAATCCAGATTTGGGCTTGCGGTGAGGAAGATTATTGGACGCCATGATTCGAGGGTTTGCCGGTGGACCTTTAGCGCTCCAACAAAATCTTCGCACTGTGCTGCGGGATTTTCAACCCTCGGCCGAAATGGAGGGACCGGCTAGCGGCCGACGTGAACGGCCTGGTACACGGTGATCAGCACAATAACCAACATGGCCACGACGTAAACGCGCAGACTCCAAAGCAGAGCCTTGGTTCCCAACGAAAGATTCTTGCGGCCGAAATGGGTGCGGCGCTTGGCAGCAACCATCTGGTCCGCTTCCAACAAGGAAAGCACGGCGCGAGGGTCCTGCAAGCTGAGCTGTTCGGACTTTACGTCCACCGGGGCAAGCGCGCCCTGATTTTCCGGAACATCCGCGTAGTGTGAATTCAATTTTCTTCTCTCCTCACTTGGTGCAAATTTCCGGCGAAGTACAGCGAATCAATGGCCTATCCACCCAGCAATTTCGGAAATACGGTGGCGATGCCGAAACCGAGTCCAGCGCAGATCAGAAGAATCGTGACGGTGACGCCCGCGACGTTGCCCCAGAAACCGTTGACATGCTCTCCCATGACTTCCGGATCGTTCACCAGCAGAAGCAGAAAAGCCAACGCGGGCGGCATGGCCAGCACCGCGATCACGTTGACGGTGAGGACCACGAACTCGAGCGGAAAGTGAGGAATCAGCACGAGTGCCGCGGCTGCGGAGGCCGAGCCGAACAGCGTCAAATAGAATGGCCACGCTTCGCGTAAGGGGCGGTTCAAGCTGTGCCCGGTCTGCAAGACTTCACCGAAGGCGTACGCGGATGAAGTGGAGATGGCGATCGCGGCGACAATGCCAGCTTCGAAAATCCCCAGAGCGAAGAGCGCCGCGCCGGTGTGGCCAATGAGTGGCTCCAGCGCTTCCGCGAATTGGGCGGCTTGAAAATCCGCGGCGTTGATGCCGTGATGAAACAGCGGGACGGTGGCGAGAATCGCGGCGATCGCGAACACGGAAGCAAGCATGGCGCCGAGAAACGTATCGAAGCGTCCGGCGCCGATATCGCGCGGCTGCATCCCTTTGTCCACTACGGCGCTTTGCTGGAAGAAAAGCATCCAGGGCGTGACGGTTGCGCCGATGGTGGCCAAAATCAGCAGAAGAATTTCGTAGCGGTTTCCACCGGGGAACGGCGTCCAGGTGAGCATGGCGTGACCTACGGCGTGCCAATCGGGGCGGGCCAAAATCGCGGCCGGAATGAACAGTCCGTTGAAAATTGCGAGGCTGAGCGTGATGCGTTCCCAAGTCCAATAGCGGCCGGTGGTGATGGCCGCGACGACGATGACCAGCGCTCCGCCCACGGCAATCGGCGGGCCGCACTCCAAAGAAGCCCAGACCAGCGCGCACGCCAATGAACTCGGTGACCAGAGTGAGAAAATTTCCGAAAACCAAATCACCCATGGCGAAAAAGCCCCAAAATTTTCCGAAGCGATCGAAGATGAGTTCGGCGTGGCCGCGATGGGTGACGGCACCGAGGCGCACCGTCATTTCCTGAACGATGAATCCCATAACAAAAGTGAGAACGACAAAGGGAATGAAAAAGCCGACGCCGTAGCGCGAACCGTCGGCGGAATAGGAGAGCATGCTTGGCGCATCGTTTTCGCCGAGGAAGACCAGAACTCCAGGGCCAACCAAAAGCCACAGCAGCCGGAAGCCTCCAAACTTTTTGGACCGGCCCGTCCAGCGGGCGCGCGCCACTTCCCAGCGGTCACGAGCGCGATCCACGTCTTCGTGAGTAACCAGACGGATCAGTTCCGGAGCAGCGGCGGAGGCCACGGCCGACTCGGTGGTCGGATGGGCCGTCTGGCCGCTTAGGAGGCTCGGATTCTTTTCGGGACTGTCCATGGGTTAACCTAGCTAAACTCTTGGTATAAACTACGCTTAACCATGGTGCAGGTCAATCCCCGATGCGGGATTTGTGAGCAAATATTAATCTGGGGCGATTCCCTGCTCTGCTATAGTGGCGGGGCAATCCTCAGAGGAGCGCAACGATGAGCGAGCCGGCGAGCCAGCAGCAGAAGCAGCAAGTACAGATCAAGGCGGACGAGAAAGAATTACTGGGCCAGTACTCGAATCTGGCCGTGATCCATCACAACGGAGAAGAATTTACTCTTAACTTTATCTACTTGTTCCCCAGCGTGCCGCAGGGGAAGCTGGTTTCCAGCGTGATTTTGAGTCCAGCGCACGCCAAGCGGCTGCTGCAGGCGCTGAAGGAAAATGTGGCGCGATTTGAGTCCCAGTTTGGAACGTTGCCGGAAGGATCCGGACCGGCTCCGGACACGAATTTCGGATTCGTGCAGTAGCGCGCGAGCGGCTAACTAGTTTGCGTGGGAATCGGCGACGACCCAGTGGCCGGATGGCTCGACGAATTCCAGGCCTACGGCGAAACCGAGGTCCGGAACAATCTGGCAGTATGCGACGCGCGCGATGGAACGAAACGCGCCGGTGAGAGTGGAGATCGTCAGACGATCACCGGGACTCCAGCGGCGGGTGCTGAGGACGCGGGCGCCGCGCGAGCTGACATTTTCTGTGAACGTGGATTCCGTCCCGGGCAGCGCGGGATGACCTGTGATGTGCACGCCCACTTCCATGGGAATCCGCGTCTCGCGACGCGGCCCCGCGTGGGTTTTTGGGACCCCCATCCCAAATCGCATTTTCAGTGTCCCCTTTCTACAAGCAGGCCGCTACATGCCCGAGGCGAAATTTTTTCTGCCCCTTGCCCTTCATGCGATACAGCGCGCGATCAGCGGCTCCCAAGAGCTTTTCAATCGTCGTTCCATTGTCCGGATAGACCGCGACGCCAACACTGACAGTGATGGGCGGCGCTTGGCCGTCGTTCTTCAATCGTTCGCAGATTCGCGCGGCTGCTTGCGCGGCATCTGACTCACTGGATTCCGGAAGAATGAGGGCAAATTCGTCGCCGCCATAGCGGGCTGGTGTGTCAATCGCGCGGCTGCCGTCGGACAAGGCGACACCCAGGCGCTTGATGGCGCGGCTACCGGTGAGGTGACCAAAGCTGTCGTTGATTTTCTTCAGGCCATCCAGATCAAAAAGCAAAACCGCGAAGCTGCGGCCGGTGCGGCGGGAACGCTGAATTTCGGTTTCCAGTACTTCAATGAGGCGCCGGTGATTGGCGAGTCCGGTGAGCGGATCGGAAGCAGCGAGCTGGCTGACCTGGTCGAAAAGTTGCGCGTTATCGAGCAGAGTGCCGCCAAGCACGATCACATAACTCATAACCATCATGAAATGGGCCAGCGTGTAAGGAGCGTCGAGATGGCGCTGCGATTCGCTCATGGTGACGTGGCAGAGGACGTTCAGCGCCGCTGCGAGAAACAGCGCCTTGTCGAGATACGCTCCGGCGCGATTCAGGCGGCGGGCATATCCAATCGTCGCGGCCAAATAGATCGCAGCGGGCAGCAGGTCCGCTGGTCGCGGGATGAGGGCGCCGGGATGAATCTTCGGGGCGTGAGGCAGCATGAAATAGAAGACGCTGGTGAGATACGCGACGCCGCCGACCATCAGAGTGGCGGCGGCCATTTCCTTGGCCGGTTCGCGGGCAATCGGGATGCGTCGCTCGACTGCGAGGGCAGCCAGCAGCAGAACTCCGAGCAGAGTGCGGCCGGCGAGCCATCCGTAGGAAATGGAATCTCCGGGCGTGGGGGTGACGAGCATGCCGCGATAGAACGTCATGCTGGTGCCGGCTTCGATCAAGCCCGCCAGCACGAAACCGAATGCCAGGATGAGAGAAATGCGATCGTGAGTGCCACGGAAGCGA
This sequence comes from uncultured Acidobacteriota bacterium, assembly GCA_963742475.1. Taxonomy (GTDB): domain Bacteria; phylum Acidobacteriota; class Terriglobia; order Acidiferrales; family UBA7541; genus Palsa-295. Next base: position 697,048 of record CAVULY010000003.1, on the reverse strand, counting down.
ACGAGAGCATTGGCTGCGAAAGTGAAGCCGATGAGGCTTCCGGCCATCTGCAAGTAAGTGTCTAGGAGGGGGTCCGCTGTGTATGAGGAATTGCGCAGAATCCAGAGGGAGACGACAAACGCACCTCCGGCGATCGTCCAAAGAAGGACGAGGCGGAAGCGATGAAGATGACCCCAAAAACTAAGCGAGCGGCCCACAATTCCCCCAAGTAGCCGACACCTGCCCGAGGAGTGTGGAGCAAACGGGATGCCGTTCGTTCTAGTGGTTCTAGTACCTACTAAGTTTAGTAGTTTGTGCTAGTTGAGAGATGTAGTGCGGGAGACACAACTGTATTGGACGCGCAGATCCTCGTGGCGCGGGGTAAAATCGTTACACTCTGATACGGGGACTACCCAGGACTAAGCGGCTCAGGATTTGGCCGGAGGCGGGGGCAGTTCGTGGGCTTGAACGACGCTTTGGAAGGTGGAGCGTTTGTGCGAGCCGTCGCAAAACGGCTTGCGCTCGGAGAAGCCGCAGCGGCAGAGACCGATCTTGGTGCGTCCACCTAAACCGTAGGCATGGCCTTCCTGGTCCACAACCTCGACTACACCGTCAATCAGCAACGGGCCGTTGTTCACAACAGTAACTTTTACGTCTGGCATTCGATCCTCCGATCGAGAGGGCTGGATTTCCGCCGCGGGGCGCGCGATGAGTGCGCAGGATGTTCAGAGCCGATCCGTACTTTACTCAGTGCTTTATTCAGTACTTTATTCAGTACTTTGTTCAGTACTTCGGCACCGAAGGGTCCACGTCGTCGGACCATGCAAGGATACCACCCTTTAGGTTCAGGACCTTGCGAAAGCCGGCGCGCTGCAGGAATTCGACGGCTTCGGCAGAACGCTTTCCGCTGCGGCAATGAGCGACGATTTCGCGGGAGCTATCGAGTTCGCTGACGCGTTTGGAGAGATCGCCGAGCGGGATCAGGTGGCCGCCGAGATTGCAGATTTGATATTCGTGCGGTTCGCGTACATCGAGGATGTAGAGATCGTCGCCGCGATCGAGACGCGCTTTCAAATCGCGCGGAGTGATTTCGGGGACGGAAGTTTGCGGCGCGGGAGCTTCTTCGCCGCGAATGCCGCAGAACTCGGCGTAGTCAATCAGCTTGGTGATGGTGCGGTGCGTGCCGCAGAGCGGGCAATCGGGATTTTTGCGCAGCTTCAGCTCGCGGAAACGCATGGCCAGCGCGTCGAAAAGCAGCAGACGGCCGACGAGATGGTCGCCGACGCCGATGATCAGCTTCAGCGTCTCGGCCGCTTGAATCGAACCGACGATTCCTGGCAACACGCCCAGCACGCCGCCTTCGGCGCAAGAAGGCACGAGGCCCGGAGGAGGCGGCTCGGGATAGAGGCAGCGGTAGCAGGGGCCGTCTGGATAGCCGAAGATTGTTACCTGGCCTTCGAAGCGAAAAATGGAGCCATAGACGTTGGGCTTGCCGAGCAGCACGGACGCGTCGTTAACAAGGTAGCGCGTCGGGAAATTGTCGGTGCCGTCCACGATGATGTCGTAATCCTTCAGGATGTCTAGAGCGTTTTCGCTGGAGAGATGCGTTTCGAAGGTATCAATCTGAATATCGGGATTCAGATCACGCAGGCGATCGCCGGCTGCCACAATTTTTGGGCGGCCAACGTCTTTGGTGCCGAATAAAATCTGGCGCTGCAGGTTTGTGGAATCCACCGTGTCGAAATCAACCAGACCGATGCGGCCGACCCCTGCGGCGGCGAGATAAAGCCCGAGTGGCGCGCCGAGGCCGCCGGTGCCGATGCACAGGACTTTGGCCTGCTTGAGCTTGAGCTGACCTTCCATGCCGACTTCGGGCATGATCAGGTGACGGCTGTAGCGCAGGACCTCTTCTTTGGAAAGCGAAGCGGGCGCGGCGGAAGGCGCCGGATTCGCGGAAATTTCTGGTTTGGTGGCCATTGCAGGACTCTCCCGTTTGTCTCCCGATTAGTTGGGCGCGCCGCCAGCGATGGAGGGAACGATGCTGACGATATCGCCATCGCGCAGCGGCGTCTGATCTTTTTGCAGGTAACGGATGTCTTCGTCATTCACATAGACGTTCACGAAACTGCGCAGGCGGCCGTCGTCGGAATAGAGATGCTTTTTCAAGTCCGCGAAGCGCAGGGTCAAACCGTTCAGGGCTTCGGCCACGGTGTTGGCCTGCAATTCAACGCTCTCCTGCTTGCCGGCATACGCGCGCAGCGGCGTGGGGATGATTACCTTTACTGCCATTCACATTCCTCCTGTGGGCCTGTGCTGGTGCTATCCATCCGTGGAGCAACGGATCGGGATTGGCGGAATACTTTAACTTAGATGCTGGCAGAGTGGGCGGAAGATTCAATCGCCTCAGAGTCATAGGCAGAGCGATCGTCGCGCAGACGCCAGGAAGTCATTTCGCGCGGCTGACCGGATTGCACGCTGACGATGATGTAGCTGTACCAGGGCCAGGCATGCTCGCGATCGAATTCGCTGGGGCGCGCGGGAGCGTCGGGATGCGAGTGATACCAGCCGATCAGTTCGATATTTTTTTCGCGCGCAGTTTTTTCGGCAAGTTGCACGTCGCCGGGGGTGAGTTCGAAACGATTGCGCGGCGAATCGTCGCGGCGATTGGCGAGGGGCAGAAGCGCGAGCACTTCGCGGGAGGCGTCGCCAGCGCGGCCGAGAATCGCGCCGCAACATTCGTGCGGGTAAGTCTCGACGCCGTGCGCACGGATTTGGCCGACGAGTTCCTCACGGATTTTCAGCAACAGGCCGCTCATGCTTCGCTCCAGAATTGTTCGGTGAGATATTTTTCGCCGGAATCGGGGAATACGGTGACGATGACGGCGCGCTGGCCCGCGGGCAAGCGGCGGGCGACGTCCATGCAGGCCCACAGCGCCGCGCCGGAACTGACGCCGCCGAGAATGCCCTCATCGCGCGCGAGACTGCGGACGAGATGGTGGGCATCTTCGGTGCGGACCGCGATGTCTTCGTCCGCGAGGGTCGCATCGTAAATGCGCGGAACGATTGCGGTGGCGAGGTGTTTCAATCCTTCCAGGCCGTGAAAGCCAGAGTCCGGCTGAAAACTGATGCAACGGATCGCGGGATTGAATTCTTTGAGGCGGCGCGTGGTGCCGACGAATGTGCCGGTGGTTCCGAGTCCCGCGACGAAATGGGTGACGGTGCCGCGCGTTTGTTGCCAGATTTCCGGAGCAGTGGTGGTGTAGTGCGCGGCGGGATTCGCGGGATTGCCGTACTGGTCCGGATAGAAATATTTTTCGCGATCGGATTCGTAGATTTCGCGGACGCGGCGGATGGCGCCGTCGGTGCCTTCATCGCCGGGCGTATAGACGATGTCCACGCCGTAGGCCGCGAGAATGTGTTTGCGTTCCGGCGAGGCGCTGGTGGGCAGGCAGAGTTTTACGCGATAGCCGAGCGCGGCGCCGATCATGGCGTAGGCGATGCCGGTGTTGCCGCTGGTGGCATCCAGAATTATTTTTCCGGGGCGCAGGTCGCCGGAGCGTTCGCCGGCGCGGATCATGGAGTAGGCGGCGCGGTCCTTGACGGAGCCGCCGGGATTGAACCATTCGGCTTTGGCGTAAAATTCGACGTTGGGGAATCCGGCGACAATGCGTTCGAGGCGAAGCAGCGGAGTGTTGCCGATGCGGTCGAGCAGATGTTCGCCCACGTCGGCTTTCGCGGCGCTGGCTGGGTCGTGCGCGGCGACGGACGGTTTGTTGGCTGCGTTCAAGGCGCGTAGATCCTGTACGAGCGGCTCGGAAGTGCAGATTACGCTGAAAAGCTGCGAGCCTGCGATTTAGATGCTGCGAGAAACGCCTGATATTCAGGTATCTTCAGTCAGTTTAGCAGAATACCGGCGTGGTTCAGTTTGAAACCGGGCGAAGCAATATTCACACGGGTTTCGCGCGACGGCAAACAGCTTGGCGGGAGCGAGGGTTGCGAGGTTCTGCCGGGGGCGATTTTTGTCTTTACAGGCGGGCTGGCGAATCCCTATGCTGGAGTGGCCATGTGGTACGTGAACAAACTATTCGATCAGCCTACCGTCGAGTCGATTTCGGCGAAGGGCTTTCTGGTGCGCAATTCCGGCGGAGTGGTGCGCATTGAAAAATATAATTGCGGAGCGGAACTGCGCAAGACGCCGGAAGGCCTGTTCCAGATGACCGAAATTCCGTGCATCATGATGCAGGGTCAATTTACGGCGCTATGGGACGCGGGGTACCAGAAATTTCTGATCGGGCATGAGGGCAAGAAATTTCCGGTGCAGGTGCGGCAACTCGGCGACTTGCGGCGGTTTAATGAGGAATTGCGCACGGCGCTGGGCGTGCCGACGTATTACAACGAGGCGCTGGGTTCGACCTGTGCGTTCAGCGTGTATGACCGAGTGAAGGGGCGCCCGGGCGATGTGCCGGATGAGAGCGTTGGGGCGCAGGAAGAAGTAGAGCACTAAACCGCGTTTGAACTCCTCTGTATTTCCACTGCAAAAGCTGATTCGTCACCCGCTTCGCGGGATCGGGATGACAACTTCGGAACTCGTCGGCAAACCTTAGGTCGAACAACTCCTCAAACCTTTTCAAGAAGTGAAAGGTGCCCGCTTCGCCCCGAAAATCACGGGACGAAGCGGCCGCTACAAAAGCGAGTTGCATCCAGAGCTAGGATTTCGCGTTGGTGAGGTGGTGAAGCAGGCGCTCGACGTTGACGCGATGCTGCGCGAAGAAGTGTGAGCCGACGAAAATCACGGGCACGTCGTTGGTGTAGCGCGCGCGCAGGACGGGGTCGTCATCAATATCCACTTCTTGCAGGCGCGCGCCGAATGCGGCGAGGACCGGGGCCATCGCAGCTTTGGCTTCTTCGCAGAGATGGCAGCCTTCGCGCATGTACATGGTGACGTCGCGCGGCGCGGCGAGGGCGAGGCGGCCTTCTTCGGTGCGGCGGTAAAAATCGCTGCCAGCATCAGGGGCGAGCAGGCCGTGCTTGACGAGATCCGCCACAGCGTCCAGCACCGCTTCGCGTTCGCTGGGAGCGTTGCCTCCGACGAATTCGAAGAGAGTGTGCAGGTCGAGTGAAGGGCGCTCGAGTTGGTCGAAGGTGGAGAGAATGCGCTGCGCGATGGTTTGCATGGCGTTCATTGGCGCGCGACGTTGCCGGCGTCGCTCTAGGGCTTGATCGTGTAGAACTGCTGAAATGGGCCGATGGACGGAAAAAATGCGCGTGAACGATAGAGCTCCGCGATCTGGCGGATGTGGCCGAGGTCGTGAAAGGCCCACTCGTTCATGAGCTGCGCGACGGTGATGGGGCCGATCTTGGCGTGTTGTCCACGGCGCGCCAGGACGCCCGGCGGGGCATAACGCAACGCGGAAAGACTGCGGTCGCGTTCGTGGCAGAAATTCTTCAGGTTCTCGCGGGCTTTGGAACTGGAGTAGCGACCTGCGGCGTATGCGGCATCCTGATCGTAGGGCTCGAGCGGCGGATTATTTTTTTCGAGCATGAGCTGAATGCGATTGCGAAAGCCGAGGACCTCGACCTCCGCGAGATGCGCGAGCACTTCGCTGATGGACCAGCGATCGGCGGCGGGCTTCCAGTGCAATTGCTCGTCAGTGGCGGCCCAGACGATTTTTTCGATGATGATTGGAGTTTGCTCCAAGACAGCAAGGCCCGGCAGCGCGTCAGGGCTGGAAGTGGCGGCCATGAAATCCTCCCGAAAGATAACAAAGAAATTCTTTTATACCGCAATGCGCGGAGGATGTCGAAGGGGCGCTTGTGAGGTGCGATGAGGCACGTCGCGTTTTGATCTGGGAACAAGTAGGACTAAGGCTCACGGACAAATCGTCGCGAGAACGAGCCGCGTGGTGGGGCGAGCGCCGAAGCAAGCTACGGCTTGGAAAGGCGGCGGCAAGCCGCCGCACTCCAAGATGGGCTGCGCCTGGGAGCAAGCAGAGAGCTTCGCTCACGCCGAGAGGTGCACTCGACGCAATGGGGCGGCGACTGCGGCGCAAATTGGGGCGCTGCGCTTGTGCGGGGCGGTGGCGCGTGGTACACCGAAGAGCGGCTTTGCGCAGTGAAACGCAGGGCACACGAGGTGCAGCGGCATGGCGCAGGTTCTGGCTCTGGTAGATGATTTATTTTTTCAGGCGAAGATTCTGGAGACGGCGAAGCAGCTGGGAATCACCGTGCGCACCAGCACGACAAGCGATGCATTGCTCGCGGAAGTGGCGAAGGAAAAGCCGAAACTGGTAATAGTGGATCTGAACGCGCGAGGCACGCCGCTGCAGGCGATCGAAAGGGTGTGCGCGGGGTCGCCGGGTCTGCCGCTGATTGCATTTCTTTCGCACGTGCAGACCGATCTGGCCGCGAAGGCGCGGGCGGCCGGCTGTACGCAAGTGATGCCACGCTCGCAATTCACGCACGAGCTTGCAACCATACTGGCGCAGGCAAACTCTTAGTCCAGATGATGAGAAAATTTCCCGGAGCGCGTTACCGCGGCATCGGCACGATGGCTGCGGCCCTGCTGCTTATTGCGGCGATGCCAGCGCGGGCGCAGGAAACGGCTGAGGCTGATCCGGCCACCACATTGTCCAACATTCTGGTGGCGGCCTGCCGCGCGAACGAGACTGAATTTGCGAGTCATTTGACCAGCGCAAACGCGGCGGCGTTTCGCGCGCTGCCCGCGACGCAACGCAACGAATTGATGAAGCGGCTTTCGCTTTCCGATGAAGCGGGCAAGCCGTTGATTTCCGCGGACGATCAGAAACACATCGTGCTGCACTGCCGGGGCGCCGGTGGCAACGTGGAATTCCGGTTTGGCGAGACGCGCGTGCAGGATAATCTGGCGTTTATTCCGGTGACGGTAGTGGACGGCGCGCAGGCGGATTTCGGGATGGTGCGCGAAGGCAACAGCTGGCGGCTGCTATCGCTGGGATTGGTGCTGTTCGACGTGCCGCAGCTGGCGAAGCAATGGGCGCAAGCGGATCTGGCGGCGCGAGAAGATGCCGCGATCGCCGATTTGCGCGCACTGGCCGAAGCGATACAAACCTACCGGCGCGCGTTTGGAAAACTGCCGGAATCGCTGGCGCAACTGGGCCCGGCGCCGAAAGATCAAATCTCGCCGGATCAGGCGTCGTTGGTTCCAGCCAGCATGGCCGCCGGAAAACAGGGCGGCTATATCTTCCGCTACCGGATTTCTCCAGACGCGAGTGGAAATGACAACGATTTCGAGCTCGCCGCGACGCCCGAGGCCTACGGAAAACCCGGCAAGCGATCGTTCTTCATGGACACGAGCGGCAAAGGTGCACGGCGACGACAAGCACGGGAAGGTGGCTACGGTTGACGATCCTCTGGTACCCGGGGAAAAAGCCGCGGACGAAAAGTGAGAGTGACATTACGCTGCCTCAGGTATAATGCCTGCCAGTTTGAGTAATATTTAGCGCTATGCGAGTGTCAGGCTGAAACGCGAAGAGGAATGCGGATGTCACAGTCGAAAGTTCTAGCCGATCGAATTTATTCCGGTGAAGGAATTGCGGCCGACGCGCTGCGCATCGCCGCCGCAAACATTTTGCTGGTGCTGTGCGCGCATATCGTGATTCCGCTGCCCTGGACGCCGGTGCCGATCACCGGGCAGACGTTCGGCGTGCTGCTGGTGGGCGTGCTGCTGGGGGCGCGACGCGGCGCAATCACATTGATTTTGTATCTTCTGGAAGGCGCGGCAGGATTGCCTGTGTTTCAACCGCTGGGGCTGCCCGGGCTGGCGCGTTTTGCAGGGCCGACGGCGGGGTATTTGTTTTCGTATCCGGCTGCGGCGTTCGTGACGGGATGGCTGGTGGAGCGGAGCGCGAAGGTCGGACGTTTAAGCGAAGGCGGCTCGCGGCTTGCGGGATTTCCGCTGATTGGCGCGCTGATTACAGGCGAAGCGGTAATTTTCGCCGGCGGCTGCGCGTGGCTCGCGTTATTCATGGGAATGGGTTGGGGTGCCGCGTTGAGTCAAGGCGCGCTGCCATTCATTCCTGGCGAAATCATTAAGATGGCGTTGATCGTAGTTGCCGCCGGCGGATTACAGCTGGCGGGCAGAGAAGCGTAGGCAAGCAGGCCCCAGTCCTGGGGTAAAATCTTTGTAATTTCGTTGTTCGGACTTCCTATCATGCCCACGCAGACCGTGCCACAGAAGCAAAGCCCCGAAGACGCGTTGCGTTCCGCAAACACAAAATTCTATGCAGCATTCGAATCGCTGGATCTGGGGGAAATGGAAGCGGTGTGGTCGCACGACGACGGCGTGACCTGCGTGCATCCGGGCTGGGATTTGCTGTTGGGTTGGGACGAAGTGCGCGAGCGGTGGGCGCGGCTATTTGCGCATGCCAAACGGGTGCGCATCGCTTTGAGCGGCGTATGGGTGCGCGTGGAAGGCGAGGTCGGCTGGGTTTCCTGCACGCAGCATGTGACTACGGCGTTTGCGGATGGTTTCGACGATGCCATGGTGCAAACGACGAATGTGTTTTTGCGCCGCGACGAGCAATGGCTGCTGGTGGCGCATCATGCCTCGCCGCTGCCCGCTTCGCCACGTTCGCCGGTGCAATGAGTGACTGCGACGATTTCAGCCGCCTGGGAATAGATTCGAAAATCCAGCCCGGTTTAGAATGGACCAGCGTGATTATGCGAAAGGAATACCGCATGAAGATCAGCTTGCTCGCAGGAATCCTGCTGTTATTGGCGATAACTGGCGCGGCTGTGCACGCGGTTGCGCAGGACGCCAAGGATTCGCCCTCCGCGATTGCCGCGAAGCAAGTGATTCAAGAACTGGTGGCCGGACAATTCGAAAAAGTGGAAGCGCTGTACGATGCGCGCATGGCCGCGGCGCTGCCGCCCGGAAAGCTGGCGGCGAGTTGGCCGGAGCTGATCAAGCAGGCCGGAGCATTTCAGGCCATAACCAGCACACAGACGACCCAGACACAGGGACTGCAAGTAGTGAAGATGGAATGCAAATTCGAGAACGCGGTGCTGGACGCGACAGTAGTGTTCAATCCAGACGGCAAACTGGGAGGATTGAGCTTCCGTCCGCACCAGGCACCGGCGCCGCCGTGGACTGCACCCGCGTACGCGAATCAAAGTTTATTCGGGGAGCAACCGCTGAGCGTGGTGAACGGAAAATACGAATTGCCCGGCACGCTGACGGTTCCCAACGGTGACGGACCGTTCCCGGGCGTGGTGCTGGTGCAAGGCTCCGGGCCGGAGGATCAAGACGAGACACTGGGGCCGAACAAGCCGTTGAAGGATTTGGCGTGGGGATTGGCCAGCCGCGGAATTGTAGTGTTCCGTTACACGAAGCGTACAGAAAAATATACCGTGCAAAGCAGCGACGATCCGATGCGACTGACCGTGGAGGATGAAACGATCAGCGACGCGCGGGCGGCCGTGGCGCTGCTGGCAAAGCAGCCAAAGGTGAATCCGAAGCAAGTTTTCCTGCTGGGGCACAGCCTGGGAGCATATCTGGCGCCACGGATTGCCACGGGCGACGCGGAGATTGCGGGAATCATCATGCTGGCGGCGAACGCGCGGCCGCTGGAAAAAGTGGTGCTGGAACAAATCCACTATCTGGCGGCGATGAATGGCGCGCCGACGGAAGCGGAACAGAAGAACATTGATGCAGCCGCAGACGCGGCAAAGCAAATTGAGAGTCCTACTTTAAAACCGGAAGACAAGATCGTCTTCTTGGGAGCGACGACATACGGAGCTTATTGGCTGGACCTGCGCGCGTACGATCCATTAAAGACTGCCGCCAAGCTGAAGATTCCAATATTAATCTTTCAAGGCGGACGGGATTATCAGGTGACCCCTTCGAATTTCACGGCATGGTCAGACGCTTTGGCAAGTAACAAGAACGTGACGCTGCGATCGTATCCGGACCTGGATCATCTCTTCATGCACGGCAGCGGGCCGTCGAAGCCTTCGGATTATGCGCGGCCGGATCATGTGTCCGCAGAAGTGGTGGAGAGCATTGCGGCGTGGATTCTGCCGAGCGAAAAGCCGGGAACGCTGGCGAAACCGTAATGAGCGGCATCTCAATTCGATAATCGAACAGAACCGGGAAGCGACGATGAGACGCTCGGTGGTTCGGACGAGAGCAAGTTTTCATCGCGAAGCGCGAAGTCATCTCGGCAGCGTCCAAATTCGCGGGCAAACAAGCCAAGAGTTCGCTGACGGTGTAGAGTAGGAACGCGTTGCGCCGCGCAGCGAGCGCCGGAGCAAGCTGCGGCGAAGAGAAAGCGGCGGCAAGCCGCCGCACTCCAAGATGAGCTCCAGCGTATGTACGTTCGGCCACGGCGTATGGTATTCTTGGCCTGCTCATTCGGCGCTCTCGCCGGAAGACGCACACACCTAGGTTTCTTTCACTGCGACGGGTAAGACGGCTGAGGCATCATAGTCTTCACTGGTCAGCTAAGGTGAGTGACGGTTTCGCGCAAGAGCCAGGACGGATCCAACATGTCCACACCAGCCGCTGCACAAAAAACAACAGAGATTCGCCTGGCACATTCGCCGGACAGCGACGACGCGTTCATGTTCTACGCGCTAGCGACGGGGAAAGTGCGCCTGCCGGGCGTGAAGTTCGAACATATTTTGTCGGACATCGAGTCGTTGAACCAGGCGGCGAAAAAAGAAGTGTACGACGTGACGGCGATCAGTTTTTATGCGTACCCGTTTGTGGCCGATAAGTACGTGCTGATGGATTGCGGAGCGAGCTTCGGCGAAGGGTACGGGCCGATCGTGGTTTCCGGGCATCCGATCAAGAAAAATGAATTGGCCGGGCGCAAAATTGCGATACCGGGAATGCTGACGACTTCTTACCTGGCGCTGAAACTATTTGAGCCCAACGTCGAGACGGTGACGATGCCGTTCGACAAGATTCTGGATGCGGTGCAGAACAAAGAAGTGGAAGCGGGGCTGCTGATTCACGAGGGGCAATTATTGTTTTCGCAGATGGGCCTGCACCGCGTGGTGGACCTGGGCCAATGGTGGCAGGAACAAACCGGATTGCCGCTGCCGCTGGGCGCGAATGCCATTCGCCGGAAGCTGGGCGAAGATTTGGGGCGGCAGGTATCGCGCGTGATTCGCGAAAGCGTTTCGTACGCGCTGGAGCATCGCGAACCGGCGCTGAATTATGCGCTGCAATTCGCGCGCGACATGGATCCGACGCTGGCCGACAAGTTTGTGGGAATGTACGTCAACCGCTGGACGCTGGATTACGGAGAAGAAGGACGCCGGGCCGTGCGCGAACTGCTGGCGCGCGGAGCCGCCGCGGGCCTGCTTCCCGGCGATGTGCCGGTGGAATTTCTGAGCAGCACGGTGAGCGAAACGCCTTCACGATCCGCCTAACGCTGAAAAATTCGAATTGCAGCGCGGTGTGCCGCCGTCGTTGTGCTTCAGGCGCGCGGAGAAATGCTGCCGCCCTTCCTGCCCGCCACCTTCGGGTAAAATTATTGAACCCATGACCAACTTGATCCAACAGGGCCTGGCCCTTCGCGAATTGCTCCGTGAACGCATCCTGATTCTGGATGGCGCGATGGGGACCATGCTGCAGCAGGTGAATCTGACCGCGGCGGACTTCGGAGGGCCGGAGCTGGAGGGCTGCAACGAGAATCTGGTGCTGACGCGGCCGGACGTGGTGCTGGAAATCCACCGCAAATATCTGCATGCGGGCGCGGACATTATCGAGACGAATTCGTTCGGCAGCACGCCGGTGGTGCTGGCGGAATACGGATTGGGCGAGGAAGCCCGGCGAATCAGCCGCGTGGCTGCAGAACTTGCGCGCAAAGCGGCGGATGGATTTTCGAGCGCGGGGAAGCCGCGGTTTGTGGCCGGTTCGATGGGGCCGACTACGCGAGCCATCAGTGTGACCGGCGGAATTACGTTCGAGCAACTGCGCAACAATTATTTCGAGCAAGCCAGCGGACTGATGGAAGGCGGCGCGGACATACTGCTGCTGGAAACGTGCCAGGACACGCGGAACATCAAGGCGGGATTGCTGGCGATACAGGAATTGGCGCGCGGTCTGGGCCAGCCGATTCCGCTGATGGTTTCGGTGACGATTGAAGCGATGGGGACGATGCTGGCTGGTCAAGGCATCGAGGCGTTGTGGGCTTCGCTGGATCACGTGGATCTAATTTCGCTGGGATTGAATTGCGCCACCGGGCCGGAATTCATGACGGACCATGTGCGCACGCTGCAAGGCCTGACCAACCGCGCGGTTTCTTGTTATCCGAACGCGGGCCTGCCGAACGAAGAAGGCTTGTACCAGGAGACGCCGACATCGCTGGCGGATCAGCTCGAGAGATTTATTGATCGCGGGTGGCTGAATATCGTGGGCGGCTGCTGCGGGACTACTGAGAAACACATTCGCGCGATCGCGGAGATGGCGGCAGGGAAAAAGCCGCGGCGGACTCCAGATCCAAATCACCGGGCTGTGTATTCGGGGATCGAGGTCATTGAGGCGGAAGAGAGCACGCGGCCGCTGATTGTGGGCGAACGGACGAACGTGATCGGCTCGCGGCTGTTCAAGAACTTGGTGGCCGCCGAACAGTGGGAAGAGGCCACGGAAATCGCGCGCACGGCAGGTGAAAAGCGGCGCGCACATTGTGGATGTGTGCCTGCAAAGCACGGATCGCGAGGAACTGAGCGATATTCCGCCGTTCTACGAACAGCTGATCCGCAAGATCAAAGCGCCGATCATGATTGATACGACGGATCCGCGCGGCGTGGAGCTGGCGCTGACGTATTGCCAGGGCAAGAGCATCATCAACTCGATCAACCTGGAAGATGGCGAGGAGAAATTCGAAAAGATCTGTCCGCTGGCCCGGACTTACGGCGCGGCGGTGATTGTGGGATGCATTGATGAGGATCCGGTGCAGGCGCAGGCGTTCACGCGCGAACGCAAGCTGGAAGTGGCGGAGCGCTCGCACAAATTGCTGACGGAGAAATTCGGCATCCGCGCGGAAAATATTATTTTTGATCCGCTGGTATTTCCGTGCGCTACAGGCGACGAGAACTATATCGGCGGCGCGGTGGAGACGATCGAAGGCATACGCCTGGTGAAGCAGCACATCCCGCACGTGCGAACGGTGCTGGGAATTTCGAACGTGTCGTTCGGGCTGCCGGCGGGCGCGCGCGAAGTGGTGAATTCGGTTTTCTTGTATCACTGCACGAAGGCCGGGCTCGATTTGGCGATTGTGAATGCGGAGCGCATTGAGCGCTTCGGGTCAATTCCGGAACGAGAACGAAAGCTGGCCGAAGATCTGCTTTTCAATAAGCCACCGACGGAAATTCCCGACGGCGTCGCGGAGGCGGAACTGCTGCGTGGCGCGCCGGCGGATTGGCGCGAGCAAACCAAGGAGCAGAAGGCGGCGATCAATCAATTTCACATTGCCGCGATTGCGGAGCATTTTCGCGGAACGGGAGCGCGCAAGAAAGAGCGCGCAGCGGATTTGCCGCTAGACCAGCGCCTGGCGAATTACATTATTGAAGGATCGAAAGACGGGCTGGTTGACGATTTGAATCGCAAGCTGGCGGAGAACGTGGCGCCTCTGGACGTGATTAATGGCCCGCTGATGGCGGGGATGGGAGAGGTGGGACGGCTTTTCAACAACAACGAGCTGATCGTTGCTGAGGTATTGCAATCGGCGGAAGCCATGAAGGCCGCCGTGGGCCATCTGGAGCAATTCATGGAGAAGGCCGACACGGAAAAGCGCGCCAAGGTGCTGCTGGCAACGGTGAAGGGAGATGTGCACGACATCGGGAAAAATCTGGTGGAAATAATTCTGAAAAACAACGGCTACGACGTGATCAATCTAGGCATCAAGGTTCCGCCGGAGGAATTAATTCGCGCGCATCGCGAGCATCAACCGGATGCCATAGGGCTTTCCGGGCTGCTGGTGAAGAGCGCGCAGCAAATGGTGATTACCGCAAGCGACCTGCGCGAAGCCGGAATCACCGTGCCGCTGCTGGTGGGCGGGGCGGCGCTTTCGGATAAATTCACGCGACTGAAAATTGCGCCGCAGTACAGCCAGGCGGTTTGCTACGCGAAGGACGCGATGACGGGGCTACGTTTGATGAACGAACTGAGTGATCCGGTTCGCCGCGATAACGTGTTGCAGCAGCACACGCACGTGGGAGCAGCGGTGCTGGAAGAACCTGCACCGGAGCCGCAGGTGGCTGCGGGTGAAGAGCGTTCGCCACACATTCGGATTGATTTGCCAATTCCTCCCGTTGCGTATCTTGAGCGAAAAGTGCGCAGCGTGCCGGATTTGCAGGAAGTGTGGAGCTACATCAATCCGTTCATGCTGTTCGGACGTCATTTGGGTTTTCGCGGCAATTTCGAGAAAGCGCTGGCGGAGCACGACACGCGCGCAATCGAGTTGCAGCAGAATATGGAAGAAGTGAAGCAACAGGCCGCGGAATTCATGACGATCGGCGCTGTGTGGCAATTTTTCGAAGCCGAGCGGCGCGGCAATTCCATTGCGCTTTTTGCACCTGGCGAAAAATCGCCAGCGCATACGTTTCATTTCCAGCGGCAGCGGCTGGGAGACAAGCTTTGTCTGAGCGATTACGTGTTGCCGGCGCAGAACGGCATGCGCGACCACGTGGCGTTGTTCGTGGTTACGGCCGGGGCGGGCATTCGCGAAAAATCCGAAGAGGCCAAAGCGGCCGGCCGCTATCTTTACTCGCACGGCTTGCAGGCGCTGGCAATCGAAACGGCGGAAGCGTGCGCCGAATGGCTGCACCGCCGCATACGAGAGGATTGGGGCTTCCCCGATCCGCCGGCGATGGGCATGCCGGAGCGATTCACCTCGCGCTATCGCGGCAAGCGCTACAGCTTCGGCTACCCAGCGTGCCCGAATCTGGAGGACCAGGCCGGGATCTGGATGCTCCTGCGCCCTGAAGCGATCGGTGTGCATTTGACCGAGGGAATGATGATGGATCCGGAAGCGAGCGTGAGCGCGCTGGTGTTCCATCATCCCGATTGCACTTACTTTTCCGTGGGAGAATAGATCCGCCCGAGATTCCGCGCGATCTCGGGCGAAATGCCAGAAGCGTTTACCGCAGAGGCGCAGCGGGCGCAGAGAACGGCGGTTCGCCGGCGCTGCGTTGTTATTCGCGCATCGCTTCAAGCATTTTCCACGGTTGAATTTCCCTCTACCCTTGACGCATATCCGGGTTTCGACTAACTTTCTTGCAGTTTCTCGCGCACATTTCGAGGGTCCACACATGGGTAGCGTCGCTCCAGGCCTGTATCTTTCGAGCACGGGTAGTTATCCGCGCGTAGGAGACGCGCCTGAATTGCAGTTGCTGGAGCGCACGATCGCAGCGCTGGACCGAGGGGAACGAACCTCCGCCGATTTGCTGGACGCGCAAAATACGGTGACGCGCGGCGCGATCGCGGATCAGGTGAAGGCGGGTCTCGATATCGTGACGGACGGGCAAATCCGCTGGGGCGATCCGATCTCCTACATTCCGGCAAAACTGGAACACATTGAACTGCAGGGCTCGGTTCCCTATTTCGATACCGAGAAAATGTGCAAGCAGCCGCTCTTTACCGGAACGCCGGCGCGGCGCGGGAGTTTGGTGGTGGCAGAGTACAGCTTTGCGCGCAACGCGCTGGGCCACTTGCCGACGCCTGCTGACAAAGCCGGAAAATTGGCCATCAAGCCTGTCTTGACGGGTCCTTACACGCTCGCGAAATTTTCTCTTTCGGCACGCAGCGAGAATGGCGGCGCAAGTACGCCGGCCGCGCTGGAAGCTCGCGCCATGGCTTATGCCGAGATTCTAGCGCCGGAGATCGAGGCGCTTTCGCAGTGCGGCGCGGAAATGATTCAGATTGATGAGCCGGCTATTTTGGGCAATCCGGGCGACTGGCAAATATTCGAGCGCGCGCTCGCGCCGCTGCTGGCTGCGCGGGACAAGGCCAAGCAGACGAATCGCAAGCTGGAGCTGGCGCTGTATGTGTATTTTGGCGATTGCGCGCCGTTGTACGAAAAGCTGTTGGGGCTACCGGTGGATATTATCGGCGTTGATTTCACTTGCAGCCCCGGGCTGACTGATACGATCTTGTCGGTGGGTTCGCCCAAGCCGTTGGCACTGGGCCTGGTAAACGGACGTAGCGCGCAGCTAGAACAGAGCGCGGATGTCGCCCGCGAGGTCGAGAGATTGTTCCCACGAGTACAAGGAGGGCGAGCGTACCTGGGGCCTTCTTGCGGGCTGGAGTATCTGACGACCGCGGCAGCGTTCGCAAAGTTCGCGTTGCTGCCAAAGGTACTGGCGGAGTTGAATGGCTGAAGAACGGCTAGTTCCCTGACAGAGCGTTGCAGCAAGAATGTGTTCCGCAGGCGTACACCTTCCCCAAATGGAAACGTTGCGGGCAGATTGACTCCCGCTAGTACCGCAAGATCATTTTATCGAACCAATAATACACGCTACGTGTAGCTGCCTCGCACCCGAGCCTGTGCCGGGAATGCAGGTGGTAACATCGGCGCTATGAGACGCCAAAGTGCTGGTCTTAGTTCCGAATTGATGCAGGAATCTGGGGAATCCGCGGAGTTCAGCGCCCTTCCAGAAGCGCATGCGCGCAGGACTTCCAGGGGGGCGGGGCTTTCGGCGCACGTGCGGCGCATGCGAAACTGGAATCGGGGTGTCCCGCGCTGGGTGGTACTCGCTATTTTCTCGGGCGTAGTCGTAGCACTTGCGATCGTACAATTCGCGATTCGCTGAGCGCGTTAATCGCTTGCTTTGCCTCAGTGCTGCTCCAGTTTGATACGTAAAAAAATTGTTGGTCTTGTGGAAAAGTTATTTTGCGCCGGAAGTGGTTGGTGCTAGTATCCGGGCAATGCCCAGCCAAATTGCGGAACGCGTCCCAGCGCGTTCGACCGAGTGCGCGCCAGCCGGGCAAGTGCTGACTCCCGCGGAGCGCGCGGCGGGAGCGGAAATTCTTCGCGGACCTGACCCCTCCATAGAACTACTCGGCTTGCCAAAATCGTATCCGCAGCTGGGTCGCTGGGTGGCGCTGGCGATCATAACCGGCGCAATCGTCGCGTTCACACTGGTCGGAATTTTGACGCACTAATCCGCGACACTCGCACATTGAAATCTCGCCTTCCATAGAATCGATTCCTGGCACGCGGCGGTTTTCGCTGACGCCTCTCGCACATGCCTTTCCTTGCGGCACGCTTTTCTTCGGTGTTAGCATCAATGCAGTGCCTCACGATTTCAGCGACGAACCGCGTCAAGCGAAAACGGAGCCGGCGGCGCGTAATAACGTTGTCCCGCCCGTCAACGATAGTGGAGTAGATCCGCTAGAGTTCGAAGAGCCTAATGAGCCGCCCCGTGGATTGATGCGCAAGCGCCCGCACGTGGCGCTGTGGATCCTGCTGGCGCTGATCTCGGGCGGGATCATTGCGCTGCTGCTGGTGGCACTGGCCTCGGACTGACGCTGCTCGCCACAATCCCCGTGTCACCCTTCGCGCGCGCTATTGACGGAATCGAGTTTTCCATTGACCATAGTGTTCCGCCACCGAGGGCCGAATGCAGCGCGTTCTTTCCACATACCGATTTGTAAACCAGCCGCTGGGCGCGGCGCTGCTGGCGGAGATCGCGCAAGCAGGCTTTTCGGCGGTGGAGATTTTCTGCGCGTCGCAACATTTCAGCTATCGCGATCCACAGCGGGTGCGCGAACTCGGCGATGCGCTGGGCGAATACCGCCTGGGGCTGCACTCGATTCATTCGCCGACCGATCGCGACCGTTCGCCGGGCCGGGAAAGCGGCGTGGCCATTTCGATTTCCGATCCGGAGCGCATTCGCCGCCTGGATGCAGTGGATGAAATCAAGCGCGTACTGGACATCGCGGAGCAGGTTCCGTTCCAGTACTTGATTCAGCATATAGGGCACGGGCGGCAGTCCGCGGACCCGCGCAAGTTGGACGCGGCATTCACGTCACTGGAAAGTCTTTCGATGTTTGCGAAGGCGCGCGGAGTGACCATTGCGCTGGAAAACACGCCGGATGAGCTGGGCGCGCCGGCTTCGCTGCAGCATTTCATCACCGACACACATCTGCATGATTTGAAACTGTGTTTCGACGCGGGCCACGCGCATATCGAAGAGGGCGTGCAGGCCAGCTTTGACGCGATGCGCGAGCGCGTGGTGACCACGCATATTCACGACAATCACGGCGACAAGGACGAGCATCTGCTGCCGTTCGAAGGGACGATTGATTGGGACGCCGCGCTGGCCGGGTTCGCGGGCGCGCCGGTGGAGCTGCCGTTTATTTTCGAAATCAAAGCGCAAGCGACTGGAGCCGGACCTTCGCTCGAGCAGATTCGCGAGGCTTGCGACAAACTGGAAGAAAAATTCGAGGCGCAGAAGTAGGGCGCAGCGCCGACTACGAATACTTGCAATGATGTACGTGCCATAATGGTTCGCGGCAAATAATCCAACGGAAAAAACGACATGACCCAGGAAGCGCAGGCAGCGGTTCCCACCATCACTATCGAACAAGCGGGCGCGCACGCAGGCGGCAGCGTCACGATTCGCGGTTGGCTTTACAACCTGCGCGAATCGGGAAAACTACTGTTCCCGATTTTCCGCGACGGCACGGGCATCATGCAGGGAGTGGTCTCGCAGAAGGAACATCCCGAAGTTTTCAGCGCGCTGAAGGGATTGCCGCAGGAATCCAGCGTGATCGCCACGGGCTCGATTCGGGCGGAAGCACGCGCGCCGGGCGGATTTGAAATGGGCGTGAGCGCGATTGAAGTGGTGCAGCGAGTTGCAGACTCGGAACCGTACCCGATTCAACTGAAGGAGCATGGCGTAGATTTTCTGCTGGACCGGCGGCATCTGTGGATTCGCACACCGCGACAGGCAGCGATCCTGCGCATTCGCGCGGAGGCGGAGCGCGCGGCGCGGAACTTCATGGACGCGCAAGGTTACACGCTGACCGACGCGCCAATTTTCACTCCCGCAGCGTGCGAAGGAACCACGACGCTATTTGAAGTGAATTATATTGACGATCAGAAGGCTTATCTCACGCAGTCCGGGCAGCTTTACGTGGAAGCGCTGGCGGCTGCGCTGGGAAAGGTCTATACGTTCGGTCCCACATTTCGGGCGGAAAAATCCAAGACGCGCCGCCATCTGACCGAATTCTGGATGCTGGAGCCGGAGGCCGCGTACGCGCATCTGGAGGACATGATCCAGCTGGCGGAAGGACTGGTGAGCGCAGTGGTGCAGTCGGTGGCGAAAAATCGCACGCGGGAGCTGGGGCTGATCGAGCGGGACGTGGCGTCGTTGCAGAAAATTACGCCGCCTTTTCCGCGCATCACGTACGACGATGCGATCAAGGTGTTGCAGAAGGCCGGAAACCCCGCGAAATGGGGCGATGATTTCGGCGGCGACGAGGAAACGATTATTTCCAAGGAATTCGACCGGCCGGTAGTGATTCACCGTTATCCCGCGGCGATGAAGGCTTTTTACATGGCTACGGATGCGGCGCGGCCGGAGCTTTCGCTGAGCTTCGATATGATCGCTCCGGAAGGCTACGGCGAAATCATCGGCGGCGGGGAGCGCCTGGCGGATTACGACACGCTGGTGCGGCGTCTGCGTGAACATAATCTGCCCGAGGAATCGTTCCAGTGGTACCTGGATCTGCGGCGCTACGGGAGCGTGCCGCACGCCGGCTTCGGCTTGGGCCTGGAACGCACCGTCGCGTGGATATGCGGAACGGAGCACATTCGCGAGGTCATCCCCTTCCCACGGATGCTGTATCGAGTTTATCCTTAAGGTTCCCTCCCCCGTACCGGGGTCGCGAAAGCAAAAATTATGCCTGACAAAATTCGCATTATCGGTGTGCCGATGGACCTGGGCGCGAGCCGCCGCGGCGTGGATATGGGTCCGTCCGCGTTGCGCGTGGCGGGCTTGCAGGCACGCCTGAAACAACTCGGCCGGCAAGTGGAAGATATCGGCAACGTGCAGGTTCCGCAGCCCGAAGAGCAGCCGTATGGCGAGAAGCGCGCGCGTTATCTGGACGAAATATCGCAGGCGTGCAAGGGCTTGGCGGAAGCGGTGCAGAAAACGTTGGATGAGGACATGATTCCGTTGGTGCTGGGCGGCGACCATTCGATTGCAGTGGGCACGACGGCCGGGGCCGCGGCGCACTTCAACAAAGACGGGAAACGCGTGGGCGTGATCTGGCTGGATGCGCACGGCGACATGAACACGCCGGACTCTTCGCCTTCGGGCAACGTGCACGGAATGCCGCTGGCATCCATCATGGGCTTCGGCCCGCCGGAGCTTACCGAACTTGCCGGGATCAAGCCGATGGTGGAACCGCGGAACGTGGTGCTGGTGGGAATTCGCGATCTGGACGCCAAAGAACGGCGGCTGGTGAAAGATTCGGGCGTGCATATTTTCACGATGCGGGATATTGACGAGCGCGGCATGCGCGAGGTGATGTCTGAGGCGTTGCGATTTGCGGGCGACGACACGGCGGGAATCGTCGTCAGCCTGGACATGGATTTCGTGGACCCCAGCGACGCTCCGGGAGTGGGCACTCCTGTGCGCGGCGGCGTGACGTATCGCGAGGCACACCTGGCGCTGGAAATGATCGCCGACAGCAAGCAGATGGTTTCGTTCGAGGTGGTGGAAGTAAACCCCGTGATTGACCTTCATAACACTACGGCGACGCTGGGCGTCGAACTGGTGCTCTCCGGCCTGGGGAAGAAAATCCTGTGAGTGCTGCGCGCGTTTGGTGCGTATCCCGGGTGACGCCGCGATGAACGCGAAGAAGCGGCTGCGCATCGGCGTGCTTTTCGGCGGACGCTCGGGAGAACACGAAGTCTCGCTCGCTTCCGCTGCTTCGGTGATCCGCGCGCTCGACCCTGAAAAATACGAAGCTGTGCCGATCGGCATTACAAAGGATGGCCGGTGGCTGGTGGGAACCAGCTCGGTGAAGATGCTGGCGGATGTGCTGAAGTCGGGAGATCGCGTGGTGCTGCCGCCGGATCCGAGCGCCGCGACGTTTGGTTCCGCTGGGGCCTGCGGCAGGACAGCCGAGCGTGGGCGTGGATGTGGTGTTTCCGGTTCTGCATGGCACCTTCGGCGAAGATGGGACGGTGCAAGGCTTGATCGAGCTTGCTGGATTGCCGTACGTGGGCGCGGGCGTGCTGGCGTCAGCGGTGGGCATGGACAAAGATGTACAGAAGCGGTTGTTCGAGCAAGCCGGATTGCCGATCGTGCCGTTCCTGGCGGTGCGGCGTTCGGAATGGGAGAACGAGCGCGCGAAAGTGCTGAAGGCCATCAAGAAGAAATTCAAATTTCCCTTGTTCGTGAAGCCTGCGACGCTGGGTTCGTCCGTGGGGATGACGCGGGTGAAAGCGGCGCACGAGATTTCCGCGGCGATGGATCACGCGGCTGAGTTTGCGTTGAAGATCGTCGTGGAGCGCGGAGTGGTGGGGCGCGAAATTGAGGTTTCCGTGCTGGGCAACGACAGCTTGAGCGCGTCCATACCGGGCGAAATCGTGCCACACCGCGAATACTACGACTACCGAGCGAAATATCTGGAAGCGGGAACGCAGCTGGTGATCCCTGCGAAATTGACGAAGGCGCAAGTGGCTGTGTTTCAGGATTACGCGGTGCGCGCATTCCGCGCGATTGACGGCACGGGCATGGCGCGGTGCGACTTCTTTCTGGAAAAGCGCAGCGGCAAGATTTACGTGAACGAACTGAACACCATACCGGGATTTACCTCTATCAGCATGTATCCGAAGTTGTGGGAAGCTTCGGGATTGCCCTATCCCAAGCTGATCGACCGGCTGATTGAGCTGGCGATCGAGCTGCACGCCGAGAAAGCCCGCACCAAGTATTCGATTGAGCTGCCTGCGGGTTCCGGCGGCGCTCTGGACGCGTAGTAATAAACTTCCTGCCTGCCGCGTAATACGGATGAGGTTCTCGATTGGATGCGTCGCCATGCTTGACGGCGAGTGCCAGCGTCATTAAACTAACTGGTTAGTTAAAGAATGTTGTTCGCTGAAGTGATCCACTCGATCGGCTTATAGGAAGAAAATCATGCGACGCGGACGCAGAAAAATCGAGAATCCGGCCACGGCGCGGCGCATCTTGGCCGCGGCCGAACAGCATTTTGCCGCCCAGGGGCTGGCGGGCGCGCGCACCGAGGAAATCGCCACGGCCGCGCATGCGAACAAGGCGATGCTTTACTACTATTTTCGCGATAAGCGGCACTTGCATCGCGCGGTGCTGGAAAATCTGTTCCGCCAATTGCGCAACGGAGTGTACGAACCGAAGCGCAAGCAATCTTCGCCGCGGGAACGGCTGCGCGAATTCATCACGGCCTATTTCGACTTTCTGGCTTCGCATCCCAATTACCCGCGGCTGGTTCACCGGGAAGCGATGGAAGCGACGAAGGAATTTGACTGGATCGTGCGCCAGTATCTTCGCCCGTTTCACAATCAATTGGTGCGCACGCTGGAAGAAGGCATCGCCGCCGGAGAATTTCGCGCGGTTGATGCGCATCATACGGCGTTCACGATCATGGGCATGACGACATCGTATTTTGCAGCGGCGGCGATCTTCAGCCAGGTGGCGGGGCACAACCTGCTGTCGCCCCACGCCCTGGTGGCGCGAAAACGCGCGCTGCTGGATTTTCTAGATCATGGACTTATTCGAGCGAAAGCGAGGGCCCGATGACCGGCCGAAAGTTTGCGACATTCCTGCTGGTAATTTTTGCGATTGCGGCGGTGGCCTACTATTTCACGACGCCGCGCGGCACGGACATCCCACTGGTCGGAGTGGTGGACGGCAACGAAGTAATCGTGAGCCCACAGATCACAGGACGCATCATCAATCTGACTGTGGATGAAGGAAGCGCTGTTAAGAAAGGCGATTTGATCGCGGAGCTCGACAGCAAAGAGCTGGAAGCGAACCTGGCGGCCACGAAAGCGAATGTGACGAGCCTGGAAGAACAGGTGAACGAAGCGAATCACAATTACACATGGATGAACGGACAGACGGACGCTTCGCTGATCGAAGCGCATGCGCGCGCTACTTATGCCGATGCGCAACTAGAGCCGGCGCGGGCGCAGTTGAAGCGCGATCAGGACGACTTGCGGCGCATGCAGATGCTTTTCGACAAAGGCGAAGTCTCCGCGCAAGACCGCGACCACGCCGAAGCAGCCGTTAGGATTTCGCAGGCGAATTTGACGGCGCTGGAACAAGCGACGAAGGCCGAGGAGGCGGCGGTGAATGTGGCGCGGGCCAATCGCATACAGGTGGATGCACGCAAGAGCGCGATTTCCACCACCCTCGCGCAGCTCGAACAGGCTCGCGCGACCGAAGCGCAGATGGCAACGCAGCTGAGCTATACAAAAATTTATGCGCCGCTGGACTGGAATCGTGTCGGTGCGCGTGGCGAAGCAGGGTGAAGTGGTGGCTGCGGGATCGCCGATCGTGGTGGTGGTGGATGTGGACCATCTGTGGGTCCGCGCGGACGTGGAAGAAACCTACATCGCTTCCATCGTGATCGGGCAAAACCTGCGCGTACAACTGCCATCGGGCGATATCATCGACGGCTCCGTGATTTTCCGGGGTGTGGAAAACGATTTCGCCACGCAACGGGACGTGAGCCGCACCAAGCGCGACATCAAGACCTTTGCGGTGAAGGTAGCCATTCCCAATCCAGGCCGGCGCTTATTTACGGGAATGACGGCGACGGTGCTGCTGCCACGCCCGGCCAAGAAGAGCTGGTTCGCGCAATTGTGAAGCCCATGGAAACGGAAACCAGCAACGCGATTGAAGTCCAGCACCTGGTGAAAAAGTTCGGTGAGCTGGTGGCTGTGAACGACATCAGCTTCAGCGTGCGGCAGCGGGAAATCTTCGGGCTGCTGGGTCCTAACGGCGCGGGAAAGACCACGTTGATACGCATGATGACGACGCTTACGCCGCCAACATCAGGCACGGCGATTATCGCGGGACACGATGTGCGCACGGATGCGGATGGCGTGCGCAACGCCATGGGCGTGATTCCCCAGGCGCTTACGTCCGATCCGGAATTGACCGCGCAAGAAAATATGCTGATCCACGCGAAGCTTTATGGCGTTCCGCGCGCGACGCGCGACAAACTGATTCAAGACCTGCTGGAATCGGTGGATTTGCTGAAGTTCAAGGATGCGCTGGTGCGCACGTTTTCCGGAGGGATGCGCAGACGTCTGGAAATCGCGCGCGGGCTGGTGCACTCGCCGAAGATTTTGTTTCTGGACGAGCCCACCACGGGGCTGGACCCGGTGTCGCGCTCGAACGTGTGGCAATTGATTCGCAATTTGTGCGAACGATCTGACCTGACGATTCTGCTGACCACGCACTACATGGATGAAGCCGACAAACTATGCGACCGGATCGCCATTGTGGATCACGGCAAGCTGGCGGCGCTGGATACGCCGACGAAGTTGAAGGATAGCGTGCCGGGCAACGACACCGTGGAAGCGGAATTCGAAGGAGCGCCCGCGGATTGGAACGATCAACTGCGCAAGCTGGCGCAGGCCGCGGACGTCTCGCAGCGCGATGGCATGGTGCACATCGCTTCGCACGACGGTCCGGCCACGGTTGCAGCTCTGATGGATTTGTCGCGTGCGCAGAGCGTGCAAGTGAAGCGGGTAACTGTGCAGAGCACCACTTTGGACGACGTGTTTCTGCATTACACCGGGAGCGATTTGCGAGATGCGGCGAAAGAAGGAGCGCGGCTTGATATCGGCCATCTTTACCGCTAACGGCGCGAGCTTGCGGCACCGCGCTGAAGGAACACGATGAATTTCCGGCGAATCGGCGCGCTGATCGAACGCGACTTGCGAAAGTTCTTTCGCAGCCCCGCGCTGATGATGGTGTCCATGGTGCTGCCTTTGGTGCAGCTCATCGTGCTGGGGTATGCATTCGGCGGAAAAGTGACGGGAGTGAAAGTCGCGTATGTTGACCTGGACCACTCGTCGGAATCACGCAAGGTGCGCGAGATGTTTGACGCGATCAATGCGGGGCCGCGCACATTTCAGGTGATCGAATACGATTCGGTGCCGCAGGCGACGCGCGATCTGGAAACAGGAATCGTGCGGGGGTTGGTGGTGGTCCCACATGATTTTTCGCGACGATTCTACCAGCACGACCGGCCGCGCATCGCGTTCACGGAAGACAACACGGATCAGTTCATATCCAGCGCGATCATCGAGCGCGTGCAGCAAATGGTGGAACAGCTGAATACGCCGGACGTGACGCCGCGCCTGGCAAGCTCCGTGGAACTGAATACGGTGGAGATTTATCCGTACGTGGAATACGTCAAGTATTTGCTGGCCGGCACGATTGCGCTTTCCATTTTCGTGGTGGCCATGATAGGCGGCGGAATTACTTACATTGACGACAAAGCGCGCGGGCTGCACGAAGGTTACCTGGTGACACCGATCACGAAATCGGAGCTGGTATTCTCCTTGATTGGCTCGGGCGTGATCAAGGGCATGATGACGGGCATGGTGCTGACGATAATTGGCGGATTAATCGTCGGGTTGCCGGAAATTTGGAATCCGGTGCGGCTGTTTTATCTGATTTTGGTGGTGGGCGCGACCGGCCTGGCGATGATGAGTTTCATGTTCCTGCTGATGGTGAGGGTGGATGATCCGCTGGTGCCGCGCGCAATCTTCGGCGTGCTGAATACGCTGCTGTTTTTTCCCTCCGGCGCGGTGTATCCGATCGCCGCGTTTCCCTGGTGGCTGAAGTGGATTTCGGTGATTGATCCGTTCACCTACTCGGTGCACGCACTGCGAAATCTCACGCTGAAAAGCACCGGGATTGAAGGAATCTACGTGGACGTGCTAGTTTTATTGGGCATCGCGGCGGTGATGACCACGCTGAGCATACTTTTATTCAAGCGGCAGCTCTAGATTCGCGGTGGGCCGCTAGAAAGCAAATCGAGGAGATCTCTTGGGAATTTTTGATTCAGCGGAAGAGCACCCGCCCGACAAAGTTCGCCGGTACATCATCACCACATTCGTTTTTATCGCGCTGGTGGTGGGCTTTGCGTGGTATTTGCTGAGATTTCATACGGAAATCCGCACCGCGAAACATTTCCTGGACACGGTTGCGGCGGGAAATCTGGAGCAGGGCTATCACCTTTGGAGCCCGGGGCCGAGTTACACCTATCAGGATTTTCTGGAAGACTGGGGCCCCGACGGCTACTACGGTCCGGTGAAAAGCTACCACATCGAAAACGCCGAGGAGATTGCGCGAGGGCCGGAGCGGCCTTCTGGAACGGTGATCACGGTGGAGTTGAGTCCGTACGCGCCGTTCCCTTCTTCGCGCGACGCGCTGAAACAAAGTAAGACGAAGGAAGTGCGGCTGCAAGTGGAGTACAAGGATCAATCGCTGGGATTCGCGCCGTAACGCTCGAAGTCTGGGGGCGACGATCTCGGGGTCTGAATCTGCTCTGAGATTCTATCTGCTAGCCAGCAATTCGTCGCAATTTTGGCGTACTTCGTCAACCGTGATGGACGAAATCGGCGGCGGGCTGCCAATGACGATCGCTTTATCACCACGCGGGTGATCGAACGCCGCGCCCGTTTGCACGATGCGATGGTCGCACTGCCAGGGGCGCCACTGCACGGGATCGGTGACGCCGAAAATTACGACGCTGGGACGCTGCAACGCCGCCGCCAGATGCGCGGGTCCAGAATCATTTCCCACGAAAATGCGCGAGCCGGAAATCAGCGCGATGAGTTCGCGAATATCGAGCTGCGAATTCAGAACGACGGCGCAATTCCGCATTTCGCTTTGAACTTCAGCGGCAATTTCCTCGTCGCGCGCGCCCAGATTCACTGCGCTTGCGATGCCGTGCTTTTCACGCAGCCAACGGGCGAGTGCCGCAAATTTCGCGACGGGCCAACGCATGCCCGGCAAACGCGCGCCGGGCTGCAATACAGCATAAGGTTCACGGGCAGCGATTCCCTTCTCCGCCAGCTTGCGCGCGACTGACGCGATCGCATCCAGTTGCGCAAAAACCTGCGCGCGCGGAATCGGGCCACGCGGCAAGCCCGTGAAATAAAACTGCGAGATGCGATGCTCGACGGTGTGGACGGCGGGCATGCCGAAGAACTCCTGGGCGTCCGGCACCGCAATATTGTAGACGAACGAATACTGGTATCCGGCCCAGCCGACACGCGACGGAGAGCCGGACGCGCCGGTGAGCATGGCGCTGCGCGGACCACCGTGCTGATTGAAGACGATTGGAAACTTGCGGCGAAGCAGATCGAGCGCCGTCTCACCGAGACTCCGCGAAAGAATAAGCTCGCTGATTGCCGAGTTTCCCTCGAGCACCGAAGCGAAGCGCGGCTCGACCAGCACGGAGATGCGCAAATCGGGGCGCCAGGAATGCAGGGCGGCGATGGCGGGAGTTTCCAGCACCAAATCTCCGAGTGAACGGAGGCGAATGATCAGAATTTCGGCGCCCTGCGGCAAGGCCGGGAGCAGAGTGGAGGGATCGTTCGAGTTCGGCGGGGCTGTCAACTTTTATGACGAGGCAAACTTCGCTGCTTCATTCGGCTTCGATGCGCGCTTCATCCACCAGCATCACCGGGATGTCTTCGCGAATCGGATAGACGCGATGGCATGACGGGCACTTAAGGCCACGCTGATCGTTCGTCAATTTCACCGGAGTCTTGTCCTGCGGGCAAACGAGAATATCGAGCAGTTCCTGCGAAACGGCCATGAAATTCCTCCCAGCGCACTGTAGCAGAGTGGCGCGACAGGCGGCAAGCTCGCGAGACGTCAGTTCGGGGGGCACAGTCTGGCGATCAACGGGAGGCACGCACGACTGGCGCACGCGTCTGGCACACGCGTCTGGCGCACGCGTCAGCCGAAGCGCTCGACGTTGAAATTGAGTTGGCCGTGCCACTCCGCGCCGGAGGCCAGGTCCACCGGCCACACTGCGACGATTTGCGAGCCTTGATAGATGCGCTCGAATCCTTCTTCGGATTCGGAGACCGTTTCGATGGGCGTGATCCAGAATTCCTGCGCGTGCGGAGCAGTGAGCGTAACGCTGAGTCCCTGCCATTCGTCCACCATGCGCAGACGAGATCCGGGCGCGACGGCGGACCAGCGCAGGGGATGGCGCTCGCCGGCAACCTCAAAATAGCGATCGTGCGAAGAAGGCGCGAGGAAATTCAAGACGGCTTCGATTCCCAAGTAGACGGATGCGCTGCCGAGTGCCGCGCGACGCAGCGTGACGTCGCAAAGAATGCCGAAACCCGTAGCACTATTCGCGAAGGAGAAGGTTTTTTCGGCCTGCCAATCCACGCTTCCTTCCGAAGCAAAAGTTCCCCGCGTGGGAGAAACGTTTACCGCGCGATAGTTTCCGGCGGCGAGCGCGGCATCTTCCGCCAGTTGCACCGTGCCGCAATCCGGGTGCATTTTCTCGCGGCCGAAAAGCAACAAGCGGAAACAGTGGCGCGCCCAGCGATCGTAATTCAGCCAGCGGTCCAGTCCCGTTTCCTTCGCGCGCGTTTGCTCGTGAATGGATTGGGCGCCTTGCGCCGCTGCGGCTTTCAAGTTCTTGATTTTTGAGTGGTAGGATTCCGGCCGGCGCGCCAGGGAATTTACCAGAGCGGCGTTGGACTGGCGACAATCGAGCGCTGAAATTGTGGCGCCGTCGGCCGGGCACAGTACGGCGGCGTAGCGGTCAGACGTGAAATAGATTTCGTCGTGGCCGTCCGAGTCGAAGTCGAGCGTGGCGACATTCTGGTAATGGCCGGTGGGGTTCGCGAGCGAATCGGCGATGGATTCCGCCTGGATCAGCGATCGCCAAAGCTCCGTGCGCAGGTGCGGCGAATAAAGGCCGCCAAATACGCCGTGCCAGTAGGGATCGTTGCACTGGCCGCGCAACGTCAACGTCAGCGCCTGCTCGCGCGCGTCGCGAAACGCCTGGACTGGATGAGGGTGCTCGAAGAGCGCGCGGACTTTGCGCGAAACGTGCAGCATTTTCTTCTGCAGCAGATTCGATTCGCCGTATTTCGAGAAAAAATTGCGCCAGATGCCACCGCGCAGGAAAGGGAGCATTTCCGTGCGAGACGCAAATTCGGTCACCAGCACGTGATAACGGTTCCGCGCGGGCGTGGGAAGCGCCCATTCCATCATTTCGGAGTAGGAAGCGGAGGGAAGGTCGGCGCGTCCGAGCGGAGGGCGCGAGGCAACGGCTGCCGCAGGCGTGGCGGTTTCCAGCCAATCTGCATTCTGTTCGAGCGCGACGAAGAGATTTTCCAGCCAACCGTCCGTGTAGCACAGTTTGTTGGTGCCGGGCCACACGCCGAATTTTTCCAGGTCGTCACCCATGGCCGCTAAGCCGCCGGGATGCTGTGCCGCGCAGGTGCGAAGGAATTGGATGGTCTCCGCCGGCGCGCGAAAAGGCATCAGGTAGCGGAGCGCTTTCAGGCCGGGTAGGACCTTCACGGAGTGGCCCTGGTCTTCCGCGAGGTAGTATCCGTAGAGTTGCTCGAGTTCGAAGCCGGCGCCGAGAAAATGGTTATCGTCCAGCAGGGTGTACTGCACGCCGGAAGGCGCGAGCGATGAAGGCAACTGCGGTTCCCAAACGCGTTCGGCAAGCCACGCTCCGCAGGGGCGCGCGCCAAAATGTTTTTCGACGTAGTCGGCGAGGCGGGTGATCTGTTCGTGGCGGTCTTCCGGCGGGATGGCGATCAGGATCGGCTCATAAAATCCGCCGCCGGCGATTTCCACCTGGCCGCGCTGCACCAATGTGCGCAACAGATCGAAATATTCGGGGTGGGCGCGCTCGATCCATTCCAGCAGCGAGCCTGTGTAGTGTAAGCCGATATGAATCGAAGGATGACGCGCGAGAACCTGGACAAATGGCAAATAGGATTGCGCGTAGGCACGCTCGATCACGTCATCAAAATTTCCAACCGGCTGATGCGCGTGAATGAGGAGGACAAACTGAAATTTCGCCACTCAGGGCCTCGCTGAAGCACTAACAGGATAACCTGAACTTGGGAGAGTTCCCAAACGCACTTCGGCGCGTTTCCCTTACGAACAATCAACACATTACGTGAGTGAAATTCAGGCGGCGGATGTCGACGGTCTACGTGACAACGGCAAGTCTGTACTTCAGCGGCTGAAGCCGCCCCACTTTCGCAATTTTTATGTCGTGGCTGAAGCCACGACCTACAAAGACTCCCGAGTTCTGACACAGGCTCTTCAGGTTGCGCAAATTTCCGAGCGGACCTCGGATGCGCCTGCGAATTGCGTGAGCCGCTCCTTAAGACGAGTCATGGCCAAGTTCAAGGACGTGTCCGCAACGCGAACCGGGGCGTAAATCACGATCATTATTTGAGTGGCGGAATCGGTGATCATGCTGCGGGTGGAATCGCTGATGGGGCTGCCGAATGGGCCCGCTGGATCAGCAAGGACGGGCCGGCCCTGGAGGTGCCAGGTTTGTTTGCCGATGCCTTCGTATTTCTCGCCAGCGGCACCATGGCGCAACGCAACCGGCGAATTAATTTTGGAGCGATCGTAGCAGCCGTACGGCCAGCCGGTCTCCAGCGAGCCGAGATTGCCGATGTCCACGACATTCGAGACGCGGTACAGGCCCTTGCCCTGCACCACGCGGCGCAGCAGAGCTTCGGAAGAGGGACGATACTTCGAAGGGTCCATCGCCCACTCGCGAAACATGGCACGCACTGCGCGGACCGGTTCCGCTTCCGCGAGACTCTCGAGCGTGAATTCGGCGCGCTTGCGGGCGCAGACCTCGTCCATCAATTTCGCGAGATCGGGATACACCAGGGCCACGGTCGCGCCATCGGCTTCGACCACGCCGAGCTTTACGCCCGGCAGTGCGATTTTAATTTCCATGAGGTGCGCTCTTTCCGGGCTGCTATGATGACACGCAACCACGAAATTCAGAGAAATTGTAGCGGGAAGCGGGCTAGCGCGCGATGAAATCCAGCGAGAAAGACGAAAAATTCGAGCGTGGGCTGAGGCATTTCAACGCGCGAGAGTTTTTTGAAGCGCACGAAGTGTGGGAAGAAATCTGGCTGGTTGAGGACGAGCCGGAAAAGACGTTTCTGCAAGGAATTATACAGATCGCCGCCGCATTTCATCACTACCGGCGCGGGAATGTCGACGGTGCGGAAACACTGCTGGCGGCCGGAATTGTAAAAATCTCGCGATTCCCCGCCGATCATCACGGCCTGGCGATCCTGGATCTACGCGAAGCAGCGAAATCATGGGCGCGTGCGCTGGGCGAAATGCAGCGGCCGGGCGACGAGAAGCTGCCGGCGATTCGAGTGCTGGACGGCTGCAAAACTGCGGCTGAATTGCGTGCAAGAGTGGACAGCGACAACAAGTAAGAGGTGCGGGACTATCTATTGCGGACCGGCGATTCCTCGTCCACATGTGTTAACGCCGACCCTGCTTCGCTTCGCTGAGACCACAGCTTCTTGGCGCGCTGAAGCGCCTCCGTGACGCTTGGGCAAATATTCTGCGCGCCCACGTGCTGCTCGAATTCCGCGTCGCGCATGATTTCCGCGGGCTGCTGACGTGCGCCGCAGAGCAGCAGAGTGCGACCAGACTCGTGGACGATATCCGCCAGGCTTTCAAGGGCCTGCAAGCCCGTGCCATCCAGCGCGGTCATGTTGCGCAAACGCAGGATAACGATCGGAGGCAGGTCCGGAATGCGTTGGATGACGGCATTGATTTTATCGGTGGCGCCAAAGAGAAACGGCCCGTGGATGCGGAAGATAGCGACATAGGGCGGAATTTCCTTGTGCTGCAGAATGTGCGCGTGGCCTTCCTGGAGGTATTCCGCGGTGACCTCGGAAACCGTAGTGGTTTCCGTTACCTTGCGAATGTAAACGAGCGCGGCGAGAATCATGCCGGCTTCGACGGCGACAGTGAGGTCGGCGAAAACGGTGAGAAAAAAAGTGACCAGCCAGGTTCCGATCTCGAGTGGCGAAAGTTTCAACAGTTCCGGAATTTCGCGCCACTCACCCATGTTGTAGGAAACAACCAATAGAATGGCGGCTAGAACCGCCAATGGGATAAAGCGCGCGAGAGGCGCAGCGAAGAGGATGATCGCCAGCAGCGTGAGCGCGTGAATCATTCCCGCCACGGGCGTTTTCGCTCCGGAGCGGATGTTGGTGGCCGTGCGCGCAATCGCTCCGGTGGCGGGCAGTCCACCGAAGAGCGGCGAAACAATGTTGGCGACGCCCTGCCCGACGAGCTCGACGTTGGGATTGTGCTTGGTGCCGCTCATGCGGTCGGAAACCACGGCGGACATTAGCGATTCGATGGCTCCGAGCATGGCGACAGTGATCGCCGGGGAAACCAGCGGCCGGAGCAGATCGAAACGAAACTGCGGAATCTGGAGATGGGGCAGGCCTGAGGGTATCCCGCCAAATCGCGTTCCGATTGTTTCCACCGGGAGCTTAAATACCACCACCAGCGCGGTGCCTACGAAGAGCGCGACGATGTATCCAGGAACTTTTTTCACGAAGCGCATGAACAGGATGATCAGCGCCAGTGAAAAAACCGCGAGCGCGGTCGCGATCGGTGAGAGCGTATGGAAATTAAGAATGAGGGTTTCGATGCGCGCCGCGAAATCGCCGGGCACCTTTTCGATGCGCATGCCGAAGAAGTCTTTGATCTGGGTGCTGGCGATGATGACTGCGATGCCGTTTGTGAATCCGACTACGACCGGGCGCGGAATAAATTTTACGGCGCTGCCTAGGCCCGTGATACCCAGAATTACCAGCATCACTCCGGCCATGAGCGTGCACATATACAGCCCGTCCAATCCGTATTTCGCAACGATGCCGAACACCACCACGACGAACGCGCCTGTAGGGCCGCCGATCTGCGTGTTGGAACCACCCAGCGCTGAAATCAGGAAGCCTGCGATGACGGCGGTGTACAGACCGGCTTGTGGAGGCACGCCGGAGGCAATGGCGAAGGCCATGGCGAGCGGCAAAGCGACCAGGCCAACCGTGATTCCCGCGATCAAATCGGAAACGAACGTCCGGCCGTTGTAATTTCGCAAACACTGGATGGATCTTGGGAGCCAGTCTTTCATTGACGCGGATTCATCACCCTTTCGGCGATTGGATGCCTTCCGATGCAAGAATATCGCTGCCAGCGACGCAAAAAAGCCGGTACGCGCCGCAATCACAGCGTCGAATTTAGTATCGCTCAACCGGCAGAGAAGTTGATGAAAATCGACGCTGTAGGTGACTAAGGAAACAAATCAAGGCGTTTTCGTTTTCAGGGTTCGACGATGATCTGGCCCTTCATACGTTTGTGGCCCGTGCCGCAAGATTTGCAGCACTGGAAGGAGTACGTTCCGGGCTCAGTCGCCTCGATATCCACGGGCACGGATTCGCCTTTCTTCAATTTCCAGCAATCTTCGCCGAAGATGAAAGCCAGGCCCGGAGGGGTGTTGGTCTTCGCGCCATCTGGAAACGCGCTGATGTGCAGGCCGTGCGTTCGGTCGGACGAGACGACTTCCAAACGGACTCTGTCGCCAACTTTCAGGTGGATTACCGGCGGATCAAACTCAAAGTCCTTCGCAGTCATGGGGATGATACGAGGGGGCGTCGGCGGCGACGGATGTGGCTTTTCTTTGGAAGATTGCTCCGCCTGCGGCGATTGGGCGGAAATCTGTCTGAAAGCAGGGGCGACAAATGCAAGTACAGCAGCCACGGCCAGTAGGACTGCGACGCGAACGCTATATCTCAAGATCAAGTCTCCCGTGAAACTCACAGAACGCGCGAAATCTGCTGCCGCGCTTGATTCATTTGTTCCGCGAAGCAGTGCGCTAGCACCAATCATTCTAGCAGTGAAGTGTCCCGCCGCCGAATCGGGAATGGTTGACACGCTGGCGAGTGTGTAGCACGCTGGATTCGCGAATGGTGACGCCTACAGCGCGACTGCCGCATCTAAAGAAGAGTGAGTAGCACCACAGGAGAACACCTATGCCGCTTGACCGAGAACGGATACTGGACGCCGCGCGGCAATGCTTCGACCCGGAGATTCCCATCAACATCGTGGACCTAGGCCTGATTTATGACGTGCAATATGACGAAGCCGGAAACGTGACCGTGAAAATGACGCTGACGACGCAGGGATGCCCTTCGGCGCAGGCGATTCCGGAGCAATTGCGCGCGCGTGTGGCGGCGATCGAAGAAGTGCGCGACGTGAAAGTGGAAATCGTGTGGGAGCCGGCATGGAATCCCAGCATGATCAGCCCTGGCGGGCGTCAGGTTTTGGGACTGGAAGTATAGCCGTCTGGCAGCTACAAAAGCAGGCGCGGCGGATACAGATACGAAACGATCCGTCGCGCCGGAAGATCTTGGGCCCTGCCGCAGCGGGTCGCCCGCGCGGTTGCCGCTAAGCCTTCTTGTTGGTGTACCAATCCGCATTGATGGGCGTGAAGTTGGCCCACTTCTCCGGCAAATCTTCCAGGGCGAAAATAGCCGTTACGGGGCAAACCGGCACGCAGGCCCCGCAGTCAATACACTCCACCGGGCTGATGTATAGCTGCGTTTCCGCTTCGAAGTCCGCCTCATCCTTGCGCGGGTGGATGCAATCCACCGGGCAGACGTCCACGCAGGCTGTGTCTTTTGTTCCGATGCAAGGCTCGGCAATTACATACGCCATTTCGAGTTCTCCTCGAGCGAGAGGTTTTAGAGCGGTTTAGCCTGGGATGTTGCTCCAAGACCCCGCCTGAATTTTTATATCACCAAAGGCAGGCGGGTACAAGCGGTTGCCCGGACCATCGTGCGCTAATCTCCGCGGGTTGCCGCACATCCCACGAAACCGATAGAATGGCCTAATGAGAGATCGTATCGATGATCGGCGGCTTCTTACTCGGGTACTTTTGGCAGCGATGGTAATGGCTCTGGCACTTGTTACCGCGCTTCCTGGACATGCGCAAACGGATGCGGGCAAAGGGACGCCCCACGCGGGCAAGGCCGCTGGGCCGGCCGAACTGCCGCTGATTGACATTGCGGGTTACCGGCAGTTGCTTGCCAAATACAAGGGCAAGCCGCTGGTGGTGAATTTCTGGGCCACATGGTGTGAGCCTTGCCGCGACGAGTACCCCATGATTGTGAGCCTGGCCAAAGAATTCAAAGCGCAGGGCGTCAACGTGGTGGGCGTGGATATGGACGACGAATCGGACATGAACCTGGTGCGGCGATTTATCGTGCGCACGCAGCCGGAATTTCCCAACTACCGCCAGAAACCGGGGATTGATTTGGACGCATTTTACGACGCGGTGAATCCAGAGTGGAAAGGCACGATGCCGCAAACAGTATTTTACGGGCGCGACGGGCAGATCCTGGGATTTTTCCTGGGCACGCGGCCGCAGGCCATTTTCGAGCAAGCTTTCCGCGCTACTCTTGGTCCAGCAAGCAGTGGAGGCGAGAGCGGCCACGGCGGGACGAAATAAACCGGATCACTTTCAGCAATTCAAAGCAACCGGAGGCAAGCCTCAATGCTTCACACACGCGGCAATAAGATCACATGGCTGGGCCACGCGGCATTTCGAATTGACACCCCCAGCGGCAAAGTCATTTTGGTGGATCCCTGGATTCTGAGCAATCCGCTCTGTCCTGAGGCCAACAAGAAACTCGAGCGCGTGGATACCATGTTCATTACCCATGGACATTTCGATCACATCGCGGACGCGGTGGAACTCGGCAAGAAATTCAAACCGCAAGTGGTGGGAATCTATGAATTGTGCGCGTGGCTGGAATCCAAGGGCGTGCCGAACACCAGCGCGATGAATAAAGGCGGCACGCAGAAAGTGGGCGAAGTCGAAGTGACCATGGTCAACGCGCTACATTCCTGCGGAATACTGGATGGTGATCACATCGTTTATGGCGGCGAAGCGTGCGGCTACGTGTTGCGGCTTCCCGGTGGATTGACGGTCTATCACGCCGGCGATACGGCGCTCTTCAGCGACATGAAGTTGATCGCGGAACTATATGCGCCGGACGTGGCACTCCTGCCGATTGGAGATCACTACACGATGGGCCCACGCGAAGCGGCCATGGCGATTCGCTTCTTGAACGTCCGCCATGTGATCCCCATGCACTTCGGAACGTTTCCTCCGCTGGTGGGCCGGCCCGAGCAGGTCCGCCAGCTAACGCAAGACATCAGTGGCCTGGAGATTCATGTGCTGAAGCCGGGCGAGTCAATCGGAGAAGCCAGGTCACACGTCGCCGCGCGGAGCTAGGAGCAAACATGCCGGGAATATTGGAACCACAAGTTGAAAAATATTTATCGAGCTTGCTGCCGGAGCGCGATGAAGTGCTCGCGGATATGGAACGTTACGCGAAGGAACGTGAAATCGCCATCATCGGGCCGGATTGCGGACGTCTGCTGTACCTGATGGCGCGGATTTCCGGAGCGAAGCGGATTTTTGAGATGGGCTCGGCGATCGGTTATTCGGCGATCTGGTTCGCGCGCGCAGCCGGAGCTGGCGCGGAAATTTACTGCACCGATGGAGACGCGGCGAACGCGGAGCTAGCGCGTAAGAACTTTGAACGCGCCGGCGTGAGCAAGAACATTCGATTTATGACCGGAGATGCGGTGGATTTGATTGACAGCACCGATGGCACGTTCGACATCATTTTGATTGATGTTTACAAACATCAGTATCCGGCGGCGCTGAAGAAGTCTTTGCCTCGGCTGAAAAGCGGCGGGCTGCTGATTACTGATAACGTGCTGTGGTCCGGCCTGGTGACGCAGAAACCCAAAGACGACAATACACGCGGCATTCTGGAATTTAACCGCATGGTTTACAGCTCGCCGGAACTTTTTCCCGTAATCGTGCCGCTGCGCGATGGAGTTGCGATCTGCCGCAAGACGTAACGCGCCGACGATTTCTCTCGAGACCGGCTTGGGTTGTTTGGCTGCCCTGAATTAACACCGGCTGCGCGAGCTTGAAGTGCGGCCTGTTTTTCGCAGGCAGCACGTTCGAGGCGATGTTCTGAGCCGGAAACATTTGAATCCCAATCGTGCGAGCGGCGAAAACGACGCTTCACTGCGCGGAGGTCTTGCTCTGGGAGCGAGGCAGCAAGTTGCGCAGAAAAAATGTGACGTTGGCGGGGCGTTCGGCTAAGCGGCGCATGAAATAAGGGAACCAGTCCACGCCGAACGGGATGTACACGCGCAGGCGGTAGCCGTCGCGCACCAATTTCTGCTGCAGGTCGGTGCGAATACCGTAGAGCATCTGAAATTCAAACCGGTCGTGCTTGATATTTTGCTCGCGCACGAAATCAATGGTGGCGCGAATCATGGCGGGGTCGTGCGTGGCGATGCCGTGATAAATCCCACTGGCCAAGAGCACCTTCATGAGCTTGACGTAGTTGGCGTCCACGTCGGCCTTCTTCGGAAAAGCTACATCGGGTGGCTCCTGATAGGCGCCTTTGCAAAGACGGATGCGGCAACCAGCGGCCAACAGATCGTGGACGTCCTGTTCGGCGCGATAAAGATACGCCTGCATGACGGTGCCGACGCCCGCATACTTCGCGCGCACGCGCTTTACCATCTCCACGGTTCGCTGCGTGTAGGCCGAGCCCTCCATATCTACGCGCACGAAGTTCGCCTGGGTGGTGGCGTGCGCGACGATTTTTTCCAACAGTTCCTGGCAGAGTTCTTCGCCGAGGTCCAGTCCCAGCTGCGTCAGTTTCAACGAAACATTCGCGTCCAGATGTTCCTGCGCGATGCGATCGAAAATCGCGCTGTATTCGTCAGCGGCCCGGCGGGCGCCGTCTTCGTCGGATACATTTTCCCCGAGCAGATCCAGGCTGGCCAGTTGCAGCGCGCGATTCACTTCCCGCGCGGCTGCCAAGGCGTCGTCCAAAGTTTCGCCGGCAACGAAGCGTCGAGCGACGCGCCGGCTCACTCCATTGCGCATCATCAGCGGAGCGAGCCGCTTGCTTTCAGAAAGACGCAGCAGGAGCGCGCGCATCAGAAAAGGCCGAGCCTTATGAATTGGAATTGGGACGACGGGTGCAATGGTGACGGCATGAACTTTGAATTATGCAGCAAAGAAGACAGCGGCGTCAGCCCTTGTGCCTTTCCAGGAACCTTTCCGCCTCGATGGCGGCCATACAGCCCGAGCCGGCCGCGGTGATGGCCTGGCGGTAATGATGGTCTTGCACATCGCCTGCAGCAAAGACGCCCTCGACGTTGGTCTTGGGGCCGTCGTGCGTGATGAGGTAGCCGTTTTCGTCCATATCAAGCTGGCCCTTGAAGAGTTTCGTGTTCGGATCATGCCCGATGGCGACGAAAACGCCCGAGGTCTCAATCTCGCTGGTAGCGTTGGTCTCCGTGTTGCGAATTCTTACTTTTTCCACGGATTTGCTGTTCACGTCGTGCACTTCTTCGATGACGTATGGAGTGAGGAACTGGATTTTTTCGTTGGCGTGCGCGCGGTCGAGCATGATTTTGGTGGCGCGGAATTCGTTGCGGCGATGTATGAGCGTGACCTTCTTCGCAAATTTCGTGAGGAACGTCGCTTCTTCCATGGCGGTGTCTCCGCCGCCGACGACGATGATTTCCTTCCCACGAAAGAAGAAACCGTCACAGGTGGCGCAGGTGGAAACCCCGTGGCCGAGCAGGTGGCGCTCCGATTCGATTCCCAACATTCTGGCCGACGCGCCCGCCGCGACGATGAGGCTCTCGGTTTCGTACGTTTCTTTCCCGGCAACGACGGTGAAGGGCCGGCGGCTGAGGTCTACCGAAGTCACCGCGCCGGATTGGAACTCCGTGCCGAAGCGCTGCGCTTGTTTGCGCGAATTCTCAATCAGCTCCGGTCCCAGAATACCGTCGGGAAACCCGGGGAAATTTTCCACCATCGTGGTCAACGCGAGCTGCCCGCCCGGCTCAAAGCCGTCGAGCACCAGCGGAGTCAAGTCCGCGCGCGCCGCATAGATAGCCGCAGTCAGACCGGCGCAACCACTTCCGATGATAATCACCTTATGCACTGAATTTTCTCCCTGGTATTCGATGCTGCAATCCGGCGCGGCGAATCAAACCAAACAAGCCATTGTATCATTCCGCACCCAAGTCGCCAGCGCCCGCGGCTAGTGGAGCAGCGACTGGCGTCGTATTCCCCGGGGGCGATTGCGTCGGTGGGCGGGTTGTCTGATAATGGCGCGCGGACCGGACAGTATACATGGCGACGCCTGGGAATCTTTTTCGGCTGCTCAGCGAATTCATCGTGCTACTGCTGGGCGCGCTGCTGATCTTGCTGGCGGCGACTGGCAGGATCGGGCTGCCTGCGCGGCCTGCGGGCGTGGTGGCGCTGGGCGCGATATTCATATTTTGGGGCGTGCGCGCTGCGACGCGGCCGGAAGCGAAGGCCGCGCGCGTGGAAACGATAATTCGCGCGGGATCGCTCGCGCTGGTGGGGGTTTTTATTCTGGCGGTACCGTTCGTGCCCGCGCGTAATGCTCCGCTGCTGTTCATGCTGGCCGGCGGCGTGCTGGTTTTGCGCGGCGGGCTCGCCGCGGCAATCTCCGTGGTGCGCCGATGATTGCGCGGCGGGCGACTGAACGGAAGGAATCGCATTAACTCTTGCCAGTCGTGCCCGTACCGGATACCCTCGCGCAGCGGTGCGGGAAGCAAAGAGAGCATGGCCCAGCCCCTCGCATCAAACCTTCGGCTCATTCATGACAGGAGAGGAAAACAACCATGCTGAAAGCGTTTAAGGAATTCGCGATGAAGGGCAACGTGCTGGACCTGGCCGTGGGTTTCATCATCGGCGCGGCGTTCGGAAAAATCGTCACGTCGCTGGTGGCGGATATCATCATGCCGCCGATCGGGCTGATACTTGGGAAGGTGGATTTTTCCGGTTTGTTCGTCAGTCTTTCCGGCAAATCATACGCCACGCTGGCGGAAGCAAAGGCTGCCGGAGCGCCGACGCTGAATTACGGGATTTTTCTGAATAACATAGTGGATTTCGTAATCGTGGCGTTCGCGGTGTTCCTGATCGTGCAGATGGTGAACAAGTGGAATAAACCCGCGCCAGCTCCGGCGGCGACCACCAAGGAGTGTCCGTACTGCGCTTCGTCAATTCCGCTGAAGGCTACCCGTTGCCCGAACTGCACATCGGAGCTGCGCGCGTAAGCGATTGTGGTGTGCAGGTGCCTGGCAGGTACGACGCTTGCGAGGACTCAGCTTCCCGGTAACTTCTTCGGACCGTCGCCGGTATCGAGGCGGTGGTCGCGTATTTCGTGGGCGTGCTGGCGCAGCCGCTCGACAACCGCATCCGTTTCGCCCTGCGCCATCTCGCGCTCCACTTCCCCCAGCGCGAAATGCACGATGTCGTGGTGATGAATCTCTTCACCTGGCAGCTTGTCGCTTAATTCCAGCCAGACTCTGTGCAGCAAGTCAATTTCGTTGGGCGTGAGACGCGGCGCGTGCGGGCCGAGATAGAAAATCTGTTCCTGACCGGAAGGCGTGAAAATCTCCAGCGTGACGCGCGGCCGGGGCTCGGGCATATGCTCCCAGGTGAGTCCGATTTCGCGGGCCTGTTCGGTCACGGGCATTTTCGATGAGCTGCCTGCCACTACGGTGCTTGACTGCAGATTCATGGCGGTGCGCAGAATGCCTTCCCACAAATCGTTTGCGGCGGCCACTGCCAACCGCACCGGTTTGCCCTCTTTCTCCGCCAGCGACAAGACCTTGGTGAAAAGCAGTTGCTCGATGGTGCTAAAAAGCTGGTCCGGTGCCAGATCGTATTCACCCGAGGCGGCGCGGCGCAGCATCCTCACGTGCAACACGACAATTTCCGCTTCCTTTTGCCGTACACGCCGCAGC
Organism: uncultured Acidobacteriota bacterium; assembly: GCA_963742475.1. GTDB lineage: Bacteria > Acidobacteriota > Terriglobia > Acidiferrales > UBA7541 > Palsa-295. The sequence continues at coordinate 656,110 of CAVULY010000003.1, read as the reverse complement.
GCTGCTTCCAGATGGTAAAGCGCGTAGTAAGTGCTGACTGGCACCAGAATGTTGCCGGGCGCAACGCCCACGCTAGTAGGTGTGAGTTCGGCTTCCTGCGCCAGATTGAACTGGTCCAGTTCCACGTGAGCAGCGCCCGCGGCGTGTACCCGCATGCGATGCTCGGAAACCTCGAACACCGTGAAAAGCAAAACCGTGAAAGTAATCCCTGCAATCGTTGCTTGCGGCTTCGTGAACAAGTTGATGATCGCGATGGCCACCAGCACCAGTGTGATCATTCCGAGTCCGATCGGAATTTCCTTGCCGAAAATCACCGGGTTCAGCGGCACGCGATATTCGCGGTCCTGCGGGTGCGTGTAACGCAGCACGAGCACCGCGATGCCCTTCATCGAAAAACTCCAGATCACGCCGAAGGCATACAAGTTGCCGAGAAAGGTGACGTCGCCGCGGCTGGCGATAATGGTGACGATTTGAAATGCCACGACCAGGTTGATGATGCGGTGCGTGGTTCCAAAGCGCGGATGCGGATGCCGGAACCAATCCGTGAGCACACCGTCTTCGGATACGCGATTCAGCACACCATTGGACCCGACGATCGCGGTATTCACAGCTCCCGCGAGAATCAGCGTGCCGACTACCACGACAAAGACGTGGAACCCCAGCCGCACCGGAAAACTCCCGACCAGGTGCATCGACAGGCCGCCGATCAGGTTCTCGGTAAAGTTTCCGCGAACGCTGTCTGGAATGATCATTACCGCGAAAAATGAAACCAGCGAAGTGAACACCAGGCTGTAGATGAAAATCACCAGCCCGGCCTTCTTCAGGTTCTTGAGCTTGGGATGCTCGATTTCACGGTACACCTGCGCGAGAGACTCTTCGCCGCTCATCGCGAGCACCGAATGGCCCAAGCCGACAAAAATAATGATCAGCGTGATCGTGTGCGCCCAGTGGTAGCGATCCAGCCAGCCCAGTGAACCTTGATCGAGCTTCATGTTTTGCGCGGTGGGCCACGGAGGCAAATTCCAACCGCTGCGAACCCACAACGTGTAAAAACACCAGCTGATGAGTACCACCACCATGATAGTGGTGAGTTGCATGATGCGCAGGGCTTTGCCGCTGGATTCCGGGACGCCCTTGATATTCTCCCACCAGAAATAAAGCGTGATGATGATGGCAACCGTCGCGGCCGTGGCGTCCACATTCAGATGCAGCGTGGTCCCGGCATAGTGGAAAAGTTCGTTGATTACGCCCACCAGATATTGTCCCGCGGAGACGCCGCTGATCGGCCCGGTGAGTACGTAATCGAACATCAAGGCGGAAACAGAAAATTTTGCGAGAGTGCCGCCCAGTGCTTCCTTCACCACACGGTACACGCCGCCGCGCACGAACATGCTGCAGCTTTCCACGTAAATGGCGCGCACCGCGTAGGAGAACAGCATGATGCCGAGGATGAACCACGGCGCCGTCTTGCCGATGAACTGCTCGGCCTCGCCACCGGCGTAATAGGCGGAGGAAGCGAGGTCGTTCAGGACGATGGCTGCGGCGCGCCAAAAGGAAATGAACGCCAGCATGGCCGTAGTAGCCACCAGGACTTTTGTTACAGGGCGGGCGCGACCCGGCGTGAATGTGGGACCCGTGGAATTGGAATCCATACGCTTTTGAGTGTGGACAGGAACTATACGTTGAAACGCGGGCAAAAAGGAAGTCTGGGCAATATTTTGCCCTTGCTATAAGTAACTACTCACCGATTATTCAACGGAGCTGCAGGCGCGGAGCGCAAACGGAGCACTATGCGGTGGTTTCCTTGGTTGCGGAACGAAAATCACGCTCGCAAGCTTCGCAGGGACAAATTTCGCGGAGATGTTCATAGCTGAAAATTCCCGTGGCGTGGCTATCGGAGAATTGGATCTGTATCGCGTAGTTCCCGACGGCGTTGGCGCTCTTCGCGGTGACTCGCGGCTTATACATGGGAAGCAGTGGCGAACTGCTGGTTGCGCCTGTTGCTTTCTTCTCGCGTTCGTCGTTGCAAAGTGCGCAAGGGCAATGATCCCGCAAGTACGGGAAGGCATAACGGCTGGTGTGCATGTCCGACCAGGTGATCTCCACTCCTTCGCCTGTCGAGACATGCACTTTGATGCTCAGCGGTTTTTTTCGCGCGTCTTGTGGTATGGGCATGAGAAATCTATCCTGCGTTTGCAGGTTGCTGCCTGCGTTTCGTCTCTGAAGACACAGTCAACAACAAAATACAGTGTGACATATACACAGCCATTCCGGCTTTCACGCTAGCTCCGGTTTCAGCGCCGCTGCGGGCTGCACCAGGCGCCCATGCGCGAAATCGATGCGTCGGTCGGCGAGGCGTCCGATGGAAGGAGCGTGCGTTACCATCAGAATCGTATGGCCTTCCGTGTGAAGTTCGCGCAGCAGACCGAGCACAATTTCCTCGTTGACCTCGTCGAGGTTGCCGGTCGGCTCGTCCGCCAGAATCAAGTTGGGGTGATTGATCAGCGCGCGGGCCACCGCGACGCGTTGCTGTTCGCCGCCCGAAAGCTGCGAGGGCAGGTGCTCGATGCGGTCACCGAGGCCCACGCGTTCCAACGATTGCTGCGCTTCTTTCTCATCCGTGGTGCTGTGAAAATACTGCGCGAGCATTACGTTCTCCACCGCCGTTAGATAAGGCACCAGATGGAATTGCTGGAAAATGAAGCCGATTTTTTCCGCGCGGAAGCGGGTTAATCCGGCTTCGTCCAGCCGCGCCACGTCGGTGCCATCGACAATCGCTTGGCCGGAAGTGGGAGTATCAAGCCCGCCAAGAATATTGATGAGCGTGGTCTTGCCCGAGCCGGAGGGCCCCATGATGGCGATCCATTCGCCGGCATTCACGCGGAAGGAAACACCGTCGAGAGCGCGCACGCTGCCGAATTCCTTGCGCAGATTTTCCACTTGAACGACCGTCGCCACGATCCCTTATTCTCCTCGCAACATCTCCGCAGGCTTTACATTGCCTAGCATGCGCAACGGAAGCGCGCCGGCCAGCGCTACCACGATCATCAGCGCGATCGTCAGCGGAAAAACTTCCCAACGCGGCGCAATCGCCGTGCCGAAAACGCGCAGCCCCATCCAGTAGGACAAGGCAGCGCCTAGAATTGTGCCGAGCAATCCACCCGCCGCGCCCAACACGCCAACTTCGGCAAGAAATATTCCCACAATGCGCGCGATCGAGCCACCCAGCGATTTCATCAAGCCGACATCTTTACGCCTTTCCATCGCCAGCGCGGCCATGGTGCCGAGCACGCACAGCGCCGTGAGGATCAGAATCAGCAGCACCATGGAAACGACGAGCAGGCGGATGCGGCCGAGCAGCGCGCCTTCCGCTTCGGCCACCTGGCGGATGGGTCGCACTTGATATTGCGGCAGCGCGCTGGCCAATTGTGCGGAGTAGCCAGCGACGACCTGCGCCGTGCCAGCGACACTGAGTTGCGCGAGACCGATCTGACCCGGCAGATTTGCCAACGACTGGACTGAGCTCAGGCTTGCGAAGACCTGATTATCTTCGGTACCACCGGCATCCACAATGCCGGCGACAGCGCATTGCGCGGTGCGATTCATGTAATGCAATTCGAGCGGAGCGCCCGGAGCGAGATGCAATCGCCGGGCAACGTTGCGGCCCACCAAACAATGCGAGTCATCTGAGCGCGAGGCGACCCAGTTCCCTTCCAGTTTCCAGGTGGGGTCAAGTTTCTGTGCCTGATCGAGCCATGTCCCCGCCACGACGACGGGAATATTTTGCACACGCGCGACAATATATAGATAAGGCGCGGCGCCGGCCACCTGCGCAGACGGCAACCGTTGCAAAGCCTCCAGCACATCCTTCTCCGGCATCAAGCTGGGCGCTTCCGCGGCACCGAGCTGCGCCGGCGCGCCGCCAGCGGGCGAAATTACGATATTCGCGCCGAGCGTGCGGAATTCCTGCGTGAGCTTATTCTGTACGCCGAGATCGAGATTGAGAAGCGCGGAAATCACGGTGGCGCCGCTGACAATCGCGAATATCGCGAGGGCGAAGCGACCGCGGCTCCCGCGCAGGAGTCGAAACACCAGGCGCCAGAACATCACTCGCCCCTCAGAATTACGGCCGGGCGAAAGTGCGCCGCGCGCCGCAGCGGAACCAGGCTTCCAATCATCGCTATGACTGACGCAAGGGCCAGCACCACCGGGAACAGAATCAGGCGCGGCGCGGCGGGCGTTCCGAAGACGCTTTCGCCCAGGAATCGCGCCAGCCCGGCGCCCACAAGAAATCCGATGGCGCCGCCGACAATCGCGAGCAGCACCTGTTCAGCGAGAAAGATACCGCCCACCAGAGCATTGCTGGCGCCGAGCGCCTTCATTACGCCGATTTCCGCGCGCCGCTCGAGCACGGTGGTCGCCGAAGTAGCCGCGACGGCCAGCGCAGCGGCGCACAGCGCCGCGAGCGTGACAATCCAGAGCAGCGTGCCGACGCGCGTGAGAATGCGGCCTTCGGTTTCCGCCACGCGGCGAATGGCGTGGACTTCGGTCCCGGGCAGCACGGTTTTGATCTGGAAGCCGATGGACGAAATATAGGGCGAGCAGAACCAGCGGTCGTACTCGGTAGGTGTGAGCTGAATATTCTTATCGGATCTGCGCACGCTCGCCGCGCTCCGCCAACGCATCGGCCGGCTTGGTCAACGCGCTTACGAAGAGTTGGCGGAATTTGCCGGAATGGCCGGAAATTTCCTGCGCCACGGATAGCGGCACCAGCACCGCATTATCTTCCGCGCCGCCGGTGGAAATAATTCCAGTCACCGTCAGGGGATGGATGTCGCCAGAAACTGCCTTTCGCGCAACGTGAATGGTCTTTCCCGATCGCAACGCAGCAGGATATTTCTCGGCCAGCCTCGCGCCGACGACGCATTCATCAGCACCATCGTTGAACCACCGGCCCTGGACTTTCCACCAAGGATGCGTAGCGCTCGCACCCGTTTCAAACTTTGTGCCGTCGGGTACTGGCACTTCGTGCGCGTACCAAGTGCCTATCAAGGTGGTCGTGCCGCCGGTTTCTGAAACGTAGGCAGGAACATCGAGAAACGGCGTAAATCCCAAGATGTTGTGGCGCCAGAAAATTGTTTTCAGCTTGCCGAGGTCCGCTTCATTCAGGTACGCGCCTTCATCCACGGGGCGATAATCCACGCCGCCAATTTCCACCGGCAAAGTGTCGGATTCAGGCGTGACCAGCAGATTCGCGCCCAGGCTGCGAAATTCGCGAGCCAGGCGGTCGCCCACTTCCAGAGCGATCGTGAGAGTGGCGGTGGCGACGGCCATGCCAATCACGAGGGCTGCGGCCGTCAACACTTTTCGCCGCGGATTGCGCGCGAAGGATTCTCCTAGCAGGCGGGCAAACATCGCGTCAGGAGTGAATCTTGGAAGCGGCCTCGCCCAGCGCCGAGAGGTCCACGATCACTTCGCCTCCTTCCACGCGGGACTTCACGCTGATGGGATTGCAGCCGCCGGATTGGCCGATGGAAGGAATGTAAATCGCCGCGCCGCAATTGCGGCAAATGACGCTCTGGCCTTCCTGGCGGTAACCAGCCGTGCCGCAGATCTGGCAGGCGTCCAGCGCCGCCGCGTAATCTCCATTCAGCCTGTGAATCACGAGGAAGCGAATCACGCTGCCGTCCACATCCGCGGTGTAGAAGTGCAGGCTGGAATCGGTGAGATCGGAAAGCGGGATGCGAACTTGATTGCCCTCGGCGGTAAGCCTATGCGCCGGCGAAGGCGCCGCGGCTACGCGCCCGTACACATAGTCCCCGGCGAACGAAACCACCACCGAGACACACAGAATCGCCGCAGCGAAGCTCCAGCGACGTTGACGACGGAATTCATATTCGCGCATGCGCCGCGCAGCGGGGTTGGCGGCTTCCTCCGCCACCGGCTGCTTGGCGCTGAACCATTCACGCAAAACCACCAACGCGGCAGCGCCCAGGATCAGCACAAAAAAGAATACTTCGTTGCGCACGATCGGCCCGATGGTGGACATCTCAAATTTGCTGGAGGGAATCCACAACGCCTCGCTCAGTTCGTGCACGCCGGTGAGCGCCAGTTGAAACGCCACCACCATCAGTATCGCGCTGGTCGCTTTGAAGAAGCGCTGCAAAGGGATTCGCAAAGTGCCTTGAAAGAAGAAGAATCCCACGGCCGCGGCTATGGCGATTCCGATCGCCGTGCCGATCCAAACCTGCACGCCGGCGCTGGAAAGTTCCACAGCGCGCAGCACCAATACGAGCTCCGCGCCTTCGCGAACCACCATCAGAAAAACAAACGCAGCGATGGCCCATCCCGCGGCGCGCGTGGATTTCTGCGCGTACGTTTCCACCCGCTCTTCGATGTGTTTTTTCAGGTGGCGCGCAACGCGGTTCATCCAGACGATCATGGAAACCACGAGGGCAGAGGCGACCAGCAGCAGCAGGCCTTCAAAACCATCTTCGCTCACCTGCCAATGATCGAGCAGCACAGCGGCGCCAAAGCTGGCGGCCACAGCCACCATCACGCCGCCCCAAACGTAACGGGCGAGCGCGCGACGGCCGGTGCGATTCAGATACACCAGTACGATGCCGACAACCAGAGCGGCTTCCACGCCTTCACGCAGCGCCAGGAGGAGAGCGGAGAGCATAAGGTTTCCAGTTGTAAACCAGTTTCAACTGGAAATTCAAGTCTAGCGCCGGAGTGCCTTAAAATCAAGCAAATTCAAGCCTCTTGAGCGCCTGCTCACTTTTGCCTGTAGAATACCATCTTATAACTGAATGCCTTCTCCGCAACAATTCCGTACACCCGCCCGAAGCCGCGCGAAAACCGACGCTGGACCTATTTCGCCGTGGTGGCTGGCCCCGGTATTCGCGCTGTTGCTGACGGTGGCGCCAGCATTGGTGCATGCCGTTCCGCAATCTGCCGCAAATCCTCCGACAGCGACGCAACAAGCGCAGAGCGTTGCGCCGCCAAATGGCAATGCTGCGGTCCAGCAAAAAATGCCGGCGCCTCCGCGCAAACAGGACGTGAAGAAAGCCAAGGAGGCCTATAAGCAAGGCCAGAAGCTGGAACAAAATGGCGACTGGCAAGCGGCGTACGACGCGTATTCGGACGCGGTGGATTGGGATCCCAGTGTCCGAGAATACTTAGTGCGGCAGGCCGTCGCGAAGGGCCACCTGGTTCAGATTAAGGTTGATCTCGCCGAACATGAGGCGGTCGCCGGTCATTTTTCGAGCGCCCTTCGTGCCTTGCGCGATGCGTCCCTATTGGATCCTACCAACCGCACGATCCGCGAGCGCTTGACTGAGCTAGAAGCGCTGGATCCCAGCCACGCGCGACAGATTATCGCGGAGCCCGTGCTGGTGCCCGCGGTGCAGCTGGATCATCGTCCTGGCACGCAATCGTTTCAATTGCATGGACAAACACAGGGGGCCTATCAAGACATCGCGAAGCGATTTGGCGTGGAGGTCGCGTTTGACGTGGATGTACGCCAGGTGCCGGTGCATCTGGATCTGCAGGACGTGGACTTTGCAACGGCCATGCGCGTCCTGGGACAAGCGACCGACACATTCTGGAGACCGCTGACCAAGCGCCTGTTTTTTGTGGCGCCGGACACGCAGCAGAAGCGCAAGGACTATGAAGTTTCGATCGTGCGCACCGTGCTGCTGGCTTCCTCGGAAACCAACGAGCAGATGACCGAGATATCGCGGCTGGTGCGTGAAATCGCCGGGATCACTCGCACCGATCTGGATACGAAGAGCCGCACCCTTACGATGCGCGCGTCACCCCAGGCGATGGCTGTGGCCACCGGGGTCATCGAGGACCTGCAACGGCCGCCAGACGAACTGATCCTTGAGATCGAAGTGATGGAAGTGGACCGCAATCACAATCGGGATATGGGCATCACCGGACCGCAAACCGCGACAATCTATTCGATCCCTTCCAACGCCGCGCAGCTGGTGCAACAGGGCGGCGCTGCAGCTCTGAATGCTCTGCTCACGCAGGTATTTGGATCCACCGCGGCGATTCCGCCGGTGCTGGCGTTCGGCGGCGGCAAGACGACCTTCTTGTACACGCTGCCCGGAGCCACCGCGACGCTTTCGAACTTTCTTTCCAACGTACACTCGGGCCGGCGGGTGCTACTCCGCGCGGAAGATGGCCAGCCTGCAACGTTTTTTGTTGGCGAACGCTATCCCGTTTCGTTGGCGCAGTATTCCTCGAGCTTAGTCGGATCCGCCAGTGCCACAGCAACTCAGGTCCCCACTGCTTCGGCGACCAATTCGACAGTGCCAATCACCACGCTAACGACCGGTACAAATCCGGACTTCGTAGCCACCGCGGATCTGCTCAACAATAATTTTCAAGATTTGCTGGTGGCGAATTTTACCGATGGCACGCTTACGATCTTCGATGGCAATCCCACCAGTGCTGGTTCATTTGAGGGTCCCACCACGGTATCCGTGGGAGCTGGGCCCACATGGATTGCCACGGGGTTCTTCAATACCAAGACCGATACCACGAACACAATCGTGGATCTGGCCGTCGCCAATCAGACCGACGGCACGGTGTCCATTTTGCACGGAAACGGCGACGGTACGTTCACCGTGGAGCCGCTTTTGACGCTGCCCGCAGGCGCCGGCCCCACCTCGATCGCCGTGGCCGACTTTAACGACGATGGTTTTGCCGATCTGGCCGTCGCGAATAGAAATGCCAATACCGTGAGCATTTTCCTGGGAAACGGCGACGAAACGTTCCAGGCGCCCACCACCATCGTCACCGGCAACGCGCCAACTTGCGTCACTGCCGCGGCCTTCAATCCGAACGCTCCCGGGATCATTGACCTCGCGGTCACCAATTCCACCGACAACACCTTACAAATCTTCCTCGGCAACGGAAAAGGAACATTCACCAACGGCGTGACATACAACACCGGCGTCACACCTGTTTACGTCACGTCCGCGGACTTCAATCTCGACGGCAATCTGGATTTGGCTGTCGCCGATAGTGGCGTTGCCACCGCGACGAACAGTGTGGGCAATAGCGTCTCCATTTTTCTGGGCAATGGCGACGGCACGTTCATCCTGCCCGGCGGCACGCGAATGGATTTCCCCGCCGGCACCGCTCCCACCTCCATCGCCGTCGCTGATTTCAATCAGGACGGGCTTCCCGATCTGGGCATCACCGCCAGCGGGGACGATGCTTTCGGGTTGATGCTTGGCGTAGGTGGCGGCTCGTTTGGCGCGCCGATTGAAGTGCCGGTAGGCACCACGCCGGATTCAATCGCGACTACCGATTTCAATGGCGACGGTTTGCCAGACGTGGCGATTTCGAATTTCGGCTCAAACACCGCGTCGGTGATTCTAGATTCGCCGGCGATTATCGCGCAGCTCTCCGGCAGCGCGGTCGGCACGCAGTTTCCCAACGCGCAGTATATTGATCTAGGGCTAAAGGTGAAGGCGACTCCGCGCGTGCACGAGAACGGCGACGTCACTTTGCAATTTGAATTCACGCTCAGTAATCTCGCGGGAACCAGCCTCAACAACATACCGGTGGTGAACAGTCAGGAGATCAAGCAAACGGTGCGCGTAAAGGTCGATGAGTCCGCGGTTCTTGCAGGCTACCTGGCGCCGCAATACACCAGTGCGTTGAATGGCACGCCTGGACTGGGAGATCTGCCGTTGAATGGCATCGTCGGCGGAACCAGCGCGACTGCAGTTCTCGAATACTGAGATACAGATTCTAGTGACGCCGCGGATTGTGGACGCAGCGACGCGCAACAAAGAACACTTGATCTATGCCGGACAGGGCCAACTGGGCGGACCAAGCCAGCTGGGTCCGACTATTCCAGAACGCCGCGGCGGCTTCGTGAATCCGAATGCGCAACCCGTGCAGCCACCCGGCGCGCCACCGGCACCCGAGCCAGCGCCGCAGCCTGAAATAGCCCCTTCACCCCAAGCCGTACCGCCGCCCGAAGTTCCCACAGCGCTTCCGCCGTCACAGACGCCCGGGCAACCGGGAGGGCAGCAGCAAACGTATCCACCTCAGCAACCCGAACCCACGCCGCGGCAGTAAAGTCGGCGGGAATCTCGGCTTTGGCGTCGCGTTCGGCGCCATGCCGCTACGGAGCAGCTTCGAGGACGACGACAGGTTGGTAGGTGCGCGGCACCACTGGCTCCGCGATGGCGATCAATTGCCCTTGCTGGCTGAAAACGCGCAGCCGCGCGGGCTTCCAATCACCGGAATCGAGTTGCGCCGGCGCGTTCTGCGCCACGACTGGTTTGTCCAGGTTGAATCTGCGCGAGCGTCAGATTGAACTTGGCGCCGTGCCGCACGCGTTTTTCGATCACCGGCAGTATGGTGGCGCGCGGTAAGTCCGTCAGTAATTTCTCCAGCGGAATCACGCGCTCCAGGAGGCGCCCGGCTTTCGCGTCTTGCGCCAGATCGCTGAGCGCAACGGCCTGATCGAGCGTAAATTCACCGACCGCGGTGCGCGTGATTTCCGCCAAATGTGCGCCGCTGCCCTGCAGCTTTCCTAATTCATGCGCCAGCGAACGAATATAGGTGCCGGAGCCACATTCGACCACGAACCGGGCGACGGAACCCTCCACGGCCGTCAGCCGGAATTCGAAAACTTCCACTTCCACCGGCTCCAGATTTACCGGCTTGTTCTTCCGCGCGAGTTCGTGCGCCGGGCGGCCGTGAATTTTCTTGGCGGAATAGGCGGGCGGAGTCTGGTGAATCTTCCCCAGAAAGCGCGCCGCATACGAAGCGATTTCTTCGGCGTTGAGCGCGGGGGCCGCGTCCGGACCGAGGGCTTCTCCGTCCGCGTCGTATGTATCCGTGTCGAAGCCGAAGCGCACCGCACAGCTGTAACGTTTGCGGCGCCCCGTGTAGAAGCGTGCCAAGCGCGTGGCCCGGCCGAGAGCCAGGACCAGCACGCCCGTAGCCTGGGGATCGAGCGTGCCCAAATGGCCGATGCCGCGAAAGCCCGCGAGCTGGCGCACGGATTCGACTACGTCGTGCGAGGTTTTTCCCGCCGGCTTGTCTATAACCAGAATTCCATCAACGGGAGGCTGCTTAGGTGTGCGAGACATGAATGATTTGGCACCGCGGCTGCCCCTGCTCGCGCTTGCCCTCTCGTTGGCGCATTCGTTGCAGGCGCGTCAGAAAGCATGCCGCAGCAGGTTGCCGCGCTACGAACTGCGCTCCTCGGGACTTTTGGCTTTGCGCAGCAGATTCTCGATGCGGTTCCCGTATTCTTCGGTTTCATCGAGAATAAATAGAACTTCCGGAGCTCGCCGCATGTGCAACCGCTCCACTAATTCATGCCGCACATAGCCTTTGGCGGCCTGCAACCCCTCCAGCGTGCTGGCGCGTTCGGCCTCGTCGCCCGCCAGACTTACGAACACGCGCACAGTGCGCATTCCTGCGCCGAGACGGACTTCGGTGACCATCACGGGAGCCGCCAGGCGCGGGTCTTTCAGTTCGCCCGCAAGCATCAGGCTCACTTCGTTGCGAATTTCTTCGGCGATGCGTTCGGATCTGTGCCCTTGGATCGTCATACGCTTTCCTCGTCCTGATCTTCGAAAAATTCCACGCTCTGCGAAAGTAAATCGCGCCCCAACAGGCGTTCCGACTCCGCCGAAATTTCCGCGAGCATTTTCTCCAGGTGCCCGGCATCGCTGGAAATACTTACCACACCCACGCGAGAGCGCTGCCAGGTTTCCTGATGTTCCAGCTCCGCGACGGCCACATTGTAGTGAGCGCGCAGCCGGTCTTTCAAGCTGCGCAAAACCTGCCGCTTGTCCTTCAAGGACTGCGCATCCAGTATATGGATTTCCAGGGTAAGGAGGCCGATCGGCATTTCCGTGTGGCGCAACTACGCCCGTTGCGCTGGTGAAGCTTACACCATCAAGAAATTTTGTGCGCCGGTGCGACTGCGCTGCGGCGTACTAGGCGTACTACGCGCTTTCTTGGCGCGGCGCACGCGGACGTGGCGGAGGAGGCGGAGGAAGTGCTGCGATCTTTTCGACCGTGAAGCACTCCAAACTGTCGCCCACCTTGACGTCCGCGAAATTCGCAATACCGATGCCGCATTCGAAACCCTGGCGAACTTCCTTCGCGTCGTCCTTGAAGCGTTTCAGGGAATTGATCCTGCCGGTGAACACGACGGCGCCCTCGCGAATCACGCGCACCTCGGCGTCGCGCCGGATAATCCCTTCCGTCACCGAACAACCCGCGATAGTTCCCACACCCTTCACTCGGAAAGTGTCGCGCACTTCGGCGCGGCCCAGATGCTGTTCCTTAATGATCGGAGCGAGCAATCCAGCCACGGCCTTCTGCAATTCGTCCAGCAATTCGTAGATGATGGTGTAGCTGCGAATGTCCACGCCTTCGCGCTGCGCCAGTTCCGCTGCTTTACGCTCGGGCTTCACGTTGAAGGCCACGATCACGGCGCCGGATGTGGAAGCCAGCAGCACGTCGCTTTCGTTCACGGCGCCCACGTTTGCCAGAATCACTTTCAGCTTCACTTGGTCGTTGGAAAGCTTCGGCAGCATTTCGTTCAGCACTTCCACCGAGCCTTGCACGTCCGCCTTCACCACCACCGGCAGTTCCTTCACTTCGCCGACTTTCAATTGTTCGTGCAGCTGGTCCAGCGTCAGGCGGCCGCTCGAGGATTTCGCCAACGTCGCTTCGCGCGCCTTGCCTTGGCGATATTCCACGATGTGCCGGGCCTTCGCTTCGTCGGCCACTTGAAATTGATCGCCCGCTTCGGGCACGCCCTGTAGGCCGAGAACCTCGACGGGAGTCGAAGGTCCGGCCTGTTTGATGGCGCCGCCGCGATCGTCAAACATCGCGCGCACCTTGCCATACACCGCGCCGACGATAAACACATCGCCCACATGCAACGTGCCGTTCTGCACGATCATGGTGGCCACTGGTCCGCGGCCCTTATCCACGCGCGATTCCAGCACGGTTCCCTTTGCCGGAACGTCAGGATCGGCTTTCAGTTCGCGCATGTCGCCAACGAGCAAAATCATTTCCAGCAACTTGGGGATGTTCTTCTTGGTTTTGGCGGAAACTTCCACCATCACGGTGTCGCCGCCCCAGTCTTCGGGCATCAGTCCTTTTTCAGATAGCTGGCGCTTCACGCGTTCCACTTGCGCGTCTGGCTTATCCACTTTGTTGATCGCGACGATTATCGGCACACCCGCGGCGCGCGCGTGCGAAATCGCTTCTTCGGTCTGCGGCATCATGCCGTCATCGGCTGCCACCACCAGCACCACGATGTCCGTGACTTTGGCGCCGCGAGCACGCATGCGCGTGAACGCTTCGTGGCCTGGCGTATCCACGAATACGATGCGCTTGCCCTGCACGTGCGCTTCATACGCGCCGATGTGCTGCGTGATTCCGCCGGCTTCGCCGCCCGCGACGTCTGCTTCGCGGATGGCGTCCAGCAAACTGGTCTTGCCGTGATCGACGTGACCCATTACGGTTACTACCGGAGCGCGCGGCACTTCGTTGCCGGTGCGCTCTTCCTTCACCTTCTCTTCCTGCACGAGTTGCTCTTCGAAGGTGACTACCTGCACGATTCCGTTGAACGCTTCGGCCAGGTTTGTGGCCGTCGGCACGTCCAGCGCTTGATTGATGCTGGCGAACACGCCGCGATCGAGAAGCGTCTTCAACAAATCCTTGGCGCGAATGTCCAGCTTCTCGGCAAGTTCGCGCACGGTGATGCCTTCCGTCACGGTCAGTTCGCGTGGCTCACGCTTCACCGGCGCGACTGGTTCAACGGCAGTTGCGCGTCCGCCGGGACCTACGCCTGCTCGCGGACGAACTGGATGCAGTTTGCGCTCGCCCTCGGCGTAGCGCTTCTCAATCAGCGGCCGACCGCGTGCTGCCGGCTTGCGCGCATAGAGCGGTTTGCCTGGCTCCGCCTTGGGAACTCCTGCGCCGGGGCGCTGCGTTCCTACCGGTCCCTTGTTGTCGCGACCGCCGGGTCTGTCACCGCTGCCGGGGCGCTGCGGGAATCGCGAAGGCGGTCCGCCGGGGCGTTGCCCTGGCGCACTACCGGGACGGCCCTGCGGCGCACTGCTCGGACGATATTGTTGTGGAGCGCCAGCCGGGCGCATGCCTTGCGGCGAGCTCGGGCGTGGTTGTCCCGGGCCTGTGGGCGAGACGGGACGAGATGGATAGCGTTGCGCGGGTGGTGCGCCGGCAGGTCGTACGCCGCCAGGCGAGGCTGCCGCAGGGCGCGAAGCTGCAGGCACGCTGCCGGGCGCCGTCGGAGGACGTAGAGGCACGCCAGGTCGGGGCGCAGTTGACGCGGGCGGTGCTGCGGGCCTTGCTGCGGCTGGCGCCGCACCCGTCGCGTGGGTTGCTGGATGCGCTGTCGTCGAACTCGCAGGTGCGGCGGGACGCGCGGCGCTGGGAATTGCCGCGGGGCTTGCCGCAGGAGCGTGTGACGCTACACCCGGTCTTGCAGCGGTAGCTGGAGTAGCGGGCGCGACACCGGCAGGTTTCGCGGCGATTGTTGCAGGCGCGGCGGCCGCTGGGGTGGCAGGCTTCGCCGCCGGCTTCTTGGCAGCCGTGGCTTTGGCGGCCTTATCTGCTTCTTCCGCTTGTTCGGCCGCCGCCAGTCCGCGAAAGTGCTTGCGCACCAATTCCGCGTGCTTCAGGTCAATCGAGCTCGAGTGCGTCTTTTTTTCCGTGACACCGGCTTCCGGGAGGTACTCGATCAGGACTTTCGCCTTGATCTCCAGTTCCCGTGCCAGTTCGTTAATCCGGACTTGATTGGAATCTGCCATTCGCCTCTTTTCAACAGCGCAAGCACTCGTGCCCGCGCTTTCCAGCCACTACAAAACTTTGCCGACAGCAAGCAGCCTGCGAAAATCCAGTTACTGCTCCGCGCCTTCTTCCGACGCGCCGATCTCTTCTTCGCGCACTTCTTCAGTCGCCTCTTCCGTTGCTTCGTCTACCGCCTCTGCTTCGGCTGCTACGTCAGCAGGCGGCGCATCCGGCACAACTTCGCCTTCGCCCGCGGCAATTTCTTCGGTGGCTTCCTCGGTAGCTTCGTCAACGAGCGCTGCTTCTTCGCCCGCGGCCGCAGCTTCTTCCGCAACCACGCCTTCGCCCTCTGCAGCGACTGCGGCGTCCGGCGCTGCGGTAGCAGCCGTTTCCAGCGCTTCGAAATACGCGGCGACGGACTGGTGAATCTTCTCGACCATCTTTTCGCCGATGCCAGGAATTTCTACCAGCTGTTCGGGGGTCATGTCCGCCAACTTTTCGATGGAGGTGATGCCTGCGGCCTCCAGCTTTTCGATGGTCTTCGGTCCAACGCCGGCGAGTTGCGTCAGCGCGGTTCCCGGCGCGGTGAGCGCGGCCATCTGCGCTTCGATCTCGCGGCGCTTTTCTTCCTCGCTCTTGATGTCAATGTTCCAGCCGATTAATTTGCTGGCGAGGCGGACATTCTGCCCCTTCTTGCCGATGGCCAGTGAAAGCTGCGTATCTTCCACGATCACTTCCAGCCGCTTTTCTTCCGGGTCAATAATCTGCACGCGCGTTACTTTCGCCGGGCTGAGCGCCTTCTGCGCGAACGCGACGGTTTCCTCGTTGAACGGAATAATGTCAATCTTCTCACCGCGCAGCTCTCGAATGATGGACTGCACACGCATGCCCTTCATGCCCACGCACGCGCCCACCGGGTCCACATCCTTGTCGCGGCTTTCCACCGCAATCTTGGTGCGCTCGCCGGCTTCGCGAGCCACCGCGCGGATCTGCACCGTGCCGTCGTAAATCTCGGGCACTTCCATTTCGAACAGGCGCTGCACCAGAGCGGGATCCGCGCGTGAAACTACAACCTGCGGGCCCTTGGCCGCTCGTTCCACGGCGCGAATCGTCACGCGCAGGCGGTCGCCCACGTTATACGCTTCCAGGCGCGACTGCTCGCGCTTGGGCAGCCGCGCTTCGGTGCGGCCCATGTCCACGATGATGTCCGGGCCTTCCATGCGCTTCACCACGCTATTGATCAGCTCACCGACGCGCGTGTGAAACTCGTTGTAGATTGTGTCGCGCTCGGCTTCGCGCACTTTCTGCAGGATTACTTGTTTGGCCGTTTGCGCTGCGATGCGGCCCAGCACGTCGGTGGGCTTGGCCTCGGTAATTTCGCCGCCGACTTCCACATCCGGCTGGCGCTTGCGCGCGTCGGTCAGCGAAATTTCGCGCACTGGGTCGGCTACTTCCTCCACCACCACGTGTACCGAATACACGTCCACCTGGCCGGTGGTGGGATTGAACTTCGAACGCAGCTCTTCCTCGGTGCGGTAATACTTCCGCGCCGCAACCACCATCGCGTCTTCGATCGCCGCGATGATGATTTCCGGTTCGATATGTTTTTCCCGGCTGATCAGCTCGATCTGCTGGTACAGCTGACTCGCCATTCGCGTTTCTCCCTTACTTCTTCAACGCAATCTTGCAAATGCCAGATGCCGCTGCTACAGCTCTACAATCAAGTTCGCCTTCTTGATGCCGGCGTACGGCACGGCCAACTCTCGGTCGCGCACCGTGAACTTCACCACGCCGTCGGTAATTCCCGCCAGGCGGCCTTCAAAATAGGCCTGCTTTTCCAACGGCTCGTTCAGCCAGATTTTCGCCAGCCGTCCCGCGAAGCGTTCGTAATCCGCGGGCTTGATCAATTTCCGGTCCAGCCCCGGCGAACTGACTTCCAGAACATAAGCCGGACCCGGAACCAGATCTTCCATGTCCAGGATGACACTCAACTGCTCGCTCACCCGCTCGCAATCCTTGTGAGTGACACCCAACCCGTCCGGGTTCTGCGGGCCGGGCAGCCGGTCAATGTACACTCGCAGCATGCGCTGCTTGCCAACCTTCCATTCGACGTCGAAGATCTCGAGGCCCAGCGAGCCTGCCACCCGCTCGGCTGCCTCTCGAACCTTTTCCAGTTGCATTCCATTCCAACGGCGATATTTAGCTTCGGCCCGGCCAGCGGCCCGCTGCTCAAACCAGTATCTTAGCGGTCCCGCATCAATCGCGACCGCTAGTGCCAGTACCGCCAGCGCTGAGCGATCCCATTTCGACGCCAGCTCCCACTTCGACCGCAGGCACCCCGGGCATTGACGCACCGGCATCCCGCCATCCGTCGCGTCCAACAAAAAAGTGGGCTTGCGCCCACTGGCTCATGCGACCTGTCTGGAAGCAACCCAGTATAATTTCTAGCCGCCAAAAAGGCAAGAACTGCCGACCGGGCCCCGCGCGACGCCCTCGCGCTGCAATCCGTCTGCGGCGGCGCTTGTCGGCATTCCTACTCCCGTCAACCGACACCCACGCCTAGTTGCAGGGCCGCGAAGGGTACTTGGCGATAGCTTAAACCTCGTGTATATAGTCCGGCAGTACGTTCCTAGAATGTTACGGAGGAGTCTCCCTTGGCCCAGCATCGGGTTCTGAAATTCGCATGCGCCGCAATCTTGGTCCTGGCCGCGCTACCAATCGCCAGCCTGCGCTCCCAGCAGAAGATGGACGCCACCAATCTCGCCCGCGCACAAGGCATGTTGCGCGACGCCTACGAGAATGTGAAGAAGTATTACTACGACCCAAAGTACCACGGCGTAGATATTGACGCGCGCTATCACGATTACAACGCCAAAATCCAAAATGCCACATCGCTCAGCCAATCGTTCAGTTTGATCGCTTCGTACCTGGACGCTTTGCACGATACACACACATTCTTCATTCCGCCCTCACGTCCCTATCGCCTGGAGTACGGCTATCGCTTGCAGATGTACGGCGATACCTGCTTTATAACCAGGGTACGGCCTGGCACTGACGCAGCGTCCAAAGTCCACGCGGGCGATCTAGTATTGGCTTACAACACCTACAACGTGACCCGCAGCGCATTTTGGCAAATGAGCTATTACTTCAACAGTCTGGCGCCCCAGCAAGCTTCCATCCTCGACTTGCGCGATCCTGCGGGCGCGGAGCGCAAAGTAACTGTAGACGCCAAGATCCGCGAACTAAAAAAGAGAGTCGACATGACCGGACAGGACGGAGGCTTCGACGTGTGGGACGCAGTACGCGACGAACAGACCTACGATCACACAGTGCGCCAGCGTTGGGTGGATGTGGAAGACGTGATGGTGTGGAAAATGCCCGAGTTCGATATGGAGGACCACACCGTGGATCACATTTTCGCGGATGCCAGGAAACACCAGACGCTGATTCTGGATCTTCGTGGCAATCCAGGCGGCGCGATCCCCACGTTGCAACGGATGCTCGGCAATACGTTCGACCACGACGTGAAAATCGCGGATCGCGTGGGCCGTAAGGAATTGAAACCGGATATGGCGAAATCGCGAGGCAAAGATGCGTTCTCGGGTAAATTGATCGTCCTGGTAGACAGCGAATCGGCCTCCTGTTCAGAGCTATTTTCGAGGGTGATTCAGTTAGAACATCGTGGGACGGTAATTGGTGATCAGACCGCCGGTGCGGTTATGGAAGCGCGGGGCTACGAACAGTCGCAGGGAGCGGACGTCAAGATTTTCTACCGCTTCTCGATCACCAGCTCTGACCTGATCATGAAGGACGGCAAAAGCCTGGAACATACCGGCGTCACGCCCGATGAGATCGTAATTCCGACCGCGAAGGATCTGTCCAGCGGGAGCGATCCGGTTCTCGCGCGGGCCCTCGAACTGGCTGGGCACAAGGTTGACCCGGCCGCCGCCGGAAAAATGTTTCCATTCGAGTGGCTGCCCAATTAAGCAGAATTCGCTTCTCACTCCAAACAAAAAGGCCCCCCGGATTGAAGTCCGGGAGGCCTTTGCTCGCGTAACAATCGCGTAACGCGACAACCTTCGTTGCGCTACGAAATTACTGTTGGGGTGGCGTCGCTGGCTTCGGCGCCGGAGCACGCGGTTGCTGCGCCGGGGCCCGGGGAGCTGTCGCGGCGGCCTTAGCGGGGTAGCTCTGGTCGAATAGGCGAATAATTTCCTGCGTGACGTCAGTCGAGTTCGCAGCAAAAATCACCGGCGAAGTCTGCCCGGAGCGGTCCAGAATCACCGTAAATCCATTGTCGCGCGAGTATTTACCCAGCACGTCAATCATTCTGCGGCCGATGCGGTCCACAATCTCGCGCTGCGCCTCGTTGAAATCATCCTGAGCATCCTGCGATTTTCTTTGGAAGGTGCGCTGCAACTGTTCGCCTTCCCGGCCCAGCCGGGCTTTTTCATCGTCGCTCAAAGTGGACTGGCCCGTGCGCAACCTCGTTTGAATGTCTTCCATCTGTTTCTGCAGGTTAGAAAGCTCGGTCTGCCGGGGCGCGAATTGCGATTGCAATTCCGCCGCCGCTTGTTTCCCTTCCGCGGTGCTCGTGATTGCTACCTGTACATCAATGACGCCCACCTTACTTGGCGCCGCCGCGGCGGGCGCGGCGCCTGTCTGCGCCCACACTGCGGGAACCATCAGGAACGCCGCCAGGGCCGGAACTGCGAATCGCTTCTTCATTCTCACTCCTTAAGGTTTATAGTCGTTCGGAAACTTGTGTCGGGAACTACGCCGCCAACCATGCAGGACACAAATCGGAGATTATAGCTGTCGCCGGAGAAACTGGTCAATCGGATTCGCGTTTCCCGCCTATCGGCTGAGGCCCATCTTTCCAATTATGAGATGCGCGCGATTTAAGCGCGGTTGGCCGGGCCCCTCGCCCCGTCGCCCCGCTCAAGCGGTAACTGCTTCGATGGCGAATTCGGACTCTGTTAGTGCGGCAGCGGCACCAGTAGGATGCGGTTATTGGCCTGGTCAATCTGCACAACTACATTGAGCCGCGGATCAATAGCCAGCGAATTCGGGCCCACGACCACCGCAGAAGTGGGCTCCACGCTGCCGACGTCCAGAACTTCACGAACTTGCGGCACCGGGCAATGCGAGACGCCACTCGGATTGGGCGGACAGGAGTAATCCAGCACCGAAAGCGTATTGCTCGCGGCGTTTGAAGTGACGAGCGTGCTGGTATTGAAATTGTAATCCACCGAAGTAGGGTTGATCCCCGTGCTTACCGTGAACACCTTTTCGGACGTCAGCGGGTCAACAAGAATCACAGTGTTCGCGGTGCTGTCCGCTATCAGGAACAATTGATTCAGTGCGTCGAACACCGCACCGGTGGGCAACTGCATCGAGATGCGCGCGGGTGTGCCGCTGGGCAAGGGCAGCAAATTCAGCGCGTTGGTTTGCGAAGCGGTGGTAACCGCGGCGATGGCTTGCGAAGTGTCGTTGAAAGGAGCCGGATCAATCGCAATGGCCAGCGAAATGTAATCAACGCAGGCATTGCCGGTGGCAGTGCCAGCCGTAGCGCCGGTGACGACAAACGTCGCTACGCCGCCGCCATTATTCGCGCTGCTGCTGTTGGTGCAGGTCGCCGTATTGTTGAGAGTATCGGTGACGGCGGCGAGCCCTGAATCCTGATTGATGGCCACCCCGATCGGCTGCACGCAGGAGGAGCACAGATTGATATTCACGGGGCTTCGGAACGTGCCGTTGCTCCCTTTCTCGTCCAGGATCGTCACAGTATTGCTGCCGTTATTCGCCACTACGGCCTGGCCGGTCCGCGATAGAACGGCAACTCCAAAAGGCGTCGCGCCGGTGTCGAAGAAGCTAGGTGCTTGCGGTGTGATGACTGAGCCGTCCAGCAGATTTATGACGGTGATGCTGTTGCTGCCGGAGTTTGTCACCACCGCCTGATCGAGAGTGGGGTCCACCGCCACGCCGACGGGCGAAAGGCCCACTGGCACAGGCTGAATCACCGCTAGATCAGTGACGTTTGAAATTGCCGAGCCGGTCTTCACGTACACGGTAAAACGCCGCGCCGCGGTGAGGTCCGACGCTGGAATTGCGGCGGTAATCTGTCGGCTGTTCACAAACGTGGCGGGCACCGCGGTGCCGTCCAGTAACACCTGCGAAGTGCCGGTGAATCCGTTGCCGATGATGGACAGCGTCAAGCCCGCGGCCGGACTCTGCACAAAAGTTGCCAGCGGGCTGGACTCCAGAATCTGCAATGGATTCGGTGTGGTAGTAGCCATGGGGAACACCGAAACCGTGCCGTTGCCCCGGTTGACGATGTAGGCCGTGTTGGTGATGGGGTTTACCGCGACCGCCTGTGGCGAGTTGAAACCTGCCACCGTTTGCAGCACAAGGTTGTTTGCGAGATCAACCACGTAGCCGGTGTTCGCGCTCCCGTTCACCACCATGCCGATATTCGCCAACGGATTTACGGCGGCCGCGACCAAACCCAAGTTCGTAAATGCGATTCCACCCTGCGTAAACGGAATCGAGCTAATCGCTTGGTTCAGCATGCTGAAAGTAAACAGGCTCGGCGCGCCGAAATTATTATTCGAACCGATCGGATCGGTGAAGATCGCCTGGTGCGTAATCGTGTTTATGCCCACGCCTTGCACGCTGGTTGAAACGATGATGTTCCCGACGACCACCGGCGGACGTCCAAAGTCCGCGGGATTCGGACCATTTCCAGCGTTGCGACCGAGATCCACAATCCCAATCGTGCCCGATCCGCCGGGAGTGATCAGCGCCCAATTCAATTGTGGATCCACCGCCACCGCTGGACTGATGCCGGTTCCAATCGAGGCGAGCGTGCCACTGAGTAATCCCACTTCCGTGGGCGCGCCGCCGGAAAAATCCAGTATGTCCACGACGTTGGTCTGCTGGAAAGCGACCAGACCGCGATGCGTCAGCGGGTTGATACCGATCGCGTACGGTACGGGTGGTGCGCTGGGCGGCGTATTCGGATTCTTCAGTGCGAGCGTGGTAACTGCACGCGTGGTCAGGTCAATCACCGAAACGGAGTTGTCGCCGCTATTGGTGACGGCCGCGATGTGATCGCCCAGCGCGCCTCCAGCGGTGGTGATCTGATCGTCAATCGCCACGGACGTGGGCGCGCTCCCCACCGTAACAGTGGAAGTCGCGAACGTTCCAAGATCGACGATGCTGACTGTGTTTGCGCCGGAATTAGCGATCACCGCAAGATTCAACGCCGTATCAATGGCGATGCCCAGCGGCGAAGGACCTACTGGAAAGCTGGAGCTTAATCCCGTGGCAATGTCGCTGGGCCGCGGCTCGACCGTAAAGTTCACGGCGGACATGCGCGGATTCGGCGGCACCACATCACTATTTTGCACGATTAGTGGGTACTGTCCCGGCGCCGGCGCGCACGTCCCCGGTATTACCACGCCCAATTGCTGCGAGCTGGTCAGTGTGGCTGCCACCGTTTGCCCGTTGCATTGCACGGAAGTCTGCGGCGAAAAGAATCCGCCGATCAGATTCACGCCGGCGGCAGCGCCGTTCGGCACCAGCGTATCCGGCGATACCGCAACCACTGCCGGACGTGACGGCGTCACTGTAAGCCCGTTGGGGCCGGCAAGACCGTTCGAGAGATCCCCGTTTTGCGCTTCGACGACGATCGCCACGGGTCCGGCCTTTGCCAATGGGCTCGCCGGAATTGTGGCGTCCAACAGCGTAGTGTCAATAAAAAGTGTGGGCACCGCAACCGGCGGAGTGCCCAACATCACCACGCTGTTCGAATTGAAGTTCGATCCCGTGAGGAATATTTCCTGTTGCGCGGAACCTTCTCCCACGGTGTTGGGCGAAAGCGAAGTAAGTACCGGAGCGGCAGAACTGGTGATGGATACGGCCGCGGTGCCTGACTGCGAAGGATCGAACGCCGAAACCGCGGAGATCGTCACGCTACCGGGTGCATTGCTCGTGGGAGCCACGTACGTGGCTGTGTTCCCGTTTCCCGCGCCTGGCGTAATAAAGCCGAGCGTGACACTGCCCCCCGCCACTCCGCTGACTTCCCAAGTGACCGCGGTATTCGTGGTGCCGGTCACGTTGGCAGTAAATGTGAAGGATTCGCCTGGAGCGATGGTCGCCGTGGTGGGCTTCACTGCCACGCGCACGCCGGATTCTATATGCACCACCGCCGAGCCAAACTTCGTCGTATCCACCGTGCTGGTAGCAACCACCAAGAAATCGTTGGTCGGAGGAAGAGACGTGGGCGCCGTATAAAAGCCACCTTGCGGCGTATTGGTCTGTCCGGTCGTGATGATCCCAAACCCGCTCGGCAATTGCGTCTGTCCGGTAGAGGGTGGGCTGCAGGTAGTTGGTTGCGCGTTTGTAGGACTCGGCACCAAACAGATCTGCCAGGTCACCGCTGTCGTGGCAGATCCGGTGACGACCGCTTGAAACTGCAGCTGGCCGCCCAAGGGAATAGACGGATTGATCGGGCTCACGACCACGCCGACCGGGGTGGAGTTCCCTCCACAGCCAATTATGAACACGGGTGCCACGACGAACAGCACCGTTGCGCCCAACCTCAAAATCTTGTTACCCATTTCTTTCACCCTCTCCGCTGTATTCGTTGCGCTCGCCGGCTGGCGTCCTTAGCGTCGCGTTCGATTCGTTGCTCGGCTCACCCGTGCAAATTCCTAGAATGTCTTGCCCACCGTAAACCGGAAAGTATGTTGCGGCTCCAGCAGGTTCGCTGGGATATGCTGCGTGTTCGCGAGTATGAATTGCTGCAGTTGCGGCGCGATCTGCGTCTCCAGCACACCGGGCGGAAGGGAGTTCTTGACCGCGTCGCTCAGGAAATATCCACCGCTCCCGCCGTTGATGGTGTCATTCAGCCGCAAATAATTCCACGCATAATAGACGCGAAAGGGAGCGTTCACGATCGGCAGCACCACGTCCAGCTCCACTCCCGCCGAAGTGTGTACCTTGAAATTCGTGCCGGGTACGATCGGCAGGTTGCTGGCGATTTTCAAGTTCGGAAAATCGGGATTCGGGTATTGCTGCTGATAGACGGTTACGGCCGCGGGATCCAGCGCGAGTTGCGCTTGCCGCAGAATTCCATTGATGCCGACGTCGTTGAATAATGTCAGTGTCACAGGTCCGGCAATCGGAATGCGGTATTCGATGTTCCCGACGTTCTGAAAATCGCCGCCCGGCCGCGTGGGCAGGAACTGGATCATCGGCACGACGATCGTTTGGAGCGTCGGTTTTCCCTGCTGGTTCAGGACCGTGGGATTGAAGAAGGTGACCGGCTGGTTCGTGGCATAGGGAATCTCCACGAACGGCGAGATCGTATAGAAATTGTAGCCCCGCACATCGTTCTCGCCACCCAGGAAGAACCGGCTGTAGGGCGGAACGTCCGTCCCGTTGTATCCGGTGATCAATCCCATCTGGTATTTCAGGCCGATCACGTTGCGATGTTTGTTAATCGGATGGAAATAAGTAGCCACGAATGAATTCGTGATGGTGTTGACGTTGCCCCCCAGCGGCCCGCCTTCCACTCCGATCCCATAGTAGTAGCTCTTACCCCTCGTCGGGTTTTGCGGATTATTCACCGTGCTGTAGGAAATCGTCGTCGTGATTTTGCTCGAATCGATTCCGTTCAGCGCCGACGGCCCCGCCAAACCAGTGAACTTGATGCTGTCAAACAGTAATTGCGCCGACGTGCTGAACGTCTGAATATTCGTGGTTGAATAGCCGTAGGTTACGCCGATGCGCGTAAAGGAAAACTTCCGCAGCGGATAACTCGCAAACACAGTCATGCCCTTGGAGTTAGTCGTGTAATTCTGTTGCAGCGCGGGATTCAGCGCGATCTCCTGGTTATACGCGATGCCCAGCTGCTTGGCCTGGTTGTAGTCAAATTTCGTCGAAAAAATCGTGAAGCCGGTGGAAATCGGACGGTCGAAAAGGTATGGCTCGGTAAATCCGAAACGGACGTCGCGCTGAAAGCTGCCCAGCTGCGCGGAAAGCGAAAGCGTCTCGCCCAGGCCCAGAAAATTGTTCGTGGTGTAGGAACCGCCGATAAACGTGCCGGCAATGCCGCTCACGCCGCCGTTGAAGCTGATGGACTGCTTCCCTTTTTCCTTTAGCTTCAGCTTGATATCCACCGTCCCGGCTTTCACGTTGCGTTTCAATTCCGCGTTTTCCGGCTTGATGGTATCGAAGTAATTGAGCTGGTTCAGCCGCAACAGGCTGACTTCCCACAGACGATTATTGAATACCTGACCTTCGTCCAGCAGCAACTCGCGCCGGATGACCTTGTCGCGCGTTGTGGTATTTCCGGAAAACTCGATGCGCCGCACGAAGAATTGTTTTTGTTGGTCGAATTCGATGGTCAGGTTCACGACCTTCTTGGCGTCGTCAATCTCCGTCAGCGGCGTGGCCACAAAGTCGATATACCCATATTCTCCGTACAGCTTTTTGTAGTTATCAAGGGCTTTGCGCAGCTTGTCCGCGGCCAGGATGTCCCCTTCCCTCAGAGGAAAGGCCCGCGCCAGAACATCCTGTTTGAATACCAGACCCTGCTCGGGATCGGAGCTGCGAAAACGCAGACTGCCCATGTGGTACTGCTCGCCTTCATCAATCGTGATGGTAATATCGGCGCGCTTGCCGTTCTTCGACCCAATCATCGGCCAGGGTCCGGGTATGCCGCTGCGCTCATCATTGACGATTTTCACGTCGGGGTCGCTCACGGACACTTTGAAATATCCGTGATCCTGGTAGATTCCGTGGATCCCCACTCCCAGGTCTTCGTCGAGCTTTCCCTTATCGTAGGTCTTGCTCCAGACCGGAATTTCCGTGATGTACAGCGGAATCGCGTAGGGGCGGTCGTTGTGCATCGAGCGGACCAGTTTCCGGTCGGAAAACGCCTTGGCGCCGACGAATTTGATGTCGCCCACTTTCACTTTCGGCCCTTCATCAATGTTGAAGACCAATTTCACGGCGTTGGTGGCGGCGATGCGCTCATAGGTAGGCTTCACCGTCGCGAATTGCCGCCCGTGTTCAGCCAGCAGGCCCTTGATCACCACTTCCGCGCGCTTGATTTTGGTGGGATCAAATTGGCTTTCCACCGACAGGCCTACTTTCTTTTCCTTGAAAGCATCCAGAATGTCCGACTCCGTGATTGATTTGTTTCCCTTATATTCGATCCGGCGAATGATCGGACGTTCTTGCACATAGAAGACGATGATCTTGCCGTTGGGGTCGGTAGGGCTGTCTTCCACTTCCAGCCGGACGTCTTCGAAAAATTGCGTGTTCCACAGCGCTTGAAAATCCCGGCGCACTGCTTCGGCGCTGTAGGGATCTCCGGGCCGCGAAAAAATGCGCGCCAGCAGAGTGTCGCGCTGGATGCGGCGATTGCCTATGAATTCGATTTTCTCGATGATGTACTGCGTTCCGCTTGCTTCCTGTCCGCCTTGAGATTGTTGAGCTGGAAGGGGTTGCACCCAGGCTAACGCGCACAAATACACCACCACAACGAGTCGCAATGGACGCAGAAAAGTTTTCCCGCTGGCGGCCATGGTCAAGGCCGCAGTATCCCGCCCAAAATTGTGTGCTCCCCCGCCGGACCGCTCCCGTCCGGCTTGCGCGTAGGATTCCTAGTGGGCCACTGGGGTTGCTTCAACGACAGGCCGGAACGCCAGACCCTCGCTCCCGAGATAAATTTCGAGAGTCGCTGGTCTTTGCAATCCTCCCTGGATCAAAGCTTCCGACAATGGGTCTTCGACGTACTTCTGTAACGCGCGCCGGAGCGGCCGCGCGCCATAATTTCGGTCGCTGCAGGTCTTTTCGAGGATCCACTGGCGCGCCTCAGGTGTGAGTGCGATCTGCACCTGACGATGCACCAGAGTTTCGTTGATCTGGCCCACGAGCAAGTCAATAATCCGCAAGAGATCCTCATCGTTGAGCGAATTGAACAGAATCACTTCGTCCAGACGATTCAGGAATTCCGGATTGAAGACCCGCCGCACTTCACTCATCACCATGTCATCCTGGCTCTTGGCCATCGCGTCCAATTCCTTCGACGCGAAACCGAGGCCCGCCTGCTTCTGCAATTGCCGCGCGCCCAGGTTCGATGTCAGGATGATAATGGTGTTGCGGAAATCTACTGTGTTGCCAAGCCCGTCTGTCAACTGACCATCTTCAAAGACTTGCAGCAGAATGTTGTACACGTCTGGGTGAGCTTTTTCAATCTCATCCAGCAGAATTACGGAATATGGCGTGCGCCGCACGCGCTCCGTCAATTGGCCGCCTTCTTCATATCCAACGTATCCTGGAGGCGCGCCGATCAACTTCGAAACGGAATGCTTCTCCATGTACTCGGACATATCGAAGCGGATCAGCGACTTCTCGCTGCCGAAAAGGAACTCGGCGAGGCGCCGCGCAACTTCCGTCTTGCCCACGCCCGTGGGACCGAGGAACAGGAAGCAGCCCACCGGACGGCCCGGAGCCTTCAATCCCGCCCTGCTGCGGCGAATGGCCCGCGCCAGCGCGGTGATGGATTTGTCCTGACTGATAACGCGACGATGCAGTTCTTCTTCGATGCGCAGCAGTTTCTGCTGTTCGTCTTCCTTGATCGCGGAGACCTGAATACCGGTCCAGCGCGCCACCACTTCTTCGATGTCTTCGCGGCTCACGATGCCCGTCGAAGAATCGTCAATCTTCAGCTTCTCGCGCAGCAGCCGCAGATGCTCCTTTTCCTTGCGCTCTTCTTCGGAATAAAACCGCGCCTTCTCGAATTCATGATTGGCGATCGCGGTTTCCATGCGGTGCGTGATGAACTTCACGCGCTTCTGAACCTCGGAAACTTCGTCCGGCAGCATGGCCTGGCGCAGCTTCACGCGCGAGCCTGCTTCGTCGAGCAGATCAATGGCCTTGTCTGGAAGAAAACGATCCGGGATGTAGCGGTTCGAGAGATACACCGCGTATTGAATGGCTTCGTCGGTGTAGCTGACGGCGTGAAACTTTTCGTAGCGGTCGCGCACACCCTGCAGCACGCGAATCGCTTCTTCTTCGTTGGGCGCGCCCACTTTCACGGCCTGAAAACGCCGCTCCAGCGAACGATCTTTTTCCACCGACTTGCGATATTCCGATGGCGTCGTCGCGCCGATGCACTGAATCTCGCCGCGGCTCAGCGCCGGCTTCAAAATATTCGCGGCGTCCAGCGAACCTTCCGCCGACCCCGCACCCACCAGCGTGTGCAGCTCGTCAATGAAAACGATGGCATTCTGGCTTTCCATCAATTCCTTCATGATGGTTTTCAGCCGCTCTTCAAACTGCCCACGATATTTCGTTCCCGCCACGATCAACGAAAGATCGAGCGACAGGATGCGCTTATCCGCGAGGAACGGCGGAACGTCGCCGTCGGATATTCTCTGCGCCAGGCCCTCGACGATCGCGGTCTTGCCCACGCCTGGTTCGCCGATCAGCACCGGATTATTTTTCGTGCGCCGGCACAGAATCTGAATCGCGCGCTCGAGTTCGCGGTCTCGTCCTACCAGCGGGTCGAGCTGGCCTTCCATTGCCGCCTGGGTCAAATCTCTGCTGAATTCCGCCAACAGCGAAGCTTCTTTTGGCCGGTTCACTGGCACCTTCTCTCCCGCGCTGCGTCCCAACTCCTCGCGCACGGTTGAAAGCCGCAATCCACGCTCCAGCAAAATCTCCGCACCGAAAGACTTCTCTTCCCGCAGCACGCCTAGTAACAGGTGTTCCGTGCCCACATGTTTGTGGCCCAGGCGCTCCGCTTCCTCGGCCGCGAAATTCAGAATGCGTTTGCATTCCTGGCTCAGCGGAACTTCCACGGAGGTCGAGATGCGCTCGCGCACGGTGATGCGCGCCTCGATTTCCTTACGGATGGATTCGATCGAGCCGTGCGTGCGCAGGAAGCGGTTGGCGAGCGCCTTATCCTCGCGCAACAATCCCAGCAGCAAGTGCTCGGTCTCGATGTACGGGCTGCCGTACTGGCTCGCCTCGTACCTTGCAAAAAAGATTACGCGCCTAGCCTTTTCAGTATAGCGTTCAAACACGGGTCACCCACGGTCTCCTGGAGTCGTCGCTCCAGCACTGGTTACCCGCGGGAGAGGAACCGCGGAATCGCTCAGCGCTTCTGCGCCCGGTGCCAATGCTCCGCGTTCCAATGTCAGAACACGGTCTGCGCGCCGGGCTAATGAAAGGTTGTGTGTTGCAAGGATGGACGTCAGCTGGAGCGAGCGATGCAATCGCTGCATGAGTTCGAAAATATTTTCGGCGCTGCGTTGATCCAGGTCGCCGGTAGGCTCGTCGGCCAGCAGTAGGGCCGGGCCATTCACCAACGCTCGCGCGATGGCCACACGCTGTTGTTCGCCCCCAGATAGCTGACCCCCACGCTGCTCTGCTCGATCGGCCAATCCGACTTCGCCTAGCCATTCCGCCGCGGTCCGGAGCGCTTGCGCCAATGAGACGCCCCGCACCAGCAGAGGCATCGCTACATTTTCCGCGGCCGTGAAATCCGGCAGGAGGTGATGACGCTGCCAGACAAAACCCACGGCGCGATTGCGATACTCCGCCAGCTCCGATTCTGAAAACGATTGGAGCGAATTCCCGCCGAAGTATACTGTACCGCTCGTTGGAGTGTCCAGCGCAGCCAGCAGGTGCAGCAAGGTACTTTTTCCGGTGCCGGATGGTCCGACAATCGCAACCATTTCGCCGCGCGCAATCGAGAGATTAATCCCCGCCAGAGGAGTAATGTCTTGCGCGCCGGAGCGGAACATCTTGCGCAAATTCTCGCCGCGCAGGATTTCGCCTGAAGCCGGTGCGTTCCAATCACCGGTGTTGTCAAGGACAGCCACGCTCGAATTGACCTGGGTCTGCATCGCCTGGTCTATAGTCTCTTTCACGTTAGATGCCGAACCTGCCAAACTGTATGTCCTTCCTTTACAGGCATCTAAACATTCCCAAAACGGCGCCCCGCGCCCGCGAATCTAACGAATTTCTCTTTATGACCGTACCGTTACCTCTAGCAGCACCTTTCCCAGCACGGCCCGCGGTCTCGCCCACCGCCGCCACTTCGCTTCTTGTTCGATTCTAGCACGGAGCGTCGCGAAATGCAGATTGCTACCGGCCATCTTTTGAACGGAAATCGGCGCCGGCGCCGCATCTTTTTGCGGGCTGCCGTAAGATCGCCCCGTTTGAGGATTGCGTTGCGAAATCCTAAAGTTCGTCGCACAAATATCCAGCTGGCGGGCGCGGCAAATTTATTCGAACCGGAGAATTTCCACAGGCAGAATGCGCGACGCCGAACGCGCCGGCAAAATCGTAGCTCCAATACTGATCACCAGCGCGGCTGCGGCAATCCAAATCGCGTCCAACGCGTTCGCATGGAACGGGACGTACGGGATGGCGTAAACCTCGGGATTCAGCGGAATCAATCGCCACTTATCGGCGATGCCCGCAAACGTATAACCGATTAGCAAGCCCGCGATTGTGCCCGCGACACTCACCACCAGCCCCTGCAAAATGAAAATCTTGCGCAACTGCTGCCGTCGCGCTCCCATGGCCATCAGCACGGCGATGTCGCGCGCGCGATCCGTTACCGTCATCGTCAGCACCACCAGAATATTTAATCCGGCGACGAAGGTGATCAGTCCGATGAACAGCGCGGTCACGAGTTTTTCCAGGCTCAGTGCGCGAAATAACGCGCGGTTCTCGTCCATCCACGTGGAGGTCAGGAAGCCCGGGCCCGCGCGGCGCAATAAATCGCCAGCAATCGAATTCGCGTCGTCCATTTGCGTCACGCGCACTTCCAGCAGACTAACCACGTCGCCGATCCCCGCCAGCGATTGCGCCGACCCGAGCGTCACGAATCCCCAATTCGCGTCGTAATCGTAAAACCCCGAATCAAAGATTCCATTCACGTGGAAACGCCGCGAGCGCGGCAGCATTCCAAAAGGAGTGAGGCTCCCTTGCGGGCTGGTCAGCGTAATGTAATCGCCCGCCGAAATTTGCAGATCGTTCGCGAGGATGCGGCCCACCAACACCGCCGGGATGCCGTCCGCGTCCTGCGCAAAATCTCCGTTGCCCGCAACAATGTGGTGCAGCGCTTCACTCGCCTTACGCTCCAGTTCCGGATCAACACCCTTCAGCACAATTCCCCGCGCGCGGCCGCCCGACGACAGCAGAACCGTGGCGTATATCGCAGGTTCAACCGAGCGCACACCAGGCGTGCCGCTGAGCCGCGTCATCAATTCGCGATAATCTCGGATTCCGTTGGGGCCGATCGGTTTGAGGTTTACGTGCGCGGTAACGCTGAGCAAGTCGATCGCGAATCGCCTGGCGAAATCCGGTGTTCATCGAGAGCGCGATCACCAGCGTGGTGACGCCGGCAGCCACACCGATTACCGCCAGTAGCGTGACGATTCGCAGCACCGCCGGCCGGTTCGGCGAACGCAGGTACCGCAGCGCCACCAGCCATTCGAAGCTCATTTGTTCTTGCCGCCTGCGTCACCTTCACTTTCGGACCCCGGCGGCACTTCTGCGGGGGCGTCGTGCGATTCCGCGCGCAACAACGGAAATAGCACCACCTCACGAATCGCGTGCGAATCCGTGAGCAGCATCACCAGGCGGTCAATCCCGACGCCCTCGCCGGCAGTCGGCGGCAGGCCGTGCGCCAGCGCGCGAATGTAATCCATGTCTACTTCTTTCGGAGCTTCCTGGCCGCCCTTTTCCACTTGCGCGCGAAAACGCCGTTCCTGGTCGAAAGGATCGTTCAATTCCGAGAAGCCATTGGCCAGCTCCATCCCCGCGACAAACAGCTCGAAGCGTTCGGTCAACGACGGATCGTCGGGCTTCTGTTTCGAGAGTGGTGAGATCGCCGTCGGGAAGTCATATATAAATGTCGGCTGAATCAGATGCGCTTCGGCAATCGTTTCAAAAAGCTCGCCGGTTAATTCCCCGTCGGATAGCTTCGCCACATTCGGAACGGAATCGATTCCCTGCGAGCGCGCGTAAGCGTTAAAGCGCTCAGCCACTACGAGCGGACCGCCAGGGGCGCCCAATTCCGCGGCGGTGGGCGCTGCTCCTGCTGCAGCAGGCCAATATTTTACGATCGCTTCGCGCATCGAAAGTCGTTCGAACCGTCCGAAATCAATCGTCTGTTCGCCGTATTTGACCTGCACGCCGCCGGTGACTTTCTCCGCCAGCCCCCGAAATAATTCTTCGGTCATATCCATCAGTTCCAGGTAATCGCTGTAGGCCTGGTAGAACTCCAGCATGGTAAATTCGGGTTGGTGGATCGCGTCAATGCCTTCGTTGCGGAAGTTGCGATTAATCTCATAGACCCTGTCAATCCCGCCCACCACCAAACGCTTCAAATACAATTCCGGGGCGATGCGCAGATAAAGATCCATATCGAACGTGTTGTGGTGCGTCACGAACGGCCGCGCCGTGGCGCCTCCCAAAATAGGATGCATCATCGGCGTTTCCACTTCCGCATATCCGCGCGCGTCAAAAAACCGGCGTATCTCTCGAATGATCTGCGCGCGGCGAATGAAAATCGCGCGCGCACCTTCGTTAACGATTAAATCCAAGTAGCGCCGGCGATAGCGCTGCTCGATGTCCGCAAGCCCATGCCATTTTTCCGGCAGCGGAAGCAGCGCTTTGCTCAGCAGCTCGATTTTTTCCACCTTCACGCTGAGCTCGTTCGTCTTGGTACGGAACAGATGCCCCGAAACGCCGACTATGTCGCCCAAATCCAGCAACTTGAATAGTTTGTAGGCTTCCTCGCCCACCACGTCCTGCCGGACGTAAATCTGCAACCGGCCACCGCCGCCCGCGATGTGCGCGAATGCCGCCTTGCCGTGCGGCCGCAGCGCAACAATCCGCCCCGCGGCGCGCACGTCCACAGGCTCCGCAGCCAGTTGCTCCGTCGTGCGGTCGCCGAATTTTTCTCCCACTTCCTTCGGCGTATGTGTCCAGGCAAATTTTCGCGGATAAGCCGCGTGGCCCAGCGCTTCAATTTCTCCCAGATTTTTGAGGCGTTGTTGAAACTGATCCTGCGGTTCGAATTCCAACGGGTCAACTTCCTTTCGGCGGCCGCGGCCGTGCACATAAACAATCGCCGCGGAGAGCCGGGCGGCAGTATAGCGGTCGGCTTCCAGAAGCGTCAAGAAAACGGCCCTGGACGCGCCAGGCTCGAAAAGCAGTGGTATACTGCCCGCTCATCTTGGGGGCAGTGTGTTCTTGAAGCGGAAGCCAGGCACTTCCACCTCACGGCGCAGCGTCTCGGACGACTGGATTGCGTGGTTGCCGCGCGACAAAGTCCACGTGTTCGATGCGGTGGTGCAACGCTGGGAGACTTTCTACGCGATGATGAGCGTGTCGCTGGATGACGCATTCACTTTGCGCGCTCGCGGTGAATTGGTTCGCGCCCGCCAACAAGTATCCATCTCCGCCGATCTTCTGTCTCGTCTGGCGTCTTCGCTTGCCAGCGCGTGCGCCACACTTTCTGACCGCGGCCGCCACGTCACCAATGTCCCCGCTGTCGCGCCGCTGAATGTGGAGTACTTTCGCGGTGAGACTGCGCAGACCGCGGCCTCCTGGAACGAATTTCTCCACCGCGTCCTATTTGCCAGCCGCTCCCGCTATTTCCAGAAACTGCGAATCCTGTCCGAAACCCTCCAGAGCCTGGCGGGTGAATATAATGACGCCGCCGACGACGTCGCCGCCGGAGTCTCCGTTCAGCCCGGCGACAGTTGGGAAGCACTGGAATGTCTCCAGTACGATTTCACTACCTGTCTCCGCGAATCGGAAGTCCTACTGAAGTCGTTTCTCAGGGTACTTCCCGGCGAGCAGCTGAATGCCTTTGCCGCCGAGCTGGATTCCACGCCTGCCACGAAGCGCAAGCCGGCGGTCGGCACACGGGCACGCATCACGAACGCTTCGGCTTAATTTCCTTCCATTATTGGTAGAATCGCCTGGCTCACGACTTGCCAATGCGCCTGGGCACCGTCTAACGAGCATGTTCCTGCGGTTTTTCCGTCCTCGTGGGTCGCTGAAAGTCGCCGCGGCTCCGGGCTGGCCGCTGGACGTTTCCCTTGAATCCGGCCAAAATGATTGAGTGTAGTTGCGAAAGCGCCGGGCGAAGCTTTTGGCAAGGTCCGGCAACCAAACGCAACCTGCCGAGCCTTTGAGGTGGCGCTTTCGTTGCGGATATAGAACTACAAGTACAACTCAGGGACCGGGCGCCGCATCGCAATGAAGGATGCGCCCCGACGGGTAGCGTGGCCCGAACGAGACGAATCGACACTGGAGAGTTGCCGGAGGCAGAGGCCATCCGACTCGCCCAACAGGGCGACGCGGCGGCTTTTGAACGCCTCTACCGCCTGCATAACCGGCGGGTCTATTCGCTCTGTTTGCGGATGGTGGGCAATACCGCCGAGGCAGAGGACCTGACGCAGGAAGCGTTCCTCCAGCTTTTCCGGAAGATTGCTACTTTCCGGGGCGAGTCGGCGTTTTCGACCTGGTTGCATCGCTTGGCCGTCAACGTCGTGCTCATGAAGCTGCGCAAGAAGTCCGGCAACGAAAGCTCGCTGGAAGAGCTTACCGAGCCGGATGAAGATTCCGGCGGACCGCGGCGAGATTTTGGCGGACCGGATTTGCGGCTCAGTGGATCCATTGACCGGGTCAATCTGCAGCGCGCCGTGGAGCAGCTGCCGCCCGGTTACAAAGCGGTGTTCGTCCTGCATGATGTGCAAGGCTACGAGCACAACGAGATTGCGGAAATCATGGCTTGCTCGATCGGCAACTCGAAATCCCAGTTACACAAAGCGCGCATGCGGCTTCGCGAACTGCTTCACGAAGCGTTGCGCGCGCAGGCCCGCGAAGATCGCAAAGCTGCCAGCGCTGAAACTGGCGGCAAGGACTGAACCATGGCCACCATCACTTGCAGGGAATTTCTGCTGTATCTGGAACCCTGGATGGAAGGAGAGCGCCCGCCGGACGCGCAAGCGCACTTGCGCGCCTGCCCGAACTGCTCGAGCATCATCAAAGATTTGCAAATGATCCAAACGGAAGCCGGCAGCTGGAACGCCGGGAACAAGACGCGCCGGAGCGCGTGTGGACCTCACTCCGTGCGCAGCTCGAACAGGAAGGCCTGATCAGCGAAACAATTCCGGCAGGCGCACACGAGGGGCCCCGCTCCGGATGGTTCGGCGGTTTATTTCCGCGCCTGCCGCGCCCGGTGCTGGCAGGGGCGTATCTCGCAGCGCTCGTCGCTGCGGCTTTCGCGCTCAGTGGTCCCGTCAATAGACGCGTCAACGAAGCGCGCTGGCTCAAAGGCACACAGACTTCCACTTCGCCGCTCAGCGCCCAGCTCAATTTCGCCGAACAAAATTCGAATTCCTACATCACGCGTTCCAATCCGGTTGTAACTGCTTCTTTGCATCAAAATCTGGCCATCGTTGACAACTACATCGCTTTGTGTGAGAAAAGTGTCAGCGAAGAACCCCAGAACGAAGTGGCGCGCGATTATCTCTACGAAGCGTATCAGCAGAAGGCGGATTTGCTGACGCAAATGACTGAACGCGGAGAAAACGTCCAATGAGCAGCTCTCACTTTGTTCCGGCGCAGTGGGTTCCCAGGTTGAATTGGCGGTCGGCTGGACTGCTGGTTCCCGGCTTGCTGCTGTGCAGCGCAGTTTCCGCCGCGCCCCGCCGCCAGGAACAGCATTTCAAAGTCGCTGCTCATCCGGTCATCACCATTCATAATCCCAACGGTCTGATTACCGTGAAGGCCTGGACCAAATCCGAAGTGATGGTTATTTCCACTCCGGCCAGCGATCGCATTGAAATAGACGCCGAGCAAATGGGCAATCGCGTGGACGTTTCCACGCGCGAGCTTTCGGATTCAGTGGCCCCGGACGACATGCGCGCAGACTTCCAAATCAACGTCCCGGAAGACGCCGAACTGCAAATTCACAATGACGCCGGCAGCGTGACCGTCGCCAACGTGCTCGGCGATATGAACGTGGAAACCGTCGCCGCCGGCGTGGATCTGGAGGACGCAGCGGGCTACCTTACCGTCAAGACAGTGGGCGGCTCGTTCCAATGCATCCGGTGCGCCGGGCGCATCGAAGCTTCTTCCATCAGCGGCAATTTCCGGCTGATCGATCTGCACAGCTATCACGTCTGGGCGCAAACCTCCACGGGCAACATTCTCTTCAACGGCGCGTTTCTTCCCAACGGAACCTATTCCCTGAAGAACTACAGCGGTGTGATCGAACTGCGATTTTCCCCCGGAGATTCGTTCGACCTCAGCGCCACTTCCTTGAAAGGCAAAGTGAACAACGAAGCGAAATTGACGCCCTCAACGCACCAGCGTCATTACCTGCCGAAGTGGGGCAACGCTCTGTTTGGCACTTTTAATGAAGGCCGCGCCAAGATCGAGATGACCTCCTTCGATGGTACAATCAACATCCTCAAACGTGATTGATCGGCTAGTTTTCCACACGCTGCACCACCAAACTGATGCCCGCTGAACTTCGCGCTCGCTCGCTCGTCTGCTTGATCGGCTTTATGGGCAGCGGCAAGTCCACCGTGGCGCGCTTGCTGGGCCGCCAAATCGGCTGGCAGCATGTGGACCTCGATAAGCGCATCGTCGATACGACGGAGCAGACCATCCCCGAAATATTTGCGAAGCTTGGCGAACCCGAGTTCCGCAAAATCGAGCACGAACAGCTCGTGCGCATCATCGGCGAAGCCGCCGAGCAGCAAAAACCCCGCGTCATCTCGCTCGGCGGTGGCACCACCGCGCAACCGCAGAACCTTTCGCTCTTGCGCCAGGCTGGCGCCGTGCTCGTGTGGCTGCAATGCCCCGTCGAGGAATTGCTGCGGCGCATCGCTCACATTCAAGACCGCCCGCTTTTCCGCGATGAAGTCAGTTTTAGAAACCTTTACCAGGAACGTCTTCCCTCTTACGAAATCGCGGACTACCATGTGCAATCGGATCTGGAGCCCCTGCGCGTGGTCGAACAGATTGTCGCGCTGGGAATTTTTCCGAAGGTGAACGCATGAACAGAACTTCTCGACGCAGTGCGATGCGCTCATTTCCTGGAGCGTTCAGCCATCGTCTGGCGACGGCCCTCGCGCTCGGAATTGTGGCGGCATCGCTGCTCACGTTTCGCGCAGCGGTCCCTGCCGACAACAAACCACTGCCCGCGCTCACAGCCGATAAAGGCGCGTTTCGCATTCTGGTGAGCGGCCAACAAGTGGGTAAGGAAGAATTCTCAATCGAACCGAATGGCAACGATTGGACCGGCCACGGCAACACCGAGCTGCAATCGCCCAAGGGCAACACGCGCGTCACTGGAACCCTGGTTGTGCACCCTGACGGCACGCCGGTCCACTACGAATGGTCCGCACAAGGTGCCAAGAAAGCTTCCGCGACGATTTCCTTCGCCGGCTTGACTGCCAACGTCGAGCTGCACCTTGGAAACGCGCGCCCCTTCACGCAGACGTTTACCTTCACTGCCCCGCTGGTGGTCGTCCTCGACGACAATCTGTATCACCAGTACACCTTTCTCGCGCGCCTCTACGACTGGGAAAAGAAAGGCGAGCAAAGTTTCTCCGTGTTGGTCCCGCAGGAGCTGACTCCGGGCACCGTCAACGTGGACTCGCTAGGCCCACAAATTGTGAATGGCACAAAGGTCGAGGAATTGCGCGTGAAGACCGAAGACAACGAGATTGATCTATACCTCGACGGCCCGAAGTTGATGCGCCTGGTGGCCCCCGCGGCCAACGCCGAAGTCATCCGCGAATAATCCCGCTACTTGAGCACGCAAGGTGAACCGAGAAGAACAAGCCGCAGCTTAGTTTGTATCTCGCCATCAGCGATCCTGAACTTTTGAGTCGGAGTGGCCAGCCGATTTTCCGGACCGTCAGGACCTGCGCATTCGAGCTGTGCGTTTGCCACGTACTCGAACCTGCCAAAATAAAAGGCCCGCGAGCAACTCTCGGGCCTCCTCAATCCACTCCGACTATTGCTCAAACGTTTTGGCCTAAAGCTGCGCGCGGCGAACCACGTGGCTTGTCTCGCTGGGCTGTGGCTTCTCAATCGCTACCGTCACGTTCAGCTCCGCGCCTTTGCGGAGGATCACCAGGGCTACCGATTTCTGGTCGCCCTTCTCACGCAACTGTCCGCGCAGATCCGCCAGCGTGTGCACCGGTTTGCCGTCTACCTTCACGATCACGTCGCCAGCTTTCAATCCTGCTTTTTCCGCCGCTGCTCCGGAGCGCACTTCGCGTATCAGAACCCCTGTGCCGTCCGGCGCGCCGAAATAGGTTCCCAGCTGGCCTGACAGATCTTCCGCGTTGATTCCCAGCTGTGGAGTTCGCAAGTCCGACGAGGGAAAAGCCAGCGCGAAGTCCTGACTGGGCATCGAGAACGCGAGTGCGTTATCGAAATCGCGCATCTTTCCCTTCATTTTCTTTTCGAAAAATGCGCTGCGCTCGCCCAGCTCCACGGAAATATTCTGCGGGCTGCCGTTGCGTGAAATTCCCAGTACGACCGTGCGGCCCTCCGGCGTTTCACGCACCAGCCGCCGGAACTGCACGGTGCCTTCCACCACTTGCCCGTCGTACTGGGTAATGACGTCGCTTTCCTTCAGCCCGGCTTTCGCTGCCGGCCCGTCCGGTTCCACGTCCATCACCACCACGCCACGCGGCGCCGTCAGTTTCAGATCCTTCGCTTTCTCGGCGGTCACTTCCCCGATTTCCACTCCCAGCCATCCGCCGCCATCCTCATCCGTGGCAACAAACATGCCCGGCGCCTGGAATTCCGCGCTTTTTTCCTGCGCCAACTCCGCCAGTTCCGCCGCGCGTGTGGCCAGTTCGTCCGCGCTCCCGTCGAATTGCGCCTGATTGCTCCGTAACTGGGCCGAGAGATTTTGCAGTCTCTGCAGCTCGGGTGAACTCATCTCTACCTCCTGCCGCACTCGTTCGTTCAGGTTGGCGAGGTTGTCCCGCAATTCCAGCTGGACCGCGCGCTCGATCTCCGCCCGGTCAAGCGTTCCTTCTGTAATACGTACGGCCTCGCTGATTTGTTCCAGGGGAACAGCCAAGAGAGTGTTGACGCGCCGGCACCCCTCGTCATCAGCCGAAGAGGGCGCAACTGGCGTGGTGGAAGTGGAACTGGAAGGTGCAACTGGAGCAGCAGCGCCGGATTGCTTCGAGGTTTGGTCTTTTGATACCTGGTTTGAGGATTGCGCCGGCAAAGCGCCGGGCGTCGTTCCCATCGTCACGAGCAGCAAACCCCAACCGACAAGGTTCGTGCAATGAAGGTGCTTCATGCCATTCGTCCTCGCTTTTGGGTGGATTACGCCCCGTCAGACGCCTGGCCGTTGCACCACCAGGCGTATGCCGCCGTTGATCGTACGAACCGAGATTTCGCCGCCGCCGGTTCCCAGCTTGGCATGGAACGCGCGGGCCGCGGGCGTGCTCGCCGCGGAAGTGACCGGCAATTCGGAATAGAAATCGCCATTCATGGCTAGAACTTTCAGATCCGCGCGCGCGCCTTCGGGGAGTCCCAACACGACAGAGCCGTTCACAGTTTCCAGGTTCATGGGGCCGCCGGCCATCAACTGGCGCAGCTCCAGACGGAGGTTTCCGTTCGTTGTTTTTTCGCTGAAGCGGCCGGAGCTATCGAAAACTTCCACGTTGCCGTTCACTGAACGCAGTTCCCCCCCGCCTTCGATTCCGCGCACCGTGACGCTGCCGTTCACCGTCTCGATGCCACCCAACAGCACGCGATATGGCACGTGAACGTGGTATTCCACCGCAACTTCCGCGCCCTCGCCCTGTGGGTAACGCGTGTGCACCGCTACCTGCCCGGGATGGCTGCTATCCACTTCAATCTTCACCTGCGCCAGGTCGCGCGAATCGCTGCGCCCCGTCTTTACGGCGCTCACTTCCACTTCGTCCCGGCTCCAACCTTCCACTTGCACCGAGCCATTTACGTTTTCCAGGGCGAAGCTTCCGCCTGCGGCCAAGGGGTAGGTTTGATGAAATTTTTCGTCGGCTGCCAGGCTGGGGAACACCAGGGCGGCAATCCCCACCAGCAGCACGAGTCCGCGCAGCCCGGTTTTTACAATGCGCAGTGGATCGCCCCCGAATGAACCTACGGACGTCTGGCCTTGAGAATGCGTTTGCACGGTGCGCCCCCTCGAGTGAAACACCCTCTTCACTAGAACGTTCGGCCGATTCTAGTCGGCCGGATCCCTGGCCGCCTGCACGCACACGCTTCGCTGCAACGAAGCGCCGCGCTTTCCCGCCTACGGTGAATTCTCGATCATCTGCTGAGACTGCTGCATCATGCGCAATTGCAATTGCAGTTTTTGCTGCAATTGCTCCATCTGTTGCTTGTACAACTGCACCTGTTTATTGGTATCGCTCACGATCACATGAATATTGCCTGCCACGGTGCGCAGGCGGATCACCTCGCCGCCCCCGTTCAGCGCGCCCTCGGTGCGCGTCCATTCGGCTCCGTTCCCCGCGGCTCCCCGGCTGATCTTCACCGGGAACGCCGGGTCGAACGTCACGTGATGCTCGTCGCCGGCTTGCACCTGCGCGTCAATCGTCACCGGCAATTGCCGCGGGATGTACACCACGATGTCGCCTTCGCCGGATCGCAATTCGCATTGCCCGGGCATTTTCGCGGGAGTCACGAACCACGCCGTGATGGCGCCCGCTCCCGTGGACGCTTTCACTGCGCTATCCACTTGCGTCAGATAAATGCTGCCGCCGCTGGTCTCCAAATTCGTTGGACCGGAGACGCGCACGACGCGAATCCCTCCGCCGCCCGTGCGTGCTTGCACCTGGCCCGCTGTCTCGCCCACTTCGATTTGTCCGCCAGCCGTCTCTGCGACGAGTTCGCTGCCGGAATGCTCTACCGAAACATTTCCGCCGTCCGTAGAAACATGCGCCACGCCTTCCACGGAAGTCACGCGAATGTGCCCGCCGTTCGTATGCAAAATGGCGTTCCCGGCGATCGCACCGGTGGTGATGTGCCCGCCCCCCGTGTTCGCCGCCAACTCACCCGCCACGTTCTTCACCGTGATATGCCCGCCATCGGTTGTAAGGTGCGCCGCTCCGCCCACATTGCCCATCACAATATTCCCGCCCGAAGTTGCCAGCGTGGCGAAGCCGCTGAGCTCTTCTGCTTCGATGTTGCCGCCGCCCGTAGTGATGTCCAGGTTGAAATTCTTGGGTACGTTCACTTCCACCGTCACCCACAAACGTCCGCTGGCGTGGCGTCCCAGCGCCTGCCCACGAAAATACACGCCCTCGGGCGTGGTATGCGCCGTGACGATGAAATTTTTCAGGAGTTGCTTCGCGTCATTTTGCGAAGCGTCGGCTTCCAGGTGAACTTTGTAGTCTATCTTTCCGGAATCTTGCGTCTTGATGAGGATGTTGCCCAGATCGGTGACCAGATGGAGGCGCTGGCCGTCGCGCGCCGCCACACTTCCGGTCACGTCGGTGCTAAGTCGCGGCCCTTGGTGACTCTGCTGCCCGGTTTTTGCCTTCTCGGCTCCGTCCGCCAAGGCCGGCGCGGGAGTGAGAAGTGCGATCCCCAGGAACGCGGAAGAAATGCCTGCTGCTAGAATCCCTGCGCGCGCACCAAATCGTTCCGCGATCTTCTGCCGATTTCGCGGAGTATACGACGGGCTGTGCATGTTTAGAATTTTTGCCGCGGGCCCAAATCGCGAATCACTGCCGCGCTCTGTAGCCGAATGTAAGTGCTGGGATCTTTGGCCATCCGTTCGCGCAGTACCGCGAACAAATGATCGTCGGCGTCCACCTGGCCTTTGGCGGCCATATCACGCAGCGCGTTGATTGCTTCCACGCGCACTCCGGGATTTTGATCGTCCACCAGCGCGTCCAGCAGAGTCTGACGAATCAAGTCCTGCGGCTCGGCGCCGTTCAACGCTTCCAGCGCCTTCAGGCGAACTGCTGCGTTGTGATCGGTGTGTACGGCCTGGCAGAGCGCCGACCGCACATCGGGATCGTTATTCCGCGCGCGCAGCAAATCCACCGCATCCAGCCGCACATCCGCGTCGAAGCGCTGATTATTGTGCAGGATGTACATCAGCATCCGCTTCACGTCATCGTCATTCACGGTTCCCTGCACCGTGAACGGCTGCCGTGCTTTCAATTGCAATTGCACTTCAGGCAGCTGATTGTCCGATGTGGGGAATACGTTGATTCCGGCTACTTCTGCGGTGTGTAGATCCAGTGAGCTGAGGCCAGAGGAGCCAGTAGTGGGAGTCCCTGCGGAGCTTGCATCCGTGGGCTGCGTACCCGGCAGGCCCGCCGGATAATTCGAAGTGCTCGCGGAGTTCGTGCCGCCCGGCGCCAGCGGTTTCCGCAGCACGCGTGGCCCCAACATCCCCACCGAAAACCCGATGAGCACCAGCAGCGCAGCGCTCCACGCCGGCTGCGGCGAAATCCAACTCGAAGGCAGCAGCGCGCCAACCGTACGGCGCAGCCAGCTCTTCTCTTCTTGCTGGTCCAAAACGTCTTCCAGACCCGCCCGGCAGCTCGCCAGCAGCGCCGCATCAGGCTCCGGGTGCTTCGACGCCAGCAGCGCCAACATTTCATTTTCCTGCGTCAGCGCCTCGTTGCATCCCTGGCAATGCTGCAGATGTTCATTCACATCTGCGATTTCCGACGCATCCAGTTCCCCGGCCGCAAAGAGAATCAGCCGCGGCTCAAATTCTTCGCACGCCGGGCTCTTCGTCTCTTCCATTCCTTCTTCCCGCATTCTTTCCGTCCTCGCTGATTGCGATTAACGCATGCCTTCCAGGCTCGCGCGCAATTTTCGCGTCGCCCGGAACAGCGAATTCTTTACCGTCTCTTCAGACGTGCCTAGCATGTCCCCGATAGCACGCAATTTCAATCCCTGATAATGTTTCATCTCGAAGACCATCCGCTCGCGCGGAGAGAGCCGGTTCAACGCGCTGGCGATTTGCTCTCCCAATTCCTGCCCCAGTAAATGCCTTTCCGGATTCGCTCCGGCCCGCTGTTCGGGCTGGCGATCGAAGAAATCTCTGGTGCCGCCCTCGGCATCTTCCGGCACAGGCGCTTGATCTTCGCGGCGGCTGGTGCGGCGTCGCAGGTGATCCAGCGCCACATTCGTAACAATCCGGTAGAGCCAGGTATAAAAACTGCACTCGAACCGGAAGCGGTGCAGATTCTTGTAAACACGCAGAAAACTTTCCTGATAAATGTCGCGCGCGTCTTCCGGGCGATGCACCAGATTCAACGCCAAGCGCAATACGTCGCGATCGAAGCGCCGTACCAATGCCTCGAACGCCAGGCGGTCGCCCGCCTGCGCTTTGCGGACCAGCGCCTGCTCTTCCGCAACTTTCACCGCCGCTGCCTGGCGCGCCTCGATGTCGAGCGCGACGCTCATCCCCATGGTGTTTATCGCCTGTCTGGTAACGCCCTGGTTCGCGCCACTCGAACCTGGTGCGTGAATCCCGCCAGTTCCGGTATCAGCCCTGCCTGCTGGTGCCACAAAGATAGACGGCGGCTGTGGCCGTTGGTGAGCATCGCCGGACGTCGTTTTCCCACTATCGGACAACTGCCCCACGGAGCACCTTCTCGTTGAGATGCACCACCCCACTAAAATGTTGCAAGGGAATGGCTTACAGACGGCGAGTGCGGGTTGCCATAACGCTTCCGCCGGCTCAAATCTCAACATTTCCACAGACTGCACGAGGCTAGCCAACTTTATTGGGCTTGCACCTCCGACTTCAAGCTCCAATGCGGCCCGCTACTTCTAATACGCTCCAAATCCGTGTTTGGCCTCAATTTTTCTCCTGTGCTTTCTGCGCCCAAGATCTTTTGCCCCAGTGCAGCCGACCCTGCGAACCCGCAACCAATGATATAAAAGTGATGCATCAGCGTTGCATGCGATGCCAATCTCCCTCACCAACCCGGTGAAATACCTTCACGGCGTGGGCCCGCAGCGCGCCGCCGCTCTGGAAGCTCGCGGCATCGTCTCCGTGGGCGACCTGCTCAGCTATCTTCCCTTTCGCTACGAGGACCGCATCCG
This sequence comes from uncultured Acidobacteriota bacterium, assembly GCA_963742475.1. Classification (GTDB taxonomy): domain Bacteria; phylum Acidobacteriota; class Terriglobia; order Acidiferrales; family UBA7541; genus Palsa-295. The sequence goes on along the minus strand of CAVULY010000003.1, from coordinate 612,124 downwards.
CTTCACCGCCATCGCCGAAATAATTCCCGGACAGGTGCAAACAATATTCGCGGAAGTCACCGGCGGCGGAGGCACCACCGTGCGGTTCCAGCGCAGCCGCCGCTCAATTTTTCACGTCGCGGTGCGCGATGCTTCCGGTACGGTGTACGTCCGCTTTTTCCATGGCGGTTATCTCGAAGGAAAATTGAAGGACGGCCAGAAACTGGTATTGCACGGCAAAGTGGAAGAGGACCGCTATCGCCCGGGCCGCCTGGAGATGGTGAACCCGCAAATGGAATTGGTGGGTGCCACCGAAGGCGGCGCTGCGGATTCCACCGAAGTCGGCCGCATCGTTCCCATCTACGAAGCCATCGGCGCCATCAGCTCGCGCATGCTGCGCCGCATCATCTATAGCGTGCTTGCCAATTTCGACGGCAATATTCCCGAGCCGCTGCCGCCGCAAATTCTGGAACGCTACCGCTTTCCCGCGCGCCGCGAAGCGCTGCTCTACGCGCACTTCCCTCCCAAGGAACAAAGCATCGAGCTGCTCAACAACTACCGCAGCCCCGCACAAATTCGCCTGATCTTCGAGGAATTTTTCTACTACCAGCTCGCACTGGCACTGCGCCGCCTAAGCGATCATTCCCGCCGCGGCATCGCCATGCGCGTGCGCGAGGAAAAAGTTCGCGCGGCCGTGAAACGTATCCTGCCGTTCAAGCCCACGACCGCGCAAAAACGCGTGCTCGCGGAAATCGCCGCCGACTTGGAAAAGCCGTTCCCTATGAATCGCCTGCTTGAGGGCGACGTAGGCAGCGGCAAAACCATCGTCGCATTCGAGGCCGCCACCATCGTGATCGAGAACGGTTATCAGGTCGCCTTGATGGCCCCCACGGAAATTCTCGCCGCGCAACATTATCTATCCGCGCGCCGCATCTTCCATGCCGCGGGCTATGGCGTGGAATTGATTGTCAGCGGGCGCAAGCGCTCCACGAAGGACGAAGCTCTCGCGCGCGTGGAAAGCGGCGAGGCGCAAATCGTCGTCGGCACGCACGCGCTGATCGAAAATCCCGTCGCCTTCAAGAAACTCGGCCTCGTGATTGTGGACGAACAGCACCGCTTCGGCGTCCTGCAGCGTAAACGCCTGATTGATAAAGGCGTCTCGCCCCACGTATTGGTGATGACCGCTACGCCCATTCCGCGGACGCTGGCGCTCACGCTTTACGGCGACCTGGAAATCTCCGTGATTGACGAAATGCCGCCCGGACGCACTCCCATCGAAACGCTGTGGAAAGAAGAAAATCAGCTTCTGGCTGTGTGGGAATCTGTAAGGCGCGAAATCGCCGGCGGACGTCAAGCCTACGTCGTCTACCCGGTGATCGAAGAATCGAAGCAGGAACTGAAAGCGGCCACAGCTGAGTACGAGCGGCTCGCGAAACACGTCTTCCCGAACTTGCGCATCGGCCTGCTGCACGGGCGCCTGAAAAATGACGAAAAAGATGCCGTGATGGAGAAATTTCGTGGCAACGAAATCCAGATTCTCGTCGCCACCACTGTGATCGAAGTCGGCGTGGACGTCCCGAACGCCACTCTGATGGTCATTGAGCATGCCGACCGCTTCGGCCTCGCGCAACTCCACCAGCTGCGTGGCCGCATCGGGCGCGGCAGCGAAAAATCGCGCTGCATTCTAGTCGCGCGCAAGAATATTACCGGGGAAGCCCGCGCCCGCATTGAAACCATGGTGGCCACCTCCAACGGTTTCGAAATCGCCGAGCAGGATCTAAAACAACGCGGCCCCGGAGAATTTTTCGGCACGCGCCAGCACGGCGATGCCGCTTTTTCCGTGGCGCAGCCGTTGCGCGACCACGAAATCCTGGAGCTGGCGCGACGTGAGGCCTTCGCGCTCGCCGAAAATCCCCAGCGAGCCGCGGAAATCATCGCGCGGCTGGAATCGGTCAGCCCCTCATGGCGGCAACGCTATCAATTGGCTTCCGTAGGATAAAAAAACTCGGGAGGGGAATTCTCACCGGGCGGCTTGCATTATCATGACGGTGGAGCTGAGATAGCGCATGCGCGTCATTGCCGGAAAATTTCGCAGCCGCACATTGAAGGGTCCGGGGCCCTTGCGCTTGCGCTTGCGGCCCACCAGCGATCGCTTGCGCGAGACTTTGTTCGACGTCCTGGGCCCCTCCTTGGAAGATTCACTCTTCGTGGACCTCTACGCTGGGACGGGCGCTGTGGGCATCGAAGCCATCAGTCGCGGCGCGCGCGAAACAATTTTTGTCGAATCGAGCGCCAAAGCCGCGCGCCTGATCCGCGAAAATCTGAAAGCCCTCGACATCCTCTCCGGTGCGGAGTTAATCGAAGCGCCGGCCCTGCGCGGTCTGGAAAGAATGGCGGCCCGCCGACTGCTCGCCGATTTCATCTTCCTCGATCCACCGTACGAAAAATCGGACGATTACGGCGAAGTTCTGGAATTCCTGGACGCCTCGCACCTGATCGCACCGCATGGCATCGTCATCGTGGAGCACTATTGGCGCACCGCGATGCCCCCGCGGCTGGAACGCCTGGAATGTACCCGCCAGCTCGAACAGGGCGATGCGCTACTTTCCTTCTACCGGCTGGCAGCCGCGGCCTAGCGTAGCTGCATCCAACTGGTTCGGGCCTCTTCCTGTATAATGGCCCGACCAATGCAGCCAGTTATGCAAAAAGAGCGTGTGCCCCCTGCGCCGCCGTTGCCGCCCCCGGCGCGAATCGAAGCGGACGTGGAGCTGCCGTCACATTCGCAATTGCCGCGGCTGGACTTGGGTGTGGATTGGGGCTCTCCCTGGCGCGAGTTTCGCAGCAGCTGGCACGATTTTTTTCGCGGCACGCGCGTTCCGGAGGCTTCCGAGCTGCCCGCGGACTCCGACTTGCGCGTCGAATGGATCGAGGGGAACTTTCCCGGCCGCGCAGTCACAGCTTCGGCGCTGTGGCACGTAGCCGTGGTGGGATTGCTGCTGCTTCCCATCTGGCATTTTCTGGCAAGCGACCCTCCCAATCTCGCGCCTGTGCATATTGAACTCACCTGGACGAATCCCTCGCCCGATTTGCCGCCCATCTCGCTGCCGGGGCATGACCCAAAACCCAGTCCAAAGGGCGATCCCGCAAAACCGCTCCCGCAGAAGGGCGCCGACGCATTTCATCCGCGGCAAACGATTCTGTCACAGCCCGAACGCGCTACGCACCCGCGCCAAACGTTGATTCAGCCGGACGCGCCGCCAGCTCCGCCGAAAATCGAAGTCCCTCTCCCCAATATAGTCGAGTGGACGGCCACAGCGGCGCCCGTGAAACCTCAGATGCACATGGCAGCCACAGCCGCGGCGCCGCAATTGAAGCATCGCGCCGTCAGCGATCTGGCCGCGCCCGAAGTGGTGAATCAGGAAAAAACTCCCGGGCCGCTCAACATCGCGGCTTCGCCGACGATCAATCCGCAACCGCGCATGCCGGTGCAACCGATGTCCACAGCGATTGCGAGCAGACGTGCACCTCAGGAAGAAACAGGCGCGGCGCCGGAAATTGGCGCGGCGGCTTCGGCAGGAGACGACAGCTTGCATCGCGTGATTGCGCTTTCCGCCTCGCCAGCTCCTCCCGCTCCGGAAGTGAGCGTGCCTCAGGGCAATCTCGCCGCGCGCATCGCTATTTCGCCCGATGGTAAACAGCTGGGCGTTCCTGGCGGCGCTGAAAATGGCTCGGCTGGAAATGGCGGCTCTGGCGGAGATTCTTCCAGTGGCGGCGGCCGCGGCACTAATTCGAAAACAGGTACTGGCTCCGGTTCTCTTCCTGCGGGGGTAAGCGTTAGCGGCGGGAACGCACACACAGGCGCGGGCGGAACCGGACCTGCCGGGGGACGTGCCACAACCAAACTAAATTTGAAGCCAATGCCCTCTCTGGACGCGCCGCCTTCGGCTCATCGCGGTCCTGCGGTAATCGGCGCGATTGATCCCAAGCTGCCGCCCGAAGTGATTCTCTCCGGCAAGGAAATCTATACGCTGCATATTGACATGCCCAATCTCACCAGCTTCACTGGCAACTGGGTCATGAATTTTGCGCAGCTGGACGAGGGCAATCCGCCATTCAACAGGCCGAAGGGCACGCTATCCGGTCCGGCGTTGCTGAGCAAGGTGGACCCCAAATATCCTCCAACGCAAATCAAGCAGCACGTGGACGGCGAAGTAGTCCTCTACGCCATCATCCGCAAAGATGGCTCGGTGGATAGCATTCAGTTGGTGCATGGGATTGACCCGCAGCTCGACAAAAATTCCATGGAAGCTTTGGCGCGCTGGGTGTTTCGACCTGCCACGCGGGATGGTCAGCCGGTGGAACTAGAAGCCGTGGTGCACATTCCCTTCAAGTTTCGCCACGAAGTGGAATAACGCGGGATTCTATTGTGCTGCGCCGGCTGGGCGCACTGGCTCGTACCGCGCCGTTTTTTCTTCCAGAAGCTTCACCATCGCGTACACTGCAAAATTGCTCGGCGTGGGCACGCCCAGTTCCGCACCGCGACGCACAATATAGCCATTCAGCGATTCAATCTCCGTTCGTTTGCCGCGCGCCAGGTCTTGCGCCGTCGAAGACGTCGCCTCACCGAATGTGTCCAGGGCCTTGAGCCACTTTTCCGTGAAATCCGGGCCCGGTGCGTGAACGCCGGCCGCGCGCGCTACCGCGATCGTCTCTTCCACCACTTTGATCATCAGATCGCGCGAGGGTTCGTAGTGCGCTGCGGCGCGGTAGCTGCACTGGCCGATCGCCGTCACCGCATTTCCGCCGCAATTAGCCGTGAATTTCACCCATAGTTCCGCTTCGATGTCGTCAGAAATTCGGCAGGGCACATTTGCTGATGCAAAGAGCGCGGCAATTTGCTCCGTGCGTGGCGGCTGCGAATTCCCGCTGCCGCTTCGTCCCGGGAATTCGCCTATCACCAAATCTCCCCGCGCGGAATGTTTCACATGACCCGGCTCCGGCATGGCGGCTGCGACGTACACGACAGCCGGCAAAGCGTCGATCCCGGACGCCGCGCGAATCCGTTCCACGTTGTCTACGCCGTTCTGCAAGCTGACCACGATCGTGTCTGGGGCAAGGTGCGGCGCAATCGCGCGCGCCGCTGCTTCGTTGTCCTGTCCCTTCACGCAGAAGAGCACGACGCTCGCGTCGCGCACGGCCGATGGCTCAACCGAGGCCTCGACCGCTACGTGCTCTTGAAACGACGCAGCGTCGAGAAAAAGTTTGTTGCGGCGCACCGCTTCCACGTACGCGGGCCTGGCAATCATCGTCACCGGCACGCCGGCGCGTGCCAACATCCCGCCAAAATAAGATCCCACCGCGCCCGCACCCATCACCGCCACGCGCTTCACCGGCTGAACCAAATTGGTTTGTGAAGGTATCGGCAACGGTTCCTCCCCGTCTGCCGCGAAACACCGCAGACGATTAACTCGGCAGCAATGCGCGTGCTATGCAGATCGAATCGGATGCGCGATTGGTCCGCCGGGTCGCAAAATCAAAAATGTTCGCGCAGATCGCGAAAGCTCGTGAGGATCAGCAATTTTCCCGCGCCGCTCTCCAGCTCTGCGTGCTCCAAATGCCATGTATCCGTGTGCGGGATAAATACGGCGTTCAGCCCGGTCTGCAGCGCCGGATTAATGTCGCTGCGCGGGCTGTTTCCCACCATCCAGCCGTGCGTTTTCACGATTTTGAATTGCTCCACCATGCGTTCGTACACGCTGGCGTCTTTCTCCAGCACGATTTCAATCGCGTCGAAATATGGTTGCAATCCGGAACGCTCCACTTTCGCGGCTTGCTCGGCCGGCTCGCCCTTGGTGAGCAGGATCAGCCGGTGATGCTTGGCGAGGTACGCGAGCGTTTCCGGAACTCCTTCCAGAATATGCGGAGGCGTGGCCTCCAACTCGATGGCCAGCCGCGCGATTTCCTGCATCAGCTCACGCCGCGCCGCATTTCCGGCCAGCTTCATGTAGGTTTCTTCCAGCGAGCGGCGAAAACTGCGCACGCCATAGCCGTGCTGCCGGATATTGCGTTTCTCGGTTTCGTTCAGAATGTGCCGGATATATTCGCGCGTGTAGCCCAAGTGCTCGAGCTGCGTGACGAAATGCTCAATCGTTTTCTCGAAGAAGATATTGTTTTCCCAGAGGGTGTCGTCCGCGTCAATCAGTAAGGTGTGTCGTGCCATCCGGAATTCTGCGCTCCCGTCTTTTTATCGGCCAAGGTTATCGGCCAGGGCCGCCGCGATCACCTGCCCGCGGCTTCGAAGTGCTCTCGCAGCGGGCAGCGTGACCGGTCGAGCTAAAATTTTGCCCATGCCCGGCGCGATTTCTTCACGACGCGGAAACTTTTCGCGCGCCTACCGCCAACCGCTCCAGAATCAGGCCTGCGAGTTTCTGCGACTCGCCAAAACGCGTCAAATAATCCTGGAATTCGCGGTTCAGATCCAGCGCGTTGGTCGCGTCCAGTTTTGTGCGCAGAATCATATCGCGCAAATGAACCGGATGCGGCAGCACCGCATCATCGCGCAATTCATCCAGCGCCACTTTCGGATCGTAGTGATACATGTGCCCTCCCCGGTACGCCGGGTAAATAACAATTCTACTCTGTTTTGCGGGTAGCGTCAGGCGGAGGCGGGAAGAAATTCGTAGCGGTCGATGCGCGCTGCCACGCCGCGGCGCCCGTCTTGCGGCTCCACGCGCAGCACTCGCGCATAACAGCGAATGTGCACGTCGCCGGCGAGCGTGATTTGTTGAGGTAAGGTGAGAACAAACTCAATCGGAGTTCCTGCTTCCACGCGCGCTTCGATCAGAAAATAAAGTCCGCGAAAACTTACGTCGCGCGTTTCGCCCTGTCTTTCCAGGACGTCGTCTTCCTCCGAAAACCGCACCTTCAACGGCAGCATCATCGAAAATCGGCGTGCGGCGCGGCGTTCTTTGGCGCTTTCCATCAACCCTCCCGCGGGGCCTTTCGATTGCGTCACGCTACCACCGCTTCCGGCCTCGGCGCAATGGATTTTACACATCCGGCAAATTGCGCGTGGCGAAAGTAGATGAAAGATTCGCGTCTCGCCGCCGGGTCGCATGCTGCTCGAAGAAATAGCGCACGCGAAATTTGACGTGCCTTGCCGCTGCGGCTAGGATAGGCGCGCATGCATCGGGCTCCCACGTCCTTGGAACTGCGCAATCACCCGCGCGCCCAACTAAAGCTTCCGGCGCGCGTCCGCTGGCGTGGCCCGCTGGGCATGCGTTTTGAGACCACCCACACACTCGACGTTTCGCGTAGCGGCCTCCGCGTGCAGCGCAATGAATCCTGCGAATTGGGCTCGCGCGCCTGGGTGCTGTTTCCGTTCGATTCTGCTGCCGCTGCCGGCGTGCCGCCGGAAACTCCCGCTCGCGTCGTGCGCGTCGAGCTCGCCTCCAGCGGAGGATATCAAGTCGCTTTGCGACTGGAACTGCCGTCGCGAGTCGCGGCCCTGCCTGCGGCTCGCGAACGTCGCGCAAGTTCGAGAATTTCTTTCGCGGTTCCGATTTTCGTGCGCGCAGTCGGTTCTCCTTGGCCCGAGGAATCCATGACGCAGGATATTTCTCGCGCCGGCGCGCGCTTCGAAACCTCGCACATCTACTCCGCGCGCGACGCCGTCCTCGCCATAATTCCGTGGGGCGAATGGGCGCGCGCAGGCGAAATCCCGGCGCGCATCGTGCGTGTGGAGAACAGCGCAGCTCCGCCGGACATGGCTCCGCTCTCCGATCCATTGGCCGCGGTCAGCGCAATTCTCACCAGCGTGGCGGTCCGGTGGGATCTCCCCGCGACAGCCTGAGGCGCCAGCGCCCGTTTTGCTCCGCCGGTAACTCTCCGTTACACTCGTGCGCCGGCAATTTCATGGCGGAAACCTTTCATCGCAATTTCTTTATCGCGGGCCCCGCCGGGCGCCTGGAGGCGCTGCTCTGGACCGTGCCTGTCGCTGATCCGCCGCTGGTCGGCGTGGTCTGCCATCCGCATCCGCTTTTCGGCGGCACGATGCACAACAAAGTTGTGTATCAGGCGGCCAAAGCGCTGCATCTTCGTGACATTCCCGTGCTGCGCTTCAATTTCCGCGGCGCGGGCCAGAGCGAAGGAGAGCATGATCGCGGCGCGGGCGAAGCAGGCGACGTGCGTGCCGCGCTCGATTATCTTTCGGCGGAATTTCCGCGGCGGCCGATTCTTCTCGCGGGCTTTAGCTTCGGTTCGCTGGTGGGATTGCGCGCGGGCTGCGCGGACGAGCGCGTCTCGGACTTGATCGGCCTGGGAATTCCGGTGGACAACTCCGATTTGACGTACCTGCGCGATTGCGCGAAACCAAAACTGATCATTCAGGGCGGCAACGATCAATTCGGCTCGCGCGCGAATGTGGAAACACTCTTCGCCGCGATGCCTGCTCCCAAGCGCCTCGTCATCGTTGACGGCGCGGATCACTTCTTCGCCGGACAATTGGAAAAAGTCCGCAGCGCGATTGATGCGTGGCTCGACGAACGCCATCCGCGCACGACGGCAGTTCCCGCAAAATCCTAATTTTTCGATTCGAATAACTTCAGGAATTGTTCTCGCGAAGCGGGCTCGATGCCCACCAGTTCCAGATTTGCTTTCACGTGCGGCACTTGGCTCATGCCTACCAGCGCGGTGGTTAGTCCCGGCACCGATCGCGCGAATTGCAGCGCCAGCGTGGCGTTGTCCTTCAAGCCCAGCGCCGAATTGATGAATGACGGCAAATTTTTCGTCAGTTGCCCCTGCAGCAGCGCAGCGCTGGTGACCAGCGCGATCCCGGCGTCGCGCGCCGCCTGCACCATGGGCATCGAGCGGCTACCCACCGGCTGATTCGGACGCGTCAACGCCTCCGGCATCGCCAAATTGAACGGCAGTTGCACGAAACGGAAGTGATGATCGTCGCCGGCCACGTCTTTTGCGATCTTCACCATTTCCTGCAGCGACAAAAACCCTTCGGCCTTGGGATCTTCGCGAAACGAATTCCACGTGGCCATGCCGTACGCGCGGATTTTTTTCGTGGCGACGGCCGATTCCAAAAACAAAAATGCTTCGCGGATGCGCCGTCGGAATTCCTCCGCGGGCACTTCGCTCAATTGCGTTTCCGGATTGTGCAGGTAGAAAACGTCAATCGTGTCCAACCCCAGATTTTGCCGGCTGCGTTCGAGCTGATCCGCCAGGTAGTCCGGCGCCATGCAATGGCAGCCCGCGGCAATATCTTCCACGCGAAAAATTCCGCGCTCCAGAAATTCCTGCGCAAAATAGATGTTCGGATCGGCGGGCATTTCGCCGTCCGGCGTCAAAAATCCCGCCTTGGTGCAGACCATGATTTCGTCGCGCCCGTAGCCCTTGTCGAATAGCTCTCGCAGCGCGGAGCCCACCGCGCGCTCGCTGCGCTGAAACCGGTAATTGATGGCGGAGTCCACTACGTTGATTCCGCCCTGCACCGCCGCCACGATTGCATCCACGTAGGCGCCGTCTGTGGCGTCGTCGGCTTCTCCCAGATAAGTTCCAATGCCGATCGAAGAAAGCACCAAGCCGCCGCGAATTTCGCGAAAGTGTCCGGCGGCCGCGCGCCCCTGAAACCGCGCCGCATAACGCAGAGTTCCCTCCGCAGTTGCCGAGCCGGCTTTGCGTTCGCGATTGAATGGCGCAGCTGACGACATCAGTTCCCTCTTGGCGGCGCGAAATCCTGGCGCCGCGCAGTATAGCAGAACCCCTCGGCCACGGTTCGCAGGCGCGGCCCGATATGAACCGGCGCGCCATTCGTCAAATGAAAAGTCATTTTTGCACGAACTCGCTCACCGGCACGCCTTGCGCGATCAGCAACTCGCGCGCCTGCAGGCGCAGCGCAGGCCAACGGCGTACAAATGCGATTCCTCCAGCGATTGCTCCCAGACCTCCGAGCGCCACGGTCCACGGCGCGCCGATCTTGCCCGCCAAAGCTCCAGAAAGCAGCGAACCAATCGGCGCCATGCCCATGAACATCATGGTGTACATCGCCATGGCGCGCCCACGCAATTCGTCCGGCACCATGGATTGAATCAACGTATTCGAGCCGGACATCTCCAGCATCACCGAGTAGCCCACTGGAATCAGTAATGCCACCGACAACCAGAACGATTTCGAAAAAGAAAAAAGAATCAACGAAACGCCGAATCCGACGGCCGAAAGACCGACGACGCGCCCCAGGCCCCGCAGGCTTCTCCGCACCGCTAACGTGAGTGCGCCGAACAACGCGCCAACTCCTGCCGCGCCCATCAGAATTCCCAGGCCGTGCGCGCCGCGATGCAGCACGCGATCCGCAAAAATCGGCATCAGCACGGAATAGGGCACGGCTACGAGACTGACCAGTCCAATCAAAAGAATCAGCGCCAGCAACGGCGCGGTGTGCCGGATATAACGGAACCCTTCGACAATATGCTCGAACGGCGACGAACCTTTCGGCGCGGTGCGCAGCGGCCCCAGCTTCATCAACAGCAGACCGATGATCACCGCGATATAGCTAACCGCGTTGGCGAAAAAGCACCAGCCCTCGCCGATGCGTGCCACCAGAATTCCGGCGATGGCCGGGCCGATGATGCGCGCGCCATTGAACATCGAAGAATTCAACGCAATCGCGTTCATCAGGTCTTCACGCACTACCATTTCGATCAGGAAGGATTGCCGGGCCGGCACATCGAAAGCGTTCACCACGCCCAGCAGCGCCGCGAGCGCCACGATTTCCCACGCTTTAATGATGTGCAGCAGCGTGAGCACTGCCAGAATAAATGCCAGAATCATCGAAGCGGCTTGCGTGCCGATGACGACGCGATGCCGGTTCAAGCGATCCGCCGCCAATCCCCCGAGCGGCGCGAATAAGAAGATGGGAATCTGGCCTGCGAATCCCACCACGCCCAGCAGCAGCGCCGATCCCGTCATGCGATACACCAGCCACGCCTGCGCCACCGTCTGCATCCACGTGCCGATCAGAGAAATCAGCTGGCCGCTGAAGAAAAGCTGGAAATTGCGATGGCGCAGGGAACGCACCATGTCTTGAAAACGCGAGCGTATTTCCGGGCCGGCGGGTGAAGGAGCCGTTGCTGTATCCGCGGTTGCCATCATTTCAATTGTACGACGCAATCTCCTGATGAGCGTTCGGCCTTTGTAGCGGCGGTGCCGCAATAGCGATGGCGCGCTGCACTACGCCGCCACGAATGCAATTCAACATCAGACGTGAAGCCTACTGCTGTGGATGCGGCGCGCTTGGCGCCTGTTGTGGCCCGGCGAGCAATCGGCCGCAAGCGCGCAACATGCGGCGGTACGGCCAGACCTTGTCGCGAAACAGAATCTCGCCCTCCCGCGGCTTGGAGTAAAACCATCGCGCCAGCAACGAGAGATGGTCCGGCAAATCCGGTGACGCCGCTCGCAGGCCGTAGCGCGCGCGCAGATTCTTTTCGGCCTCGGGCAAATTTAAATCTTCGGACTCCGCTTTCGTCTTGTGCGTCGGGGATTGCGTCTCGCTTCCCTCTTCGTGCGAGCCCGGCTCCAACGCCTCTTTCAAGATCGCTTCCACCGACCGCGGCTCGCTGGAGATTTCAGCGAAGCGCAAAAACACAGGCTCCTCCAGGATCCCGCCGCGCACCGGAAACACGGCGATCGTCTGAGCCTCAGCGGCGCGCTGCAGAATCACCAGGTCCAGCTCCTCAATCCGCCGCGCCAGGTCCGGCATCCCGCGCAGCACTGCGGTCACTTTATCCAGACGTTTGTGCAGCGCTGCGGCGCGCTCGAAATCCAGCTCGTCGCTTGCAGCGGCGCGTTCCTGCGCCAGTCGCTCGGTGAGCGCGCTGCCAGTGGATTCCAGCGATTCCAGCACGTGGCCGATCTCCACGTCGTACTCTTCCTGCGTGCATCCGGCAAAACACGGCGCCAGGCACATTTTCATTTCCGAATACATGCAGCCGGGATAGGTGGGATCGCGGCGAATTTTGATCTGGCAGCGGCGCGTCTTGAAAAGATCCAGAAAACTTTCGCTGAAGTCCTCCGCCGAGCGCCGCGAGCCGAACGGCCCGAAATAAAATCCTTCGTCGCCGCGTATCTGGCGCGTGACGTAGCAACGAGGATATGCGTTGCGCAGATTCACCTTCAACATCGCGGGAGGCCGCAAACGCATCAACTGGCGATAGCGGCTGGGAAAATACAGGCGAGCATTCTGATAGAAAGCCAGGTTCTGCTCGAGTTTCGAGCCGGTAACGCGATAGCGGATTCGCGCCGTTACGTCGCGCAAATTCAATTGTTTGGAAGCAGCGTCTGGCGTACCGAGAAGGCGTTCCGCGGCGCGGCGTATATCCGCAGTGCGGGCGAGATAGGGCTGCGCGCCGGTCCCACCCTCGGCTCCGCGCATCTCAAGGAGAAAAATCCCAGGCCGCGCGGGCATCGCCGCAAAGAAATCGGCAGCGAAGTCCGCGAAGAATTCCAATGCGCAATCAAGCTCAAGCATCCGTACGAGGATACACCGGCCAGAAATCCAGCGCGAAGCCTGTGTGCGCCAGGAGCGAAAAACGCAATCATGCTTTTTTCGCGATTAGAGCGAATGCGCGTTCTCTGCATTGACGACTTGGCGGTGGGCGGCAACAGCCGATGGCGGCCTGAGGGCCGGCACTACAAAACCCTAGTAGTTTTTCAAGACCCACGCGGCGATCACCAGGCGTTGAATCTCGCTGGTGCCTTCGTAAATCTCGGTGATGCGGGCGTCGCGATAGGCGCGCTCGACGGGATATTCGCTGCTGTAGCCGTAGCCGCCGTGAATCTGCATCGCCTTGTGGGCCACGCGCGTGGACATTTCGCTGGCGAAAAGTTTGGCGATGGCCGCTTCCATGGAAAAGCGCGCGCCGGAATCCTGTTTCCATGCGGCGCGACGCAGCAGCAGCCGGGCGGCGTCAATTTCCGTGGCCATGTCCGCGAGCATGAATTGAATCGCCTGAAAATCCGCGATGGGATGGCCGAAGGCTTGCCGTTGTTGCGCGTAAGCTCAGCGCAGCTTCGAACGCGCCCTGCGCGATTCCGGTGGCCTGCGCGGCGATGCCGATGCGTCCGCCATCGAGAGTCGAGAGCGCGACTTTGTATCCTTCGCCCTCCTCGCCGATGCGATTCCCCGCGGAAACCTCGCAATCGCTGAACGAAAGTTCGGTGCAAGCCGTCGCGTGAATGCCCAGCTTTTTTTCTTCCTTGCCGACGGCGAATCCCGGCGTGCCCTTCTCGACGACCAGTGCCGTGATTCCCTTCTCGCCCTTCTCCGGCTGCGTGTTCACGTACACGATTGCGGCATCTGCCGCGCCGCCATTGGTGATCCATGCTTTCGTACCGTTGATGACGTACTTATCGCCCTTGCGCACGGCCTTGGTCGCAAGCGCGGCGGCATTCGAACCAGCTTGCGGCTCGGTGAGCGCGTAGCAGCCGATTTTTTCGCCGCGCGCGAAAGGCAGCAGGAATTTTTTCTTCTGCTCGTCGGTGCCGAAGCGATGGATCGGATCGCAGTACAACGAATTCTGCACCGACAAAATCACGCCGGTCGAAGCGCACACCCGCGATATTTCCTCGATCACAATGGCGTAGCTGATGTGGTCCATCCCCGCGCCGCCTTCTGCTTCCGGAATGGCCACGCCGGTCAAGCCGAGCTCCGCAGCCTTCTGAAACAGTCCCGCGCGGAAACTTCCCCGTCTCGTCGTTTTCCTTCGCCAGCGGCTTCACTTCTGCTTCGGCGAATTCCCGCACGCTCTTCTGCAGCAACTGCTGCTCTTCGCTGAGTTCCAGGTCCACGCAGTTGTCCTCTGGCGAAATTTCCGTTCAACGGAAGGAACGTAAATTCTAGGCCGGACGGCGTGATTAAGAAAGCGGAATTCGGATGTTAGGCAAGTGCCTTGCGAAGCTTTTCGTACGTAGTATCCAAATCTTCCGGCTCGACGCGCGTTTCGCCTACGACCGTCATGAAGTTGGAATCGCCAGACCAGCGCGGCAGCACGTGCATATGCAGATGGCCGGTAACGCCGGCACCCGCCGCCTTGCCCAGATTCATCCCCAGGTTGTAACCCTGCGGATGATAAGTCTTCTCCAGGGCAGATTGCGCGCGTTGCGACAGCGTCATGATCTCAGCCACAGTATCGGCGTCGCAGGCGGAAAAATCGGCAGAGTGAAAGTAGGGAACCACCATCACATGGCCGGAAGTATAAGGAAAGCGATTGAGGATGATGAAATTCTTGCGCCCGCGGAAAACGATCAGGGTCTTAACGTCGTCCTTCGCCGCCAGCGCATCGCAAAAAATACAACCTTCGTCCTTCTTGGCATCTGCGATGTACTTATAGCGCCAGGGCGTCCACAAATAATCCATCCGGCTCCGTCCCCATTCAACTATGAGTGCCGTGCTCGGGCGCGCCGGCTACACGCGGATTATTCACGTAGTCTTTCAATTCCTTGCTGGGCTTGAAGTAGGGGATCTTCTTGGGAGGCACTTCCACCTTGGCTCCGGTCTTGGGGTTGCGTCCCGTGCGGCCGCGGCGCTGGCGCGTGCGGAAGCTGCCGAAGCCGCGGATTTCGATTTTATCGTCCGCCTGCAGCGCGGCGATGATGCTTTCGAAAATCGTCTCCACCACGGCTTCCGATTCCTTGCGTGGCAGTTCGGTGACGCGGGTGACCTCTTCGACGAGTTCCGCCTTCGTCATCGTATGTTCTTTGTTTCCGTGCTCTCCGGCAGCTTCTGCCATGGGTGAGAGCCTCCTAGTTAAGATTTCGGTTTAAACTCGGCCTTTGGCGCGTTTGGGCGGGGCAACGCATGTCCTTGCATATCACCAATCTACCGCAAGGTAAACGAATTTCCTGCGAGAATAATCTTCAGCCAGGCGTCGCCCCCGCGCCCCGGCGTAACCTCAGGCTAAGACGATTGCCGTTTCGCCATGATGGCATCGCCGATGGTCGCCGTTGGCGACGATTTCGGCGCTCGCGGCGTTGGCACTGCTGCCGCACGGTACGATTCGATCTCCTGCCGCTCCACCTGTTTCTGCGCCGCGCGATAGCTCAGGCTGATTTTGTGCTGTTCCGGCTCCAGGCGCAGGATTTTGAATTCGTATTCGTTGCCGGTGGTGAGCACGGCCGTCACACGCGCACCGCGCGCCGCCTTTTCCTTGTCGCGGTCGCCTTTCGGACGGCGCTCTTCGATTTCAGAGACGTGGCAAAGCGCCTCGATGCCTTCGGCCAGCTCGACGAAAGCGCCGAAGTCTGTGGTGCGCGCCACTTTGCCCTTCAGCACGTCGCCCACCTTGTGCGCGGTGAACCAATCCGCCCAGATATCCTTCAATTGCTTGATGCCGAGTGAAAGGCGGCGGTTCTGCGAGTCCACTTTCAGAACTTTCGCTTCCACCGTATCGCCCTTCTTGAATTTCTCGCTGGGATGCTTGATGCGCTCGGTCCAGCTGACGTCGCTGATGTGGATCAGCCCTTCCATGCCCTCTTCAATTTCCACGAACGCGCCGAAATCCGCGAGGTTGCGGATGCGTCCGCTGACCACCGTGCCCACCGGATATTTTTCCGCGGCGGCGTCCCAGGGATCGGGCTGCGTCTGCTTCAAGCCCAGAGAAATGCGGCGCTGCTCCGTTTTTACTTCCAGCACCACCACTTCGAGCTCGTCGCCTTCCTTCACGATCTTCGCCGGATGCTTGGTGCGCTTGGACCAGCTCATCTCGCTGACGTGCACCAGGCCTTCGACGCCCGGCTCGATCTGCACGAACGCGCCGTAGTCCGTGACGCCTACCACTTTTCCGTGTACGCGCGTGCCCACCGGAAAACGCTCCGGCACCGTGGCCCAGGGATCAGGCAGCAGTTGCTTGCGTCCCAGCGAAATGCGCTGCTTCTCTTTATCGAACTTCAGGATCTGCACTTGCAGGTCGTCGCCCGCCTTCACGATTGTGGAAGGGTGCGGCACGCGTCCCCACACCAAATCGCTGACGTGTAAGCAGGCCGTCCATTCCGCCCAGGTCCACAAACACGCCGTAATCCGTGACGTTTTTCACTTTGCCGGTGACGATCGCGCCTTCGGATAGCGAGCCCATCAGCGTCTCGCGCTTGGACTTCTGATCTTCTTCCAGAATTGCGCGGCGGCTTACCACCACGTTGCCGCGCTTGCGGTTCAATTTCAGCACGCGTACTTCGATTTCTTTTTCTTTCCATGACTCCAGATCGTGCACCGGACGCAATTCAATCTGCGAAGCTGGCAGGAAAGAGCGCACGCCGATATCCACCACCAGGCCGCCCTTGATCCGCTCCGTGACCTTTCCTTTGATTGTCGCGTGCTCGCGATAAGATTTCTCGATGCGTTCCCACACGCGGCGACGGTGCGCGCGCACGTGCGACAGCAGTACGTAACCGTCCTTCTGCGCGTGCAACCGTTCCACTTCGATCGTCTGGCCCGCTCCGAATTCAATCGGGCTGCCTGAATCCACGAATTCCTGCGCGGGAACCAAGCCTTCGAATTTGCCGCCGACGTCCACGATGACCCCGGCGTCCGTCACCGCCAGCACGTGCCCGTCGAAAATTTCGCCTTCGGCTGCGACAGGCTCCGGCACGGAGAACTGCTCCATCAGCTGGTCCATCGTTTGCGTTGACTCGGAAGCGTCGGAGGATTCAGAGGCCGCCGCCGCTTCCCCGGCGGTCATGGCGGGGATTACGACGGCAGTTTCGGCGCTGTCAACGGATTGGATCGCCGCAGTAATTTGTGCCGTGTCGGCAGAGGCGGCCGGTTCGGCGACTTCTGGCGCGCTGCTCTGTTCCGTCGCGCCGACCGACGGAGCGATTTCGGCAGGCTCCGGCGCCGCGGACCCGCGCTCAACCAAGTTAGTTTCCCCGGAACGCGGCTCTGGCGCTCGTGCCACGGCAGCGCCTGCACCTGTAGAGCTCACGGACGTAGCAATGCTCGCAGAACTACTCGGCGGCGCGGATTGCGATTCGGCGGCGCCGTCACGCGGAATATCTGCGGCCCCTTCCGTACTGCTTGATTCCACGGTTGCGGTTGGAAGATTCTGGTCGTGTTCGGGTGACATTGGGGAGCGGCCTCCGTACGGATTCGTGCCCTGCTACCGAGATTTCGGACTCGGCTACTCCACCCGCTGGGGTTTGGAGCAAAGAAGGGGAAAGAACGCTCACGCTTAGCGTTCTTATCACGTGGATGATACCCGCCCTTTTCGCGCCTTGTCAACAAACCATCGAGCAAAACATGGGCCATTCCGAGGAGTACTAGCTCAGATTAATGTTACGCTGCGATGAGCGGAAGTTTGTGTTTCAGAGGCGCACAGCCCGTTCCGGAGTTGCGATGTTCATCAACGGAACGGGCCCGCGTGGCGAATTTCTTTGCGGTAATCCGCCGCGGAAATTTCTACGGTGCGGCACATCTCGTATAGGCGCGAACGAATGCGCTTGCCTACGCGCTCGGTGAGCGAGTCTTCGATGGTGGGCGCGCGCATTCCGGCGACGCGCGCAGCGGGCGCGCCACTTGCTGCACTTCCGCCGCCCGCGTCCGAGTCCAGGAAATTCGTTGTCAGCAGCGTGACGCGCTTTTCGTTGTAACGCGTGTTCAGCACGTGGCCCACAGTCTCCAGGGCCCACAGCGAAGGTTTGCTGGATCCCACATCGTCGAGGACCAGAATTTCCGTCTTCAGCACCGGTTCCAGCACGCTCATTTCCGTGGCTTGGCTTTCCGGATTGTAGCTGTCCTGAATCGCTTTCAGCAGTTCGCGATAATCGTAAAAAAGCCCGCTGTGGCCGCGCAGCACGATGGATTTCATCGCCGAAACCGCCAGATGCGTCTTGCCCACGCCGCACGGACCCATCAGCAGCAAGCCGTGCTCGCTGCCCACGGGAAATTCATCCGCAAACCGCTGCACCATTAATTTTGCCTGCGCCAGGCTGCGATTCCACGCGGCCATCTGCTCGCGCGATACGTTCTCAATATCATTGTCCGTCTCGTAGTTTTCAAAATCGCAATGGCGATAACGTTCCGGCACACGCGCGCGCTGCAAAGCCCGCTCGGTGCGGTCGCCCGTAGTGCAATCGCACGGCACGGCCCACACCATTTTCGGTTCGCCTGCTCCCGCGCCCGGACGATCCGCTGCGAGCGCTTGCGCGCCTTCCGTGGTGCGCTCCACCACTTTCCAGCCACTACCTTCACAATGGGGACAATCCGCTCGCGCCATCTTGCAAGAATAAGCGCCGCGCACGCCGCGCGCAAGCACACCCGCACCTGTGGAAGTTGTCGTACCTGTGGAAAGTCTCAAGGAAAGTAAAAACGCACGCGAGTCGTGGAAAGCCGCAAAAATTCTCGGGCCGGATTAGCATTTCTTGGAGTGCGGGAGCTTGCTCCCGCCTTCACAAGGGCGAGGCTTGCCTCGCCCGTTTCACATCGCGATGACTCCGCTCGCCGGCAAGACCGCGCCAAACGGAGGCGGTAAATTACTTGTGTACGCGAATCGCCTGCCGCGGCGTAGTCCGCACAATCGCGGTGCGATACTTCCGATCCTCGCCCGCATTAAACCCGCGCGCCATCTCGCTGCGCACAAAATGCGTGAACGCCTCCATCTGCGACTGCATCTCCGCCATCTTGTCGCGCATATTCAAAATAATTTCAATGCCGGCCAGATTCACGCCCAGCTCGCGCGTCAAATTCAAAATCACTTCCAGACGCTCCAGATCCTGGTCCGTGTACAGCCGCGTATTGCCCTGCGAACGCGAGGGCGTCAGCAATCCCACGCGCTCGTACAGCCGCAGCGTCTGCGGATGCAGCTTGTACAGCTCCGCCACCGCGCTGATCATGTAACCGGCCTTCGCTCTTTTCCTGGGACGCGCTGCCATGACACTTCTCCTCAAACCGTCGCGCGCGAAAATATTTCGCTGCGTGGATCTTCCGGATCGAGCTTGCTGAGTTCCTTCAGCAGATTGCGCACGCGCTCGTCCTCCGGCTTCGGAACCACTACCTGCACTTCCACGATCTGGTCGCCGCGCTTTCCCGGCTGGCGTATCGAAGGCGCGCCCTTTTCGCGCAGGCGCAGTTTCTTTCCGCTGTTGGTGCCCGGAGGAATGCGCACCTGCGAGCGCCCGTCAATCGTCGGCACGTCCACCTTCGAGCCCAGCGACGCTTCCGTCACCGTCATCGGGAACCACCGTGTAGAGGTCGTCGCCGCGGCGTTCAAAGAACGGATGCGGTTCCACCTTCATTACGATGTAGAGATCGCCCGGAGGCGCCGCCATGCAGCCCCGCATTCCCGCGGCCGGCAACGCGCACGCGCGAGCCGGTCTGCGCGCCCGGCGGAATGCGCACGTCCAGCGATTCCACGCGCGGCACGCGGCCTTCTCCGCCGCAGTTGCGGCACATAGTATGCAGACGTCCCGTGCCGCCGCAGCGCGAGCAAGCAATCTGAAAACGCATCTTGCCGCTGACCTGCGTCACTTGTCCCGTACCGCCGCACGTGGGACAAACTTTTTCGTCACCCGGCTGCACGCCCGCGCCGTGACACACGTTGCACACGTCCAGCCGCGTGATGCTCAGCTTCTTCACGGCGCCGCGCATGGCCTCGGCAAAAGTAATCTCAATCTGAAATTCCAGATCGCTGCCCGGCTCGCGCTCGTTGGCTTCGCGCGCCGCGTTCTGCCCGCGAAATACCTGGCTGAACAAATCGCGGAAGCTCGTCCCGCCTCCGCCCCCCGCGCCGCCTCCGCCAAAATCAAATCCGCCAAAATCGAAATGGACGTCTTCCGGCGTGGCGCCGCCGCCGTAACTATATCCACCGCCCGGCGGCGGAGCTCCGCCCTGCCCCGGCGTGTTAAAGCCGAACTGGTCGTACACCTGGCGTTTCTTGGTGTCGGAAAGTACTTCGTAGGCTTCCTGAATCTGCTTGAACTTTTCTTCCGCGGATTTGTCGCCGGGATTCAGGTCGGGGTGGTATTTGCGCGCCAGCTTGCGATAGGCCGCGCGAATATCCTTCACCGCCGCGCTGCGCGAAACGCCCAGAAGCTCGTAGTAATCTTGTTTGGTAGTTGTCGCCATAATGGAAAGAAATTAAATCCTATTTGATCAAGCGTACAAATGTAGGGGCGGGTCCCATCTTCATTTCAATGGACCCGCCCCTACGGTCACGTCATTTCTCCTGCATTAGTTCGGCTTCTTCGAGTCGTCCACATCCACGAACTCGGCATCTACCACGTCGCCTTGTCCGGAAGTGTTGCCGCCCGAAGCCGCGCCGCCACCTGCGCCACCCGCGCCGCCCGGTTGACCCGCCGCCGCGCCCGCCGCCTGCTGCGCCTTGTACATCGTTTCCGCGATGTGGTGCGAAGCCTTGGTCAGGCTTTCCGCAGCCGCGTTCAGCTTCTCCAAGCCGCCCTCGGCCAGCGCTTTGCGCGCTTCCTCGATGGCGTCCTCAGCCGTCTTCACGTCGGATTCGGCCAGCTTCTCGCGATTGTCCTTCACCACTTTCTCCGTCTGGTACACCAGATTATCCAGCCGGTTGCGAGCTTCCACTTCCGAAAGCCGCGCCTTGTCCTCCGCCGCATGCGAATCCGCTTCCTTCTTCATGCGTTCGGCTTCTTCCTTCGACAAACCAGTGGAAGCCGTGATGGTGATTTTCTGTTCCTTGCCCGTGGCGTTGTCCTTGGCGGAGACGTTCAAGATGCCGTTGGCATCAATATCAAACGTCACCTCCACTTGCGGCACGCCGCGCGGAGCAGGTGGCAATCCCACCAGGTGGAATTTGCCGAGTGACCGGTTTCCACTGGCGACTGGCCGCTCGCCCTGCAGCACGTGAATCTCAACCGAAGTCTGATTGTCCGCCGCAGTCGAAAACGTTTCCGACTTGCGCGTCGGAATCGTGGTATTGCGCGGAATCAGCACGGTGGTCACTCCGCCGAGCGTTTCCACGCCCAGCGAGAGCGGAGTCACGTCGAGCAGCAGGATGTCCTTTACTTCGCCCGCCAGCACGCCGCCTTGAATCGCCGCACCGACAGCGACGACTTCATCGGGGTTAACGCCCTTGTGGCCTTCCTTGCCGAACAGTTCCTTCACCAGTTGCTGGATCATCGGCATGCGCGTCTGTCCGCCGACCAATACCACTTCGTTGATCTTGCTGGCGTCCACGCCCGCATCCTTCATGCACTGCTTGCAAGGCTCCACAGAACGCTTGACGATGTCGTCCACCATCGCTTCCAGCTTGGCTCGCGTCAGTTTCTTCACCAGGTGCTTCGGACCGTTTGCATCTGCCGTGATGAACGGCAGGTTGATCTCGGTTTCGATCGTGCTGGAGAGTTCGATCTTGGCGCGTTCCGCTGCGTCACGCAGACGTTGCAGCGCCATCTCGTTGCCCTTGCTCTTCAGGTCCAGGCCTTCGTCTTTCTTAAACTCCTCGACCAGCCAGTCCACGATGCGTTGATCGATGTTGTCGCCGCCCAAGTGCGTATCGCCATTGGTGGCCTTCACTTCAATCACGCCTTCGCCGACTTCCAGAATCGAAATGTCGAACGTGCCGCCGCCGAAGTCGTACACGGCGATCGTCTCGTCCTTCTTCTTATCCAGGCCATACGCCAGCGCCGCCGCCGTCGGTTCATTAATGATGCGCTTCACGTCCAGGCCCGCAATCTTGCCCGCGTCCTTCGTGGCCGTGCGTTGCGCGTCGTTGAAATATGCCGGCACGGTGATCACCGCGTCCGTCACTTTCTCTCCCAGGAAATCTTCCGCGGCGAGCTTCAGCTTCTGCAGAATCATCGCCGAGATTTCGGGCGGCGTGTATTCCTTGCCGTATGCCGACACCGCGACGCCTTCGCCGTGCTTCACCACTTTGTACGGCACCATCTTCAATTCTTCACTCACTTCGTCGTAGCGGCGCCCCATAAAACGCTTGATCGAATAAATCGTGTTTTCCGGGTTGGTGATGGCCTGCCGCTTGGCGACCTGGCCCACCAGACGTTCGCCCGTCTTGGTGATGCCGACTACCGAAGGAGTAGTGCGCGCACCTTCCTGGTTCGGAATTACGGTTGGTTCCCCGCCCTGCATCACCGCTACCACCGAATTCGTCGTGCCCAGGTCAATTCCTATAATCTTGCTCATGGATCTCGCTCCTATAGCGTTGCGCGGACGATCGGTAGGAAAGCCCGCTCGAAAACCTGCCCATAATACACGTTGAGTGTCTTATTGTCAAGTTTTCTGTGTGTCTGTATTCCTATGTAAATAAAGCTATTATCTGCATATCGCCCTCTTTCTCGCCATTCTTCACCTCCTTTGTCAACCTTCCCACCTCAGCAGTCCTTCCCCGGCGAACCAACCCTCCGCCGTAGGCATCCTAGAACTGGCTCTTCCAAGAACGGCACATCGCGGCACAACGCGGCTCTTGGTCCACAACATTTCGAGTTACAATGTTTGCTCGTTGCAATTTGACGCTCAGGAGGCAGAGTTGATCTTCGGAATCCATCGCCCGTTCGTTCGTGGCACGGCATTGCGCGCGCCCGCGGCCGCCGCCATACTCACAGCGCTTGCGATTCTCGCGCCCGCGTCCATCGCGCAAACCGCCGCGCCTGCCTCCACCAAGGCCGCTGCTCCCGCGCACAAGCACGCCGCTGCCGATCCGGCACCCTCCGCATCGCCGGTGAAGACCATCGGCAACAAGAACGCGCCCATTACCATGGAAGTCTTCAGCGATTATCAGTGCCCTTCGTGCGGCAGCTTTTTTGAAAACACGTTGCGCGCGATGATTCAGGACTACGTCGCCAACGGAAAAG
The DNA here is from genome assembly GCA_963742475.1 of uncultured Acidobacteriota bacterium. Lineage (GTDB taxonomy): Bacteria > Acidobacteriota > Terriglobia > Acidiferrales > UBA7541 > Palsa-295. Next base: position 589,312 of record CAVULY010000003.1, on the reverse strand, counting down.
TCTACCTGGTGCATCACGACTTCCCGCTGCAGATGCACACGTATTCTGGGCAAGCCGCGCGCTGGTCCAACGCCGCCGGAATGATTGGACAATTTCAGGATGTAGACGCTGCGCTGTTCGACAGCCAGGCAAAATGGCCCGTGGATGGCGACATCGAAAAATATGTCTCCGCTGCGGTGAGCCCTGCGAATTTCAAACGTATACAGGGAATTCTGAAGGGTTGCACAGGACCTCCGCCCACTTCGAAGGCCGACCGCTCGGTGCCGCAGCCTGAGGCCGGCTGCCCCGTGGACGCTTACATCGTGCAAGACATCGTGTTGGGCTATCAGGTTCCTGTGCAGGCCACCCCCACATTTATTATTCACTACAAGGGCCAGAGTTACCCTGCGTCCTCCGGCATCATCACCTGGCCGATTCTGAAGCAGTTCTTCGATACGCTCTTGAGCCAATAGCCATCCGACCGATGACGCCCAACGACACGCGCGGAAGTCTTGCACCCCTCCTGCTCATCCTGGGCCGGCTGGCGTTGGCCGCGATTTTTCTTGTTGCGGCGTACGCGAAGCTGAAGCCGCAGGCGGCCATGCCCTGGTCTCGCGCTTCCGTCAAGACTTCGCTCTCGCTGTTTGCCATGCAGGTGGATTCCTACCAATTGCTGCCGCCGCAACTGGTGAGTCCTGCCGCGCATTTTCTGCCACCGTTTGAATTGTTCCTCGGCCTGTGGCTGCTCAGCGGCCTGTTCCTGCCTTATTCATCCCTCGTCACCACGCTGCTCCTCGGCGCGTTTTTCGCCGTGATGGTTCGCACCTACATGGCCGGCCTGGAAATTAATTGCGGATGCTTTGGCCCCGGCGAACGGCTCGGCCCGCTGACGCTGCTGCGCGATGGTTCGCTGCTGGCACTCGCGCTGGCGGTAACCATCGGCGCGTTTCTCCTGCGGCGCAAACGCTGCGAGGAATCAGTGCCGGTCGCGGAAGTTTCCACCCCCCAGCGCGCCGACTGAGCACCCAGACAGGAATTCTCGCCGTAAGCCATTTCGCATTCCGCGCGACAGATATAGAATGACGCGTTTCTTTCAGGAGGCACGCATGCCCCGATTTTCGCGCGCGATGCTCGGCGGTTTTCTTTCGCTGGGCATATTCGCCACCCTCTTTTCCGCGCCGCTGGTAGCGCAAACAGCCCCAGCACAAACGGGCAAGGAACTGACCCTCGAACGCGTGTTCCGCCCACCATCACTCGGCGGACGGCTGACGCAAGGAATCGAATGGGCGCCCGACGGTAAGCGCTTTTCTTATCTTGATCGCCAGGGATCCGGCCCGGATGCTGTCCTCCAGCTCTGGACCATGGACGCCTCCACTGGCGAGCGCAAAGTTCTGGTCAACGCCGATACTCTAAAAACCGTCATGCAGCCGGAGAAGGCCAAGACCTCGCAAGCCACTGGACTCGGCCGCGTGCAGGCAGACAATTATTTGTGGTCGCCCGATGGCAGTTCCCTGCTCTTCATCGGCAGCAACAGTCTGGTGCTGCTCGACCTGAAAACCATGACGCCGAACCCTGTTCTCAGCAGCGAACAGGAAATCGAAGATCCCAAATTTTCGCCCGATAGCCACTGGGTCAGTTTTTCGCGTAGCGCGAATCTTTTCGTCGTGAGCATCGCTACCGGGAAAATCACCACGCTCACCACCGGCGGCAGCGAAGAGGTCCTGAAAGGAAAACTCGACTGGGTCTATCCCGAGGAACTCGACACGCGCACCGCCTACTGGTGGTCACCCGATTCCACGAAAATTGCGTATTACGAGATGGACGAGCGTCCGGTGACGCGTTACCCCATCATGGACATGAGCTCGCCCACCGGCGGCACCGAGTACACGCGTTATCCGCAGGCCGGCGAAGCGAATCCCATCGTGCGCGTGGGCGTCGTCAGCGTCAGCGGCGGTGAAAGTAAATGGATGGACACCGGCGCGAACACCGACGTGTATCTCGCGCGCGTAAATTGGCTGCCCGACAGCAGCCGCGTGGCAATCCAGCGCCTCAATCGCGCGCAGAACCAGCTCGATCTGCTTTTCGCCGACGCCGCTACCGGCGCATCCAAAACCATCCTCACCGAGACCGACAAATACTGGATCAATATCAGCGACGACCTTTATTTATTCTCGGACAACAAACGCTTCCTGTGGTCCAGCGAGCGCACCGGCTTTCGTCATTTCTATCTCTACGATAATTCGGGCAAGCAGCTCGCGCAGTTGACCAGCGGCGAATGGTCTATCTCCGATCTGGGCGGGTTCGGCCCCGGCGCGGCCAATCATCCGGCGGTGGACGAAGCCCACGGTTACGTCTATTTTATTTCCAATAAAGAGGATGTCCGCGAAACGCAGCTGTACCGCGTCGCGCTCAGCGACAAATCCCTCACGCGCATCACCAAGGACGCCGGAACGCATTCCGCCAGAATCGCACCGGACACTTCCTCATACATTGACACCTACTCGAACACCGCAACGCCCACGCGCCAGGACCTCTATCGCATGGATGGCACGCGCGTCGCCGTGGTGAATGAGGGTAAAGTTCCCGAGCTGGCGGAATATCGCCTGACGCCTGTGGAATTCGTGGAAGTCACCGCGGACGATGGCACGAAACTAAACGCTTCCATCATCAAGCCGACAAACTTCGATCCCGCTAAAAAATATCCGGTGCTGATTAACGTCTACGGCGGCCCGCACGTGCAACTCGTGCGCAATTACTGGGGTGGCTATCGGTATCTCTTGGACCAGGTGTACGCCGCGAAGGGCTATATCATTTTCACGCTGGATAACCGCGGCTCCTGGGGACGCGGCCATGCTTTCGAGACCCCGATTTATCATCACATGGGAAAAATCGAGCTGCAGGATCAGGTTGCCGGCGTGAAATATTTGAAATCGCTCGGCTACGTGGACCCCGCGCGCATCGGCATCACTGGCGGCAGCTACGGCGGTTACATGACTCTCGAAGCGCTGTTCAACGCTCCGGACGTCTTCAAAATGGGAGTTTCCGATGCGCCGGTGACCGATTGGAAGCTCTACGACACCATTTACACCGAGCGCTACATGGGGCGTCCACAAGACAATGCGGATGGCTACAAGGACTCGTCACCCGTGAACCAGGCTGCAAATATCAAAGGTAAATTAATGTTAGTCCACGGCACCGGCGACGACAATGTCCACTTCGCGAATTCCGTGGAGTTGCTCAATGCCTTGATTGACGACAGCCGCTATCCCGATCAGCTGCTGGTTTTCCCCGGGCGTGGCCATGGCATCAGCGACCCAAACGCTCGCATGGTGGAAATTCAGAGGACTATCGAGTTCATTTTAGGTAATCTCTAGGGCAGCGAGCCGTATGCAACCAACGTTTTGCAGATCACGTCTTATACATTACTGACGCTGCGCGGTGCCCGGCGAACTTCAGGCCGTAAATCTGCCGAGCGAAAACACTGATGCCCATCGCATGCCAACCAGGAATTGCGCGAAAGCTTGTCCAAAGAATTTGTCCGGGGCGTGAATTGCGCATGCACCGAGTGGGCATCGCCACGGGCCTTCTGCTCGCGTGCGCCTTTTCGCCGCTGGCTGTCTGCGCGCAAACAGCCGCGGACACTCAGGCTACGCCGCCGGCGCAGCCACAAGTTCCCGTAATGGAGGCCGACCCTTCGGCGCACTTTCTGGACAGCGGATATCGCCACCTGTACGAACTGAATTTCACCGAAGCACGCGTTGATTTCGCGGCCTATCAGAAGGCGCGTCCGGACGATCCGCTGGGCAAGGCTTCGGAAGCCGCCAGCTATCTTTTCGAGCAGTTCCATACCAGAGGCGTGCTGACGTCCGAGTTTTTTGTAAACGACGCGACATTTCTCGGCGGCGTCTCCGGTAGCGCGGAGCAGAACCGCAATCCCGGGTTCGTCGCCGCGAACAATCAGGCCCGCGAACAAGCCAAGAAACTCCTGAAGACGAATCCCAACGATATCCACGGATTGCTCGCGCTCACGATCGCCGATGGCATGGAATCCGATTACGACGCGATTATCATCAAGAAGCAGCTGCCCGGTCTTTCCATGATGCGGCAGGCCGAAGCCGATGCCAAGTCGCTGCTGGCGATTGACCCCGCGCAGCAGGATGCCAACGTCGCGCTGGGCATGAGCAATTACGTGATTGGCAGCCTACCCAGTTATAAGCGCGCCTTCCTGTGGATGGGCGGGCTGCATGGCGACCGGCAGCGCGGCATGGATCAGATGGGCACCGCCGCCGAGCACGGCCATTATCTGAAGCCGTTTGCGAAAGTGATGCTGGCCCTCGCATACGAGCGTGAAAAAAAACCGGCGCTCGCCAAAGCTTTACTTGCGGAACTGGCGGAAGAGTTTCCCAACAATGCCGTCTTCGCCCGCGAACTAACGATCATCGACAAGCAATCCTGCTGCACTCGTTAATTCGCAGACCCGCGCAGGCGCCTCCAGTCTCGAATCACTCGTCACTACGCACTCGTCACTAATCACTTATCACTGCTTTCTCACCACTTCACTCGCACCCGATACGTCAGCGTCGCGCTCCCATCCTTCTCCACCGGCACTTGAAACCCGATCGTCGTGGAATCCAGCTTCTCCGGCTTGAAGTTCGAGTTCACTACTTCCCAATCCCCGCCCACCGGCTCGCGCACTTCCACGGTCACTGGCCCAGCCTTGTGATTTCGCAGCGTAATTGAATATTCCATTTCGTAAAGATTGCTCGCCAGCTTCTTGTAGTCCGTCTGCTTGCGCTCGCACACGACATCGAACGCGTTGCCGATATAAATCTTCAGCGTCTCGTCCTTGGGTGTGTGTTTGATATTGTCCTCGCCCACGAACTGCACGCCGCCCTTTGAATCCGCCTGGTACACGCGCACCGTGCCAGCCGGCAGCGGCATACCCAGGCCGCCCTTTTCTTCATTCTTGAACCGGTAATAAACTTTCACCGGCTCCGGAATTGCGTTCCCGATGCCCTGCGGATTGCGGTAGTAATACGCCTGCCCTTCCACCATCAGATATTTTTCCACTGGCACGCCCGTGCCATTCAACAAACTGATCTGCTTCGACTCATTATTCTGAATCGAAGTCCGCCGTTCGAGTGAATACAAGTGATACTCGCTGAATGATTCCTGCGCAAACTGCGGCGCCGCCGGGGCATTCATCGCCCTCACTGCTTTGCCCATGGCTTCCATGGTTACTGCCGGCGCCACCTGATGAATTTCCCCCGCCACCAATTGCAGTTTCGCGTTGCCGTACGCCACGCCGCTGTTGTTCGTCAGCGTCACCCAACCATCCAGATCCGCCGCCTTTTCATCGCGCGTCACCGTCAACACGTAATCCGCCTTCCAATTCATATTCTCCGTCAGATAGGCAGCTTCCACTTTCTGCGCATTCGCTCCGCGATTGTCCAGCGTCCACACCAGCGTCGGCCGGCTGTACAGATTGTCCGGCAAATCCGGGAAGCGATACGAATCAGCTCCCATCCCCGTCACAATTTCGTTCCCGATTTTCCATACCGGGCCATTGTTGTCCGCAAGCAGCAGCGCTTTCGTTTCCGTCCATTTCGTCGAGCCGGCGTCTTTTTCCGCGCGCACCAGCGTCACTTCCTTGCCCACATATTTCTGCAGCAGCTTCTGCGGATCCAGCAAATCGTATTCGTAATTCTGCTCCACCACGCTCAGCTTCGCCGGCTCGCTCAAAGAACGGAAATGCACCGTCGCGGGATTGATGGACGCGGCCACATCCTCAAAATGCAGCGGAAACACCCCGGACGAGAGATGAATCTGCCGGACGTCACGCACCAGCGCAAGATTCGAGTTGTAAACCGTCACCGCCAGGTCCACCTGATCTTTTTTGGTGGTCGTCAGTGCAGCCGTCTTGGCCGCCTGCTCGTCTTTCTCGCCGGGCGCCGCGTGAACTCGCCGCAAATATCCCGTCAGCAACGCGGTTGCAAAAAATGCCGTCAGAATGGTTGTGTTGAATACCTTTCGTGTGCGCAAATACATGGGCTTTCGCCTCCCTGGATCGCTTCTTCCCTCTTTGAACGTCGCTTCAGGATTTTCTTGCAGGGTAAATCAGGACAATATCACGCGCGTTGCAGCCCTCTACTTCACCATGTTCCAGCTCTTTCCGCCGTCGGACGTCGAAAATCTTTCGCCCGTCTATCGCCGTCACCGTCGCCGTCAACGCATCCGTCGCTTCTACGCGCACAAAATCCGTCTCCTCCGGCGCGCTCATCGTCTTCCACTGCGCGCCATCGGTCGTGCGCAGGATGGTTCCACTCGCGCCCACCAGCCAGCATATTTTCACCGTCGGCGCGGACCCTCCGACGATCAGCGCGCTTGTCTCCAGATCTTCCGGCTTCCAGGTGGTGCCCCCATCGTCAGACTTTTCGACCTCGCCTGCGCTCCGTATCATCCACAAAATCTTGGGATCCGGAGTTTGAATCTGCAGGTTCATCAGGCTCGACGAAATTTGCGCTTGTTGCATTTTCGCGAACGCCGCTGATTCCTTCGCTCTGCTCGCGGCCAGATTCATGGCCTTCGCCGACTGCGCAGACGGCGCTGCCGATGCCGTCGCAGGCGGTTTCGCTTTCGCAGCGTACGACTCCTTGCCTTCTTCTGTTTCCATCACAACGCTCGGTTCACTCTGGACCGAACCCGCTTCCGTCTTCTTGGCCGGCGCAGCTACCGGCGCTGCCGCCGCGTCCTGCACCGGCGCAGCCTCGGTCACGGTCTACGCTCTGATTAGCAGAAGTCACAGGGGCGCTGCCGCCAGACGCGCTAACGTTTCCTGCGCGCAACGCTCCCCTCGCCATACCCGGACTAGTCGCCCGGGCCACCGCGTGCGACTGCGCATCCGATTTCGTCGTAGATTTCTCGTTGCCGGCGCCGGCTACTGACAATTGATCGCGTCGCGTCATAGTTCGGGCAGGGCTCGACGCACGCGGGTCGCTCGGTGCTGCAGGCCGAATCGAGAACTGCTCCGTCGCTGCAGGCGCAGGTGATACCAGGCCAGTCGAGGGCGCGGCATCCGGCACAGCAGCCGGCCGCGACATCGCGATCTGATTTTCAGGCGCCGACGGCTTCCGCATGCGCAACGCGATTCCGGTAATCACGATAAGCGCCACCAGCGCTGCAGCCGCCGGCATCAACCAGCGTGCTCCCGTCAACCAATTCCATCCGCTTGCAGTTTTTTCCTCGGCGTCACCCATGCCGCCTGCGCGAGCCATCGCCGCGAGCTGTTCGCGGCACAGCGAACAGCGCGAAAAATGCAGATCGTAGCGCGCGGTTTCCTGCGCATCGAGGGCGCGATCGAAATACGCGGCCAATATTTCCGGCCCCGGGCAGTCCGCGCCCGAGCCTGTGCCCGCGTCCTGCGCCAGGCTTCGCCGCAGCAACCCCGCCATCGCCTTGTCTTCTTCCCGCGCCGCCATTCCTTCTCCTGCTCCGTTCTTCTGAACTTAGAACGCGTGATGCGTCAGTTCTTGCAGCGCCGTTTCTCCGCCCGCTTCCGCGCCGCTCACTCCCCCGGCGAAAGCGCGCGCGTCAAATCAAACGGCCATTCCTCGCGCGCGTATTCATAGCAGAGCTGCAATTGCGCCGCGCTCATTTTCTTCTCCTGCCGCAACGCGCCTTCCACACGTTTGCGGATTTCGCGCCGCGTGCGTTCCAGCTTGCGCGACACGGTGGCCTCGTGCTCGCCGACCAGCCGCCCAATTTCCGCGAGCTTCAGCCCCTCCACATAATAGTAAGCCAGCCGCAAACGATCGCGCGGCTCCAGCGCATCCAACGCCGCGGTCAGCACCGCCTGCAATATCGCGAGATACCGATTGCGCTCCGGGTCCGGCGAACTCAGCCGCCGAATTCGCTGACGATCTTTGCCGCTCGCCATCAGCGCGCTCGCCCGCCTCGCCTTCCTCCAGCGGCTCGGTCCTGCGCGCGCGGCGAATCCCATCCACATGACGCTGCGCCAGAATCGCGTGCAGCCACGTGGTCAACTTGCTGCGCCCCAGGAAATAATCGAACAGCGATTTCCGCTGCCCCGCCACTTCGCGCAGTCCGTACAATTCGGCGTACAACGAATCCGCCAGTTCCCGCCCCGCCGATTCCCCCGCGATCGCCCGCCCCGCGCGATAAAGCTCAGGACGAAAACGCGCCATGAAAAAATCCCAAGCCGCCGCGTTCCCTTCGCCGCAAGCGCATGCCAGCGCCAAATCGGCAACATGCAGCGAATTCAGATAGGCTTGAATCGCGCTCGCGTCAGGGGATGCATGAGACTGTCGACTGGAGTGTGTATCGGGAGACGCGCCAGAAGCGGCTCGGGTAAAACGATGCGCCACGCTGCGTTCGAGCACGTCGCGAAAACGCTCCGCCGTCAGATTCCACTCCGCCGGCGCCGCCCCCTGTTGCAGACAGGCCGCGCGCCATCTCAAGCGAAACGAATTGTCCTGCCGGACTGGACGGCATATGCGCCTGCGCGACTGCGACTTGGCCGAACCGCTGTAGAAGATGATACCCGAATTCCCAAGCGAGTTGCCCGGCCCGTCTTTCTCAGATTTCCCTCCGTCTTTCTCTGTGCACTCTGTGTTAAATCTTTCGGCGTTCCGCAGCGGCAAGGTCACCGATCCCAACGCCCCGCCAGAAAACTGCTAAGATGTCCCGCCGATGTACAGCTGCCCCGAGTGCGAGCAATCCATCAATCAGGCCAGCGACGTCTGTCCTTACTGCGGCGCCGACCAAAAAGCGCTCGCCGAAAATGAATTATTGCTCGCCGGAAAATCTCCCAAGCCCGCGAAGACTAATTACAAACGCGTCGTCCTGGTCTGCGGCATACTCCTCGCGATCCTCTGGGCCATCGGGTGGTTCGCCGTGCCCTGGAAATTATCAGGCTCGAAAACTGAAGCCGAAGCTCGCGCCCGCGAAGCCCTCACCGCAATTCAGCAGGCCATCAACGGGTATCAACAAACGGAAGGCAGCGTTCCGCCGTCGCTCGAATCCCTGGGCGACGCTGTGCGCAAAGCCGCGCAATCAGCGCAGCTCGTCCATTACACCCTGCAGTACGCTCCCGGGAAACCAGATCCCGCAGGCCGCATCACGGCCTACACTCTCACCGCCCGCGCCGGAAATTTCGGCTACCGCAGCTTTTACACCGACGAGTCCGGCACACTCCGCGCCACCACCGAAGACCGCGCGCCGACGGTGCAAGACCCCCCGCTAAATCCATAACCCTCAAAAGTGTGGAATTTAATTCAAGAAATTTTCGGCCCGCGCCCTTTCCGCTAATTCGCGCGTCGTCGTTCGTCCTGCAAATGTTGATGCTATACTTATCCGCGCAGGCCGCCGCACGCCGAGCCATTCGTTTTTCCCGCGGAGAGGTGCTGGAGTGGCCGAACAGGGCTGCCTGCTAAGCAGTTATCCCGACAAAATCGGGATCGGGGGTTCGAATCCCCCCCTCTCCGCCATCGTTAAACGATCCAATAATAATCGGGTGTGACGACGGCTTCACTACTTCGTCGTATTCTTGGAGTGATTTGGAGCGGACAGGAGCGCTTCCATGTTCACTCTTCACAGGCGTGTGCCGGGAGCGACGATCAAGTCTTTGTGCGCACACGCGCGCGTCGATCCGGGTCTCGGCGCTTGTGCGACAAAACTGCCAAACCTTTAGCGCTCTTTAGCGCCGCTCGATCCTGGCTCAGGAATCGAAGTTGACTGTCAATTCCCGCAGGGTCTCCGCTCTTGCTGTTCCGGACATAATGTCCGTCGCTTTCCAGATAATGCGATTTCCTCTCGTCGGCCAGTTGAACGTCAAGAATGTCCTTCACCCGGCGAACCAGCTTCGGCTCCTTGACGGGAAAGAGGATTTCTACGCGATGACTCAGGTTGCGTCGCATTAGATCGGCGCTGCCCAGGTAAATCTCCTCGGCTCCTCCGTTCCGGAAATAGTAGACGCGGCTGTGCTCCAGAAACCGGCCCACGATGCTGGTGACCCGGATGTTGTCACTGAATCCGCTGAGCGACGGCCGCAAGCAACAGAGTCCACGCACCAACAGTTCAACCTTCACACCGGCTTGCGACGCCCGATAAAGCAGCCTGATCATTTGAGGATCTTCTAACGCATTCATTTTGAAGATCAGATGGCCCTGTTCGCCCTTCTCCTGAAGCGCGATCTCTCTGAGGATCAATTTTTCAAGGCGCGGCCTCAGATTGACGGGCGCGACCAGCAGTTCGTGCGGATCGTTTTTTCCGGAATAGCCTGTCAGCGCGTTGAAGAAGTAGGTGACGTCCTCCGCGATTTGTTCGTTGCACGTCAAAAAGCCGAAGTCCGTGTAGATCCGCGCCGTAGTCGGATTGTAATTCCCGGTTCCCATGTGCACGTAGCGGCGAATTTCATCACCTTCGCGACGCACCACCAACGCCACCTTGGAATGTACTTTCAGCCCCACCAATCCGTACACCACGTGAACGCCGGCATCCTCCAGCGTCCTCGCCCATTCGATGTTGCTTTCCTCGTCGAACCGCGCCTTCAGCTCCACCAGGACGGACACCTGCTTTCCACGCTCAACGGCCTCCAGCAGAGCGGCGACGATCGGCGAGTTCCGGCCCACACGATACAGTGTCACCTTGATCGCCAACACGTTGGGGTCTCGCGCAGCTTCTTGCAGGAATTCCACAACCGGCTGGAACGACTCGTACGGATGCTGGAGCAGCAGGTCCTCTCGCCGAATTACTGAAAACACGTCTTCTTCGGAATCGGAGCTTAGGCTTGGCGGCACAAAAGGAGAAAAGGGCTTATCTTTCAAATCGGGACGGTCCAGTGCATACAATTCCATCAACCGCGCCAGGCCGATGGAGCCTCTGATCCGGTATACGTCCTGTTTGTCGATCGGTAGATTGCTGGCCAGGATCTCCAGAATTTTTTCAGAAACATTGCTGTCCACTTGCAGCCGCACCACGGACGTGAATCTTCGCTGCCTCAGCGCCTCTTCCACACTTTCCAGCAGGTCGTCGCTTTCCAGTTCCTGAATGGCGACTTCCGCGTCGCGGGTCACCCGGAAAGGATAGGCTTCGACAATTTCCATGCCCGGAAACAACAAGTGGAGATTGGCAATGATCAGCTGCTCTAACCAGATAAATGTCTTTTCGGTTTTTAACGACTTGCCAGCCTTCCCTCGACCCGTATTCAAGATTACCGGCACCAGCCGAGGCAGGGAGTCCGGCACTTTTACCCGCGCAAAATTTTCTATTCCCTGATTGTCGCCCACGACTACCGCCAGGTTCAAACTCCCGCTCGAGATATGCGGGAATGGCCGGCCCGGGTCGAACGCTAATGGAGTTAGGACCGGAAAAACATGCAGAAGGAAGTACGAGTCCATCGCGGCGCGTTCTTCCTCCGTTAGAGTTGAAATATCGGCGATGCGAATTCCCGCTCGTTCGAGATCCGGCAGGAGTGTATTTCGGAAAAGTTCCTGCAGCTCTTCGACAAGCCGCCTCACCTCCTGGCGAATCAGTTGTAGCTGAACCGCTGCGGACAGGCCATCCACACTTGCTTCTTGCGCGCCGCTCGCGGCTTGGCGTTGCAAGCCAGCGACCCGCACCATGAAAAACTCATCCAAATTGGAGCTGACGATTGCCAGGAATTTTACTCTTTCAAGTAGAGCATTCTCCGGATCCTGCGCCTGCGCCAGAACCCTTTTCTGAAATTCCAGTAAGCTAAGCTCCCGGTTCAGGTATAGCTCGGGAGACTCCAGGGTCAGTGGTGATTCGCAAGCCGTAACATCCTTCGGTTCGCCCGAATCGAATTGACTGGCCGTTTCATTTTGCATGATTCTCGCATTTTACTTAATTTCGTCGCGTAAGGACGCCACTATTTTGTCTCATTGATCGAGTCATCCGTGAACGATGAAAGTGTTTACACGCCATTCACATTCCGTTGATCGGTACTTGCTAGCGTCCCCGCTTACCACCTGAGCGAATTAACGTTCGCTGCATCCCACACCATCGCCGAACGAGTCGCGACGGAAATCTCGCTACCGGCACCATCTCCTGCGAGACGAAGCGCGAATCCGAACTGCTCCACATCGGCCAAGCGGTCTTCAAGCTCAAAGGAAAGATCACCTACTTCATTGATACCGTTTTCAATTATCCTACCCTGGCCGAGTGTTACAAAACTGCTGCGTTCAACGGCCTGAACCGCCTCGGCTAATCTTCGAATACCGGGTTGTTGCCCTTCTGGACCGGAGCCAACAATGCCTGCAGAGGAAAAATGACCCCGATTCCTCGAATTCCGATTCTTATTCCGTCGCTGGTTGGCGCAATTCCCATTGTATGTACGGTCTTTATTCATGCGCTTGCCGTGATGGCGACCGTCAGCTTTGTCCGCCGCGAGAGAAGACTCGGTCGCGCAGGCGTAAGCTTCTGGAACGATGTTGGAATTGTTACCCTGGCCCTATCATTCGCACTCGCGGCGCATCTGATTGAGGTCGCTTTGTGGGCGATATTGTTCAGAATCTGCGGAGAATTCCCTGATTTCGGAACGGCGTATTACCACTCAGCGGTCAACTATACGACTTTGGGATATGGCGATCTTCTTTTGACGCCCGCGTGGCGATTACTCGGACCGCTCGAAGCAGCAGATGGAATGCTCATGTTCGGTGTTTCGACCGCGATTATTTTTTCTGTCATCCAACGATTGATTTATGCTCGGTTTGTGGACCTCCGAGAGTGAGATTCTGCCCGACCGCCTTGGCTAGCGTCGCCAGTCAAGCCACTCTCTTCGCCACCGCGCGAGTCACCGAACCTTCCGCAAGACCGGCACAACGAATTCTCGCCTCGCCAAACTTTGCGCCCCGCCACCCGCGCCATAAATGTCAAAATAGAATCCGTGAGCGCCCCGGCTCTTCCGACCAATCCTCCGCAGCCCAAACACGCCGGCATCTCCTACGCCTGGCGCGCTCTGCGCCACAGAAATTTCCGCCTCTATTTCGTCGGACAAACCATCTCCCTGATGGGCACATGGATGACGCGCCTCGCCACCAGTTGGCTCGTCTATCGTCTCACCGGCTCAGCGTTCCTGCTCGGCGTCGTCGGCTTCTCCGGACAAATCCCCACATTCCTTCTCGCGCCCGTCGCCGGAGTGTGGGTGGACCGCCTCAATCGCCGCCAGGTTCTGCTCGTCACGCAATTCCTGGCGATGCTGCAATCTTTCGCGCTCGCCGTCCTCGCCCTCAGCCACCACATCAACATTCAAGAAATCATCTGGCTCAGCGCGTTTCAAGGCGCCATCAACGCCTTCGATATGCCCGGCCGCCAAGCCTTCCTCGTCGAAATGGTCGAAGACAAACAGGATCTCGGCAACGCCATCGCGTTGAATTCTTCCATGGTCAATATGGCGCGCCTGGTGGGCCCGTCGCTCGCCGGGGTGGTGATCGCAATCTCCAGCGAAGGCTACTGCTTCCTGATTGACGGCATCAGCTACCTCGCCGTAATCGCCTCGCTCGTCGCTATGCGCTTGCACACCGCCGCCATCAAACGCACCAGCGACTCTGTGCTCATGCAATTGAAAGACGGCTGGACATACGTTTCCAGTTTCGCGCCCATTCGCACCATCTTGCTCCTGTTCGCAGTGGTGAGCTTGATGGGCTGGCCGTTCACCGTGCTCATGCCCGTTTTTGCCGGGACGATTTTGCACGGTGGTCCGCACACGCTCGGTTTTTTGATGGGCGCGGTGGGCGTCGGCGCGTTAGTATCGGCGATTTCGCTGGCGGTGCGAAGAACCGTGCTTGGCCTGGGCAAAATGATCCCAATTTCCACCGCGGCTTTCGGCGCGGGACTGATCCTTTTCGGAATGTCGCGCACTCTCTGGCTTTCACTGCTACTGATGCTCGTCTGCGGTTTCGGACTGATGCAACAAATGGCAGCGAGCAACACCATCATTCAAACCATCGTCGAAGAAACTAAACGCGGCCGCGTGATGAGCTTCTACACCGTGGCCTTCGTGGGAATGGCGCCCTTCGGCAGCCTGCTCGCCGGCACTTTGGCCCACGCCATCGGCGCCCCGCGCACCGTAATGGTCAGCGGAGCCTGCTGCATCCTCGGCGCTGCGTGGTTCGCCAGCCGCCTCCCCGGAATCCGCAACGTGATCCGCCCCATCTACCGCGACTTGGGCATCCTCCCCCCTGTAAACGCCGTAATCCAGGACAGCGTCGGCCGCTGAAAAGACAATTGGCTTGGGGACCACACACCACGTCTAGCGGCGGGCCTCAGGCCAGCTCCGCGGGTCCGTCATCCTGAGGCCGGCGCCTTTGTTTCACGCCGGTCGAAGGATCTCTCTTCGTTTTTTTTTCGGCGCCTCCGACTATTGCCTTGTTCTTCTCTGCTTCCCGGCGGTTTCCGCTGTTTTCGCCCTTATCAGTCTTCATCTGCGTTCATCAGTGGTGCCTTTGACCTTCCTGCCCCCACTTTACCCCCAAACCCATCTAATTTGCCGTCTCCCGTGCAATTCCTCTATAATCCTTGGGTTAATGCTCCAAGCAGAGTGGGATCGAGCCCGCTAAATCGAACCCCTCCAGGCGCCCTGAAAAATGGTTGATCTTGCCGAAAAAATTAAGAAAAAGCTGAAGGACGAAATCGCCATTCTCGAGCACGAGTTGCACACCGATCTGCCGAAAGAGATCAGTGTCGCCCGCGCGCACGGCGATCTTTCCGAAAACGCTGAATATAAATACGCCAAGGAGCGCCAGTCCTACGTTTCCGCGCGCCTCGGCCAGCTCCACCAGCGCATGGCCGACCTTTCCATGCTCAATTTGAGCAATCTGCCCAAGGACCGTGCTGCTTACGGCTCACGCATCACCGTTTTGGACGTTGCGAAGCGCTCTAAAATCGAGTACAAACTGGTGACTGTCGAAGAGGCGGACGCCGCCAAAGGCCTGATTTCCACCAGTTCGCCCATCGGCCGCGCCCTGCTCGGGAAAAAAGTCGGCGACGAGGTGCAGGTCACCACTCCGGCAGGCCTCAAGGACTACGAAGTCGTGGAACTCTTCACCATCTACGACGAGGAATAGCAGGTAAAACTTTATTCATGCTGACGCGCACTATAGGCCGGCTCCTGGTCTGGCCCATCGAACGCCTGGCAGCTCTGGTTGCCGCTACCGGTATCCCTCCCAACTTCATCACCTGCTCGGCGCTGGTCCTGAATTTCTGGGCCGCGATTCTTTTCGCCGCTGGTCGTTTCGCTGCCGCCGGCGGCATGATGATACTGGCCGGACTCTGCGACCTTCTCGATGGACCCGTGGCGCGCCGCCAGGGCCGCGTCTCCATGTTCGGCGGTTTTCTCGATTCGATTTTCGATCGCTATGCCGACTTGATTCTTTTCCTTGGGCTGCTGGTCTATTTCTCCCACGTGAATCGCTTCGGTTATGCCATGTTGGCTGGCGCGGCGATGGCCGGCTCGGTGATGGTCAGTTATGCCAAGGCCCGCGCGGAATCTCTGGTGCCTTCCGGCGAAGTGGGATTTTGGGAACGCCCCGAGCGCCTGGTGCTGATGATTTTGGGCGCGCTGACGAATCGCATGGACGTAGTGCTGTGGATCCTCGCGATCGGTCCCAATATCACCGTCATTCATCGCATCGTGCGCACCTGGCAGCAAACGAAAGATGGAAAGTCGATGCTCACGGCGGCTTCCCGCGCGCTCCTGCTGCGCGGCCGGCTTCGCAGCCTTCGGGCGCATCCGCTTCGTTGCCTGCCAATATTCCCAGCGACGTCCGCGAATCTTCGCCGGTCCTCACCCGCACTGCCCGCCGCGGAGGGTAATCATGCCCAAGCTTTTGGGAATCATCGGGCTGCTCGTCATCTGCGCCGGACTGGATTTGCTCTGGCAATCGCGGCACGAAATTAAATTTTGGGCGCTCGCGTACCTCGCATTTTTCCGCGCCCTTCTGCACGATCGCGAATCCGCCCCGCCCGTCTTCCCCTCCAAGGAAGCCGCCCAGAAACGCCAGGGCGCCGTGCGTTTCCTGCTTGGCGTCAGCTTCGTTTTCCTCCTCGGCCCCCTGCTCATCGCCATCGGCGTCTCTCTGCTCTTCTTCCCACAGCTCTGACCAGTTTAGGCAGGTGTTATGTCATCCTTCGCTTTTTTCTGCGCCCTCCTCGCTCCAGCCTCTGCGCCCTCTACGTGAAATCTCTTGTCCTCCCCAAATCGCCGCTACTCCTAACTCCTTTTCCATCCGCCAGCCAATTCCGAATCTTTTAACCTGCCATTCATATTTCTGAGATATGGTCCACCGCAGTTTTGCGGCCTCGTGCCGCGTTCATGGTATAAGTGGCGCTCGTATCCGACGCCGATGCCACAGTCACCGCAACTCCTGGGCCACGCAGACGTTCGCAATTCGCTCACTGCTGTCACGCCCTGATTTCAGGACGAGGAGAAAAGATGCCCACGCCGCCTAGCTCGGAATCACGCACGCCTTCCGCTAATGCCTCGGTCTGGAACCGCGTTGCGCAAACCGAGGATTTCCAGAAACTCCTCGCTGCGAAAAAAGCCTTCGTCATCCCCGCCACGATTTTCTTCGTCCTCTATTATTTCGCCCTCCCGGTATCCGTCGGTTATTTCCCTGCGTTCATGCAGCGAAAAGTCTGGGGGCCGGTAAACATCGCCTATCTGTTCGCGCTCTCGCAATTCGTGGTCGCTTGGTTCATCGCCTACCTCTATGTCCGCGCTGCGCGCGGATTCGATATCCGCGGCGAAGCGGTCATCAAAGATTTGGGAAACCTCGAAGCCAAGGGAAACTAACCGATGAACACTACTCTGGTTCTCTTTCTCGCGTTCATTGCCGTCACTCTGGGGATCACTGCGTGGGCTTCGCGCCTTTCGGGCTCTTCCGCTTCCTATTTCGCCGCCAACCGCCGCGTCAGCGCCTGGCAGAATGGCGTCGCCGTCGCCGGTGATTACATGTCCGCCGCTTCTTTCCTCGGCATCGCCGGCCTCATCGCTTTTTTCGGCTATGACGGTTTCATGTATTCCGTCGGGTGGCTCGTCGCCTATCTCACCGTGCTGCTCATCGTCGCCGAACCGCTGCGCAACACCGGAAAATACACCATGGCGGACGTTCTCGCCTACCGCATGCATCCTCGCCCCGTTCGCGCCATGGCTTCGCTCAGCACCATCACCGTCAGCACCTTTTACATGATCGCGCAGATGGTCGGCGCCGGAGCGTTGGTCGCCCTGCTTCTAAAAGGCTCAGGCATCAGCTTTCACCTTGCGGTTGTGGGCGTGGGAATCCTGATGATCGTTTACGTCGTCTTCGGCGGCATGATCGCCACCACCTGGGTCCAGATCATCAAAGCCATTCTGTTGATCTCTGGCACCATTCTTCTCAGCTTTCTGGTCCTCGCGCACTTTGGCTTCAGCCTCGGCGCGTTTTTCACCGCTGTCACCCAGGTTCATTATCACGCCGCCGACGGCAGCGAAGTCGTGAAGGATTTCCTCACTCCCGGCCTGCGCTACAAGCCTCCCTACGGCGCGCTCGATCTCATTTCGCTCGGCCTGGCCCTGATCTTCGGCACGGCCGGTCTGCCGCATATTCTGGTGCGCTTCTACACCGTCCCCGACGCGAAAACCGCGCGCTTCTCTGTAATCTGGGCCATGGCGCTGATCGGCAGCTTCTACATCATGACCACCTTTCTCGGCTTCGGCGCCGCCACCATTGTGGGCCGCGACTACATCGCGAAAAACGGCGGCAACAACATGAGCGCGCCGCTGCTCGCCAATGCGCTGGGCGGCAGCATCTTCTTCGCTTTCATTTCCGCCATCGCCTTTGCCACCATCCTCGCCGTCGTCGCCGGACTCACCATCAGCGCCACCACTTCCTTCGCGCACGACGTTTGGACCAACATCATCCGCCACGGACACGAACACAATCCCGGAGAAGAGCGCCGCGTCGCGCGCATTGCCGCATTTGTCGTGGGCGGGATCGCCATTGCCATCGCCATCATTCTGGGCCCCACCGCCAACGTCGCCTTTCTCGTCGCGCTGGCTTTTGCCGTCGCCGCTTCCGCGAATCTTCCCGTGATCCTCTTCTCGATTTTCTGGAAGCGTTTCAACACCGCAGGCGCCGTCGCAGGACTCGCCACCGGCTTGCTCGCTTCCATCGTCCTAATCTTCATCGGTCCCAGCATCATGACGGTGGACGCGCCGACGGTCGCGCCCGCTGCGCGTCACGTCATCCAGCACGCGCCAATTTTCCCGCTGGAAAATCCCGGCATTCTCAGCATCCCGTTGGGATTTCTCGGCGCAATTCTCGGCACGCTGCTCAGTAAGCGCGACCCCGCGGGCGAAGAAAAATTCGCCGAACTGCAAGTCCGCGCCAACACCGGCCTCGGCGCAGAAAAAGCCGTCGCGCACTAAGCATCGCAGCGCCGGCATCTCGTCCTCAGAGCTGACACATATATCGCGTCGCCAGCTGTTCACCCATCCGCACCAACTCCCGCCTTCCCAGTCACCCGCTTCCCACCCTGCGTTATCATTATCCCGCGAACATTTTCGCGCGACCCTTGAAGCCCTCTCTCATCATTCACGGCGGCGCCTGGAATATTCCCGACGAATCCGTCGAAGACTGCCGCGCCGGTATTCAACGGGCCCTCGAAGCCGGATGGAAAGTCCTCTCCTCCGGCGGCGCCGCGATTGACGCTGTCGAATCCGTCATCGTAATCTTGGAAGACGATCCCATCTTCGACGCCGGCTTCGGCTCGCATCTGAATGCCGACGGCCGCGTCCAGCTCGACGCTATCCTCATGGACGGCTCGACGCTGAAAGCCGGCGCAGTCGCCGCCGTCGAACGCATACGCAATCCCATACGCCTCGCGCGCAGCGTCCTCGAACACAGTGAGCACATGATGCTGGTCGCCGTCGGCGCGGAGAAATTCGCCGAGGAGCACAACATCCCGCTCTGCTCGCACGAAGATCTGATCCACGAACGCGAACGCATCGCCTGGCGCCGCTGCCTCACCGATTCGCACGCAGCCGAACACCATGTCGGCCACGAATCCGGCACCGTCGGCGCCGTCGCTCTCGACGAAGAAGGACATCTCTTCGCCGGCACCTCCACCGGCGGCACCTGTTGCAAACTTCCCGGCCGCGTCGGCGATTCCCCGCTCATCGGCTGCGGCTGCTATGCCGATTCCGAAGCCGGCGGCGTTTCCTGCACCGGCCACGGCGAAGGCATCATGAAAATTGTCATGGCCAAAATGGCCACCGACCTCCTGCATGACCAGCGCGTCCTGCTCCCGCATCGCAAGAAAGCCGGCCCGCTTTCGCTCGCGCAAGCCGTCGCGGACGCCTGCGTGCGGAAACTTGCGCATCGCGCGCACACCACCGGCGGCCTGATCCTTATGGACCGCCAGGGCCGCCCCGCCGCCGCGTTCAACACGCCGCGGATGGCCTACGGCTACGTGGAAGAATCCGGCAAATTCCGCATCGCGCCCTAGCATCTCCGCCGCATCCTGCCGCGCGCCTCGCTCATCCAATCCGCATTGGGGTAAGATGAGCCGAACCGATCCGACACTAAGGAGAAAACCATGGCCATACGCGATGCAATGCTCGCTGAGTTCGACCACGAAATGATCAGCACACGCCAGACTCTGGAACGCGTTCCCGAAGGCAAGCCCGACTGGGCTCCGCACGAGAAATCCATGAAGATGGGACGGCTCGCCGGACACCTCGCCGAACTTTCCGGATGGAGCGCGTCCATCATTAATCAAGATGAATTGGATTTTCGTCCGGTGGGCGCGCCGCCGATGCAACCGATGGTGATGACGTCGCGCAAACAGCTGCTCGAAACGTTCGACAAAAAAGTCGCCGAAGCGCGGGCCGCGCTCAGCAGTGCGAGCGACGAACACCTGCTGAAGAACTGGAAACTTCTGGGCGGCGGCCAAACCATCATGGTCATGCCGCGCGTCGCCTTCCTGCGCAGCTTCGTAATGAATCACATCATCCATCACCGCGCGCAACTCGGCGTTTATCTGCGCATGAACAATGTTCCAGTGCCCAGCGTCTACGGCCCCTCCGCCGACGAAGGCAAAATGTAACGCCCCGTTTTGCATTGCATTTGTAGCGGCCGCTTCGTCCCGCGCGTTTGGGGACGAAGCGGCCATTCTTTTCGTTTTCTCGGCGTCGCGCGTCCGTGCTTCCTCGCCTCCCTACCCTGCCGCCTCCAGCGCTTCGGCCATCTCCAGCAACTTCCGCACCGTATTCCAATTCCTGCCCGTCGAAGAAATCTTCAGCGTCCGCTCCACCGTCGCGAGCGACAACTTCGGCCGCGCCATGCCGTTCGGAAAATAAATAAAAAGCTCGCGCCCGCTCACACGCAATTCTTCCGGCTCGCACTTGATCTTCAGCACTTTGTCCAGCGCATCCGCCGCCGGGCTGCTCGCCAGAAACGACACCAGCAATCTGCTGCCGTCAATTCCCGACCGCTTCGCAAACGGATTGCGCACAATCACCTCGCGCAGTTCCGTCGCGGTGCGCACGATCACGCTGGGCCGAAATCCGAAATTCCGCTCGATGCCCTTCTCGATCCGCGCGCCAGCGGTCGCCAGCTCACGTTTATCCGCGCGGCACACCACGTTGCCGCTCTGTATGTACGTCTGCGCGTCGCGAAATCCCAGCGACTGGTACACGGCGCGCAGCTGGTCCATCTTGATTTTGTTGTGGCCGCCGACATTCACGCCGCGCAACATCGAAATAATCACGCTCATGGTGCCGCGCAGTATAACGCGACTTTTGCCAAATAACTTCGCGCGGTTGAACTGCGCGCCACTGCTACAATGCGGCGCATCTGGCACGCCAGTCAGATGACAGCTGAACGCCAATCGCAACCGAACGACCGCATCCGGCGCGTGTTCGCGCTCCTGGGAACGGCGGGGTTCCTCGTGCTCGCGCCCGGCGTCGTCGCGGGACTCGTTCCCTGGTGGATTTCCCGCTGGAAATTCCGCACACCGTTCGCAGGTTACGCTCCGTTCCGGGTGATCGGCGTCTTGCTCCTTGCCGCCGGCACATTCGTGCTGCTTGATTCCTTCGCGCGATTTGCGCTGCAAGGACTGGGGACGCCGGCACCCGTCTTTCCCACCAAGCAGCTGGTGGTCAAAGGCTTCTACCGTTACGTTCGCAATCCCATGTACGTCGCAGTCATCGCGGTAATTCTCGGGCAAGCCCTGCTGTTCGGTGACACACGTGTGCTGGCGTACACGCTGATTCCCTGGCTCGCCGCGCACTTCTTCGTCCTCGTTTACGAGGAGCCCACGCTGCGCAAAACCTTCGGCGCCGAATACGAGACCTTCAGCGCGAACGTGCCGCGCTGGATCCCGCGCCTCACTCCGTGGCGCGGCGGCACAACCTGAAGTAGCGCGAGGCCCAATTTTGCACCGAGGCATCATTTCCCGCTGACGTTCATTTGTATCGAATAGAAAATCGTTTCTCCTTTGTTGTGAGCGAGTTAGCTTTTTTGCGTTCGGCGTATTCGCTTCATTTGTATCGAATAGAAGTGTAGTGAAGTGTGTGACTGGGCGTGCGTCGCGGAGTGTGGCGCGAAGCCAAGCGCCATCGGAGATCCTGCGAGCCGTGCGAAAGAAAACTTGCTCCTGAGTTGCGGCAATGCCGGAATTCAAGAAAAGTGGACGAATCGTACGGATTAGAAAATCTTTTCTCCTTTCTTTTGAGTGAGTTGTCCTGATTTCTAATAATTTTGCGTAGCGATTAGAAACCGCGGGATGGGCCAGCGGATTCTTTTCGTATGAAGCCCGCGTGATTCCGTCGCTGTCGCGCAAATTTTGAAAATTCGCCATTTTTTTGACTCCCGCTCGAAGCTAACACGCGGGTCTCACGAGCACAGCTGTACCTTCGTACAGAACTGGAACAGAACTAGTACTCCTGACCGAAACCGCCCGCGAAATTCGTCCGAGCGCCGATCCTTCGTGCGACCCGTTGTATCCCCGTCGGCGCCTGTGCTAGCATCCGGGTTTCCGCAGGGTCATGCGCGCAACCGCCGGGGGGCGGCGCCGTGATGATGTACGTCTCGCCAGACATCTCGAATTGGAAGTCCGTTTTATCCCCTTACGAAATGCCTATCTGGAGTGGTGTGCCTGCGCGCGCGGGCGGTCGAGGGGAGCGAGTTTCTTTCTGTGAGGCAAATGCGGAAGATTACCGCAGAGGCGCAGAGAACGCAGAGAAAGGCAAACCAACTGCAACGGCTGCCCGGTTCGATGAAACTGAACCGGCCGCTACAGAGTCAACAGCAACCACCGGGCAGAGATTTCCCGCACGCAAACCAACTGCAACGGCTGCCCGGTTCGATAAAACTGAACCGGCCGCTACAGAGTCAACTGCACGCGCCGGGCAGAGATTTCCCGCACGTTGTTTTAATTTCACCGAGGTGAAAAATGAAACCTTACAACACTGAATGGATCCGCAACGTTGGCATTGTCGGCCACGGCGACACGGGGAAAACCCAGCTAGTGTCGTCGTTACTGTTCACGGCGGGGATGACGCCGCGGCTGGGAAAGGTCAGCGAAGGATCGACGACCACCGATTGGGATGAAGAAGAGGTTGCGCGAAAGATTTCGATTAATACGGGCGTAGCGCACGCCGAATGGCAGGCGCCAGCGCAGCCTGAAAAAACGAAAATCAATCTCCTCGATACTCCGGGCTATTCCACTTTCATCAACGAAACAAAATCCTCGCTGATCGCCGCCGACGCCGCGCTGATTCTGGTGGACGCCGCCGCCGGTGTGCAGGTGGTCACGGAGAAAGTGTGGGACTACGCCACCGAGTATGATCTGCCGCGCGCGTTTCTGCTGAATTGGATGGATCGCGACCTGGCCAGTTACGAGCGCGCGCTGGATTCCGTGCAGCAGGTTTTCGGACGCGGCGTGGTGCCCATTCAACTGCCGATCGGCTGGGAAAAAGGATTTCGCGGCGTGGTGGACCTGATCACCATGAAAGCGCTGATCTACACGCCGGACGGCAACGGCATCGCCAAAATCGAAGAAATTCCGCAGGCGCTGGCCGACGAAGCGAAACTGGGCCACGAAACGCTGGTGGAAATGGTGGCGGAAGGCAACGACGAGCTAATGCAGGAGTTTTT
Organism: uncultured Acidobacteriota bacterium; assembly: GCA_963742475.1. GTDB lineage: Bacteria > Acidobacteriota > Terriglobia > Acidiferrales > UBA7541 > Palsa-295. Next base: position 566,156 of record CAVULY010000003.1, on the reverse strand, counting down.
CGATCAGGGCACGCTGCCCGTGCACGATCTGGTGATGGGCTTGCGCGAAGCGGTGCTCGCGAAGCGCCTGTTCCCGGTGATGCTCAGCTCGGCTCTGCACAATATCGGCAGCGACGCGGTGCTAAATCTGATGGTTGCGATTTTTCCTTCGCCGGCGGCGCGCGGCAAAGTGGTTTGTCACAAAACCGCGGATCACAAAGGCGAGACGGTGGAGCGCGTCGTCAGCGATTCCGGGCCGCTCTCCGTATTCGTGTTCAAGACGCTGGCGGATCCGTTCGCCGGACGCATCACGTATTTCAAGGTGGTGTCCGGCGTGCTGAAGAACGATGCCACGCTAACGAATTTCAATCGCGGCTCGCAGGAACGTTTCCAGCACATACAGGTGATGCAGGGAAAGTCGGGCACGGAGGTGAGCGAGCTGCACGCGGGCGATATCGGCTCGATCGCTAAATTGAAGGAAACCACCACAGGCGAAACGCTGGGCGATAAAAACGCGCAGGTGTTTTGCGCTCCCGCGCGGATTCCCGAACCATCCATCACCTTTGCGGTGGAACCGAAGACGCGCGCGGACGAAGACCGCATCGGCGTGGCCATCCACAAAATACTGGAAGAGGATTTGGCGCTGCGCTTCGGCCGCGATCCGCAGACCAAGGAATTTCTGCTCAGCGGCGCGGGGCAGCAGCACATCGAAGTGGTGGTGGCGAAATTGCGCAAGCGCTATCACGTGGAATTGATGATTCACCCGCCGAAGGTTCCCTACCGTGAAACCATTCGCGCCAAAGCCGACGCGGAAGGAAAACACAAAAAACAGACGGGCGGGCACGGGCAGTTCGGGCTGTGCCGCATCAAGCTGGAACCGCTGCCGCGCGGCAAGGGGATTGAATTCGTGGACGACGTCTTCGGCGGAGCGATTCCCAAGAACTGGATTCCCTCGGTGGAAAAGGGCGTGCGCGATTCCGCCGAGCGCGGATATCTGGCGGGATTTCCGGTGGTGGATTTCCGCGTGAGTCTTTATGACGGCAAGTATCACGACGTGGATTCCAGCGACATGGCTTTCAAAATTGCCGGGTCGCTGGCGTTCAAGGAAGCGATGAAACAGGCGCGTCCGGCGCTGCTGGAACCCATCATGCAGGTGGAAGTGTACGCGCCCGATCAGTATTCGGGCGATTTGATGGGGCATCTGAGCGGGCGGCGTGGAAAAATCAGCGGCAGCGAAGCGCGCGCCGGCAACGTGGTGATCAAAGCGCTGGTGCCGTTTTCAGAAATGCTCAGCTACGCCAACGAATTGATTTCGTTGACGCAAGGGCGCGGCAGTTATTCGATGGAATTTTCGCATTACGATTACGTGCCCAATGAAATTGCGGAAAAAGTGATTGCGGCGCATAAGCCGCATCACGCGGGCGAGGAAGCAGAAGAAAAAGAAAACGGCCGCTCGGCGTCAGCCTAGTCGGCTGCGCCGGATTTCGCGTCGCTGCCGTGGTGCGGAATCAGGTGCGCGAAGAAATCGCCGATGGCATGAAATGGTGATGGTTTCGCATCGGCTTTCGGGTCGGGGGTTGCAGCTGGTTGCGTGCTGCTGGACTGCGCAGTTGACGGTTCAGCGGCAACGGGCTGCGCTGATGTGGATGCCGTTTGCGCTGGCGCGGCTGCGGTTTGCGCGGGCGCCGATTGCGCCGGGACCGACACGTTCTGCGTTTTCGCGGGTTCGCCCGGTTTGTACTGGGCGTTCTTACCCTCGGTGTTGCTTGGACAGCCTACGCCGAAGCACGGTCCTGCTACGCGAATCAGGGAGCAGCCGGACAGGCAAAGGGCCGACATGCATAAAGTCAGCAGAGCGCTGGATTTCTTGCTCATCGTTTCCTCTCACGAAAACTGCTCAGAAGCAGCGAAAAGGTCGGAACCTATAGCTTGATGATGGCACGAAAAAAGGCCCGGCGAGGGAATTCCGGCGAAGCTGTAGGCGAAAACAGCAGCAAATACAAGGCGAAACCTGCCAGGTAAGCCCGAAAAAACTACGTTTCTTCAGGAAATGCGCGGCAGAAAGAATCCCGTGCGGCGGCGATGCTCGTCAAATGCCGCGCCGAATTCCGCCGCCAGGAACGATTCTTCCTTGCGCGCCTTGCGGATGAATCCAGTCAGGAGCATTCCGACAGCCAGAAGGCCGCGGTATTCGCCGATCGCGAGGGCCGTGCCGATTGTTGCCAGCAAAATGCCGGTGTAAATCGGATGGCGAATCCGCGCGTACGGGCCGGAGCGAATCAGCTCGTGCCCTTCTTTGATCTGCACTTCGGCGCTCCAGTCTTTGCCGATGGTGCGCCGCGCCCAAATAGCGAAGAGCACTCCCGCGGCGCACAGCGCGCTGGCCAGCCAGGCGATCCACAATTCGTCCGGGAGAAACCGGCGATTCAAAGGGCCCCAGTTCGGATTTTCCTGGTAGAGCAGAAAGAAACCTGCAGCCATGAAGACGACGTAGAGCAGGCGCTCGGCGGGATCCTGCCGCTTGGCGGTGCGTTTTACGCCGAACGACGCGATCAGCCAGTAGAGCGCGAAGACAATCCAGGAAGCGACGATTACTTGCGAGGGCGTGAGGTGCATTCGTGCAGGCTCCGGGAAATTCAGATCGGCGAATGGGCCGTACATTCGCAGCTTCACGCGCGAGCAAGGAATCGCGCGCGGCGTGATGCGCAACATTGTCACGCAGTCTGGGCGCGTTGCCAACTGCGTGGTGGCGGGGAAACGGTAGCGCGCTGCTTTGCGCCAAATTGGAGCTTGTGATTCTCCGGCCGGCTACGGCAAGCTGGCTCACCATGAAGAAACCCGCGAAGAGCCGCCGACTGGCGGACGCGACCATCGCGATACATGCAGGTGAAGATAAATTCAAGCGGAGCGCGCCGGTGGGAACTTCTATCGCGCGAAGCGCAAACTTCACGTTTGCAAACACGGAAGAATTGAAGCTGTGGGCCGAAGGGAAACGGCCGGCGTTCATTTATACGCGCTATGGGAATCCGACGCTGGCTGTGGCGGAGGAGAAAATCGCCGCGCTGGAAGGCGCAGAGGCGGCGATCGTGACGGCTTCGGGCATGGCGGCAATTTCCAGCGCACTGCTATCGGTGCTGAAGGCCGGCGATGAAGTGATTGCGACGCGAGCGCTGTACGGGGGAACGTACCGGCTGATGCGCGACGTGTTCCCGCGCATGGGCATCGTGGTGCGTCACGTGGAGACAGATCTGGCGGACATCGAGCGGCTGGTAAATCCGCGCACGAAGGTGCTGTACATCGAGACGCCCACGAACCCCACGCTGCGGCTGGTGGATCTGCACAAGGCCATTTCGTTCGCGAAGGAATGGGACCTGATTTCGTTGATTGACAATACTTTTGCCAGCCCGGTGCTGCAGAAACCGCTGGGGCTGGGATTCAACCTGGTGATGCACAGCGCGACGAAATATCTGGCGGGACATTCCGACGTAATCGCCGGAGCGGTAGCGGGCAGCCACGCGATGATCGAGAAAATCCGCGACATGATTATTTATCTGGGCGGCTCGATGGATCCCGAAGCGGCGTACCTGCTGATACGCGGAATGAAGACGCTGGAGCTGCGCGTGCGGCGGCAGGGCCAGACGGCGCTGGCCATCGCGAAATTTCTGGAGAAGCATCCGAAGGTCGCGCGCGTGCATTATCCGGGGCTTGCTTCGCATCCGGATCACAAGCTGGCGACGCGCCAAATGAAGGGATATGGGGCGATGATGGCGTTTGACTTAAAAGGCGGCCTGGCAGCGGCGCGGCGTTTCTGCGACAGAACGCGTGTGTTCCTGCTGGCGGTGAGCCTGGGCGGCGCGGAGTCGCTGGTGGTGCTGCCGATGTATTCTTCGCACTACCGCATGTCGGTGGCGGAACTGCGCGCAGCGGGAGTTGAGCCGGGCACCGTGCGGATTTCGATCGGGCTGGAAGATCCGCAGGATTTGATTGAGGATTTGCGGCAGGCGCTGGCTTGATCCGTTCGGCGATGGGCCGCAGAAGAGTAAGAGTTCGAAGACCGAGCTTATGTGAACCGCGCGCATTGGCCGCGGAGTAGGCGGCTTGTAGCGGCGGTCTTCAAGCACATCACCGGTGATGGCCGTAACACCGATGACGCGCTGAATTGCGCCGCTACAAGCGGTCCCCCCCATCCCGCACAGCAAACCTAGAAGTTGAGCTTCGCGCCGATCTGGACTTGACGCGCGCCGGTGGTGCCGTCGTTCTGGCCCACCTGCGCGCTGGAGTATCCGAAGAGCGCATCCTGAATGTTGGTGTCCGGCTTGGCAAACTGGGTGCGGTTGAACAGATTGTAGAATTCGAACCGCAGCTGCAAGGTGAAGCGCTCGTTGATTGCCGTAGTCTTGGCGAGGCTCACGTCCCAATTGTTGATACCGGGTCCGGTGAACTGATTGCGCAGGAGATTCGATTCCACGCCAAAGGGCACGGGCATGATGGAGGGATCGTCCGGATTGAAGGCAGCGAGATTGTATCCGGTGAACACGCCGGTGCTGGGAATGACGCGGCCGGAAGAGGGAATGGTTTTCAGAGCAGCAACGTTCACCACCGTGACGCGGTCGGCGAAATTGGTGTGCAGCGTGTCCGCGGTTCCGAAGATATCGTATGGAAGACCGGTCTGCCACGCAGCGATACCGCTGATCTGCCAGCCTTCGAGTGCGCGCCCGGCAAAACCTTCGGAGAAATGACCGCGGCCGCGTCCGATGTTCGGTTGGTAGACGAAGTTGATCACTCCGCGTTGCCTGGTGTCGAAGCCCGAGTTGCCCTTCTCACGCCGCAGGTTGAAAGAATCAACCGGAAAATTTCCGTTGGCGACGGTGGGAACCAGCGGGTCAGAAGAATCATCCAGAGCGTGAGCCCAGGTGTAGGAGCCCTGGATTTGCAGGCCGTGGTAACCCTTTTCCGTGACCTGGATCTGCAGACCGTCGTACCAGGAATGTCCGGAGGTCTGGTCGGTGAAGGTGTCGAAGAAGGCGTTGTTGTTTACGGCGTCGAAAGGAAGAACGCCGGACTCGGCGCCAAAATACAAATTGGCGAACTGCAGATCTGCCGGCGCCACTCCCAGGCCGAGGAGGTTGGAGACCAGGTTGGGCTGGGGCGGATTGCCGTCAATCACGCGGAGAATTCTGGTGGCGTGGTTGCCGACGTAGTTCGCGTCAATGGTGAGACTCTGCGTCAACGCGCGCTGCACGCCGATGTTCCAGGTGGTCACCAGAGGCGGCTTGATATTGGGATCGAAAAGATCGGGAAAGATCCCGTCACCCTGATTTACAACGGGACTGGGCGTCAAGTTGCCGAACGCCACCTGCGTCTGCAGCTGTGCGGCCGGTGTGGTGCCGAGCGCCGCCGCGGGTTGCACGAAAACGCTGGGTTGGAACGGCGGATTGCCGCGCGCATCGGAAACCAGGTTGCCGTAGATGCGATCGCTGAAGACTCCGATGCCACCGCGCACGGAAGTGCGGCCGTCTTTGAAGGGATCCCAGGCGAAGCCGAAGCGCGGTTCAAAGTTTTTATAGTAATTGTTGAAAAGCTCGTGCCCAGTGCCGGGTCCGACGGGTTGGAACGTGAACGGCGCGGGGCCACTGGAGTCCTGGAAAAGATTGGACAGCAAGGCATTCTTCTCGTAGGGGACGCCGTACCACTCCCAGCGAAGACCGTAGGTGATGGTGAGGTTCGACTTTGCTTTCCAACTGTCCTGCCAGTAGAGACCAACCTCGTGCTGCTTGAAATTGAGTTCGTCGTTGGCGGTGCGGTCGAACTGGGAGTTGAAGAACTGCGTTTGCGTCTGCGAATTCACCAGGCCGAGCAAGGCGCCGACGGTGTCCTCGAGCAGATTGGTATCCACCCCGGTATTCAGGTTCTGCAGGGTGGGGATGCTGTTAGCGGTGAAAACGTTGAAGGTGAAAGTGCCGCGGGAGACGAAGTCGGTGTAGTTGTTGGAATACACGTCGCGGTATTCCACGCCCCATTTAAGGGTGTGTGATTTCACGATCTTGCTCATGCCGTCGTACCACTGATAGGTTCCCTGCTTGCTGGACTGGCCGTTGGCATCGCCCAGTGCCTGGCAGCCGAACCCGAAGGCGCCGCCCTGACCGCCCTGGAAGTCCGGCAAGGTGAAGTCCGCGCCGCGTCCCTCGCCGTCGGTGTAGCCCAGACTGTCGAATGTAGGGACGCCGCCGCAGCCAAAAAACTCGTTGATGCGATTAAATCCGAAACGAAATTCGTTGACAAAACTTGCGCCAAAGGTCGAGGTGAGACCCACGGCCAGGCTCTGGATCTTGTTGGTTTCGCTTACGGTACCCAAGCCGCCGGGAAGGAAGTCGTTGTGGAAGGGGTTGGGATCGTCAAAGTAATTATAGGTGTAGCGCGCGTACAGATTGTTGTTCTGGTTGATCTTTTGATCGATCTTGATGACCGCGTCTTCATCTTTTTCCCGCGATTCGCTGGGGAAGAAGAGCTGGCCGGTGATGCCGTCGGAATTCACCACGTTCGGCGTGGGATAGAACGAAAGAATCTGCTGCATGACGGGGTCCAGGCCCACGCCGGTGCCGTTATTGCCCGCGCCCGGAGTGGTGACATTGATCGCCTGGCTGACTCCGGTGACGGGATTGGTGTAGGTGAAGATGCCGGACTTGAAGGCGGCGGTGGGCACCGTGGTGGTGTTGGTCAAGCTGGTGACGAAGCGGTCGCCCTGATAATTCACGAAGAAAAATGTGCGGTCTTTTTTGATCGGACCGCCCAAGGAACCGCCGTAGAGGTTGCGCACGTAAGGATTCTTGGCGGCGACGAGTCCAGTGAGCGGGTCAATCTGATGGTTGAAGTAATCGCGAGCGCCGAGTGCGTCCCAGCGTCCGAAATAGTAGGTGTTGCCGTGGAAGTCGTTGGTGCCACTTTTTGTGACGACGTCAATGATCGCGCCATTATTGCGGCCATACTCGGGCGCGAAATTGTTGGTGAGCACGCGGAATTCCTGCGTGGCATCGGGATTTTCGGCGATCAGGCCGCCGAGCGGGCCCGGCACATCGGCGTCGTTGTTGTCGGTGCCGTCGAGCAGGAAGTTGTTGTTGCGCTCGCGGCCGCCATTCACGGAAACGCCACCCATGCCATCGGATTGCGTGACGCCCGGCCCCAGCAGCACGAGTTGATAGGGATCGCGCAGAATCAGGGGCAGTTCGGTCATCTGCGTGTGTTCGACCACATTGCTGAGCGTGGCGGTCTGGGTATCAATGGGGGCCACGGATGCAGCCGCGACTTCGATGGTAGCGGAGACTGCGCCGACCTCCAACTTGGCATCGAGGGTCAGCACCTGATCCACGGTGAGCACGATCTGATCGAACTTGAGCGCCTTAAACCCGGTCTTGGCGAAGGAAAAGACATAGACACCGGGCGGCAAGCTGGAGATGGTGTAGGCGCCAGTGTCGGTGGAGACGGTGGAGCGGGAATTGGAGGTAGCGGCGTTTGTGGCGGTGATATTGGCGCCGACGACGGCCGCGCCGGAAGAATCGACGACCGAGCCGCTGACTTTGGCGGTCTGTGCGCGCAGGATGGACGGCGTGCAGAGAATTCCTGCGCAGGTGAGAAAAGTTGCGATGCCGTAGAAAAGACGACGCGAAAGATTCATGCGACTGGCCTCCGGTAGTCGGGTTCACCCCGAACAAAAATGCCGCCCCACGTTGCGATCTCTGGCATTGCAATATGCATACGGCTAGCCAGACTTTAGAAAAGAGAAGTGATGCCTAACTGGCGTGTTTCAAGCGGAATAGCGGGAACACGACAAGCCGCGCGAGCGACGCGGGTACGAACATTGGGATGGCCCTGATTTTGAGCCGATGATAATTCGGAGGTCTGAGAATGGAATATGTCGCAGTGGGAGTGGAATCAACCAGCCGCCAGCCGGAAGAGTTGGCCGATGTGTGGCCCGATCAGTGACTGGGAGTGTGACTGGGAAAGTGACCGGGAGAGTAGCCGGAAAACTGGACCGAATTGGGGCGCGGGATTGGGATGGTACTCAATGTCCCGTGTATGCCAATGGCTGGTACGGCAAGACCATTGACCCGGACGCAGGTAGTTCGTAAGATTCCCGTTACCTCTGAAAAGGGGTGAACGACGCGGCGCCGCGTTGGAAGAAACCCGCTACGGGCACGCAGTTGCATGTTCCGTAGAATCCTGCGGAGAAGTATGGCGCGTCGCAAGGACGGGCGGAAACCATGAAACCGAGGGCCATGATTGGCTGGGCGGGAATTGCAGCGGCGGGAATCCTCGTGCTGGCCGGCTGCGATGACACGGTGTCCAGCAAGCAGGCCAAAGCGCGGCCGCCAGCGGCGACTCCTGCGCCGATCCCCGAGTTTGTTCGTGAACCACTGCCCTTCCCGCAGCACACCGTTTTTCTGACTTCGCTGTACGACACACGGCCGTCCATTGACATCCTGGTAGATCAAGTTCAGGTAATCTTCAACACCGCGCAGAAAGAGTACAAGTCCGGTGAATTCGACAAGGCGCACGCCAATTACGATCACGCCGTGGCATTAATTCTGGCGAGTGGCTTCCAGGTGGATTCCGATCCGCGGCTTTCCGACCTGTTTGACCAGATTGGGGAGACGCTGCATTCCTACGAGCGCAGCGCGGAGCAAGAGGCGGACGAGGAAGAAAAGGGCACCGGCACGCCCGCGCCGATGGATGACTTGGCGGACATGACCTTGCCGAAGGGCGATCCGCGCCTGGCGGCGCAGGCGGAAAAAGAAATGATGCGCGTGCCGCACGATCTGCCGCTGACCGTGAATGATTCGGTGCTGCAATATCTGAGCTTCTTTTCTACGCCGCGCGGGCAAGCGACGGTGGAACATGGCTTGAACCGCTCCGGCCGTTATAACGACATGATCCGGCGCGTGCTGAAGGAAGAAGGCGTGCCGCAGGATTTGATGTATCTGGCGCAGGCGGAATCGGCGTTTCAGCCAACGGCTGTATCGCGCGCAGGGGCGCGGGGGTTGTGGCAGTTCATGCCCTTCCGCGGCGAAGAGTACGACCTGGACCGCACTTATTATGTGGATGAGCGCAGCGATCCGGAGAAGGCCACGCGCGCGGCGGCGCGGCACATGCGCGATTTGTACGACATGTTCGGCGACTGGTATCTGGTGATGGCCGCCTACAATTCCGGTCCGATGAACGTGGTGAAGGCGGTGGAGCGCACCGGTTACGCGGATTTCTGGGAATTGCAGAAGCGCCACGCGCTGCCAAAACAGACGCAGAATTACGTGCCCATTATTATTGCGCTGGCGCTGGTGGCAAAAGACCCGGTGCTGTATGGCGTGCAGGTAGCGCCGGAGAAGCCGGCTCCTGTGGACGTGATTCATCCGGCGCACGCGATTGATCTGCGACTGGTGGCGGACGCTACCGGCGCGGATCTGGACGATCTGCGGGAGTTGAACCCGGAAATGCTGCGCAGCGTGACGCCCAACGACCCGAATTTCGGCTTGAAGCTGCCGGCAGGATACGGCGAGAAACTGCTCGAACGTGATCAACCAGGTTCCGGAAGACAAGTGGACCAGCTGGCGCTTGCATACCGTCGAGCAGGGCGAAACGATGGCGGACATCGCGCGGCACTATCACGTGACCGTCGCGGCCATCGAATCCGCCAATCATCTGGAAGCACACGCCGTGGTGCCGGCAGGATTCATGCTGAACGTGCCGGCGGCGCCGCCCACGGTGCGCCTGGTGCATTACCGTGTGGTGCGCGGCGACACCCTGGAAGGAATTGCCGAACGCTTCGATGTGACCGTCACGCAACTGAAGCGCTGGAACAATATTAAGGGCGCGAGTGTGCCGCGCGGTTCGCGTTTGAAAATTTATGCGGGCGGGCCGCCGGATGTTTCTTCGCACTCCGGGGCGAAGTCGGCTTCAGAACCTGCGGGGAACGCCGCAGTGCGCAAAGTCTCGGCGAGTGCGGACGAAAAGACCGGGACGGTTGAGCATCACGTGAAGCAGGGCGAGACTTTGTATTCCATCGCGCATGCCTACAAGACCAGCGTCGCCAGCATCCGCCAGTTGAACGCGTTTCTGGGCGAGCGGCCGCTGCAAGCCGGCGACGTGCTGACGATTCAGCGCTAACTACTGCTGCCATCTACCCTGGCTACAAACCATTCATTCTGTGGCGCTTAGATTGTGATGTAACTTTTTGTTACCTTCCCGTTTTGGGGATTTCCTCAGTTATTCGAAGCGGCAGATGGTTTTCCAAGTCTTGCATCTTGACAAACTTCCGGCACTCCGTTTATAAGCGCGCAGGGCCTAATATGAACGTTCGTCTAGCCCCAGACCCAGGGAGGGATCAATGTTTCACGCCAAACCGCATGATGAGGAAGATGACGAGCTGCCCCGGTACGAAGAGGAAGAGTCGGAAGAGGGCGCGGAGCTCCCCCATGGAGACATCATAGAGGAAGTGGAAGAGATTATCGTCGAGGAAGAACCCGACGGAGAGGAAGAGCCTGCGGCTGCCGCTCCCAAGGCGAAGTCGGCGAAGAGCCCCGCGCCGAAGAAGAGCGCTCCCAAAAAGAAAGCTGCCAAGAAGAAGGCGAAAGCCAAGCCCAAGAAAAAAGCGGCGAAGAAAAAAGGCAAAGCCAAGCCCAAGAAAAAAGCGGCGAAGCGCAAGCGGCGCTAAGGATTTTTTCGCTGACGAGAGTGATGACGCGGGACCGCGCGCCGTGTGCGAGGCGCTGCGGTTCCGCGTCTTTTCTTTGGTGAGTGCGGAGTTCGGGGGCGCGCCTTGGCTCGCCGCTACGCACGGGATCGAATTTCCGTTTACGAGGGTTCCCTGCTTTTTTTGATTCTCTGATTCCCTGCTTCAGCACTTCTCTGCCTCATCGCTTCGCGTTTCGCTGCGGCGAGTGGCTATGCCAGAAGTGTGCTAAATCGAAACGCGGCGCGTGGCGTTGCGGCGCAGTGCACCTATTCGGTACGTTCCCAGTTTGAAAATATTTTGCTTGCCGCGCGGGATTATTGGCCGTTAGCATGTGCGCGGGATGGCGCTGGCGGTCGAACAGGTGCGTAGGATGCGTGGCGGGGCGCAGTCGCATTTGATGCGCTGCTCGAATCAAGAATACTACGTGGTGAAATTTCAGAACAACCCGCAGGGGTTGAGGATTCTGGCGAACGAATTGCTGGGAACGAGGTTGGCGGCGAGGCTGGGGCTTTCGGTGGCGGAACCGGAAGTGGTGGAGGTGGGCGCGGAGCTGATCGCGCACACCGAGGACCTGGTAATACAGCTGGGGCGCGGGCGCGCGCCGTGCAAAGCGGGCAAGCAGTTTGGTTCGCGATATCCGGGGCATCCGGCGCGGACCGCAGTGTACGATTTCCTTCCGGACGAGCAACTGCGCGAGACGGCGAACCTGGCGGAATTCTGCGGCATGCTGGTGTTCGACAAATGGACCTGCAACACCAACGGGCGGCAGGCGATATTTTTTCGCGAGCAGGATGGCGCGGGGCGCGGGGCGGGTGACCAGACGCATTACAGCGCGCGGATGATTGACAACGGATTCTGCTTCAACGCCGGGGAATGGAATTTTCCGGATGCGCCGCTGCGCGGGCTGTATGCGCGACACCGCGTGTATGAAGCGGTGCGGGGGATGCGATTCGTTCGAGGCCTGGATCGCCCGCGTGGAGCGGATTGAAGAGAGTACTTTGGGGGAGATCTACGAAAAAATTCCTCCGGAGTGGTACGACGATGACGCCGACGCTCTGGAGAAAATGCTGGAGCAGCTGTTGCGCAGGCGGAGGCTGGTGCCGGAACTGATCGTTTCGGCTTGGAAATCTTCGGCGCAGCCTTTTCCGAACTGGAAGTAGCGCGGGGACGCCATCGGCGCGATGGAGATTTTACTTTGCCGGGTATTGCGCTACGCAATGCAGCTGGTCTGCGGCCGATGAATTCATGCGGGGCTGCACAGCTCTGAGCGCCGCTACCGCGCCGCAGCTACGGCGCCAGTTTGCCGCGCGACATTTGCCGAGCGACAAGTGCCGCGCGACATTTGCCGAGCGAGATTTGCCGTGTGGCGTTTTACGAAAAGGAGGTGAACCATGCCGCCCGAAACGATGAGCGAGGAAGCGAAAAATTTATTTCGTTATCGCATCCTGCGTTACATGCCCAACCTGCTGCGCGACGAGTGGGTGAATATCGGCGTGCTGCTGGAGGAAACATCCCCGGAGCGGCCAGCCCCGCGCCTGGCCATGCGCCTGGCCATGCGTTTGATTGAGGAGCCCGGGGAATTCGCGCGCGTGCGGCGCCTGCATCCGGACGCCGACGAAGATTATCTGCGTGGGCTCGGTCCGGAATTTGACGCGCGCCTGCGCGGGCCGGCCGCGGAGGTGGCCGCTTACCTGCAGAAGCTCGAACAGAATCTTTCGAATGTGCTGCAGCTCGGCCCGGTGAAAGCGCTGTTAGCGGAAAATTTCGACGCGGAGCTGGACCGCCTGTACCGCGAGCAGGTCACGCCTCCGCTGCGGCGCTCTGGCGGGCTGCTGCAAAATACGCGGGATTGGATGCGCAGCAAGCTGAGCGACGTCTTCCGGCGGCATCGGATCCTGGGCAAGCTGGAGCAGCGCGTGCGCGTGGAGGGATTCACGCAACCCGGGGATCCCATGCGGCTGGATTTCGGTTACCAGAACGGCGCGCGCGGGTTCATTCATTCGGTTTCGCTGCGCCGCGATTTGCCGCAGGCTAAGGCTCTGGCGTACACCGCGGGATGCATACACGCGCGCGACGCCGAGGCGGAAATCACGGCGGTCACCGACGCCGTGCCGGACCCGGAAAATCCGCGGCATGTGTTCGTCGAAAAACTTTTCGCCGGTGAGACGGATACGCATCGTGGCGATGAGCCAGGTGGAGGGATTCGCCGAGGAACTGCGCCAGCGGATTCAGTGAGGCGCGAAACGGTTGCGATGGCCGCGGCGGATTCGTTTGCACCCGCCGGAGAGAGCGTCCGGCAGTAGCCGGGCCGTCTTCGTTTCGCGCGCAGATCACGCGCAGGCGAGGAACGGCTTGTGCAGAGCGAAGAACCATTTTTACTGCTTGGAATTTCCCGTCGCCGCGTGGCTGATGCTGTAGACATAGGCAGCGACGGCCGACACTTGATCCGGGGTAAGCTGCGCGCCACCCATCGCCGGCATGGGGCTGCGAAATTGTTTGGGCTGCGCCACGCCGTCGTTGATTGTTTTCTCGATTGCAGCGTAGCTGCCGTCGCCCCACAACCATTTCTTCCCGGTGAGAGCAGGACCGAGCACTGAGCCCTTTCCGCCTTCGCCGTGGCAGCCCATGCATGCCGCTCCGCCCACTTGGCCGCGATAGACGCGTTCACCGAGCGCCACCATCTCTGGCGTCGCTCCCTGCGGAACGGCGCCGCCCGCAGCAGCCGCACCAGCATCCGGATGCGTGCCCTCCGGAGGTTTGGCGACGGCTTGAGCGATTTCGCCGGCCGGCGCCGTCGCGCTCGGGCAGGGTGTGATATTTGCGCCGCCAGCAGAGCCGCCGAGATACACAACTTTGTAAATTCGTCCGCGGATGTCGTCGGAAATATACAGCGAGCCGTCCGGTCCCACGGCCACGCCGCTGGGGCGATGGTCGGCTTTGTCCGGCGATTTCACCGCGCCAGCAAAACCATCCGCAAATATTTCGCACGCCCCTCCGGCATGTTCGCCTGCGAGCGGCTGATACACCACGTTGTAACCGCCCTGCGGGTACGGCGCGCGATTCCACGATCCATGGAAGGCGATGAACAGGCCGCCCTGGTAGCGCTGGGGAAATTGTTTCTGGCCGTAGTAGGCCATGCCATTGGGCGCCCAGTGCGCGGGAAACGCCGCGACGGGCGCCTCCTTCTTCGCGCACACGCCAACGGTTTTGCCGCCGTCCCCGCCGTATTCCGGCGACAGCACCAGTTTTTGCTGGAAGCCATCGTAATAACATTCGGGCCATCCGTAGTCGCCGCCCTGGTGCAGGAGCATGACCTCTTCGGCCGGCAGCGTGGCTTCCTGCTCCGGCTGGAAGAGTTTCGGCCAGTTCGAGTGCAGCTGGTCTCGCCCGTGCTGCGTGACAAACATGCGGCCGCTCGAGTCCATCGCGAAGCCTTCCCCGTTGCGTATGCCGGTAGCGAAGCGCTCCGCGCTGGAAAAATGTTGCCCGGATTTACTCGCGTCGTAGCGCCATATGCCGCCGCGCGTCAGCAGTTCCGTGCAGGGCTGCGCTCCGGGCGACTGCAGCGTGCGATTCTTCACCTGGCAAGAATTGGTGGCGCTGGCGACGTCCACGTACAGGGAGCCTTGGTCATCGATGATGAACGGATGCATGGGATGATCGCCGGTCAGCGGCAATCCCGAGACGACGGTGACGGCAGCATCCTTGGGCACGATAGACCCCGCGGCCAGTGCGTAGCGCACGATGCGATCGTTGCTCTCCGCATAGAGCGATCCGTTATAGATGCCGATTCCGGTGCCGCCCTTGCCGCCGCTCTGCACGGTTTCACCAAATCTCTGATTCACATCAGCTTTCCCCGCGCCCGAGGTATCTTGCAAGGCGACCAGGAATCCGCCGGCATGCGGCGTGTCGTTCCCGTAATACTGACCCGACCATGTGTTCACGTAAAGCACTCCGCCGGGCCCGACCACCATGTGGCGCGCGTGGCCGATGCCATCCGCAAAAATCGTCGCGCAAAAACCTGGCGGCAGCTGGAGGCCGCTGTCATCGGCCGGGCACGCCGCGGCCAAGGCTCCCGCGAGAGTCCCGGAGCGGCCGTGAGCCGACAGCAAGGAACTGGCAACGTACGTCGCGACGAACACGATCAGCGCGAGCAGCAGCTTGTGGCGCAAGCGAGTGAGTTGCATGGAAATCTCCTGAAGACAGGCGACGAAAAATAGGAGCGCAAAAAGCGGATAAAATATACCACGGCTGCGGGACTTCGTTAGCTGGCGGTGAGGCTTTCTTCGGCATGTGGCTGCGGATGTTATGGGGCCCATACAGAAATCTTCCCAGCGCCGAGCGTGGACGTTCGCAGACATCGCTTCTCGACGGCAGCCGAGTCGTCTGTTTATAATCCCACTCGGTGATGCGCGGAATATTTTGTGAGGAGGATGCGGTGAGGAACTATGGAACGAAGTTGCTGGTGCTGTGCTGCTTTCTGCTGGTCGTCGCGAGCGGTACAGCGGTAGCACAGGAACCGCCGGCGAGTGTCGCCGGCAACTGGACCATTCACTCGAAAGGACCGGATGGCCGCGAGCGCACGCAAACAATGCAACTGAAGCAAGAGGGGGGCGTCATCACCGGTCGCTACCAGGGCCCGGGACAGCATGGACCACTGGAAGGATCAATCAATGAACAACACATCGTTTTCACCACGAAGACGCCCACACCGCTGACTTTTCGAGGCAGGGTGGACGGCCCCCGCGTCGAGCACCAAGTCGAAGGGCGAACCATCAGTGGGACATACCGCGACGAGCATGGAGAGGGACAGTGGCACGCCACGCGCGTGGAGTGATGGCGCGGCCTGTCCTCCAGGTAGCTCCGGGAAACTAGCGCGCTGGTTTGAGAGTTCGCGCGATCCGGCTGGGTTGCGGCGCTGGAATTTGCTGCAACGCCTGCACGGCGGAAGGATGATTTACTTTGGACAGCCTCCCATTTTCCGCCATGTGCTGTTGCGCCTGCTCCCACGAGGGGATTTCCGGGGACTCCTGCGTCCAGTGAACAACCGCGGCCTCATCGCACCAGTGGAGCAGCTTGGGCATGGCCCGGCGATGCGCGCCGCCGGTGCGGAAGGCGTTCATGGACGATTCGTCTTGCCAGGCCGTCATGGTCCAGAAGACGTAGGAAGGGTTGACTAATAGCCTGCCGCCGAGAAAACCTGCGCTGCGTTCGGCTTGGCGAATGGACTGTAATGTGTCCCACAGAAATTCCGGGAGATAGATAAAGGAGCGGACTCGCAAACGCGTGACGGAAATCAATGCCATGGTTACCTCTTACGGCTGCAGCGCGCTCCACTTCGGCAACTGGCGCTGTTCCAGCAAAACTTCCGCGGCCCATGTTCCCAGGTAGGAGGAGAGCGCGACGCCGTGGCCGGCGTAGGCGCCGAGCACTACGGCGTTGCGGGGCACCTCGTCACCTGATCCTCCACTCTTGTGGATCGCAATGCTCTCCGGGTGCCAATCGAATACCGGCTTCCAGGAATCGCGGAAGAGGATGGGGCCGCCCCAGCGCCTCGAGAATTTTATTTTTTCCAGCGCGGGATGCAAATGGCGGATGCGATCTTCCAGGCGGTCGAAGGCCGCGGCAGACTCCTCGGCGCTGATGTCCACACGCTCCAGGTCGTCCGCGTCCGGCGATTGCACCAGGCCGGCTCCCCACACGATGGAACGGTCCGCACGCACGCGCCCCCAGAGATAGGGAAAATCCACGGTGTAGAAAGGTTTTCTTTGCGCGAGGCCGATGGCGGCTGAGCACTTTTTCGCTGACGGGCGGTGTGAGGACGGCGAGCGTTAGACGCGGATGCATGCCGGTGAGGCCCGCTTGCGGAAGCGACAAGGCGTTCGAGGCGAAGAGAATTTTCGCGGCGGTGATTTTGTGCTCGCCGCCGCGGCTGGTAGCGAGGTGCAAGTCCGGCTCGGCGCTCCAGGTCACGTGCTGGACGCGATGATTTTCGTAGATGTGCGCGCCGCTAGCGCTGGGCGGCGCGCGCCAGGCCAGCAACGAGCTTGCCGGGATCGAGCGTGCCGCCGGTGACCTCGTTCACCACTCTCAGGGTGCCGGAATCATTCCAAGTGATTGGTGATTGCGCGCGCTCTACTTTCCCGGAAGTTTGATGCCTCGCGATTTCCCATGCACCATTCAAATCAAGATTGCAGCGCACTTTTAATTTTTCGAGGATCGAGCGGAAGCCCGCGAGAACGTCGCCGAGGCCGGGTTGATTTCCGGCGGCGGTTTCGGCGAGGACCATGCCGCCGGTGCGTCCGCTGGCGCCTGCACCGATGCGCGCGGCTTCGAAGACGGCTACGGATTTCTCCGGTGCCAGCGAGCGCAACCATGCGGCCGCGGCGAGGCCGGTGAATCCGCCACCAATGATGGCGAAGTCCACGCGCGCGGGGAGTTTATGGCGCGACGGGTTGAAGGAGATTTTCCAGGGAGGAGTGCCCCAGCGAGCGAGTCGAGAGTTCATAGTTGAAAGTCGAAAGTACGGGGTCGAGGGTTTTTGGTTGAGAGGCGATTTTAAGAGTCGAAAGTTAGGAGTCGAAGGTTGAAAGTCAAAAGTTCAAACCAAGAAAACCGGCAGTCACGCCGCTGCATCCGGCATTCGGTTCTTCAACTTCTTAACTTTTAACTTTCAACTGTTGACTGTCAACTCCGCCGTGCTGCCTCGGCTTACAAAATGCTTTCCGTCCAATTTTCCAGCGTGTGCTTGAGCTTGGCCATGAATTGGTGCGCCACGGAGCCGTCCACCACGCGGTGATCGTAGGAGAGCGTGAGGTAGACCATGGAGCGGATGGCGATGGCGTCGTCAATCACCACCGGGCGCTTTTCGATGGTGCCGAGGCCGAGGATGGCGACGTTCGGTTGATTGATGACCGGCAAGCCGAACAGGCCGCCGAACACGCCGGGATTGGTGATGGCGAAAGTGCCTTCGGCGACTTCGTCGGGCTTGAGTTTTTTGGCGCGAGCGCGTTCGGCCAGATCGTTCATGGTGCGGGCGATGCCCAGGAAATTCTTCTCCTCGGCGTTCTTGATGACCGGAACGATGAGGCCCCAATCGAGAGCCACGGCGATGCCGATGTTGCATTCCTTGTGCAGGACGATATTGGTGCCGTCCACCGAAGCATTCACGGTGGGAAAGGCGCGCAAGGATTCCACGGCGGCGCGCACGAAGAAAGGCATGAACGTGAGCTTGGTGCCGGTGGTTTCTTCGAACTTCGTTTTCATTTTGGCGCGGAGGGAAGCGATGGCGGTCATGTCCGCTTCGTCCACGGAATAAACGTGCGGGGAAACGCGCTTCGATAGCACCATGTGCTCGGCGATGCGCTGGCGCATCACGGACATGGGCTGAACTTCGTAATGGCCGAAATACATTTTTTCGCGCGGCACGGCGTTTTCGAGGACCGCGGAAGCGCTGGAGCCGCCCGTGGGGGGTGGAACTCCCGCGGGGCGCGCCGGTGGAGGTGCGGACGCCGGAGCTGCGCTGGCAGAAGCCGCCGCAGCGGGTGCGCTGCCGCCTTGCACGGCGCTGAGAATGTCACTCTTGCTGACGCGACCGCCGGCGCCGGTGCCGGGAACCTGGGAGACGTCAATATTATTTTCGCGCGCGATTTTGCGCACGAGGGGAGAGCTGCGAACTTTTTCACCGCTGGAAGCCGCGGTGGGTTGCGGCGCGGGCGCTGCCGGAGCAGGTGCGGCGGATTTCGCGGCAGGAGGCGGAGCGGGCGTGGCGGCTGCGGGTTTCGCAGGAGCGGCCGATTTTTCGGCAGAGGCTGGCGCGGAACTGACGGCGCCGTCACCGGCTTCAATCACCGCGACCACGGTCTGAATCGGCACGGTCTGGCCTTCGCCGACTTTAATTTCTTTCAGCACGCCGGCAGAGGGCGAGGGAATCTCCGCGTCCACCTTGTCCGTGGAAATCTCGAACAAAGGTTCGTCGCGCTCGATTTTGTCTCCGGCCTTCTTCAGCCACTTGGTAATGGTGCCTTCGAAAATGCTTTCGCCCATTTGGGGCATGATAACGTCCACAGCCATGGTCTTCTCCTGTAGGATCCTGCGCGCGCCGCGAGTCTACTGCGAGCGAAGCGAAACTAGGCGGCGCTGAGACATTCCTCGTGCCACACGCCGGGGATGCCCTGCAGCGTGTAAATCTCGTCGCCGCCGGTGAAGAAATCGACGGCCTTCACCTTGGCGATTTTGCCGGCGAAGGCGAGCTGCTCGGGCTCGAGCTCGTTGTGATACTGCCCGGCTTCCAGAAAAGCTTCCAGGAAAGCGCGGTCGGCGATTTTCACTTCGCTGCCCACTTCAAATTCGGCGTTGTTGATGCCCTTGGTCTTTCCCATTGTTGCGATCCTGCCTTTGTCCGCTTTAGTATTTTGCCAGTTCGCGCGCGGCCGCGACCACTTTTTCGGTGTTGGGTAAAAAGCGTTCCTCGAGAGGCGGCGAATACGGCACCGGCGTATCCAGCGCGGTGACGCGGGCTACCGGACCATCGAGATCCTCGAAAGCTCCTTCAAACACAAGAGCGGCAATTTCGCCGGCAATGCCGCCGGTGCGCGTGTCTTCGTGCACCACCAGCAGCTTGTTGGTCTTCTTCACGGACGCGAGAATCGTTTCCTTATCGAGCGGAAGCAGCGTGCGCAAATCAATCACTTCCGCTTCGATGCCTTCCTTTGCCAGTTGCACGGCGGCTTCCAGAGCCGTGTGCACCATGGCCGCGTAGCTGACGATCGTCAAATCGCGCCCCTCGCGCCGCACGATGGCTTTGCCGATCGGCACGGTGTAATCGCCGGGGGGCATTTCTTCCTTCAGCCGGCGGTACAGATACTTGTGCTCGAAGAAGAGCACGGGATTGTTGTCGCGGATCGCGGACTTCAGCAGCCCCTTGGCATCCGACGGAGTGGAAGGATAAATCACTTTCAGTCCCGGCGTATGCACGAAATACATTTCGGGGTTGGCGGAGTGAAACGGCCCGCCATGCACGCCGCCGCCCGAAGGCCCGCGAATGACCATGGGCACGGGCGCGCCCCAGAGGTAATGGGATTTGGCGACGAAGTTGGTGACCTGATTGAAGCAGCAGGCGATGAAATCAATGAACTGCATTTCGGCCACGGGGCGCAGGCCGAGGAAGCTCATGCCGCAGGCCGCGCCGATGATGGCGGTTTCGGCGATGGGCGTTTCGATGACGCGTTCGCGGCCGAATTTCGCAAGCAGGCCGTCGGTAACTTTGAACGCGCCGCCGTACACGCCGATGTCCTCGCCGATGGCGACGACGGCGGGGTCGCGCTCCATTTCTTCGAACATCGCTTGCCGGATAGCATCCACCATGGTGATCGGGCCGGAAGTGGGGACGGTTTTTGACGACAGGTTCGGAGCGGTGTGGGACATCGTCAGCGCCTCCCCTGCTTATCCTGCGGATTTTTGGTGAACGGCTTGCCCTGGGCATTTTTGCCGAAGGGCTTGTTGCGCGGGCCCTTGCTGAAAGATTTCTCCTGCGGATTTTGCGTGAAGGATTTTGTTTTGGGCGCGCGGCCGTAGGTTTTGTTCTGCGGGTTTTCGGGACTTTGCCGGAAGGCTTTGTCCTTGGGTCCGCGGCCGAAGGGAACGCGCGGGACTGCGGGCTCCTCGGCGACTGCTTCCATGGCGGGCGCGGCTTGTGCGGCGGGCGTCGGTGGAACTCTTTGCAGCAGGCGGTTCCGGCGCGACGGCGGACTTTGCAATCGCGGGGCTGCTCGCTGACGCGGGGGCGGTTGCCGTCGCAGGAGTTTGCGCTGGATTTTTCGCGCCGTTGCCGCCGGCGATTGCGGCTTGGGTGTATGCGGGGAGATCTTTCAGGCGCCAAGTGGGGTCGATGCTGGATTTCGGCGGCATCACTTCGGCTTTCGGACGCTTCCAGTCGGCTTCGATTTTGTGGCAGCCGTTGTCGCAGTACACGCCTTCTTCGGCGAGCGCGGGCGGCGGCAGCGGCGAATCCTCGGCGAATTTCTGTTCGACGTCCAGCTCGCGTTCGATGCGCGCGTCAATTTCGGATTTGGTGGCGGCGTCCCAGATTTTATTTTCAGTGAGATATTTTTCGTACAGCGTGATGGGATCGCGCGCCTTCCAGTACTCGAACATTTCCTTGGGGACGTATTCGGCGGGATCGTGCTGGGCGTGGCCGCGCATGCGCATGGTTTTCACTTCGATGAGGCGCGGGCCGCGGCCGGCGCGACATTCGTCCACGGCTTCTTTCGCGGCTTGATAGACGGCGACGACATCGTTGCCGTCAACGATGGCGCTGGCGATGCCGTAGGCGGCGCCGCGATCGGCGAGATTCTGTATGGGCACCTGGCGCGAAACGGGCGTGGAATACGCCCACTGATTATTTTCGATGATCAGCACGAACGGCGCGCGCTGCGAAGCGGCGAGGCCCAGGCCTTCGTGGAAAGCGCCGGTGGAGCTGCCGCCGTCGCCGATCCATGTGAGCGCGACGATATTTTGTCCGAGGTAGCGGCCGGCCATGGCCACGCCGGTCATTACCGGGATTAAATCGCCGAGCATGGAAATGGGCGAGACGATGTGGCGGACTTTCAGGTCGCCGAAATGGCTGGTGCCGTCTTTTCCCTGCGTCGGCGAAGTGTATTTGGCCATGTGCTGGGTGAAGATGTCGCGCGGCGGCACGCCTTTTACCAGCAGAGCGCCGATATTGCGGATCATCGGAGCGATCCAGTCGCGTTTTTCCAGGGCGTAGCAGGTGCCGACGGAGACAGCTTCCTGGCCCAGACTGGAATAGAGGCCGCCGACAATTTTATTTTGGCGGAACAGGCGGACCATGCGCTCTTCGAGCTGGCGATTGAGCTGCATGTAATAGTAGAGATCGAGGTATTGCGCGCGCGTCAATTGTTGAGTCGCCTGTTGCGTCATGCCATGCTCCCTTTCAACTCGAAAACCTCGCTGGGGCGTGGCGCGAGCGCGTGTTGGACGTGATTTTGCAATTTTTCCTCGAGTTCGGCGCGCGTGACGGAAATCATGGAGCGCTCGAAGAGCTCGCCGAAATGCGCGGCCAGTTTCGGCCGGACTTCATCGGTGCGCACGGCGCGATCCAGGACGCGTTCGAGCGACGTGGCGCGTTTGCCGGCAATGCCGCACGGCACGATCAGGTCAAAGTATCGCAGATCGGTGGCAACATTGTACGCGAAGCCGTGCGAAGTGACCCAGCGGCTGAGGTGCACGCCGAGGGCGGCGAGTTTTTCTTCGCCTGCGGGCTGGCGGACCCATATGCCGTGGCGATCCGCGATGCGTTCGGCCGTGACTTCGAAATCGGCTGTCGTGCGGATCATGGTTTCTTCCAGCTGCTCGACGTACCAGCGCACGTCGCGACGGAGTTCCGCGAGATCAAGGATGGGATAGCCGACAATTTGTCCGGGGCCGTGGTAGGTGATGTCGCCGCCGCGGTTGGTTTCGTGGAATGTGACGTTCATTTGTGCGAGCAGGCGGTCACTTGCGCGGAGATGTTCTTTTTTTCCGTTGCGGCCGAGTGTGATCACGTGGGGATGCTCGCAGAACAGCAGCACGTCTGGAATGGCGCCGGCTTTGCGGGCTTCGACGAGCTGATGCTGCAAATCGCACGCGGGGCCGTAGGGCAGGAGGCCTGCGTTTACTTGCCAGCAGATTTTTTCTGGGTGTTGCACGAGCCTCTCTAGACGCGTCGGTGATTGCCACGTCACAAGCAAACCAAAGGCTGCCCGGTCCCAAAAACGGGACCGGCCGCTACAAATGCCAAAACAACTTCAAAGGCGCCGCAATTCGTTGGGCTCGCGTCGCGGTCAAAGCCACGACCTACAAAACTTCCATCGCCCGCTAATAGTTGATGCTCAAGCCTCGCACGGAATTGAATGCATCGCCCATCGCTTCCCATACCGTCGGATGGGCGTGGATGGTTGCGGCCATGTCGTCGAGCGTGGCTTCGAGGCCGAGCGCTGCGACCGGCTCGGCGATGATTTCCGTGGCCAGCGGGCCGATGGCGTGCACGCCGAGAATTTCGCCGTATTTTTCTTCGGCCACCACTTTGATGAAGCCTTCGTGCTGGCCGAGGATGGTGGCCTTGCTGTTGCCGACGAACGGGAATTTTCCGGTCTTCACTTGGAAGCCCGCGTCGCGCGCCTGCTTTTCGGTGAGGCCGATGGAGCCGATCTGCGGCTCGCAGTAGGTGCAGTTGGGGCAGCGCTTGCGATCGAAGGGCTGCACTTCTTTTCCGGCCATGCGGCCGACGGCGATGATTCCTTCCATGGAAGCGGCGTGCGCGAGTTGCGGCAGGCCTGCCACGATGTCGCCGATGGCGTAGAGGTGCGGTTCGGCGGTTTCAAGGAACGCGTTAGTGTAGATGAAGCCGCGCTCCACTTTGGCTTTGGTTTTTTCGAGGCCGATATTTTCGGTGAGCGGGCGGCGTCCGACGGCGATAAGGACTTTTTCGGCGCTGATGGTGACGGACTGGCCGGCCTTGTTCTTGTAGGTGACGGTGGCGCCGTTTGCGTCTTTCTTCACCGATTCGACTTTGGCTTCGAGCTCAATTTTCATGCCGCGTTTCACGAGCGATTTGTGAAGTTCGGCGGAAATATCCTCGTCTTCCAGAGGAACGACGCGCGGCAACGCTTCGAGCAGGGTGACTTCGGAGCCGAAGGTGCGGAAAATCGAGGCGAATTCGACGCCCACTGCGCCGCAGCCCACCACGATCATTGATTTCGGGATTTCCTGCAGGCCGAGAATTTCGCGGTTGGTTAGGACTGTCTTGCCGTCAATTTCCACGCCCGGCAGCGAGCGCGCCTCCGAACCAGTGGCGAGCAGGATGTTGGCGGTTTCGAGTTCGGTGATTTTGCCGTCTTTTTCCACGGAGACGCGGCCCGGGCCGGCAATCTTGCCCCAGCCGATGATGGATTCGACTTTATTTTTCTTGAAGAGCGCGCCGATGCCGCCCGCGTGTTTTTTGACGATCTTGTCTTTGCGCGCGAGGATGGCCGGCCAATTGATTTTTACATTTTCGACGGAGAAGCCGAATTCTTCGGCGCGCTTGAAATGGTCGTAAATATCCGCGTGGTGCAGGAAAACTTTGGTGGGGATGCAGCCTACGTGCAGACAGGTGCCGCCGAGAAAGGGATCTTTTTCGACGACCGCGACTTTCAGACCCCACTGCGCGGCGCGTATGGCGGCGACGTATCCGCCCGGTCCGCTGCCGATGATCACGACATCGTATTTAGCCAAACCAGTCCTCCCCCAGCAGCTCTGCGAGACGTAAGTCGGTTCCGTTCATGGAAGGATGTCCAGGATAGCGGATAAGGATTGCGGCTCTTCCAGGCTCGCAAACACAAGATTTTAACAGCGGCGTGGGTTGGCCGCAACCCTGAGGGTGGGCGCTGGCCGGAGCGCGAGCCCGAATGGAACACGGTGAAAGAGTGCAAGGCAAGAAATTGAAAATGCGCCGGTGCTTCGCTGGTGCGAAATTAGGTCGGACTGGTAGTCCCGTCGCTTCCTCCCGCATTCTGCGATAACGCTCGAGCCTCAGTTAGTAGACCCAAGTCACGCGAGGTTTTTTCAAGCCATCCCCAAATGTTGATTCTTACGAATGTATTCGGTATCCGCTTTTTGAACGCAAAGCTCAAAGTTCCTCTTGGCCTCTTTGACGGTGGGCGAGGTGGTATTCAGCAAGTCCCAGCATATAACGCGTTCGACATTGCCATTGCGGCGGCATGTTCGCGGTAGTCGATTCCTTTAGCAGTTTCGATGCACGTCGGTAATCTCTGACGGTGTAACAATACTGGCCAAGGTAGTACGACCAAATCGGTCTGTAGCGCTTTGAGGGAACCGCGCGCTCAAGAAATACTCCTGCCTCTAGCCAGCGGTCGGCATTGCCGAGGAGAATTCCCACGTGCATTGCGGCTTCGCCCCGCAATTCGTCGAACATTCGCAGAGATAGTTGTCCTCGGGTAACGGGACATTAAATCCTCCAACACAGTAAGTGCTAACTGCTCGTTCTTTTCCTTAATCAACAACTTCGCTTCTGCAAACCTCAAGGTTACTGTCAATCCCGTCGCTAGATCTTCTTGATCGCTGTCCGGTGGATCGATCGGGACATGTGAGCCCAAGTCACTAATCCGGGACAGTTGCGTTTGCATTTCGCTAAATCTATCTCTAGCCTCTACAAAGGCGCCAAGCTCCAAGAGCCAACACATCTCGTAGTAGAAAAGAAAAAACCGTTCGAAGCCGTCAGGTGCCTCGCGAACCAGGTCACGAACTATCCGGATAGCCTCCTCCGGCTTTCCGGCAGTACCTAATCGTTCTGCGTCCTTTAACCGCTTGGCCTGTGAGCGGTCGACGTGCTGGCGAAGTTCGAGTTTGCCTGTTCCGCGTGGTTTTGGCGGCTGCATGGCGAAAACGGATGATACCACCGCGACAATTCGTCGCAAAAGTTTGCTGGAATCTCGGAGCGCTCGCCGGTGGGCGATATTGAAACTATTTCGGCTTGATTGCCGTATATTATGCAGAGTTTAGGAGAGCCCAGATGACCACGAACGGCGACGCGAGCAGCCTGCCTTCCACCGCTGGAGAGCTTCATCCGGCAGCGACACAGCGCTCGGGGCTAGGAAATATATTCATGGGGCCGACGGGGCTCCGCCCGGGGTGGCGGCTGCTGCTGTTTATTTTTCTGATGTTCGTGTGCATTAAGGCAGCGGTATTTACGTTGAAGCACACCCCGGGAGTGGACGCATGGTTCAAGGCGCAGGATCCGAATGTGTTTACTCCGCCGCTGGCAATTGTCAGCGAGAGCATTCTGTTGTTTGGGTTGCTGGTCTCGACAGCGGTGATGACGCTGATCGAGAAACGCACTTACGCGGATTATTATTTGCCGCCGAATCAGTTTTTGGGAAAACGATTTTGGCAGGGCGTGCCGTACGGGTTTGCGATGCTGTCGTTGCTGCTGATTCTGATCGCGGCATTTCACGGGTTTTCGTTAGGCAGCCTGGCGCTTTCCGGCGCGGATGCGCTGAAGTTTGGCGCGCTGTACGGGCTCGCGTTCCTGATGGTGGGAATCTTCGAAGAGTTTTGCTTTCGCGGTTACATGCAATCCACGCTGGGGCCCGCAATCGGGTTCTGGCCCGCGGCGATTGTGCTTTCGATTTTGTTTGGCGCGATCCATTTGGGCAATAGCGGCGAAGCGTGGTTTGGCGCGGCAATGGCGGGATCGTTTGGCGTGCTGGCGGCTTTCAGTTTGCAGCGGACCGGGAATATATGGTTCCCGATTGGAATGCACGCCACATGGGATTGGGCGGAGACATTTTTCTACTCCGTGCCGGACAGCGGCTACTTGGCGAAAGGACATCTGTTCAATTCCACGTTTAATGGTCCTACGTGGCTGACTGGCGGCAAGGTTGGTCCGGAAGGCAGCGTCTTCGCATTTTTGGTGCTGATCGTGGGCGGCATCGGGATTCATTTTATATTTCCGAAGAAGGTGATTCCGGCGTAGCAGCTGAGTCGTTCTGATGGCCTAATATTCACCCCTCGTTACCACGCTACGAATGAAAAATGCCCGCTGCGTCCCGAAAGGCGCGGGACACAGCGGCCGCTACATAACCCCTTTTGATCTGCAGATTGTCATCGCTGCGGCTGCGTACTGGAATCCTTTTCAGCCGATACAGCATCTATCACAGGCCGACCGGAGACATTCTTCCTGGCGGAGCGTCAAAGCTAGCGGCGATTCTTGGATTATCGCGCGGCGGATTTTTGCCAGCGGTTACCTTTTGTCGCCAGCGGCTGGGCGCTCATTTGACATGGGAAGTATGTGCCGTTAAACTGGGCGGCTTTGAGCGAGCTATTGGGCCTCGCATAGGGACCGAACGATGGACAAGAAACGATTGGAGTATTACAAAAAGAAACTAGCCACGCGGCGCGAAGAATTAGTGCGTGGCATCGCGCGCACCGAGCAGGAAGGGCGCGAAGCGGACGAAGATCCCACGGTGGATCTGGGCGACAAGGCCGCGAATTCCTACACCAAGGAATTCCTGTTTGGCCAGACGCACAACGACCGCTCGCTGCTGGCGCTGGTGGACAACGCCCTGGCGCGCATTAAGGACGGCACGTACGGCGAGTGCAATTCGTGCCACGAAGAGTTGCAGCAGAAGCGGTTGGAAGCTGTGCCGTGGACGCGGTATTGCATTACCTGCCAGGAAAAGACGGAGCAGGGGCAGCTGTAAGTCGTGCGGCGGCGGATTTTGTAGCGGCGGTCCCGCGACGCGGGACCGCCATCGGTTGTTGCCACGACGTGGATGGCGCACTGAAGTGCGCCGCTACAACTTCCAGTTGACACCTGTCGTACCCTTCAAAACGAGCGGCGATTTTGGCGCGGGAGTGTGCGCGAGCGCGGCGGCTGTGAGTAGAATTACGGTCTATCCTTCCCTTCTCTGGTGGAGTAGGTTTCGCAGTACCCCTCCCGCTTGCTGATTACATTGTGATATTGCGAACAGCCATTGACGCGCTCGCCGCCGTGCTCTTCCCTGCGCCCTGCCGGATCTGCGGGACCACACTGCTGAACGCCAGCCGCATTCCGATTTGCGATTCATGCCTGGCATCTTTTGAGCCGATACAGCAACCGATGTGCGAGTGTTGCGGGCGGCCGTCTCTCGCGGGCGGCGCAGGCGCGGCCGCGAACGCCGTGGTAGAACAGCCCCGCTGCCGGTTGTGCCGCGGCGACTACTACGCGTTCGATCGCGCGCGCAGCTATGGCGTGTACAACGATGCGCTGCACCACGCCATCCTGCTGCTGAAATACGAAGAGGTGACTCGCCTCGGCGACTGGTTTGCGGAGCGTTTGGCGGAAATTGTGGCGCGCGAGGGCGAGGCGTTTCGCGCGGACGTGGTGGTGCCGGTGCCGTTGCACCCCGACCGCCAGCGCGAACGCGGTTACAACCAGGCCGAATTGATCGCACGGCCGCTGGCGCGCCGTCTGCATCTGAAGCAAGGGGCTTATTTGCTGATGCGCACCAAGCCTCGACCAGCGCGGTTGGTGCTGTCTCGAAAGGAACACTGGGATTCGGTACGTGGCGCCTACGCGACGCGCAAAGGCCTGCGGGTTGACAAGCTGCGAGTTCTGCTGCTAGATGATGTATTGACGACTGGCGCGACACTGGATTCATGCGCGCGAGCCCTGAAGCAGGCGGGCGCCGCGGCAGTGTTGGGGTTGACGGTAGCGCGAGTCGTGCCAGGCTGGTCACCCACGGGTCCCCAGCAGCTACACGAAGCGGATTCAAGCCGGAGAAACCAACAGGGTGCGACGAGCATCCTTAGAAGCTAGGGAAACTCGTCGAGCGACGCAAAGGCGGCGCAAATGGAAATGCGGCTCAAGCATGGCTTACGGCCCCGGCCCAATATCGGGCTGGGCGGAGTCGCGCCGGATTCCGTCGCCGCGAATGGCCAGGTTAGGCCTCCGGCCAGCCGTCCGTCCGTGATGCAGGCTCCCGTGCTGGTGCTGAACGCGACCTTCGAACCGATCAACGTAACCGCGGTGCGCCGGGCGCTGGTGCTGATGCTGAAGGGCGTCGCGCAGGCCGAAGAAACAAATCACACCGAAGTACATTCCACGCAGAAGGCGATTCAGGTGCCGTCGGTGATTCGTCTGCTGAGTTACCGGCACATTCCGCAGCAGAGCCGGGCGCTTTCGCGGAAAAATATTTTGCTGCGCGACCGCAATACCTGCCAGTTTTGCGCGCGTGCCTTCCCTGCTTCGGAGCTGACGCTGGATCATGTGATGCCGCGTTCGCGGGGCGGGCGCTCGACCTGGGAAAATCTGGTGGCTTGCTGCTACACGTGCAACAACCGCAAGGGCGACCGCACGCCGGAAGAAGCGGGAATCAAACTGCAGCGGCGTCCACGGCCTTTCACGCTGCACACTTCACGGCAGCTGATGCGGCTGATCGGACATCGCGACGAGAAGTGGCGCAAGTACCTCTTTTACTGAGCCTTGAGATTTTTTTACGCGCTCGCAGTTTGATGCAACCTTTTCCCGCAGCAGGCGTCTAACTATTTAATCGCTTCTAGGACACACCCCGGGAAGTGGTTCTGGCTCAACCCAGGCCGCTTCCCCTCCTTTTTTCTGGCCTCAGAAAATTCCCTTAAAAATTTGAAACACTTATTGCCGGAAAATAATTTTCAGGCCGCGCCGCCAGTTTTCTGCCAGTCCAATTCTGGTGACGTGAATTTCCGGCGAGAGATATTTCAGCAGCGTGTCCGTGGCGGAATGGAAACGCAGTCCGGGCGAGACGAGCCATACCAGCGGCGGCTGCGGGTCCAGGGCGGCGCCCGCGAAATATCCGTCGCGCTGAAAATCGCCTTCGCGCTGATGGCGGCGGACGCGCAGCCAGTAATCCACGGCCTGCACAGGTAATTGCAAATCTTCCGAAGCTTTTAATTCGATCACCACCAGACGGCCCTGGCGCGTGACGCCGAGCAAATCGAGCACGCCTCTATCACCGGCCGCCAGCGCAGGAACCTGCGAGTAAAAATGACGTGCATCGAGCAGCGCGTCGAGCTTCACGGGATCTTCTAGCACGATGGATTCCAGCCAGCGCTCCGGCGCGCCGCGATACAAGGTGTGATTCGTGTCGGTGGCCAGCGGGCTGCGATGCAGGTCCAGCCGATGCAACAGGCGCTCCAGAGCACGCTCATTCGCGGTGGTCAGCAGCTCCGTGGAATTTCCCAGGCCGAAAAATACTCCCTGGCGAGTCCAGCGCGCGAACTGCATGCCGTGAAAGCAGAAAGCTACTTCATTCGCGCCGGGGGGCACGCGGTGTTGAATGGCGTCGGCGCTTCGAGGGAGCATCGCGCGGATCCGTGTATTCGTTTCGCTCGCGGCGCGCAGCACGGATTCAATCTGTTCGCGCGGCACCAGCCAGCTTTCCAGGTTTCCAACATCCGCAGGATCGATTTTTTGCATCGCAGCGTCCGGCTCGCGCATTTCGTAAATTTCTGCGCGCACGGATGCGGAAAGCGCCAGCAGGCGTTCGCGCAAGCGCCGGCTGGTTCCGTGCGGCACAAAGAAGCGCAGGCCTTCCACGGCGCGGCGGTCGGCGCGGCCGCGGGTCCAATCCAGCCACAAAATTCCAAACGCGAGAATATTTTCGATGGTTGCGGGGTCTTCGCTGGGAGCAGCGGCCAGCAACGCCCAGGCGTGCGAGCCTTCGTGCATTACGCCTCGGACGAAAGAGCCGGAGAAGGAATTCTCCAGATCAGGCGCCGCGGTGAGCGAATCCACCACTGAATCGGGAAACCGATCGGCCAGGATGCGCGCGAAGCGAGCGCGGAATTGTTCGCGCGTGATGCGCCCGGCGGCGCGTGGCGAATCGGTGCGCAAGAATTCCAGGCGACCCGGCTTGGCGCGGCCGAAGCGTTGCACTTCGAGCACGATGCGGTCGCCGGCGTTTTCCTTCACGCTGAGCACGCGGCGCGTGAGATTGCGCTCGTCGGACCACAGATGCACCAGCGGATTTTTGCGTTCGACGCGCAGCTCGAAATGCAGCGTGGCGAGTTCCGCCAACCATTCGCCGTCTTCGCGCACTTCCACGCAGCCGGACGCCGCGAGGTCGCTCAACGCGCGATCCAGCGCAGCCCAATCGTTCGCAGGCGAATTCAACTGCCCACCGTCATGGGATTCTTTGCCGCTTAGAGAAGCCTGGGGCGGCTATTGTAAAA
Source organism: uncultured Acidobacteriota bacterium (assembly GCA_963742475.1). Lineage (GTDB taxonomy): Bacteria > Acidobacteriota > Terriglobia > Acidiferrales > UBA7541 > Palsa-295. Next base: position 535,702 of record CAVULY010000003.1, on the reverse strand, counting down.
GCAGGCCAGTTACTCGTATGGAAGGATACTCTTGATTCCACTCCGCGGGAACATGTTCGAGAGTTAGCTGGAAGGAAGTGCTGAGTCCGGCATTGAGCGGAGGGTCCGCGGAGGGGTTGATTACGAATTGAGAATCGCGCAGGACCACCTGGTTCAGGGCGTCGCGAAATTCCACGTTGACTTGCATGCCGCGAATTGTCTGCACGCCGTCGTTCGACACAGTTCCAGTAACGTAAGTGAATTCCTGCTTGATCATGTTGGTGGAACGCGACATGTGCAGATCGCTGAAATGGATGCGCTCCGCGTAGGCTTGTTCCGCCGCGCCAAAAGGAAGTTTCTCGGCGACGGCCGGACCATGCGAGCCCAGTATGCGCGTGAGCAGGTAAAATCCGCCGAACAACAGCGCCATGACGATTGCTCCGGCGAGAAATGCTACCGGGAAGCGGCGCCGCTCTGCGCTGTAGGAACTTTCGCCCGGTTCCATGAGTCCCCGCGAGCCCTAGCGGCCGAACGCCAGACGCTGAATCAGCGGCTCGGGCAGGCCGCCGTCGCCCATGCGTTTCTGCACCGTTTCGATATCGTACGGCACGCGCCAGAATTCGATGGATTTGTTCGGCAAGTCCGCGATCACGAAGGCCGCGCGCGTGTCACCGTCACGCGGTTGTCCAACTGATCCGGGATTGAGCAGGTAGGTGGTGCCATCGTCGATTGCTAATGTGGAGAAGTGCTGGCCGGGAGCGGGTTTGAAGTGCAGCACGCCAACTTCGTCGTTGCGAAGCGTGAAGCCGCCTTGCAGGTGCGTGTGTCCGAAGAAAGTAATTTGCGCGGGCGCGTCAAGCAGGCTATCCAGCGCCTGGGCCGGAGCAAAAACGTATTCGTCTTCATCGCGAAAGGCGCCATGAACCATGACGAATCCGTCTTCGGTGAGCGGTCCGGTGGGCAATTGCTCCAGCCATTCGCGATTTTCCGGGCGCAGTTGGTCGCGAGTCCAGAGTGCTACCGCGCGCGCGACGGGGTTGAAGTCATCAGCGTTGGCCAGGCCTGAGCCAGCCTTATCGTGATTGCCGCGGATGGTGAGCGCTCCGATTTCGCGGATGCGGTCCACCACTTCATTGGGGTCGGGGCCGTAGCCGACGACATCGCCCAGACAAAGCACCTTGTCCCACTGGCCCTTCGCGGCGCCGAGGGCGGCGTCCAGAGCGGTGAGATTGGCGTGTATGTCACTGAGAATCAGATAGCGCATGCAGCTGCCCCCAGGAGGCAGGATGCGAATTATAGACGAAGAGCGAACGGGTTGCACGAAATCGCGCGAGCCGAAAGAGCGAGTCCGGAGAACGAGGGGACTGGGTGGAGTTCAGCGTATCAGCATGCAATCGCCGTAGCTGTAGAAGCGATATTCGGCTGCGACGGCGTGGCGGTAGGCACGCAGGATATTTTCTTTTCCGGCGAGGGTGGCTACGAGCGCCAGTAGGCTGGATTGCGGAAGATGAAAATTCGTGAGCAGCTGATTTACGACCCGGAGAGGCTTGCCTGGGTAGAGGAAAATTGCGGCTTCGGATTTTCCGGGGCTCAACGTGCCGCCGCGCGCCGCAGCTTTCTCTGCTGCGTCTTCCAGGGCGCGCACCACAGTGGTGCCGATGGCCAGCACGGGGCGTGCCTCACGCAGCGCGCGCTCGACCGCTTGCGCCGTGGCTTCGGAAATCTCGTATGATTCCAGATGGATTTTGTGATCTTCCAGGCGCGCAGTGCGAACCGGCTCGAAGGTTCCGAGACCGACGTCGAGAGTGATCTCGGCAATTTCGATATTGCGCGCGCGGATGTGCTGCAGGATTTCGGGCGTGAAGTGCAAACCCGCGGTAGGTGCGGCCACGGCGCTTCCCTGCCGGGCGTACACGGTTTGATAACGCTCGCGATCAGCGGGCTCGTCCGCGCGCTTGATGTAGGGCGGCAAGGGGATGTGGCCGAGCCGTCCGAGCGCTTCGTGAATACCGGTTTTGGAAGCGAAGCGCAAAACCCGCAGGCCATATTCGCCGCGGCTTTCGACGACGGCTTCGAGTTCACCTTCGCCAAAAATAATCTTCTCGCCCACGGGGATTTTTCTTCCCGGGCGTGCCAGCGTTTCCCATGTGTCTGGTGCGAGCTGGCGGACGAGCAGGACTTCAATCGGTGCTTGCAGGTGTTCGTGGCGCGCGGGGCTGTGCGTGCCGGGGGCTTCGGCGTGCATTCCCACGCGACGGCCGAATAAACGCGCCGGGAGGACGAGCGCGTTATTGAGGACGATGAGTTCATTGCCGCGCAACAGGTCGGGAAATTCGCGGAAGCGCCGGTCGTCCCACGCGCCGGTGATTTTATCGAGGAGCAGCATGCGCGAAGCGTCGCGCTCAGCGAGTGGGCGCTGCGCGATGCGCTCCGGCGGCAGGTCGAAATTTAGTTCGTCGAGGTTCATACTAGCGCGTGCCGGAAGCATTGTAGCGAATCGACTGTAAGGAATCAGTGGTGCAATCCTCGAACGTCAGGCGGGAAACGTGGCGGAAGGGTCGGTAGTGATCAGCACGCGCGGTGCGGAGCGGCTTCGCTCCGGCCATCCGTGGGTCTATCGCAGTGACGTGCGCTCGGCGCAGGCCGAAGCGGGCGCGATCGTGCGGGTCACGGATGAACGCGGGCGGTACCACGGCCGCGCATTTTACAGCGACAAATCGCAAATCGCTGTCCGCCTGCTGACTCGTGAAAATGTCGCCGTGGACCGCGCATTTTTCACGGAGCGGCTAAGGCGGGCCGCAGCCTATCGCGAGACCGTGGTCGAAAACACGGACTGCTACCGCCTGGTGCATGGCGAAGCGGACTTGCTGCCTTCGATTGTGATTGACCGTTACGGCGACTACCTGGTGCTGCAAACACTGAGTCAGGCGTCGGAACGGCAGAAAGGCGTGATCGTTGAGATCCTGGTGGAGCTGTTTTCGCCCAAGGGAATTTTGGAGCGCAACGATCCCAAAGTCCGGCTGCTCGAAGGTCTCGCGCAGAGCGTAAGCGTGTTGCATGGCGATGTGCCGGAGGAAATTCTTGCCAAGGAAAACGGCATCACGTTCGTCTACGACCTGGCGAAAGGGCAGAAGACAGGATCGTTCCTCGATCAACGCGAAAATCACTGGGCCGCGCGGCGCTACGCATCGGGCGAAGTGCTGGATTGCTTCAGCTACCAGGGCGGTTTCGCGCTGACGGTTGCGGACCGCTGCCAGCACGTGGAAGGAATTGACATGGGGCCAGCGGCGGTGCAAGCCGCGCGGCGCAATCAGGAATTGAACTCGATTGCGAACGTGACGTTCCGCGAAGGCAACGCGTTCGATTTGCTGAAAGAGTATGACGAGGTGGGGCGGCGGTTTCAGATGGTGATACTCGACCCTCCGGCTTTCGCGAAGAACCGCGACAGTCTGGAGGCGGCGCAGCGCGGGTACAAGGAGATCAATCTGCGCGCGCTGAAGATTTTGCAGCCCGGGGGATACCTCGTAACCTGCTCGTGCTCCTACCACCTGAGCGAAGCGCTGTTCCTGCAACTGATAGCGGAGGCTGCGAACGACGCACGGAGAACGGTAGTGGTGGCGGAAAGAAGGACGCAGGCGCAAGACCATCCGATTTTGCTGACGATGCCGGAGACGCACTATCTTAAGACGTTAGTTATGAGGGTTTTAGAGTAGATGAATCTACGTATGTGCTTAATATATAAGGACATAACAAATACTTGACAATGATACGCGCATATTTTATTATCCATTAGAACTAATATTCTGAATGGACGCGTCCTACCGGCGGCCTGATTGTCACGTATCCTCTGCCGCTGCGTTCGCGTCAAAGAGTGAGAAGATTCCGCCATGCTGAATTTTGACAAACTAACCGTAAAAGCCCAACAGGCGCTGCAAGCAGCCCAGGAAATGGGCGGCCGCGAAGGCCAACAGCAAATCGAGCCGTTGCATTTACTGTGGGCGCTGGTAGCGCAGGGCGACGGCGTGGTGCCGCCGCTGCTGGAAAAGCTAGGGGTGTCTCCCACGCAGCTGGCTAGCGACGTCGAGAAGCAGATCGCGCGGCTGCCGAAAGTTTCCGGCGTGTCGCAGCAGTATCTAAGCCCGGCGACCAACAAGATTCTGGAGAAGGCGTTCGACGAAGCGAAAGATCTGAAGGACGAGTACGTTTCGACCGAACACATTTTGCTGGCAATCTCCGCGGCGGAAAAAGATCCCGCGGGCCAGGCCCTGATTCGCGCCGGCGCGACCCATGAAGCCATTCTGCAGGCGATGGCCACGATACGCGGCAGCCATCGCGTCACGTCGCAAAATCCTGAATCCACATATCGCGCGCTGGAGCAGTACGCGCGCGACCTGACGGATCTGGCGCGACGCGGCAAACTCGACCCGGTCATCGGCCGCGACGAAGAAATCCGCCGCGTGATGCAGATCCTGGCGCGGCGCACGAAAAATAATCCTGTGCTGATTGGCGAACCCGGCGTGGGCAAGACAGCCATTGTCGAGGGGCTGGCGAGCCGCATCGTTGCCGGCGACGTCCCCGAAGTGCTGAAACCGAAGCGCATCGTTTCGCTGGATCTGGCGGCGCTTGTCGCGGGCGCGAAATATCGCGGTGAATTCGAAGACCGCCTGAAAGCGGTGCTGAAGGAAGTCACCGAGTCCGACGGGCAAATCATTCTGTTCATTGACGAGCTGCATACGCTGGTGGGCGCGGGCGCGGCGGAAGGTTCGATGGACGCGTCGAACATGCTGAAGCCGGCGCTGGCGCGCGGAGAATTGCGAGCCATCGGCGCAACCACGCTCAACGAATACCGCAAATACATCGAAAAGGATCCGGCCCTGGAGCGGCGCTTCCAGCCCGTATATGTGGGCGAACCCACGGTGGAAGACACCATCGCGATACTGCGCGGGCTGAAAGAACGTTACGAAGTGCATCATGGCGTGCGCATCAAGGACGCAGCGATCGTCGCAGCGGCCATGCTTTCGCAGCGCTATATCACCGACCGTTTTCTGCCGGACAAGGCCATTGACCTGGTGGACGAAGCCGCGGCGGGGCTGCGCATGGAAATCGATTCCCTGCCCGTGGAGATTGACAACATCGAGCGGCGCATCATGCAGCTGGAAATCGAGCGGCAGGCGCTGCGCAAGGAATCCGACGCACATTCGCGCGAGCGCGTGAAGCAGGTGGAAAAAGAACTGAGCACGCTGCGCGAGCAATCCAACGCGTTGAAGGGCCGCTGGCAGACGGAGAAGGATGCGATCGGGCGCATACGCAAGCAGAAGGAAGAAATCGATCGCCTGAAAACGGAAGAACAGCGCTTCGAACGCGCCGGCGATCTTTCGAAGGTGGCGGAAATCCGTTACGGCAAGCTGGCTGCGGCGGAAAAAGAATTGCAGGCCGCGCAGAACAAACTGGCCGAGCTGCAAAAAGATCAGCCGATGCTGAAGGAAGAAGTCGGCGAAGAAGAAATCGCCAAAATTGTGAGCAAATGGACGGGAATTCCCGCGGGCCGCTTGCTGGAGGGTGAAGTCCAGAAGCTGGTGCACATGGAAGAGCGGCTGCGCGAGCGCGTGGTGGGGCAAGAAGCGGCGCTGGAGAGCGTGGCGAACGCCATACGCCGCAGCCGTTCAGGTCTGAGCGATCCGAACCGGCCGATCGGCTCCTTCCTCTTTCTCGGACCCACCGGCGTGGGCAAGACGGAGCTGGCGCGCGCCGTGGCGGAATTCTTGTTTGACGATGAACGCGCCATCGTGCGGCTGGATATGTCCGAGTACATGGAAAAACATTCGGTGGCGCGGATGATCGGCGCGCCTCCGGGCTACGTGGGCTACGACGAGGGCGGACAACTGACCGAACAGGTTCGCCGCCGGCCGTACTGCGTGGTGCTGCTGGACGAAATCGAGAAGGCGCACCCGGACGTGTTCAACGTACTGCTGCAAATTCTGGACGACGGACGTCTGACGGACGGCAAGGGCCGCACCGTGGATTTTCGCAACACGGTGATCATTATGACGTCGAACGTAGGCTCGAGCGCGATATTCGACTTGATCGAAAAAGATCCCAAGAAGGCGCGCGAGCAGGCCATGGCGGCGCTGCGCGAAATTTTCCGTCCGGAATTTCTGAACCGCATTGACGATATCGTGCTGTTCCGTCCGCTGGGCAAGGATCAGATCGAGCACATCATTGACCTGCAGATGCAACACCTGGTGAAGCGGCTGGCCGAACGCCAGATCACACTGCATCTGACGTCGGCGGCGAAGACCCTGCTCTTTGCCGAGGGCTACGACCCTGCCTACGGCGCGCGGCCGATGAAGCGCGCCATTCAGCGGCTGATACAAGACCCGCTGGCGATGAAAATTCTCGACGGCGAGGTCCATCCGGGAGATGAAGTGAACGTGGATGTAGACGCAAAGACCAACACAATGAAATTTGCGCGGAAGGCCGCAAAGGCAGGCGCCGCCTGATAAAATTTATCCGGCGCCAAGGCTGAATAAAATGAAAACTCTTAAGACTGCTTTTCTGCTGACGGCACTCACGCTGCTTTTGCTATTCATCGGCGCAGGCGCTGGGCGGGTCCAACGGGATGACGATCGCGCTGGTGTTTGCCGTGCTGATGAACGGCGGCGCGTATTTTTTCTCGGACAAGATTGCTCTGAAATCCAGCGGCGCGGTGCCCATCAGCCGCGAGGAATCGCCTCGATTGTACGCGGTGATGGAACGGCTGGCGGCCAAGGCCAATTTGCCGATGCCCAAGCTGTACATGATTCCGCAGGCTGCGCCAAACGCGTTCGCCACGGGACGCAATCCCAGCCACGCGTCGGTGGCCGTGACGCAAGGGCTGATGGAAATCATGAACGACGACGAGCTGGAAGGCGTAATCGCGCACGAGCTTTCACACGTGCGTAATTACGACATTCTGACGTCTTCGATTGCCGCGACGCTGGCCGGCGCCATCACATGGATCGGACATGTGGGGCGTTTCGGACTCATGTTCGGCGGCTATGGCGGCGGTGGGCGCAACCGCGGCGGCGGAATCGGCGCGCTGTTGATGGTGATCTTGGCGCCCTTCGCGGCTTTGTTGCTGCAACTGGGTATTTCGCGCCAGCGCGAATATCAGGCCGACGCTTCCGGCGTGCAAATGATCGGGCATGCCAATGGACTGATCAGCGCGCTGGAAAAATTGGGCGCTTACAATAAAAAAATTCCCATGAACATTCCGCAATCCACTTCTGCGTTGTGCATCGTGCAGCCGCTATCTGCCGGACAAATATTTTCAGGGCTGTTCAGCACGCACCCGCCGCTTTCGGATCGCATCGCCGAGCTGCGCAACATGACCATCACGCGCTGACACGCGCGTAGTCCCTAGAAGTGGTGGTTAAGCCTTCGTAGCGGCGCACTTTAGTGCGCCACGGGTGGCGCGACTATCACCGATGGCGGTTTCGCTCTGCGGGACCGCCGCTACAACGACCAACTCAAAGACGTCCCGCCTAACCCTAAATCATCCGCGATTTCTCACACAATCGCGAGACCGCACCCTACCGAATTACGGATTGATGAGGTTACTTCTAGTACTTCGCCGCGGTTTCGCACGCCTGTAGTGTCCGCTTTCTTCCACCACGCAGAAATGTTACTGGCACGTAAAATTTGCAGGGGCGAACGCGCACACGGCCGCGTCCGGATTTCCGTAGACCTCTCATATCAGACCTTTTATCAATCACTTACGGGTACCGCTGGCGCTGCCTCACTTTGGTTCCCAGCTTGCACTTCTCCCTCGCGCAAGGGATTTCTGGAGGAACAAAAATCATGAGTGAAGAACGACAGGACGTAGTGATCGCAGACGAAGCCACCGCCCCCCGCTGGGTGGGGATCGTCGTGGTTGCTCTCGCGGTAGTCTCACTGGTAGCACTGGGTGCAGGCTGGACCGCGTCCACCCGCTCGAAAGAGCTGGAACAATCTCTGGCGTCACAGACGCAACAGTTCAAGCAGAACAACGACGTGATCAGCCAGCGCCTCGCCAAGGCTGAGGACACCAACGCGCAACTCGAAGGCGAACTGAGCGTGGTGACCGACAAGATGAAGCTGACCGAAGGCGAGCTATCCAAGGCGCGCTCACAGGCCAAGAAAATCAAGGAAGACGACGCCAAGGAATTGGCGGAGATGCAGAATCAGACCAACGCGCAGCTCGCGACCAAGGCGAGCGTTGATGACGTGAACAAGCTGGGCACGGACGTCAACGGCGTGAAAGGCGACCTGGACACCACCAAGAACAATCTGCAGATGGCCCGCGGCGAATTCGGCACGTTGATCGCGCGCAACCACGACGAAGTGGAAGAACTTCGCCGCCTGGGCGAGCGCGATTACTACGAGTTCACCATTGACAAGAAGAACTCGCGCGAAAAAGTCGGCAATCTGATGGTGGAACTGCACGCCACGAACCTCAAAAAGAGCCAGTACGGCGTCACGATCTTTGTTGACGACCAGCGCCATGACAAGAAGAACCTGACGGCCAACGAGCCGCTGTACTTCTTCGAAAGTGGCGCACGCGCTCCGCTGGAGTTCGTAGTGAACCAGGTAGGCAAGGACAAAATCACCGGATACCTGAGCGTGCCGAAGGCCAACGCAACGCACGCACAGGCTGCAACCTCCGGCGGCAACTAACGAGGCACGACGGTAGGAGCCGCTCCCTGGCGGGTCCGGCTCGCTTCACCGCAGCAAGAGGGGCGCTCCCACGGGCGCCCCTCTTTTTTTGTTTATTCGGCTTTTTTCAGAGCGCGGTTTTTGCGGCTCAAGAACTTCTTAGCCAACGCGGGGAGTTTGTCGTGCGGCAGTTTCCCTTGCTCGTACAGTTTCACCTTCGCCTTGGCGGTCTTGCGGCGGCGGCGCTGCCGCTTCTGAGCCACGTATCGCTTGTCGTAAGACATCCATTTCCTCCCAGTAAGTTGCGCCCCATGATTGTAGCGGACCAGGAAAAGGATGCAAGGCTCGCGCTGATTTTGCGCCGGAGTTCAAGTAGCATGGACTTACCATGACGGCCATTGCAATTTACGCAGGGCGCATCCTGACGCCTCAAGAAGAGCTGCTGGACAACGTGATCGTCGTTGAAGGCGGGCGCATCACCGCCATCGGCCATCGCGACGAAGTGCATATCCCGCCGGGCGCGAAGGACTACGTGGCGTCGGGGATGACGGTGGTCCCCGGATTCGTGGACGTGCACATCCACGGCGCGGGCGGCCACGACGTGATGGAAGCGACTCCGGAGGCGCTGGACGCCGTCACTTCGACGGTGGCGCGCTTCGGAACCACGTCCATCGTTGCGACCACGGTTAGTGCGCCGGTCGAAGACACTTGCCGCAGCCTCGAAGGCATCGCGCAATACGTGCACAGCCACGAAAAGGCGGAAGAGAATACGCGGGCGGCGGCTGAAATCGTGGGAATCCATCTGGAAGGGCCATTCATCAATCAGGCGCGGCGCGGGGTGCATCCGGCGGAATCAATCGCGCGGCCCTCGATTGAAGTGCTGGAAAAATTCCGGGCTGCTGCGGATGGATTGGTGAAGATCGTGACGGTGGCGCCGGAAATTCCCGGCGCTCTGGAATTGATCGCGAAGGCTGTGGCTGATGGACTGGTGGTGGCCATGGGCCACACCGATGCGGATTACGACCAGGCGCGCGCGGCAATTAAGGCGGGAGCGCGCCACGCGGCGCATGTTTACAACGCCATGCGGCCGTTTACGCATCGCGATCCTGGAGTGATCAGTGCGATCCTTACGGATACGGAAGTGACCGCCGAGATCATCGCCGACGGCGTGCACGTCGCCGGACCGGCGATTCAGGTGCTGGTGGGGACCAAGGGATTCGACACGGTGCTGCTGGTGAGCGACGGCACGTCTGCCACCGGGATGCGCGACGGTAATTACCGCCTGGGAAATTTCGAGGTTACGGTGAAGGATGGCGTGTGCCGAAACTCCGAAGGTAAACTGGCGGGCAGCACGCTGACGCTCGATCGCGCGCTGCGTTTCATGGTGCAAGTGGGCGTCCCGTTTGTGGATGCGCTGCGCATGGCCACAATTTTGCCGGCACGGCGGCTGGGCCTCGCGGGGAAAAAAGGAATTTTGGCGATTGGCGGCGATGCGGACCTGGTGGTCTTGACGCCGGATCTGCACGTCGCCGGCGTGATGACGCGCGGCGTGGGATTAACGTAACGAAAAGCTGCTTGATTTACTTATTCAGCGGGATTTTCAGTTCTTCGGCAAGTTTGTAGGGGTCGAACGGACTCAACGAAAAGTAGCGGCCTTCAATGCCGATCATCGGCACCTTACGCTTGCCGTTATTAATTTGTATGACGATCGCTTCGGCGGCGGGGTCGTCGTCAATATTCACTTCGCGGTAAGGAATACCACGATCACGCAGAAAATGTTTGGCCCGGCGGCAATCGCAGCACCAGGAAGTTGAATACACTGTAATGTCTGACATACGCCCCTTCTACTACATTTGTACCATAGTAATCAGATGCGCTATCCAAGCCTGCGGATGCGTGGAGATGCAAAAGTAAACAAGGGACATACCGGTTAGGCGGCAGCGTGTTGCACGGCTCGGGATGCGGAACCAGCGGCGCCAGTACCGGCCTTGGTAGCGGCCTGCAGACGAGCGCTGGCGCGTTCGATCGCGGCATTTGCGCGATCCCAATCCTCTTCGGTGGACCCGGCTTTCGGTGTCTCGGCTTTGGCACGTTCCAACGCGGTAGTAGCGCGGGCAACGTCAATTTCCTCGGCGCGCTCGGAGATTTCCGCAAGCACGATCACGCGGTCCGGCAAAACTTCGGCGAAACCGTACATGGCGGTGAGGTAACGCGTTTCGCCGCCCTTGTGGTACGTAAGGATTCCGACGCCCAGCTCGGTGATCAGCGGCGCGTGGCCTGGCAGAATACCCAGATACCCGTCTTTCCCCGGCATCTCGAGCGAGTCTACTTCCTCGCTCAGAATGTGCCGCTCGGGCGTCACCACTTGCAGCTCGATTTTTTCCGGTAGAGTTGCCATTGCTTTCGTTTCGCTCGGAACTGCTCGCGCGAACTACGCCGCCGCGCCCGCCGCCATCTTCTCCGCCTTCTCACGCACTTCTTCGATGGTGCCGACCATGTAGAAGGCCTGCTCCGGTAAATCGTCGTGCTTGCCTTCCACGATTTCCTTGAAGCCGCGCACGGTGTCTTCGATCTTCACATACTTCCCGGCGAGACCTGTGAACTGCTCGGCGACGAACATCGGCTGCGAGAGGAATTTTTCGATTTTGCGCGCGCGCGTCACGGTCTGCTTGTCGTCGTCGGAAAGTTCTTCAATGCCCAGAATCGCGATGATGTCCTGCAATTCCTTGTAACGCTGCAGAACCGCTTTCACGGAACGCGCCACGTTGTAATGTTCCTGGCCGACAATGCGCGGATCCAGAATGCGCGAGAAGCTGGCCAGCGGATCTACCGCGGGATAAATGCCGCGCTCGACGATCTGGCGGCTCAGGTTCGTGGTGGCGTCCAGGTGCGCGAAAGTTGCCGCCGGCGCCGGATCGGTGTAATCGTCCGCCGGAACGTAAATCGCCTGCACGGAAGTGATCGAACCATTTTTCGTGGAAGTGATGCGTTCCTGCAATTCGCCGATTTCGGTGTTCAGGTTTGGCTGGTATCCCACGGCGGAAGGCATGCGGCCGAGCAACGCGGATACTTCGGAGCCTGCCTGTACGAAGCGGAAAATATTATCAATGAAGAGCAGCACGTCGAGTTTTTCTTCGTCGCGGAAATATTCCGCAACGGTGAGGCCGGTCAAGCCGACGCGCAGACGAGCGCCGGGCGGTTCCGTCATTTGTCCGTAAATCAGAGCGCAACGTGATTTTTCTGAGTTTCCCGGCACGATGACGCCCGATTCCTGCATTTCCAGCCACAGGTCGTTGCCTTCGCGCGTGCGTTCGCCTACGCCGGAGAAAACCGAGACGCCGCCGTGCTTCATCGCGACGTTGTGAATCAATTCCTGAATCAGCACGGTCTTGCCGACGCCCGCGCCACCGAACAGGCCGATTTTTCCGCCCTTCAAGTACGGCTCGGTAAGGTCCACGACCTTGATGCCCGTCTCGAACATTTCGAGAGTGGTGGACTGATCCTCGAGCAGCGGCGCCGGGCGGTGAATCGGGTAGCGCTTCTCGTACTTCACGGGGCCGAGATTATCCACCGGCTCGCCGAGTACGTTGAGCACGCGTCCCAGAACGCCGCGCCCCACCGGCACGGAAATAGGTTCGCCGAGGTCGAGCGCCTTCATGCCGCGCACCAGACCTTCCGTGGGCTTCATCGCGACGCAACGCACGCGGCCTTCGCCCAGGTGTTGCGCCACTTCCGCGACGATATCGAGCGGCTCGGGATTATTGAACCCCTCGCTGGTGATCTTCACCGCGTTGTGAATCAGCGGAAGATGGCCTTCTTCAAACTGGACGTCCACTACCGGGCCCGATTACTTCGACGACGTGGCCGGTCTTGTGTTCTTTCGTTGCCATCTGGTAGCTCCTCGAAATTCGTGAGTAGTGATTAGTGAGTAGTGACTAGTGATTCTTTCTTTGTGCCGCGCTCGCGCTTCATTGCACATTCTCGTTTCCGAGGAGCCGTCTCTTTAGAGATGTTCCCAGGGCGTTAATCAGTCTGCCCACATCGTCACAGGCTGCTGTCGCTCGCTCGAAATCTGCGGCTTTGATGTGGCCGAGATCTCGGCTCAAGATCAGGAAGTAGCGAGTCTCCTCCAGCTCACCGCGTGCAATTTGCATACTGCGCAACAATTCTCGCGTCGTCCTTCGGCCGAAGCCTTCGGCAATGTTCGCTGATACCGACAGGACGAACGTCGCATTTGTGAAATCATCCCAAATACGCTCCGACGACGGAAAACGCTTCGTCAGCTTGTAAACCAACAGCGTCAGTTTATGTGCATGCTGCCAAACCCTCAAATCTGTAAAGCGTTCAATTTTCAAGGCTCACAGCATCCCCACCGCACGCCCCAAAAAATCACCGAGCACAATTCACTAATCACCAATCACTACTCACTAATCACGAGTTCGCCGACGCAGCTCCGCTAACGATTTCGATCAATTCTTTCGTGATTGCTGCCTGCCGAATGTTGTTCATCCGCAGCGTCAGCTTTTCTATCAGTTCTGAAGCGTTTCTTGTGGCCGCATCCATTGCAGTCATTCGCGCTGCATGCTCGGCCGCTGCGGATTCCAGCAGGATGCGGAAAATTTCGCCTTCCAGGTAGCGGGGCACCAGACCGTTGAAAATCTGCTCCACAGGCTGCTCGTAGATGTAATCCACCAAGCGGCCATGGCCTCCGGGCCCAGGCTCTGTCGGCAAGGAACCACCAGGACCGGCGTGATGGGCAGCGAGTTCTTCTGCCGTCCGCGGACTTTTTCACCACTTCGGGATCAACCGGCAGAAGTTTTTCCGCGCGCAGATTTTGCACCATCACATTCTTGAACTCGTTGTAAATCGCGTACACCGCGTCCACTTCGCCGCTGGTGTACAGCTCGGCAACGCGCGCGGCAATTTCCTTGGCTTTGGAGAATTCCACTTTCGCGGAAACATCCAGATATTCCGCGACGAACGAATAGCCGCGTTTGCGCAGCGTGTCGCGGCCTTTCTTGCCCACCACGATCAGTTCCAGCTTCTGCGCGTGATGCTCGCGAATGAAATCCATCGCGTGGCGCAGCACGTTGGAATTGAACGCGCCGCAAAGGCTGCGGTCGCCAGTGAGAACCATCACCAGAATTTTTTCTTCGGGCCGCCGTTGCAGCAAAGGGTGCGCCGGAGATTCCATGCGGGCCGCCGCAGAGCGCAGCACGCGCAGAATTTCCTTGGCGTAGGGCCGCGCGGCAAACACGCCTTCCTGCGCGCGCCGCAATTTCGCCGCCGCGACGAATTTCATCGCGCGCGTGATCTGCTGCGTGCTTTTCACAGACCGGATGCGGCGCCGATAATCGAGAAGTGTGGGCATCGAACGGGACTATTTCGCCTGGGCTGCTGCCGCCGCCGGCGCGGACTTGATGGTGGTCTTGAAGCGCTCTTTGAAAGCATCCAGCGCCTTCTTCGCTTCGGCCCGGTTGGTATCGTCAAATGCTTTTTTCTCGCGCAATGATTTCAGCAGGCCGCTGTAGTTCGTTTCGATGAACGGATACAGCTCCTGCTCAAAGCGGCGGCATTCCGAAACCGGCAGATCGTCTAGATATTTATTCGACGCCGCAAAAATAATCAGCACCTGATTCTCGACAGAGAGCGGCTGATATTGATCCTGCTTCAAAATTTCCATCAAGCGCTGGCCGCGGGCGAGCTGTGCCTGCGTAGCCTTATCGAGCTGCTCGGTGCCGAATTGCGCGAAGGCCGCCAGGTCGCGATATTGCGCGAGATCCAGGCGCAAAGTTCCGGCCACCTGCCGCATGGCTTTGATCTGCGCGTTGCCACCGACGCGGCTGACGGAAATACCGGCGTTCACTGCAGGCCGGATGCCGCTATTGAACAGGTCGGCTTCCAGGAATATTTGGCCGTCGGTGATGGAAATCACGTTGGTCGGAATGTAAGCGGAAATATCGCCGGCCTGCGTTTCGATTACCGGCAGCGCCGTCAAGGAACCCGCGCCGAGTTCGTCGTTCAATTTCGCGGCGCGTTCCAGCAAGCGCGAGTGCAAAAAGAAAACGTCTCCAGGAAACGCTTCGCGGCCGGGCGGGCGGCGCAGCAAAAGTGAAATCTCGCGGTAGGACTGCGCGTGCTTCGACAGGTCGTCGTAAAAACAGATGGCGTGGCGCTTCGTGTCGCGGAAATATTCGCCGATCGCGCACGCCGTGAATGGAGCGATGTATTGCATGGAAGCGGATTCCGACGCGGTCGCAGCCACCACGATGCTGTGCTCCATCGCGCCGTAATCCGTCAGAGTCTTGATTACTTGCGCCACCGTCGAGCGTTTCTGACCAATGGCGCAGTAGATGCAAATTAAATCGCCGCCGCGCTGATTCAAAATTGTGTCAATGATGATTGCGGTCTTGCCGATTTGCCGGTCGCCAATGATCAGCTCGCGCTGTCCGCGCCCGATGGGAATCATGGCATCAATGGACTTGATGCCGGTCTGAATGGGTTCGCGCACGGGCTGCCGAGCCACGACGCCGGGAGCGAGGCGCTCGAGCGGATTGCGTTGCGTGGAGAGGATCGGACCCTTGTCGTCAATGGGATTGCCGAGCGCGTCCACCACGCGTCCAATCAAGCCATCGCCCACCGGCACGGACATGATTTTGCCGGTGCGCTTGACGGTGTCGCCCTCTTTGATCTCGGTGTAGTCACCGAGCAGCACCGCGCCGACCTGATCTTCTTCCAGGTTCAGCGCAATGCCGAACACGTCGTGCGGGAACTCGATCATTTCGCCGGCCATGCATTTGTCAAGGCCATGGATGCGCGCGATGCCGTCGCCGACGGAAATGACGGTGCCGACTTCCTCCACCGCGAGGGTCTGTTGATAATTTTCGATCTGCTCGCGCAGAATTTTGGTTATTTCGTCCGCTTTGATGTTCGCCATCCTGACTCCTGTGATCGAGTAACCGTCTGACGCCGGCGCTCAAGCGCGCTAGCTGGCGTCTTATTCCGTTTCCAACTGCTCGCGCAAGCGATTCAATTGCTCGCGCACTGATCCATCGTAAACGGTGGAACCGACGCGCACGACGGCGCCGCCTAGCAGGTCTTTGTCTTCCGCAAACCGCGCTTCGATCTTCTTTCCGGTGCGGCGCTGCAGCACAGACAGCAAATCTTTTTTCTCAGCATCGCTCAGCGCGCGCGCCGTGGTGACCTCAGCTTCGGCAATACCCAGGCGCTTATTCAATTCCGTGCCGAATACTTGCAAGATCTCGTGAAACAAATGCGTGCGGCGGTGATCCACAATCAAGCAAACGAAATTGCGCACCGCGTCGTTCAGTCCCATTTTCGCGGCGACCGCGGCGATCACTTTGTTCTTCACCGCGCCGTCCACGGCAGGGCTTTCCAGCGCATTGCGCAGATCGGCCGACGAAAAAAAAGTTTCGACGAATGCCGCCAGATCCTTGCGCACGGCTTCGCCGCTCTTGCGTTCCAGCGCCACGTCGGCCAGCGCCGCAGCGTAACGTTCGGCGACGGCGCTCAATTGACGCTCCTCTCAAGCTCAGCAATGAACGTGCGAATCAGCGCGGCTTCGGATTTGGGCGCCAGTTCTTGCCGCAACAATACTTCCGCGCGCTCAATCGCCAGGCGCGCGCCCAGAGTTTTCAGTGCCATGCGGCCCGCACGCGCCGCCGCATCAATTTCCGCGCGAGCTGCTTGTTCGATTTTTTCCGCTTCGGCGCGGCCCAGATCGCGCAGGCGCTGCGCTTCGGCTTCGGCGTCGCGTTTGGCGTCCACGCGCAATTGCTGAATCTCGCGCTCCAGGCCTTCGAGCTTGGCCTTGATTTCGCGCCTCTGACGCTCGGCGGCCTCGCGGGCGCGCGCGCCTTCCGCGATCTTCCTGGAGATTTCGTCGGTTTGCGCGCGGAAAGCCGGCGCAGCGTACTTCACGAGGGCGTAGGCGATCGCACCGAACACCAGCGCAAAGTTAAGCCAACGAAAAATCCAGCCGGTGGTGGAATCCGCCGGCGAAGCTTCGCCTTCTTGCGCAAATACCGGCACAGCAGCCAGCGTCAGAAAAATAATCAGGAAGCAGAGCGCGCGAGCGGCGGACTTCATTTGTTGCATGGCTCGGAGCGTCATTGGCGCGCACCGCCGCGCGGGGGATTGCTGCCTTCCAGGATGCCACGCGCGATCGCGCCGGCCAACTCCGGGGTTTGCCGCTCGACTTCCTTGCGCGCCTCGATGAGCTCGGTTTCGATTCGCTTCTTGGCCTCGTCAACTTCCTTCCGCGCCAAGGAGCGTTGCGCCTTCAAATTCTTGGCGCGCTCGTCGAGCACAGCCTGGCGAGCCTCTTCCTGCTCCACATAAATTTCTCCCTGCGCTTTGCGCAGAGCTGCGTTGTAATTTTCCAGATCCTGCCGCGCCGCAGCCTCCACCGCCGCCGCTTCCGCGCGCGCGCCTTCGATTTTTGCGCTGCGCTCCGCCATGGCTTTCTGAATGGGCGTGAAAAAAGCCCAGCGCATGAAGAGATAAAAAAGGAAAACGATGATGACCGTGGGCACAGCTTGAAGAAATAGGTCACCGAGCTGGCGCAGAATTTCCATCGTTAGGAGAGCTTACGAATACGATTGCCCCATTTGTTTATTTGCACTGTTGCCCGGACTCGCGACCAGCCGCTCCGGGACACACTTCTAGGCTCAAGCAAAGGCCGCGATTATCGCATCGAGTCCCGTCCCCGTCAACGCTTTACGGCCTTTTTGCGCAACGAAAACGGAAACACGCTGCACACCATTCTACTTCGGCTGCGTCCCGTTGCGCCAGCCGCACGGGCCAAAACCGCGGCCCGCTATTGCGACGCCTGCGGGCCATGAGTGCCTTCAAACGCCTGCTTGCGCGTCACCACAAACCACAATTGAATGGCGATCATCGGCAGGGAAAAAACCAGGCTGAACCAAATTGGCACCTGAAACTGCGTTGGCGGCAGGCCCATCGAGCCCTGCATCGCGGTCATCGCCTCTACATAGCGCGCTTGCGCCCCAGGCAAGATGACCGAAATAATCGAATTGAAAATCGCAAAATTAAAATAGTAGATGGCGAGGCTGCGGCCCCACTTCTCCAGTTTCAGCAAACCGTACCCCATGAAAAACTGCACGGTCATGTAACCGGTGACGATGAATGAGGCTTTGGCACCCGTATAAAACAGCCCCAGAAACGTGATTGGAAGATTGAACAGGCGAAGGAACGGAAACATGCACGCTCCCGCCAGCGCCAGGTAAGCAATGATCGTAATACTCACAGGCCTTTTCCGCGATGCTGGCGCAAGCGTGTCAACTGCGGGGGCCCACGAGGATGCCGGCGTCGCCGAACCCCGAAATTGTTCCCTCACCGGCCGCGAGAGGAAGAAATACAGCCACCAGCCGCCTAACACCGAGAGCAGCGCATAGAAGATAGCCATTCCGATGCGCACCGCCGTCATCATGCTCTCCATTTGCGGCGCAGCTACGCCCGGCGGAACGGCCGATCCGGCCGGCGTGGGAAACGGCATGATCAGCATCATCAGCAGCCCCGGCACTGCCATCACCAGCAGAAGCCCGCTGAAGACAATCATGGAAATTCTGGCCCACTCGCGCAGTTGCAGCAGACTAATTCCGGTGGCAATGCCCCAAGTCGCGACGCCCAGCATAAAAAAAGGCATAATCAGCAGAGAGTACCTGGTGAAGGCAGGCATGGAATCCGTCGTCGGGGCAAGGAAATAGGCGAGGATCATGAACGCGCCGAGAAGCAGCGTCAGCCCACAGCCAATAAGGACCGCCACTGCGGATATCGTTACACCTGCCGGGCGCTTCATCACTTACCTCCCGTGCCGTCTGCATGCGCTTTTCGCCGGAGTATACACTACGGCCCGCGATGCCCGGCGAATGTACGGAGGCTGTGGCGGATCAGTACGCGTAAGCCTGCAGCAGCGCGAAAACCACCACGCCCGTGACCGAGACGTACAGCCAGATGGGAAACGTGTAGCGTGCGATCCGCTTATGCTGTGGGAAGCGTCCGCTGAGTGAAAAGAAAAACGTGGTGAGCACCAGAGGCAGCGCGACCACCGACAGAATAATGTGGCTGGCCAGAATCAAGAGGTACACCGTGCGAATCGCGCCGTGGCCCATCGGAAAGCGCGTATCGCCGTGCAGCGCGTGGTTAACGATATAGCTGACCAGGAACAGCGATGAAAATCCGAACGCCAGCAACATGCTCGCGCGGTGCGCTTTGCGGTCCCGTTTTTTGATGAAGTAAAGTCCCGTGCACAGCGCAATCGCACTCAGCCCGTTCAGAACCGCGTTCAAGGCAGGCAAAAAGACATATTTGCCCGCGAATTGCGCCGGAGCTTGGTGCATGTACAGCAGCCAAAGCAGAAAAGTTACTGCCCCAGCGCTCACCAGGACAATCGAGCCGAGAACCGTGCGTTGGTTTGTCTGCGTCTGCTCCATGGAACTTCGTACGATACTATAAATTTTCGATTGCGACACCTCGCGATGCAGTAGTTTGCATTGACCGGGAACTCATTCACCCCGTCCGAACCCCTCACTGGCGCTATTAGCGGCGAATTCGATACAATCGCGGTTTGGGCTTTGCCGTAAATTATCACGTGCTACTCCGCGCGGCCCATATTCAAGGAGATATTCCATGCCATCGTTCCCCGGGGTTGATTACCTCGACTTCGATTCCGTGCTCAGCGACGAAGAAAAGCTCGCGCGCAATACTGCGCGCCAATTTGTAGACGCGGAAATCATGCCGCTCATCGAGGAATACAACCGCGAAGGAAAATTTCCGGTGCAACTGGTGCCGCAGATGGCCGAGCTCGGTCTTTTCGGTGCGAGCTTGAAGGGCTACGGATGCGCGGGCATGTCCAACGTGGAATACGGCCTGGTGACGCAGGAGCTGGAGCGCGGTGATTCCGGGCTGCGCAGCTTTGTTTCAGTGCAGTCGGCGCTGGTGATGTATCCGATCCACGCGTTCGGTTCGGACGCGCAGAAAGAAAAATGGCTGCCGCTGCTGCAACAGGGCAAAGCGATCGGCTGCTTCGGCCTCACCGAACCTCAATTCGGCTCGAATCCCGGCGGCATGCTGACGCGCGCGGTGAAAAAAGGCAGCCACTACATTTTGAACGGCGAAAAAATGTGGATCACCAGCGGCTCCATCGCGGACGTAGCCGTGATTTGGGCCAAGTGCGAAGACGAAGTGATCCGCGGATTCCTGGTGGAAAAAGGCACGCCGGGTTACAAAGCCTGGGACGTGCACGGAAAATATTCGCTGCGCGCTTCGGTGACTTCCGGCCTGGCTATGAGCGATTGCAAAATCCCGGCGGAAAATCTGCTGCCGGGCGTCGAAGGACTGAAGGGCCCGCTTTCCTGCCTGAATCAGGCGCGCTACGGCATCGGCTGGGGCGGCATCGGCGCGGCGATGGCGTGCTACGACACCGCGCTGAGCTACGCCAAGCAGCGCAAACAATTCGACAACAAGCCGATTGCCTCGCATCAATTGGTGCAGGAAAAATTGGTGTGGATGATCACTGAAATCACCAAGGCGCAATTTCTGGCGCTGCAGGTGGGCCGCCTGAAAGATGCCGGCCGCGTGCATCCTTCGCACATTTCCATGTTGAAGATGAACAACGTGTGGATGGCGCGCGAAACGGCGCGCAAAGCCCGCGAAATCCTGGGCGCCAATGGCATCGTGGACGACTACTGCGTGATGCGCCATATGAACAACCTGGAATCGGTGTTCACCTACGAAGGCACGCACGACATACACAAATTGATCATCGGCGAGCGCATCACCGGAATCGCGGCGTTTTCGTGAGCCGCACGCGCGAACATCGTATCTCTGCCGTAACCCTGGTCGCTGCGATTTGCATGCTCGCCACAATTTTCGCAGCAACGATTCCCGCGCACGCTGCCGATGCTCCCGCAAAGCCGAAAGTGCGCGCGATCACCGCGTTCGTGCGCCTGGATCGCGCCCATTACCAGGAACAAATTCAAGAGACTCTGAAATTCCTACGCCAGGCCAAGGCTGCGTTCGAAAAATCCGGCTACGAAGTGATGACGATTCGCATCACCACGCAACCTTTTCCCGAATACACGCGCGGTATGACCGACGACCAGGTGTTGACGTTCTTCCGCGATTACGACACCCTCGCGGGAATCGAGGGCTTCGACGCTGCCATCGGCCCGGCCATGACGAGCGACGCGGACGATCCTCACGAAGCCGAGCTGCTGGCGAAAATCATCGCGAATTCGAAAACCCTGGAAGGGTCGGTATCGATCGCCGGGGAAGATGGAATCCACTGGCAGTCCATTCACGCCGCCGCCCGCATCGTGAAATATTTGGAAGAGAACACGCCGCACAGCCAGGGCAATTTTAATTTTACGGCGGCGGCGTTGGTCCCTTCCGGCACGCCTTTTTATCCAGCTTCCTATTTCACCGGCGAGGGAAAGCAATTTGCCGTCGGGCTGCAATCCGCGAACGTGGTGGCTGAGGTTTTCGCTTCAACGAAATCTCCGAGCGAAGCCGAAGAGCGGCTGAAAACGACTCTCGGAGAGTACGCAGCGCAGATCGAAAAGACATCCAACGAGATCAGCAAAGCCAGCGGCTGGAATTACGGCGGGCTGGATCTTTCTCCCGCGCCGCTGATGGACGTTTCCATCGGCCGCGCGATTGAAAATTTCCTCGGAGCGCCGATGGGTTCCAGCGGCACGCTCACCGCAGCGGCGATCATCACCCGCGCTTTGAAAGCGATTCCAGTGAAGCAAGCAGGCTATTCAGGATTGATGCTGCCGGTGCTCGAGGATACGGTTCTGGCGCAACGCTGGAGCGAAGGCCGCCTCGCGATCGATTCCCTGCTCGCGTATTCAGCGGTGTGTGGCACGGGCCTGGACACCATTCCGCTCCCCGGCGATATCACGCGGGAACAAATCGAGCGCATCATGGGCGACGTCGCTAGCCTCTCGGTGAAATGGCACAAGCCGCTCTCCGCGCGCCTGCAGCCTGTTGCCGGAAGAAAGCCCGGCGAGATGACCGAGTTCGACGATCCCTTTCTGGTGAACGCGAAAATCCAATAGCGGAGAATTTTCCCGCCGCGCCACCGGCCGCTACTTCATGAAGCCCTGCACGAGTTGCGCAATCTCATCCGCCGCGGTATCCAGCGCGAAGTGCCCGCCATCCACGATGTGCACCTCGGCCTTCGGCACGTCTCGACGATAGGATTCCGGCTCCGAAGGATCGAACGACGACTCGTACTTGCCCCATATCACCAGCAGGC
Organism: uncultured Acidobacteriota bacterium; assembly: GCA_963742475.1. GTDB lineage: Bacteria > Acidobacteriota > Terriglobia > Acidiferrales > UBA7541 > Palsa-295. Next base: position 513,747 of record CAVULY010000003.1, on the reverse strand, counting down.
GCGGCTGCTTTTCGCGCATCCATGCTTGCCACTTGGGGTAATCCTCGACGTTGGTGCGGTAATCGTAGAATAAATCACTCTGTATGTCGGCCTGGCCGGGCTGATTCAGAAAATAAAATTCATCGGTCCAAAGATCCGGGTCGTGGCGTTCCACGTTCGGATCGTCGCCCACATGGCGCGCGCGCGTCGTCGCCAACGAGAGAAGATTTGTGCGCAGCGCGGCTTCGTTGGCGGCGCGATCGGCCCAAAACGCGCGACGCGTTTTCCAATTCGCTCCCAGGCCTGTGTTGTGCGCCACAGCGTCCTGCACGATCAGCGCCTCCACCCGCTCCGGATGCGCCAACACCATGCGAAAACCCACGGGGCCGCCGTAATCCTGCATGTACAGCGTGTAATGCGATAGTCCGAGCGCTTCGGTGAAGTGGTTCATGATCTCGGCGATGTGATCGAACGTGTACGCGAATTTTTTCGGGTCGGGCCAGTCGCTGTGGCCGAAGCCCGGATAATCAGGTGCGACCAGGTGATAGCGATCCGAGAGCCGAGTGAAAAGAGGATCGAACATGCGCGAAGAGGAAGGCAGTCCGTGCAGCAATAAAAGCGTCGGCGCGTCTTTCGGGCCGGCCTCTCGGTAAAAGATGGAAAGCCCATCTATCTGTATCGAGCGGTAAACAGTCGAGTGTTCCACGGGACGTTCCCTTCCTTGGGCTTGGGCTTGGGCCTGGGCCTGTGCCTGAACCGGAGCTTGGGCCGGTGAGTGATAGGTCGCGAGTGACAAGTGACGAGTGAATTGAGACCCGCCCTTCGCGTTCCGTGCCTTGCGCTGGCCAGGGATTGCCAGTTTCGTAATTGGCGAATACGAGTCGCCGGCAAAAACGAGACGAATCGTACCGATTAGAACGGGTCGCTGATGATTGTTTTCAGTCATTTGCGACCGTTTCTAATCGGAGGGCTGTACCGATTAGAATTATGCATATCGCGCCCGGAATCGAGAAAAACGGGACAAATCGTAGCGATTAGAATGGGTCGGTTTTGTTTGTTTTCAGTCATTTGCAGCCGTTTCTAATAATTTGGTGCAGCGATTAGAATTATGCAAAAACGCGCAGAGAGGGCATGGAAATGGGGTGGGTCCTGCCGCGGCAGGAAGTTTCATTTTGGGAACCGGTCCCGCGACTGCGGGATCGGTTCGAAGGGGCCTGCTCGATCGTAGGTACGTTTTCATATTTTGGTTTCCGTTCGACAGTAGCGCGAAGGCGCGGTGATAACAGCTGTACGAAAGTACAGAACTGGTCCAGAGCAATTACGAGCGACGAAAGCGCACGAAACATGCGCCAGTTGCGGCAAACAGGTGTGGTACAGGTTTTTTGAATCGTCGGATTAGCACGCATGGAAGGAGTTCGACGGAAGGGTTTCCGCGGCGCTGCGTCTAAACCCGGACCCTGCAAAAACCGCAGGGTCCGGCACCCGAAAAACCTAAGGCGTTCGTTTGGGTGGAGTGGAAGGGTGGCCCACCCGCCCGTGGTCGTGAGCGGTACCAAGGTTACTCGGGAGACGGAGCCGACAACGTCATCTAACTAGCCTTGATGGGTGCGATTTGTTTTGCTTCGCCTAAGGCACTGGGTACGAAAGATATCCGAAGTGTATCAGGATTTCAATCACCAGGAGAATCGCAAGCAAGCTCCAGATTACTGCGCTAGTGAAAGAGTTCCGATGAGTTGTACTTCCTGTCGTATTCCGTATCCGAGGCGCCACAATTATCCCAAAATTTAGCATAGTTAAAGCGCCGAGGCCCGCTAGAACGACGATCCATATTGGGGTTGATGGTGGTACCAAGAACAATGCGGCGAAGCAGCCTACCAATACACTAACATTTACGAGGAGAAATTTTTGCAGTCTGCTCATTCTAGATGAGATTACGCATTCAATACTTTAATGAATCCGGCCACTTCGAGCGCGCAGCGGAGCGATGGCGCGCCAGATTCGGTTAAAGACGGGAGCCCAGACCCGATTCGGTCCCGCAATTGAGTTTAACATGGCTTGCTTGGGTTTGATGCACACGCTGGTGGCGCGGGCGGGGTTGAAGGCTTTGGTGCGGGCGGATTTGTGCTCATCAGACCCCGTATTGCGGACGTGACATCCGACGCAGTCGGTCCAGCAGCATGTGCACCGTCAGCCACCGCTTGAACCGTCGAGATTGCCGAGACCGTCCCGCCGGGCGTTGCAATAGCGGTGCTTGGAGAGGTGACGAGATTCTTGGCTGCCGCTAGGTCGGCTGGTGCAGATATGACCGCAAGAGCTTTCGTTGCGGCATCTGTGTTTTGTCCTGTCGCGCCCCCGATGACTTGTGTTGCACCGCTTACGAACGCGGCTGCCGCTCCCGTCCCCTTCACTGCCAGGCTTACAACAGCAGCGTCCGACGTCGCCTCCATCGTTGCCGCTGCGGCCGCTACCTCACCGATGCCATATGCTGCCCCTACCACCATAGTGACTCCTAATACGATCTGCGTCGTGCGAGGGGACCATGAAGTCGGGTCAATTACAATTGGGCCACCCATCACCGCGGGATTTGGGCAAGGATGGTTCTCGTCACAATGCCCGTCGAGGTCGGCGAAGGTTTCGGGGTTGTCGCGGACCATGGCGTAGAGGTTCAGGGTTTGCGGGTTCGTGAGATTTGCATATGGGACTGGTGCGGGGATAGCGGACCAATCGGGCGAGGTCCAGCGACCGAAGGATGAGGAGTAGTAGCGGGCGCCGAAGTCGTCGTTGTTGGTTTCGCTGTCGCGTTCCTTGCTTTCGAATTTGTAATTCTGCGGGCAGGTGTTGGTGTAGGCGCGTTCGCCGCCGAAGGGGTAGAAGTCGGCGTCGTAGCAGAGCACGCCGGCGGAAGTGAAGATGGTGCGCGAGGTGCCCAGCATGTCTTCGCCGTAGAAATACAGAGCGTTGGTGTTGACGACGCGATGCGCGACGCGCTTGCCGCCGAAATAAACGTACTCGTCGGTGACGTTGCCGGAGGCGTCGGATTCGTCCAGAACTTGGCTGCCCGCGCCGTACCAGTAAATCTTGCCGTTGGATTTCTGGAGGCGGTTGCCGTCGCCGTCGTAGGTGTAGGTAACGCCGGCGGCGGTTTTGATTTCGCTTTCGGCGTTCCAGGCGTAGGAATTGTGAGTATCGTTCAGGACGTTGCCGGAAGCGTCGTAGCTGAAGGCGGTGAGCTGATTCGAAGTGTTGGCCGCGACGCTGAGGCTTTCCTGCGTGCAGCCGTTGTAGGCGGTGGAAGCGACGTTGATGTTGGTGAGGTTGCCGTACTCGCCGGGGGCGGTGGTGGAATTGTCGTAAACGTAGGCTTCGCCCCAACAGTGCGCGGGGCTGGTGGCGTAGGTGGAGGTGGTTTCGGCGGTGACGATGCGGTTCACCTGGTCGTAGGTGAATTGCTGGGAGCGCGTGCCGTCCACCAGGTTCGTGATGCCCATGACGTTGCCGTTGTTGTGGCTGTTGGCGTCCACGGACGGGGATGATACCACTGCGCAAGCGCGGGGGAGGATCGAGCTGAGTTGGGCGCGAGCAACTCGAAAACTCGCGGGAAAGGCACCGCGAAAGGTAGGGCGCTGCGCGCCACGGTTTATGTCGGAGCTAAAGCTCCGACCCACAAAGCTTCAGGCTAGGGTTGCGTGGACGTGTACGTCGGAGTGAAAGTAAAGTACGCCGGCGGCGAGAAATTCAAGAGCACCCACCCTTCCCATGAACCAAAATCGGGAAGGATGGGCCACCCTCAAAATCGCTCGCGGATCGTTTGGATGGTGTGAAAGGGTGGCCCACCCGCGGTGCCGGCTCGAGGGGCTTGCTCGATCGTGCGTGCATTTTCATATTTTGGTTTCCGTTCGACGGTAGCGCGAAGGCGCGGTGATAACAGCTGTACCAAAGTACAGAACTGGTCCAGAAGCATTACGAGCCGACGAAAGCGCATGAAACATGCGCCAGTTGCGGCAAACAGGTGTGGTACAGGTTTTTTTGAAACGTCGGAAGAGCGTGGGATGTAGGAGTTCGACGGAGGGGTTACCGCGGCGCTGTGTCTAAACCCGGACCCTGCAAAAACCGCAGGGTCCGGCACCCGAAAAACCTCAGGCGTTCGTTTGGGTGGAGTGGAAGGGTGGCCCACCCGCCAGGAAAATCAACAAGTTAACGGAGAGCGCCCTGGAACGCTCCAGAGCGCCGCAGTTTTCGTAACTGGCGCGACGTGAGGAAGTTAACCGAGAGCGCCGCCCGGCGCTCTACAGCGCCCTTCCAGGGGTGACGTGTCATGACCCCTCCCCATGCCGAAGGCATGGCTCTTCGGGCGCTCTCCAGCGCTGCCCGTTAACCGGCCAGCAACCGGCGCTGATCCCTCTCGTGGCTACCTTCGGCTGACCGGGCACCCTGGGCAGCGGATTGGCAGCCTGAACGCAACCTCCAGGGTTTTAGCACCCACAGCAAATCGGGAGCGGCTCGCCTTCACAGGCTCGACGCCGCAAGGCTGAACCACAGGAAGGTCAGCACGAGTCCGTTCACGATTACCAGTACACGTGGAATGCGCCTGCCGAATGCGCCGAGCACGATGGCGGCAACAGTCACAGGAAGAGACACTCGGTAATTGTAGATATCAGGCGACCAATGACGGATGATCTGCGGGCCAAAGCTAACCCCCAGAAAGAGGGCCAGAGATACCACGTTCGCGAGTAAGCCAAGGAACAACAGTCGGCGTCTCCACGGGGCAAGCTCCGGTGCTCTCGGCGGTAACGACAGCCTCCATCCTAGAAAGATTGACACCGCTATCGCAACTAGCAGGGCCGCGTAGCCGATGTTGGTCATCACTGGCACCCCACATGAAGGATGGCGCAGCCGCCATGACTCAGATCGCCGGTGTGACTGTCCACATGGAACGGGCCTACATATCCTGGGCCGACCGGGACTGTTGCTCTAGGATCGTTTGGCACCAAGAGATGGGGGGACGGACCGTAGTCGAACAGTTCGGGATGCGCGCCCGAACTGAACCGGAAGTTGAGGTCGCCTTTGTGAAACGGGTTGCCGAAGGTTTTCTCGGCTGTGTATTGGAAGGCCCCTCTGTCGGTGAGAACCTTCACAACATCAGCTTGATTTCGAGACCCCTCGTAGGTGTACGTTCCGGCGTCGAGCGTGCCTGTTTTCTCGTCGCTGCTGTTTATGTTGAATGCAAAACCTGAGAGGTCTCCACTGCCTTGAACGTTGGCTGCGGGAGTATTGTTGATGAAGATTCCCTCAGCCGTGCCGTTCGCCGTGGTGATTTGAACGCCGTTCTGATTAACGGTCGCTGTGTTGCCGCTATTCGGGTCTTGCAGAGAAGCGCTCGTTACGACCGTTGCCTGAAATGTCCTGTTGTTGTTCGCGTCCGTCGTGTACTGCCCTTGCACGAGGTTTCCTGCCGTGTCTTTTTGGCAAGTGTCGGATGCCTTCTGACACGATAGGTAAAAATCTAGCCCCGTGGGATCAGTTAGACTCAGCGGATTGTCCCTGACGTAGACGTAACGATTCAACGTTTGCGGGTCTTCGGTATGACCAGCCAGCGGATCGGGACTCATAAACCGCCCCATGCTTGATCCGAAATACCTTGCACCGAAGTTATCGAGGTTGGATTCGGCATCGCGTTCTTTGCCGGTGAATTTGTAGTTTTGGGCGCAGGTGTTGGTGTAGGGGCGCTCGCCGCCGAAGGGGTAGAAGTCGGCGTCGTAGCAGAGGACGCCGGCCGAAGTGAAAATGGTGCGCGAGGTGCCCAGCATGTCGTCCCCATAAAAATACAGGGCGTTGGTGCTGACCACGCGATGCGAGACGCGCTTGCCGCCAAAATAAACGTATTCGTCGGTGATGTTCCCGTGGGTGTCGGATTCATCTAGTGGCTCCGAACCCAGCCCGTACCAATACCATTTGCTGCCCGCCTTTTGCACGCGGTTGCCGTGCACGTCGTAGTAATAGGTGGTCCCGTTGGCGGCTGCCAGATGCCCGTCGGCATACCAGGCGTAGCAGACTTGGCCAGTGATGCAGCCATTCGTGAGATCGTTCAGCGTGTTGCCGGCGGCATCGTATGCGAAGGTCGTGATCTGGTTATTGTTGTTCGAGGCGACGCTGAGGCTTTCCTGGGTGCAGCCGTTGTAGGCGGAGGAGGCTACGCCGATGCTGGTCAGGTTGCCGTACTCGCCGATAGTGCCGGAGAGGGCGTTGTCATAGTTGTAGGCTTCGCCCCAGCAGTGCGCAGGGCTGGTGGCGTGGGTGGAAGTAGTTTCGGCGGTGACGAGGCGGTTCAGCTTGGTCGTAGGTGAACTGCTGGGAGCGCGTCGCGTCGTAGTAATTGGAGATGCCGATCACGTTGCCGTTGTTGTGGCCGTTGGCGTCCACGAAATTGTAGGTGAGGCGCATCAAATCAGTGGGAGAGCCTTCGATAAATACGTCGGTGCTCAAGGGCTGCAGTCGGCTATTATAGCTGGCTTCGTGGTTGAGATAGCTTCCGCTGTCCATCCCATAAGACCACGCAGTGACGGCTCCCTGTGGGGCGTAACACACGCCAATGTTCGATATGCCGTTGAGACAGGGTCCCATGATGTAAGTGATGTTGTTGGCAACATCCGTAGCAGAACTGGGACGTCCGGCCGAGTCCGTGGAGTATGTGACGGTGCGGCCGCTGGGATATAAGAGGCTCGCTAGCGAATGGTCGTAGTTGTAAGTGTAGGTTGCCGTCTTGGTGATGCCGAGGGTGTTCCGGAGAACGGAGACTTGGCGATCCAGGGGATCATAACTGAGTTGCTCGTCACCTTGAAAGTCTTGCGTGTAGACGAGCTGTCCGATATTTGCGCAACGTGGCACGCCAGAGCAGTTATTGCTCGTATCGTAGGCGTACGTTTTTCCGGAAGCATCGGACGGAGTCGGAGTCTCGGTTAGGACGCGATTGAGCGCGTCGTACGCGTACGTTTCAATCCGGTTGGCGGCGTCTTTTTTCGTCACAAGATTGCCGTTAGCATCGTAGGTGTAAGTAACGGTGCCGGATTCTGGATTGCTAGCATTGATGAGGCGCTTCAGGGAGTCGTAGTTGAAGGCGCGAGCGTGTGACCCGCCCTGGACCACAGTGTGAAGGTCGTCGTGACCGGCCCGCTTTGTTAGTCCAGGAGAAGTGAGAGTTTTTATATCACAGCCATGGGCTGTGAAGTTGGATTGTCTCCCCAGGGGCTACAGGCCGCCGGCGCCGGCGGCCTGTAGCCCAGCGCCGAGTGCGGACGCTGCGTGTTGTAGACCACCCGCCATTTCTCGATCACCACCTGGGCCTCCCTCAGCGAATAGAAAATCTCTCCGTTCAGGCATTCATCTCGTAGCTTTCCGTTGAAGCTTTCGCAGTAGCCGTTCTCCCAAGGACTTCCCGGTTCGATGTACAGCGTCCCGGTGCCTACTTTGGCCAGCCATTCCCTCAGCTCTTTTGCTACGAACTCCGGACCATTGTCCGAGCGAATGTTTTCCGGTATTCCCCGGAACAGCATCACGTCCGCAAGTGCTTCGATCACTTCATACCTCCCCAGCCTTCTGGCCACGCGGATCGCCAGACACTCCCGGGTGTATTCGTCGATCAGCGTCAACATCCGCACCATTCTGCCGTCGTGCGTCATCGCGCTCACGAAGTCGTAACTCCACACATGGTTCGCCCGAGCTGGTCGCAGCCGCACGCACGACCCATCATTCAGCCACAATCTGCGGCGGGGCCGCTGTTTCTGCGGTACTTTCAGCCCCTCACGACGCCAGATGCGCTGCACTCGATCCTTGCCCACATGCCAACCATCACGCTGCAACAGCGCCGTAATTCGTCGGTATCCGTAGCGCCCGTATTCACTGGCCAGTGCTACGATCGCTTCCGTCAGCGCATCTTCGTCGATCTTCTGGATCGCGGCATAGCGTTGTGTCCTTCGCCACTGCCCCAGCAGCCGGCAGGCATGCCGCTCGCTCACTTCGTATTCTTCGCGCGCATGCTCCACCGCACAACGCCGCCGCTCAGGGCTCAGAAGTTTCCCGAGGCCACGTCCTTCAGGATCTGCTTCTCCAAAGACAGCTCCGCGACTAAACGCTTCAGCTTCGCGTTCTCTCGCTCTAACTCCTTCAGCCGTTTCGCTTGATCCAGCTTCAGGCCGCCGAATTCCTTTCTCCAGCGGTAATACGTCTGCACCGTGATCTCTGCTTCCTTGCAGGCTTGCGGAGTGCTTTTCCCATTCGCTATTTCCACTTCAATCTGCCGCAGCAGCGCCACGATTTGCTCCGGCTTGTGTTTCTTCATCGGCATGTCCAGCTCTCCTTTAGAGTGATTTTCTCTCACTCCCGCTGGACTAAATCAAGCCGGTCAGGTCAGTCGAAGGCGTCGTACGTATAGACCGTATGGAAATTCCCATTGTAGGGAGCCTCCCAGACGTCCGTAAGCCTTCCTAGGGCGTCGGTTTCGGTTGTGCGTGTGACTCCCGCCTGGTCCGTCACTGTAGTTTGGTTGCCCGAGTAGACCGTATACACAGTGTTGTTCGGTTGTGACGACGGGCAGGGTGACCCAGTGCTGGGCACCGTTCCGTCGGGCGGAGCTAGCAAGCAGGTTCGACCGAGAGCATCGTAATTGTAAGTCGTTAATCCGTAGGTTGGATCGGAGGTGGAACGATAAGGATTCGAGGCTGTGAGGATGTGTCCGAGGCCATCGAAGGTGTTTGCGGTGTAAATCGTCCCTGACGGGTCCGACGTCAACTGTGTCCCGATCTGGTGCCCCACGCCATCCATCACAGACTTGGTCGAAGCGGAGCGGCCAGACACTATCAACTTGGATGTTGTCACGCTCGGAGTCGGACCAGCGTCGCTGTACGTGATCGAGGTCTGTCCACCGTCCGGATAGGTTGTGGACGTGAGACGGGCGAAGGGATCCGAGTACGCATAGTTAGTGGACAGCCCGTTCTCGTCCTGCGCCACGGTTAGTTGACCGCCAGGATAGCTGTAGGAGTAGTTCGAGACGTGACTGATTCCGTTGTTTGTTGTTGGACGCTTTATCTTCGTTATATATGCGTTGGTATTGCCCGGGGGTGTGCCAGTGGAATAGCTGTCGGAGTAGCAATACGTGGTCGTATGGCTCGTATACGTGTTTCCCAAACAATCGGTGGTCGGCGAAGAACCGGTTCCGGTCATGTCGGTACAGGTGGCGTTGCCACATGGATCCGTCACCGAAAGCATTTGACCCGTTTGATCGAACGTGTATTTAGAGACGGCGGGGTTCGAGCAACCTTGCAGGCAGTCGCGAGTAATGGCTGTTGCGTTCCCGCGAATATTGTATGAGGCCGGAAAATCGGCATCGTCGTGGCCGTACGCTGTCACACCTGTAACGGAAACCCCATCATAGGCGTAATCGGTCTCGGCCACCAAAGATCCGGTCCCATACTCTTGGACACTGGAAGGACGATCGTAGATGGAGGCGACGGCCGGATACAGTGGCGTCGCCGAGAACGTCGCCGGAGTCATCTTCGTTTCTCTTGTTACGGTGATGTTCGATGCGGGCGGAGCCGCGCCCTCGGCGCATGCTGTTGAAGGGAGGCCTACTCCGAAGTCATACTCCTTCACGTCGATTAGAACGTCGAGCGGCGGCTCGTAAGCATAAAATCTGCCCGAAGTCCCTACATTCAGCAAAGTCACGCACTCGGAAAGCAAGGTCTGAGGGTCATACCAGTTTTTCGTTACGGTCTTCAAAACCGAGCCGTTCCAATCTTTATAAACAATCTGAGTATCGACCGCAACTTGGCCCAGGTATGTGCCCGAGAAATGATCAACTTCGACCAGTGGGAAATACGTGTAAACGGTTTGAAAACTTGGCGTGCCAGGCCGCTTCCAGTCCTTTGTAGTGACCGTGGTGGTCTTCGTGGTCCACTGATCAGCTTGATTGCCAGTTCCCCATGACGTGCTGTATGCAAAATCCTGTTCCAACGCCTTCGTGGATCCGTCGAACTCGACTATTCTTTGGGTTATGTAAGGCCAATCGTGCTGGTAATCGCAATGGGCGTTACCAGGACCGACACCCAAAGATTCAGCGAGCGTTTGTGGGGTCCAGGTGTAGAGGACTTTTGCGCCCGTGGGATAAGTGATGGAATCCAGTAACGCATATGGGGACTGGTAGCCGAACGTGTATTGCAGGTTATTCGGAAGAGTGATGCTATTGACGACCGTTTTGGTCGAGGTCTCCTTCGGAATGACTCCGCACGCTGGAACTCCGTTGATCACCAGGGGCTTGGACCCGGGCTGATAGCTTCTGGACTGTGTCCCATACGCGATGGAGTACGGGTTTGCAATTCCCGGAATCGTGACGGCGGTGACTTGGTTGTTCACGATCGTTTTTTGGCCTACTGCGCCACAGCAATTTCCGTTTGTGTCCTCCCCGGTGTAGCTCCTGCCGTGAGCATCTGTTGCGTAAAACTGCACTGAGGGGGTGTCCTGCGTTCCTACAAGAGTCGCTTGATACTGCCGATCCCCGCCGGGGAAGAAACTCGCGAGACCGCAATCCCCCGCGCCACTTGAGCCATTCGAGTTATCGTTGTAGACCCATTGCATGCCAAGGCTGTGTCTTATTGCTTGGGGATCGATGATGCTGTAACCGGTGTAGTAGCCGCAATACCGGGTGAACGGCGGGTCGCCGATCTGCATGGAGTAGTTTACATCCTGGTAAAACAGCTGACCGACACCGGCGTTCGCGACAAATCCACCGGGTATAAGGCCTACGGCGCTCGGGCCGACGCCGGGTCCGGTCGAGATGAAGGAGTTGTCTGTCCAACTGAACGAGAAGCTGGGTGTATAGACGCCGGGAGGGGCTTCGCTATAAAAGAGACCGCCGCTAGGAAGGCTCACGCCGCTGGAGTCGTAGCCGAAAATGTAGTAAGGATAATTGACGTCGCCACGCTGCCGGGGGACAGGCGCTTCGATGCGTAGGCTAAGAGACCCGTTCGCGGGATTTACCGTTTCCTGAAGCGATTGAATGTAATCGTGTCCCGAGCCGGGAACCGGCGTTTGCGCCACGTTGATGCCGCTGACATCGATTTGCTGGGCGCTGGCTGGTAACGCAATACCGCACGACAGAACAACGAGAGCGAAAGCGCAAGAGCGAAGGCGCACGGTAACCCTCCGATAAAATATCGGGGTTTGTAATACTCTTACGGATAGGTGTCAAGTGGAAATACCTAGGACATTTCTACTTTGCGTTGACACGAAGAGGAACCGCTTTCCGCACGCAGTGCCCATTGAACTGTACGAATGCCATCAATCACGCCCGTGCCTGCGAATAACGTCTTGATTCAATTTCGCACATTTGGTTTATGCCATTTGGATTATGATAGGCCGCCCGGAAGGACCGTCCCAGCCACCGGATGCAAATCACATTTCAGGAGCGGCCATGGAGAAAGAACTCAGCCTCGAATTCCTGCGCACCGTTGAAACCGCGGCCATCGCTTCCGCGCGCACCATGGGTCAGGGCGACCGCTCGGGTTCCGATCAGGCCGCCGTCGAAGCCATGCGCGCGGAAATGGATCGGGTGGGCATGGACGGCACCATCGTCATCGGCGAAGGCGAACGCGATGAAGCGCCGATGCTTTTCATCGGCGAAAAAGTCGGCGCGGCCGTGCGCGACAAGACGCGCGAGTACCCCAAAGTGGACATCGCCGTGGACCCGCTGGAAGGCACCAATCTTTGCGCCACGGGCGAGCCTGGCGCCATCGTAGTGCTCGCTGCCAGCGAACATGGCGGCCTGCTGCACGCGCCTGATCTCTACATGGAAAAAATCATAGTGGGACCGCCGGCCAAAGGCGCGATCGATCTGGACGCGCCAGTAAAAGACAATCTGCGCGCCATCGCGCGCCGCTATGACCGCGACGTCGAGGATCTTGTCATCGTGGTGCTGGATCGTCCGCGACACGAGACGCTAATTGCCGACATTCGCAAAGCCGGCGCGCGCATTCGCCTGATATCCGACGGCGATCTTTCCGCCGGCATTTCCGCAGCTGTGCGCGGCACTTCCGTTCACGCGGTGATGGGCACGGGCGGCGCGCCGGAGGGCGTGCTCACTGCAGCTGCTTTGCGCTGCCTCAACGGCCAAATTCTCGCGCGCCTGGTAGTCGCCAAACCCGAGCACCTGGAACGCACCGCGGCGATGGGCATCAAGGATCCCAAGCGCATCTACGAGACGGTGGACCTGGCGCCGGGCAAGAAAATCATCTTCGCGTGCACGGGCGTCACTCCCGGCGGCCTGCTGCACGGCGTGAACTTCTTCCGTGACGGAACGCGCACCCACTCACTGATCATGACCCTGGAAGAAGCCGAAGTACGCTTCATTGATTCCGTGCACCTCGATCGGCATCCCGGCGTGGAAGTGCGTTTTAACTAGGCCGCCGCGCCTGGCACGCCTGAAACATTTTCAGACCCATTTGCGTAACTATAAGCGTCTAAGGTGCAAGGGGTGAATTATGTCTAGCGCGTCAGGACGGCCACCGGCCGCTATTCCTCCGCAACGCCGCAGCAACAACGCCGTCTGGTGGATTCTGGGAATCGTTGCTGGCGGCATTGTCGTCATGGTCCTGTTCGGCCTGGCCCTAGCCGGTTTGTTCATTCGCAATCTGCACGTCCACAATCAAGGCAACAACGTTGAGATTCAGACCCCCGTCGGCGCCATCAAAGTGAATAAAGACGTCCCGCGCGCTTCCGGCCTGCCCGTTTATCCCGACGCCAAAACTTCAGGCGACACCAAGAACGCCCAGGTGGAGTTGTCGAATGACGACGGTGGAGTGGGAATCGCCGTCGAACATTTCACTACTCCCGACGGCCTGAACCAGGTGGACGCGTGGTACGCGCACCGCCTCGGTAGCAACTTCCGCCGCGAAGAGAACCTCTCCAAGCATCCCATTCACGGCGTCACCGTTGACTCTGACACCGATATCGCCTTCGTGGACGACCACGGCGATGGCGCGCGTGTGGTAGCACTAACTAAAAAGGGCGACGGAGTGGATATCGTGTTGTTCCGCGCCGGCGCGAAACAAGCGCAGTAATCTCCGCGAAGGCCGTCCGACTGAAGCAGCCGACACGTTCTTAAATTGGATTAGTGAAAGTGTACGAACTTGCCGGGCAACTTGGCTCAACGGTATTGGCGCGAACGAAGTTCGGACCCTTCGGGAGCGGGCCTGGCAGCCTGCCAATGCAGGCGTGCCAAGCCCTTCCCAGATTCCGACCTGTCCATCAGGCGTTCCGCGCCTTCCCGATGCGCGACGACTAGCGGTGAAGCGCCGTCGCCGTATGGGGCATCTGCTGTTGCCGGCGGGGCATGTGGTGTGGCAACCGCTCCGCGGCTTGTGGCGGCAGCGTGCGCACGCTGTGATTCGTGCTCACGTGCTCGCTGATCGCCTGCAACCGCTTCAGGATGCCCTGCCACTGTGTCCAATCGAGCTGCCGCAGGTATGGGCGAAGACCTTGAATGAAAGGATCTTCGAGCACCGTCTCGCCGTTAGTCTCCGGCACGAAGAAGCGGTTCAGTCCAACGCCCAGCGCTTCGGCAATCTTCTCCAGCGTGCCGAGACTTGGCGTCATCTGTCCGCTCTCGATCCGGGACAAATAGGAGCGAGATACGCGCGAACGTGCCTGTAGCTGGCTCTGCGTCATGCCACGCGATTCCCGCAATTGTCTGATGCGCTGGCCGATGTTCTCCACGGTTTCGCGGTTCGGCCAGTTCTCAAACAGTTGACGGTCGTCTCCCGGTAAATCCTGCGGCGACGGCGTCGGAATCACGAACGTCACCTTCGGGGGAAGCATACGCAGACAACGACGGCAGTTATCCGTGCGTGTCCGGTATTGCACCAAACCGCATACCTGACATCGAAGTACTTCTCGATCCAATTCCATGCTCGCTTCTATGGCTTCTTTTTCCGCCACCGGTTCTCCTCACAGACTATTCCGGCGATGCGAAGGGGAGGAACGTCACAACAGGGGAAGGCAGAAACAGGCGCGGGAGCGATTCTCCACACGGTGCCATTTCTTGTCAAGCCCTTTTTCGTCCTCGTGCCGGAATCAGTTTATCGTGCCTATCGTTCTTGCCACAATCAGAGGCCGTTTCAGTTCGCATTCGTCGCTAAAAGCGGTGCGACTTTTCTTCGCCCTCGCCCTTTCGCGTCCGCTAACGAGACGAACACAATGCCATTCAGCGTCATCCACTGACGATTTGTGCTTGCAATTTTGTTGCCCACACTTCGCAAGACATTTTCGACTTCTGGCCACTGTTTCGCCGCTCGTTGCTGCGAATTCCCGTCCGCAAACTGTTTGTGTTCAATGAATGAAGAGAACAAACACCGAATCGCCTGCGGCAACTACGCAGACCCCGTTGAAACTGTCTCAAAACAATACGTCTCATTCCTTTCAGCCAGCTCCGATTGAGACAATCCTGCCGTAAACTCTGCTTCTGCCCCGTACGCCTTGCCGCCAGTATCGGCTGATCGTCGAATTTCAATCTACGACCGCCCCCTACGAACATTTCAGCGCTTTTGCCATCACCTCGACCCTGCTCTTCGGCCGCGAAGGCACGAATGCTCCCCTAACCAGGTCGCCTGACGCGTTCTGGAGGCCCGTGACGGTCTCCAGCAGCCTCTGGCGGCCCCTAGCGATACGGTTCGAGTGTGCGGTAAACTCCAAAGCGGGACCTACGAGGGGCCAATAGCGGAATGATGCCGAATCGGCAAGAATCCTGGGGTCTGCTCTGCGAATACACGCAGGGTGAAAGCCTCCGCAAACACGCGCTTGCAGTCGAGGCTTGCGTCAGAGCCTACGCCCGCAAGACTGGCGCGGACGAGGATCTCTGGGGCATCGCCGCGCTGCTCCACGATTTCGATTACGAGCGCTGGCCGAATGCCGCCCATCACCCCACTGAAGAGCATCCCTACGAAGGTTCAAAAATCCTCCGTGAACGCGGCTACCCGGAGGAAATGATTCACGCCATCCTGGGCCACGCCGATTACTGCGAAGTCGCGCGTACCTCGCCGCTGGACAAGACTCTCTTCGCTTGTGACGAACTGGCCGGCTTCCTCACCGCCTGCGCCCTGATCAAGCCCAGCAAAAGCATTCACGAAGTCGAAGCAGCCTCCGTGAAGAAAAAGCTGAAAGACAAAGCCTTCGCGCGTGGCGTGAATCGCGACGACGTCTACAAAGGCGCCGAAGAACTCGGCGTTCCACTCGACGAGCACATCGCCTTCTGCATCACCGCGCTGCGCAACGTTGCAGCGGAGCTTGGCCTGAATGGCACGAGTGCAGTCGCCGCGCCGTGACTCATTTCATTTTCTCTTGCTAGCGCGGTCCGAACTCGCCTGTTCTGATCGTCAACGATTCACTTCTCAAATCTCGCTACGGCCGGTCCGCGCGCTCGATGCGGAACGTGAAGCAGCCCGCCGTGGTGCTGCGCACGTGAATGTAATCCACATCCGCGCGGGCAAAGAGCTTTTCGATTCCAGCATCCACGTCGCCGTTCTCGACGTACTCCGTTGCCACCAAACGTCGTCCTCGCGCGTAGCCATTCAAGGTCCTTGGACTCTTCCGCAACATCGCAGGAAATCCGTCATCTTCCGGATACCGTTTGCACGCTTCCGCATGGATGTACACCGGCCCTGGCAGCGGCAACGATTCGCTGCCTTCGAACGCGTCATAGGTGAACAGCGTGGCCTTCTCGGAGCCAGCAGCAATGATTTGCAGGCAGTGCCGGCACGGCGCGCCTTCTCCGGCAATTTCTGTGTGCGCCGGATGGCCGTAGCGCGGGTCTTGGTGCGTACTGCGAACTGCTTCAGCGATTTCCGTGGATATCGCAACCACGCGTATCGGAATCATTTCATGCTCCTTCCGCAAAGCGTTCGCGCTGCGAATCGCTTCCACAGCTAGTTTGCCCCGCTGCCGATTGAGCGGCCATCCGCTTCTCGCGCTCAAATTTTCACCGAATATTTCTTCGACAATTTGTGTGCTAGAATCCGCCCTCCATGGAACGCGCGGGAAATTTCCTAGGCGGTATGCTGCGTCAATTGAAGCGGCCGGAAGCGGCGGTCGCGTGGCTCACAGGCGTATGGCCCAGCGTGGTGGGAAAAACTTTGGCCCGCCATACGCGTCCAGTGCGCTGCCACAAGGGATGCCTGGAAATCGCCGCGGACGGCAAGGCTTGGCGGAAACAGCTGGAAGAAATGAAGAGCGAATTCTGTGCGCAGGTAAATAAAGCCTGGGGCGGCTCCCTGGTCCGCGAAGTGAAATTCGTAGCCGCCAAGCCCGGCCCGAAACACATCTCCCACGAGCTGGACAACGAACACACTCCTTTCATCCGCCGCCGCAGAGCTTGACGTTCTTCGCCCCGATTTTCGGCCACCCGCACCAGCTCTTGCGCCGAACCTCTTCTGTACTAAGATGGATGCCATGAAAATCAGCCGCGAAGACGTCCTGCGCGTCGCCCAATTGGCGCACCTGGAGCTTGCGCCGGACGAAGTTGAAACCTACCGCAGCCAGCTCGATGAAATCCTCTCCTACATCGGAAAGCTGCAGGAGCTGGACGTCTCGAACATCGAGCCGATGACGCAGATGCGTCCACGGAACGCCGACGACCCACACAGCGCCGCCTCTGCAGGATTCGAGCCAGAGCTGCGCGACGATGTTATGGTCCCCTGTAACGTGGCCGAAGCCGTGCTGGCCGAAGCTCCCGACGCCGCCAAGCCTTTCTTCCGGGTCCCCAAGGTAATTGAACGATGAGCGACCCGACACCCTGGACCATCGCTAGCGTTCGCGAGTCCCTCGTCGCGAAGAAGATCTCCGCGCGCGAGCTGGCCACGGACTTTTACGCGCAAATAGCTCGGCGCAACCCGGAGCTGAACGCCTTCCTCGCGCTCTGCCCCGAGCGTGCCTACGCCCAGGCTGATCGCGTGGATGCCGCCATTAAGCAAAACCAACCCTTGGCGCCTCTCGCTGGCGTCCCCGTGGCCATTAAGGACGTGATCAGCACGCAAGGTGTGCGCACCACCTGCGGATCCAAGATCCTCGAGACCTATACGCCACCGTATGATGCGACTGCGGTTGAGCGCCTGGAAGAGGCTGGTGCCGTAATCCTCGGCAAAACCAATTGCGACGAGTTCGCCATGGGCAGCTCCAACGAGAACTCAGCATACGGACCAGTACGGAACCCTGTGGCGATGGATCGTGTGCCGGGGGGCTCGAGCGGGGGCTCGGCAGCCGCGGTTGCAGCAGGTCTAGCTGTTATTTCGCTAGGCACGGATACAGGTGGTTCAATCAGGCAGCCGGGCGCGTACTGCGGCATCCCAGCGATGATGCCAACATACGGGCGCGTATCTAGATACGGCCTGATCGCCTTCGCCTCATCCCTGGACCGCATTGGCCCATTCGCTACCAACATCACCGATGCCGCAAACGTGATGGCCATAATCGCCGGACATGACTCAAACGACTCGACTTCGGCATCGGTGGACGTACCCGAGTACCTCGCCGAAATCGAGAAACCGATCGCAGGCCTGCGGATTGGCGTCCCGGAGGACTACTTCGGAGCGGGCCTCGACTCGGAAGTGAAGAATAAGGTTCAGACCGGTATCGCCCTCCTGGAAAAACTCGGTTGCAAACGCGTGCCGCTCAAGATGCCTCACACGGACTACGCCATCGCAACTTACTATATTGTTGCCACGGCAGAAGCCAGCTCGAACCTCGCCCGCTATGACGGGGTGCGCTACGGTCTGCGTGTCGAGGGCAACACACTGATGGACATGTACCGCAAGACCCGGGAGCGGGGCTTCGGCCCGGAGGTCAAGCGGCGAATCATGCTGGGAACCTATGCGCTTTCATCAGGTTACTACGACGCTTATTATCTGCGCGCTCAGAAGGTCCGTTCGCTAATCGCGCGCGATTTCGCCCAAGCCTTCCAGACGGTTGACGCGATCGTCACTCCCACCGCGCCCACCCCGGCGTTCAAGCTTGGGGAGAAAACCGCGGATCCGTTGGAGATGTATCTCGCTGACATATATACAGTTACGGGATCGCTGGCTGGGTATACCGGGAATTTCGGTTCCCTGCGGAAAGACGGCTGCAGGCTTGCCCATCGGCATGCAAATCTTCGGCAGCCACTTCGGCGAAGGCCGAATCCTGCAACTCGCCCGCGCCTTTGAAAAGGCCGGCGGTTTTTCGATTTGAGGAGATTTACCCCTGCAAGACCTTAACCCGATCATCAAGCACCTCAACTCATCTCGGGCGAAACTCCTCTCGACCGCTGAAGAAATCAGCGACCTCCACTGGAGAGGATGCGCCCGGACCAGACCGCTGGTCCGCCGCCGAAGTAATCGCGCACGTCGCCATGGTCGAAGAGCGCATTATTTTCGGCATGAAAAGGTTGCTGCGCGCGGCGCCAAATCCGGTGCCCATGCGGAAGCGGTTCCACCTCCCGCTCGCGATAGCCACCTGGCGCGGCCGCAAAGTTCGCACGCCTATTGCGCTCGACGCAAATCGCGTCCGCGACAGGCAGGAATCGTTCGCAGACTTGAAAGCCACGCGCGAAGGTACGCTGCAGTTCATCGAATCCACACGCGGCACCGACGTGAGCCTTTATCGCTTCGACCATCCTTTCCTGGGCAGCCTCAACATGTATGAATGGTTTCGCATGATCGGGTACCACGAATTACGCCACGCGAAACAAATCCGTGAACTAGCAGTCACATTCCACGTTTAGACTTTTCTTTCCCGTTAACGGCAAGAATGTGCAATCGAGGATTTCGGAGCAAATTCGCCTGTACTGGTGTCAAACCATAGAGCGAAAGAGGGTTCGGGGCGCGCGGGCGATCATCGGTTCCAGCCCCATAGAACGGAAGGTCTATTGCTTGGAACTGTGGCAGCGTTTAATTTGATGTCAGCATCGAAGCAAGCAGGAGGTCCGGTCATGGTGCGAATCAAGGTGAGTCAGAAAATTTTCACGGAAGACGAAGTCGTCTCCCTGACGGGCATTTGCACCGACCATTTGCGCAACCTGGCGCAAAATAAGCACCTCGGCACGATCGCGCGCGCTGCGGAAGCCGCCGGCGCCGAAGCCGGGAAGTGGCTATTCTCGCACTCCGATCTGATGATCCTCACCGTCCTGCAGCCGCGCTGCGACCACTAAGCGACGCATCGAATTTCTCGTCCCGCAGCATTTCTTTCAGGCCTTCCAGAGAACTGGAAGGCCTTTTTTATTGAACTCGCCGCGCGATATTGTGCGATTGGCCCGCTCAAGCTATCCTTACGACGCTCAACCCCGCACCCCGAAAATGCATCCTAAGATTTGTGCCGGGACGAACTGGGGAATCGTCACCGCACGGCCTGCTGATGGCATCAATACCTAAATTCGAGCGCTTGGCGCGTCATCTTCCCCCTCAAATCGCGGTCGTGGCTTGCAGTGCGCTATTCCTATGCATGCCATCTCGCGCGCAAACTCCAGCGAGTCCGCCTCCCGCAGCCCCTCCCGCCGCGTCAGCAAAATCAGACGATGCCCCAGCGCCCGGCCTGCCCACTGGCAAGAAGTTAGTTCTCAAGGACGGCAGCTTCCAACTCGTCAGGGAGTATGAGCTGCAAGGCGATCGCGTGCGTTACTACAGTATTGACCAGCGGGACTGGGAAGAGATGCCCGCGAGCCTGGTAGATTGGGATGCCACCAAGAAATTGTCAGCGGACGAAGCGCAACGCAAGGCCGCCCTCATCGCCAAGCTGCACGCCGCCGAAGTAGCCCGGGCAGCCGATGCCATGGACGTCGACGCCAGCATCGAGATTGCGCCCAAAATATTTCCTGCCGCCCGGTGACGGTCTTTTTGAGTTCGACGGCAAGGCCATCTATCCGCTGTCGCAGGCGGAAGCGGACATGAAATTCAGCAAGACTCAAATGCTCAAGCAAGTGCTGATCCCCGTTCCGATCATCCCCTCCCGGCACACGATCTCTCTCAAGGGAAACCGCGCGAAATTCCGGCTGAAAAGCACGCAGACCGAGTTCTACATGCGCACGGCCGACGGGCGCGAGCCGCAACTGGACTTGATCCGCGCAAAAGTCCATGGCGACAAGCGCGACCTGGAAAACCTGGATGAGCTTTTCAACGAACATGCCGCCACCGGAAAAATATCGATCCCCATACAGCGCTGGGAGATCGCGCACGGCGTATACCGGTTCACCTTGGGCGCAAACCTCGAGCCGGGTGAATATGCCATGGCCGAAATCGTTCAGGGCGGAGCAACCAGCCTGTACTTCTGGGATTTTGGCGTGGACGGAAACTCCCCGCCGCCCGCAAGCGCTCCCAAGTAGCGCACAATTTCAAAAACCTGGAAGCGATTACTTCGTTTCGGCGGTTTGCGGTTGCAGCAGTTCGCTGAGCAAATTTGCGAGAGCCGCGATGTGAAACGGCTTTTGCAGCACGGAAGCACCCTTCTCCGTGAAATGCGCCATGGTGCTGGGATCCAGCAGCGCTCCGCTCATAAAAACAAATTTGGGAGCAGGCACGCCGGTCTGCGTCTGAATCCGCTTGAAGAACTGCTCGCCATTCAGACCGGGCAGGTTGAAATCGCAAAGCACAAAATCATAGCTGTGCGAGGCGAGATGCGGCAGAGCTTCTTCCGAACTGGACGCGCCTTCCACCGTCATGCCCCGCGCCGAAAGTCCTTCCTGCACAATCTCGCGGATGCTCTCTTCGTCATCTACCACATAGACGGAATGCCCGAATAACGCCCCCGACCCTGCCGCAGCGGAAATTGCCGGCCTCGCCGCGGGCTCAGGCGCGCTCGCAGGCTCCACGTATTCCGGCAGCAGCACGCGAAATTCCGCGCCCTTGCCCTGCGTGGATTGCACCTCGATGGTTCCCCCGTGTTCCTTGACGATCGCCGTGCAAATCGCCAGGCCCAGACCAGTGCCTCCGCCGGGACGCTTGGTGGTAAAAAAAGGATCGAAGATTTTTCCGATATTTTCCGGCGCGATGCCCGGGCCGTCGTCCGCAAAGACGAAGATGATTTTGCCGTCGGCCTGCTCGATGGAAACTCGCAACGCGCCGCGGTCGCGCTGGCTGGTGATCGCTTGCTCCGCGTTGACGATCAAATTCACAAACACCTGATGCAATAACTTGGGATCGGCTTCCAGCGAAAACCGGCCGGCCGGCGGAACCAGTTCAATCGAGATATTCTTCTGTGAAAGCGAGGCCCGCTGCTGCTCAACCACTGCTTGCAGCGCTTGCTCCGGCTGCAGTTTCTTCAGCGCCAGGGCCGAGGGCCGCGCGTACGCCAGCAAGTTCTGCACGATCACCGCGGCGCGCCGCGCCTGCTTCAGCACGATTTCCGATTGGCGGCGCGTGGCGTCGTCGGGCGCGCGCTCGCGCAGTAAATCGCTGACTCCCAAAATCGCGGTGAGCGGGTTATTCAGCTCGTGCGCCACGCCGGACATCATCTCGCCCATCGCGGCGAGTTTCTCTTTCTGCAAGTTTTGCTTCTCGGCGGCCTTTATGTCGGTAACGTCGCGCGCCGACGCCACCACGCCATTGATTTTTCCCGCCGCGTCGTACAGCGGGCTGGCGCTGGCGCGCATCGTTCGCCAGGAGCCGTCCGCATGCCTGGTGCGATATTCGAACTGGGCATTGGCCGTGCGTCCGCTGGTAAGCTTTTCGAATACCTCGCGCAGCTGCGGCACATCGCTGCGATGAATTTGCTCGCTCAGCAGCTTGCCCACCAGATCCTGCGCCGGATGCCCCAGAATATCTTCCACGCGCGGGCTGACGAAAGTGAATCGGCCCTCAAAATCCATCACTGCGATGAGGTCCGGAAAACTGGCCACCAGCCGCCGCACGAATTCCTGCTCCTGATGCAGGCGTGCTTCGATTTCGATGCGCTCGGTGATGTCCACCAGCGTGCCCTGCATGCGAATGGTGCGGCCAAAACTGTCGCGAATGGCAAATCCCGAAGCAAGGCAATGCAAGTGAGTGCCATCCTTGCGGCGGAACACCACTTCCACGTCCTGCACCGAGCCTTGATAAGTCACCTGGCGCGCCATGGAGTCTCGTTGCGTGGGGTCGGCGTATACGTCGCGAAAATTCAGCTCCTTCAGTTCCTCTTTGTTTTCGTATCCCAACATGCGCAGCAGGGCCGGATTGGCATCGAGCAGCTTCCCTTCGGGAGTGGTGAAAAAGATTCCTTCGCGCAGCGACTCGAACAACTCAGTGAAGCGAATCTCCGATTCATTCTGAGAGGTAACGTCGCGGACCCAGCCGCAGACGGACGTAACCTGGTCTTCGTCGATGAGCACCTGCAGCCAACAATCGTAGAAACGGAGGCGCGGATCGCTCTTCAGCTGGATAGAAATTCTTCCCGCCCAGTGGCCCTGTCGCAGAAAAGCATCGCGGCCGCGTAGGGCCTGCGCCATCGTGGGCGCGGCGACGAATTCATCCAGCCGGTGACCGATCAGATCCTGGAACGAGACGCCGAGGATTTCCACGAAGCGGCGATTGGCGACGCGGATTTCTCCTTCGAGGGAAATCGTGAAGACCGCGTGATCCAGGCTGTCAATCAGCTCGCGGTAATTCAGCTGCGAGCGCGAGATCACTTCGACGAGCTTGTGGAACTGCGCCTCGGTGGAAGAGACGGCGACGCCCTGCTGCGGCGCCTGCACCGGCTCGGGAGTTTGATCTGAGATGCGTTTGGACATGCAAATATCCGGGCGCTTTCTCCGCAGAGAAAGCCACGACGCTCCGTCATTCTCATCAATTTTACTGGCTGCACGGGCCGCGGGGAAAAGAAAGCGGCGAGGTATGCCAAGTTGCATAACAGGCCGCCAGGACAGGTGGCCTTTGTAGCGGCGTACCTTTAGTGCGCCATCGGTGACGCGGCTATCACCGATCGCGGTCCCGCGTGCGGGACCACCGCTACCACGGCCAAACATAAAAAAAAGGGCGCCGCGAATAATCGCAGCGCCCCGTTGGTTGGATTGTAAATTGTCTCTAGCTTTCGGCTACAGCGTCCGTATCCTTGCGTAGGAAATCCAGCGCTGCCGCTTCTTCCGGCGTAAGCTCCGGTTCCATGGACTCCGGCTCTTCCTTCGGGATTTCGGTAAGGAGCTGAATGTTGCGATAGCGCTCCAAACCGGTGCCCGCGGGAATCAACCGGCCCATGATCACGTTTTCCTTCAAGCCGCGCAGGTAATCCACCTTCCCGGAAATCGCCGCTTCGGTAAGAACGCGCGTCGTCTCCTGGAAGCTGGCCGCGGAGATGAACGAATCCGTGGACAGCGACGCCTTGGTGATGCCGAGGAGCAAAGGACGCCCAGTCGCCGGCCGCCCTCCGTCGCGGATCACACGATCGTTCTCCTCGCGGAAGCGGAACTTGTCCACCTGCTCCTCGAGAAGGAACGTCGTATCGCCCACGTCCTCCACCTTCACCCAGCGCATCATCTGCCGCACGATGCACTCGATGTGCTTGTCGTTGATGTTCACGCCCTGCAACCGGTAAACCTCTTGAATCGAGTTCACCAGGTACGCCTGCGTGTACTTTTCACCGAGGACGGCGAGAATGTCGTGCGGGTTCAGCGGACCGTCAATCAACGGTTCGCCGGCCGCAACGTGTTCGCCTTCCTGCACGTTGATGTGCACGCCGCGCGAGATCGAATATTCCTTGATCGTCTGCGCGACGCCCTTGCCGTCTTCGCTTTCGACGTAAATCTTCCGCTGGCCCTTGACGATTTCGCCGTATTTCACCACGCCGTCAATTTCGCTGATGACCGCGGGATCCTTCGGCTTGCGCGTTTCGAAGAGCTCCACGACGCGCGGCAGACCGCCGGTGATGTCCTTGGTCTTGGTCGTCTCGCGCGGGATCTTCGCCAGCACGTCGCCGGGTTGCACCTCGTCGCCATCCACCACCATCAAGTGAGCGCGTGACGGCATCAGGTACTTCTTGGTGCGGCCCTGCGCTCCGCGGATCAAGATCGTGGGCTGGTGTTTTTCATCACCGGGCGGCAGCGTCACCACCAGCTGCGACAACCCGGTGACTTCGTCCACCTGCTCTTCGATCGTGATGCCCGCCTGCAAGTCCTTGAACTGCACCTGACCCGCGGTTTCCGTGAGAATCGAGAACGTGTAGGGATCCCACTCGACCATGGTCTGGCCCAGCGTGACCGGCTGCCCATCCTCAACCTTCAAGCGCGCGCCATAAACCACATGGTGACGCTCTTTTTCACGGCCCTTTTCGTCAACCACCGCGATCAAACCGGAGCGATTCATCGCCACGATCTGCTTGCCGCGGCCTTCGACGACTTTCAGGTCAATGAATTTGACGAAGCCGTTGTTGCGCGCTTCCACCTTGGACTGTTCGGTGACGCGCGTGGCCGTTCCGCCGATGTGGAAGGTGCGCATGGTCAACTGCGTGCCCGGCTCTCCGATAGACTGCGCCGCGATCACGCCGATGGCCTCGCCCATTTCCACGAAGCGGCCGGTGGCCAGGTTGCGGCCGTAACAACGTCCGCAAACTCCGCGCCGTGATTCGCAGGTCAACACCGAGCGGATTTTCACGCGCTCAATGCCGGCTGCTTGAATCGAGTTGGCCAGTTCTTCGGTGATTTCCTGGTTGATCTCGACGATCACGTTGCCTTCGTAGTCCTTGATCTTCTCCAGTGAAACGCGGCCAACGACGCGGTCGCGCAACGGCTCGACTTCGACGCCGGCTTCCAGAATCGGCTCCACGTAAATTCCGTCCGCCGTGCCGCAGTCGAACTCATTGATGATCACGTCTTGCGCCACGTCCACCAGCCGCCGCGTCAGGTAGCCCGAATCGGCCGTCTTCAGTGCCGTATCGGCCAGACCCTTACGCGCGCCGTGCGTCGAAATGAAGTACTGCAGCACGGTCAATCCTTCGCGGAAGTTGGAAGTGATCGGCGTCTCGATGACTTCGCCCGAGGGCTTGGCCATCAATCCGCGCATGCCGGAAAGCTGCCGGATCTGCTGTTTCGATCCGCGCGCTCCGGAATCGGCCATCACGTACACCGGGTTGATCACGCCCTGTTTGTCCTGCTCTTCCAGGGCCTTGAACATTTCGTCCGCCACTTTTTCTGTGACGTCCGACCAGATGGCGATGACCTTGTTGTAGCGTTCGCCGTTGGTGATCGCTCCGTCCAGATATTGCTGCTGGACCTTCACCACCTCGTGCTCGGCCGTATCCACCAGCTTGAATTTCACGCTGGGGATGACCATGTCGCTGATGCCGATGGAAACTCCGGACTTCGTCGCGTACAGGAAGCCCAGTTCCTTCAGCTTGTCCAGCGCCACCACAGTCTTTTCCAGGCCGAAGCGCAGGTAGCAATATTGCACCAGCGCCTGCACGCCCTTCTTCTTCAGCAAGCCGTTGATGAAGGGCATGTCCGTGGGCAGGTGATCGTTGAAAATCACGCGGCCGACGGTAGTGTGCAGAAACTGCTTGTTCAAGCTGATCGGTTCAGTGTGCGAGACGTCCTGATCGTCGTATGCGTTGGTCAGGTCAATCAATTCACCGGTATAACGCATGCGAATCGGCGTCAGCAATTCCACTTCGTTCGCTTCCAGTGCCATCACTACTTCTTCCGGTGAGCCGAACGCGCGGCCTTCTCCCTTGGCCTGCGGCTTGGACTTGGTCATGTAATAAATTCCCAGGACCATGTCCTGCGTGGGCACCGCCAGCGGATAGCCGTTGGCAGGCGACAAGATGTTGTGCGAGCTGAGCATCAACACCGACGCCTCCACCTGCGCTTCCGGTGACAGCGGAATGTGCACGGCCATCTGGTCGCCGTCGAAGTCCGCGTTGAACGCGGTGCAAACCAGCGGGTGTATGCGGATCGCTTTGCCTTCCACCAGCACTGGCTCGAACGCCTGAATGCCCAGGCGGTGCAGCGTCGGAGCGCGGTTCAGCAGAACAGGATGCTCGCGAATCACATCTTCGAGAATGTCCCACACCACCGGTTCCTGCGCCTCCACCAATTCCTTGGCCTGCTTGATGGTGGTGCAGTGTCCCGCGGCTTCCAGCTTGTGATAGATGAACGGCTTGAATAGTTCCAGCGCCATTTTCTTCGGCAGCCCGCACTGGTGCAGCTTCAGTTCGGGGCCCACGACGATGACCGAGCGTCCCGGAATAGTCCACGCGCTTGCCCAGCAAGTTCTGGCGAAAACGTCCTTGCTTACCCTTCAGCGTGTCGGACAGCGACTTCAGCGGGCGATTGTTCGTGCCGCGCAGCACGCGTCCGCGGCGGCCGTTATCGAACAGCGCATCAACAGCCTCCTGCAGCATGCGCTTTTCGTTGCGCACGATTACGTCCGGCGCGTGCAATTCCATCAGCTTCTTCAACCGGTTGTTGCGGTTAATCACGCGGCGATACAGATCGTTCAAGTCCGAAGTCGCGAAACGTCCGCCATCCAGAGGCACCAGCGGACGCAGCTCGGGCGGCAGCACCGGAATCACATCCAGAATCATCCACTCCGGCTTGTTGCCGCTCTTGCGGAACGCTTCCAGCACCTTCAGCCGCTTGGCGAACTTGATGCGCTTCTGCAGGCTGGGGTCAATCTTCATCTTCTCGCGCAATTCTTCCGACAGCTTGTCCACTTCCACGCGGCGCAGCAATTCCTTGATGGCTTCCGCGCCCATCCCGTAGGTGAACTTTCCGGGATATTCCTTCTGCAGCTCGCGCAGCTTTTCTTCCGGAATAATGTCCTTCTGCTTCATGCCCAGCACTTCGCCGGGATCGATGCACACGAACGTCTCGAAATACAGAATGTGCTCGAGGTCGCGCATGGTGATGTCCAGCAGGTACCCGATGCGGCTGGGCAATCCCTTGAAGAACCACACGTGCGAGCAGGGCGAAGCCAGCTCGATGTGGCCCAGGCGCTCGCGGCGCACTTTGCTGAGCGTCACTTCCACGCCGCACTTGTCGCAGATCACTCCGCGATGCTTCATGCGCTTGTATTTTCCGCACAAACATTCCCAGTCGGTGACGGGGCCGAAAATCTTGGCGCAGAACAGTCCGTCGCGCTCCGGCTTGAACGTGCGGTAATTGATGGTCTCCGGCTTGGTGACTTCACCGTGCGACCAGGAACGGATTTTCTCGGGACTCGCCAGGCTGATGCGAATGGAATCAAAATCCGCTATCTGACTGGCGCGATCATACGGGCTCGATCGGTACAAGGGCGATCCTCCTGTCCCGCAAAGCGGGACCAAATACAAGGAACTCAAAAATTTGTGCGCTCCGCGGAATTTCTCCGCGGAGCGAGGGCCTGCAGTTAGTCCGCCGCTTCCGTCTTTTCCAGCTGCGGTTTTTGCCGCTTCATCAATTCGATGTCCAGGCACAGGGACTGCAACTCGCGAACCAGGACGTTGAAGGATTCCGGCACGCCAGGCTCAATCCCCGGCTCGCCCTTCACGATGGCCTCGTAAATTTTCGCGCGGCCATACACGTCGTCGGATTTCGCGGTCAGCAATTCCTGGAGAATGTGCGCCGCGCCGTACGCTTCCAGCGCCCACACTTCCATTTCTCCGAAACGCTGTCCGCCGAATTGCGCCTTGCCGCCCAGCGGCTGCTGCGTGATCAGTGAATACGGCCCGATGGAACGAGCGTGAATCTTGTCGTCCACCAAGTGCGACAGCTTGAGCATGTAGATGTAGCCCACGGTTACTTGCTGCGCAAACAGGTCGCCGGTCATGCCGTCGTACAGCGAAATCTTTCCGCTTTCCGGCAGCTCGGTGAATTGCAGCAAGTGGCGGATGTCGCCTTCGCGCGCGCCGTCGAATACCGGCGTCGCGAACGGCACACCGTCGCGGAAGCTATGCGCCAGGTCCAGGATCTCGTCGTCGTCCATGCCGGCGATCGTCTTCCACACCGCCGTGGGACCAAACGCATCCTTGAACCATTTGCGCACGCCCTCCGCGCGCGTTTCCTTGTCGAGCAGTTTCCCGATTTTCTCGCCGAGCTCTTTCGAAGCCCAGCCCAGATGCGTTTCGAGAATCTGTCCGACGTTCATGCGCGAAGGAACGCCCAGCGGGTTCAGCACGATTTCCACCGGCGTGCCATCCGGCATGTAGGGCATGTCTTCCTTCGGAACGATGCGCGCGATCACGCCCTTGTTGCCGTGGCGTCCGGCCATCTTGTCTCCGACGGAAAGCTTGCGCTTCATGGCGATGTAGCACTTCACCAGCTTGATCACGCCCGGAGGCAGCTCGTCGCCCTTCTTCAGCTTGCCGATGCGCTCGTCGGTGATCTTGCGCAGCACATCAATCTGCCGCGAGGTCATTTCCTCGACCTCGTCGATCTTCTCGATGAGCAGCGGGTCCTTGTCGTTCAGCCGCAGGCGCTTCAAGTTGCGCGTGGAAATCTTTTCCAGAATGTCACGCGTCAACTCGCTGCCCTTGGTCAGCAAACGCTTGTTGGTGCGCTCGTCGTGCAGGTCGGCGGTCAACGTCTGTCCGCCCAGCAAGTCGTTCAAGCGCTTCAAGCGTTCGTCGGTGAGAATGCGGATTTCATCGGCCAGGTTCTTTTCCAGCTTCGCGACCTGCGCCGGCCTCGATGGCCTTGTGGCGCTCGTCCTTCTCCGCACCCTTGCGGCAGAAGATTTTCACGTCCACGATGGTGCCTTCGATGCCCGGCGGGCAATACAGCGAAGCGTCGCGCACGTCCCCGGCTTTTTCACCGAAAATCGCGCGCAGCAGCTTTTCTTCCGGCGTCAGCGTGGTTTCGCCCTTCGGCGTCACTTTGCCCACCAGAATGTCGCCCGGCTTCACCGTCGCGCCGATGCGGATTACGCCGCTCTCGTCCAGATTGCGCAGGAAGCTCTCGTTGATGTTGGGAATGTCGCGAGTAATTTCCTCGGGACCCAGCTTGGTGTCGCGCGCCTCGATTTCATACTCTTCGATGTGAATCGAAGTGTAATAATCCTCTTCCACCAGCTTTTCGCTGACGAGGATCGCGTCCTCGAAGTTGTACCCGCGCCAGGGCACGAAGGCCACCAGCACGTTGCGCCCAAGCGCGAGCTCGCCGCGATCCGTGCAAGGACCATCCGCCAGAACCTGGCCCTGCTTCACGCGGTCTCCCGCGCGCACCAGCGGCTTCTGGCTGATGCAGGTGTTCTGGTTCGAACGCTTAAACTTCGTAAGCAGGTAAATGTCCGACCCGACTTCGCGGCTCAGTACTCCGGACTGATCGGATTCCACGCGCACGATCACGCGCTCGGAGTCCACCTGGTCCACGATGCCATCGCGCTTGCACACGATGACGGCGCCCGAATCGCGAGCCGTGACGCGTTCCATGCCCGTGCCCACCAGAGGAGCGTCGCCACGAATCAGCGGCACCGCCTGGCGCTGCATGTTCGAGCCCATCAACGCGCGGTTGGCGTCGTCGTTCTCCAGGAACGGAATCAGGCTGGCTGCAACCGACACCAACTGCTTCGGCGAGACGTCAATGTAATCCACCTCTTCGCGACTCTTCAGTACGAAGTTCCCCGCTTGCCGACAGTTCACCAGCTCGGTGGTGATGCGTTCTTTTTCATCGAGCGAAGCGTTGGCCTGCGCTACCACGTAGCGGTCCTCTTCCCAGGCCGAAAGGTAAAAGCAATGCGCCGCCCAAACCACGCGCCGCCGCTTCAGCTCTTCGTTGGCATCCTCGACTTTTTCCTTCTCCACGATTTCCCCGGCCTTGAATTCGCTGTCGCCGGAGTTCACGATCTGCACGAAATCAATCACGCGCCCGTTCTTCACCTTGCGATACGGCGATTCGATGAAGCCGAACTCGTTGATGCGCGCATACGACGAAAGCGAGCTGATCAAGCCGATGTTCGGGCCTTCCGGCGTTTCAATCGGACAAATGCGGCCGTAGTGCGTCGGGTGCACGTCGCGCACTTCGAATCCCGCGCGTTCACGCGACAAACCGCCTGGTCCCAAAGCCGAAAGACGCCGCTTGTGCGTGATTTCGCTGAGCGGATTGGTCTGGTCCATGAACTGCGAAAGCTGCGAACTGCCGAAGAATTCGCGAATCGCCGCCATTACCGGCTTGGCGTTCACCAAATCGTGCGGCATGGCCGTGGACATTTCCTGGTACACGGACATCTTTTCCTTGATCGCGCGCTCCATGCGCACCAGGCCGATGCGGAACTGGTTTTCCAGGAGCTCGCCCACCGCGCGTACGCGGCGGTTGCCCAAGTGGTCGATGTCGTCCACCGAACCCACGTTCTTGCGCAGCTTCAGCAAATACTTGATCGCTGCGACGAAGTCCGAAGGATCCAGCGTGCGCTTTTCCAGTGGAGTTTCCAGGCCCAGCTTGATGTTGAACTTCAGCCGGCCCACTTTGCTGAAATCGTACTTGCGCGCGTCGAAAAACATTCCGTTGAAGAGCGCCGTGGCAGTCTCCAGCGTCGGAGGATCGCCCGGGCGCAGCTTGCGGTAGATTTCGATCAGCGCTTCCTTCGGCGAACGGATGGAATCCTTCTCCAGAGTGCGCGTCACGATGATGCCGGTGTCGTCGCGGTCCGGGAAGCACACGTCCACTTCCGTGATTCCCGCCTCTGCGATCGAAGCCCACATTTCCGCGGTCAGCGGCTTGTTGGCTTCCAGCAGCACTTCGCCGGTCTGGCGATTCACCAGTTCGCTCACCGTTACCGCGGTTTCCAGGTCGGCCACGCCGATTTCCACCTGCGTGACGCGCGCCTTCACCAGTTCCTTATACAGTGGCTCGGTGATGCGCTTGTGCGCGCCCACCAGCGTCTCGCCCGACTTCGGATGCTTGATTTCCTTGGTCAGCTTGCGGTCAATCAATCCTTCCGAAGCGTTCCAGTACATCTCGCCGTCGCGCAGCGAAATCCGCTCCACTTGATAGAACGTGCGCAGAATGTCTTCGTTCGACTTCAGGCCGAGCGCGCGCAGGAAAATCGAGCCCAGGAATTTGCGCTTGCGGTCAATGCGCACGTACAGAATGTTCTTGGTGTCGTACTCGAACTCCACCCACGATCCGCGGTAAGGAATAATCTTGCCGAGGAAATAGCTGCGATTGTTGGAAGTCTCAAAGAACACGCCCGGCGACCGGTGCAACTGGCTGACGATTACGCGCTCCGTCCCGTTGATGATGAACGTGCCGTTCTCGGTCATCAGCGGAATGTCACCGAAGAAAACTTCCTGCTCTTTAATGTCGCGAATGGACTTCGCGCCCGTGTCCGGATCCTTGTCGTAAATCGTCAGGCGGATCGTCACCTTCAGCGGCGCGGAATAGGTCATGCCGCGTTCCTGGCACTCGTTCACGTCGTACTTCAGCTGCAGAGTGACGGGGTCGCCGCACTTGTTGCAAAAAGTCGGCGTGTTCTTGTTGAACGTGCCGCACTTCGCGCACAGCACGTCGCCGGTCTTGTACGGGTTGGTGACCACCGAAGCTCCGCAATTGCGGCAGGTGGCGCGCAAGTGATGCAGGCCGCGCAAATGGCCGCACTTGCACTCCCAGTTTCCGATCGCGTAATCCACGAAATCCAGCTGCGAGAGGCCGCGAAAATCCTGGATCGGAAACACCGAGGCGAACACCGACTGCAGCGCCGGAATCTTCCCGCTCGCTCGGCAGCAAATCCATCTGCAGGAAGCGTTGATACGACTTCTTCTGCACGTCAATCAGGTTCGGAATCTGCACGGTCGTCTTGATTTTTGCGAAGTCCAGGCGTGCTCGTTCCCGATTGGCGCGATTACCGTTGCGATTGCTCATGGACCATCCTCAAAAAATAATTTCATGCCGGAACCGACGATGCGGATAGACACCCGCCCCGTCAGTCCGGGAAGGACGTATTGTGAGGTGCTGGATTCCTAAGGAGTGCGCGCGTACGCGAATTCCTTCGCCGCCCGCCTGCCACTTCCACGCGGGCCGCACCGCCAGGCGTTACTTGATATCGACTTTCGCGCCGGCGTCTTCGAATTTCTTCTTGATGGTGGCCGCTTCTTCTTTGTTGACGCCCTCTTTCACCGTCTTGGGAGCGCCATCCACCAGATCCTTGGCTTCTTTCAAGCCCAGGCTGGTGACCTCGCGGACCGCCTTAATCACGTTGATCTTGTTGGCGCCCACTTCGGTGAGAACGACGGCAAATTCCGTCTTCTCTTCCGCCGCTGGCGCGCCTGCGCCACCGCCGCCTGCCACCATTACGGGCGCTGCCGCTGCCGCCGATACTCCGAAGGCTTCTTCCATCTTCTTAACCAGGTCAGAAGCTTCGAGCAGCGTTAGACCCTTGATTTCTTCCAGGATTGTTTCCACTTTGCTGGCCATTGCTGTTTCCTATCCTCCTCCGAATTGAAAAACCGTTGCTAGTATTGCGTTTCTACCCCGTTGCCGGTACGACCTTACGACTGAACCGCCTCGGGCACCGCCTCTGCACTGCCTGTACTGCCGCCGCCCGCAAACTTGTTGGCCTTCACCGCTTCGCTGGTCACCACCGCCAAATTCCGCGGCAATGCTGCCAGCGCCGTCGCCACGCGTTGTGCCGGAGAATTCAGCAGGAACATCACCTTGCTGATCAGTTCTTCCTTGCTCGGCAAATCCGCGAGCTGCTTGATTTCCTGAATGGAAATCACACGCCCTTCCACCCAGCCCGCGCGAAATTGAAACGCTGGAACATCCTTGGCTACCTTGGTCAGAATCTTCGCCAGCGCCACGGGATCCGTCTTGGTGTAGGCAATCGAATTCGTGCCCTTCAGGTTCTTCAGCAAACCCTCGGGAGGCGTGCCGGCTCCCGCTCGCTCCGCCACCGTGTTCTTCACTACTTGATATTTTCCGCCCGCGGCTTCTACGCTGCGGCGCAGTTGCGTATCCTGCTCCACCGTGATTCCCTGAAACGTGGAGAGAATCACCGTCGAGACGGTCGCCAGCTGCTTCTTCAGCTCTTCGGCCTGCGTCACCTTTTCGGCCTTCTTCTTCATTCCCAAATCTCCCTGTCGCTGGTTCTGGTTACGCGGCTGCCGCTACCGCCGTATCCGCTTCCGCTTCCTCGATCAAAATTCCTGGGCCCATCGTCGAGGTCAGCGTAATTTTCTTGATGAACTTGCCCTTGGCCGCCGCGGGCTTGGCCTTGATCACCGCCGCCAGCAGTGCATGCGCGTTGTCTGCCAGATTCTTCGCCGTAAAGCTGATCTTGCCCACCGGCGAGTGAATCAGTCCGGTCTTGTCCAGGCGAAATTCCACTTTACCGGCCTTGATTTCCTTGATCGCTTTGGCGACGTCCGCGGTCACCGTGCCGGTCTTGGGATTCGGCATCAGACCGCGCGGTCCCAGCACTTTTCCCAGTTTTCCGGCGGAGCGCATCATGTCCGGTGTGGCGATCACCGCTTCGTAATCCGTCCAGCCGCCTTGAATCTTTTCCACCATGTCTTCGCCGCCCACAAAATCCGCGCCCGCTTCTTCCGCCTCGCGAATCTTTTCGCCGCCGGCGATTACCACCACGCGCTTGGATTTTCCCAGGCCGTGCGGCAGCACCACCGTGCCGCGCACCATCTGGTCGGACTGCTTGGAATCCACTCCCAGATTCAGCACCAGCTCGACCGTCTCGTCGAACTTCACGAAGTGCACCTTGCGCAGCAGCTCCGCGGCCTCTTCCAGCTTGTAGGGACGCGCCTCTACCTGCTTGCGCGCCCGATCGATGTTTTTACCGCCGACTTTTGCAGAACGACCCATCGTTTTTTCTCTCCTGCGCAGTCAAAAAATGCTTGCGTCCGATTTCTTCGGACTCCTGCGCGTGCTGCAAAACTATTCGCTGACTTCCACGCCCATGTTGCGCGCCGTGCCGCGGATGGATTTCACCGCGGACGCCAGGCTCATGGTGTTCAGGTCCGGCAGCTTCAGCTTGGCAATTTCTTCCACTTGCTTCGCGGTCAGCTTGCCCACCTTGTTGCGGTTCGGCTCTGGCGAGCCCTTCACGATTCCTGCCGCGCGTTTGATCAACTCCGAAGCCGGCGGCGTCTTCATGATGAACGTGAACGTCCGGTCGCTGTAAATCGTCACCAGCACCGGAATGATCATGCCGTCCGGCTCTTTGGCCGTCTTGGCGTTGAACTGCTTGCAGAAGTCCATGATGTTCACGCCATGCGGACCCAGCGCGGTGCCCACGGGCGGCGCCGGTGTGGCCTTCATCGCCGGCAACTGCAGTTTTACGGTAGCCTGTACTTTCTTTGCCATTTGTTCCTCGTTTTAATTCGCTACTTCATTCTGAACCGCGACAGCGCGTCAAACCGCGTGGCGCGCGCCTTGCGTCCTACGCTACTTTTTCCACCTGCGCGAAATCCAGTTCCACCGGCGTCGAGCGTCCGAAAATCGTCACCGAAACCTTCAGCGTCGAGCGGTCGGAATTCACTTCCTCCACCACGCCCGTGAAATTCGCGAACGGCCCTTCCCCGATGCGCACCTTCTCGCCGCGATCGAACGACAATTTCGGCTTGGGCTTCTCCGCCGTGGTCGTCGCGCGGTTCAAAATGTTCTGCACTTCTTCTTCGGTCAGCGGCGAAGGCGTCTGCCCCGACCCGACGAATCCCGTCACGCGTGGCGTGGAACGCACCACGTGCCAGGTGTAATCGTCCATATCCATTTCCACCAGCACGTAGCCCGGATAGCACATCCGCGGCGAAATCACTTTCTTGCCGCCGCGCACTTCCACCACCGATTCCGTCGGGATGATGATCTGCCCGATCTTGTCGGTCAGCCCGAACGCCGCCACGCGGCCTTCCAGGCTTTCCTTTACCTTCTTCTCGAATCCGGAATACGTGTGCACGATGTACCACTGCTTCGTCGAGGGGACTGCCCCCGCCGCGGCGGCTTCGTCGTGCCCTTCGGGCATTTCAGGTGCTTCGTTCAATTCGCTCACTTCGTTACCTTCGTTGCTCGCGTTGCCTTCTTCAGAATTTCTTTGCATAGGCGATCAGCCAGCCGATGATTCGGGTGAAAATCGAGTCCGTGAAAAAGAAATAGATGCCAAAAAACGTGACCGTCACCGTCACCACGATCGTGGTGGATATCACGTCTGCGCGCGACGGCCAGTTCACCTGCTTCATTTCCACGCGCACATCGTGCAGAAACGCGCGAAAACGCTTGGGATACGCCGCCAGCTTTCCCACCGGCTCCATCAGGGAAAATGCGTCTACGCGATCTGACTCTTCCTTGTTCAATTTCGCCGCCTGTGCCATCTGCTGATTCGCCCTCGCCTCGGCATATTCCCCGCCCGTCTCGCAACTTCTAAACTGGCAGGGGAGGAGGGATTCGAACCCCCACTCTCGGTTTTGGAGACCGATGGTCTACCGTTAAACCTACTCCCCTGAAAATTCGGGCCAAAGGCCCGAATTTTCACCCTGAGCCCGCCTTTCAGGGCGAAGGGTGAATTTTTCCTCGGCCACCTGGCTCTCACCCCAGCCCCGCATATCAGGGCGAAGGGTGAAAATGTCACGAATCGCCGACAATGCCTTTGGCAAGCCGAAACTCCTGAACCAGTCTCAGCTTCTTCTCCCGCCGCCAACCCTTCAATTCCGCTTCTCGGCTGCGTGCCAAACGTTCAGTCGCAAATTCCTCTTGCCAGATCAACTTCACCGGACGCCGCAGCGCTGTATGTCTAGATCCAACGCCCCAGTTATGCCGCTTCACGCGCTGCGCTGGATCCTTCGCGGCTCCGGTGTACAAGGTCCCGTCGCCACACTCCAGCATGTAACAAAACCAAGGCTGCACGCTTTCCATCCAGCGCCAAGCCTTTGGACCGACACCGTCGATCCTCAGGGTGAATTCGCGATAAGCGAATTCACTTAACTTCTTTGTGCCCGGTATGCTTTCTGCATGTATTGCAGAATTTTGACGTTTCCAGCCGCTCGGTATGCTTGCGGCGGTTCTTGGTGGTCGTGTAGTTCCGGTTCTTACAATCGTTGCACTGTAGTGTGATGATTTCTCTCATGGTCGTTTACTCGATGATCTCGGCAACCGCTCCGGCGCCCACGGTGTGCCCGCCTTCGCGAATCGCGAAGCGCAAGCCCTTCTCCAAGGCTACCGGCGTAATCAGCGTAATCTCGCACGATATGTTGTCGCCCGGCATCACCATCTCCACTCCTGCCGGCAACTTCACATCGCCCGTCACGTCCGTGGTGCGGAAATAAAACTGCGGACGGTACCCCGTGAAAAATGGCGTGTGCCGCCCGCCTTCTTCCTTCGTCAACACGTACGCTTCCGCCTTGAATTTCGTGTGCGGCGTGATCGATCCCGGCTTCGCCAGCACCTGCCCGCGCTCCACCTCATCCTTCTCCGTGCCGCGCAGCAGCAACCCGACGTTGTCTCCCGCCATGCCCTCGTCCAGCAGCTTGCGGAACATTTCAATCCCCGTCACCGTCTTCTTCATCGTCGGACGGAAGCCCACAATCTCTACTTCTTCGCCCACCTTCACTTTTCCGCGCTCGATCCGGCCCGTCACCACCGTTCCTCTACCAGAAATCGAAAAAATATCTTCGATCGGCATCGCGAACGGCTTATCAATATCCCGCACCGGCTGCGGGATGCTCTTGTCCACCGCTTCCATCAATTCCAGAATCGACTTCTCCCACTTCGCATCGCCTTCCAGAGCCTTCAAAGCCGATCCGCGAATCACCGGCAGCGTGTCGCCAGGATATTGATAGCTCTTCAGCAACTCGCGCACTTCCAGTTCGACCAATTCCAACAACTCCGGATCGTCCACCATGTCGCACTTGTTCAAGAACACCACGATGTACGGCACGCCCACCTGCCGCGCCAGCAGAATGTGCTCGCGCGTTTGCGGCATCGGTCCATCCGTCGCGGCCACCACCAGAATCGCGCCGTCCATCTGCGCGGCGCCGGTAATCATGTTCTTCACATAATCCGCGTGGCCCGGGCAATCAATGTGCGCGTAGTGCCGATTCGCCGTCTCGTACTCCACGTGCGAAACCGCGATCGTGATGCCGCGCTCGCGCTCTTCCGGCGCGTTGTCAATCGAATCGAACGCGCGGAACGCCACCTTCGGATTGTTCTTCGACAGCACCTTCGTAATCGCCGCCGTCGAAGTCGTCTTGCCATGGTCAATGTGACCAATCGTCCCGATATTTACGTGCGGCTTATTCCGTTCGAATTTCTCTTTCGCCATCTGGTATCACCCTCGTATTAGAGCTTCGCGGCGAGAGGCTCGCGAAAACATGTCACTGCGGTGACAGCTACTGCCAAAAACTCGGGTCCTTCGCAATCGGCCGCGCCATGGAGCGGGGGACGGGACTCGAACCCGCGACCATCTGCTTGGAAGGCAGAGACTCTACCACTGAGTTACCCCCGCTCATGCCTCACTCACAACAACGTGGAGCCTGGGACCGGGATTGAACCGGTGACCTCGTCCTTACCAAGGACGCGCTCTACCAACTGAGCTACCCAGGCTCGTACCGGTCGCCCCACTTCCCTCCGCGCTGCCTTCAGAGCCGCCGCTGGGGCTGCCGCGCTTCTGAAATTCTTCCGCCCTCTAAATAAACTTCGGTCAGAATGTCCGACCATTCGCTTGGGTAACGCGGGTTACTGGTGGACGGGGGAGGATTCGAACCTCCGTAGCCCGCAAGGAGCGGCAGATTTACAGTCTGCTGGTTTTAGCCACTCACCCACCCGTCCCGCAAAACCGTTCGGAACGCTTAAATCGCGTCCCCTGAAATCTTCCGGGACACAACTGCATCCCGCCATCCGCGTCCAGCCTGATTGAACAGCAACGTTGTACGGGGCACTCCGCAATGCAGAAAGGGCTCGTGTCCAAAGACACCAGCCCTAGCGCTTTTGTCGCGAGGAGTTTCGTCCGCAACCCTTGCCAAAATATTCCCGGTACTTCAATCTCAGCTGGCGGAGGGAGTTGAACCCCCGACCCTCTGATTACAAATCAGATGCTCTACCAACTGAGCTACGCCAGCACTGGCAAACCGAGCAAAATTATCACACAGGCAATCAAATTGCAAGCAACTTTCTGCCAGCCGCAAAACCATTGCCAGACCGCCACTTACAACCTCGTTCCGAGTACTAGCCGTGCCCTATTATACAGCTAAACCCATTCTTAGCGGAATCCAATCTCTTCACTCAGGCTGCTTGTCCACCGCTGGCGCAGCTGTTTCCGCTGGAGGCTCCGCGGGCGGCTCGCCAAATTGGGCGTCCGCTAGCTGCAAGTTATGCTGCACTTCCGTGAAATGTATCGTGAACGCCGCGTTAGCGCCCGACTGGTGCACTGTGAACGGCAGCTTCACGCCGTCCACCTCTGTGTAATCCTCCACGTCCGCCTGAAATTCCGAAAGTCCGTCCGGCGTGTAGCGGTGATTCACGCTTCTCACCAGCAGCCATGTTTGCGTGTCGAAATAAATCTTGTCCGGCGCGCTTTGCTCGCGAATCGCTTCCACCACGTAAGCGTCGTGCCCGTTGATTTTCTCGATTCCGGTGACCGTCATCTTGCTGTAATTCTTGCGCAGCTCCAGCGGGTGATAAAAATTCGCTTCGCGCCGCGCATCGTCCAGTTCCCCGCCGGATAGCACGCGTGTTCCGTTCTGCGGATCGTCAGACCATGCCACCGTGCCATCAAATCCCTGCTCGAAGACGGCGCCACCCAGATTGATTACCGCCAGCATCCGGTTCGGCGCCTTTTCGTGAATCTCCACGGTCCCAGTGAGATTGTTCATCGCCGGAATCTCAATGCTGCCTTTGGAAACGCGCGATTTCAGCTTCATCCACGCGTCGTGCCCGCCGATGGCCTGCACGTAGTGATCGAGAAGCTGATCCACAGTGGGCGTCGGGACCGCGGGTTTCGCAGCGGCCCCAGTCGCGGCTGCGGGCGCCGCCGTGGACGTCGCACTGTTCGCAGGCTCCTGAGCTTGCGCCACGAAACAGCACAACAATCCCAGCATCCCCACCGCCAGCGCTCTTTTCCACGTGAATCGCATATTCCAAACCTCGTTGCGCGAAAATCCTCGCGGTATTCCGCCGGGAAACCAGTCGCGCCGGACGCACCCCGCTGGGAGAGTGCCGCTCGGCCCGCCAAACTACCGCACACGCGCCGCTCTGAATCTGCTACGCAGCCGGGAACAAAAACATTACACTAAGTTGCTCGAACCGAACATTCAATAAACGTGCCGCTCTCTTCCGCAAAACGCGCCTGGATCGTAATCGCCATCATGCTGCTGTGCCTGCTCGGCGCGGGCCTCGCTTACTATTACTGGAAAAGTCGTCCGCTCCCGCCGATCATCTCAACCCTTCCGGGAGTTCCCGCTGCCGGTCCGCCGCCCGATCTTCTCAGCCAGCTGCCCGCGGACGCGCCGGTCGTCGCGTATATAGACGCGGCAAGTCTGCGCAAGTTACAGAATTCTCCCCTCGCCGCCGCTCTGGGCCTGGCCTCGCCCGGCCCGCAAGCCGATCGCGACTATGCCAACTTCGTCCGCGATACGGGCTTCGACTACACTAGCGACCTCGACCACGCCGCCATCGCCCTCTGGCCCGCCAGCCTCGGCACGCCCGATAACGTCCTGGGCGAAGATCGCGTCCTGGCCATTGCCGACGGCCGCTTCGATCAGCAAAAAATTAAGGCCTACGCGCTGCGCACCGGAAAAGAAGTCCCCCGCGGACCGCAGCCCGTTTACGAAGTCCCCGGAAATCCTCCGGTCTCGCTGACATTTCTTTCTCCCACGCGCATCGCCCTTGCCGGCGGCCGCAATGCCACAGACCTGCTGGCGCGCATTGACATCAACGCGTCAGCATCCTCATCTCGCGCCCCCGCCATGCAATCCCGCATTCAGCGCGTCGCCGGCGCGCCCATGTTCGCCGTCGCGCGCACTGACCATCTGCCATCCAGCTTCTACTCTAATTTTCACAACGCTCCGCAGCTCGAGCAACTCGCGCGCAGCATCCAGAACATCACCCTCGCCGGCCAGCCCGATGGCAACAATCTCCGCATCATTCTCGACGCCGAGTGTGATTCGATGAAAAACGCCATGCAAGTATCGTTTCTGCTCGAAACCGGAAAAATGGCCGGTTCCATGGCGCTCTCCGATTCCCGCACGCGCCGCCAAATGACCAAAGAGCAATATGTGTTTCTGCAAGGCCTCCTCAGCCACGCCACCGTCAACTATCAGGATAAAGTAGTGCGCCTCAGGCTGGCGATAACTCCCGACATGCTCACCGCCGCTCCAGCGCCGCCCAAGCCCGCCGCAAGCCACGCTCCCACTACACCGCACGCCGCCGCACCACCGCAGCCTCCCGCGGATTATCCGCACAGCTCCCAATAGGAAAAGGTCACAACCCCACCAAGAAGAAGTCCTGCGCTTGAATTAAAACAGGAAGAACTAATCCGCTGCGGAAGCCGCCGTAGCAGCGCTGCTGAGGTAACGCCAGGGATTCACAGGCGTATTGTAAATGCGAACTTCGTAATGCAGGTGCGGCCCGGTCGAGCGCCCGCTGGCGCCTTCCAGTCCAATAATGTCGCCGCGCTTTATATGCGTGCCCACATGCGTGCTGAACGCCGAAAGATGCCCGTACCAGGTGCTGACGCCAAATCCATGATCAATCACGACCAGCTTGCCGTACCCCGCGCGCTGCTCCACCACCGCGACGATTCCATCCGCCGTGGCGTGCACCGAGTCCCCATAATGCGAAGCAATGTCCATCCCCGCATGGAACGCCCCTTCACCACTGAACGGATCCAGCCGCTCGCCAAAATGCCCGGTGATTTCACCCGTCACCGGCCAAAGCGTCGGCACAATTCCCAGGCTGCTTAGCTGTGAAGCCGGCAGCAGCCGCATTCCTCCATCGGACATCGTCACCGCCGAAGCGTTGCGCTGCAGGTAGCTGAACTCGTCCACCGATTCCTGGTATTCCACATCCGGCGCGCCCGCGTCATCGCCAAACGCAAAGGGCGTCTGCTTGAACCGCGTGATTCCATAGGCGATCGCCACTTCGCTCGCCAGCGATTGCAGCGAATCCAGCCGCTGGTTGGTATCCTTCACTTCCGTCTGCAGCACCTTGTACTGCTGCTTCAGAGTGTCCTGCTCCCGCCGCAGCGAATTGTAATTCGTAGCCTTCCACAACATGCGGGAATACGATCCCATCCCCGCCAGCACCGTGATGCCACCCACCGCCGCCAGAATCGCCAGCGCATGCAGCACGTAAAAAGGCACACGAACGCGCCTCATCCCACCGGACGCACTCGACGCAATAAAAAACGTGTAGTACTTGCCCTTCATAGTTTAATTTTTGTCTGTCTCAATTTGATTCGGCCAATCGAAAACCGCGTTTCCCGAGTCGCGGTTCCAAGGTTCACCGCTAAGTCCAACTGCGGAAGCCTGTTGCAAAACCCGCTGAATTGTAGCCAGTGCATCCACCGTGGTCAACCTCAAACTTACGTTTTCCACAGCTTCCCCATAAGTCCAAAAGACTTATCGGCATTCCACCAATTTCAGTTAGAGTTTTCCCGACCAGTAACCTTAACTTATTTAAGGTTCGCGTTACAACTGTACGGAAGTTCAGGATGCTGCGGGAACGCCAACTCGTCGAAAAAATCGCCCGCGCACTCGCCTCGCGCTCTCGCGGCGCCGCTCGCGTGCGTCTCGGCATCGGCGACGACGCCGCCATCCTTTCGCTCGCCGGCCGCGCCGACTGGGTCCTCACCTGCGACGCATTTCTAGAAAACCTGCATTTCCGCGCGAACACTCACCCGCCCGACTCGGTCGGTTACAAGGCGCTCGCGCGCGCCTCCAGCGACCTCGCCGCGATGGGCGCCACCCCGCGTTTCTTTCTCCTGACTCTCGCGCTCCCCACCGCGCGAACCGGAGCCTGGCTCGACGCATTCCTAAAAGGGATGGCCCGTGCTGCTCGCGAACTCGGCATCACCATCATCGGCGGCGACACCACCATCAGCGATCGCGTCTTCCTCAGCATCACCGTACTCGGCGAAGTCCCTCCGCGACGTGCGCTCACTCGCTCCGGCGCGCGCCCCGGCGACATCATCTATGTAAGCGGCAAACTTGGCCGCGCCCAACTCGGCCTGGAGCTAGTCCTCCGCGGCCACGCACTCGAACGCAAACTTCGCTCCCTCGTCCAGCCGCACCTCTACCCCAAGATTCGCGTCCAGCTCGGCTCCTGGCTGGCCCGCCACCAAATCGCCACATCCGCCATGGATCTTTCCGACGGCCTTTCCACCGACCTCGCGCGCCTCTGCTCCGCAAGCAAAGTCGGCGCGAAAATCTACGTAAACAAAGTTCCCGCCGTAACCATCCCTCCAGCCGCCGCACGCATCCTCGGCAAACGCAAGCTCGATCCCCTGCAGCTAGCCCTGCACGGCGGCGAAGACTACCAACTCCTCTTCACCATCTCGCCCCGCCAAACAAAAAAACTCCGCCACGCCCCCGGCGCCGCAACCCTCACCGCAATCGGAGAAATCACGCGCAACCGCCAACTCATCCTCGTCGCCCCCGACGGGCACACGAAGCCGCTGAAATCTCAAGGCTGGGATCCATTCAAGTAACCGCACGCTTCAATGGGCGTGCGCGATTGGGTTTCGTAGCGCCGGCGTCCCGCCGGCTCAGTTAGTTTGTGACTCTGAATTATTTCTGGCTTAAGAGGTAAATATCAGCATGCCCACCAGCGCGGGCATAAACAATCGTGGATAGATCACTCGAAAAATCATAAGCATTCCCGCCGCTCACCAGTGGAAACGCGAACGGCAAGCTTCATCGCTACTTGCGGCTTACCAATTATTTTTCCATCCTCCCAGCCCTGGCGGTAAATCGTAACGTCCTGCTGCGAAGGGATCGCGTACAAGAGCGACTTGCCGTCCTTGCCGCTGACGACCCCGAACGTCACAGCGCCCGGCACCAACACCGTGCATTTCTTGTCCGCAAGCGAAAGCTGGTAAATCCCGACCCTTCCCAGGCCACCCAACAAAGTAAACAAGTACTTCCCGCCCGGAGCCACTTGAAAAGCAAACCCGCAAGTATCGCTAAGCATCTCTGGATTGGAACCGTCCGCGCTCTCTTGCCAGATAGTGGTGCTGTTCGCAGTTTTTTCAAGGCTATTCAGATACACGGTTTTCTGGTCGAGGCTCATCAACACGTTCTGTACGGTGCCGCCGGACCAAGTCAGCGTCTGCTGACCGCTTCCGTCCACGCCGACGAAATACGGTTTGTCCGGCGCGCCAGTTTTTTCGGAAATGAAACCGAACCGCGAGCTGTCCGCGGACCACATGCCGGTAGCCAGTGATTCCCCGCTGGCGATTTTTGTCTTGTTGCTGCCGTCAATATCCGCCACCCACACCTCGTTGTGGTCCCGCGACGGAACGGTGATGTAGGCCACCTTCTTGCCGTCGGGTGAAATCGCGGGCTGCGTCGCGTTTTCCGAAGCAATGTCGGTCACTTGCTTCGTTCGAGTATTGTAAGTCGTCAAAAATCCGGAAGACTTGCCGTTCACGAAGTACAGCCCTTTCCCCGCGGGATCAGGCATTGGCCAGGTATCCGGACCGGTGCCCATCGTGACCTGCTCCAGCTTCTTGTCCGCGAGTGTGTACTTCCAGATGTTGGTCAGTCCGTTCAGCGTGCGGCTGAAAAGGATAGCGCTGTCGCCAGCATCGGCCCACACCACGCCGTCCGCGATGCCCGGAATTTCATCCAAATCGGTTGCCGTCTTCTTCGCGATGTCAATTTCGTGCGCGCGGAAGCCCTCCCGCGAAGAAACCGGGTCCGCCGTCAGCACCAGCAAATGGTTGCCATCCGCGTACGGCAAGATGCGGGTGACGGGAAGCGTGGCCGCGCCGAGCGTATATATTTTTTCCTCATCCAGCCCGGACTTTTCCGCGCGCAGGATCGTTCTCTCATCGTTGTCTGTATAGAAAAGGAACGCCCCATCCGGCGCAGGAGACAATCGCGTGCCCGACACCACCCGGCTCGGCTTTCCGCCCAGCGTCGCCACCGACCACTCCTCCGCGCGCTCTTCGGATTTGCCGTAGTAGATTTCCGCTCCATCTCGCGAGAAGCTATGCACGATCTTGGCGCCGTTGTCGCTGGTCAGCTGCAACGGCTGACCCCCGGAGGCCAGCATCACGAATACCTGGTCAACGCCGTTTACCGGCGAGCTGAACGCTACCGTATGCCCATCCGGCGAAAGCCGCGCGTAATCAATCGGCTTGTCCCACTGGCTGATTTGCACAATCTTCGCGGGACCGCTCGGAGCGTGCGAGCCGCCCCAGAAGTGATACGCAGCAAACGCAGCGGCCGCAATCACCAGAGCCGCGCAAGCGGCCACAATCCCGTATTTCTTGCCTGCGCTCGCTGCTTCAGGCTGCGCAGCGACTGCTACGCTCGAACTTTTTCCGCTTCCAGCTCTCCGGCGCAAGCTCCTGCACCGTCCCGCTTCCCGTCGAAGA
This sequence comes from uncultured Acidobacteriota bacterium, assembly GCA_963742475.1. Classification (GTDB taxonomy): domain Bacteria; phylum Acidobacteriota; class Terriglobia; order Acidiferrales; family UBA7541; genus Palsa-295. The sequence continues at coordinate 469,294 of CAVULY010000003.1, read as the reverse complement.
CATCCGCCCGGAATCCGTATCGCGCCGCAGCCGCTTCAAATCCGTGCGTATGTCCGACGCCGCCTGATACCGCAGGTCGCGATCCTTTTCGAGCGCCTTATTAATGATGTCTTCCAGCTTCGCTGGCAGCTCCGGATTCAAACGCACCGGCGCCACCGGCGCGCGATTCAAAATCGCTTCAGTAATTACTCCGGATGTCTCGCCGCGAAACGGCACCGAGCCCGTGGCCATCTCGTAAAGCACCACGCCAAACGAAAACAAATCCGTCCGCGCGTCCAATTCCTTGCCGCGCACCTGCTCCGGCGACATATACGCCACCGTCCCCACCGCCACGCCCGGACTCGTCAGGTCTTCCGGCCGCACGCCCGCCGTCATCTGCGCCGCATGCGTCGCGTCCTGCGTCATCGTGTGAACTGCGGCGCGCTGCAGCTGCTTGGCCAGTCCAAAATCCAGGATCTTGGCGTGACCGCGGTCCGTGACGAAAATATTGGCGGGCTTGATGTCGCGGTGCACGATTCCTTTGCTGTGTGCGGCGTCCAGCGCGTCCGCTATCTCGATGCTCAGATCCAACAGCAATTCCAGGTCGAGCGGACGTCCCGCGATGCGATGCTTCAACGTCTTCCCATCCAGGCATTCCATCGCCAGGTAGGTCTGCCCGTTTTCTTCGCTGATTTCGTGAATCGTGCAGATATTCGGATGGTTCAGCGCGGAAGCGGCTCGCGCTTCCCGCCGGAATCGTTCCAGCGCCTGAGGGTCTTCGGCCAATTCGTCCGGCAGAAACTTCAGCGCAATGAACCGCCCCAGGTTCGTATCCTCAGCCTTATAGACGACGCCCATCCCGCCGCCGCCCAGCCGTTCCACGATGCGGTAGTGCGAGAAGGTTTTGCCAATCAGCGAATCGGTAGGCTGCATGTGCCGCACATATTAGGTCGCGCCGCACCCCAAGTCAACGCACGTAACTGCGCCCCATTCCCTTGCGAATCTTTGTAGGTGGGCCGCGCCTTTGCTTTTGACTTTGTACCGGCCGCCTGTTCTTTAGGCGGGCGTAGTTGACTCTGCCTTGTAGGTCGTGGCTCTTTAGCGACGACACAAGTCTAGAAAAAACCGGGCGGCTTCAGCCGCGCCTCGAGCCTCGCGAAATAAAGTTTCGCGTGTCATCCCGAACGAACTCCCGCGCTTTTTCTTTCGCGCCGCAGTTTGACGCGCGCAGGACGTCGAGATCCCCGCCTGCCGCAGAGAGTCCTGCCCGCCGCAGGCGGGGATCTGCTTTCTGCGGAATCGCCTGATCTCTTACAGGATCCGAGCCTTTGAATTTGTAGCGGCCGGTCCCGTTTTGTGGGACCGGGCAGCCGTCGCCGTTGCTTTTGTCTTTGCTTCGGAATCTTTGTAGGTCGTGGCTTTAGCCACGACACAAGTCTAGAAAAAACCGGGCGGCTTCAGCCGCTGAAGTACCGATTTTCCATGCGTCACCCGAACGAAGTCCCGCGCTTTTTCTTTCGCGCCGCAGTTTGGCGCGCGCAGGACGTAGAGATCCCCGCCTGCCGCAGAGATCCCTGCCCGCCGCAGGCGGGGATCTGCTTTCTGCGGAATCGCCTGGTCTCTTACAGGATCCGAGCCTTTGAATTTGTAGCGGCCGGTCCCGTTTTGTGGGACCGGGCAGCCGTCGCCGTTGCTTTTGTCTTTGCTTCGGAATCTTTGTAGGTCGTGGCTTTAGCCACGACACAAGTCTAGAAAAAACCGGGCGGCTTCAGCCGCTGAAGTACAGGTTCCGTGGCTACTCTCGAGTTGGTCGCGCGAATTCCTTAACGCAGCGAAGGACCGGCGGGTTGCTTCAACTGTGTGGACGACGGCGCAGCTTGCGTCGCTGCGGGCACGCCTGGTTTCGGCGTCGGCGCGGGCTTCGGCACCACCGGCGCAGCCTTCGGCACCGCCGTCTCCGTCAACCCCTGCTCCGCCGCATCCGCCGGCGGCGCCGTATCCGGCACGTCCACCTGCACCGGCCTCGTCGGCGCGATCTTTTCCAGCGGCACTACATTCGGGAATTGTTCCACCGGCGCGCCCTGCGTGCTCTGCTGCATGAACTCCAGCCAGATCGGCAACGCCGCGCGCGCTCCCGTTTCTTTTTTCCCCAGAGAAATCCGCTTGTCGTCGTTTCCCACCCACACGCCTGCCGTGGTTTGCGGCGTAAACCCGATGTACCACGCGTCCGTAAAATCGTTGGTCGTCCCAGTCTTCCCCGCCGAAGGCCTCCCCAATTCTTTCGCGCGCACGCCCGTGCCGAACTGCACCACTTCCTCCAGCATCGCCACCATCGTTCGCGCCACGTCCGGCGGAATCACATCATTTACCTTGGGACGAGGTTCCTCCAGCACGGCGCCATCATAAGAAGTCACGCGCTTGATATAGTGCGGCTCGATGTGTATGCCATCATCGGGAAACACGGTGAATGCGGAAGTGTGTTCGATCAACGTCAAGTCCGCCGCGCCCAGCGCCAACGGCAAATACGGCGGCAGCGGGCTGCTAATCCCAAATTTGCGCGCCAGCTCGATCACGTTCAGCACTCCCACGTGATCCAGCAAACGCACCGCCGGCACATTGCGCGAATCCGCCAGCGCCCGCCGCAGCGTAATGCGCCCTTCGAATTTTTCATCGTAATTCTTCGGCGAATAATTCTGCCCGCCGCTGCGGAACACCACCGGCGCATCCACAATCGTGTCGAACGGATTCATCCCCATTTCCAGCGCATCCGCGTACACGTACACCTTGAACGAGCTGCCCGTCTGCCGCAGCGCTTGCGTCGAGCGGTTGAACTTCGATTCTTCGAAATCGTAGCCCCCCACCATCGCTTTGATCTCACCCGTGGCGTTATCAATCGCGAGCAACGCGCCCTGCGCCGCCGGCACTTGTTCCAGTTGCGCGCGCACCGTGAATCCCGAAACTTCCTTCACCGAGACGCATACCAGGTCGCCCACTTTCATCAGCTGCTTCGGCGATTTGATCCCCGTCCACGCAAAATCCGCCGGCGTCAGCATCGCGTGATACGTCCCGATCTTGACGGACGCGAATGTCGGTTCCACCGCCGTCACCAATCCATTCACGTAGTCGCCCTTGCGCGGCGTGTTGCGCCAACCCTCATCCTGGTATTTTTCCAGCGGCCCCAGATTCTGCTCCAGAATATTTGGCAGTTTTCCGCGCCAGCCGTGCCGCCGGTCGTACGCATGCAATCCGTCGCGCACCGCCTGGTCCGCCGCTTTCTGCATCGCCACATTCAACGACGTGTACACGCGCAATCCCTGCTCGTGTACCGCCGCCGTTCCGTAGGTATGCTCCAGGTACTGGCGCACTTCTTCCACAAAATACGGCGCCAGATCATTGCGCAACGATTCGACGTGCAGGCCCAGCGGCTGGCTCATCGCGGCCTGTGCCTGCGCCTGCGTGATTTTGCGGTCGTGCGCCATCAATTCCAGCACCAGATTGCGCCGTGCTAGCGCGCGATCCGGATGATTCAGCGGCGCATAAATCGGTCCGCGGATTATCGCCGCCAGCGTCGCGGCTTCCCCCAGCGTCAATTGCCCCACTGGTTTGCTGAAATAATATTCCGACGCCGCCTCGAATCCGTAATTCCCCGAGCCCAGATAAATCTGATTGCAGTACATCGTGAAAATTTGTTCTTTGGTGTAATGCCGCTCGATCTGGATCGCCAGAATCGTCTCTTCAATCTTCCGCCGCGCGCTGCGATCCGAACGATTCAGGAATAATCCGCCGGCCAGTTGCATCGTCAGCGTGCTGGCGCCCTCCGCCAGGCGATGCTTGGCGATGTCATGCCACGCCGCCTGCAACACGCGCGGGATGTCCACGCCCCAGTGCTCTTCAAAATGCTGGTCTTCGGTGGTGAGGATGGCATCCTTCAAAACTTTCGGAATCTGCCCGTACGTCAGCAGAATCCGCCGCTGCAGCGCGAACGTGCCGATGGATTGCCCGTCATCCGCGTACAGCTCGGTCACCACGTTCGGCCGGTAATCCTGCAGCGCGTGAATCTCCGGCAAATCGCCCGAGTAGACAAACAGCAGCCCCACCGCCGCGCCCAGCGCGATCGCGCACAACACCAGAAATGTGAACGCCAGCCGGCCAAATACCGTATCGCCGGTGATCTTCATCGTCGCGCGGTAAAATCGTTCCATTGCCCTGCCATTCTATCGCATCCTCACCAGCCCCGCCGGACCCGCCCTCGCCCCATGTTCCCAATTTGCCGCCGCCTCCCGTGGCACAAACAATATTGTCTTTGCCAGCCGACTCAATCGCGGAGTCCTTACGTCCGTCATCCCGCCCGCTCTTTAGGCCAGCTTCGCGCGCGCCTGGTTTTTTCTTGGAGGCGGGAGCTTGCTCCCGCTTTCCTCTTGGGCGAGGCTTGCCTCGCTTGCCTTCCTGCAGTGTAGTGGCACGGCATGCTGTGCCTGTCCGCCGCAAATATTGCCTAGATCCCGTACTCGGTAAGTGCGCCGCCTTGCCACAGCGTCGGCCCCGTCGTAAGTGGCGGCTCTCACACTCGCCCTGCCTTGCGGGCGAATGTCGCCAACCTTGCCGCCGCCTGCTTTTGACGTTGCCAGCAGCCGCGCCTCCACGTAAATTTGTCAGGCCCAGACCCACAGCGAGGCGCCATGGAAGCCGACCCACTTCTCTTTCGCGATCTAACTTTTATTTTCCTTGCAGCCGTCGTAGGCGGCCTGCTCGCTCGCAGCCTGAAGCTTCCATTGATCCTCGGCTTCGTCTTCGGCGGCATCATCATCAGCCCCTTCACTCCCGGTCTTCAGATTTCCGACCTGCACGCCTTCGAAGTTTTCGCCGAAGTCGGCGTCGTGCTTCTGATGTTCTCCATCGGCGTGGAATTTTCCATTCCAGACCTGATGCGCGTGAAATGGGTCGCGCTCGGCGGCGGCACGATCGGCATCGTGCTCTCGCTGGCCTTCGCCGCCGGCGCCGCGTGGCTCGCCGGCTGGCCCATGATGCAAGGCTTCGTGATCGGCGCCACCATTTCCGTCGCCAGCACCATGGTCCTCGCGCGCCTGCTCGCCGACCGCAACGCCCTCGGCACCAAATACGGACGCGTGATGATCGGCATCACCCTCGTCGAAGACGTCGCCGTCGTCTTCATGACCATCGTCATCCCCATCTTCAGCGGCCCCGCCGAAGGCCGCTTCACCAAAGCCGCGTGGACGCTCGGCAAAGCCGCGCTCTTGCTGATCCCCCTCGCCTTTCTCGCGATGACTGTGGTGCCTCGCGTCCTGCGCCGCGTCGCCCGCATCAACGATCCCGAAATTTTTCTTCTCGTGGCCGTCGCCATCTGCCTGGTTTCCGCCGCCACCGCGCAAGCCGTGGGCTTCTCGGTCGCCCTCGGCGCGTTCCTCGCCGGCCTCTCCATCAGCGGCGCGGAAGATTTGCACCACGCGCACACCACGCTCATCCCGCTGCGCGACGCCTTCGTTGCCCTCTTCTTCGTCTCCCTGGGCACGCTGGTCGTTCCCTCCGTGATTCTTCACAATCTTCCCCTGCTCGGCATCATGCTCTTGCTCATCGTCGTCGGAAAATTCGTCATCTGGCTGGCCGTGATGAAGCTGTTCCGTTATTCCCTCTGGACGTCCATCGCCGTCGCCGTGGGCCTCACCCAAATCGGCGAACTTTCTTTCGTCCTCGTCGAAGTAGCAAAAAAATCCGGCCTCGTCGGCCAGGAAGTTTTCACCGCCACGCTGGCCGCCTCGCTCATCTCCATCTTTATAAACGTCTTCCTGGTGCGCGCCACTTTCCACTGGATCCAGCCAAAACTGGACGCCCAGGAAGCCGCCGCAAAAGCGTAGCCAATATGTTGTCAGCAGATTTTTAATGCGGATGAATCGAGAAGGTGTGTATTAACCGAAGAACGCCGCGCGCCACCGATTTTCTATCTTCGAATTTCCAATTTCAATTCTCCAAATCTACCCCAGCGCTTCTTCCGCCTCATGCACCGTGGGATAAGACTTAATCAGCGTCCCCACATGCGTCATATCAATCAGCGCCTTCACCTGCGTATTCGTTCCCGCCACCGCCAGCTTCCGCTGCGTGCGCTGCGCCGCCACGTACGCGCCCACCAACGCGCCCAGCCCCGCTGAATCCACATACGGCACGCCGCTAAAATCTAAAATCAGTTTCGTCGCGCTCTCCTCACGCGTCGCCTTCTGAAACTCAAATATCGTCTGAATATTCAGCGAGCCTTTCAGCGTCAGCACCGTCTGCCCCGCTCGCCTTCCCGCCGTTGAAACGATCTGCAAAATGTCGTTGGCCATGGTTCGCAATTCTAACGAATTGTCGTCCCGTCCGTTGTGAATTTTGTGTTACATCCGCCGCCCCGCGGATTGCGCGTCGCCCGCTCTACTGCCCGCTTCCCACAACCGCCTCCGCTTCAATCTCCACCAGCATCTCCGGCGCAATAAACGCGCTCACCTGAATCATCGAAGTCGCCGGCAAAATCTTCCCGAAGAATTCTCCGTGCGCCCGCCCCACCTTCTCCGAATCCGCCGCGCTAATAATGTACATGCGCGTCCGCACCACGTCCGCCAACCCCGCCCCCGCCTTCTGCAATGCCTGCTCAATATTCTTCAAAGTCTGGATCGCCTGCGCGTACGCATCCCCCACGCCCACAATTTTTCCCTGCGCGTCCGTCGCCGTCGTACCAGACACCCACACGTTCGCCCCCACGCGCACCGCCCGTGAATACCCAATCACCGGCTCCCAAGGCGTTCCACTCGAAATATTAGTCCGCGCCATCAGCAACCTCCCAGTCGAAGTTCAGCCCGATCAATATCTTCGTCCGCGCTTTTCCATTTTCATTTTCACTTTTCCATTTTCCGCTTCTCCATCCGCCGCCACTCTACGAATCAAAACGCGCGCGCAATTCCGCCGGCACCATCGGACATAAATCGTCGCGCTTGCCAAACACCCGATACCGAATCCGCGCCACAAAGTCATACACAAAATCGCGCAGCCCGCGCGGTATCACGCTCAACACCGTCGCCAGCACTCTCCACCCGCCGCCCAATCGCCGAAGAATGTGCAAGAACGCGTCGGACCGCACCAGCAGTTCCCCATCGCTCCTCAGCACCACCACGCTATCCGGCAATCCCGCCCGCCGCTCCACCGCCACCCGCGCCTGAAAAGTTTCCCCCTCCAGCGGCGCAAACCGAAACGCCTTCCCGCTGCGGTCGTGCCGCAAAACAAATTTCACCGCCCGATGGCACAGCCCGCAATGTCCATCGTAAAAAAGATATTCCGCTGCACCCGCTTCTCGCTCCACCAGAAAAGCATAGCACGAGCCCCACCCGCCCTCGCGCCCTCGCGCCAGCCGCGCCTCATCCGCGCGCACATCAATCGCAATTACGGAAACGCTGCGCCCTTCCCGCTTGCCTCCGTTTGCGAAAATCTCTAAGCTGGCTGAGTCCGCCAAACGCCCCAGGAGCCGACCCGCGCACATGAAGTGCCAAAACATCCTCGAAGCCATCGGCAACACGCCGATCATTCGCCTCAATCGCCTGGCGAAAGATTTGCCCGCCGAAGTCTGGGTCAAGGCCGACTACATGAATCCCGGCGGCTCCGTGAAAGACCGCATCGGCCTCGCCATGATTGACGAAGCCGAGCGCACCGGAAAACTCAAGCCCGGCGGCACCATCATCGAAGGCACTTCCGGCAACACCGGCATGGGCCTCGCTCTCGTCGCCTGCGTGCGCGGCTACAAAGTCGTCTTCACCATCACCGACAAACAATCGCGCGAAAAAATCGATCTCCTGAAAGCTTTCGGCGCCGAAGTCATCGTCTGCCCCACCGCCGTCGAGCCGGAAGACCCGCGCAGCTACTATTCCGTCGCCGCCAAACTCGCGCGCGAAATTCCCAATTCCTTCTATCCCAATCAGTACGAAAACCCCATGAATCCGGACGCGCATTACCGCACCACCGGCCCGGAAATCTGGAAGGACACCGAAGGAAAAATCACCCACTTCGTCTGCGGCGTCGGCACCGGCGGCACCATCTCCGGCGTCGGCCGCTACTTGAAAGAAAAAAATCCCAACGTCAAAATTATCGGCGTGGATCCCATCGGTTCGCTCTACTACGAAAAAGTGAAAACAGGAAACACCGGCAAGGCCCTCACCTACGTCGTCGAAGGCATCGGCGAAGATTTTTTCCCCGGCACCATGAACCTGAAAATCCTCGACGACATCTTCCAGGTCTCCGACGAGGAATGTTTCGTCTGGGCCCGCCGCCTCGCCAAACAAGAAGCCATTTTCACCGGAGGCTCCGGCGGCGGCTGCATTTCCGTCGCGCTAAAAATCGCGCGCAACGCCAAACACGACGACATGATCGTCGCCTTCATGCCCGATTCCGGCTCGCGTTACATGTCCAAAGTTTTCAACGACGGCTGGATGCGTGAGCACGGCTACGTGGACGCCGAAGTCGCCCTCTCCGCCGCGGACGTAATCCGCGTCAAGCGCCAGGCCGGCAAAACCCGCGAAATCATCGTCGCCGGCCCCTATCAGACCGTCTTCCACGCCCTGCAAACCATGCAGCAGCAGGATATTTCGCAGCTGCCCGTCTTCGAAGAAGGAAAATCCATCGGCACCGTCTTCGAAGATCAAATCCTGAATCTCGCCCTGCAAGGAAAAGATCTCCGCAAGCTCGTCATCCGCGAAGTGATGGGCGCCCCCCTGCCGCAAGTCCCCTCCACCGCCCCCATCGAACGCGTCACCCACATCCTCAGCCACGGTAGCCCCGCCGTCTTCGTCGAAATGCCCGGCGCCAAACTCGAAGTCCTAACCAAGTTCGACCTCATGGACACCATCGCCGGCCTCGTCGGCCAAAAACGTTAGCGCGATCCTACTCCCGCAAGAGTCACCGAGACCTTGGAAAACTAGCGCTGCGACTACGCAAGATTTTCGATGAGGCTCAAAGTCGCGGGCATTTCATTGTACGTCCGACCGTCCAGTAGCCTCCCGGTGAGAGACTTGCGCGTTCCGCCCCACTGCTTGAAGAAAAAAGGAACGCCGTGATCGCGACACTGTTTGCGTATTGAGACAACCCACCTGCGTTCCATAGGCCGCGCGCCGTATCCGCTCTCGCCACCGACGATGACCCAATGAATTTTGGACAGATTTATCAGCCCTAAGTCTTCAAGCAGTGGTTCAACCGAAAGGAAGCGGGTAAACGCAGGCGCGGATCTCAAATCTTCAATCCTTGGTAAACCGTATCGCCGGTCCTCTACACTTACACCCCACCAAATATGCTGCTGCCCAGCTGCGAATTTCAGCCGCGTCCGAAGCAATTCACTCATTCTCACAGATCGCTTAGTGAGTATCTGGTAGATATGCCAATTTGCTTCCACCATAACCTTGGCCACTTCCATAATAAAGTCGTCGGGAACCTGATCGTGGAAGAGATCGCTCATCGAATTTACAAAGATCCTGCGAGGCGTTCGCCAAGCCAACGGTGCGCTTAGCTTCTCAGGGACCAGTCGTAGATCGAACCCTTGTTCGAACGGATGACCTTTGACCCCGCGAAATCGTTCTGCAAAAGTTTCCGCATAACAATGAGTGCATCCGGGGCTCACTTTAGTGCAGCCCCTAACCGGATTCCAAGTAGCGTCTGTCCACTCTATTGACGACTTGTCGCTCATTGAGGTCACTCCTCTAACGGAAATTTGAACCCTCGCTGTCCCAATGGCTTAATTCTAGTTACTTCGCGCCACAAATGCTCTCCAAGCGGATGTCGACTTGCCATGACCATGAAGTAGAGCAGCATGTTCTTGTCGTTCCGGATGATCTCGAGGTCTCTAACCTCCAAATAGCCCAGCCCGCGTAGCTGCGAAAGGTACCTCGTGAGTATGCGCTGGCCTAGTTGAAATACAGTTCCCGATTGCTTCTCATCCGCGCGCCAGTCTGAGTTCCCCAAAAAGCTCGACAGCGCACCACCCTCTTTGGTCTTCAAATACTGAGGCAGATTCATCTTAACGCCCATACCAAACTGAAGTGTCATGAGTAAATCAACCTTGCGCTCATAAACAAGCCTCCGGATTGTGTTGAATTGGATCTGCAGACCGGTCGGATCAACAAAAGCCAACGTCAGATGATTGCGCGGAAGTTCAATCAAGATCTGCTCGATTACGGCATTGCAATCCCCTTCAATGAAGGAAATTTGGGCGAACTTCGGATGGCCAGCGAGACGGGAGCGTAGTGTAGCCAGGACGTCCGGCACATCGACAAAGATGTATCTCGCGAAATTACATTTAAGAGCGAGCATCGGAGAACCGTCACACTCTTCAGACGTGTCCCGCACCAGGCTTCGGCCAGGACCCGAGAAAAGGTCGACATATGCAAGCTTACCGTCCCACTTCCTTGACACGCTTTTTGTAAAGGCCGCCAGGTACTTCTCAACGAGAGTGTTCTTTTGGAGCACCCAAACGCCAGTTTCTCGTGCGGGGAAGCCATCCGAAGCCATTCGAATCCGTCCTGGGTCAACCAAAGTAAGACCTCATAGCAAGTTTTATACGTATATCAGACACCAACATGGCCCTGCAACGGCTTTGGTGACGATATGGGCCCACATCTTATTTTCTGGCCCGGCGTCCATGTCGGGAATCTTCACACCACCCAGGTCCACCACTCCCGAAAAGTCCACACCCAGACCGAAAAAGCGCAGCTCCCTTTTTATCTTCATGTTACGAGCGTCAGTATTTCTACGAATATCATCTCCGCTTCGAATTTCTGTTAGCGTGAGTCGGGGCACTCGTGATGCCCCCAATGAAAACTAAAGGAACACACATGAACAAGCTTACCCGTGCTCAAAAGGCCGCCATCACCCAATGCGCAGCCGAAATCGCCGAAATCCAGGAACAAAACCTCGAGCGTCATCGCCGCCTCTGCGAAGTCTGCAAACACCCCGCTTGCTTCCTGATCCAGGAAGCCTTCCTCCAGTGGACCAGCCCCGAAGTCATCATGAAGAAATACGGCCTGAAATCCCGCGCCACCATTTACCACCACGCCCACACCTTCCAGCTCTTCTCCCGGCGGGACCGCACCCTCCGCTTTGCCTTGGGTCACATCATCGAACAAGCCGATCGCGTCAACGTAACCGCTCGCGACGTCATCCACGCTGCCTACACCTACGCCCACGTCAACGACGACGGCCTCTGGGTCCAGCCGGCCTCCAAATCTGAAATTGTAGTTTCCCGAAATGAAACCGAAGCCTCACCGCTAGGTTCATTCGATGCCTCGGCTTCCCCGCTCGAACGCTCAGCGGCTAAACCCAGCGTCCGTAGGCGTCAAGTCCAACACGCTCCGGCTTCGCAGAACCCCGCTAAGCCTCAGGAAGAGATCGATGCTGAAATTCATGCGGCGTATCTCCTGGCTGCAGCTCCCGACCCGGTTGCTCCGTCTCGGTCTGCAATGAACGGCGCGCGCCTCCCGGTTGTTCTCATGCATAACGTCCCCAGACCAATCCGCGACGCCTCCCCTCCGGAAACCCCAGTTCTAATCAGTACAAACGAAGCCAATGGAATCAACGCAAAATGACGCAAACCATTGAAAACAAAGGAATGCATCCATTTCTATTCGATACTTTTGAAAGGCCGGGCGCGCAATCCGGGTGGCGCGCTTTGTTCGTCCCGTTCGTCCGATTCCGCGAGGCGAGCGCCTCTGGGTGCCGGACGGTGTTTTGCGGTCTACGGCTCCGCGGATGGTATAATTACGAACTTTTTGCCCGCCGCCGGAATATGCGGAAGCAGCGCCCGATTCGCCGGCGCCCGCTTCGCGCGCACTTGATTCGGCGGCGATACGCTGGTGGCAAAAAGCACAAGACCATGCGCATCGAAGATTTCAACGAACGACTCACCCACGCCATCCTGGTCGCCGACGGCGCCATGGGCTCGCTGCTCTATGAATCCGTCGGCCCGCAGCGCTGCGTGGACGAGCTCAACGTCACCCACGGCGACGCCGTGTTTCGCGTCCATCAGACCTACATCGAAGCCGGCGCCCAAATCATTGAAACCAATACCTTCAGCGCCAATCGTCACAAGCTCGGCGAATTCGGCATGGCCGATCGCGTTGCCGAACTGAATCATCGCGCCGTAAAAATTGCCCGCGAAGCGCGCGAAGCCGCCAAGCAGGAAGTTCTGATTGCCGGCTCCATCGGACCGCTCGGAATCCTCCAGCACGTCCGCGAATTGCCGCACCAGGATATCGTCGCCATTTTCAAGGAACAGGCTGGAGCGCTGGAAGAGCGCGGCGTGGATTTTTTTCTGCTCGAAACATTTCAGCGACATCGCCGAACTGCTCGCCGCCGTGGACGCCATCCGCTCGTTCTCGCGCCTGCCCGTCGTCGCGCAGTTGACCTACTCCGATGAAGGCACCACGTTCGGTGGCACGCGCCCGCAAGACGCCTGGGACCTGTTGAAAGAAAAAAATATCCAGACCATCGGCGCGAACTGCACCATCGGCCCGCAACTTTTGTTGCCGGTGCTGCGCGAACTCGCCGCCAGCGCCAAGCTGCCGCTTTCCGCCATGCCCAACGCGGGATTTCCCAAGCGCGTCGGCGATCGCATCGTCTATCCGAAATCCTCGCCGGAATATTTCGCGCTCTTCGCGCAGGAAGCCGCCGAAATCGGCACGCGCATCATCGGCGGCTGCTGCGGCACCACGCCCGAACATATTCACGCCATCGCCGAAGCGGTGAAGAAACTCCGTTCTGCCAAGCCGCACGGCGCAAAAATCGCAGGCGCGCGGCGGAGCCGTGGAAATTTTCGAGCCGGCCGAACGCTTTCGCCGCATCGCCGCACGCGAACCGGAAAGCAAACTCTGGAAAAAAATTCAGGCCGCGGAGTTCGTCACTTCCGTGGAAATCGATCCGCCCAAGGGCGTCTCCATCGAGCGCATCCTGGAACAAGTCGGCCGCGTCATGGCTTCCCCTCACGTGGACTCGATTGACATTAATAGCGGCACTCTCGCGCGCGTCGGCATGGACGCTCTGGTCCTGGCCGGCGCGCTCGAAGCTCACGGCTTCGAAACCATCCCGCACGTCACCACGCGCGACGCCAATATCATCGGCCTGCAAGCCATGCTGCTCGGCGCATGGGCCATCGGCGGCGTGCGCAATGTCCTCGCGATCACCGGCGATCCTCCTTCGCTCGGCGATCATCCGGAAACCAGCGGCGTCTATGAAGTGGATTCCATCGGCCTCGTGAAAGTTCTCTCGCGCTTGAATCAAGGCACGGACTGGGCCGGCAAAAGTCTCGGCGGAGCCACCAATTTCACGATTGGCGTCGCCGTGAATCCCGTCGCGGAAGATATGGACGAAGAGTTGCGGCGTTTCGAAGCTAAAATTGAAGCCGGCGCGCATTTCGCAATGACCCAGCCAATTTTCGATCCCGAGCACTGGCACGCATTTCTGAAACGCCTCGGCGGAAAATCTCCCGTGCCCATCATCGTCGGCCTGTGGCCGCTCACCAGCTACAAGCAAGCGTTGCGGCTGAACAATGAAGTCCCCGGAATCGTCATCCCCGAAGCCACGCTGCGCGAAATGGAAAAAGCCGGCGACGCCGCGCGCGATCGCGGTTTCGTTCTCGCGCGCCACATGCTCGACTGGGCTCGAACCGCGCGCAGCGAAAGCATCGCCGGCGCATATCTAATCGCACCATTCAAACGCTACGAAGAAATCCTGGAGCTGTTCTGACGACTCGGACGTCATCCTGATCCCGCGAAAGCGGGAGAAGGATCTCTCTTTCTTTTTTCTTTTTTCTTTTTTCTTTTTTCTTTTTTTCTTTTTTTTTCTGTCGCGCTCGCTCTCAAAAAAACCAGAACCGCTTTCGCTTGCGCTGCGGAGTAGCTCCCGGACTCAGCCCCACATCCTCATCCATCTCCGGAACCCACGGCAGCGATCGTCCCTCAAACGCGGCCAGCGGATTATCCACCAGCAAAGCTCGCGCCACATCTTCGCCGCGCTTCTTCGCCACGTGGTCGAACACTTCCTTCAAACGCAGCGGACGCGACGTCACGTTGTGCGCGTCGCTCGCCAGAAAATGCACCGCGTTCATTCCGATCCATTCCTCGGCCACTTCTTGCGCGGGCTTGCCGAATTTCCCCAGCAACGATTGTCCCGTCACCTGCGCGTAACATCCCTGTCGCAGCCAGCGGAACAAACGCTCGGGTTTCGCGCGGATCAAGGGATTGCGTTCCGGATGAGTGATGATCGGCCGCAATCCCGCCAGATGCAGATGATGCAGCGCCTGATCCATCGAAGGCGGAATCGAATAGTCGGCAAACTCTACCAGCAGGTAGTTCTTTTGGTTCAGCGTAAATCGGTTGGGAACGTCCTGAACGTCCTGCAGGTTTTCAAAGCTCATGTGGAAGTCGCAGCCCGTGGCAAGCATCAAGCGTCCTTCCACGCGAGCCTGCAATTCATCGCGGCGCTGCTTGATCATTTCAGGATCGAATACATGGTGCGGATGCGCGTGCGGCGTCGCAATCACATGCGTAACGCCATCTGTAATGGCCATTTCCGCCATTTCCAAAGACATCTCAAAAGCATCGGGTCCATCGTCGAGACCCGGAAGCAGATGGCAGTGAATATCAATCATCTGAGCCGAGGATAACGCAGCATATGTGAGATGACAACGGAGTAGCGCCAGACGCGCGGCGGACTCATCGCACAGAAACCGCGACACGTCGCTGCTTGATTGGCAGGAATCTTGCTCTCTGAGCGTCTGGAACGGACCCAAACAGTTTCATATGCGGAAACGTGCAGCCACTTTTGCGATTCGACGGATGTGCACACCCACTTCGCCGAAAATGACTGAAGCAACAGGCGCAGATGGTCGAATTGGTATACGTGGCCCGCACCCGACTCAGAACGGCCTGTTCCAGAGAGCAAATCAAATGACCGTCGCATTTCCCGCACGCCGCAAGCGCGCATTCATCACTGGCATCACCGGGCAAGATGGCTCATATCTGGCCGAACTGTTGCTTCTGAAGAACTACGAAGTTCACGGAATCAAGCGCCGCTCGAGCAGTTTCAATACGGAACGAGTTGACCATTTAATCTCAGATTGGCACGAGCGCGACGCCAGTTTCTTCCTCCATTTTGCCGACCTTTCTGACGCGACCAGCCTCTCCAAATTGCTCCATCGCATTGCGCCCGACGAAATTTATCACTTGGGCGCGCAGAGTCACGTGCGTGTGAGCTTCGATATTCCCGAATACACCGGTGACATCACCGCGCTGGGAACCACGCGCCTGCTGGACGGGATTCGCGAATCCGGAATTCCCACGCGTTTCTACAACGCAGCCAGCAGCGAAATGTTCGGACAGGCGTATGAGTGCCCGCAGACCGAAACCACGCCGTTCCGTCCGCGCAGCCCCTACGGTTGCGCGAAGCTCTACAGCTACTGGATGACGGTGAACGCGCGCGAAGGCTACGGTCTCTACGCGGTGAACGGAATCCTGTTCAACCACGAATCGCCGCGGCGTGGCGAGATTTTCCTGACCCGGAAAATCACCCGCGCGGTCGCGCGCATTCTCCACGGACTGCAGGACAAACTCTACCTGGGCAACCTCGATGGCGAGCGCGATTGGGGCTACGCGCCGGAATTCGTCGAAGGCATCTGGCGGATGTTGCAGCAGGATGAACCGGAAGATTTTCTCCTCGCCACCGGCGAAACCCATTCCGTGCGCGAATTCGTCGAGCGCGCCTTCGCCGAAGTGGGTCTGGACTGGCGCCGTCATGTGGAAGTGGACCCGCAATATTACCGCCCCACGGAAATTGACCGTCTGGAAGGCGACGCTTCCAAAGCGCGCAAGAAACTCGGCTGGACTGCCCTGACAAGATTTCGCGACCTGGTGAAAATCATGGTCGAAGCGGACGTGCAGCTACTCGAAGACAAATTGAGCGGTCAAGTCGAACGAAGAATGGCTATGCGAGGCGGTGAATGAGGGCTCTGGATAATGGCAACGCGGCCATCGGCGTCTTCCACGGCCGGCGCATCGTGGTCACCGGCGGCGCAGGATTCCTGGGCCGCACGGTCGTCCGCAAACTGCGCGAGCGCGGCTGCACGGACATTACTATTCCGCGCCGCGCTACCTGCGACCTCAGTCGTTGGGATCACATCGAGCAGCTCTTCGATAAATACCGGCCGCATCTGCTGCTGCATCTCGCCGCCACGGTGGATAACCCCGCGGCTCATCGCGACGTGGCGGAAACTTTCTACAACAACGTGATGATGGCGACCCAGTTGATGGAAGCGTCCAGCCGGCACGGCGTCGAGAAAATGATTTGCATCGGCAGCGCCAGCTCCTACCCGGCAAACGCTCCGGTGCCGCTGCGCGAGCAGGATTTGTTCAAGGGACTTCCGGATCCCGCGCGCGCCGTGCATGGAATCGCCAAACGCTTGGCGTTCATTCAGGCGCAAGCCTACCGGCAGCAATACGGTTTTCACTGCGTGTACTTGATCCCCACCAATTTCTATGGTCCGGGCGACAATTTCGAGCCCAAGACCAGTTACGTGATCGCCTCGCTGATACGGAAATTCGTGCATGCAGTGGACACCGGCGCGACCGAAATCGTAATCGGCGGCACGGGATGCGCCACGCGCGATTTCATTCATGTGGAAGATTGCGCCGAGGGCATCCTGCTGGCCCTGGAACACTACACCGGCGGCGACGCCATCAACCTGGGCAGCGGCGTGGAAGTGCCCATTCACGAGCTGGCCCGCAAGATCGCGCACGTCACGCGCTACACCGGACGCATTCAATGGGATCCGCGCTATCCGGAAGGCACCACGCGGCGCGTTCTGGACGTCACCCGTGCGCAAAAAGAATTTGGTTTCCGCGCCCGCCGAAGCTTGGCGGACGGACTGGTGGAAACCGTTGCCTGGTACCGCTCCACGCTCGACCACAGAATCGCCGAACCCGAAAAAACTGCGCTGGCGCAAAGCGTCTAGGGATCCAGAGGAATATCCGTGATCGAACAAATCGCCGAGTTAGCGGTAAAAATGTATTCCAACAAACAGCGCCCGCAAGTAAAAGTGCGCAGTACCTGCCGGTCGTGCACCAGCGACCGCTTGCAATCCGTTCTGGATCTGGGAAATCTTTACGTCTCAAATTTCGCGGAAGTCCCGGACAGCGGCCGCTGGCCGCGCGTGCCGCTTGACCTGTTGCTTTGCGGCGATTGTGGGCTGGCGCAATTGCGGCACACCACGCCCACTGAGTGGCTTTACTCTCACTACTGGTACAAGTCCGGAGTCAGCTCCACCATGCGCGCGGCGCTCAGCGACATCGCTCGCCAGGCTGCGCATTTTGCCGGCTTGCACGCGGGAGATAGCGTCCTGGACATCGGCTGCAACGATGGCACGCTGCTGCGCTCCTACTGCCACGACGATATCCGCCGCGTGGGATTCGAGCCTGCGGAAAACCTGGCCTGCGAGGCCGCTGCGGGCACGGATCGCATCGTGCCTGAATTTTTCAGCGCCCATCCCCTGGCTGGAGAACAATTTCGCGTGGTCACTTCCATCGCCATGTTCTACGACCTGGAAGACCCCAATTCATTTGTCGCGGATGTCGCGAGCGTATTACTGGAAGAAGGCGTTTGGGTCATCGAGATGCACTACCTGCCGGCCGTGCTCGAATGCAACGCGTTCGACGCCATCTGCCACGAGCATCTGGAATACTACTCGCTCAGCTCCCTGGAGCCGTTGCTTGCGCGGCACGGGTTGCTGGTGGCAGACGTAGAAACCAACTACGTAAACGGCGGCAGCTTCCGCGTCTACGTGGTGCATCGTGACTCGGCGGCCGCGTCCGTTTCGGCGCGGCGCGAACGCGTGAACGCCATGCGCGCGCGCGAACAATCCGTAGGACTTCTCCGTCCGGCACCCTTCCAGGAATTCGAGGCGCGGGTACGACAGATCGGAATCAAGCTGCAGCAGTGGCTGCGCGAGGAGCGGCGGCGAGGCCAGCAAACTTCCGTGTACGGCGCTTCCACCAAAGGCAATACGTTGCTGCAAGTTTTTGGCATCGACCACACCATGATTCGTTCCGCGGCAGAGCGCAATCCTGAAAAATGGGGGAGATACACCGTCGGAACCTGGATACCCATCGTTTCCGAAGCGGAGGCGCGAGCGCACGCCGATAACTTTCTCGTTCTGCCCTGGCATTTCATGGACGAAATCCAGATCCGTGAGCGCGACTTTCTGGCGCGTGGCGGAAAGCTGGTGGCGCCGCTGCCCAATCTGCGCGTAATAACTTCGAGCGAATGGAGCGCGATCGCCTAATCGCCCGGTCGCCTCGATCGCGCGGATTCGCGCCCGCTCACTTCCATCTCCACCGGAAACCCAGCGTTGCACTGCGAAACCAATCTGCCGGGCGTCCGGCGCAAGAAAGGCGCGATTTTCGCAGGATTTTCATGCGTGCGCAGCTGCGTTTCGCCGCTTCGGGCGCGCCGCTTCAGCGAGCCGAGAACTGTCTTGTGCAAGGTTATGCTTACACACTCGCAGCCGACGCCGCCTTTGAGCGGATTCGGATTCTTGCTATAGTGATTTTTCGTTTCATATTGCAGCTTCGGCCCCGTCTGGGCGCGGCTGCCCTAATTCGCAGCACTGAGGGAGACAGATGGCCGCGGAACGCAAGCCGGAATTTTTTGCAGGAAAAGAACTCAAGATCGGGATTATCGGATGCGGCTACGTGGGCTTGCCCCTGGCGCTGCGGTTTGCGGATGTGGGCCAGCGCGTCACGGGATTCGACACCGACAAGGAAAAAATCACCAAGCTGAACGCCGGGCAGTCCTACATTCAGCATATTTCCGCGGACAAGATCAAACAGCACGTGCAGGGCAAACGCTTCGACGCCACCACGGATTTCACCCGCCTGCGCGAGATGGATGCCGTGCTGATCTGCGTGCCCACGCCGCTGGATGAGCGGCGCGAACCGGATTTGAGTTACGTGGAGAAAACCGCGCAATCCATCGCGCCCAACCTGCAGCGCAACCAGCTGATTGTGCTGGAGAGCACCACCTACCCGGGCACCACCGAAGAATTGGTTCTGCCCATACTGGAAAAAGGCGGTTTGCGCTGCCCGCTGGCGCGTGGCGCAGGCACCGAAAATATCGCCACGGATTTCTATTTGGCGTTTTCACCGGAACGCGAGGATCCGGGCAACAAGCAGTACGGCTTGGCGCAGATTCCGAAAGTGGTCGGCGGAATCAATCCGCCCAGCGGCCGCGCAGCCATGGCTCTCTATGCGCAGATCGTATCGAAGGTGGTTCCGGTCAGTTCGACGCGCGCGGCGGAGATGGTGAAGCTGCTGGAAAATATATTTCGCTGCGTGAACATCGCGCTGGTGAATGAGCTCAAGCAGCTTTCCCTGCGCATGGACCTGGACATCTGGGAAGTGATTGACAGCGCCGCGACCAAGCCTTTCGGCTTCATGCCGTTTTATCCAGGCCCGGGCCTGGGAGGTCACTGCATCCCTGTGGACCCCTATTATCTTTCCTGGAAGGCGCGCGAATATGATTTCGCGACGCGCTTCATCGAGCTGGCCGGCGAAATCAACACGGCGATGCCTTACAACGTGGTGGACGCGCTGGTGAGCGCTCTGAACAGCCACGAAAAAAGCGTGAAGGGCTCGAAGATTTTGCTGCTGGGCGTAGCCTACAAAAAAGATGTGGACGACCTGCGCGAATCGCCCTCCCTGAAGCTTTTGGAGCTGCTTACGGCGCGCGGCGCAAAGCTCGATTACAACGATCCTTATTTCCCTTCGCTCTTCAAAATGCGCCACTACGATTATTCCAACATGAAGTCCGTGGAGCTTTCGCCCGAGCACTTGGCAAGCTATGACTGCGTGCTGATCGCAACGGACCACACCAGTTACGACTATGAGGCGATCGTGCGCAACGCAAAGCTGGTGGTGGATACGCGCAACGCCACGCGGCACGTGAAGGAACAGCAAGGCAAAGTAGTGCATTGCTAGTTCGTCGGCAGCTCCGCTGACATCCGCGGTTTATTCGCATAGCTCAAATTGGCGACGCGCGTTCGCGCCAAGGTGGCGCTAACACCTCGAAAATTCTTCCGCCTGATTTTCGCCTGTACCGACGAACAGGGAGAGTTTGTTTTTTCGTACATGGGAAGATAGTCCCATTGTCCAAGGCGAAGGCAAACGATAAGGTAGGGGATATGGGAGCACCAACTAAACCGCAAAAGAATAGTGAGCCGCTTTTACTGGACCCGGGCCGCCGGCGCAGCATGCGTGTGCTGCTGAGCGTGCCGATTACCGTGAGCGGCAAGAACGCTTCCAACCAGGAATTCCAGGAAGAGACGCGCACGCTGGTGGTGAACGCGCATGGAGCGTTGATTTCGCTGGCCGCGCGGGTAGCCGCGGCGCAGGAAGTCACGCTTTCGAATAAGGCCACGCACCATACTCAGCAGTGCCGCATCGTCTACGTGGGCGCTGCGCAGGCCGGGAAAGCGCAGATGGGCGTGGAGTTCGTGAAGCCCTCGCGCACTTTCTGGCAGATTGATTTTCCGCCGGACGACTGGGTCGTTCCTGAAGACTAATTCGCGGCCTTGTTTCGCTAATTAGAACTTACCTGGGCGCGCCCGCCAGTTCCACACGAACACTTCCCACAGGCATTTCCGCGAGAACCAGCACGGGTGTGCGCGCGGCATTGTGCGCGAACCAAGCCAGGAAATTCGTGTGCGGCACTACTTTGCCGTGCTCGAAAAGGCGAATGGAGATTTTCGTCGCCTGGAAATTTCCGGCGTCCACCGCGACGGATTCTGACGCGGCTTCCCGGCGCGCGCGCATCTCATATAAATCGCTGCCATCGTAAACGGGCACGTGAAATTCCGGCGTCTGCTGCCAATCCACCGCGCGCAGCGCGAAGAAAGCGCCGAGAGGATCACGCGTGCCGGGTTGCACGATTACCGGCGCGACGTTGCCGCGGTAGGGTTGCCCGACGGCGATCAGGTGCAAAACTTCGTTCTGCGTTGAGCCCATTTCTTTCAGGTACATTTCGTATTGATGGCTCTCGAGCGTGCTGGCATCCGTGTAGGAATCGAATTGGTCGTCCACCTCAAAGAGCGTGCGCGCCGGAACGAGGGAGTGTGCTGACGCGCGGAAGTGCCAGGTCTGCCAGCCGAGAAGGTTGCGGCGCTCCACCACGTTGATCTGTAGCGCGGCGGCGTTCGGGAAGATCGCCCACTCCACGCGGTAATTCAAAATTTCGCCAATGCGAAATGGCACGGGCATCTCCGCGGCGGCGATCTTGCGCAGAGATATTGTCTTGCTCGGCGCGCCGGAAGAAGCCTGTTGCGCGGTCGCAAGCCGGCGAGCGGAAGGCACGATGAAGAGAACGTTGCCGGCGATGAAAAGACCAGCGGCGGCGCACAGCCGGATTGAGCCGATGGTCCGCTGGCGCAGATTCATAGCGAGGCCTGAGCGACATTCATTCTCGCGTGGCACGGCAACCATCTCAAATCCGCAGCATCGCGCAACACCCATCCATTCTCGTTCCAGAGGTTGCCCGTGCGCAAGCCGCGGGGATATAGTCAAGCCTACCTGAAAGATAAATGGCGGGCCATTTATCGCGAGTTTTCTCCCCAGGAGGATTTTCCGAATGCGTTATCTCGTGACCGGCGGCGCCGGATTCATCGGCTCGAATATTGTGGATGAGCTGGTTCGCCGCGGCCAGGAAGTAGTGGTGCTGGATGATCTTTCGGGCGGCAAGGAAGCGAACCTGGCGGGAGTGCGCGACAAGATTGATTTGCACGTAGGGAGCATCACCGACCTGGCAGCGGTGCAGTCTGCCTGCAAGGGCGTTCACTATGTGCTGCATCTGGCCGCGCGGACTTCGGTGCCGCGCTCGGTGCT
The DNA here is from genome assembly GCA_963742475.1 of uncultured Acidobacteriota bacterium. Classification (GTDB taxonomy): domain Bacteria; phylum Acidobacteriota; class Terriglobia; order Acidiferrales; family UBA7541; genus Palsa-295. The sequence continues at coordinate 447,374 of CAVULY010000003.1, read as the reverse complement.
GAATCCGCTGGAAACCAATCACGTGAATATTGACGGCACCTTGAACGTGCTGGTGGCCGCGCGGGATGCGCAGGTGCGGCGGCTCGTGTTTGCGGCGTCTTCCTCCGCCTATGGCGAGACGCCCACTCTGCCGAAAAGCGAAAGCATGCCGCCGCAGCCCATCTCTCCCTACGGCGTGACGAAATACGTGGGCGAAATGTACGCGCAGGTTTTCGGGCGCGTTTACGGACTGGAGAATGTTTCCATCCGCTTCTTCAACGTTTTTGGCCCGCGCCAGGATCCCACGTCGCAATATTCCGGAGTGCTCTCGCGCTTTATGCTGGCGGCGCTCGAGGACCAGCCACCAGTGGTTTATGGCGACGGCGAGCAATCGCGCGATTTCACGTACGTGGAAAATATCGTGGATGAGACGCTGCGCGCTTGCGAGGCGCCGGGTGCTTCGGGCTTGGTGTTCAACGGAGGCACCGGCGCGCGCATCACGCTGAATCAGGTGCTGAAGCTGCTGGAACAAATTTCGGGAAAAATAATCAAGCCGAAATACGACGCGCCCCGCAACGGAGACATACGCGATTCGCAAGCGGACGTTTCGCTGGCGCGCAGCGTGCTGGGTTACGAGCCGCGAGTGTTATTTGAAGAGGGGCTGAAGCGGACTTGGGAGTGGTACAAGAAAACCTACTCGAAGACGTAGCCGGAGTTTGCAGCGGCGGGACTCGGAATTTATTTTAGATGCGCGGGTAGATCGCTCAGCGTGTCGAGCATTATGTCCGGCGGGTGCGCGCGCAAACTTTCCGCGCCAAAACCGTAAGTTACGCCGCACGCGTGCATTCCTGCGTTGCGCGCGGTCTTGATGTCCACGTCGGAATCTCCCACCATCATGGCCTGCTGTGGCGCGGCCTGCAGCTCCTTCAGCAGAATTTGTGCGCCCTCCGGGTCGGGCTTTTTCGTTGCAAAGCTGTTGCCGCCGTACACGTGGCGGAAGTAGCGCGAAAGATTCAGGCCCTCGATAATCGCGCGGCTGAAGCGCACGGGCTTATTGGTGAGCACGGCCATGGAATATTGCTGGAACTGCACGAGGGCTTCACGCACGCCGGGATAGACGTCCGTGTTGTCCAGCATGTGCGCGCGATAGTATTCCAGAAAATAGGCCAGGCCTTTTTCGACGTCGGCGTCGCTGGCGTCGTCGCCCAGCGCGCGGCGAACCAGAGTGGGCGCGCCGTTGCCGATGAAGCTGCAGATTTTTTCGTGCACGTGCGGTTCGCGGCCCATGTGTTCGAGCATGGCGTTCACGGAAAGCACCAGATCGAGCTGCGAATCAATCAGCGTGCCGTCCAGATCGAAGATTACGGCGCGCACGCCGGAGAACCGGCCGTTATTTTCCGTCATCTGTTGCGGGAACCTCGCGTGGATTTTTCGTTCGACACACTCATTTTATGCGGCGGGGCAGGAATTGTCACTGCGGCGGCGGCGCCTATATCTTTTATGTTGCATCTGCAACATAGATATGTTGTAGTAGCAACATGGAGGGCGGTCATGAGCGACATCCTCGAAGCCATCATGCAAAGAAGGGCCATCAAGGTATTCGATCCTGTGGAAATTTCTCCGGACACGCGCGAGCAAATCCTCAATGCTGCACGCGTGGCTCCGTCCAGCTTCAACATCCAGCCCTACCGCTTCTACTGGGTGGAGACGCCGGAGATGCGCCGCGAGGCTGCACGGCTATGCTTCGGTCAGAGCCCCGCCGCGAGCGCATCGGCACTGATCGTCGCGGTGGCGGATATCGGTTCGTGGAAATCCACGGCGGCCAGCGAGCTGGCGTGGATGCGCACGGCCGGATTCACCGAACAAAAAATCGCGGAGCGTGAGCGCCGCGCCAAATTCGGCAAATGGTTTTTCATCCAGGGCTGGTTTGGCGTGTTCGGACTACTGAAGTGGACGATTCTTCGCGTGGTGCATTTCTGGAAGACGATGGGCACGCTTCCGGTGGCGCGGCAGGGCATGTTCAAATGGGCCACCAAGAACGCTTCGCTGGCGTGCCAGAATCTGATGATCGCGGCGGAAGCACTGGGATTGAACACTTGTCCGATGGAAGGATTTGACGGGCGGCGGCTGGGGAAATTGCTGGGGCTTTCGGGCAAGGATCATGAGATTGTGATGGTCATCGCCATCGGGAAAAAATCGGCGCGGCACGTGGACCAACCGCAATGGCGCAGGCCGCTGGAAGCGACGGTGCGCATCGTATGATCATTGTTGACAAAAAACTGATCCCGCAGGAAATCCTGAAAGATTCGGTGCTGGTACATCTCGCGTCGGCGTATTTTTCGATCGGCAAGAGGCTGGAGCAAAAGACGAAATGCTCGCAGACGCGCGGGTTCATCATGTCCACGCTGCGCGGGGGAGCGGCGCTGAACCAAAATCAGATCGCGACGATGCTGGGATTCGACCGGACCGTGGTGCATCGCGCGATCAAGACGATGATTCACGAGGGCCTGCTTTCGGAACGGAAGGCTGACAAAGGCAGAGCGTTGCTGGTGCGGCTGACAGCGAAAGGCAATAAGTACCGCGAAGGACTAATCAAGGAACGGCGAGCAGCAGAAGATAAAATTCGCAAGGAACTAACCCCGGCACAGGCTTCGACGCTGATGCGTTTGTTAAAGCAAATCGCCGAGCTGGAGCTTTAGCACCGCACTTAAGTCCAAACCGACGGCAACGGCTGCCCGGTCCCATCCCGCAGTCGCGGGACGGGACCGGCCGCTACAAAAGCGAATCCAAAAACAAATTCAAAGGCAAATTCGAAGGCTGGCGGCGTCAAGTGAGGTGAGGGTTGCGAACTTTTGGATTGTAATGGCGCGGCTGCTACAATAGGCGCTTCTCAAGTCACTCAAACCGCCACCCGAGGCCCACATGGCTGAAATTCAACCCTTTCGCGCCTTTCGCTACGATACGAACCGTGTGCCGCTCGAAAAAGTCCTCACGCAACCCTACGACAAAATCACTCCGGCGATGCAGGAACAGTATTACGCCGCGAGTCCCTACAATTTGATTGCGATCGAGAAGGGGCGCGCCGCGGTGAGCGATTCGCCGGAAAATAATGTGTACACGCGCGCCGGGCAGAAAGTCCGCGAGTGGATCGCCGAGAAAATTCTGCTGCAGGACGCGGCGCCGAGTATTTACGTTTATTCGCAAGAATATCTGGTGCCTGGAACGCACACGCGCAAGACGCGCATCGGGTTCATCGCGCTGGGGCGCGTGGAGGATTACGACGCGCAGGTGGTGTTCCGGCACGAGCGCACGCTTTCCGCGCCGAAAGCGGACCGCATCGAGCTGCTGCGGCACACGCACGCGCAGACCGGCCAGCTTTTCATGCTGTACAACGACGCGCCGCGCCAGATTGACACCTTGCTGGAAGAAGCCACGCACAAATCCGCGCCGCAGGAACTGCATGACGAATTTGGCGTGACGCACAGGCTTTGGCCAGTCGCAGATAGCGCCACGATCCGCAGAATTCAGAGCGCGATGGCGGACAAAAAGCTGATCATCGCCGACGGCCATCACCGTTACGAGACGGCTTTGAACTTTCGCAACGAACGCCGCAATGAATCGCGCGCGGCCGGCGGCGTGAATGACCCGTACGCCGCGGCGGAATTCGCCATGATGACTTTCGTGAACACACATTCCCGGGGATTGACGATCCTGCCGACGCATCGCTTGATCCGCAACGTTGCGAACTTCGATTTTGACAAGTTCCGCAATAGCGTGGCGCAAGCGTTCGACTGGTATTCCTACCCGTTTCAAAATCCGGAGGAGCGTGCCAGCGCGTACGCCGAATTCCGCAAGGATCTGGAAGGAACAAATCACGGGAGGCGCGCCATCGGAATTTATCCGGGCGGCGGCGCGTTCTATATTTTTCTGCTGCGGCGCGACGCTGATTTGGAAGCGATGCTGCCGGATGTTTCCGAAGCGCAGCGGGGACTGGATGTGGTGCTGCTGCACCGGCTGATCCTGGAAAGAGGTCTGGGAATTGGCGCGGAAGCCGTGGCCGCGGAAAAAAATGTGGGCTACGAGCGCGAGATGGACGCGGCGCTTGCGGCCGTGGATCGCGGCGAAGCGCAGCTGGCGTGCCTGCTGAATCCAGTGCGCGTGCAGCAAGTGGCTGATATCGCGCTGGGAGGCGATGTGCTGCCGCAAAAATCCACGGACTTCTACCCCAAGTTATTGAGCGGCATCGCGATTTATCAGGTGGAAGGGCGCGTGGCGGGACAAGCAGACGCACGAAGCGGACAAGTGATTGGCGCGCGTGTTGATTGCAAGGGCGAGATGCTCGAGCGCGGACTTAGGCAAAGCGTGGAGTCTGCAGGCTAGCCAAGCAGGGGCGCAGCGAGCAGCGCCCCTACCGGCGCAATCAAGACAATCTACTTGGCGAAGCTGGCGACGGCGGCGGCTTCGTTGTCGTAGGTGTCAAACACAGTCATCAGCTTGGTTACCTGCAGCACTTCCTTGAATTTGGAGCCGAGGTTGGCCAGCTTCAGGACGGCGCCTTGCGAGCGGGCGCTGTGGAATGTGGCCACCAGGGTGCCGAGGCCCGCGCTGTCAATGTAGCCGACCTGCGCGAGGTTCAGCACGATCTGCTTCTTGCCGGCGGCAAGCAGACTCTTCACCTTCTCACGAAACGCATTGCTTTCTTCGCCCAGCACGATGCGCCCCTCGATCTCCAGCACCGTCACGCCATTCACTTCGTTATCTACCATTCTAAGTGCCACGTTCGCGCCTCCTGGAATATTCGAAATCGTATTTGGAATCGGTAGTGCCGAGAAGTCACAGCCCGGGGGCGGCGATCTTTCTCTTCAGTAAAAATCCGAGCAGGACATGTAATATCCGCAAGACGCGCAGATCATCTTGCAACTGCGCTGCTGCAAACGAGCCGAACATCGCGGGCAATACTGAGAGGGCTCCGGTTGGGCCCCGCGCTGGCTGCCTTGCGATTCCGCTTCTTGCGCCGTCGGTACCACGGCTTCCGGCTGTCCCATTTCTAGTAGTCCTTCGGACGCACGTTTATAGCACATCCGGGGTGTGGGGAAAAGCCAAGCCCGATTTTCCGGGGAGGCCCCCGCTCGCGCGCCAATGACTCCCAGTGGCTTAAGCCATAGACACCGCAGACCGATGATAAGTGCCCCGGGGTCAAAGCAGAAGACGCCGGTTGCGCTCGATGGTGGTAAAGTATCGGCAACCGCGGCGGGTTGTGAAGCGTCTTATGATCAGGGAGCGGCGGCGAAGATCATGAACCTGCGTTTGCCGATCGGACTCGTGGCTGTCCTGCTGCTGGCGGTACCTGCCAGTGTGTCGGCACAACGTGGAGGGGCGGGATTCGCACCGCCTGCGGCGCATTTCACCCCTGTCCCAAGCGGCGGCGCGCCGCATACTGCCGGCGTCGTACAAACATCTTCAAGCCTATCCGCTACGGCTGCGATTGCCGGCTCACCAGCGCGCATGCACGCTACGTACTCATGGCACCGACGTACCTTCGCGGCACGCCGCATTATCCTCTTCAGCGCAGCGAAACCAGAATTCAGCTAACAAAGTTTTCGCGCCGATCGGACGGCCATTGCCTCCGCGGCGCAATCCGCGGCCGGGTACGACCCCGCCGGGTACGGCGCCGCGGGTCGTCTATCTGCTGGGAGTAGGCGGATATTATTATGCCGCGCCTGGCGATGCGGCCGTGGACCAGCCACAGGAAGAGGCGCAGCAAGAGGGTCAAGAGCAGGACGATCAGCAGGCCGGTGCCGAAGATGATCGCGGCCGCGAACAACGCGGAGACAATCGAGATGAAGCGCGCAGTGAAGTGATTGTGGCAGCGGCCGCACCGGAACAGCAGGAAGCCGAGCAACAGGAACCGTTGCCGGACGTCGGTACGCTGACGCTGGTGTTGCGCGACGGTGCACGGCTGGACGTGGTGGCCTTCACGATGACGCAAGGCCAAGTGATCTACATCACGCCGGAAGGCCGGCGTCTCACCATATCGGCGGAAATTCTAGATGCGGATGCAACGCAACGCGTGAATCAGGAACGCGGGACGCCGATGCAGCTTCCGCTGTAAGCACCGCGAATCCTGGCTGAAGCCACTGCCTGCAGAAATTCTCGAGCTATAAACCAATACAACGGCTGCCCGGTCCCACACATCGGGACCGGCCGCTACAAAATCAAATGCTAAGAGAAATTCTCGAGCTATAAACCAAGTACAACGGCTGCCCGGTCCCACACACCGGGACCGGCCGCTACAAAATCAAATGCTAAGAGCCGGCGAGACGCCGGCGCTACGAAAACCTTCGAGGCTAGCCTTCGGAGCGGCGGATTGGTTCGGGCATGTAGAGGCCGGCGTCGGCGGGTAGGCCGGCGCGTTCGAATTGGATGGTGGTGTGGGTGATGCGGAAATCGTGGTCGAGGACTTCGTGGATCTTGGCGAGGACTTTTTCGCTTTCTTCCATGTGCATATCGGGGATGCAGATGTGGCAGGAAAGCGCGTTGAGATCGGTGCCGAGCGTCCAGATGTGGATGTCATGCACTTCCTGGACGCCTTCGACGCGCAGGATGGCGCGCGCGACTTCTTCCAGGGCAATGCTGCGCGGCAAGCCTTCCAGCAGAATGTGGGAGCTCTCGCGCAGAATGCCCATGCCCGACCACAGGACCATGGCGCCGATGGCGATGCCGATTACCGGGTCCGCCCAGGTGGTGCCAGTGTAACGGATGGCCAGAGCGCCCAGTACGATCGCCACGTTTGATAGCGCGTCACCCAGATTGTGAATCCACACGGCGCGCAAATTCAGGTCGCGCCGGCCGCTGTGCAGCGCGAGCGTGATGCCGCCGTTGATCACCAGCGCGAAAACCGAAACCCAGAGCATCAGCCCGGTCTTCACTTCCACGGGATTGCGCAGGCGCAGCACCGATTCGTAGATCAGCCCGAGAGAAACCAGCGTCAGCAGCATGGCGTTGACGAACGCCGCCAGGATTCCGGCGCGGTGGTAGCCGTAGGTCTTTTGCGGCGTGGGCGGCTTGGCGGCCCAGCGCATGGCCAGCCAGGAAAGCACCAGCGTGGGAACGTCGGTGAGGTTGTGCACAGCGTCGCTGACCAGGGCGATCGAGTGGCCCGCGTAACCGGCGAGGAGTTCGACGGCGACCAGAGCGAACGTCGCGACGACAGCGGCGCCCAGCGCAAACGTCATGCCCTCGGCTGGCAGCGTTACATGCGAATGGCCGCCCAGGCCTTGGCTGTGGCCATGATCGTGAGCATGGTCGTGGCCGTGGGAGTGGCCATCGTGAGAGTGAGCGCCGGACTTCTGTGCTTCATCGTGCATCAGCCCGATTCTAACCGCGATTCGGTTTGCCTTACAGCGTGGATTCGCGCGAGATTCTCGACAAGTTAGCCGACCTTCGAACTCGCGCAGACGAGGACTCCCGAAATGCTTACAACGGCAAAATCGGTACTTCAGCGGCTAAAGCCGCTCGTCGCGCGAAGGAGTTGTGTCGTGGCTGAAGCCACGACCTACAAAGATCCCGCGGATCAGAACGATCATCAGGAACGAACGCGGCGACCGAAACGCAATTGACTTACATCGTCGCACCCGCCTACCATGACACCAGTTTCGTGGACCTCAACTCTCAGAGAGGGCAGAGGGGGCGCAGGCGCGCAGCGTCGCTAACCGCCCGGCGATGACGCACCAAGTTGCCAAACTGGTCTTCTGGGGTGTGCGCGGCTCGACGCCAACGCTCGAGCGCGATACCTGGCGCTATGGCGGCAACACGCCTTGCCTGGAATTGACCGCACCGGACGGAACCAAATTTATCCTGGACTGCGGCACCGGGTTGCGCATGCTTGGCAATCACCTGACCGAAAGACGCCGCGGAATGGGCATCGAGGCGCACATCCTGGTGACGCACTATCACTGGGACCATATTCAGGGCCTCCCGTTTTTCCATCCCTTCTTCGAATCGCAGAACCGCTTCCATTTCTATAGTTTTCAATCGAAGTATCTGGGGCCAAACAGCCTGGAACAGGTATTCGCAGCGCAACTGGCGAGCCCGTATTTCCCGGTGGACGTCACGATGATGACAGCCGCGCGCGATTTCCATGAAGTGGCCGACGCGGAAAAGTGGGAGATCAGCGGGACGCACATTACCGCGCGTTACTTGAACCATCCGCAGGGATGCCTGGGCTACCGGATTGATACCGCCGGTGGTTCCATCGTCTACGCCACGGATAATGAACCTGGGGATCCCGCATGCGATCAGAATCTGCGCCAACTGGCGCACGGCGCTGATGTGCTGATCTACGACGCGCAATATTCTCCCGAGCAGCTGGCTTCGGCGCGCAAGGGCTGGGGACATTCCAGCTGGCTGGAAGGCGTGAAGCTCGCGCGCGAGGCCAAGGTTCGGAATCTGATCCTGTTCCACCACGATCCGGATTCGCCGGACAAGGTTGTGGACGGATTTCTCTCCGCGGCGCGTCAGGAATTTCCCGCCACGTGGGCTGCGGCCGAAGGGATGTCCATCAGCTTGAGCGAACGCGGCGTAGCCGTGGAGCTGAAGGAAACGCGATTGGGAATTCGGCGGCGGCTGCGATTTGCCGCTACGGTCAGCGGAATGACCGAAGACGGCAAGCCCTTCGAGGAGAAAGCGATTGTGCGCGATATCAGTTTGCAGGGCGCTTACCTGGCGCTGGCCAGCCGGCCGCGCCTGCAGTCTGAAGTGCGCGTGGTGATTGAAGCCTCCAGCGACCCTAAGGTTTCCAGCGTAATGAAGCTGCGCGGGACAGTGGTGCACTTCGAGCTGGGGCGCGAAAAAAATCAGAACGGCGTGGGCGTGGTGTTCATCGAGGATCCGGATCCGGGTAGGCCGCGCGATTAGCTGAGAACGCGCCCTTTACTTTGCATCATTGGGGAGTTGCGCGAGTTGCGCGTCGAGATCGGCGAGGGCGCGCTCGAGTTGTTCGCGATAGCGCGGGCCCTGGCTGGACTGCAATTGCTTTTCGACGCGCGCGCGCGATAGCAGCAGCACACCGCGCTTGCGGCGGGTTTCGAGCTGGTCCTGCGAAACTTGCTTTTTATTTTTGCGGTCCTCTTTCGACTGAAATTCCTGGACCTGACCTTCGACTGCCTTGCTTTCCCAACCTCTGGCCATGCGTAAGATTCTAATTTGGAGAGCTGAAAATCGGGCTGCATTTTTTGCGCGAGTTTCCTTCATGCGGCGGGCGCGACTAAGCGTGAGAGGATACGCCTGCGCCAGGTCGCATGATCGTCTTTGCTGCTGACGGCCCGCGCGCGCCGCGAAAATTTGGGTACACTTGGGCGCGTAGTCATCTAGGGGCACGGGCGGGGGCACGGGGGGAACGAAATGAAATTTGATGCAATCGTGATCGGCACCGGGCAGGCGGGCAAACCCCTTTCGTACGCGCTGGCGGATTTGGGCTGGAAGGTGGCGCTGATGGAGCGCGCGGAACTGGGCGGCTGTTGCATTAATACCGGCTGCACGCCGACGAAGACGATGGTGGCGTCCGCGCAGGTGGCGCACTACGCGCGGGAAGCGGCGCGCTGGGGAGTGCGAGTGAGCGGCGTAAGCGTGGATATGCCAGCCGTGGTGGCGCGAAAAAATCGAGTGGTGCAAAACTCGCGAACGAGCATACAGAAGCGCATTGACGCCAGGCCCAATATAAAGCTGGTCCGCGGGCCGGCACGATTTATCGCTCCGCACCAGGTGCAGGTGGGCGCGGAAGTTTTCGAGAGCGAGAAAATCTTCATCAATACCGGAACGCGTCCGGCGATTCCGCAAATTCCCGGGCTGGACACGGTTTCGTTTCTCAGCAACGAAACGATTATGGACTTGCAAGCGGTTCCGGAACATTTGCTGGTGCTGGGTGGCGGATACATCGGCTTGGAATTCGGGCAAATGTTCCGCAGGTTCGGCAGCCGCGTGACGATCATTCACAATGGCGAACGACTGCTGCCGAAGGAAGATCCGGACATCACATCGTCGCTGCAGCAGGCGCTGGAGGCGGAAGGCATCGAATTTCGATTTAATGTGGTGACGAAGAGCGTCGAGAATCGCAACGGCGTCATCGCGGTTACGGTGGAATCTGGTGGCGGCGCCGAGACGCTGCAAGGCTCGCATCTGCTGGTTGCTACTGGCCGCAAGACGGACACCGCCGATCTGGGGCTGGAAGCCGCGGGCGTCTCGACCGACGCGCGCGGGTACATCAAGGTGAACGGGCGGATGGAGACGAACGTCCCAGGGATATGGGCGCTGGGCGATGTGAAGGGCGGGCCGGCGTTCACGCACATTTCGTACAACGATTATCAGATTGTTTACGCGAATATGGTGGAAGGGAAAAATCTGACGATCGAAAACCGTTATCTTCCCTACGCGCTTTTCACCGACCCGCCACTGGGACGAGTGGGGATCACCGAAACGCAGGCGCGCGCATCGGGACGGAAATTCAAGATGGGCACGTTTCCGATGACCAGCGTGGCGCGCGCGATTGAACGCGACGAAACCGCCGGACTGATGAAAATTATTGTGGACGCGCAGACGGATCGCATCCTCGGCGCGGCAATTCTGGGGAGCGAAGGCGGCGAAGTGGTGCAGATACTCGGCGCGATGATTCTGGCGGACGCGCCGTACACGGTGCTGAAAGGCGCGGTGTACATTCACCCCACGCTGGCCGAAGGATTTTTCGGGTTGATGGAGTCGGTGAAGCCCGCCAATTAGTCTTACAGCCGCCGGGGACACGAGATTATTTGGCGTGGCGCTGCGTGCGGCGGGCGGGCAATCTTGCCTGCGCTCCTTCGTGGGAGCTGTTGCCACCCCTGGAAGCTCCAATCGTCCGACTGGCGAACGCAACCCGCCGCGCCATCGGGGTAGGCGCCACACTCGGCGCCTGAGGCCCACTCGTCCATCGCTTTTATGCAAAAGGCTTCCGAAATTTCGAAGAACGGGACAAATAGTACCGATTAGAACGGGTCGCTGTTGTTTGTTTTCAGTCATTTGCGGCCGTTTCTAATCGGAGGGCTGTACCGATTAGAATTATGTATAACGCGCACCGAAAGCACGGAAACGGGGGCAGTCCTGCCTGCGGCAGGCGGGGCCGCTTGCGGCGGGCAGGTCCGCGATGCGTGGAATGGCTCCCGCTCGGTGGGCGCGATTCATCTTGAGGACCAACGGTGCTGGTTCGCAGGGTTAGCGCCGCAAGGCAATTCGCCCTGGAAACCCGCGCTGCGGGATCGCAACTGGTGCTCGATCCAGTGTACGTTTTCATATTTTGGTTTCGGTGGGACTGTAGCGCGAAGGAGGGGCGAAAACAGCTGTGCGATGGGACAGAATTGGTCCAGAACCAGTACTAGCTGGACGAAATTGGCTAGAACCTGTACCGATTGCGACAGACTGGTTCAGTACAGGTTTTTTCAACGCGGCCGGGCGAGTCCGCGTCGAACCGGGCGCCGAGGTGAGCGTTCGAGAAGCTATTCGTAGCGCAGGGCGGACATGGGATCGAGACGCAGTGCGCGGCGCGCCGGAATGTAGCAAGCCGCTAGCGCGACGAAGATGAGCAACAGTGCCACGAAAATGATCGTCGCGGGATCGACGGGCCGAACGCCGTAGAGGAGATTGGCGAGGTAGCGTGTGAGAAGCAGCGAGCCGCCCACACCGAGCGCGAGGCCTATGAGAACCATCACGGCGCCCTGCCCAAGGACCAGGCGCAGAATATCCGAAGGTGCCGCGCCGAGAGCCACGCGAATACCAATTTCGTGAGTGCGCTGCGCGACGAAATAGGAAATTACGCCGTAAACGCCGATCGTGGCGAGGACCAGCGCGAGCGACGCGAAAATTGCGAGCAGAGTCATATTGAAGCGCGGAGTTTCGATTGAATCATCGAGGCGCTGCTGCATCGTGTTGATGTCAAAAACAGGTTGCGCCGGATCGATGGCCGCAAATTGGGCTCGAACGAGCGAAACCAGCCCTCGCGGGTCCTGTTCGGTGCGGACGACGATGGAGGCCAGATTGGCGTTGGCGCCGTCGTAGGGCAGATAGATCTGAGGATCCGGGGCGGCGCCGAGACCTGAGTAGCGCACGTCACCCACGACGCCGACAACGATGCTCCAAGTAGAGGTAGGCGCGCCCAGGCGGACTCGTTCAAAGAGGGGCGCACCGGCGGGAAGGAAGCGTCGCGCGAAATCAGCGCTGACAATAATTGGGTGCGAGTCGGGCGCGAGATCGGACGCCGTGAACGAGCGCCCCGTGAGCAGCGGGATGTGCATCGTTTGAAAGTAGTCTGAACTGACTTCTTGATTCAGTACCATCGGCGAAGTGCCCGGTGAAGGTTCAGGCTGTCCTTCCACGAGGAAGGAAGAGGTTCCCCAAAATTGCCTAAACGGGAGCCGGGTGGTAACGCCGGCGGAGCGCACGCCGGGAAGCGTCCGCACGCGGTCCAATAGCTGGGAGAAGAAAGCCTGCCGCTGCGGGTTGCCGGAATATTTAGAGGCGGGGAGATCGGTGCTGATCGTGAGCACGTTCGCGGGATCGAAACCAGGAGTCACACGGGACAAGCGAACAAAACTACGAATCAAGAGGCCCGAACCAATCAGCAACAAAAACGTCAGCGTGAACTCTGCCGAGACCAGCGCGTTCCGCAGCCCGTGGTGAGCATGGGGTCCGGTAAGGGAAGAACTGCCATCCTTAAGTGCATCGTTCACGTCCGGCCGTGACGCGCGAACCGCAGGCGCGAGACCGAACAGAATCGCAGTGAGGCACGTGACGGCTAGAGCAAACAGCAACACCGGGCGATCTACAGTAACAGGTCCAATCTGTGCAACCGCGGCAGGCAACGAAATACGCAGAAGGCGAACGGCCACGGCCGCGAGAAGCAGCCCAGCCATACCGCCGATCGCGGCAAGCGCCGCGCCTTCGATGAGCAATTGTTGAATCAGCCGCGCGCGGCTGGCGCCGATGGCGGCGCGCACGGCCAGCTCCTTGTGACGGCCCGTGGTGCGGACCAACTGGAGATTGGCGACGTTCACACAGGCAATTAGCAAGACGAGGAGTACGGCAATCAGAAGAACCAGCAGAGCGGTGCGAACATCTCCGACGATCTTTTGGTGCAGAGGTATGACTTGCACTTGCAAACCGTCGCGCATGTGAACGAAAGGCGTGGGGATCGCCGCGTTCGATTGCAGCGCAAGCGTAGCCAGGTCCGCGTGAGCTTGGTCGAGAGAGACTCCTGGCGCAAGCCGGCCGATTACACGCGTCAGTTGCATCATTGGCGTGCCCCAATCCACCTTCGCGGGAAGCTGAAACGGGAGCAGACACTGGGGATCACGGTTCTTATCGGGAAAGCGGAAGCTCGCCGGCAGCACTCCCAAGACCGAGTAGGCGCGGCCATCGAGTGCGATCGATTTTCCGACGATGCCTGTATCGGAATTGAATTTGCGGCGCCAAAGCGAGTCGGTGAGCAGCACCACGAGCGGGCCGTTAGGCTGGTCTTCGTCCGGCAGAAACGCGCGGCCAAGTGTCGGTGCGATACCGAGAACCGACAAAAAATTGGCGGTGACGCTGCTCGTTTCAATTCGCTCGGGCTCGCCCGCAGAAGTGAGATTCGCCTGTCCGCCGCCATTGTACGCGGCGATCGCGTCAAACGTGTGATTGTTCGTGCTCCAGTTGGTGTATTCGGGGTTGGGAACCATCCAATCGTTAAAATGAGGCATGAATTCGTCGGCCCACACCAGGCGCGATGGATCGTGATACGGAAGCGGCCGCACCAGAGCGGCGTTGACGACGGAGAAAATCGCAGTCGTCGCGCCAATGCCCAGCGCCAGCGCAAGCACCGCGACAGTGGCGAAGCGGCGGTCTTTGTGGAGGCTGCGGGCTGCAAAGTGGAAGTCGCGAAAGACATTTTCCAAGCGGGTTTCCCAGCGCGAGTCGCGGACTTCTTCTTTCACCTGGTCCAGGGTGCCGAATTCGAGGCGTGCGCGGCGGCGGGCTTCTTCAGGCGCCATGCCTGCGGATACGTAGTCGGCCACTTGGCGATCGAGATGGAATTGCAATTCTTTGTCGAGCGATTTCTCTGCGCGTGCGCGGTGGAAAACTCGGCGGAGCCAATTCATATTCAGGACTCCCCTTCCGGTGCGTGGAGGAACAGACCTACGGCATCGCACAGGCGCTGCCATTCGGCGACTTCGACGTCCATCTGGCGGCGACCTTTTTTGGTGAGCGAATAAAATTTCGCTTCGCGGCCGGTTTCGGATTCCTTCCATACGGCTTGCAACCAGCCGCGGTCTTCGAGGCGATGGAGCGCGGGATAGAGAGAGCCCTGGTGGATCTGGAAAAAGTCCTTGGAAATTTGGCGGAGGCGCTGGGCGATGGCGTAGCCGTGGCTCGGTCCCAAAGCCACGACCTTCAGGATCAGCATGTCCAAAGTGCCGCGGAGGAGTTCGGTTTTCGGCTCGGTCATAGGGTTGGCCATCGGCTCTGGCATCGGGATACCTAGAAAGCCGACATATACACCCAAAACATCTTGAAGTCAACGGGGAGGAATGTTTCGAGCATCGCCGCAGGAAGTGACGCCAAGGAAGAATGGGTCAAATCAGCGATTCAGCAAATCGTGCGGGAGCCGCCATTCGCTCGGACGAGTGCTGACTACGAATCGTAGCCGCGGGGGTGGCGTTGGTGCCAGCGCCAGGCGGAATCGATTATGGAGCGTAGATCGGATTTGGTGGGGACCCAGCCGAGGATGGATTTTGATTTTGCGGGATCGGCAACGAGGCGCGGAGGATCGCCGGGGCGGGGCGGTTCGACGCGGATGCGAATGTCGCGGCCGGTGACTTGGCGGGCGGCTTCGATCACTTCCAGCACGGAAAAGCCGTGGCCGGTGCCGAGGTTCAGATAATCGGACGCGCCGCCTCGACGCAAATGGTTGAGCGCGCGAATGTGCGCGTCGGCCAGGTCTACTACGTGGACGTAGTCGCGAACGGGCGTGCCATCCGGCGTGGGATAATTTTTTCCGAAGACCGCGACTTCGGGCGGCTCTTTCACGGCGGCCTGCAAAATGCAGGGGATCAGATGTGATTCCGGATCGTGGTGCTCGCCGCATTTTTCCGTGGCGCCGGCGGCGTTGAAATAACGCAAGGAAACAAATTTCAGGCCGTAGGCCACATCGAAAGAATGCAGCAGGCGTTCCATGAATAATTTCGACCAGCCGTAGGGATTGACGGGCCACTGCGGTTCGGATTCGGAGATGGGGACGTGCTGGGGATCTCCGTAGGTGGCCGCGGTGGAGGAAAAGACGACGCGACGGACACCGGCTTCGACGAGCGCGCTCATCAGCGCGATGCCTTGCTCGACGTTGTTTTCATAATACCAGGCGGGTTTTTTCACGGATTCACCGACGAAGGTGACGGCGGCGAAATGGATGCAGGAATCAAGTTGGTGCTCTGCGGCGATGCGCGCTAGTAGTGCGCGGTCGCCGATATTGCCCTGGTAGAACGGAGTGTCGTTGTCCAGCGACGCACGGTGGCCGCGCACCAGATTGTCCAGGACTACCACGCGTTCGCCTGCCGCGCGCAGGAGTTCCACGGTGACGCTGCCGATGTAGCCGGCACCTCCCGCGACGAGAATCGCCATCAGCCATCCTTTCAGTCTGAATTTGCGGAGCGAATGCGCGAACGTGTCTGGGGATTACTTTACTATGCGGGGAGTTAATGCGGAGTGAGGAATTCGGTGAAGGTAGGCGAAAAAATACGTTGCAGGATTTCGTGAGGGCTGAAGAAGCTGAGTGGTTACGGAAAAATCGGTACTTCAGCGGCGCGATCGTTTGCGAAAAAAGGCGCGAGGGCTGCGTGGCGGTGTCGTTCGGACCGCCGTCGGTGCTAGCCGCTCGACCGATGGCGCACTGAAGTGCGCCGCTACGACAACAAAGTCAAACGCGCGCGCGGCTGGATGAAGCTCAACGCGCCCCGTCAAATTCAAAGGCAACGGAAAAAATTACCGCAGAGGCGTAGAGGAAGGCAACGGCAGAACCAAGAGCAACGGCTGCCCGGTTCGATGAGGCTGAACCGGCCGCTACAAATTCACAGGCAATTGCAAAGGATTACCGCAGAGGCGTAGAGGAAGGCAACGGCGAAAGAGCCGGCGGGACGCCGGCGCTACTAAGGGCAACGGCAACGAATTCGCGCAGAGGCGCGGAGGAAGGCAGCGGGCAACTTGACGCAGCGGCGCGCTGCAAGCAGATGAGCGGCGAATCAGGCGCGTTTGGGATTGTAGCGGATGCAGTAGAGCAGGCCGATGATGGCGAGGACTGCGCCCCACCATACGCTTGCGTGCAAATCGTAGAGGACTACTTTGACGACGGGCGGATGGGAAATTTGATAGAGCCCCGCGCCGAAGATCAGCACGCCATTGACCAGCAGCGAAATGCCGATGAAGAACCAGATTGAAATTGAGCCGTCAGATTCCATGAGCCTCACCAGAAAATAATATTGAGTGCGATGAACCCGATGGTCACGACCACCGCCCAGAACGCCGGTTTCTGGAACAGCGGAACTTCCGCTTCCGAAGGAATTTCGGTCGCGCCATAGACGAGTCCAACCAATTCACTTTCCGGCTTGGGCTTCGTAACCATGCTGACCACTACCGTGACCACCACGCAGATGATCCACGACCATAGCGCGCGGTACATATTTTCGGCCATGTCTTTCGCGTTGGGGGAAAGCGCCACGTAACGCAGTGCTGTGGGATCGAATTTCACCCAGGCCCACATTCCGACGGAGGAAACTGTGCCGGCGAGCAAGCCCCAGAATCCGCCGGCGGCCGTGGCGCGTTTCCAGAGCATGCCCAGAATCACAGTGCCGAAAAGCGGCGCTACGAAGAAACTGAAGAGCGCCTGCACGTAATCCATGATGCTGAGGAATTGCATCACCAGGTAGGCGGTGCCGATGCTGATCAGCACGCCGAGAATTGTGGACCAGCGGCCCATCAGGACGTAATGCGCGTCGGTAGCTTTCTTTTTGATCAGCGCTTTATAGATGTCGTAGGTCCAGACCGTGGAGAACGCGCTGACGTTGCCCGCCATGCCGGACATGAATCCCGCGATCAGCGCAGTGATTCCGAGGCCGAGCAATCCGGGGCCGCAATAACGCGCGAGCATCAGCGGCAACACTTCGTTGTAGCTGTGGCCGCCGCTGGCGACCGCCGCAGCTTCGCCGGTGAGTTTCATCGGGAGCACGGCGAGGCCCAGCAGTCCGGGGAGAATCACGATGAAGGGCACGAACATTTTGAACGCCGCGCCGATGATCGGGGCCATCTTCGCCGCGCGCAAATCTTTCGCGGCCAGGACGCGCTGCACGACGAGGAAGTCGGTGGTCCAGTACGCGAATGAAATCACGAAGCCCAGGCCGAAGACGATTCCGGTCCAGTGAATTCCCATCGGGATTGTCTTTGAATGAGCCGAGCGTGGACCAGAGATGCGTGTATTCGACGGAAGCGTTCTGCGCGACTTTCACTTGCAGCGCCTTCCAGCCGCCCGCTTCGATCAATCCCATAACCGGGATCACGAGTGCGCCGGCCCAGATGAGGATGAACTGCAGGACTTCGTTGAAAATCGCGGAGCGCAAGCCGCCGAGCGTCACATAGACTGCCACGGTGAGAGAGGAAACCCAGATGCTGAAATTAATGTCCCATCCAAGGACGACTTTCATGACCAGGGCCATGGCGTACATGTTGATGCCGCTCATCAGCACGGTCATGAACGCGAAACAAACCGCGGAAAGCGCGCGGCTGGCCTCGCCGAAACGCAATTTCAGATAGCCGGGGACCGAGTGAGTCTTGGAAATGTAGTAGAACGGCATCATCACCAGGCCGAGGAACAACATGGCCGGTATGGCGCCGATCCAGTACCAGTGCGCAGCCAATATGCCGTATTGATAGGACGCGGCGGCCCAGCCCATTAATTCCAGCGCGCCCAAGTTTGCGGAGAGGAAGCTGAGGCCGGCGATCCACGCCGTCATTTCGCGCCCGGCGAGGAAGAAATCTTCACCGGTGTTGGAGCGCCCTTTTAGATAGAAACCGATCGCTAGAACCAGCACGAAATAGAAGACCACTATGACCAGGTCCACCGGCGCCAGACGCACCAAGCGGTCTCCGGTGAACAATGCCATGCCCAGGTTCATCATTCGTTATCCACCTGTCGTTATCCGCCTGTCGTTTTCCGGCTGTTTTCGCGCCGGCCGGGGACCCCGGCAATTCGCACGGTGGCCTTCCGGCCAATCCAGAGCTGCGAGCCTATGATTCAGAGCAAAGACTAACACTAACCGGCACAAGTACTTGAGCGCAGATCGCGCAAAGTATCCGAAGTGGAACTCTCGGCGGGCGATTCCCCGTGGCGGCCGCCGCGAATCAGCGCACGATCGGAAATGCAAGTATACGTTTACTGGATACGGGGATTTAGCACACGCGCTGCCGCCCCGTCAACAACGGAATGCGCGTTGCTAAGGCTGAAGACTGCTGTCGCGAAGCGATTCCGGCGCTGCCGCTCTGCGCCGAGGCTCGGGCTTATTGCGCGCGAATTCTTGCATTGTGCGCGGCGAGCCCTTGGATCTTCATCTGGGGATGGGCGCTGCAGCCAGGATTCAGCAGAATTGGATTCAAACAGTTGCTGCCCACCGGAATGATTCACTATAAGATGGTGTGAACAGGCAGGGCCCGTAGCTCAGCTGGTTAGAGCAGCGGACTCATAATCCGTTGGTCCTAGGTTCGAATCCTAGCGGGCCCACCAACAACCACTAATCCAACGAAGCGGACTCTGACGCTGCAGGGCCGACGGCGAGCACGAAGCCGGCGGAGCTCACGTTGCGCGCGGGATCAAGCAGCGTTGCGACTTCTATGCCATAAATTCGCAGAGCGTCTCGCAGCGCTTCGGCGCTGGGAGGCAAGCTGCTTGTTGCGCTGAGCAGAAACGCCAAGCCCGAGGGCTGAAGATTTAGGGCGTTTAAGAGGTTTGACGGCGCACCGGCCTCGACTTTCCACCCGAGCACCTTAAAGAGCGTCAGGAAATCCTCGGCGTAACCGAGCGCGTCCGTGGCCGAGGGGTCGTAACAAACGCTGACGTGTTGGTCCGGGAAGGCAAGGAGCACCTGGATGAGTACCGCCTTCTGATGCGTGGTTAGTTTTCGCGGAGTCGGCGGCATGGCCGTAGCCGAGCCAGTGTTGCCACAGGGTGGCATCCGCTGTCAATGATTGCCGTTGCGTTCCAGGACCATTTCGCGTCCGCGGCTCAACCGCCTGCGCCCACGAGAGCTTCGCGATGTGCCGAAAATTTATCAGCTCTTTGATTTGCGACTGCTAACCCTTGCAAAGGGCGCGCATCCTGCGATTCGGAATCGCTGAATCCGTACATCCATACCGGCTGCTTACCATTGATATTTCTAATCGGTTATATCCACCTTCTTAAGGTTGGCGGCCAGAAAACCTTGCGGGGGATCCGCGGCCTGAATTTCGCTCCGCTTAAACCGGCGCGGCAGCGCGCAAAAGCCAGCCAGACAGCGTAGAAAATCGATTAAGCTGGCTTGCGCTTGGGCCCGATAGACCGTGCGCGGGGCGCGGATTGGTCGTGCGGCCTGCGGCTGGTGGCTCGCGAATCTCCGCCGTGCACGATGCTGCTCATCGCATCCAATCAGGAAACAACTTGACAAAGGAATAGGGCCTACACTATAAGCCTTCCAAGGCGATAACCGGTTAGACAGAAATGATATTGTCGTACGCAGGCCGGAGTGGGGACCGCGCAGCAACGAGCGAAAAAATCCGTGGGTTTGCGCGGCACATTTCAGTCGAGCGCTGACAAATCTTGGGGGGTGGGGGATGCAAATCGCAAGACTTGGCAAATATTTGGGCGTTGTGGTGTTCGCGCTGGCACTGTTCACATGCGGGCAGTTGCTGGCCGGCGTGACTGCTAGTATTTCCGGCACGGTGACGGACCCGAGCGGCGCAGTAGTGGCCGGCGCGACCGTAACCGCGACCAGCGTGGAAACCGGCGTGGTCACCACGCTGACGACGAACGCGCAAGGCTTCTACTCCTTCCAATCGCTGCCACTGGGAAACTACACGATCGGCGTGCAGCAGAGTGGGTTCAAGGCGTACACGCAAACGGGCGTGGTGCTTGGACGTGAACTCGGCGCTGACCATTGACGTGAAGCTGTCGGTCGGCGCAACGTCGGAAAAGGTGGAAGTATCCAGCGACGCTTTGCACGTGGACACCGAGAGCACGCAGATGGGCGAAGTGATCACCGGCAAAGAGATGACCGATGTGCCGCTGGTGACGCGGAGCTATACCGATTTGCTGGGTCTGCAGCCTGGAGTAGCGCAGACGGCGTCACAGATGACGGGTGCGTATGCGGGCCCGTTTATTTCGGCGGGATTTGCGGCGCCACTGGTATCTGGCGACTTGAATTCCGGCGCGGTGTCCGTGAATGGAATGCGCGAGTCGGAAAACGGGTTCATCCTGAACGGAGTCCTGGTGCAGGAGCTTGGGTTTTCCGGGGCAGGCGCCATTCCCAATATCGATTCGATCTATGAGTTTCGCATCCTGACGAACAATCCGGACGCGGAGTACGGCAACTATAGCGGCGGCTTGATTAACGTGGTCACCAAGTCCGGCACAAACGCCTTCCATGGCAACCTGTTTGAGTTCGTGCGCAATACGGATTTTGACGCCGCGAACTACTTTGACCAGGGAACGCGGGGCGCTTATCACCAGAACCAATTCGGCGGCACATTCGGCGGCCCGATCAAGCGCGACAAGATCTTTTTCTTTGCGGATTATCAAGGAAACCGGCTGATTCAAGGACAGACGCAACGCATTACCGGCGCTCCGACTTCGGCGCTGGAAGGAGGGGATCTGTCGTCGGTAGCGGGTAGTTTTGTCGACTCGCACGGCAATCCAACCACGGTACAGAGTTGTCTCCCTCCGACGCCTAATTGTAATCTGGCGACTAACTGGGCGGCGGCGTTGACCTCGCAACTGGGATATCCGGTCGTATCTGGCGAGAAGTATTATTTCCCGGGTTGTACGACCACCAATCCTGTGACGGGGTGCGTATTCGGCAGTCCCACAGGGCCGTTCTTGTCACCCACGAAATTCAACCCTATTTCGCAAAACCTGCTGCCGTACATTTTGCCCGCGAATGGCGTGAACAGTCAGGGCCTGCCGACCTTTACAACGAATGCGGAAGCGACAGATCTGAGTGATAACAAATTCAGCGGGCGCGGGGACGCGAACACGAATTTCGGGCTACTGACGGCGTATTTTTATTGGGACAAGTTCAACCAGATCAGCCCCTATTGGCCGGGGAACGCGCCGCTGTATCCGGGGTTCAGCGTGGACGGAAAAGGGCAGACGTACAACGTTACGCTCGGCGACACCAAGACCTTCAGTTCCGCGTCGGTGAATGAATTTCGTTTGGGGTATTTCCGGTTGGATACCTTGTTCAACCAACCTCTGGGCGGAAAGGGAATAAAGCTATCCGATCTGGGATTTGCAGACGGCACGGGCGGCGCCCCGGGTATCGTGCCACTGGTGCCCTCTCTGGAGGGCGTTCCAGAAATTGATTTCAACGACTTTGTTATCGGAGTGCCGAGCCGTCCGAACGGTCTGATCGATAACATCTATCAGATCGTGGACAATTACAGCAAAATCATCGGCACGCACACGATCAAATTTGGCGGCCAGTATCACTACGACCAGCTGGAAGAAGACCTGATTGATAACGTCTCGAACGGGAACTTCTTCTTCGGGAGCAATTTCAACGGCAATCCAAGCGAAACAGGCAATGACTTCGTGGACTTCCTGCTAGGCGCGCCCAGCTCAGTTCGTGCAGGGCCAGTCGTATCCTTCCTACGGCCGCAACTATTATTTGGGCTTGTACGGCCAGGATAGCTGGCGCGTGAAATCGAATTTGACGTTCAACTTCGGGCTACGATACGACGTCAGCCGCCCTGGAAAGAAAAGTACAACCAGATTCAAACGTTGATTCCCGGACGAACAGTCCGTCGTTTTCCCCGGCTCGCCGACCGGGTGGGTATTCCCGGGTGATCCAGGTGTTCCGCCGTCGCTGGCGCCCACTCGTTGGAACAACTTTGCTCCGCGGCTGGGCTTGGCGTATTCGTTCGGAGACTACGATGGAATGCTCGGCAAAATCCTCGGGCAAAGCCGGATCGCACGAGCCTCCGCGCGGGTTGGGGCATTTTCTACAGCACGTTTGAAGGCGCCACGGACTTCAATGAAATTGGCGACGCTCCATTCGGAAACTATACGGGCCAGAGCGAGCCGACTTTTGCTGCTCCATTCACGAACCGGCAAGCGGGATCGTCCATAACAAACTTTTTCCCGGTGACGCAGCCGCCGCTGTACTTTTCGGCGAAGAATCCAGCCACCGGTCCTCCGTTCGATACTTTGCCCGGATTTCTTCAGCGCTTTCGGGACGATCGGCAGTTCGCCGGCTTTCTATAACAAGAACAAACTGCCGTATGCGGAAGAGTACGATGCTGTCCATCGAACATCAGATCACGCGGTCTGATTTGCTGAGCGTGAGTTATGTGGGGACGCAAGCTCATCGGCTGCTTGCCTCCGAATCCGCGAATCCTGGGAGTTCCTTCGCTGTGTCTAGCGTTCGCGGCGCAAGGGTGCGGGCCGGGCGGCGAAAATAACGTCTACATCAACAACGGAACTGGTGCGTTTACTCTGGGAACGCGCGGGCCGTTCAGCGGAGTCCAGGTTCCCGGGACCACCGTATTTCCTTGCGCGCCCAGTTGCGTGACGGCACTGCCGAATGGTAACCTTGGCGTCATCCCCTTCGGCAACGACTCGTATTTCATCACTGCAGGAGCTTCGTCCTACAATTCGCTGCAAGATCAGCTACCGGCACACCAGC
The DNA here is from genome assembly GCA_963742475.1 of uncultured Acidobacteriota bacterium. Classification (GTDB taxonomy): domain Bacteria; phylum Acidobacteriota; class Terriglobia; order Acidiferrales; family UBA7541; genus Palsa-295. The sequence continues at coordinate 424,422 of CAVULY010000003.1, read as the reverse complement.
GGCCGGCTGCAGACGCTGGTTGGTTACACGCTCAGCAAATCGTTCGACGATTCCTCCGGCTACGGCGAGCAGATCAATCCTTACAATCACCGGCTGAGCCGCGGCCTTTCTGCATTTGACAGCACGAACAATTTCGTGGCGAGCTACAACTACACGCTGCCAATTGATAAGTTGGGCGGACCAAAGCGACTGACGAACGGATGGGCCATCAGCGGAATCACGAAATTTGCCACCGGGCTACCGGTTACGATGGTGGAAACAGACGATCAATCGCTACTCGGCACTGCCTTTGGTGGACCGATTACGCTGCCGGTGGACACGCCGCAAATCTGAATGCGGCCGGTTGTGAAAGACGAACCCGCGAAATACAGGTGGCCAATTTTTCAGCGATATTACTTCGTTCGGGCCATCCGCATTGGGCACGGAGGGCAATGCCAGGCGGCGATTTTTCCATGGGCCGGGAATCAACAACTGGGATTTTGCGCTGCTGAAGGACACCAAGATCACGGAACGCTTCGATCTGCAATTCCGGGCTGAGTTTTTTAACATCTTCAATCACGCTCAGTTCTTGACGCCGAGCGGAATTACCGGTTTCACGCTAGACGGGCGTGGCTACGTCGTCATCGTTCGGGCAAGTGTCCCGGAACTTTGCCAGCCACGCATCGGGCCAGCTTTCTTTGAAACTGTATTTCTAGACAGCAGGAACGGAAACGCGGACTGTAGGGCGAAGCCCTACGGCGGCCGGACGGGCAGCATGCGTCCGGTCCTCTGCGGATTTTGTCCGAAAGTATCGCTTGCGCAGGAATCCGCAGATTACCGCCGAAGAGTACACATCTATGCCGGCCCCAGGCGTTCTTGCAGCGACGTTAGTGCAACCCGGGAAGTACGAGATACGCGAATATCCTCTGCCGGAACCTGCTCCCGGATGTGTGCTGATTCGCATGGAAATGTCCGGGATTTGCGGTACGGACAAGCACACGTTTCAGGGTTACACCACGCAGTACGGCGGCCGCGCGCTGGAATTTCCGATTATTCAAGGGCATGAAAATGTCGGAACGATTGCGGCCATCGGCGGGAACGGAAAGTACGCGGACTTCGAAGGAGTAGCGCTGCGCGAGGGAGATCGCGTGGTGGTTGGCGCGAACGTAGCGTGCGGCGAGTGTTATTACTGCCGGCACGATTTTCCGTACTACTGCTGCGAGAAAACGACGGATTATGGCAACAACCTGAGCGCGAAGAATCCGCCGCACCTGTTTGGAGGTTGGTCGCAATACTTGTACGTGGTGCCGGGAAGCTTCCTGGTGAAAGTGCCGGAGGAGTTGCCGTCTGAAGTAGCCGTGCTGACGGAAATTTTCGCGGTGTCGGTGGGACTAGACCGCGCGAAACAGATGTCCGCGTTTCCGAACGAATCATTTCGGTTCGACGATACGGTGGTGGTGCTGGGCGTCGGCCCCTTGGGGATGTGTTTCCTGATGAAGGCGCGCATGCTGGGCGCGGGAACGATTATCGCGGTGGATAAGTCGGAGTACCGCTTGAATTTCGCGAAGCGGCTGGGCGCGGATAGTACGGTGAACGCCGGAAGCACGTTCGAAGGAAAAGCGCCTGCAGATGGTGAAAGATTTGACGCACGGGCGCGGCGCGGACATGGTGATCGAATGTGCCGGAGTGCCCGAAGCGGTGCCGGAGGCGCTGGAAATGCTGCGCGTGGGAGGACTGCTGGTGGAGGCAGGCAATTTTTCGGATTTGGGTGAAATTGCGCTGAGTCCGCACCGCCATATCTGCGCGAAAAATGCGCGTATTCTGGGAGTAGGCGGCGAAGAGCCGGCGGCGTACGGGCCGGGCATGCGGCAGATGGCGCGCTACATGAAGAATTATCCGTTGCAGGAATTTGTGACGCACCGCTACGGTTTGCGGGACGTGGAAGCGGCGATGAAGAAATCAGTAGAAGCGGATTCGATGAAAGTGGTGCTGGAGCCGTGGCGATAGGCGTGGCAGCAGTTGCGGAGAAAGTCGCGCGACGGATTTCACTTTTTTCTGGAGAGAGGAAAGCATGAGCGCAAGCAGCGAACGATTTCTATTTGCTTCGGCACCCGATAGCTGGGGAGTTCTGGATTATCCGGGGCCATCCTGGGAGCAATCCTACGAAAAGATGCTGGATGAAATGGTGGAAGCTGGCTACACGGGATCGGAACTGGGTCCCTACGGATTTTTTCCCACCGATCCGAAAATTCTTCAGCCGCAGCTGGAAAAGCGCAAGTTGAAGCTGCTGGCTTCCTTCGTTCCAGTGAAAATGACGGATCCCGCGGCGGGCCAGGCGGTGATGGAAAGAATTCGCAAGGTCGGAAATTTGCTGGCGACTTTGAAGGCGCCGTTCCTGGTGATTGCGGACGACCAATCGCCCGAGCGCAACGCATATTCCGGGCGCGCGTACGACAAAGGATGCCCTACGTTGAGCGCGGAGCAGTGGAAGCACATCGGCAAAATTGTGGCTGATGCGGAGAAAGTGGCGCATGAGTTTGGGCTGGACCTGGTGTTTCATCCGCACGTCGCAACCTACGTGGAGACGCCCGAAGAATGCGAACGCTTTTACGACGCGACGTCGCACACGAATGTGGGGTTGTGCCTGGACACCGGCCACTGCGTTTACGGGTATGGCGATTCCGTGAAAGAAGCGGAAAAATATAAGAGCAAGCTGCGGTTCGTGCACATTAAGGATTGCGATACGAGAGTGCTGGAAGAAGCGCGGCGCAACAAGTGGACGTTTGAAGAGGCGATCGAGCACAAGGTCTTCACGGTGATCGGTCAGGGCAACATTGATTTTCCGGCGTTTTTCCGGACGCTGGTGAAGAACGGCTATTCGGGATGGTCGGTGGTGGAGCAGGACGTGAAATTTGGCGCGACGCCAATCCCGCCGGCGCAAAGCGTTGCGGCCAGCTTGAAATATTTGCGGGGAGTTGTGAATGACCTGGGAGTGGCGGCCGGAGCGCGTTAGTTACCGAATGGAAGGCTTGGGTTGTGAAGACGTCGTCGTGATTAGAAAGCCAGAATCCCTAGGGAGACGTTCGGATGCGTAAGCTGGGAGTGGGAGTGCTGGGTGTTGGTGAGATGGGCAAGCGCCACGCGGAAAATCTGCGGCGGCTGGTTCCGGAAGCGGCTCTGGTAGGGATTGCAGATGCCTCTCCCGAACGCGCGCGCCAGGTTGCGGAGGAACTCGAACTCGACAATTGGTACAGCAGCCTGGATGCGATGCTACAGCGCAAGGATCTGGACGCGGTGTTGATCGCGACGCCCGACAAATTTCACGCGCAGGCTGTGGAGGCGGCGGTCCGCGCGGGGAAAGACGTGCTGTGCGAAAAACCTCTGGCGTTGAATCTTGCAGACGCGCGCGCGGCGCTGGACGCCGTGGCCAAAGCGGGGCGGCGATTGCAGGTTGGTTTCATGCGGCGTTACGACCCTGCCTATGCGGCGGCGATGAAGCGAATCGAAGCCGGCGAAATTGGGGTGCCGATCATTTTCAAGTCGGTGGGGCGGGATAAAGAGGCTGGTCCTATTGCGGCGTACGAGTCGCGCATCAACGGAATGCTTTTTTACACGAATACGATTCACGATTTCGATTTGGCGCGCTGGATGATGCAGGACGAGGTGAGCGCGGTTCATGCCTACACAACGACCGCGATCCGGCCGGAGCTGGCGAAGTATGGAGATGTGGTGGCGAGCGTGGTGAATCTGACGTACCGGCACGGCGCGATTGGAAATGTGGAGTCACATTCGCAGGCTGTCTACGCATACGACGTGCGCACGGAGATCATTGGATCGAAGGGCTCGATCTTTGTCGGCAGCCTGCAACAGGCTCCAGCCGTTTTTCTTTCCGCGAAAGGCAGGGAGCAGAGCCTGGCTGACCATTTTCTGACCAGGTTCGCGGATGCATACCTGGCCGAGGTGCGGGATTTTGTGCACAACATGCTGCACGATCACGCGCCGCGGGTGACGGGCGACGACGGATTGAAAGCGCTGGCCATCGCGGTTGCAGCGGAAAAATCGCACTTGCAGGCGAAACCGATAGACGTAGTGCTCGCGGATGTGCGGGCGGCGTCTTGACGCGCAACTTTCGGCGATAAAAAGATTCAGCAAATGGATGGGAAAACATGACGCACGCTACTGAAACTTCTTACAAGAGTCCGCTGCACAAAATGACGCAAACAACCCCTACCTGCCTGTGGAACGATTCCGCTTCCATCGAAGAGCTGACCTATTCGATCGAGCATGGCGCGGTAGGCGCAACGTGCAATCCGGTGATTGTGGTGGGCGTGCTGAAAAAAGAGATGAGCTTCTGGAAGGGTCGCATCCAGGAATTGATCAAGGCGATGCCGACGGCGACCGAAGATCAGATCGCCTGGCAACTGGTGCGCGAGATTTCCATCCGTGCCGCGGCGCTGCTGAAGCCGATTTTCGACGCGCAGCGTGGCAAGAACGGCAGGCTTTCGATTCAGACCGATCCGCGGCTATTTCGTGACAGCAAAGCAATCGTGGAGCAGGCGCTGGAATTCAGCCAGCTCGCGCCGAACATGATAGTGAAAATTCCGGTCACCAGCGCGGGGATTCCAGCCATTGAAGAGGCCACCTACCGAGGAGTGAGCATCAACGCGACGGTTTCGTTCACGCTGCCGCAGTGCATCGCCGTGGCCGAGGCGGTGGAGCGCGGCTTGCAACGGCGCGCGAAGGAAGGCAAGGAAATCGCCAGCATGGGGCCGGTGTGCACGCTGATGGTGGGGCGTCTGGACGATTGGCTGAAGGTGGTGACGGAGAAAGAAAATATCGCGATCGATCCGGGATATCTGGAATGGGCGGGCGTAGCGGTGCTGAAGAAGGCGTACCGGATTTTCCGTGAAAGAGGTTACCGCGTACGGCTGCTTTCGGCGGCGTTTCGGAATCACATGCACTGGAGCGAATTCATCGGCGGGGACATGGTGATTTCGCCGCCGTGCGCGTGGCAAGTGCGATTTAATGCGAGCGACATCGAAGTTCGATCGCGAATTGACGAGCCGGTGCGCGCGGAAATCGTGGAAGCACTCTCCAGAAAATTCGCGGACTTCCGGCGCGCGAACACCGAGGGTGGATTATCAATCGAGGAATTCGATACTTTCGCGCCGACGCGGCGAACTTTGCGGCAGTTCATTGGGGCTTGCCACGATTTGGATGGAGTGGTGCGCGATATTTTGATTCCGAATCCGGACGCAGCGTGAGGGTCGCGGCTGCGGCCTGTTGGGGCGCCGGCGGATCGGGAACGGCACTCGAGAAATGGCGCACTAAAGTGCGCCGCTACAAAGGCTAGTCGGCTAACTTTAATTTAGGAACAGGAGACTTGCACGTGGGAAAACTGGCGATTACGGGCGGCGAGCCTGTACGAAAGACACCTTTCACACCGTGGCCGCTTGCTACGAAAGAAGAATTCAGCGCGCTGGAGGACGCGTTCACCAGCTTGAAGTGGGGCGGCCAGCCGTTCCCCGGAAAATACGCCGACGCATTTGCGAAGAAATTCGCCGAATTCCAGACCGCGAAATATGGCCAGTGCGTGAGCACCGGGACCGTAGCGATCGAGGCGTGCCTGAAAGCGATTCAGATTCGTCCCGGCGATGAAGTGATCGTTCCGGCCTACACATGGGAGGGCACGGTCGGTCCGGTGCTGTTGCTAAATGCCGTTCCAGTGTTCGTGGACGTGGATCCGGAAACATATTGTTTGGACGCGAAGCTGATCGAGCGGGCCATTACTCCGAAAACGAAAGCGATTCTGCCGGTGCATCTGGGCATGCGCTTCGCGGACATGGACGAGATTTTGCGCATCGCCAAAAAACACAATTTGAAAGTGATCGAAGATTGCGCGCACGCGCACGGCGCGATGTGGAAGGGACAAGGCGCCGGTTCGATGGGCGATCTGGGAGCATTCAGCTTCCAATCCAGCAAGCTGATCACCTCAGGTGAAGGCGGCGCGGTGATCACGAACACGCTGGAATACATGGAACTGGTGCAAAGCTACATCAACGCGGGGCGCGCCAGCCTGACGGACAAATATCATCACCGAATTATCGGATACAACCACCGGCTGAGCGAGTTGCAGGCCGCGGTATTGGGACCGCAACTGGAGCGGCTGCCGCAACAGGCCGCGACCCGCGAAAAAAATGTGAAGCATTTCGAATCGCGAATGCAAAAGCTGGCAGCCATTAAATTGCTGAAGCCTGAGCCGCGGATCACGCGCCTCGCGCCTTACGGCTTCATGTTCAAGTATTTTGCGAATAAGGCGAATGACATTCCGCGCGCGGCATTTGTCGGCGCGCTGCAACTGGAAGGAATTCCTTGCGACGGGCTTTTCTACGAGCCTGTTTACAAGAGCTCATTGTTCCCCTTGAAGCCTGAGGACTTTCCGGCGTTGAGCTGGGGACGCGAGAAGCCGCTTGATCTGCGAAATATGTATTCGTGTCCGGAAGCAGACCGCGCGGCTTATCACGAGGCTGTGTGGTTTCCGCACTATTTATTCCTGGGCAGCACAGCGGATGTGGACTCGATCGCGGATGCGATCGAGAAGGTGCTGGGCGCGAGCGAAGAATTGCGCGGGCTGGATCATAAGGCGATCCGAAATCAACGATTGGGGCGCGCGGACCGCGAGAGTTAGTTGTAGCGCGAGCTGAGAGCCGAGGATCGGCGGTTGTCGCGGCGCAGATGGCGCACTGAAGTGCGCCGCTACCCTTCGATCCCGTCCCGCAGTCGCGGGACGGGATCGAAGGATGAATCGCCCCGCGTTGCAGGGGCGATTCACAAAAGCCACGGAGACTTTCCACTCATGGGTCACGGGAAGAAGGTTGGGTTTGCGGTGGTGGGCCTGGGCACCATTGCGCAAGGATTCGTCCTGCCGAGCTTCGCGAAATCCAAGAACGCAAAATTGGTGGCGGTGGTCAGTCGAGACAAGGATAAGGCCGCTCGCGTAGCGCGCAAATTCAAAGCCAGCGCGCACTACAGCAACGACGAATACGCAGCGTGCCTCGCGAATCCCGAAGTATCCGCCGTTTTTGTGGCGACACCGAATGGCCTGCATGAGTCGTTCACCGTGCAGGCGGCGCAAGCCGGCAAACACGTGCTGTGCGAGAAACCTCTGGCGGCCACCGCCGAGCAGGCTGCGCGAATGGTGGAGGCTTGCCGCCGAAACCGCGTGCTGTTGATGACCGCGTACCGTAAATATTTCGAGCCCAGCACTCTTTACCTGAAGCGACTGATTCAAAAAGGTGAGCTGGGCCGGATTGAGGTGATCCACACCGCGTTCAGCGAGTTGTACGTGCCGGGCAAGTCGCTGCCGTGGCTGGTGGATTCGAATCTGGCCGGCGGCGGCCCACTGATGGATTTGGGCGTGTATTGCGTGAACACCACGCGCTGGCTGGTGGAGGAAGATCCGATGGAGGTGAGCGCGCAGAGCTGGTCGCGCGACACGGTGACGTTCTGGGATGTGGAGGAAGGCATCACGTTCCGGCTGCGGTTCCCGAGCGGCCTGGTGCTACAGGGCAGTACGTCGTACGGGGCGGTTTTGTCATCCTTTATATACGTTCAGGGGACGAAGGGCTGGGCCTCGTTGACGCCCGCGTTTCCATTCGACGAGGTGCGGCGACTGACTGGAAAAATCGGGAAGCGTCCGATTGAGCGGAAGTTTCCGATCATTGACGAGTTTGGCGTGGAAATAAGCGAGTTCGCTTCCGCGATTCAAAAGAAACGCGACGTGGAATGCGACGGCGTGCAAGGCCATCGGGATATGGTGATTCTTGAGTCCATCTATAACTCCGCGAGGAAACAGCAGCCGCTTGTCATAAACTACTGAGAAGCACGCAGCACGCGGCGCGCAGCGCCGGATTGCAGACGAAGCGGCAACGGGTCATTTTTTTTCGAGTTCAAGGCTGATACGGATGTCTACTGCAAAAAAAGCGGGCCGCAGGAAGTCGGGCAAGACGGCGAGCATCTACGACGTTGCGAAGCTATCGCGCGTCTCCGTCTTCACCGTCTCCGCCGTGGTAAATCACAAAAGCCACGTGGGAGAAAAGCTGCGCAAGCGCGTGGAAGCGGCGATCCGCAAGCTGAACTATCGCCCCAACCTGATCGCGCGAAGCCTGGCGAAGCAGCGGACGCACACCATCGGTATGATCGTGCCGGATATCGCCAACCCTTTTTTCCCGATGGTGGTTCGCGGCGCGGAAGATGCCGCGCAGCGCCATGGATACAATCTGCTGCTGTGCAACAGCGACGACAGCCTCGCGAAGGAAGAAACCTCGGTGGAGTTGCTGCTCTCCAAACGCGTGGACGGAATCCTGCTGACAAAAGCCGCGGAGGATTTTCGTCCCTCGTTGAGGAAGATGATCAAAGAAGTGAACATTCCATTTGTGCTGGTGATGCGCACGTATCCGAAGCTGACCAAAGACGCCGTGATTACCGACGATTATCAGGGCGCTTACGACGCGGTGTGCCACCTGGCGCGTTCCGGAAGGCGGCGGATCGGGTTCATCGGCGGGCCGCGAAAAGTGAGCAACGCAATCGCGCGCTGGGAAGGTTTCCAGGACGCGCTGAAGGCGGAGGGTCTTCCGTACCAAGCGGAATTGGTGATTGAAGGAGATTACCGGATGGAATCCGGGTTCCGCGCGGGACACGCGCTGCTCTCCCACCGTCCCGACGGCGTCTACGTTGCGAATCACCTGATGACTGTGGGATTGCTGAAGGCGGCGGAAGAAATCGGATTGCGGTGCCCCGAGGATTTCGGGCTGGTGAGTTTTGACGATTATCCGTGGCTGGGAGTTTTCCGTCCGCGCTTGACCACCGTGGAGTTACCCAAACATCAGCTGGGGAGCGAGGCGGCTGAACTGCTCATTCGGCGCATTGCGGGGGACCAAAGCAAAGCAGTGGTGAAGAAGCTGCAGCCGGAACTGCGCATTCGTGAATCTTGTGGCTTTGCGCTGCACGTCTCGCGGGGACAAACTCTGGATTACGAACCGGGCAAAGCAAAAAGCGTGCTGGTTCGGGACTTGAAGTAAATCATTTCATTCTTCAGTACGCGCTATTCTACGATTCGCTGAAGTCGATTAATTTTGGCCTGCGCGTAAAGCCACGGGTCTTATATCCGCCGTAGAGAATCCCCACCACGAGCCAAGCCAGTCCGGCATATTTCGTCCAGGTCTGCAGGGTGAGCAGCAGAACAAAACAGAAAACAAAACCGAAACCGGGAACGAAGGCATCCACGAAGAAGTTGCGATGCCCCACCGCTTCGCGCGAAAACCAGAAGTGGCGGAAGGCCGCCAGATTCACGCCCATGAAAGCCAGAAGCGCGCCGAAGGTAACTACTTCCGCAGCGTGCTCCCACGGGATCGTGATCACGCCGATGTACGCGAGCACTCCGACGATCCACACGTTGTATACGGGATTGCTTTTCTTCGGGCTGAGGTATCCGAATATCTTTTTCGGCAGCACGTCGTCGCGGCCCATGCTGTAGAGCAAGCGTGACGCACCGACGTGCCCGGCAAGCCCGCACGCGATGCTGGAAACCAGCAGCATCACGCCGTAAGCGGCAAACAGCATGGGACCGCTGGCCACGCGCGCGACGTCCATGAACGCGGTTTCCGGATTCTGAAGCGTGGTGTAATCCGGCCACACGCGCTGGGCCAGATAGACCTGCAGGCCGCTGAAGAGTCCGGTGAAGATGACCACCAGCACGGTGGCGAGCAGCACGTTGCGCTTGGGATTGTGGACTTCTTCCGCAAGAATCGAAACGCCATCGAATCCGACGAACACCAGCGCGGCCAGCGAAGTACCAGCGGCCACGGCTCGCAGATTGAACGTGGCCGGATTGTAAATCGGATGCAGCGAAAACAGCCCGGCGAAGTGCTGGTGCAACACGATGAAGCGGAACGACTCGACCAGGAATACGGTGGTCACCAGCAGCATGAAGCCCAGCAGCACTTCGTTGGTGCGCGCGGTGAATTTGATTCCCTGCACCGTAAGTACGGTGATGAATCCGACGGTAACGGCAGCGAATATGGCGAAGGGCACGCGCGGCGTCATCCGCTGAATTGCCAGCACGGCGTACAGAGCATTCTGAATGGGCTGAAAAAGATATTCCAAGAACATGGCCCAGCCGACCACAAATCCGAAGTGCGGGTTCAGTTCCCTGCTGATGTAGGTGTAAACCGAACCGGCGGAGGGATACACGCTGGCCATGCGGCCGAAACTGATGGCGGTGACGGACATCGCCACCATCGCCAGCAAAAGCGTCGCGACAGTGTGCCCGTGCGAAAGTACTTGGCCTTCACCGAAAAGCGGGACGGCAGCAATCGGCGACGTGAGGATGATTCCGTAATAGATCAGATCCCAGAGGCCCAACGCGCGCTTGAGATGAGGTTTCCTGGGTGCTTCGGACTGCACGGCCCCTACGGATGTTCCCACCCTTACCTCACTCTGCCCCGAGTCTCAAAGGAAACGATCAAAAAATGTTGCAACGAAAAAACTGCGGCGAAAATTTGCGCTAAAAGAAAAAGCGCTCCTTCTTGCGCGCTTCCTCGTAGCTGCGGCGCGCGGCCTTCACGGCGTCGCGTTCGGAAACTTCCGCGATGGGCACGTCCCACCAGGATTCGTAGCCCGGAACCCTTTGGTCGTAGGAAGTTTCGACGACTACTACCGAAGTGCGAGGCTGTTCGCGGGCGGCGGCCAACGCGGCTTTCAGCTCGTCCGCGGTGTGCGCACGCGCGATCCATGCGCCGAGGCTCGCGGCGTTCGCGGCGAAATCAACGGGAAGCATTTCGCCGTCGTATTTCTCGCCGTGACGATAACGATAGTTCGTGCCCATACCTTCGTTGCCACAGGCGCGACTGAGCCCGCCAATGCTGGAGAAGCCATGATTATCGAGGAGAACGATATTGAGTTTGACGCCTTCCTGAAGAGAGGTCACGATTTCCTGCGCCATCATCAAGTAAGAACCGTCGCCGACCAGCACGTACACTTCGCGCGCGGGGTCGGCCATTTTCGCGCCCAGGCCGCCGGCAATCTCGTAGCCCATGCAGGAATAGCCGTATTCCATGTGGTAGCCGCCGGGCTGGCGCGTACGCCACAACTTGTGCAGGTCTCCGGGCAGGCTGCCCGCTGCGCAGATCACGATGTCCGACGGCTTCGTGAAATTATTGACGATTCCGATGACTTCTCCCTGAGTGATGGGCGGGGCCTGGTGAATTCCGTAGATGCGGTCCACTTCATTTTCCCAACGAGCGCGAAATTCGTTGATCCTGGCGCGGTAGCTTTCTTCGATGGAGAACTTGCCGAGGGCTTGCTGCAATTCTGTGATGGTGAGGCGCGCGTCGCCGGTGAGCGGCAGGGCGGCGTGTTTGTAGGCGTCGAATTCCGCCACGTTTATATTGATGAAGCGCACGGATGGATTCTGGAACGCGGTTTTCGAAGCGCTGGTGAAATCGCTGTAGCGAGTGCCGATCCCCAGGATCAAGTCGGCTTCGCGCGCAGCGATGTTGGCGCCGGGCGTGCCGGTGACTCCCACGGCGCCGAGCTGCTGCGGATGATCGAAGGGCAGCGAGCCTTTGCCTGCCTGCGTCTCGCAGACGGGGATTCCTGTGGCTTGCGCAAACTGCGCCAGAGCGTCCGACGCTTGCGAATAGAGGACGCCTCCGCCGGCGACGATTAACGGCTTCTTCGCGGCACGAATCCATTCAGCGGCGCGGCGCAAGAGATCTTGATCGCAGCGATTGCGCGGAATCACCCACACTTTCTTCTCGAAAAACTTTTCGGGGAAATCGAAAGCTTCCGCCTGGACGTCCTGCGGAAAGGCGATGGTGACAGCTCCGGTATCCGCGGGCGACGTCAGCACGCGAACGGCTTCGGGCAGAGAGGTTAGCAGCTGCTCCGGACGCTGAATCCGATCCCAATAGCGCGAGACGGGCTTGAAACAATCGTTTACGGAAATATCTTGGGTGGCCGACGACTCGAGCTGTTGCAACACCGGGGCGACATTGCGACGCGCAAAGAGATCACCGGGCAGAAGCAGCACAGGCAGGCGGTTAATAGTGGCCGTGGCCGCGCCGGTGACCATGTTCGTTGCGCCTGGTCCGATGGAAGAAGTGCAAACCAGCGCGCGCATGCGGAAACTTGTTTTGGCAAATGCCGTGGCGGCATGGACCATGGCTTGTTCGTTGCGGAAGAGGTAGTAGCGCAATCCAGGGTCTTGCTCGAGCGCCTGGCCCAGGCCGGCAACGTTGCCGTGGCCGAAAATTCCCAGGCATCCCTGGAAGAAGCGGTGCTGCTTGCCATCGCGCTCGGAATATTGATTCTTCAGGAACGCGATGGTGGCTTGTGCCGCGGTGAGCCGTACCGTCATTAGGCGATGCCTCTTCTGAATGATGTGACGCGCCAGCCTTGCTTATGGCACGATTTTGGAACTTGCACCAGCGAAAGGAAAGAGGGCTGCAGCGTGCGTCCGCAGCCAAACCGCGCACCGTATTCTAAGCGATTATAATTAATCGCTCCGAAAAGAGGCTGCTGAGCAATGGCGCGCGTGCGGGGAAAGGCGCTTGCTTGGGTTTTCAGGTTGATATCGCTCCGGTGGCAGGACGTCCGCATGGGTTTCCTTTTCCGGCGCGACTATTCCTTCACGAGCGGCAGACGAGGGTCGGTGTCCTTCCAGGTCGAACGAATCCACACATGCTGCGGATCTTCAGTCACCGCCAGGGCACGAGCGGAACCCGCAAGAAAATTCAGGTAGTAAATATCGTAGCCCGGCCCGGCGACGACTGGGTGAAAGCCGCTGTGCACCAGCACCGTATCGCCATCTTTGAGTTTCAGGGTTTGATCCGCGCCATGTTTGCCGGAATAGAGATGCTGCATGGCGAATCCTTCCGGTTGGCGGACACGATAGTAATAGATCTCGTCCAAATCCACTTCGCCGGGAGGATCGTGCACGTCGTGCTTGTGCGGAGGATAACTCGACCAATTACCGCCGGGCGTATAAACTTCAATGACCATCAGCTTATCCGCTGGGAAGGCGGGCGTGATGATATCAACGATCTGGCGCGAGGCATTTCCGCCGCCACGCAGGCCGCTGGCTACGTCGCTGGGCGTGATCAATTTCGGCTGCAAGCGGGCTTCGGAAGGCGCGCGACATTCCGCGATTTCGCAGGTTGTCTCAGCGGTGAAGACCGCTTCATTCCCGGTGGGCAAATACAGAGCATACGGCAAACCGTCAAACACATTCTTGCGTTTGCCGATCCGGACGGCGCCCTGGCCCCAATCCACCTGGCAATTTCCGCCGAGCAAGACGAAAGCTGCTTCTTCGCGGTCGGTGCGCGCGCGAAACGCGTCACCCGGCTGCAAACGGCGGACGAAGAAACTCATCCAGTCCCATCCCGCTTGTTGCCGGGGCAAAGAAAGCAGTTCACCCGCGGCCCGCTCTGGCAGTTTCTCGGAGTGTACGAGAAAGCGAGTCTCGCTCAAGTTTTCTCCTCCGCTAGGGGTAGCGACCGTGCAACGCCCTCGGGAGCATTGTATTTGTCTAACCGCTTTGAGACTATGGCAAAGGAACGCCCGGTTGTCAATTGTGAGCATTTTCCGGGCGGGGAGCGCATCGCTCGAAAGGAATAATCCACATGAGCACACTTCGCACACTATCTCATTACTATCAGGGAGCATGGCAGGGGTCCAAGTCCGCTGAATATCGCGATGTGGTGAATCCAGCCACGGGAGAAACGCTGGCGCGCTCGCCGATCGCCGGAAAGGAAGACGTGAGCGCCGCGGTGGCTGCCGCGGCTGCCGCTTATCCGGCGTGGCGGCGGACGCCTCCGGAAGACCGCATTCAATATCTGTTCAAGTTGAAACAGCTCCTGGAAGACCACGTCGAGGAACTCGCGCAAATTTGCACGCAGGAGAACGGAAAGACGGTGGGCGAATCGCGCGCGGAATTGCGACGCGCGATTGAGAACGTGGAAGTCGCCTGCGGGATCCCCACCTTGATGCAGGGATATAACCTGGAAGACGTCGCGTCCGGCATCGACGAGATGATGATTCGTCAGCCGCTGGGAGTGACGGCGGCGATCACGCCTTTCAATTTTCCGGCGATGATTCCCTTCTGGTTTCTGCCCTATGCGATCGCCTGCGGAAATACCTTCATTCTGAAAGCATCGGAGAAAGTTCCACTGACGATGCAACGCGCGTTCGAACTGATGGAAGCGCTGAAACTGCCCGCGGGAGTGCTGAATCTGATCCACGGCGACAAGATAGCGGTGGACGTGCTGCTGGAGCATCCGGAGGTGCGGGCGATCAGCTTCGTCGGTTCGTCGCCGGTGGCGAAATATATTTATGCCCAGGCGGCCAAATTTGGAAAGCGCGTGCAATGCCAGGGCGGCGCGAAAAATCACGTGCTGATTCTGCCCGACGCGGATTTGGAAACGACCACACGCATCGTCAGCGACAGCGCCTTCGGTTGCGCCGGGCAGCGCTGCCTGGCCGTATCGGTAGCGGTGACTGTTGGGGAGGCGCGGCACGAGTTCACACAGGAAATTGCGAAGGTTGCGAGCGCGATCCGCGTGGGCAACGGCTTGGATAAAGACGTTCAGATGGGCCCGGTGATTACTTCGGAAAGCAAGAAACGCATCGAAGGGCTGATCGCGGCGGGGGCAAACGACGGCGCGAAGGTTCTCTTGGATGGACGCTCCGGCAACGGCGCGCCGTCCGCGGGAAATTTTTTGAGGCCGACGCTGCTCGACGGCGTGCCGGCGGCCAGCGCGCTTTCCACGACCGAAATATTCGGGCCGGTGCTCAGCCTGGTCCACGCGAAGACGCTGGAAGAAGGGATCGAAACGCTGGCGCGCAGCCCGTTTGGGAATATGGCTTCGATTTTCACCAGCAGCGGCGCCGCCGCGAGAAAATTCCGCTACGAAGTGCCCGCGGGTAACATCGGAATTAACATCGGAGTCGCGGCGCCCATGGCTTATTTCCCGTTCAGCGGATGGCGCGACAGTTTCCTGGGCGTGCTGCACGGGCAAGGACGCGATGCAATCGAGTTTTACACAGACAAGAAAGTCGTGGTGGAGCGCTGGCCGAAGGAATGGTCGCGAAAGTTCTGAGATTTCCACGGAAAGTCGAAGGCCCGGCGCGCTGCTCGCAATCGCGGGCTAAAATCACGCAGGAACTGGCGAATACGTCGCTTCACCGTTCGTTTGATTGATTGACCCACCCACATAGCGAAAATCACCAGCGCCTCCCGATTGGCACATAGAACCGGTGACCCGCGCGGACTGGAACCTTTTCTGTCCTTCAGGACAGCTTGTCCGAAGCGCGCCCATTCCTTAACCTATTTCCACAGAAGCATTTATTCCCCAGCTACCGAGCAAGAGAACCCCGGAAAGATTGCGGCAGTCGCAGCTGCTGGAGGCGGACAAAATGAAGTTTGCCAACCGTGCGGTCCCGAACCTGGTGCTCGGCCTACTGACGCTGCGCCCTGCTGCTGCATACGGGATGCGCTGGCACCACAGGCTACGGAGGCGGTGGCAATGGTGGCGGTGGCACGACAGTCCCGGCCACTCCCACTGGTCTCTCGGCCGCACCAGGAAATGCGCAGGTGGCGCTGACTTGGAGCGTCAGTTCGGGCGCTACGGGATACTACGTGAAGCGCTCCACAACTACTGGTGGTCCCTACACTCAAGTGGCAACGCAGGCCGCAGCGAACGATACCGACACGGGCCTGACTAACGGGACCAAGTATTTCTACGTGGTTTCGGCTTATAACTCCGCGGGACAAAGCGCGAATTCGGCGGAAGTGAGCGCGACGCCGGTTCTGCCGCCGCCTGGAGCCCCTACAGGCCTCGCGGCCACTCCCGGAAATGCACAAGTGAGCTTGACGTGGACCGCGAGTTCCGGCGCGAGCAGTTATCACCTGAAGCGCTCCATCGCGAGCGGCGCTGAGACGCAAATTTCTGCGCCTGGTTCGAATAGCTATACCGATTCCGGGCTCACCAACGGCACGAAATATTACTACGTGGTTTCAGCCGTGAACTCCGGCGGCGAGAGCGCCAATTCATCCGAAGTTTCTGCCACGCCAGTCGCTCCGGTTACCGCTCCCGCCACACCGACGGGCTTGCAAGCAACAGGAGGCAACGCGCAAGTAAGTCTGAGCTGGAACGCGAGTACAGGGGCGGCCAGTTACAACGTGAAGCGCTCGACAACCAACGGTGGACCGTACAGCACAGCGGTTGCGTCGCCGACGGCAACGAACTATACCGACACGACCGTGACCAATGGCACGACGTACTACTACGTGGTGTCCGCGGTAAACACCGCCGGGCAAAGCGGCAATTCCGCGCAAGCCAGCGCAACTCCGGCGAACCCCACGGCGAATGTGACGATCACCATCAATCCCGCGCAAACGAAACCGATTTCGCCGTACATCTACGGACTCAATTTTTATTCCGGCGTCACCGGCGCTCCGCCGCAGCTCACTTTCGATCGCGCGGGCGGCAACCGCTGGACCGCTTACAACTGGGAGACCAACGCCTCGAACGCCGGCAGCGATTATCTTTACGAAAACGATGATTATCTGACCAGCAGCACAGTGCCGGCAGAAGCAGTGCGGACTTTCATCGCAGGAGATCAATCGAACGGCTTGGCAAGCTTGATCACCGTGCAACTGCAAGGATTGGTGTCTGGCGACGAAAGCGGTCCCGTGAGCGTCACCAGTCCGCCGGATTTGAGCCGCTTCAAGCAAGCGGTGGATCAAAAGAGCACGGTTTCGGGCGCGCCATTCACCATCACGCCGCCCACCACGGACGCCAACGTGTTCATGGACGAATTTGTGTGGGCCCTCGACCAGAAATTTTCCGGCATGGGAATTTTTGGCGCGAATCCCACGCATCCCACATTCGTCAGCTTGGACAACGAGCCGGAGCTGTGGAATTCGACGCACTTGGAAGTGCAAGGGCCGAATCCGGTAACGTCCGACGATTACATCGCGAAGACCATCACGCTGACCGAGGCGCTGAAGAACCAATTTCCGAACATGGTGATCTTCGGGCCGGTGCATTACGGATTTCAGGGCATCTACAATTGGCAGGGAGAATTGAGCGCCACGCCCAACGGCGCGAATTGGTTCCCGGACAAATATCTCACCGCGTTGAACACTGCGTCGGCCAGCTACGGAAAGCCGTTGGTGGATGTGTACGACTTCCACTGGTACGCGGAGGAGTACGATTCGAACGGAACTCGCAGCCTGGATTTGACCGGCACGACTTTGACGGATGCGCAGGTGCAATTAATCGTGCAGAGCCCGCGAGCGCTTTGGGATCCCACGTTCACCGATTCCACCAACAGCAATCCGTGGATCTACCAGGAGCTGGGCAACAGTCCGATTAAATTGCTGGCGCGGCTACAGGCCAAGATCAACGCGGAATTTCCCGGGATGAAAATTTCCATTACGGAATACGAGAGTGGCGGCTGGAATCACATCGCGGGAACCATCGCACAGGCCGACAACCTCGGGATCTTCGGCAGCCAGGGAGTGTTCGCGGCGAATTTCTGGCCTCCGAACGGGACGTATTCCTACGCGCTGGCGGGATTCCGCGCGTTCCGTGATTTCGACGGAGCAGGCGCGAATTTCGGCGACACGTCGCTGCTTGCGACATCGAGCAACGTGCAAAATGTGGTGGTCTACGCCAGCTCGGACAGCAGCACCGCGGGCCGGTTCGTCTTCGTGGCCATCAATCGCTCGACCAGTTCGCAAGTGACCGCCATCAATGGCCAAGCGCTTTCCGGCACTGCCAAGCTGTACCAGATGACGGCAGCTTCCGCGCAGGGGCAGAGCACCGTCGCGCCAGTATCCATTGGAACGATGCCGGTAAGCGGCTCGTCGCTCACGCTGACGCTGCCGGCATTGAGCGTAACCACCATCGAAGTAAATTAGCTCGCGGCGGCACAGGACGAGACCTTCTCGGGACCTGCTATTCCCTCATGTGAAAGCACTATTGACGCGCCGTGGCCCACGGCTGAAAATGTCCCGCGCAAGTGGGGCAAGTCCGGTTTCCTGCGGCAGCCCTGCCAGCCGCTTCAGCTTCGACAAGGACGAACTCCCCATGAAAACTCGTACCGCTGGTATCTTCCGGGCAATTCTGGCCATCGCGGCGATGATTCTCGTAACTGGTGCGCTGGCCAGCGACTCCACGCCCGCCACCTCGCGCAGTCTCGAATTTACTTACACGGTGAGCGTGCCGGCTCTGCCCGCGGGGAGCGCGCCGCTGCGCATCTGGATTCCGCTGCCGGCCCATGATGCGTATCAGAAAATCTCGGATCTGCGCATCGAAGCTCCGGTGGCGCACACGGTGGAGCAACACGGGGAATACGGCAACGAATACGCAGTGCTGCTGGTGAATCCGCAGCAGGCCAGCGCACCTTTTGATATCGTGCTGCGCTTCCAGGCCACGCGTTATGAACATCGCGTGGCGCTGCCGACGAATACTGCTTCGGGCGCCACTGCCAACGGGAAGGCGGCCGTTGATCCGGAGTCCAAACTCATGCTGGCGCACTGGCTGCAGCCGGACCTGCTGGTCCCCACGACGGGAGTGATCGCGCAACTGGCCCAGGAGAACACCGCTGGCGCTACCGATACGCTCGACAAGGCGCACAAAATTTACGAGTACGTGGTTTCCACGATGCGTTATGACAAAACCGGCGAGGGCTGGGGCCACGGAGACGCCGTCTGGGCTTGCACCTCGAAGCGCGGAAACTGCACCGACTTCCATTCTCTTTTCATCGGGATGATGCGCGCATCCGGAATTCCCGCGCGCTTCGAAATTGGTTTTCCGCTGCCCGCGGATAAAACCGCGGGAGACATTCCCGGCTATCATTGCTGGGCGCAGTTTTACGTGGAAGGAACCGGCTGGATTCCGGTGGACGCGTCCGAAGCCTGGAAGCATCCGGACCAGCGCGAATATTTCTTCGGGGCGCACGATGTGAATCGCATCCAGTTCACCACGGGCCGCGATCTGCGGCTGGACGCGACGCAGAAGGGCGATCCGCTGAACTATTTCATTTATCCCTACGCGGAACTCGACGGCAAACCCTTCGACAAGCTGCAGAGCCATTTCGCGTTTCGCGACTTGCCCGCCGCGGCGCCGCCGACCACCCACGCGCAGAGCACGGGTAACGACTAGCCTGCTCAGCGGCGCGCGAAATTCGGCATGGCGTAGAATTCTTGACATTGCAGGAGGCTTGCGATAATTTCTTTTCAGTCATGAAACTTCGGGCACACAATCTTCGGCAGCACCATCATCACGCCATCCCGTGCCCGCGGTGGTGTGACTAGCTGACCCGAAATTAAGCTGGACTCATCAACCCGCTGGCGCCTAACCCGCCAGCGGGTTTTTTGTTTTTAGGGAGCAAAAATGGAGCTCGACTTTGCGAAGGACAGCGGCTTGGTCCCGGCGATCGTCCAGGACGATTCCAGCGGCGACGTGCTGATGCTGGGATTCATGAATCGCGAGGCGCTGGAGCGCCACGCGCGCGACGGGATTCGTCACGTTCTACAGCCGCTCGCGCAGGAAATTGTGGACCAAGGGCGAAAGCAGCGGCCAGAAATTGCTGTTGCGCGAAATGCGCGTGGATTGCGACCTGGATGCGCTGCTGGTTCGCGTGGAACTTTCCGGTGCGGCGGTGTGCCACGAAGGCTATCGCAGCTGTTTTTTCCGGCGGCTTGAAAAAGATGGCGAAGCCGCGGTAATCGCCGAGCGCGTGTTTTCTCCCGCGGAACTTTATGGCGAGGGGAAGAAGCCATGAGCGGGCTGAAGCTCGGAATTCCCAAAGGCAGTTTGCAGGATTCGACCGTGGAGCTTTTTGCGCGCGCGGGCTGGCGCATTTCCGTGAATTCGCGCAGCTACTTTCCTTCGATTGATGATCCGGAGATCGAATGCATGCTGGTGCGCGCGCAAGAAATGGCGCGCTACGTCGGCAGCGGCGCGTTGGACGCGGGCATCACCGGCAGGGACTGGATTCTTGAGACCAGCGGCGCGGTGGAGGAAATCGCCGAGCTGGTCTATGCGAAGACGAGTCTGGGCCGCGTTCGCTGGGTGCTGGCGGTGGCCGAAGATTCGCCGGTGACAAACGTGAGTGATCTGGAAGGAAAAGTGATCGCCACCGAAGCAGTGCATCTGACGGAGCAATACTTGCAGCGGCACGGCGTGCGCGCGCGCGTGGAATTTTCCTGGGGCGCCACGGAAGTGAAAGTCCCGCAATTGGCTGATGCCATCGTGGAAGTCACCGAGACCGGCGCTTCTCTGCGCGCCAATCACTTGCGGATTGTGGATACGCTGCTGGAATCCGCGCCGTGGTTCATCGCGCATCGCGCGTCCTGGCAGGACCAATGGAAGCGCGAAAAAATCCAGAACATGGTCTTGCTGCTAGAAGGCGCCATCAAGGCGTACAACCGCGTGGGATTGATGCTCAACGTGCGCCGCGAGGATCTTGCAAATGTGCTGGCGGCGCTGCCCGCCTTGCGGAATCCCACCGTGGCGCAGCTGAGCGATCCGGACTGGGTGGCGATCAACACCATCGTCGAGGAACGCACCGTGCGGCAACTGATCCCGAAACTCAAAACGGCGCGCGCGGAAGGGATTGTTGAGTATCCGCTCAACAAAATTGTGTATTGATGCGCGTGGTTCGGCTCACTTCTGCGATCGAAGAAAAGATTCTGGCCCAGCGGCGCGGCCGTGACGTGGTCGCGGAGCGGACCGCGGCAAGGATCGTTCGCGATGTGCAGCGGCGTGGCGATGCGGCGTTGTTTTACTGGACGAAGCGCTTCGACCGGATCACCTTGCGAAGCGACTGTGTGTGGATTACGCGCGATGAATTGCGCAGCGCGAAGCGCCGCGTCTCCGCTGCGTTTCTCGATGCCGTGGATCATGCCGCGCGCAATATTCGGGCCGTGGCGCGCCGCCAGAAACCGCAGGAGTGGAGTTTGGAAGTGGAACCAGGCGTGCGCGCCAGCCAGCGAGTGCGCCCCATCGAGACGGTTGGATGTTATTTGCCCGGCGGCAGATTTTCGCTGGTCTCTACGCTTTTGATGACGGCGATTCCGGCGCAAGCGGCCGGCGTGCGCAACATTGTAATTGTGAGTCCGCAGCCGGGTGATGAGCTTCTCGCGGCAGCCGAACGGCTTGGGCTGCGGCAAATCGCGCGCCTGGGCGGGGCGCAAGCGATTGCCGCGCTGGCGTATGGAACGAAATCGATTCCGCGCGTGGACAAAATCTTTGGGCCGGGCAATCGCTACGTCACAGCATCGAAAAAGCTGGTCAGCGCGGATTGCGCGATTGATCTTCTGGCCGGGCCAACGGAAGCGGTGGTGTTTGCGCCGAGCGGCAATCCCGTCTTCATCGCCGCTGATTTGCTGGCGCAAGCGGAACACGATCCAGATGCGGCCGGGCTTTTCGTGACCACATCATTGAAGTTCGGGCGCAGCGTGGCTGATGAAATCGCAAGGCAGCTGGCGCGACTTCCGAAATCGAATCCCGCGTGGCGTTCGCTTGCGCGAAATGGAGCCGTGCTTGTCGCGCCTACTCCCGCGGCCGCCGTGCGCTTCGTCAATCGCTTCGCGCCGGAACATTTGAGTTTGCCCGGCAGCGCCAGCCGGCTCGCTGACCGTTTCCATTCGGCCGGAAGCATTTTCCTGGGCGACTGGAGCGCGCAATCGTTCGGCGATTATGCCACCGGCACAAATCACGTGCTGCCCACCGGCGGCGTGGCACGCGCGCGCGGAGGATTATCCACCGCTGACTTTGTGAAATGCATCAGCGTGCAGGAAGTAACTCGCGCGGGGCTTGCGCGCCTGGCGCCGGTCGTCAAAGAGTTTGCGAAGGCAGAAGGACTGCTGGCGCACGCGCGCGCCGTGGAGGTGCGCGAATGAAGCCTGCGATTCCGGTGCGCAGCGCCGTTGCAAGCATGCGTCCGTATCATCCGCCGCTGGAAGGCCGCGACGGAAAGCTGCGCCTGGATTTCAACGAAAACACGATCGGCTGCTCGCCGTTGGTGCGCAAAGCGCTGCGGAATCTTTCCTCTGCCGCGGTCTCCATGTATCCGGAGCAGGAAAGCGTGCGGCGCGAGCTCGCCACATTCTTCGGAGTGCGCGCCGACGAACTGCTGCTGACCAATGGGACCGACGAGGCGCTGCACTTGATCGCGGATACGTTTGTCGAGCCGGATGATAGGGTTCTGCTCGTCGAGCCTACCTTCGCGATGTACCGATTTTATTCCGAGCTTGCAGGGGCGCGCATCCAGGCGCTGCGCTATGACGCGGATTTGCGTTTTCCGATGAACGCGCTGCTCGCTGCCCTGCGCCGCGGCCCGCGCGTCTTTTTTCTCGCTAATCCAAATAATCCCACCGGCAGCGTGCTGCGGCCCACGGATCTGCGGCGGATCCTGCAAGCCGCGGCGAAGACGCTGGTGGTTGTGGATGAGGCTTATTTCGAGTTTTCGGGAATCACCATTCTTCCGTGGATCCGGCGCTACAAGAATTTGGTGGTGACGCGCACGTTTTCGAAAGCCGCGGGACTCGCTGGCCTGCGGCTGGGCTGCATCTTCGCGCATCGCTCAATTGCCGAACATTTCAGAAAAGCGCAATCGCCGTATCCGGTAAACGTCGCGGCACTGGTTGCAGCGCGCGCGACGATCCGCGATCGAAGCTTTTTGAGTCGCACACTGCGTGAATTTCGCCGCAGCCGCAGAGAACTGGAGCGCGGGCTTGCGAAACTGGGCATTCCGTTCTTTCCCAGCGCCGCGAATTTCGTTCTGCTTTTTGTCGGCGCACGCGCGAAAGAAGTCGTCGCCGTCTCTCGCTCGCCAGGGAACGCTGATTCGCGACCGCTCCAGTGACTTCGGCGGCGCGGGCTACGTGCGCATCACTTTCGGAACGCTTACGCAAACCCGCCGCGTGCTGCGGCAATTGAAAGAGATGCTATGAGAAAAGCAGCGGTGCACCGAACCACGAACGAAACCAGCATCAAGCTGAAGTTGAACCTCGATGGCCGCGGAAAAGCGCGCATTGATACGGGCATACGCTTTTTCGATCACATGCTCGAACAGATCGCGCGGCATGGCGCGCTCGATCTGGATCTGGTGGCGCGCGGCGATCTGGACGTGGATCAGCATCACACCGTCGAAGATGTGGGCATCGCGCTGGGCGAAGCGGTGAAGCAAGCGCTGGGCTCGAAACGCGGCATCTTGCGCGCCGGCTACTTTCTGATGCCCATGGACGAATCGCTCGCGGCCTGCGCGCTCGATTTTTCCGGGCGCGCGTATTTTGTGTGCAAATGGCGGCCGCTGGCACGCCGCGTGGGCGATTTTCAGACCGAGCTGCTCGAGGATTTTTTCCAGGCGTTCGCGCAAGCAGCCGCCGCCAACGTGCATCTGCGCCACGTCTACGGCCGTTCGTCGCACCACCAGGTTGAAGTGATGTTCAAAGCGTTTGCGCGCGCGCTGCGGTTTGCGGTGACGCGCGATCGCCAGCTGAGGCGCATTTTGCCGACTACCAAGGGACTGCTGTGAAGATTTCCATCATTGATTACGGCGCGGGAAACTTGCCGTCGGTGGAACGCGCACTGCGCAGCCTGGGCGCCGAAACGGAGTGCGTGACCACCCGTGATCAAATCTCGGCAGCCCGCGCGCTGGTGCTTCCTGGCGTGGGACATTTCTCCGCGTTCGTCAGTGGCCTGCGCGACAGAAATTTGACGGCTGCGCTGCACGAAGCGATTGCCGGCGGCACTCCCATTCTCGGAATTTGCCTGGGGCTGCAGGCAATGTTCGCTTCCAGCGCGGAGGCCCCGGGCGCACAGGGCCTCGATCTCATTCATGAAAATGTGCAAGAACTGCCGACTGATGTGAAATCTCCGCACATCGGCTGGAATCAGCTGCGACGGATGCGCAACAGCATCCTGCTTCGCGACATTCCGGACGACGCGTATTTTTATTTCGCGCACTCCTATGCGGCAGCCGCAAGCGAACCGCACACCGCGGCGGCGTGCGACCACGGGTTTCCCTTTGCCGCCGTGGTGGAACAAGAAAATCTGATGGCGGTACAGTTTCATCCTGAAAAGTCCGGCGAGGCCGGCGCGCGCGTGCTGCGCAATTTTCTGGAGTGGGCGCAATGACGCTCGCTCGCCGCATCATTCCCTGCCTGGACGTGGATGCCGGCCGCGTGGTGAAAGGCGTGGAATTTGCGGGCCTGCGCGACATGGGCGATCCAGAAGAACTTGCCGCCCGCTACAATCGCGAGGGCGCCGACGAACTAATTCTGTTGGATATTACGGCGTCGCGCGATGGCCGCGCCACATTTCTGGAAACCGTTCGCCGCGTGGCGGGTCAGCTGAATATTCCCTTCACGGCGGGTGGCGGAATTCGCCGCATGGAAGATGGACACGCAGTACTGCGCGCCGGCGCCGATAAAGTCACCGTGAACACCGCCGCCGTGGAGCGCCCGGAATTGATTTCAGAGCTCGCCGCGCAATTTGGCTCGCAAGCCGTGGTGCTCTCGATGGACGTGAAGAAAGCCGGCGACGGCTGGGAAGTTTTCATACGCGGCGGCGCCGAATCCAGCGGACGTGACGCGGTTGGTTGGGCGCGCGAAGGCGTCGAGCGCGGTGCGGGCGAAATTCTCCTCACATCAATCGATCGCGACGGCACTTGCAGCGGATTCGATTGCGGCTTGATGTCCACGATCGCGGAGCAGGTTTCCGTTCCCGTGATTGCTTCCGGCGGCGCGAAGACGTTCGAGGATTTTCTGGCGGTCTTCGGCGAAGGCCAAGCGGACGCGGCGCTGGCTGCTTCGATTTTCCACACCGCGGAACATTCGATTGGCACGCTGAAAACAATATTTGGCGGAGCGCGGCGTGCCGGTGCGCCTGAGCCGATGATAATTCCCTGCATTGATTTGCAAGGCGGCAAGGCGGTGCAGCTGGTTCGCGGCCGGAAGCTGGCGCTTTCCGTTGACGACGTGCTCGGACTGCTCGAGCGTTTTCGCGATTATCCGATTCTGCATGTGATTGACCTGGACGCCGCGCTTGGCACCGGCTCCAACCGCCGCTGGATTAGGATTTTGTCACGGCGCGCGCGCATGAAGATTCGAGTGGGCGGCGGAATCCGCAGCGTGGCTCGCGCTGAGAAAATTCTTTCCTGGGGCGCGGAGAAAATCATCGTGGGCAGCGCTGCCTTCCACAATGGGGAAATTGCGCACGACTTTCTGCACGATCTGCGCGCGCGGGTGGGCCGCAAGAATCTGATTCTGGCGCTGGACACCGAACGCGGGCAAATCGTGGTGCGCGGCTGGCGGCAGCGGCTGAAATTGCGCCCCGAAGACGTGATCCCGCAGCTCGAACCGTACTGCTCTGGCTTCCTGTGCACTTTTGTGGACAACGAAGGAACGATGAAAGGTACTGACCTCGCATGGTTCCGGAAACTGCGGCGCGTGACGGCGAAGCCCATTACGGCAGCAGGCGGCATTCGCAGCCAGCGGGAAGTTCGCGCGTTGGAAAAACTGGGGATGGACGCAGCTGTGGGAATGGCGCTTTATTTGGGCAAGCTTTCCGGCTCGTGACCGGCGCTTTCTTTCAGCGCGACGCCGCTGATGCGCAGCCTGATCATCTGCGCGCAGAGATTCAAAATGCGCGCGGCGGCTTCCTCGGCGCTCAATCCCCGGCTGTGGATATTCGAAATGAGATTGCGATTCGCATCCGAATGCGTGCGATCGCGGCTGGTACGCCATATACGCCGACAAACTTTCTGCGGTCGCCAAGCCCGGCCGCTCGCCGATCAGCAGCAGCACAATCCGCGGCCGGAGCAGCTCGCCAATCTCATTCACAATTCCCACGCGGCAATGATGAATGATGAACGGCTGGCCGACGCTCCAGCCTCGCGTCTGCGCACCTGCGACGAGCAACGGCAGCAGCCGCGGAACTTGCGCGCCGATCGCCGGGACAGATAGGCCGTCGCCGATCGCGATCTGCACATCTTGCTCCGTAGCGCAGCGTTGTGCGATTTCCGCGCGCGAAGCATCACTGAACGCGCGGCCCAGCGACGGATGCTGCAAATATTCGTCTTTCGACGACGCGCGCGTGCGAACTTCAAAGAGCTTCCACTTTTCGAGAAAGCTCGCGCCGAATGCCGCTGCTGACGTCGAGTTCCGCTCGCACAGCATCACGCGCCGCGGCATGGTCTTCGCGCAGTTTCAGCTGCGTTTCCGTGCGATACGCCGGTCCCGCGCGTCCGACCAAAATGCGCGCCGGCGTGCGCGCGCGAATCTTACGCACCAGCTCCGGCCAATCCGAATTTGCAGCCAACTTATCGGCGGCGAGTTTGCCGGAATCTTCAGCCATTCAGGCCATGCCTTCCAGCGAGGATTCCAATCCCTGCAGCAATTGACGCCGCGCCGGAGCGTCCAACTGGATCGGTTCGCCGTCGCGATAGATTCCGGCAGTTTCCAGCCACGCCAGAAATTCCGGAGCAGGACGCAGGTTGAAAATCTTGCGCACGCCGATGGCGTCGTGATAGCTGGTGGATTGATAGTTGAGCATCACGTCGTCGCCGCAGGGAACGCCCATAAAATAATTGCATCCCGCTGCGCCGAGCAGCAGCAACAGATTGTCCGCGGAATTCTGATCGGCCTCCGCGTGATTCGTGTAGCAAACATCGCAGCCCATCGGCAGGCCGAGCAGCTTGCCCATGAAGTGATCTTCCAGGCCCGCGCGAATAATTTGCCGTTCGTCGTACAAGATATTCGGGACCGATGAATCCCACCACGCTATTCACCAGGAACGGATCGAACGCGCGCGCAACGCCGTAGGCGCGAGCTTCCAAAGTCAGTTGGTCCACGCCGCAGTGCGCTTCCGCCGAAAGCGCGCTGCCCTGCCCCGTCTCGAAATACATCACGTTCGCGCCCTTCCAAGCGACGTCGTCGCGCTGGGCGTGATGTTCGAGCACCTGCTCGCGGCCTTCGCGCAGCATCGCGAGAGTGATGCCGAAACTTTTGTTGGCCGCTTCCGTGCCGCTGATGGATTGGAACAGCAAATCGACCGGCGCGCCGCGTTCCAGCGCAGCGAGTTGCGTGGAGATGTGCGCGAGGCAGCACGTTTGCGTCGGCGCTTTGCACGCAGTCACCAGGCGATCGAGCGCGTGCAGAATTGCGCTAACCGTTTCCACCGAATCCGCGGCGGGGTTTACGCCGATCACCGCGTCGCCGCAGCCGTAGAGCAAGCCTTCAAACGCGGCGAGCAAGATGCCGCCAATATCGTCCACCGGATGATTGGGCTGCACACGAATGCCCAGCACGCCGCGCTCGCCCATGGTGTTGCGGCAACGCGTCACGTTGCGAATTCTCGCAGCCGCCAGCACCAAATCTTTGTTGCTCATGATTTTCGCTACGGCCGCGGCTATTTCCGGAATGATGGCGCGCTGGATGTTCTTGAGGTCCGCTTCGGTGGTGGTGTCGTCGAGAAGGCGTTCACGAAATTCGCCGACGGTGAGGCTTTTCAGTGGCTGGAAATTTTCCCGATCGAAGGAATCCAGAATCAGGCGGCTGACGTCGTCCTGCTCCGGATCAATCAGCGGATTTTGCACAATTTCGTCGAGCGACAATTCGGCGAGCTGGCGTTTCGCGGCCACGCGCTCGCGTTCCGAGCGCGGCGGCGATTCCGGCCAGTTGATCGCCAGACTTTTCCTCGTTGGCCTTGGCAAAGATTTCACGGAGACCGGAAAACACGAATCGCTCAGGCATAATGGCGCATCAGAAAATCGTCGGGCGACTTTCACTGGCAAATTAACATCAATCCGCCGACAAATGAAAGCGATCCACTTTCGTTAAGGCATTGACAAGTTGGGTCGTGGCGCGCGCTTGTCACGCCGTGGTGCGCCGGGCTATAAATGAAATTCTGGCAATTTCCATCGGCCGCCCGGGCGACGCGGCTTATCTGATTAGATTGCGCAACTACAGGAACCCGCATGGTCTCTAAGAAAGTAATTTTCTGGCAAGTGGACGCGCAGGAAGACTTCATGACGCCCGGCGGCAAGCTGTACGTGCCCGGCGCGGAAAAACTGCTGCACAATATCCGGCGGCTCACCGACGCGGCGCGCCAAGGCCGCGTGCTTCTGATTTCGCACGGCTGCATTCACACAGCAGACGATCCGGAATTTGCGCAGTTCCCGCCGCATTGCGTTCGCGACACGCCGGGCGCGAAGCATGTCCCCGAGGCGCTGACCGAAAAATTCATCACCATCCCGAATGAAACCACGGCGAAGCTGCCCGCCGATTTATCAGCTTTTCAGCAGATCGTGCTGGAAAAACAGACGCTGGACATTTTTGAAAGCCATCACGCGGAAGCGCTGCTGGAGCGCCTGCCGCGCGACGCGGAGTTTATTGTGTTTGGCGTGGTGACGGAATACTGCGTGCGGCTGGCGGCCAAGGGCTTGCTGGAGCGCGGGCGGCGGGTAGCCGTGGTTGAGGATGCGATCGAGACGCTGAATAAGCACGAAGCGCGGCGCACCATGGCGGAGCTGGCAGCGTTGGGAGCGGCAACGATTACGACGAACGAAGCGCTACGCCGTCTGGACGCCGCAGCATAAGCCAAACCAACGGGGTCTGACCGGACTCCGAAGCGACGGACGTATGCCCGCCCGACCGCGACAAATTCAACGACACAGCTGCAGACGATTTCCGCGGCAGCCGCAAATCCGCGCGCAGCAATGCGACTAGGGATTTACTTGAGGGCGTGCTTCAGGCGCTTGGTGGTTTTCTGCAAACGCTTCTTGAAGGAATCCACTTCCTTGGCCAGCGCCTCCAGCTCTTTCTTTGCCAGCACGCCTGCTTTGGAAACTTTTTGCGCGGTGCGATCGGCCCTGCCGAGTGCGCCGCCGATGCCTTCTGCAACTTTGGTGAGTCTGCTCTTGGCCATTTTTTCCTCCAGATAAAAGCGTCGCCATCGTATACGCCGTGCGCGCCATCGTCAATACATGATCACCGCGGAAATGCGGCGGCTCGCGCTTAATTCGGCAGGCGAAAAACGAAGCTCACATCTTCCTGCATCTCGACTGGCTTTCCGTTCAACAGCGTGGGGCTGTAGCGCCATTCGCGAACGGCGGTCATCGCGGCCTGCGTGAGGGATTCAGGTCCGCTGACGGGTCGGAAACTCTGAATCTCGCCGTCCGCACCGACCATCACGTGCAATTTCACGGTGCCTTCCACGCGCGCCTGTCGCGCGTCCGGCGGATAAACGGGCTCAACCATCTTGGTGAGCTGGCCGATCTGCAGATTGCGCGCGCGTTGCGCAGACTGCGCATCGCCGGCCGGAATCGGGACCATGCCGGTGGCGCGAATCGCGATCGAACCAGAAGCGCTGATCGGTGTTTCCGGCAAACTCAGCAGCAGCGGCGCGGAGGGATTTGCCGCATCGGTCGCAGCGGGCGATGCGGACGGCGCGGCGTTTCGGCCAGGCGAATTCGTGGCAGGATGCCGTGCGCGTATTCTCGTCTGGCGGCGCAGCCTCGTGCGTCTCGGTCGGCCGTGCGACGCTTGCGTCCGCGTGGTTCGAACCGGTCGCCGCCGGAATCGTCCAGTGATGATTGGCGGAATCCACGATCTCGATTTGCAGCGGCTTTGCCGGAGCGGTGGCAGCGGAATTGTTGTTGGAAGGATTGGGCACCACAGATGGCGAAGGCGCGCTCTTGGGTTGCGCGACGTCGTCAATATCCCCCATCACCGCGTTTAGCGCACCGCGGCGAACCGCCATTCCGGCCACGAATGAAATGGTGGCAAGCAACAGCACGAGCAGCGCGAGAAACCATCCGCTCTGCAGCTGGACGCGAAAACTCTTCCAGCCATCGTCGGCGGGCTTTGTTTCCGTGGGAATTTGCGGTCTGGGGAACAGCGCCGTCCCGGCATCACCGCTGGAATAACGCAGCGCTGCTGGAGACGCAGCAGCGACCGCGAAGGCCGGCGCTCCGTGCGTGCCGCTGATTGCGGTCAGTGAGGAACCGGGAAATTGTGGTTTCTTCTCGAATGTGAGAGCCGGACGTGCGATCTTTTGGCCGCGGTCTTCTGCGTTGCGGTTCACCTGTGCCGCGTCTTTTGGCTCTTCCGCTGTAAAGGTTGGGGCTTCCAACTTCATGGCGGGTTCTGCGGCCAGTTCTTCAGGTGCATCTGCATGCAACTCGGCAGGCTCGTCGGCAGGTTCATCGTCGAACTCGACCAGTCCGTCGTCTTCGACCGTATCTTCGGACTCGCCGCGCTGTGCTTCGTCCTGGCCTGCTGCCTCCTCCGCGTTCGCGACCGGACGTTCTTCGGTGGTGAAAGCTTCACGGCTCGTGAAACTGCCGGCGCTTTCGGCTCTCACTGCCGACGCCGGGTCTGCTACTTCGACTGGCGCTTCGCCTGGCACTTCGACTGGCACTTCGTCTGGCGATTCGCTTTCCTCTAAGCCGCTTCCCGGCGATTCCTCACGCGCGATCCACGCGCGAATCCGCCGCAGCGCGTCCTCCTGCAGATCCACGAAGCGAAAGCCCGCCTCTTTTCGCGATTCGCCGATCCATGCGAACTCTCCGTTGACTTCCAGGCGTTTGCGGGATCCCGGAACCTCGATCCGCATGGCAATCAGGCCTTCGGTTTCGTCCAGGGCCTGGGCCGCCTGTACAGCGATTCCGCCTTCGCTGATGTTGAGCACGATTCCGCCGTTGTCCCGGCCGAGCTCCACGTAGGATAGCGAGCGGACGCGTTGGCGCGGGTGCGCGCGGCGATCCCGCGCCGGAACGGAAACGGAATTCGAGTCTGGAATTTGCTCTGATTCGTCAGTCATGCATTGTGCTTGTTGCGCCGGAGATGCGCACAACAACCCTCAAGTCGTAAAATGCCCCCCTGCCATTTCTGTTAGCCGCAAACCGCCACGCCGCTCGTAGCGCGCGTCTTTTTAATTCAGCCCCGCCGCGTTTGCGGACGGCTGCAATTCCTGCCAGCCTCCGGGAAGCTCAATCTGAAAATGGTTGGCCTGATCGAACAACACGAACCCGGTCAGGTTGGCCACCTCGTCGGCGACGAACTGCCGGAACTTAACCTGGTTAATCGGACCAATCTGCGTTTCCGGCAGCCCGGGCGGCCAACTAAACGGCCGCGTGACCTGCACCGCGATGCGCGTGCGATTTCTGGCCGGAACAAACACGGACGTGTCCAATTCGATGGATTCGTCGGAGCGCAAGCTGCCATCGGACTTCAGGCGCGACATCACGACGGTGCTGGGGCCTTTGCTGAAGCGGTAATCCGTGTCCGTGTTGTTGTCCAGATCGAAGGAAAACACCAGCGTCGCATGCGTGGCATCCACTTGGTGCACTTGCACGCCAGCGAAGGTGCTCTGAATCGAGCCGGAATTCCACGGTGAGGGCTGCAGCGGCCGCTGCGTCGCGGTTTCCTGCCGGGGATACCTTGGCAAAACGAAAAGAACCAGGAAGGCCAAGACACCCACAAATATCACGAACATCAGCAGCTTTTTCATCGCTTTGTTCGGCTCGAATTTACCACATCACGCCGAATTCGGTCCGCCGCCGTGTCCAAAGTGCCCCGCACGCACAAAACGCGCCGCGGTCGCCGGCGGGCGCTCATTCCTGCAGGTATTTCACGAACACCACTTCATTCTGTTTTTCGTTGTAGAGCAATTCGTCCACGTTGGCCTGCGTCAGCAGCAGGCCGAATCCGCCGGGCCGCAAGCCCTTGTCTTGCCGGACCTGATCGTGTGCGGTGGGCTCGTCCGGCTGGTGGGAAATCGCCGCGTGATCCAGGTCCGCAAACTTGAAACCCTGCCCGGGATCCGCAATGCGGTACATCAGCATGCGCCGCGCGCGCAGGTACGCGATGCGCACTTTGCGATTGGGATCGAGCTTGCCGCCCCATTCCACCGCGTTCAGCAGCAGTTCATGAAATGCCTGCCCCACGGCGCGGCCCACTTCGTCCGAAAGGCCCGTCTTCAGATGCGCCATGAACGTTTCGATTCGTTCCGCTTCTTCCAGCGTGCACGAAACCGATAGCTCCACCCAGTAGGGACTCGCGGAAATCACTTCAATCTGACCCTGCCCCGGTTTCTTCGACAGCGTTTCCTTCACCAGCACCACCAGGGCGTGCGGATCGATGGGCTTGGCAACGTAGGTGTAGGCCTCTTCGCGGATGGCGCTGAGCAAAGTTTGCGGCGTATCGTCGGAGGTCATCACGATAATTTTGGGGCGCTTTTTCGCCTTGCGGAGTTTCGCCAGCACCTCCAGCCCGTTCATCTTCGGCATCCAGACGTCCAGCAACACCAGGTCGAATTTTCCCGCCTTCAATTTTTGAAGGGTTTCCGCACCGTCGGCCGCGGCGACCACCGTGAATTTGTGGGCCCGCAGCGTTTCGGTCAACAACAGGCGGGTGGTGCGGTCATCGTCAGCGACTAAAATGCGCGTCATCGTTTTCTCCCCGGTGCAGAATGCGGGCGCCCAGCCCGCCGCAATGGTTTTTTTTGCGCGCCGATAGCGTGCAGCGCCGGCAGCAGCAACGCGATCTCATCTTCCAGGGTCGCGTAGAGCTCCCAGGCGCCGTCGAGTTTACCCTGTCGCGCGATTTTTTCCATCTCCCGAATGGTTTCCAGCGCGGCCGTGGGGCCGAAGTTCCCCACCGAGCCCTTCAGCGCGTGCGCCCCTTCCGCCAGCAAGCCGGCATCGTGCGCCGCGAGCGCGCTGCGAATGCGGGCCATCATGCGCGGGCAATCCGCGCGGAACGTTTTCACGATACTGCGCAGGAGTTTGCGGTTCCCGCTGAACCTTTGCAGCAGTGCCTGAGCATCCAGCGCGCTCCGGCCATCGGCGCTCTCTTCGCGCGCCTGCGGTTCGTGCACGGGCGTCTGGCTTTGCGCCAGATGTTGCGAGATTCCTTCCACCGTCTGAAGAAATGATTTCGGATCGATCGGCTTTGACAGGTACCCATCCATACCGGCCGCGATGCACCGTTCGCGGTCTCCCTGCATGGCGTGCGCGGTCATCGCCACGATCGGCAAATGCTCCCCGGTGGATTTCTCTTTTTCGCGAATTAATTGCGTGGCCTCCAGGCCGCCCATTTCCGGCATCTGCACGTCCATCAGCACCAGGTCGAATTTGTGCCGCTCGAGCGCCGTCAGTGCGTGGCGCCCGTTTTCGGCGACGATCACGGAATGTCCGCGCCGCTCGAGCAGATGCACGGCCACCTCCTGATTCACCGGATTGTCCTCCGCCAATAACACCCGCAACGGCTGGCGGGCGGCACGCGCGCGCGTTCTGGCGGCTGACGGGCGAATCTTCTGCCGCCCGGGCACGTGCAGCACGGTGACGATGGCGTCCCACAATTCTGACTGCTTCACGGGTTTACTCAGCGCGGCCGCTGCTCCCACGTTCCGCGCACGCGCTGCGTCCTCGCTGCGCCCGGCGGAAGTAAGCAGGATCAATGCCGCGCCACGCAACTGCGGATCCTGTTTCACGCGAGCCGCTACCTCGAAACCGTCCATCTCCGGCATGTGCCCGTCGAGCAGCACCAGGCGAAATGGGGCTCCGTTCTTGTGCGCGCGGCGCAACGCTTCCATAGCCGCCGCGCCGCTCTGCGCGGCCACGGGCTTCATCCGCCAGTTCGCGATCATCTCCTCCAGGATTTTTCTGTTCGTGGAATTGTCGTCCACCACCAGCACCGGCAAATCGCGCAGCTTTACCGGCTCGGCTTCCGCGGGTTGCGCAGCGGACGATTTCGCGCGGCCAAAGTGCGCCGTGAAGTGAAACGTGCTGCCCCGCCCCTCTTCGCTTTCCACCCACATCACGCCGTTCATCAATTCGCAAAGCTGCGCCGAAATGGCCAGGCCCAGCCCCGTGCCGCCATATTTACGCGTGGTGGAGGTATCGGCCTGCGCGAAGGCCTCGAAGATGTGCTGCTGCTTTTCGATGGGGATGCCGATCCCCGTGTCGCTTACCGAGAAATGCAGCAAAATGTCCTGCTCCGAATCCGCTTCCAGGTGCACCTGCACCACCACTTCCCCATGCTCGGTGAACTTGATGGCGTTCCCTACCAGGTTCAGGACGATCCTGCGCAGCCGGTCCGGATCGCCGATCAGGACGTCCGGCACATCCGGCGGAAACCGCGAGGCCAGCTCGATTTCCTTCTCCTGCGCGCGCGGCGCGAGAGATTTCAGCGCGTCCTCGATCGTCTCGCGCAGCTGAAATTCCACGTGCTCGAGCTGTTCCTTGCCCGCTTCGGCTTTCGAAAAATCCAGAATGTCGTTGATCAGATTCAGCAGCGACGATGCCGAGCTTTTCACCGTGCCCAGAAATTCCCGCTGCTCGGCGGACATTTTCGTTTCCAGCGCCAGCTCGGTCATGCCGATGATGGCATTCATCGGCGTGCGTATTTCGTGGCTCATGTTCGCCAGAAACTCGCTCTTCGCGCGCGTGGCTTCCTCGGCCTTCTCCTTCGCGGCTTCCAGTTCTTTCACCAGCTGTGCCAGGCGCCGCGCATCGGCTTGCTGCGCGTTGCGCGCCGCTTCCAGGTAATCGGCGTACAACTTGAGCTCCATTTCCGCCCGGCGCCTTTCGATGAACTGCCCGATCTGGCTTCCGATCGAATCGAACATCTCCATCAAGTCCGGTTCCAGCTTGCGTATCTGGCGGCTGGAGAATTCGATTACCCCTGCGACGTGGTCGCCGACGCGTATCGGAAATGCGAATGACGCGTGCAATCCTTCGGCGGTGGCGAAGGGTAAGCGCGGAAAGTTTTCCTCGTCCGGCAAATCCGCAAGCCATGTGGGCTGCGCAGTCTCCCATACACGCCCCGGCACTCCTACCGACCTCTGGTAGGCGGATTCTTGCGTGGCCTTGATGAACTGCGGAAAACTCAGGCCCGGCGAGTGCCAAATTTTCATGCAACGCAAGACGTTCGCCGCTTCGTCCACGCGCCACAGCACACCCAAGTCCCAGCTCAGCCCTTCGCAGATGGCCATCAGCAACAATGGCGCCGCCGCTTCCAGAGATTCGGCCTCCGCCAGAACACGGGTCACCGCGTATCCGGTGGAAAGCCTGCGCTCGGCTTCTTTGCGCTGAGTCACGTCGCGCGCGACCGCGAAAATCAATTTCTGATCCAGGCTGGGCGTCGCGTTCCACAGCAGCCAGCGATAGGAGCCGTCCGCGCAGCGATAGCGGTTCTCGAACGAAATTACCTGCTCGCCCTCGTCCAGCCTCTCTGCCTCGGTTTCGGTGCTCTGGCGATCGTCCGGGTGCACAAAATCGTTGTACGGTCTGGCGAGTAGTTCCTCGATGGGGACGCCCAACGTCTTTTGCCATGCCGGGTTGATGCGCTTGAAATATCCGTCCATCCCTGCGATGCACAGCATGTCCAGCGAAACCGTGAAAAGCTGGTCGAGCTCTTCTTCGGTCATGCGTCGCTCGCGAATGGCCCGCGACAAGTCCGAGACGCTGCGCCGCAGCTCCATCTGCGTCACCACCAGGCGGCTGAGGGCCTTCAGCGACTCTTTCTGCTCCTCCGACAAATTTCGCGGGACGCGGTCAATCACGCACAGCGTCCCCAGCGCGTACCCCTCCTGCGAAATTAATGGCGCGCCGGCGTAGAAACGCACGTTGGGATCATCTGTAACCAGCGGGTTCTGGCGAAAGCGCTCATCGGCCAGCGCGTCCGGCACCACCATCACATCCGGCTCCAGAATGGTATGAGCGCAGAAGGCAATGTCCCGCGGCGTTTCCGTTTGTTCGAGCCCGAATCTCGATTTAAACCACTGCCGGTGCGAATCCACCAGGCTGACCAGGGCAATTGGCGTGCCGCAGATCATCGCGGCGAGGCGCGAAAGATCGTCGAATTCCTGCTCGGGAAATGTATCCAGGATGGCGTAACGCTGCAGGGCTTCGAGTCGTGCCGATTCGTTCTCAGGTGGCGGCGCTTTCATGGCAGGCGGGCACGATGCCGGCTGCGCGTCATATTATGGCCGCCACTAGCGCAAGTCAACGCTCGTGCGATTTCACCAGCATCGCCTCACCACAGCAGCTTCAGGGCGAACTGGATCTGCCGCGCGGTAGTTGAAGTGCTGTTGATAGCCCCTGCCGTGCCGGAAACGCCGGCAGGCGTAAAAACGATCAGGTTCGGCGTATTGAAGTTGGCGCGGTTCAGCAGGTTGAACATTTCCGCGCGAAATTGCAGATTCAGGCGCTCGGAAATTGATGTGTTTTTCATCACGGAAAAATCCCAGGTCGCGAGTCCGGGGCCGGTGTATTCGTCTCTGCCCATATTTCCGTAAAATCCGATGGTAGTTGGCGGCGGCAGGAACGCATTGGGATTGAACCACTGCGCAGGCTTACCCAAAATCACCGGGCCGGTAAAATCCGGGTTAAGGAACGGCCGCACCGGATTTCGCGTGTCGCCGTTATTCGACGGGTTGTAGCTCAGTTGCGGCGTGAACGGAAATCCGGATTGCAGCGTGACGATGCTGGTCAAGGCCCAACCGCTAACCAGCTTGCCGGTCGCGCCGCTCGCATCCGACAGATATTTTTGCCCTGGCCCAATCGGCAAATCGTAAATCGCGTTGATCACTCCCAGATTTCTGGTGTCGTAGGTGGCCGGCCCCCAATCCGCGCGCAAGTTGTAGGGATTGGAGACCAGGCCCGGCGCATTATTCGCGGTGGTTTGGTTCAACGAGTCGCCGTCATCCAGCGCCTTCGACCAGGTGTACACTCCGCGCACCGAAAAACCGTGGCTGAACCGCCGGTTCACGTCCACCTGCAACGCGTTGTAAGAGCTGGTGCCGAGCGCAAACCAAGTCCATGTGTTGGTCAAAATCGGGCTGGGATTAGCCTTCGGTGTCCCGAACGGAATGTAATAGCTGCCCGCGGGCACCGGCGCCCCCGCCAAGGGAGACCCAACCGGAAATCCGTTTGCCGCTGTCGCAGGCGGGGCTGTGGGATAAACCGCCGGGCAGGGCGCCGCAGGACAGATGGTGGGAATCGGCTCGTTGGCATCCAAGCCGATCATTTCGTGGTAGCCATGCGAACCCACGTAGCCCACGGTTATCGCAGTATTCGGCGAAAGCTGTTGCTGCACTCGCAAGGTGTACGAAATCAGAGTCGGCGTATCCATATTGGGCTGCACGCCGCCGGGCACCAGCTTCGCGTTCGCGGGCACAGGAGCGGCCGGGTCTATCGGAAGACTGGATACCGGCAGCGCCGCAATACTGTACGTCGGATTGAAGGGTGCATTCTGATCTGTGCGATAGCCGAGCGCGTCCTGCAAGTCGTTGTACATGCCAAATCCGGCGCGGATCACGGTCTTCCGGCCGAACGGGCTCCAGGCCACGCCGATGCGCGGTTGCGGTAGAAACTTGGCGTTGTTCGTGGTGAAGATGGATCCGGCCACACGCGGATCGGTGGAAATCACGCCATCCGTAAACGTGTAGTTCGCCGCGCGGCCATGCGCCTCGTTCCAGCCGTTGGAAGATTCACCGCGGAAGCCGAGCGAGACAGTCAGCTTCGGTGTTACTCGAATCACGTCCTGCGCGTAGACGGCGCCGAACACAGCTCTCCAATTCATCTCGGTAGGCGCCGGATCGAATAGAAAGCTCGAGGTTGTGCCGGCCAGGAAAGTCGTCAGGCTCGCAAAGGTGGCCTGCCCGAATTGGCTGAGCGCAATGGTTTCATTGGACTGAAATTGCTGAATCCAACCGCCGAAGCTGAACTGCTGGCGTCCGTGCGTCAGAGTTACGCCATCCTCATACGTGAATAAATTTCGCGCGATGTGCAAATTGCTTCCGTTATTGCTTCCGGCCAAGCCCACCTGAGCCTGCGGATTGGAGGCGGCGCTGCCGCCTACCACCACGGCGCCAACCGTATGTCCCAGCAGGAATCCTGGAACGCTTGCCGCGGGAGTGCCCGGCGTGGGTTCTCCGGTGAAGAAATAACCCGCGCGCGAAAATCCGAAGCGGGCGGTATTGATCAAGTTCGGCGAAAAAATGTGCGTCTCTTCAAGGCTCAACACTTGCTCGCGCAGGTTCAAAATGTCCGTGCTGTAAGGATCGGCAATCGTGGCGGTCACGTCGCCGCCATCGTCTATCGTGTAGATCACCGCGAGCGAGTCTTTTGGCGAGAAAATCTGGTCCACACGCGCCGTGCCGAAATCCTCGCGGATCGTTTGCAACGGGCTGCTCGAGACCGGCGAGATGCCGTTGAAATCCGGAGCGCTGGCAGGCGGAGTAGGCCACAGATTGAGCAGTGGCACTACGCTCGGCACCGCGGTGGCGCGGGCCGCCAGGCTCGGAACGAACGCCAGCGAAGTCTGATTCAGGCTCTGGCGCAACCCCTCGTAGTTCGCAAAGAAAAAAGTCTTGTTCTTTCGTACGGGACCGCCAATCGCCGCTCCGAATTGATTGCGCACAAAAGGAGGAGCGGAACCCTCGTCGAAGAAATTCGGCGCGTCCAGGGCGTTGTTGCGCACAAATTCGTAAAGCGAGCCGTGCAACTGGTTCGTTCCAGACTGCGTCACGATAATCACCTGCCCGCCGGGTTTCTTGCCATATTCCGCGCCGTAGGAATCGCGCAGCACGTTGAATTCCCGCACCGCATCTACTCCCAGCAGTTCGCCGCTCGCGCCTCCGGGCGTCATGTTGTTCTCGGCAGCCCCGGTGAACTCCACGCCGTTCAGCAGGAACAGATTTTGCTGCGGCCGATTGCCGGAAACCGCAAAGTTGTTGGCCGTGGAGGAGTTGGATACACCGGTGCCTCCTGTCTTCTGCGAAGTGAAATTCACAATTCCCGGATTCAATGGCAGCAGCAAATCGTAGCTGCGCCCGTTGAGCGGCAAATCCTTCACCTGTTGCTCTCCCACCAGTCCGGAAATGTCCTGGGTGGTGACGCTCACCAGTGGAGCGTCGCCCTCCACCGTGATTTGCTGGGTCACCGCGCCAATTTTCAGCGTCAGGTCCACGACTCCCTCTTCGTTGACGACCACGCGGATTCCCGTGCGGACTTCCGTGGCGAAGCCCTGTTTGGTGGCGCGCACCTCGTACGGTCCCAATGGCAGCGAGGAGAACCGATAGTGCCCGTCGGTTTCCGTGGTCACTTCGCGCTCGGCGGTGGTGTCCATGTTTTTTGCGATCACCTTCGCGCCGGAAATCACCGCGCCGGATTCATCTGCCACGGTGCCACCAATCGCACCAGAGATTTGCGCTGACGCCGAGGGAATTCCTACCAACGCGAGGAAGATGCAAAGCGCCAAGACGCGAGCGCCCCAGCTGCCAAACGAGCGATAGCGCGTGTCTGCGGCCCCTGCGCGGACTGCGGGTAACGCGAAATCGGCTATTGGTACGAACATTGCGGAATCCTCCGGAAGATGAAAAAGCGGTGTGGAAATATTGGATCGGAGCCTCACAGACTTGCTTGCGTTTCCTGCTCGAAGAATTTACCTGTCGCGCCCACAATTGCGACGGTGTACGAATCTATGTGATTTATACAGATATGTCAAAACGATTTGATGCGTTTCAGGAGGGCGGTGCGACGGTACGCCAACGAACAGAGCGGCGAGGCGCAGGGGCCTACAGCCGCACGATCATCACTTCGGTGGACTTCACCAGCGCCGCCACGGTCTGGCCTTTTTTCAAACGCAGCTCCCGAACCGCGTCGGCGGTGATGATGGAGGTAATCCGCTGTCCGCCGATCGAGAGCGCCACCTGCGCCATCAAGCCGTCGATCTTGACGTCCGTCACGCGGCCCACCAGCTGGTTGCGTCCGCTGATGCGGCGGAAGTTGCCGCGGCGTTCGGAGACGTCGCCGTGTTCGCTGGCGCGATAAAGGAACCGGTCCACTTCCTTTTCAGGAATGCGATGATGGCCACCCGCCGTCTTCACCGAGCGAATTTTCTTTTTATAGATCCACTGCTTGAGCGTGGGATAGCTGATTCCCATCACCTGTGCGGCTTCCCGCGGCGTGAAAAGTTTGGAAGTCGGCATAGCGATGCGCTGCAGCTTCTCCGAATCGTCGTTCGTTTTTCGCTCGCGCGCGGCTGCGCAGCAAGCGACGCCCGATGCTAAGCTCCCGCTGCCGAACATGTCAATCCACGGATTCCCATTGCTCGAGATTCCGGCGCCGAGCAGCACGCAGCGAGCGACGTTGGCAGCACGCCGGCGAGCTTGTTAGACTCAAACGCGTTTCAGTTTTCTGCAGAGGGCCGCGGAGGCACGCGCATGCACGGTAAGCTTGCTGCGATAGTATTGGTTCTATTCATTCTTCTCGTCGCTGCGCGTTCACTTCGGGCGCAAAGCAAGCCAGCGAATGTTCAGCCGCATCCCTGGTATAAGCACGCCGTGTTTTACGAAATCTATCCGCGCAGCTTCATGGATAGCAATGGCGACGGCATCGGCGATCTGAATGGTATTGCCTCCAAGCTCGATTATTTGAAAGCCCTGGGAGTGGACGCCATCTGGATCGCGCCCTGCTTTCCGTCACCGCAAGTGGATTTCGGCTACGACGTCTCCGACTACGAGAATATTGACAAGATGTACGGCACGCTCGCTGATTTCGACCAGCTGCAAAAGCTGGGGGCGCAGCACGGCATCAAGATCATTCTGGACTTTGTGGTGAACCACACCTCCGACCAGCATCCCTGGTTCGTCGATTCACGTTCCTCGCGCACTTCGGCAAAGCGCGATTGGTATATCTGGCGCGACGGCAAGGGCGATGGCAAGAACGACGACCCGCCGAACAACTGGATCGCCATATTTGGCGGCTCCGCGTGGCAGTGGGACAGCAAAACGAACCAGTATTATTACCATTATTTCTACCCGCAGCAGCCGGACCTGAACTGGCGCAACCCCGCCGTTGTTGATGCGATGTATGGCACCACGGAGTGGTGGTACAAGCGCGGCGTCGCCGGTTTTCGCCTCGACGCGGTGGATTCGCTCTTTGAAGATCCCGCGCTGCAAGACAATCCAGTGCTGCCCGGCAAGAACGCGTTCGGCGATCCCAAAATCGAAGACAAGTACACGCAGCGCTTGCCCGAAGTGCACACCGCGCTGCAAGGCCTGCGTACCGTGGCCAACAAGTACGACGCAGTCTTGATTGGCGAGACCTGGACGGAAAATGTCGCGCAGCTCAAGCCCTATTACGGCGCCGCGAACGACGAGCTGCAGATGCCCATGGACTTGCTGTTGACCAAGCTCACATTTTCGGCGCCGGTGTTCCGCGAACACATTGAAGCTGTGGAGGCAACCGGCGAGTGGCCCGTGTTCGTCATCGGCAATCACGACATCCAGCGTTCCTGGAATCGCTACGGCGACGGCCAGCACAACGATCAGATCGCCAAAGACATGGCAGCGATGTATCTCACCTTGCGCGGCACGCCCATCATGTATTACGGCGAAGAGATCGGCATGCAGAACAACGATCCCACGCGCCGCGAAGACGTGCAGGACCCGATCGGCCGCCTGGGATGGCCGCAAGAAAAAGGCCGTGACGGCGAGCGCACGCCGATGCAATGGAGCAGCGCACCCAATGCAGGCTTTACCACCGGCATTCCGTGGAATCCGATTCCAGAGACCTATAAAACGTACAACGTCGCGGACGAATTGAAGGATCCGAATTCGATCTTGAATTGGTACAAAAGCCTGCTCGCTTTGCGGCACACGAACCCGGCGCTGCTGGATGGCGATTACATCCCGTTGAACGAAAACGACGCGAATGTGTTGTCCTATCTGCGGAAATCCAAGAACGAAGCGGTGATTGTGGTCATCAACATGTCGGCCGCGCCGCAAACGGTGAACTTCAAACTGTCGCAGCAGCGCCTGAGTGTGAAGTCCGCGAAAACTTTGCTGACTACACAGTCGTCATTGCAAAATAATTCCTCCGTCGCGCAGCTGGTGCTGGAACCCTTCGCCGTGTACATCGCCGCATTCAACAAGAAGTAGCCCAAGCGTCGCCCGCAAATCCGAGGCGCGGCGGCGGCGCACTGCCGCGCTCGGTGTACAATTCCTGCACCCCAGTGATCCGAAACGAAAACCCCAGCGGCCGCTACTGCATCCATTATTTCTTGAGAATCTCTCTGCCAGCAGCTTTATTTCTGTTGTTCGCGACCGCCTGGGCGGCGTCTCCGCAGGAAAATCAAACCACGCCGCAACCGCCGACCGAGCCGTCGCAGGCATTGATCGCGACGCCCACGTTTTATCGCGACGTTCTCCCGGTCCTGCAGCAACACTGCCAGAGCTGCCACCGCGCCGGCGAAATCGGCCCCATGCCACTGATGTCCTACGCGCAAACGCGCCCCTTCGCGCGCGCCATCGCCGATTCCGCCGCCAAACGCGAAATGCCGCCGTGGTTTGCCGATCCCGCCGTCGGCCATTTCTCCAACGATCCATCGCTCACGCTGCAGGAAATTGAGACGCTCGTTCACTGGGCAAATGCCGGAGCGCCCGCCGGCGATCCGCACGCAGCGCCACCCCCGCGCCAGTGGCCGGAGGGCTGGACGATTCCGCAGCCCGACGTCGTCGTGCGCATGCCCAAACCGGTGGCGCTGCCCGCGCACGGTGACGTGGACTACACCTACGAGATCGTCCCCACCGGCTTCACCGAAGACAAATGGGTGCAGATGTCCGAAATTCGACCCTCCAGCCGCGCGAACGTGCATCACGCCGTCGTCTACGTCCGCCCGCGGAATTCCAATTGGCTGCGCCACGCGCCGGTGGGCGTTCCCTTCACCGGCGCGGACATGACCGACGAGCAGGATCGCCAGGACACGCACTTCACCCAAGCGGACATCTTGCTGGTGTACGCGCCGGGAAGTTCGCCGGACAATTGGCCCGACGGCATGGCGAAATTCGTGCCGGCCGGCTCCGATCTTGTGTTTCAGATGCACTACATGGCGCACGGCCACGCTACCAGCGATCAATCCAGCATCGGACTCATTTTCGCCAAAGATCCGCCCAAGCAGCGCGTGCTGACGCTGCAATTGACCAATGATCGCTTCGTGATCCCGCCGGGCGTGGACGATTATCGCGTGGAAGTGCACGGTTCGCTGCCCAACGACGCGGTGCTGCTCAGTTTTTTCCCGCACATGCATTTGCGCGGAAAACGCTTCGAATACAATATTTTGCGCGGCGACAAAAGCGCCGAGCCGCTACTGCGCGTGAATTACAATTTTTACTGGCAACTGAGCTATCGCCTCACAGAGCCGCGTCCGCTGCCCGCCGGCACGGTGCTGCAAGCCGTCGCCTGGTACGACAATTCCAGGAATAACCCGCACAATCCCGATCCGGACGCCGCCGTCCGCTGGGGCGATCAAACCTACGATGAAATGATGGTCGGATTTTTCGACGTCGCAGTCCGCGCGGATCTGGATAAGCCGCACTTCTTCATTCGCTCCGGAAATCCGCCGGACCAGCAGCGTTGACGCCACCTGTGCGGCAGTTAACATTTCGTTGACTATCGCGTAAGATATGCATTGGAGTAGGCAATCCCCGTGCGATCCAATCTGTAACCGATGCCATTCGTAGCGCATCTAATCCGTCAGGAGGGCCCAACTTATGAAGCTCAATCAGGGGTTCAAGAACCTGAACTTCTTCCCGCGCCGCGCAGGGCTTTCAGTTCCTCCCATCGGCAAGCAGATTCTCGCTTGCGTGCTGGCATCCGGCTTGTTGCTGACGATGTCGCCGCAACCGCTTTCCGCAGGCCAGGATCAGCCTCAGGATCAGGATGCCCAGTCTGCCGCGCCGGCATCGCAGGCGCCGGCTTACGCCCCGCAGGGCCCCGAACAATTACAGCGGCTCGTCGCACCCATCGCGCTGTACCCGGATTCACTGGTCGCGCAAGTTCTGGCGGCGTCCACTTTCCCCGCGGAAATCGTTGAAGCGGACCGTTGGGTGCAAGCCAATCCCGATCTGAAAGGCGACGCGCTGGCGCAGGCCGTGGACCAGCAATCCTGGGATCCCAGCGTCAAAGCCCTCACCGCATTTCCCAGCGTGCTCGGCAACATGGATAAGAATATTTCCTGGACTTCATCTCTGGGCGACGCTTACTACAACCAGCAACAGGACGTGATGGACGCGATTCAGGTGATGCGCCAGAAAGCTCAACAGACCGGCAATCTGAAAGACACGCAGCAGCAGACGGTGCAGACGCAAGGCTCGACCATCGTCATTCAGCCCGCTGCTCCCGATGTCGTTTACGTCCCCGCTTATGATCCTTGGCTGGTTTACGGATATCCCATCGCCGCTTGGCCTGGTTGGTACCCGTATCC
Organism: uncultured Acidobacteriota bacterium; assembly: GCA_963742475.1. Classification (GTDB taxonomy): domain Bacteria; phylum Acidobacteriota; class Terriglobia; order Acidiferrales; family UBA7541; genus Palsa-295. Next base: position 380,087 of record CAVULY010000003.1, on the reverse strand, counting down.
AGGAATCTGGTACGGCGGCCCGTCGTTGTATTGGGGAGTGGGCTTCGGCGTCGGCTTCTACGGCGGCTACGGATGGGGCTGGGGCTCCTGGGGAGCCAATTGGCACAACCACTACGTGGTCTATAACAACAACCACTACTACTCCCACACCAATACGTTTTACAACCGCGACAATTACTACCGTGGCGGCGGTGAACGCGGTGTCGTGAACAACGTGCAGCACGCTCCTGCGAATGTTTATAACCATCCCGGCGGGACCGATACGCCGTTCCACGGAAACAATGAGGCCGCGCGTGGGTATAGTCAGCAAACCCACGGAAACAATGAGGCCGCGCGGGGGTACAATCAACAAACCCACGGAAACACTGAGCCCGCGCGCGGATACGAGCAACAACCCCACAACCAGACCGGCACCAAATCCAGCGCCTACAGCGGCTATGACCACGGCGGCGAGACCCGCAGTTATTCCTCACGCGGAAGCTCCAGCTTCGGCGGCGGTGGTGGCGGACACGGCGGTGGTGGAGGCGGAGGATCGCACGGCGGTGGTGGTGGCGGAGGGTCGCACGGCGGCGGCGGCGGTCATCATTAATTGATTTCTTGGATTGCTCCTAACGGCTTGCGGAATTTCGAAACGGAGAGAAGAACTATGAGGCAAGCGCAGCAGAACCCGAAAACTTCACAGGGCGGCAATCTTCCTAAATTGGCGGCGGTCGCTGTCTTATTGTTTGCATCCTGGCCCGCGATTTCCCAGGCGCAGCAGCCCGGCCAGAAAACTTTCGCTTCCGCAGAAGAGGCCAGCAATGCGCTGGTTACCGCCACTCAGAGTAACGACGAGAAGGCCATGCTCGAGATCTTCGGCCCCGACGGCAAGACAGTCGTATCCTCCGGAGACGAGGTCGAGGATCAGGCCAACCGCAACAACTTCGTGAAAAAATATCACGAAATGCATCGCCTGGTGATGGAGCCGGACGGAACCACCACCTTGTACATCGGCGCGGAAAACTGGCCCACCCCCATCCCGCTGGTGCACAAGGGCAATCTCTGGTACTTCGACACCGCTGCTGGAACCAAAGAAATTTTGTACCGTCGCGTGGGCCGCAACGAAATCACCACCATTCGCGTCTGCGCGGTACTGGTAGCCGCACAGAAGAGTTTCTACTCCGAAAATCACAACGAGTATGCCCAGCGGTTCTTTAGCGATGCAGGCCAGCACAATGGCCTCTACTGGAAAGCCGCGGACGGCGCGCCGCAAAGCCCGATCGGTCCGCTGATCGCATCCGCGGTCAAGGAAGGTTACAAAGATATTCCCGAAGGCGGCGCCACTCCCTTCCACGGCTACTACTTCCATATTCTGTTCGCCCAGGGGCACCATGCTCCCGGCGGCTCCAAGACCTATCTTGTTCACGGCAAAATGACGGGCGGGTTCGCATTCGTGGCTTATCCCGCCGAGTATCGCTCCTCCGGCGTGATGACGTTCATCGTCGGCAGCAACGGCGTGATCTACGAGAAGGACCTCGGCAACGACACCGAAGCCCGCGTCAAAGCCATGAAAAAATTCGATCCCGATTCCAGTTGGAAGAAGACCGCAATCGAACCGGAACAAACCGCCAGCGAACAGAAAGCCGACTGACCGGCGACGCGACGTAGCTGATTTCGCAGCAGCCTCACACATTTCGCGCTCGGCCGGCACATCGTGCTTAGCCTGAGCGCCGCGAACGGTCTGCGCCTGCTCCGTCGCAATTCACCGCGCACTTGCCGCGCGCGCTTCTCCGAGCCACTCATCAATGCGCCCGAGCGCCTTCTGCAAATGTTCCGGGTCGCCGCCGAAACCAAACCGCACGAACCCTTCCATCCCCACTTGTTCCCCAGGCACCAACAGCACGCTCTTCTTCACGCGCAATTCTTCCGCCATCTGCGCCGAGTTTCTGCCGCCGCGCAAACCCGCCCAGGCGATCGCGCCTGCTTTCGGGGCCACGTGTGAAAACGTCTCCGCATGCGCGTCCAGCCACGCTCGCAGCGGAGGATAGTTGCGCCGCACAAATTCCCGCGTGCGATTCAAAATCCACGCGCGCCGCTGCGGCTCCAGCGCCACCGAAGCCAGCCGGTCGGTGAGCATCGAAGGCCCGATGCTGGTGTAGTCGTGATAGCTCCACAGGTTTTCGATCATTTTCGGCGCGCCGATCACCCATCCCGTGCGCAGCCCGGGCAAGCTGAACGCCTTCGAAAGCCCCGCGGTGCACAGCGTGCGTTCGTATCCGCCCCACATCGTCGCCGTCATTTCGCCATCAAACTCCGCGCCGCGATACACTTCGTCCGAAATGATCCACGCGCCCACTTTCTCCGCGGCCGCGATCACCGCCGCGCGCATATCTTCGCGCAGCACCGCTCCCGTGGGATTGCTCGGATTGCAGATGGCGATCAATTTCGTTTTCGGCGTCACCAGCCGCGGCAGGTCGTCCACGTTGATGCCCCAATCCAGAGCCTCGCGCAGCCACAGCGGCTTCACCGTCGCGCCCATGGACCGCGCCACTCCTGCGATCTGCATGTAATTCGGCATCATGAACACTACTTCGTCGCCCGGCTCGATCAGCGACCAGGTGGATACGAAATTTGCTTCCGACCCGCCGCAAGTGACCAACACATTTTCCGCACTGGCTCCCGGATACAGCTCCGCGATCCGCGAACGCAATTCCTCGCTGCCATTCGTCTGCGGATAAAGTTGCTGCACGTCGAGTATTTTCCGCAGCTGCTCGGGGTCCGGCACCAGCTCCGAAGTCGTCAGCGGATGCACGCCGCTCTCGGAAATATTCAGCTCGACTTTGTTCTCCCATACCGATTGCCAGCGTTCCAGCTCAAACGGTTCAATCTGCATTTCGTTCACCTCGACCCGGCCGCCGCGAACTCGCGCCGCTACTGGTGCGCCAGAAATGTAAGCGAAGTCGTGCGCATTACCCAAGCGATTTCGTAACGGCGTTCATCGCGAATTCCAGTTCGCCGCCGTTGCTAACGCCATCCTGAAAAACTACAATCCTTTGCAGCCGTCTCACGAAAATGAGACTCGGAAGGGCGGGGCTTCAGCCCCGCCGTCCAAGCTCGCCCGTGAGAGGGGCTTTAGCCCCTGAAGCCGCGTATCGCGGTAGAAGCTGCGAACTTAATAGACGGCCTCATATCACTTTCACCGGGAGACGCTGTGCTAATTGCAACTGTGGCTCGTCGAATTATGATCGCGGCGCTGTTCCTGGCGTTCGCTATTTTCTGCGGCTTCCCTGCCCCTGCTCTAGCGCAATCCCCCGCGCCCGCCGCAAGCGACGCCACCTGGCGCTTCGCCGTCTCCGGCGATTCCCGCAACTGCGGCGACGTGGTCATGCCCGGCATCGCCGCCGGCGTAAAACAAAGCGGCGCCGCGTTCTACTGGCATCTCGGCGATTTCCGCGCCATCTACGATTTCGATGAAGACATTCGGCACCAACCGCAATACATCGCCAAGCCCCTCACCATCAGCCAGTACCTTTCCGTCGCCTGGGACGATTTCATCCAAAGCCAGATCGTTCCCTTCGGCGCCACACCCGTGTTTCTCGGAATCGGCAACCACGATACGACTCCTCCCAAAACGCGCGAGCAATTTTTGATTCAATTCGCCGACTGGCTGGATCAGCCCGTGCTACAAAAGCAGCGCCTCAGCGACGATCCCCGCGCGCGCAAGCTAACCAGCTACTTCCACTGGATCCAGTCCGGCGTGGATTTCATCAGCCTGGACAATGCCACCACGGACCAATTCGATTTCCAGCAGATCGCTTGGTTCGAAAAAACTTTGCAACTAGACATCGCCAACCCGCAAATTCACACCGTCGTCGTCGCCATGCACGAAGCCTTGCCCGACAGCATTTCCGAAAATCACGCCATGGATCAATTCGCCGCCGGGATTGACAGCGGCCGCCGCGTGTATGCGGATTTATTGAAAGTGCAGAACGATGCGCACAAACGCGTATACGTTCTCGCCAGCCACTCGCATTACTTCATGGACGGCATTTTCAACACTCCCTACTGGCGCGAGCACGGCGGCGTGCTGCCCGGATGGATTATCGGCACGGCCGGGGCCGTGCGTTATGCCCTGCCACCGGAAAAAGTGGACGCCAAAGCCGCGGCGACGAACGTCTACGGTTTTCTTCTCGGCACCGTAAACGCGGCCGGCGAAATCAACTTCACTTTTCAGCAGCTGAACGAATCAGACGTGCCGGCCGCCGTTGTGGACACTTACAAACCAGAATTCGTTCACTGGTGTTTTGCCGAAAATTCCGTTGCCCACTAGCACTTTCTCGCATACAGGAGCGACTCAAATGACGACTGCACCCGAACCTGCCAACGTGAATCCCGAACGCATCTTCGAAACGCTGAACGCTTATCAGAAGACTGCCGCGCTGAAAACCGCGATCGAGCTCGATGTTTTCTCGGCCATCGCCGCGGGTTCCACCACGCACGAATCCATCGCCCAGCGCTGCCAAACCAGCGAACGCGGCATGCGCATCCTTTGCGATTATCTGGTTATCAACGGATTCCTGCTCAAGAACGGCCAGGAATATTCGCTGGCGGACGATTCCGCCACGTTCCTCGATCGCCGCTCACCTGCCTACCTGGGCGCCGCGGCGCGCTTTCTGGCGCTGCCGGAGATGATGAATCTCTATCACGATCTCACCGCCGTCGTGCGCACCGGCACCTCGTCGAAAGGCGAGGAAGCCACCGCCGAGCCGGACAGTTCCAAGTGGGTGGAATTCGCGCGCTCCATGGGCGCGTTGCAGCGCATCAGCGCAGCAGCCGTTGCGGAAACGCTCGGAGCCAGCGCCGGTGAAAAATGGAAAGTGCTGGACGTCGCAGCAGGCCACGGCATGTACGGCGTCACCATCGCCAAGCAGAATCCCAACGCCGAAATATTTGCCCTGGATTGGCCGGAGGTACTGAAAGTCGCGAAGGAAAACGCCAAAGCCGCGGGCGTGGCCGCGCGCCATCACGACCTGCCGGGCAGCGCGTTTGATTTGGATTTCGGGAAGGATTACGACATCGTGCTGCTGACCGGCTTCCTGCACCACTTCGATGCGCAAACAATTGACACAATCTTGCGCAAAGCTCACGCCGCGCTGAAGCCAGGTGGCCGCGCCGTCACCGTGGAATTCGTGCCCAACGAAGATCGCGTCACGCCGCCCACCACGGCTGCCTTCAGCATGATCATGCTGGGCACCACGCGCGCCGGCGACGCTTACCCCTATTCCGAATACGACAAAATGTTTCGCAAGGCGGGATTCACTCTCAACGAGCTGCGCCGCGGTCCGGGTCCGCAGAGCTTCATCATTTCAAAAAAATAATCGCGCACTGGGAAGTCGCGGATGAATGGAACTGAAAGGCGAGGCTTGGGAGGCCCGAACGTCGCAGTTCGGCAAAATTAAAAATCCCATGTCATCCCGAGGGGAGTCCCGCGCTTTTTCTGACGATGCGACGAGCATCGTCATCCTGAGGCCGGCGCCTTTGCCTCAAGCCGGCCGAAGGATCTCTCCCGCCGCACTTTGCCGGGCGCGGGACGGAGTGAGGGATCTGCTTTTTCGCGCCGGTGCTTATCTCGTTGCGAACCGCCCAACCAGCGCCGTAGGCGCGGCATAAGTTAGCCCACCCCGGGAGGGGTGGGAAAAATCACAAAGAGAATCCAGAGCGCCGTAGGTGCGACACATCCGTTGCCGGTGCCGCAGGGACCCGCGATCATTTGCCGGCAACCGCGCTTCGGTTCAGCCTTTTTCCGCGCCGCCAAACGCCAACGTCAGCAGCGTATGCTGTTCCATCTCATGCGCCTTGTGCGAACCCGTCGCCGGACTCGCGCTTGCCGAACGCTTGATCGAACGCACTCCACGTCCGCGCGCCAATCGTTCCAATCGCGGCAGCAAGAACGCCAGCGCGCCCATATTCGCCGGCTCTTCCTGCACCCACACGAACTCCCGCGCCTTCGTGTGGCGATCCATCTCTGCGGCGAGTTCCGCTTCCGGAAACGGATACAGCTGCTCCAGGAAAATAATTGCCGTGGAAGTGTCCTTGCGCCGCTTGCGCTCCGCGATCAATTCGTGCCCGATTTTTCCGCTGCACAGCAGCACGCGCTCCGCCGAACCGTCACCGCGGTCCGGAATCACCGTCTGAAATCGCGCCGTTCCCAAATCCGCCAGACTCGAAGAAGCCGCCGGGTTTCGCAGCATGCTCTTCGGCGTGAACACCACTAGCGGTTTGCGCCACGCGCGCAACGCCTGCCTCCGCAGCAGATGAAAATATTGCGCCGCCGTGGTCGGCTGGCAAATTTGTATATTGTCGCGCGCCGCCAATTGCAAAAATCGCTCGATGCGCGCGCTGGAATGTTCCGGGCCCTGCCCCTCATAGCCGTGCGGCAGCAGCAGCACCACGCCCGAAAGCAAATTCCACTTGTCCTCGCCCGCGGAAATGAACTGGTCAATGATGATCTGCGCGCCGTTGGCAAAATCCCCGAACTGCGCTTCCCACAGCACCAGCGCCTCGGGAAAATCGCGGCTGAAGCCGTATTCGAAGCCGAGCACCGACGCTTCCGACAGCGTCGAATTGATCGCCTCGAACCACGCTTCGCCCTGCCCCAGATGTTGCAGCGGCACGTACTCTTCTTCTGTCTCGATATCAATCAACGCTGCGTGCCTTTGATTAAACGTCCCGCGGCGGCTGTCTTGCCCGCTCAGCCGCACCGGCACGCGCTGCTTCAACAGTGATCCAAACGCCAGCGCTTCGGCCATTCCGTAGTCAATCGGCCGCTTGCCCTGCGCCATTTCCTGCCGCTGCTCCAGCAGTTTCTTCACTTTCGGATGAATGTGGAATCCCGCGGGATAGCGCGACAATGCTTCGCCGATCGCCGCCAGCTCTGGCTGCGCCACGCCAGTATCCACTTCCAACGCTGCGTCGTAGCGCCCGCCTCGATAAGCGTCCCAGTAAGGTGGCAGCTTCCGCATCGGCGGATTTTTCTCCAGCTCCAGCGCCTTCTTTTGCGCTGCATCCAATTCTGTCCGCACGCCTTGCACAATCGGCGCCGCGTCCACGCCGATTTTTTCGGAATATATTTGCCACAGCGGCGGGTGCGCATCGATTTTCCGGTAACGCAGCGGCTGCGTGATCGTGGGATCGTCCACTTCGCTGTGCCCGTGCCGCCGGTAGCCGATCAAATCCACCACTACCGGCGTTCCAAACGCGTAGCGATACTCCGCCGCGATCCGGCCCACGCGCGCCACCGCGTCCGGATCTTCCGAGTTCACATGAAAAATCGGAATCGGCAGCCGCTTCGCCAGGTCCGAAGAAAATCGCGATGATTGCGAATCCCGCGGAATCGTCGTGAACCCGATCAGATTGTTCACGATGATGTGCACGGACCCGCCCACCGTGAATCCCTCCACGCCCGCCATGTTCAGCGTCTCCGCCCACACGCCTTGCCCCGCGAACGCCGCGTCCCCGTGCATGATCACTGGCACAATTTGCCGCAACCCGGCGTCGCCGCGTCGCATCTGTTTCGCTCGTGTGCGCCCGATGGCCACCGGATCCACCGCCTCCAGGTGGCTCGGATTCGAAGCTAGGTGAATCCCCACTTTTTTTCCGTTCGCTGTCGCAAATTCGCCGGTCGCGCCCATGTGATATTTCACGTCGCCGCCGCCCAGCACGCTGCGCGGGTCCACATCCTCGAAACGCGCAAACACTTCCGCCGCTTCGCGTCCCACCACATGGACCATCACATTCAGCCGCCCGCGATGGCTCATCGCCAGCACCGCCTGCATCGCTCCCTGCTCGGACGACGCATTCAGTATCGCGTCCAGCAGCGGCAGCAGCGCCGCTTCTCCCTCCAGCGAATAGCGCTTCGTTCCCAGATAACGCGTCTGCAGCACCTGCTCGAAAATTTCCGCGCGCACCAGCCAATCCAGAATTCGCGCGCGATCCGCTTCCGGCGCATCCGTTTCCATGCGCGCTTGAATCCATTCGCGCCTCTCGCGTTCGGGAATGTGCATGAATTCCACGCCGATCGTCCCGCAATAGACTCGTCGCGCGGCTTCCGCTTCCGTCCCGGTAACTTCCAGTTCCGGCATGGCCACCGGAGCCATGTCGCCCAGCGGATCGAGACTTGCCTGAAGATATCCCCAGCGGCGGAATGCGTCCCAGACGCGCTCCTGCGCATCCTGCGTCGCCGCGGAGTCCACAACTGTTTGCTGACGGCTCATGAATCTCCCCAAATCTGCATAGCTATTTCGCTCTACCTATTATAACGACAAGCCCCGCGAACACGCGAGAAGCCCCGGCCACTTTTCCTACCACGCGCTCAGCAACCGCCGCACCAGCACCAACTGCCCCAAATGATACGAATTGTGATCAATCAGCAGCAAAACCTGACGCAAATACGTCTGCCCCGTGCCGTGCGGCAGTCGCGCGAAAAGATCCGTCCGCTGATTGTTCATCAGTTTCTCCATCTCTTTCAGATCGCGGAAAAATTCTCCCACGCTCTTCTCCCACTCCGCATCATCCGCGGGCGCTAAACTCTTCGGCCAATATCCCGACGGCCAATCCGGCGATATATGTTTCGGATCGAGCGTGAAATCCAGAATATCCCGTTGCGCCAGCCGCACGTGCTCCAGCAGGTCCCACGCCGAATGTGGCGATCCCTGCGGTCGCACGCCCCGATGCGCCGTATCCAATCCCGCTAGCGCCTGTTTCCAATCCGCATGCGCCTCGCGCCAGTTAAGAACCTTCCCCAACTGTTCGCGCAGCGCCCAGTCGTTCACACGATCGCCAGCCTTCGCACTCACCGCCTTCGCGCTCGCCTTCTTCGCAGACTTGCGTTTCACCTGCGGTTTGCTTTTCCGTTTCGTCGCCATTTCTGCCTCCCAATCTATTCACCGTTGCCGTGCTTAGCGGCTTTCCATCCACTCGTTGTTCGCTACGTCACGATGCAGTATCATCCGCCAGAATTTTCTTGAGGAGCGCTCGATGACAGATGCAGCTTGTTCCCGCCGGGATTTCTCGCGCATATTCGGCCAATCCCTCGCCGTCGCGCTGGCTGCACCACGCCTGCCAATCTTATTGGATGCTCCACAGCGAAGACCGATTCCCACAGGCGCCATCCGCCTGAACTTCAACGAAAATCCCTACGGCCCATCGCCGAAAGCGCTCACGGCACTCGCCGATTGCGGTCCTCTCGCCAACCGCTATCCCGATGAAGCCTATCGCCAGGTGATCGCCACGCTCGCGCAAAAATACAATCTGCAGCCTGAAAATATTATCCTGGGCTGCGGCTCCACGGAAATTCTGCGCGCCGCCGATGACGCGTTCCTCGATTCCACGCGCAATGTGGTAGCAGCCGCGCCCACTTTCGAAGCCGTGCTGGACTACGCTCGAGTGCTGCATTCCAACGCCGTGCTAATTCCGCTGACCGCCGACCATCGCCACGACCTGCCGAAAATGGCCGCGGCCTGCACCTCCAAGACGGGCGTGGTCTACATCTGCAATCCGAACAATCCCACCGGCACGATTGTCACGCGCGATGAATTGGCGGCGTTCGTGCAAGCCGTGCCGCCCACCACGTTAATCCTGGTGGACGAAGCCTACTACGATTTCGTGGACGACCCGCGCTACGCCAGCGCCATTGAATTCATCCCCGCGCATCCCAACGTCATCGTCGCCCGCACATTTTCCAAAATCTACGGCATGGCCGGAATGCGCCTGGGCTACGCCATCGGCGCCAAAGAACCTATCGCCCGCCTCGGCGAACAGCTTCTCAAGGACAACGGCAACGCCGCCGTGCTGCAGGCAGCTCTGGCCAGCCTCGCGGACAACGAGCGCGTAGCCTCCTGCCGCGCGCAGCTCAATGGCACGCGCGAATGGCTCTGCGCCACGCTCACCAAGGAATCTCGCCCGTTCATCCCCTCGCAGGCCAACTTTGTGATGCTCGACATGGGCACAGACGTGAAGCCAATCATCGAGCAGTTCCGCGCGCGCGATATATTTGTCGGGCGCCAATTCGCCGCCATGCCCAACTTCTTGCGCGTCACCATCGGCACGCAACCCGAAACCGAAGCTTTCCTGGCCGCCCTTCGCGAAATCGTTCCCGCTCGCTCCGCTAATGCTGCGTAGCACACCGCAACGAACCTTGCGCGACGCAACCACCAGAAAATCAAAAGGCTCTTCCCAGCGCTTGCACGCCGGGAAGAGCCTTTGAAGATGGATTTCCCTTCTTACCGGGCCGCCTCCCGCCCCGCCCTCCGATCGCGCGAGGGCCTCGGGAGCCTCGATGGCTGGGAACTTTGCTCGGCTAGTTTCAAGCCGCTTCAGGAATGCGCCGGTTACGGCGCCGCGATACTCTGTGGCCCAATCGATCGCCGCTGCTGGAAACATTCGCGGCAATAGACGGGGCGTCCCTGTGTCGGCTTGAACGGAACCGTCGTTTCTTTTCCGCACTGCGAGCAAACCGTTTTGGTCTCGACTCGCTGTACGCTGCCGGAACCAGATCCAGTGCCCGCCGCGCGGTTGGCTTTGCACGCCTTGCACCGCTTGGGCTCGTTCTTGAAGCCCTTGTCGGCGAAAAACATCTGCTCGCCGGCGGTGAAAACGAACTCAGCCGAACATTCGGCGCACTTCAAAACCCTATCGTGGTATTCCATACGCTGCTCCATAATCTTGCTGGAACAGGAGTAGCAGCGGAATAGTCCTCACCGGTTGAGTACGAGAATGTACTACGATATTCCACGTTCCCCTTATCTCGACCGGCATCGAACCATTTGAATGGACCCCGGTTATATGGTCGCCTAGTCTTGCTCACGCCGTTGCTTTTTACGGAGACGCTTACGCGAGAGGGCCTCTTTGGCACGCCGTTTTTCACCTGGTTTCATGTAATAGCTGTGCTTTTTGATCTCTTTGATTATGTCCTCCGACTGCACCTTTCTCTTGAAGCGCCGGAGTGCATTTTCCAGAGATTCACCCTCTTGGATGACAACTTCTGCCACGCGTATTCACCCCCGTTCCCCGTTGAATGTTGAGTTGCATGTGATGGGTAACCATCAGTGTAACCGGTTCACACCCGAACCGGCAATTGCCAAGTTCTTCTATCGCCCGCCTGACCTTAAGTCAAGGCCTAAATTCCCAAAGCGCCGAAAAACCCTCTTATGTAACCCTCTGGTTAATATCAGCAGGCTCTAAGCATCCGGACCCGGCCTCGCGACCGGCGAACCCTTCCTGGTCCGTGCGGCTGCCCGCGCATCTCCGGGCCACTCGCCAACCCCGTCTCGCCTTTTCCATACAACTGTTCGGCGCACTCGCACTTGCTGCTAGAATATCCGTCGCCGGTCGGGGCCTTTCGGGAGAATCGCAACCATGCCTCTGATGCGCAATGCACTCGCGGTCCTGCTGGCCGGTGGCCAGGGCGAACGCCTGTGGCCTCTCACTCGCGATCGCGCCAAGCCCGCCGTCCCTTTCGGCGGCATCTACCGAATTATTGACGTCACTCTCTCAAATTGCCTGAATAGCGACCTGCGCCGCGTCTTCGTTCTTACTCAGTACAAAGCTCTCAGCCTCAATCGCCACGTGCGTCGCGGCTGGTCCCTGCTGATGGGTCACGGCGATTTCATTGAAGTGCTCACCCCGCAGATGCGCGTATCGCAGCACTGGTATCAAGGCACCGCCGACGCCGTCTATCAGAACATCTATTCCATCGGCTCCGAGCAATCCAACTTCGTCTTCATTCTTTCCGGCGACCACATCTACAAGATGAATTATCAGAAGATGCTGGAGCAGCACGTGGAAGCCGGAGCCGACGTCACCGTCGCTACCTTCGAGGTCTCTCCCCAGGAAGCTGCCGGCAGTTTTGGCGTTATGGAAACCGACAAAGACTGGCGCATCGTCGGATTCGAAGAAAAACCCGCCGAGCCTAAGCGTTCGCGCATCCATCCCGAAAAAGTCAACGCTTCCATGGGCGTATATCTTTTTAATACACAACTTCTGGTCCCCATTCTGATTGCCGACGCTGAAAACCCCAGATCCAACCACGATTTCGGCAAAGACATTATTCCGAGCATCATTGAGAAGCATCGCGTGTTCGCCTATAACTTCCGCGACGAGAACAAAAAAGAGGAATCCTACTGGCGCGACGTCGGCACCGTCGAGGCCTACCACGAAGCCAATATGGACCTGGTCTCCGTCTCCCCGGTCTTCAACCTCTATGACAAAAGCTGGCCGCTGCACACTTGGCAGCAGCAGTACCCGCCCGCCAAATTCGTTTTCGCCGACCCCACGCGCATGGGCGTCGCGCTCGATTCCATTGTCGGCGCGGGCTCCATCGTTTCCGGCGGACGCGTCACCAAATCCGTGCTCGGCCTTGATGTGCGCGTCAATAGTTACAGCGAGCTCGATGAATGCATCGTCTTCAATCACGTCAACGTCGGCCGCAGCTGCCGCATTCGCCGCGCCATCATCGATCGTCACGTGAGCCTGCCCGAAGGCACCGTCATCGGCTACGACGCCGAAGCCGACCGCGCGCGCTACTCCGTCACCGAACACGGCGTCGTAGTAGTCGTTCGCCCCGAATCCATGATCGAAGAACCCGAATAACATCGAATCGCGCAGTCCGGCGTTGGTGGCACAGGCAATCTTGCCAGTGCTTTTCGTTTGAGGTTGCCGTTGAATTTGTAGCAACCAGCTTTAGCTCGGCGCCGTTGCCTTTGCCGTTGAGCCGTCATCCTGAACCCGCGAACGCGGGTGAAGCCTGCCTGCCGCAGGCAGCGATCTCTCTTCGTCTTTCCGCGCCGCACTCTGTCGCGCCGCAACTCGCCGCCGAATCCCAGCCGCATCCCCAACTTGTACCACCCACCCCAAACCGTTTACGATGTTCGTCGCACAAATAACGACTAATTCATAGGAGCGTCATGTCCACGAAAATCACGAAAATCGTCGGCCGCGAAATCATAGATTCCCGCGGCAATCCCACCGTCGAAGCCGACGTTTACGTCGCGGGCGGTGCCGTCGGCCGCGCAGCCGTCCCCTCCGGCGCCTCCACCGGCGAACACGAAGCCAACGAACTGCGCGACGGCGACAAATCGCGTTACCTCGGCAAAGGCGTCCTGAAAGCCGCCGGCCACGTGAACGCCGAAATCGCAAAAGCCGTCACCGGACTCGATGCCGCCGACCAGCACGCGCTCGATCGCAAAATGATTGACGCCGACGGCACGCCCAACAAATCCAATTTCGGCGCCAACGCCATCCTCGCCGTTTCCATGGCCGCCGCTCGCGCCGCCGCCGCGCAGCTCGCGCTGCCGCTCTTCCAATATCTCGCGCGCTATTCGTCCGATAAATCCGCCAACACGCTTCCCGTCCCCATGATGAACATCGTCAACGGCGGCGCGCACGCCGATAATTCCGTGGACGTGCAGGAATTCATGGTCATGCCCGTCGGCGCGCCGAATTTTCGCGAAGCGCTGCGCTGGGGCGTCGAGGTTTTCCATCATTTGAAATCAGTGTTGAAGAAAAACGGCTACTCCACCGCCGTCGGCGATGAAGGCGGCTTCGCGCCCAATCTGAAATCGAACGAAGAGGCCCTCGAGCGCGTCCTGGAAGCCATCACTGCCGCAGGCTACAAGCCCGGCGAGCAGATCGCCATCGCTCTGGACCCCGCCTCCAGCGAATTCTACGACCGCGCCACAAAAAAATACGTCTTCAAAAAATCCGACAAGTCCGCGCGCACTTCCGCCGAGATGGTGAAATTCTGGGAAGCCTGGGCCGCCAAATATCCCATCGTTTCCATCGAAGACGGCCTCTCCGAAGACGATTGGGACGGCTGGAAAATCATCACGCGCGACCTCGGCAAAAAAATCCAGCTCGTGGGCGACGATATTTTCGTCACCAACCCGAAAATTTTCGCGCGCGGCATTTCCGAAGGCATCGGCAACGCCATCCTGATCAAGCTCAACCAAATCGGCACGGTGAGCGAAACCATTGAAGCCGTCGAAATGGCGCGCAAAGCAAATTACGCCGCCATCGTCTCCCATCGCAGCGGCGAAACCGAAGACACTTTCCTCGCCGATTTCGTCGTCGCCATGGGCACCGGCCAGATCAAAACCGGCTCCGCCTCCCGCACCGACCGCATCGCCAAATACAACCAGCTCCTCCGCATCGAAGAAGCCCTCGGCACCGCAGCCCGCTTCCCCGGCCGCAAAGCGCTGCGCCCCTAACCGCCTTCGAACTCGCAGTTGCATTTGAATTTGCCGTCGGTTTTGAATGTGTAGCGGCCGGTCTGTCCCGCGCCTTTCGGGACAGACCGGGCACTTCAGCACTCGCCCAGGCCGCCCATACGCGGAATGGTTTTGCAACAGCGGTCCGAGCACTCCACCATTCGTCCAGACCACGATGAGAAATGGAATCCCGGTCTCGAATCGAGCCCTGGGCCACGCCGCCCGCTTCCCCGGCCGCAAAGCGCTGCGCCCCTAAACGCCTTCGAACTCGCAGTTACATTTGAATTTGCCGTCGGTTTTGAATGTGTAGCGGCCGGTCTGTCCCGCGCCTTTCGGGACAGACCGGGCACTTCAGCACTCGCCCAGGCCGCCCATACGCGGAATGGTTTTGCAACAGCGGTCCGAGCACTCCACCATTCGTCCAGACCACGATGAGAAATGGAATCCCGGTCTCGAATCGAGTATTCTGACGCACGACGCGACACCAAAACCAACCCCTGCCGGCTCGACACAATCCGTCGAGCCGCCGCTACAAATACTTCTCCTTATCATGGCATTCACCAGAAAAAGCATTCGGCTGCCTGCCGAAAATTACGTCGGACGCAGGCGCTACTTCATCACGCTGTGCTGCGATCGCCGGCGCAGGTTTCTCGCCCAGAGCTCGCTCGCGGCGCGAATCGTCCAAATTCTCCGCGCAACAGCTTTGCATCACAATATGGCGGTTTATACCTACTGCCTGATGCCGGATCACCTACACGCGCTCGTCATCGGGCTTGAGCCCACCAGTGATCTGAGTATTTTCGTCATGGATTTCAAAAGGAAGGCCACCGCCGAATTCCAATCGTCAAATCTCAGTTCGCTCTGGCAGAAGAAATTCTACGACTACATTTTGCGCAGCAACGACTCCAACGATCGCGTCGCCGCCTACATCTGGATGAATCCCGTCCGCAAAGGCCTCTGCACGAAACCGCAGGATTATCCCTACTCGGGTTCGTTCGCTTCCGATTGGAAACCGTCTCTCGATCTCACCAATCCGTGGATCCCGTCTTGGAAACAGCCCGTCTCGCGTGTAACCAGCAAGAAGGTTTTGTAGCGGCCGGTCTGTCCCACGCCTTTCGGGACAGACCGGGCACTTCGGCACGAACGCGGGCCATCAGGCGAAATGGAATACCTTTCCGCAATACGGTATTCTGACCCGCGACATGACATCACAATCCAAACGCCCGAAACCCATCGTCCTCACCGTCCTCGACGGATGGGGCTACCGCGCCGAAACTAAAGGCAACGCCATCGCACTCGCGCGCAAACCAAATTACGACCGCCTCCTGAAAGAATTTCCCAACACCCTCATCCACACCTCCGGCCCCGCCGTCGGCCTCCCCGAAGGACAAATGGGCAATAGCGAAGTCGGCCACTTGAATATCGGCGCCGGACGCATCGTGCACATGGACATCACGCGCATTGACCAGCTCATCGCCAGCGGCGAATTCCAGCGCCAGCCGCTGCTCCTCGAAGCCATGGAACGCGGCCGCGCGCGTCAGCTCCATCTGCTCGGCCTCCTCAGCGACGGCGGCGTGCACTCCCACATCGAGCATCTCTATGCTCTGCTGCGCATGGCCCGCGAAAATAAAGTCACGCGCGTATTCGTTCACTGCTTCACAGACGGCCGCGACACCCCGCCCAACAGCGGCATCGATTTTCTGCAAGCGCTCGAAAAGAAAATGCGCGAGTACGGCGTCGGCCAAATCGCCACCATCATCGGCCGCTACTATGCCATGGACCGCGACAATCGCTGGGATCGCATCGAAAAATCCTATCGCGCCATGACTCACGGCGAAGCCGATGCAAAATTCCCGGATCCCATCGCCGCCATCCGCGCCAGCTACGAAAAAGGCGTCACCGACGAATTCGTCGTCCCCACCGTCATTACCACTGAGCCCGCGCCCGGAAAACCCGCCGTCCCGCGCGGCGTGATCCGCGATGACGACGCCGTAATCTTTTTCAATTTCCGCGCCGACCGCGCCCGCGAAACCACGCGCGCCCTGGTCGAACCGGACTTCAAGGAATTTACCGATCCTGCGCGCCCGAAAAATCTTTTCTTCGTCGCCACCACCCAATACGAAAAGACGTGGCCCTGGCTACGCTACCTGATCGCCCCCGAAAAACTCGAACACATTCTCGCCAACGTTTTTGCCGAGCAGGGTTACAAAAATCTGCGCGTCGCCGAAACCGAAAAATACGCGCACGTCACTTATTTCTTCAATGGCGGCGTGGAAAAGCCGTTTCCGGGGGAAGAACGCGTGGTAGTCCCTTCGCAGAAAGTGCCTACTTACGATTTAAAACCGGAAATGTCCGCCGCGGGCGTGGCCGACACCGTCATCCACGCCATCGAAAAAGGAACTTTCGACGCCATCATTATGAATTTTGCGAACGCGGACATGGTCGGCCACTCCGGCAAGCTCGAAGCCACCATCAAAGCCGTCGAAACCGTGGACGAATGTCTCGGCAGAATTTTTCAATCCCTCAAACCGCGTGGCGGCGCGTGGATCATCACCGCCGACCACGGCAACGCCGAAACCATGATTGATCCCGTCACCGGCGGCGCGCACACCTACCACACCACCAATCCCGTCCCGTTCATCCTGCTCAGCGAAGACGGCCGCACGCAATTAACTCCAGGCGGCTCTCTGCGCGACATCGCACCCACGCTGCTCGGCGTCCTCAACGTCCCCGAGCCGCCCGAAATGTCCGGCCGCGACCTCCGCCTCCCGCAAAAATAAAGTGCTCGTCATCCTGTGAGTAGTGAAGCCTGCCTGCCGCAGGCACGGATCTCTCTTCGATTTCAGCGTCATCGCTGACCTAATTCCCCGTCGTCGGCTTCGGCGATGTGTACCACTCCCGCGCATTCACGATCACCTTCTTCTTGTGACCTTTCTTATCCGTCGTCACAAATGGATTGCCTTCGTTATCCAATATCTCCACCTTCAGTTTGTGCACTTTCCCGTCCGGCGGCGTCGAAGGCGTAAATCCGATTGTGTATTGATTGCGCAGGAAAACCGCCACGGAATTGAAAATGTCGTTCATTTCGCCCGTAAACCGCGGAAACCACGCATACCCGCCGGTCATTTCCGCAAACGTCTTCAACTGGTTTTCCGCCTGCAAATAATTCACGCTGGAAAACTCCGGTCCCGTGAAATCGGGTTTGTGGATTCCCCGCGCATCAAGAGCCCCGCCCATCCCCACGCAGAAAATCGTCACGTCAGTTTCTTTCAAGGGCTTGAACGTCTGGTCCAGCGTATGTTTGCTGAAGGTATCGTATCCCGACGCGATGATCAGTATGGACTTCTTCCCTTTCACATCGCGAAGCTGGCTCAGAGTTTCCAGCGTGGCATCGAACAAATTCGCTTCGCTGAAATCAGGAAAATAAAGCCCCGCCACTTCCTGCGCCACCGCCGCCTTGTCCTGGGTGAAATCCGATACCATCGTGGTCTTCAAATCGAACGTTTTGAAAGCCACCCAGTCCTTCGGGTTCAAATGTCCCAGAAAATTGTAAGCCCACATTTTTCCGGAATAACCGAAGTAGCCGCCCATGATCCGGCTGAATTCCATCAGCACGACAATTGTGATCGGCGCTTCACTCGCCCCGAAATTGCTGATTTGCTGCGGCTGGTTATCATCCAACACGCGGAAATTCTGCCTTTGCAGGCCCGTGATGATGTCGCCGTTTTGATCGGTCACCACCGCGTCAATATTTACTACGTTCGATTGCACCGAAATGGAGACCTGCGGCGCCTGCGCCTGCGGCTGTCCTGCTTGCGCCGGCTGCTGCTGCCCGGTGGGCTGCTTCGGCGCCGCGCCTGGCTGTTGCGCCGGCGCGGGTTTTGCCGGCCCCTCCTGTTGTTGGGCGTAGGACGCTAGCGTTCCCGGCGGAACGCCCAGCGCCGCAATCAAAATGCCCAGCAGCACCACTCGAATCCATGTCTTCAATTGCGTGCTCCCCTCGTTTCTTGACGTGCTCAGGTGCTTCAGCTTGGACATTTAGATGCAGTCGCGCGCCTCTAAGGATGGACCGCCGTCTCGGCCCATCCAGCAACGATTGCAATTCAGAAAACGTCCCGCATCGCGCTTCCTGGGGACGCCTTCGTCAGCATGATAGTATGAATTGGTCATTTGCTCTGCGTGTGAATTTCGCTTTCTGGGGGAAATCAAGCATGGCGCGCGCGCGCTTTCTACTTCCGATTTTTGTCCTTATAGCATTCCTGTTTTCCGCCGCACCAGGCCGCGCGCAGTCCGTTCCAACGTCGCCGCAATATGCGCCCGCCGCTAGTCCGTCGCTCTCGCAGATCCAGGCTGACGCGCTCGGCTGGCTGCAGGGTCTGCTGCGCATAGATACCACCAACCCGCCGGGCAACGAACTCGTCGCCGCAAAATATATCGCCGCCATTCTCACCAAAGAAGGTATCCCGTCTGAAATTTTCGAAAGCACGCCGGGCCGCGGCTTTATCGTCGCCCGCCTCTCCTCCAGTGCCGTACCGAATCCCTCGCGCGCCCTGCTTTTGATGGCTCACCTGGACGTGGTGGGAGTGGACAAATCCAAATGGACCGTGGACCCTTTCGGCGCAGTCATAAAGGACGGCTATCTCTACGGCCGCGGCGCCATTGACGACAAAGGCATGCTCGCCGCCAATCTTGCCGTCTTCGTCGAACTCAAACGCTCCGGCGCGCGTCTAAACCGTGACGTGATCTTCCTGGCCGAAGGCGATGAGGAAGCCTACGGCGCGAACGGCATGCTCTTCGCTGTGGATAAGCATTGGGACAAGATCGCCGCAGGCTACGCCATCAATGAAGGCGGCGGAATTTTTCTCAAGGACGGCAAGCCGCAATACGTTGGCGTCCAGGTCAGCGAGAAAGTTCCCGCGAACGTGGACGTAATCGCCAAAGGAATTTCGGGACACGCATCCATGCCCAGGAAAGACAATCCCGTCGTTCATCTCTCTGCGGCGATCGAAAAAATCGGCAATTACGAAGCCCCTGTGCAGTTTAATTCCGTCACCCGGGCGTATTTCCAAGCGCTTGCACCGCTTCAGGACGAGGAAACCGCCAAGTGGATGCGCTCGCTCGACACTTCCGACCGCGGCGAACACGCCGCCAGGGTAATTTCCAATCAGAGCCCGGCGTGGAATGCGATGTTGCACGACACAGTCGCACCCACCATGCTGCGCGCCGGCATTCGCGCCAACGTGATTCCTTCGGAGGCGCGCGCCACCATCAATGTCCGCCTGCTTCCGGGAAACCAGCTAGCTCCTCTCATTGGGAAGCTGCAGCAACTGGTCAATGACCCAGCCATCACGTTCGAACCACAGCTGCCTCTGTCCGAAACTGCTCCGTCCTCCTCGCTCACATCCGATTTTTACAACACGATTTCCAGCGTCACCGCCAAAAGTTATCCCGGCGCGCCCGTCGTGCCGCTCATGTCCACCTATTTCACGGATTCGGCGCCGCTGCGCTTGCGCAATGTGCAGGCCTATGGCTTGATTCCGTTCCCGCTGAACGACGATGATATGTCCCGTTTTCACGCTGACAACGAACGCATCCCGCTGGATTCTTTTCACAAAGGCGTTGAATTTCTCTTTGCAATCGTAAATGATTTCTCGGTGACCAAATAATCGTGATCAATCTTCGCAGAGCAAAAATAGTTTGCACCCTCGGCCCCGTCACTTCTTCTTACAAGATGATTGACAAGCTGGTGCGCGCCGGCATGGACGTGGCCCGCTTGAATTTTTCCCACGGCACCCACGAAGACCGCGTGCGCATGGTCGCAGCGCTGCGCCGTGCTTCCGCACGTTACGAGAAGCCTATCGGCGTTCTCGCCGATTTGCAGGGGCCAAAAATCCGCACCGGCAAGCTCGTCGGCGGCAAACCGATTCGCCTGCGCTTCGGCCAGCGCTTCACCATCACCACTCGCAACATTCCCGGCACCGAGGAAGGCGTCAGCACCACTTTCCGCGCTCTGCCCGCATCCGTGAAAAAAGGCGACCGCATTCTACTCAGCGACGGCGACATCGCCCTGCGCGTGCTTTCCACCCACGGCCAGGATGTGATCACGCAAGTCGAAAACCCGGGAGACCTCGGCGAACACAAAGGCATCAATCTTCCGGGTATAAAACTCGACATTCCTTCGATGACTCCCAAGGACCGCAAGGATTTGCTCTCCGCCTTGACTATCGGCGCTGATTACTTGGCGCTGAGTTTCGTGCGCACCGCAGCCGACGTCCGCGCCGCCAAGCACGCCATCGCGCGCGCGGGAAAAAATACGCCGGTGATTGCCAAACTGGAAAAGCCGGAAGCCATAGACAATCTCGACGAAATTCTGGCCATCGCCGATGGCGTGATGGTCGCGCGCGGCGATCTGGGCGTGGAGATGAGCCCGGAAAAAGTTCCCGTCGTGCAGAAGCAAATCATCCTGAAAGCCCGCAATGCGCTGGTGCCGGTGATCACCGCCACGCAAATGCTCGATTCCATGCAAAAAAATCCCCGGCCCACGCGCGCCGAAGCTTCGGACGTGGCCAATGCAATCTTCGACGGCAGCGACGCCCTGATGCTTTCCGGCGAAACCGCCGCCGGGCTTTATCCGCTGGAATCCGTGATGATGATGGATCGCATCATCCGCGAAGCCGAAGCCAGCGTCACACATTTGCCGCGCCCCGCGCGCTCCGGCAATTTGGAAATTAATGAAGTCATCGCCGAAGCCATCTGCCACGCCGCCGAAGAACTTCACCTCAAGGTCGTCGCCGTGTTCACCGAGAAAGGTTCGTCCGCGGGACTCGTCTCCAAGTACCGCCCGCGCGCGCCCATCGTCGCTTTTTCGCCGCTGCAGGAAACGCGCCGGCGTCTCGCGCTTTACTGGGGCGTGCTGCCGCGCAGCATCGAGAGCGTCTACGATATTGACAAGCTCACCGCCGCCGCCGAGAAACGCCTGCTCGAAGAAAAACTGGTGAAGCGCGGCGACATCATCGGCGTCGTCGCCGGCACGCCCATCGGCACCACCGGCTCCACGAACCTGATGCGACTGCTCCGCATCGGCAGCTAACTTTCGTCGTCGTCCAACGCATCGTCGCGCCCGAATGACGATTTTCTTATTTTGAAGTTCCCGCACCCGGACGGATGCGGCCTCGCGCAGTAACCTAGTTCACCCAATTATCCGGATTCGATGGCGGCTTATCCTGATGATCCCGCACGTACACTTCGAATTTCTTTTTCAACCGCCGCCGCTGCCAATCCGAAAAATAATTCCGCACGCTGTACCCGTAAGACCCGCGCCGCAAATAAATATATCCCACCAGCATTCCGCCCAGGTGGCACACATGGCTGACGTTGTCGCCTCCCGCCCCGATCGTTCCAAAAAATTCGATCGCGCCCATCACAATCACAAACACGCGCATGGACACCGTCACCGGCAGCGGAAACACCCACACCTGCCGGTGCGGCATGATCACCGCGACCGCCAGCAGCACGCCGTAAATCGCGCCCGAAGCTCCGATCGTGGGGATTCGCGCGCTGCCCAGCCCGTGCGGGTCCATGATCGTCTTCACGATCACGTTGATGACGCCCGCGCCCACTCCGCAAATGAAAAAGTACGTGTAAAACTTGCGGCTGCCCCACGCCCGCTCCAAATCCGCGCCGAACATGCACAGATAAAGCAGATTGAACAAAATGTGCCAGATGCCGCCGTGCAGGAAAATATAGGTGAAGAGTTGCCAGAGGAATCCGTGCGTCACTTCGTGCGGGACCAGACCGAACCACGCCAGCCAGAAATTCCATCCCGCCATTCCGAAAAGCAGTTGCGAAAGTTGCTGCGCCAGAAACACGCTTACGCAGATGATGCATATGCGCTTGATCGCGGGCGGGAAATAACTCCCGATGTCGAACATATACCCGCCGCCGCCGCGCGAAATAGATCTCACAGCCCACAAGTCTAATGGCACATACCGCAGGAGTCAAAGACGGGGTGGGACTGGGGACGGCTGCGGGTGAAACCGCGCGATTTCTTCCTCGCGCGCGGCCGGCAGCGGAAATTCTACGACGGACCTTGCTCATGGCAAACGCATGCCTGTGCGGCCGCAGGTTTCGAAAACGGAGAGAACGTTTGTGATGCTTAGCAGTTCGCGGATGCGCGGGCTCAGGTTCAGCAGCTGCATTTCGCATTTCGCGCCCTTCGCCGAAATGTAGAGTGCCACCAGCGTGCCCAGTCCGGAACTATCCATGTACCCGAGTTCGCTCAGGTCCAGAATCAACCGCCTCTTATGCGGCAGCAGCGCCTTCACTTCCGTCTTCAGATGCGGCGAGGTTTCGGCGGTCAGGCGGCCCGTGCAACGCACCACCGTCGCGTCTTCCCACGCATAGGTGTGGAGATTCAGTGTGAGTGTGTGAATCGAGCTATCGCTGGACATTGGAGCTATTGATTCCTCCCGTTGCTTGGGGATGGCAAGCTATTTCGCGTGTTGGTAGTGCGTGTATCATCGCGGCGCTAACTTTGCCCCAGTTTTTTTCGCGCGGAAACGAACAGCGATATTGCGAGCAGCACAAACAGCAGCACGCCGACGCCTGGCGCGCCGCTAATCGCGGGAAACTTTTCGCCCAGCGCAAACATTTTTGCCGGCCATGGTAAGTGCAGTACCGCGCCCAGCCAATGCGGCACGTGCTTGCTCAGCTCCGGGTCCTGCAGCAAATTCAAAATAATCGCGAGCAAGCCCGAACACACCGCCCGCTGCGATCAATCCGCTGGCATAGAGCGATCCCGGACTTACTTCATTTTCCGCGTCGCTCTTTTTCTCGAGGCCCTGCTCCGCCAGCCAGCGCACCAGCCCGCCGGCGAACATTGCCATGGTCGTCGCAATCGATAAATAGGATCCCACCGCGAAGGGCAGCGAACGCACGCCCAGCAACTCCACCGCGATCACCAAAAACACACCCAGAAACACCAGTTTCCACGGCAGCCGCTGATTCAAAATGCCGCTGATGACCGTCGCCATCAGACGTGCCTGCGGCGCTGCCGCCTGGTCGCTGCCGATTCCCTGCACCCACTGCACTTCTACCTGGCGCGTCGCGGGATCGTAGAGATATTTTCCGTCCGGCACTTCGTGCGAGCCCAGCGCATTCACCAGCGTGTAGGTTTTGCCGTTGTAGACGTAATCGCGTTCCTGCACATCCACGCCCGGCTGCAGATGATCAATATCCAGCGCAATCTGCACCGGCTTGTATTGCGCGAGGCCGATGTTCATCAGAATCAGCGTGCCGCCGATTGCAAAAGACGAAACCATCACGCCGATCACCAGCGCCACTTGCTGCCAGTAAGGCGTCGCGCCCACCAGATATCCCGTCTTCAAATCCTGCGAAGTGGCGCCCGCAATCGCCGAAGCGATGCAGACCACGCCGCCGATGGTCAGCGCCAGCACTTGATGCGCCGTGGAAGTCCAGTGAATCACCAAGAAACACGGCGCAGGTGGCCATCAGTGTGGCAATCGTCATACCGCTGATGGGATTCGAGGAATTGCCGATCAATCCGCTGATGCGCGAGGCCACCGTCACGAACAAAAATCCAAACACGACGACGAATAGCGCCGCGAGCAAGTCCGCGAACCCGCTGGTCATCGCTCCGGGAATCGGTTTGAATTTCAGCAGCGCCCACATCATCGCCACAATCACTGCCGAGCCGATCAGCACCACACGCATGGACATATCGCGTTCGGTGCGGCTGACGGCCGCCGCCGTCGCCGCTTGCTTGGCGCGAATGTCTTTGATACCCGCGGTCAGCGCCGAAAAAATCGTCGGCATGGTCTTGATCAGCGTGATCAATCCCGAAGCAGCCACCGCCCCCGCGCCGATGGAACGAATGTAACTGCTGTAGAGTTGATCAGAGGTCATCTGTCCGATAGGAATGGTGGAGGGATACAGCGCCACATTCCCCGAAAGCGAGCCGAAAAATTTGATCGCCGGCATGATCACCAGCCAGGAAATCACGCCGCCGGCAAAGAGCGTGCCGGAAACTCGCGGCCCGATGATGTAGCCCACTCCCAAATATTCCGAAGTGATATTCGCGCGGAACGAAGCGCCGGGCAGCCAGTTCGGTTTGTACTCCGGCTGCTCCGGCCACATTCCCATGGTCTTCATGGCAAAGGTGTAAATCCCGCCCAGGCCCAGCCCCAAAAACACGCGGCCAGCAAACGATCCGCCGCGCTCGCCCGCTACCAGCACGTCCGCGCACGCCGTGCCTTCGGGAAACGTCAAGTTGCCGTGCTCTTTCACGATCAACTGCCGCCGCAGCGGAATCATGAAGAGCACGCCGAGCCATCCGCCCATCAGCGCGAGGAAAAAAATCCGCCAGTATTCGGCGTTGAGCGAAAATCCCAAAAAAATGAGTGCGGGCATGGAAAAAATCACGCCGGCCGCGACGGATTCGCCCGCCGAGCCGGTGGTCTGCACGATATTATTTTCCAGAATTGTGGAACGCCCGAACGCGCGCAGGATGCTGATGGAAAGCACCGCGATCGGTATGGAGGCCGAGACCGTCAGCCCCGCGCGCAACCCGACGTACACCGAAACAGCGCCGAACAGCACGCCAAACAACGAGCCCAGGATCACAGCGCGCAGGCTGAATTCAGCAACGCTCTCCTCCGCTTCCACGTAAGGATGAAATTCTCCTGGCGGTGCCGTCGAACTCCACTGTTTCGTCGCCATCAAGCCCCCATTCCCAACCGTGCGAACCAATTTGGCCCGCTCGCCGCCGGGGAAGTTAGCACCACCAGCACAGCCAGGCAAGGCGCATTCGTGCCCTGAGTCGTGATCGGTGATTGGTGATTCGCGATGCGTGGCGCCGGTGGCACAGGCAATCCTGCCTGTGCGTCTTTGATTTTCTGTGGATGACGTCGTAAGTCCCTAACCGAAAACCGAAGAGCACAGGCAGGATTGCCTGTGCCACGAAGGCTCCATTTGTATCGAATAGAAAATTGTTTCTCCTTTGTTTTCATTGGAAGGCTCACGAGAATGATGATTTTGTGAGGTTTATTTGTATCGAATAGAAATGAGGTGAGGCGGTGATGGGTGAGGCAGTGACGAGTGATGAGTGACAAGTGATGAGTGAGGAGCGGCGCGGATGTGAATGTGGGACGAATCGTACCGATTAGAAAATGTTTTCTCGTTTGTTGTGAATGGGTTAGATCGATTTCTAATCGGATAGGTGTACCGATTAGAAGTGCTCGGAGCGGCGCGGGCGAAAAAGTGGCGCAAACACCAGCGATTAGAAATGCATTCGGTGTTGGTACGGAAGGAGTTAGCTCTGTTTTTAATATTTTTTCACCAGCGATTAGAAAGTGGCGAGTGGAGGGAGGGGCCGTCGCGCTGCCCTTCGAAGCGGCACTGCCGTCCCTCCTGCGGCGGGCAGGTCTCAGGATGAATCGCGCTGCAGCGCGATTCACCGAAGCGCGAGCAGCGTGGACCATGTATCCCCCTTGTGGTGATGAAATTAGCGCACGACTGATGATAGCACAGTAGTTACGGTAATTCAAGTGCAAACTGAGGGGTGGGACCGCGCGGGGCCGGATCGGGCCAGGTGGGGCGCGAGCAACTCGAAAACACGCGGGAAAGGCGCCGCGAAAGGTAAGCCGCTTCGCGGCGTCGGAGTTATGTCGGAGCTAAAGCTCCGACCTACAAAGAGGGAGGCGGGGCTTCGCGCCGTCTTTTTACCCAGCGTTTCCACCCTGGGCTAAGTTATGCCGCGCCTACGGCGCTGGTGGGTTGGTGGGATGCCGGTCGTGCCGTGTCCTGACATAAAACAGTGGTGGCCGCACAAATTCAGGAGCGACGCTGCGTCTAAACTCGGACCCTTCAAAAACCGAAGGGTCCGGCACCCGCAAGAAAAATTGCCGGCAAATAAAGCGTGTGGATTGGTACGGTGATTAAAATCGACTTCCATAACCATAACTTGGGCGATCCTTCCTCCGGCGGACATAGAAGTTGTCGCCGTAAAATAGACCAGTTTTCTGCGACTTATTCCTCGGGAGAGTTCGGGGGACATAGCGGTTCGGCCGATCAGAAGCCAGAAGTTCTGCGGATCTGCTGGTGGAAGCGCGCAGGTAGCGGTGCGCTGCGATCCGAGATGCGCAAGAGTATTTGCATCGCTGCCCAGAAAGCCAAGGGAGTAGCCAAAGTGGCAGCGGCCAGGAAGTTGGCGATTCGACTCTACTGGATGCTGCGCACCAATCGAGGGTATCCAGAGGTCGTTCGTGTCGAGAGCAGCTCGCGGTGCCGCTGTCAGCGCAAGCTAGACCGAATCGTTGATTGGGCGCTCTCAGTCCCGCTTCGATCGTGGTTCGGATAGAAGAATCATGGTCGCAGCTCAGGCCGAATCGATGGTTGCGGAACGATCGCCGAAAGCTGATTCACCGTGCGAGTTTCAGGCCTTCGGTCCTCCACCTTTCCGAGCTTCAAGCGGTGCTGCACAGCATTGCGACGCACAAATGCCTGCTGAGAACCCCTTCTTTCTTATCAAACGCCACCTGGGACTACAGAAGCAACAGCAAACCCAAGGACCAAAATCGGCCGCTCTTCCGCCGTGCTTTACTGGTACAAATAGGTATGGCCGCGGCGGATGAGTGGCTTTTCGAAAAAGCGCCACGAGAGGGAAGCGACTGCCAAAGTCGCCAGCAGCGCGAGGAGCGATACTGCGACGTGCCCGAGAGTGTACATTTGAGGATCCGAATGGAAGAAGAGGCGGTGCGCGAGGAAATTGAAAGTGTCATGCAGCAAGTAAACGCAATAAGAGATACCACCGAGCCAGCCCAGAAAGCGAAGGCGCATGACGGCGGCGATCCGTCCGCCGGAATCGGATAGCACGGTTAGCAACAGCACGCTGTACAGCAGAGCGAACCAGGTGTATCCGATCGTGACGGTGACAATATTCAGAGGATGCACCAGCCACCACAGCAGCGCACCCACGCCTATGAGAAGAATCAACAATCCGCGCCGCAGCGACACCGTACGAGCGCCGATGAATTCGCGAAAGCGAGCATTGCGCCACGCCACGGCCAGCAGCATGCCGCAGGAAAGCGAGTCGGCGCGGCAAGGCATCAGAAAAGCGGCGAGAAACGAATGAGGCGCCCAATATTGGAAGAGCATAAAGCGCAGAAGGGGAGCCAGAAAGACGGTGGCGATCAGCGCAACGACGAAGCGGCGAGTGGTGAGAAAGCGAATCAGGATGGGGGCCACGAGGTAAAACTGTTCTTCCACGGCGAGTGACCAGGTGACCGAGAACCAAATCCAGGTCAGCTTGGGCATACCGATAAAAATGTTCTGCAGGAAGAGAAGTTGCACCGGAACGCGGAGAAGGTCATGAGATGTGACGCCGGCGGTGCCGGGGAAAAAGAGGAGCACGCCGATGACCATGGCGCAGAAGAGCAGCGTCCACAGATAGTAGATAGGCAGGATGCGGAAGACGCGGCGCATATAAAACGCGCGGAAGTAGTTGGGAGCGCCGCGAGCGTCGAGCAGAATGCCGCCGATGAGAAAGCCGGAGAGCACGAAGAACAGGTCCACGCCGCTCCAGCCAACGCCAAACGCCGAAAGGAAGCGATGCGGCCAGTAGCCGAGCGGCTTATGTTCGGGATTTCCAACGTAATGACAAAGAATCACGAGGAAAATGGCGAGGCCGCGGAGTCCGTCAAGTTCAGGGATGCGGACACCCGATCGGAAATTATTTTCTTTCATGCGATGGAGCCGCCGAGGGACGCTGACGTAGCGTGCCACGACGCGCACGCCAGGTTCCGCACGGATCCCGAAGAGAACGAGTTGGGTTCACATTCGACATATGTGCCGGACGTGGAGGGCATCTTTCTCATCGCTGAATCAACGGTGCACATCTTACGAGTACAAAGGCAAAGTAGGCGAGAACATTCTTGAAATACGAGGATTGGTGGGGCTGATTAGAAGGCTCTGTAGGCCCTTTTCTCCGGGTAATCATGGTAGCGACGGTCCCACAAAGCGGGACTGCTAAACTTCTGTCGCCACGGGCGCCGGGATGCGCCGCGATCCCTACGCGAAAGAAAGGCAAAATCTGGGGGCCGGTGCGGCGTTGCGATTCTCGAACTGGTTATCTCGGCAGGCCGACAAGCTCCGTTGACACTATCGTAGACAAGTAGTAGCGTTACGCTCACGTCACCGCTTGAGAACTGGGACCCAAGGCGCGCAGCTCGATGGTGCGCAGCACCGCAGTTCGGCCACCCTTTCTCTCTCGAAATGGGAGCGTGTTCTGCCATGAATCGAACCCAGCGATTCGTCTGCGCCACTGCCTTCGTTTTTGTGCTGTTTTGCGCCGCTGCTCCGCGGCCATCCTCGGCCGGCGACGATTGGCTGCCGATCCCTCCCGCTGACCTGGCGCTAAAGGACAATCCCGCCGAACCGGGCGCGAACGCGATGATTCTGTACCGCTCCAGCGACATGGACTCCAAAGAATCGTCGGTGCGGGAATATATCCGCATCAAAATATTCACGCAGGAAGGCACCAAGGAAGCGAATGTGGAATTGCCGTTCAACAGGCAGCGGGTAAACATCCTGGACTTGCGCGCGCGCACCATCCACCCCGACGGCAGCATCGTGAATTTCGAAGGCAAAGCGTTCGAAAAAACCATCGTCAAAGCCAGCGGCTACAAATATCTCGCGAAGACTTTCACGCTGCCGGACGTTCACCCCGGCAGCATCATTGAATACCGCTACCGCGAACAGAGCGATCCGCATTATTACGTTGACGAGAGCTGGACGATCACCGGCCACCTTTACACACGTGACGCGCATTTCGTGATTCGACCGGACCCACAGAGCACCTTTCCGCTCCGCTATCGCCAGCACGGCCTCCCCGCGGGAGCCATTCCTGTGAAGCAAAGCAACGGGACATACACGATGGACGTCCACGATATTCCCGGCCTGGAAGAGGAAGAATATATGCCGCCCGCGGATGCGCTGCAGGCGCACGTGGACTTCTACTATGTGAATTCCAACGCTCCGCAGAACGAAACACCGGACAAGTTCTGGAACCGCATTGGCAAATCGATGTCCGACGACGTCGATCACTTCGTAAACAAGAAATCCGCGCTGGAAGCGGACGTGGCGCACACCGTGAGTGGCGATGATGCACCCGACGTAAAACTCCGCAAAATCTACGCGCGCGTGCAAAAAATCCGCAACCTCTCGATGGAAGAGGAGAAGTCGGAAAAGGAGCAAAAGCAGGAACAGCTGAAGCCCAATAACAACGTGGAAGACGTGTTGAAACACAACTACGCGTCGGGTCGCGAGGTGAACTACACATTTGTGGGCCTGGCGCGCGCCGCGGGGTTTTCCGCCGCCGAGGTTTACGTCGCGCCGCGCCACGTGGTTTTCTTTCGCCCCGAAATGATGGATACGTCGCAGATCTCAGCCGACATCGTTTGGGTTCACGCCGGCACGCAGGATTATTATCTCGATCCCGCCGCCAGCGCGTTCCCGTTCGGAATTCTGCCCTGGTACGAAACCAACACCAGCGGCATCCGCTGCAGCAAGTCCGGCGGCGAAATCGTCACCGTTCCTGCGGCGCCGCCGAGCCACGCCACGACGATCCGCAGCGCCGAACTCGAACTCGATTCCGAGGGCCAGGCCAGCGGAAAGCTCCAAGTGGATTTTACCGGGCACATGGCCGCCTCGCGCCGCGAAGAATTCCGTGAAGAAGATGAAGCGGGCCGGCGCAAATCGATCGGGGAAGAAATCCAGGGCTGGTTGCCCGCAGGATCGTCCTTCGAAGTGAGCGCGATCACGAATTGGGACAATAAAGACCTGGCGCTGCACGTGGAAGGCACCGCGAAAATTCCCAGTCTAGGAACGGCGGCCGGACGGCGCATGCTGGTCCCGGCTTCGCCGTTTCAAACCCGGCAGGCAGCCGCTTTTCACCCCGAAAAACGGCGTTACGAAATTTATTTCAATTGTCCGCAAGAAGAAATTGACGACGTGAAGCTCAAGGTTCCCGCGGAGTACAAAATCGAATCCGTTCCCCCGGCCAGGCAGGCCAAGCCGGGCGTGGTTTCCTATGAAATTTCCGCCGCGCAGCAGGGCAACGCCGTGGAGGTGAAACGGTTGCTGGTCCTCGATGGATTGGCCTTTCCCGTCAGCAGCTACCCGGCGTTGCGGAATTTCTTCAATACGGTGAAAACGGATGACGACGCGCAAATCGTTCTGCAAAATGACGAATCTGCCAAAAATAACTAGGCACGTCGCGGTGGCTGCTCTGGCGGCGCTCTTCACTGTGGCGCTCGCGCCGGTCTTCAGCCGGCTTTCTCCCCGTGTGTTGGCGGACACGGCGCCGGAATGGCTGCGCGCCGCCGCGCAGCAAACGCTTCCTGAATATCCCAAGGACACGGTCGCGGTCGTTTTGCTCGACGAACAGCAGACCACCGTCAAGGACAATGGCGAGATTGAAACCAGGCATCGCCGCGCCTACAAGCTCCTCCGCCCCGAAGCTCGCGACGACTATAGTTACGCCGCGGTTACGTTCGATAACGAAACGAAGCTTTCCTTCTTTAAAGCTTGGACGATCACTCACGACGGCAAGGAGATGGAACTGAAGGAAAAGGATGCCGTCGAGGTTAGCTTGACCAGCTTCGAGGTATTCACCGACTTGCGCGCCAAGGGGATCAAGTTCTCCGCCGCCGATCCGGGGAGTGTGGTCGGCTACGAATATGTGCAGAAGCATCGGCCATTCGTTTTTGAAGACGATTGGCAATTCCAGAGCAAGATCCCCACGCGCCGCGCGCGTTTTTCACTGCAAGTGCCCGCCGGATGGGAATTCACCAATTATTGGGCTAACTTTCCCAAGCGAGAGCCGCAATCTTCCGCGAACAATCTGTACGTCTGGGAAATTGAAAACATTCCAGGGATTGAGGTCGAGCCGGAAATGCCGCCGTTTCCCACCATCGAAGGCCGCATGGACATCAAATACTTTCCACGCGACCCCGCGCTGCGCGCCAAGACCACCGGCTCATGGAACGACATCGGAGTTTGGTACGCCAATCTTACGTCGGGCAGCCGCGCGCCCTCGCCGGCGATGCAGCAAAAAGTGACGGAGCTCACGGCCGGCATTTCTGACCCGCTGAAGAAAATGCAGGTGCTCGCGGCGTACGTGCAGCAGCAGATCCGTTACGTGGCCATCGAAATAGGCATCGGGGGATTGCAGCCGCATCCGGCCGCGGACGTCTTTAAGCATCAATATGGAGACTGCAAGGACAAAGCCACGCTGCTGGGCGCCATGCTGAAGGTGGCCGGCATTGATTCCTACTACGTGATGATTGACTCCGATCGCGGCATCGTGAATCCGGATTTTCCTTCCCTGCGCGGCGACCACATGATCATGGCCATCCAGCTGCCGAAGGATGTCCCCATTACCAATCTGTACGCCACGGTGGAAGATCCGCAACTCGGCCGGCTGCTATTTTTTGATCCCACGGACGAATATGTGCCGCTGGGATATTTGCCTTCGGAGCTGCAGCAAAGTTACGGCCTGGTGATCACGCCCGATAGCGGCAAACTGATCTTGCTTCCGGTGCTGCCGCCCGCCACCAACCGCTTGATGCGCACTGGCACCCTGACGCTCAGTTCCACCGGCAACCTGGGTGGCGACGTCAACGAGTTGCGCTGGGGCGCTCCGGCCGGGGACAGCCGCGCGCAGTTCCTGAACTCGCCACCGGCCGACCGTAACAAGGTCTTCGAGAAATTCCTGGGAACATCCCTGAATAATTTCACCCTGACCAACGCAACGGTCAGCAATCTCGATAAGTACAACGAGAATTTCAGCCTGCACTATCAGTTCGTCGTCGAAGGATACGCAAAGACCGCCGGAAATCTGCTGATCCTGCGCCCGCGCATCGTCGGCGACAAAGGCTCGAGCATCCTCAGCGGAAAACCGCGCAAGTATCCCATCGAATTTCACGGAACCACACTGCAATCCGATATGTTTGACATCACTTTGCCCGCGGGGTACGTGGTGGACGAGCTTCCGCAACCCGTGGACGCCAAGTGCGAATACGCCACATACAAAAGCAACGTTGAGGTGAAGGACAACGTGCTGCATTACAAACGGACGTATGAGGTGAAAGGCGTGGTGGTGCCCACCGATAAACTCCCCGAAGTTCGCGACTTCTTCCACCAGGTGGCCGCGGCAGAAAAATCCAGCGCGGTGCTGCGCCGCGCGAATCCGTAAGCGCCCGTCTTTTCTTGAATCGCTCGGACGCAGCGAATCATCTCTTCACAATCCATCTGCGCGTGCATAATGTTTCAGAAAAATTGGCGTTGATTGCGCCGGGCTTGCGTCCGCAACCCCACAGGAGAATTTCATGAGAGCGATGACTACTACGAGGATGCTATTGAGCTATTTCGCGGTGGTGGCGTTGACATGGGCGTCAGCGAGCCTCGCCGCGCCGCAAGCAACTGCGCAAGCGGCCGCGCAAATGCCAAAGCAATACACGCCGCCTAGCTGGCGAGCCTGTGCCGCAGAGCAGCACGCTCCAAGACGCGCCGCCGGCGCCGGCGCTTCCGGCTGACTGGACCAAGCAGCTCGCCGACCGCCACGAATCCATCACGACCGATCGCGTGCGCATTCACGTTTTCCGTCTGCGCCCGGGTGACGACCTGCTTGGCGGAATCCGCGCCTACGTCAACGCCAATCACATACAGGCAGGCGTGTTGCTCAGCTCCGTGGGCAGCCTGACGCAAGCTTCGATCCGCTACGCCAATCAGCCCGAAGCGCACATCCACACCGGCCACTTCGAGATCGTTTCCATTACCGGCACGGTGGAAGAAGGCGGCGAGCACGTGCACCTTTCGATTTCCACCGGACAAGGCACGATGATCGGCGGGCACCTGATGACGGGCTGCAAAATCTACACCACGTCGGAGATTACTCTGGCCGAACTGATCGGCGTGCGCTTCACACGCGAAACCGATACGCAAGGCAGCGGCTGGGACGAACTGAAAATTTACCCGGCGAAGCCGTAGAGTCGCGCTCGATGTGAGTCTGTGCGCCAGCTTACGAAAATGTTTGGAGGTGGTGATTTCAGAGACTGAGGAGAATGCAAACTCGGGAGCGTCAGCGGCTAAAGCCGCGGTAATTGGCGTGGGCGCGATGTCGTAGCTAAAGGCTATCGTACCGACGAGATGCGTGAGTTCGCGCTCGCGTTTCAGTGGGCGGTAAATGAAGGAAGTACCGCTGGGAAAAGAGCAGTGGCAGGGATCCCTGCGTCGTGGCTAGCAACATCAGGATGACGGCCTGCAAGATCGCGCACAGGCAAGCATTGCCACGCCACGAAAAGCCAGCGCGCTCCCGCTCACTGCGCCGCAGGCAACGTGTAATCAAACTCGTACGAATGTTTCCCGGCGGCAATGATGATCGTCATTTTTCCTGCGATGCCCACGCAGCTGGCCCGAGCCCGAATCCGGCACGACGGTTACGGACAATTGCGCGTCGCCGTGCGCCATGGTGCCGGTATGCTGCAGGACGAAGCTTCCGCTGCGCCCCTTCAGCGTCCCGGTGACACGCTCCATCGCGACGTAACCCGCCGAGCCTTTCACATCAGTCCCCGCCGCGAGCATCGTTCCCTTCGCGGTGCCATCCAGATCGCCGTGGTACTGCTTTTCGAGCGAATAGCGCGCGAGCGTGGACCCGTCGCCCTTGTCCGGCTCTCCCTGCGCTTCCGCCTTGACGTCGAACGTTCCAGTAGCATGCTCGGACACAGTCTTCTCCTTTTGCGTGGCGCTGGGAACCGGCGGAGGTGCTTGCTGGTGCGCGACAAAACCCAGGCCAGCGGTCGCGCCGTTGCCGACTCCTGAAAAAATGCAGATCGCAGCAAGCGCAATAACGCCTGCCAACGCAAAACGCGCGAGGCTCGCGCCAACTCTGGACCCGGAATGATTCTTCATAACTGCTCCATGAGACTGCGACGCAATGTGCCGGTTGCAGCCGGTCATTTGCCGGTCGTCTGCCGCTCATTCGCCGGTCATTTGCCGCTCATTTTAGTGGCACGCTGTAGTGCGACGCGACCACCTGCCAGCGCCCGTCGAGAAGCATCCAGGTGTCGGTGAGCCGGTCGTGATATTCGTAGCTCTTCCCTTTTTCGGTTCCCACTTCGTGATACTGCCCGGTGACGATCGCGGTGTTCCCGTGCATCCGCACTTTCATGTCCAGCAATTCCGAGACTGCCACCTGCGTTCTGCTGTCTCCGGCATGCGCGATGTATCCCGATTTGCTGTAGGTGTTGCCGTCTTCCACAGTGATGATGAAGTCATCGGCCAGCAGCGAGCTCATGGCCGCTACGTCCCGCTGCTTGTAAGCGAGATTCCACTTGTTCTCCAGCGCCAGAATCTTTGCCGCAGCGTCGGAACCTTGCGCCGTGGCGAGAGGCGCGGTGAAAGGAACAGCCGGCAAAGCGGCCAGTACGAGCGCGGCGAAAAGGAACGGGCGTGTTTTCATGGGTGGGCCTCGCAGGCATTGTGCCGTCCGGCCGTCCACATATCAACGGCTAGAATCGCGCGCGATGCCTGCGCTGCATCACAGGCTCAACGCATCGCGAACTTTTCGGTCCATTGTATGCGCGCGGTGGTTTGCATGGCGATAAAGAGGGTGAGAATCGCGCCGATGGTGATCGCGAGGCCGGTGAAGCCTTCGAAGAAGAACGCGTAGGAGAACAGCACGAGATACACAAATTGCGCCAGCCCCGCCTCCATCAATGCGCCGCGCATGCCCGCCACCAGCCGCAGGTAGCTGAGCAGCAAAGATATCGAAACGGCGGAGCAGATCAGGAAGGCCACGTGGATCGAGACGTGATCGACCAGATAGGCCATCAACAGGTGAAAGGAAAAAAAGGCGCAGGCCAGAAAAAAATAATTCATGGGATGCAGCTCGATGCCCTTCACGGTGGTCAGCAGGAAAAGCGCGAAAAAGAAAAACAGCAGTGACACCGGCGCAAAATAACTGATGCGTCCCGCCAGCGGCCCGGGCTGCAGCTTCTGCGGCAGAGCGATGCCTACGTGGTAGCCGGAGACCAGGTTCTTGTAGTTCCACGAGAGATCCCACCCGTCCGCCTGTCGCAACTCCTGCGTAGGCGAAAGTGTATTTTCCAACAAGTCGAAGCCGGGAAAATTCGTGATGACGTGCAGCTGAAAATCCTTTACCTGCGTGACTTCATCGCCAAAGCCGTAACTCCAACTGTCCATCCCGTGCGAGCGATAAGCCACGCGCAGCGCCGCCGTCTGGTGCGGTTGCAGCTGAGCCGTGGCCACTGCTTCGGTTTTTTGATTGCTAATCGTCAGTGGGACATCGTTCACCGAAAAAACCAAATCGTCGTAAACGGCCTGGCTCGCGGGCAAGCGCATGCGGAACGTGACATCTTGCGCCTGGTCGCTGGGATTGCTGAAGCGATAGGCTCCCGAAAAATCCACCTGATACGTGCTGTACCACAGCAGCCCTTTTCTGCGGTAATCCAGCTGCAGCGCCGCGTTCGCGCGGGTTTGTTCCAGCGGCAGCGAGACACTGGACTTCTCCTCCACCGTGCGCACGGCCGTAATGCCGTTTTCCGTGGAAGCGACCTGCTTGTGGGAAACAACCTGGTAACCGGCGGTGGGCGGCGTTTGCTCCTGCGCGGTGCCCCAGGATGACGACACGCGGCTCTTCAGTTGCTCGTCAGTGGAATAGGTGCGGTAAAAAATGGTGCTGCCCAGGATGGCCCAGGCGATTGAGGTGCAGATGACGATGAATCCGATAGCGGCAATGCGCTTTATCATTTTGGTTCACTCCGTGAATTGAGGATTCGGTTTCCCGCCGCGAGACCATTCTCCGCAAATTAGTTCGTCATGTCAAGTACTTTATGTTAGCAAAGTATCCGCACGCATTTCGGCCGGCAGCTACTAGTGCTGTCAAGTTTTCTGTCGTGAAAGCCAGTGCGGGATCAGCGTGTCTACGGGGTTTTGGTGCTGGCAGGCTGCGCGAAATCTTCGAGGCGGCGGGCTAGTGATTCTGGGAGCTCGGCCTCGAGGTGCATGTGTCCGTCGGCTACTTCGGAGCTCAGCACACGGCCCGTCGCGTGGACCAGCGAAAGATGGCGCCCGTCGGACAAGGGGATGCGCAAATCCACGCGCACGAGCGGATCGACCGGGAGCGCGGCATCCATGCGCGCGAGCAAATCGTCGAGGCCGGCGCCGGTAACGGCGGAGGTGAAGATTTTATTTTCATTGCGGCCGTTGGCTTTCTCGAGCGCGGCGAGTTCTTCGGCTGATAGACGATCGGTCTTGTTGAAAACTTGCAGGCGCGGGCGATCCTGCACGCCGAGGTCGGTGAGGACTTTCAGGACGTCCGCATCCTGCTCGGCGTGATGAGGATTAGAAATGTCGCTGACCTGCACGATGAGCGCGGCTTCCTGCACTTCTTCGAGAGTGGCGCGGAAAGCGGCGATCAGGTCGGGCGGAAGATCGCGCAGAAATCCGACCGTGTCCGAAAGCAGCGCGCGGCGGCGCGAAGGCAGGCGCACGGCGCGCACGGTGGGGTCGAGCGTGGCGAACATTTTCGAGGAGGTGAGCACCTCGGCGTGAGTGAGCGCGTTGAACAGCGTGGATTTTCCGGCGTTGGTGTAACCCACCAGCGCGATCATGCCGAGCGGCACGGCCTGGCGCGCGCGGCGGCGCGTGGTGCGCTGGCGGCGCACGGTCTCGATGGCTTCTTTTATTTTGCTGACGCGGTCGCGAATGCGCCGGCGGTCGGTTTCCAGTTTTTGTTCGCCAGGTCCGCGCGTGCCGATGCCGCCGCCCAGCCGCGAAAGCTCTTCGCCGCGCCCGGTAAGCCGCGGCAACAAATAATTTAATTGCGCCAGCTCCACCTGTAGCTGGCCTTCGCGCGTGCGCGCGTGCATCGCGAAAATATCCAGGATCAGCTGGGTGCGGTCAATCACGCGCGTGCCGATGCCCTTCTCCATATTGCGCAGCTGCACGGGAGTGAGATTGTGGTCCACGATCACCAGCGGCACGTGGCGCAGTTCGGCTTCGGCGCGGATTTCGTCGAGCTTGCCGCGGCCAACGAGAGTGGCGGGGTCCAGCGCTTCGCGCACTTGCAGAATGCTGCCGGCAATTTTCGCGCCGGCGGATTCAGCCAGCTCGTGCAGTTCTTCCAGCGAATCGCGCCCTGCAGCCGAAGGATCGCCGGCGCGTCCGCGCGGAGATTTTTTCAGGCTTACGCCGACCAGCAGCACGCTTTCGCGATTGTCCACGGATTGCGCGGTTTTCATGCGGATCGAGTGGCCCTGGCCGCATGCAAAGTGCGAGAAATTTTATTCATTGGTTACACGATTATACGCCGAATGGGCGAGAGGCGCGAATGGCGGAGCGTCCGCGCTGAACAAGAGGTTTCGTAGCGGCGGTCCGGCGTTGCGGGACCGCCATCGATCTGCGACGCAACACAGATGGCGCACTAAAGTGCGCCGCTACGAAACCACGCAATGCGCGCGTGGATCAAACTTTGCGAATTTCAGCCCGCGTGGGCAGCAGAAGAACGCGCGGAGGCGGCGAGAATCAGGTCGGAAAGAAATTGACTGAGGCCGCGGCCGGAAACCTGGAACTCCAGGTCGCGCGTGGCGCGGTCCAACCAGCCGAGATAGACGAGCAGCGCGACTTCGGCCCAGGATTCCGCTGCTTCGGGCGTGAAACCGATATCGCGCAGGACGCTGGAAACGTGCGCGGCGCGTTTTTTCTCGATGCCGGAAATTCGCGCTGCCACGCGCTCGTCGCGGCGAGACCACGCGCGCAGCGCGGCTTCGCGACGCGCGAGAGAAAGATCGGCGCAATGTTCCACGAAACGCGCCCAGCGTGCCGCGGCGTGTGGTGTGACGACAGTGTCGTCCAGCCACGCAACTTCGTCGGCTTCCCAACGATCCAGCATCTTCGCCAGCAATTCCTCGCGGTCCTGAAAATGCCAGTAGAAGCTGCCTTTGCTGACGCCGAGGTCGCGCGCGAGCAATTCGATGCGCACGGATTCAATTCCCTCGGTGGAAAGGCGCGCGAAGGCCGCACGGATCCAATCGTCGGGCTGAAGCGGAGAAGATTTAAGGGCGGTTGCACTAGCCATAAGATTTTTTTGATGCCGCGAAACGATACCGGAGTGCGCGAGGCGCGTCAAGTTACGGGATTGTTACGCAGTGTGTTCATTTGTGGGCGAGGAAGCCCTGCACTCGCAGTGAGTGCACGGCGGAGACCGGCTGCGCTGCGGAGCGAGCGCCGAAGCAAGCTTCGGCTAGGAAAGGCGGCGGCAAGCCGCCGCACTCCCAGATAACTTGCGCTGGCGAAATTGGGCAACGAAATGCGCGGTTGCGTCGCGGACGCTTCGCTGCTGAGCGATGCGATCGCGAGACGATTCAGGACACCACCGATTGCGGCGATTTCAGGATGGCGAGAGCCGCGGCGGAAATTTCCGGCGCGTCGCCGAAGCCCGCGAGCCAGTGTACGCTGGATTCTTTGCGAAACCATGTGAGCTGACGCTTGGCGAAACGGCGCGTGGCTTGCTGGATTTGCTCGACGGCGTCTTTTTCGGTGAGGCGGCCGGCGAGATGATCGCGCAATTGCGAATAGCCGATGAACTGGAAGGGCTTGGCGTCGGCGCGGAACGCCGCTGGCGACGAGTACGCGGACTTCTTCGAGCCAACCGGCGGCGAGCATCGCGGCGGTGCGCGCGTGGATGCGTGCGTAGAGCGCGGCGCGCGGCGGCAGCAGGCCGAGCTTGATGATTTCGTAGCCTTGCAGCGCGTCGCGGCCGCTGCGATGGATTTCGGTGATCGGTTTTCCGGTGAGCAGGCGCAGTTCGATGGCGCGAATTATTTTTTGCGTGTCGCGGGCGGGGATGCGCGCGGCGGATTCAGGATCCAAGCGCGCGAGCACGCGATGCAGATGCTGGGCACCATGCTTTTCGGCTTTCTGACGCAGGCGCGCGCGAATTTCTTCGGAGCGCTGCGGAGCCTCGGCGAGTCCTTCGAGCAGCGCGCGAAGGTACAGGCCGGTTCCGGCGGTGAGTATCGGCAAAACTTTACGGTTGCGCAGATCGCCAAGAACTTCCAGGGCGCAGCGGCGGTAATCACCGGCAGTAAAAATTTCAGCGGGCTCGATGAGATCAACCAAGTGGTGCGCGATGCCGTGCTGTTCGGCCGCAGGAACCTTAGCCGTGCCGATATCGAAATGGCGATAGACCTGCGTGGAATCGCAGACCAGGATTTCGCCGCCGAGTTTTTCGGCGAGATGGATGCCCAGCGCGGATTTGCCGGAGGCGGTGGGGCCAAGCACAACAACGAGCCGCGGCAGCGCGTTCATCCGGAAAATTTCCAGTGGCGCAGCAGAAGGGCGAGCAACACGAGCGCGGCGAGGAGTAGGGCGCCGATCACCTGCGTGCGATTGATTTTCATGGCGTGGCCAGTGGATACGTTATCACTGCGGGGGCGTTCGTTGAAGACGGGATGCGTGGTTGGTTGGCCGGCGAGGGATGGAATCTAAAATCACCACAGACGAACGCAGATGAACACAGATAAAGGCGATGATGACGGCTGGGCGAAGCCGAAAGGCTTAACGCAGAGGGCATGCAGAAAAGCAAGATAGGGCGGCGATGAGGTTGACGATGCGGCAAGCTTGGGCGCAGCAAGCAGCGCCCCTACCGCAGGAATGGAATGCTCGGAGGGTGCGGGGAAAATTGTTGTGGACGCGCTTTGGAAAAAGCCGAAGCGAAAACCAACGGCGAGGATGCCCGCCTACAAAGCAGGCGGCCGCTACAAAGTTCACGTCAGAGGCAACCGAGCCGGCGGGACGCCGGCGCTACGGATTCGCGAACCACGGCGGAGCGCGGCGAGCGCTACTGGGTGGCGCCGTCGGGCCGAATGTTGTAGTAGAAACCGATGCGCAGATCGATGAACGGACCTTTGAATTGCGGCGGAAGCGGTTCGAAGGGGCTGGTGGCTCGGATCGCGGAAGCCGCGGCGGTATCGAGCGGCTCTTTGCCGGAGGTACGGTCAAGGCTGAGGCTCTCGCTGGGGAACGTCCCGTCGCGATTGATGCGAAAAGAAATCGCGACGATTCCCTTGTCGCCCAGGTAAAAAGATTCCGGCATCACGGTGATCCAGTTCTGTTTCAACTTGGCGAGCAGCCGGTTGATGTAGCTCTGAAAATCCACGCCCTCGGTGGGAGTGAGGATGGTGACGCGTTCCGGCCTGCTTGCGCGCCGCCTCCGCCGCGGCCTCCGCGGCCACCACCGCTGCCACGACCGCCGGAAACTGTGCCCTCCGAAGTGTACGTGCCACCGCTGGGGGCATGCCGGATCGCATCTTGCAATTCATTCTGCATGGCCTTACCGGGAGAGGCGTTCGGTAAATCAAGGTTCAAGTGGCTGGGCGGGCCTTTCGGCAGCACCGGCAAAAGTCGCGACGTAGAGTCGGGCGGAGGCGGTGGCGCCGTCGCGGTGTTCGGAGTGGGGCTGGTGTTCACTTTCGGCGTGGGCGCCGAGGGCAAATCCAGCGGCGGGCGCTCTGAAGCCACGGGAGGGGCTTCGAGGCGATGCTCTTCGGCGCGCGGTGGCGCGGCTTTGTTCAACGCCTTCGGAGTGATTTTCACCACAGGGCCGGGAGGGGGCGAAGGTCGGCGCGAGACGGCGCCTTCGTCCGGCGGCAAATAGACTACGCCGAGTTCCTTGCTGGCGAGTTCGATTTCATCGCGCGTGGGGACGTGCGTGGGGAAAATTTTCGGCAGAAAAACCAGGAAGATGATGAAGGCAATGTGCGCCGCGACGGAAATGACGCGCGTAATGGCGTCCCACTTGGCGTCTCTGCGATCGTCCGGTTGAACCAGAAGATTGGCTTCGCCGGTATTGAAAATGTCGGGCTCGACAATTTCGCGCAGCTCCGCGGTCATTTGCGGCGGCTGATCGAATTTGTCAATCTCGCGCTGCTCCGGCGGCTCGACGTATGCGGGGACCACCACGCGGCGGTCCAGAATCGCGAGCGGCGCGAATTCGGAAGGCGGCAAAAATTGTTCGAAGGGCTTCACGCCGATGCCGCGCGGAACCAGGCTGCGCTCGATCAGGACGTCCAGCGGAAGATGTTCCGGGATGGTGGTCTTACCGGTGAGCGGCGGCGCGTCGGACAAATCGGATGGGACCACGGTGCGATCGTCCATGTACGTCGTCAGCCGGCGCGGCGGCTTCTTGTCACCATTGTCGGTGAACGGGCGCACATCTGTGGGAACGAGGGTTCGCGGAATCATCTATTGTCCTGGGAGACGACGGCATCCAGTTGGACGCGGCGCGCGTGTTCCTGGATGCCTGCCATCACGCGATCGGCCAGCGCCAGCGCGGCGCGTCCTGCGGCGCCATCCACGCGCGGAGGGCGGCGATTACGCACGGAGCGGGCAAACGCGCCCAGCTCGGCGCGCAGCGGCTCTTCCGGAGTCGTGGGAACTTTTTCAAAATTAATCTGCGGCTGGGGCGAGCCGGGCTCCACGCGCACGCGCAGCAAATCCTGGCGCGTGAAATCCAGGGAGAAATATTCATGCGCCTGGAAAAAACGCATCTTGCGGACGCGCTCGGTGGAAACGCGGCTGGCGGTGACGTTGGCGACC
This sequence comes from uncultured Acidobacteriota bacterium, assembly GCA_963742475.1. Taxonomy (GTDB): domain Bacteria; phylum Acidobacteriota; class Terriglobia; order Acidiferrales; family UBA7541; genus Palsa-295. The sequence continues at coordinate 338,148 of CAVULY010000003.1, read as the reverse complement.
GTGCCGGTGGAAAATTCGATGCGGGCCTGCGCGATGTCCACTTTATCGGTGATCACGGGGATGCCCACGGCTTTCAAATCCACGACGGGCGCGCCGACCAGCGCGAGAAGAATGTCGAGGTCGTGAATCATCACGTCATACACTACGTCAATATCCAGACTGCGCGGCGTGAAAACGCCGAGGCGATGTACTTCGAAGAACATCGGCTTGGAAACAATTTTCAGCGCCGCGGTGACGGCGGGATTGAAGCGTTCGAGATGCCCGATCTGCAGAATGCGATTCTGGCGCTCCGCTGAAGCGATCAAGCCGTCGGCTTCGGTGAGCGAGGAGGCCATGGGCTTTTCCACCAGAACGTCCATGCCCCAATCGAGCAGGCGGCAGCCGATGCGGCAATGATCCTTGGTGGGGACGGCGAGGCTGACTGCGTCAATTTTTTCCAGCGGTAGCGATTCGACGTCGCGGATGACGCGGGTTTTGAATTCGGCGGCGACCTGCGCGGCGCGTTCGGCATTGGCATCCACGACGCCGACGAGTTCTACGCCTTCCATTTCCGACCACACCCGTACGTGGTTGCGTCCGAAATCGCCGACGCCGACCACTGCGACACGTATGGGTTTTTCAGTCACGATTTCCTTTTGGCGGTGGAGTGTTGCGCCGCGAAAAAATTCCGGCTTCAGGGGCTAAAGCCCATTCGTTTGCTCGACGTTATCGGCGGGGCTGAAGCCCCGCCCTTCCAATTCCCCCGGTCCGCGTCACGATTTCCTTTTGGCCGCCGATTTTTTTCGACGCGAAAAATCGATTGTCTCCGGCGTCGAGGATTTTGTGCGGCAACTGCAAAATCGGTACTTCAGCGGCTGAAGCCGCACGAGTTTGCAGAGCTTATGTCGTGGCTAAAGCCACGACCTACAAAGATTCTCGAGGCAAAACCAACGGCAACAGCTGCCCGGTTCGATGAACCTGAACCGGCCGCTACAAATGCAAAACCAACGGCAACATCAAAACCTGTGCAAAACCAACGGCAACAGCAAAACCGACGGCAGCACCAAAACCAACGGCGGCACCAAAAAGCAACGGCAACAGCTGCCCGGTTCGATGAACCTGAACCGGCCGCTACAAATGCAAAACCAACTGCATCGGCGCCCATGCCGCAAAGCAGGACCGCCACCGTTCGGCGCCGCCAGACCGATGGCGCACTAAAGTGCGCCGCTACCAAAGCAAAACCGACGGCAGCACCAAAAGCAACCGACGGCAGCACTACAAAAGCAAAACCGACGGCAACATCAAAACTTGCAAAACCGACTGCACCGCCAAAACCTGTGCAAAACCGACTGCAACGGCGCCCGTTGAACTACTTCCGCGGGCTGTCCACCGTGGTCGCGCGATCGGGCGCGAAGGCTTCGATGGCGATTCCGGCTTCATCGGCGGCGCGAATCATGGCATCGCGATCGAAGAGCAGTGTTCGCCCCGCATCAATGGCCAGCGCGGTGGCGTTGGAGCGCTTCATAATTTCGATGGTTCTTAAGCCCACCACGGGAACGTCGAAGCGCATATCCTGCCGCGGCTTGCTGACTTTTACCACCACCAGGCGATGGCCGCCGGCGATGCGCGCGGCGCGTTCGATCGTCTCGTCCGTGCCTTCCATGGCTTCGATGGCCACGCAGGCGCGATCGCGCACCACGACCATTTGACCCAGGTCCATGCCCGCGATCTGCGTGGCGACGCCGCGGCCGTAGGCGATGTCCGCGGCTTCGGATTCATCCGGCGCACGATGAGTGAGGACTCCCGCGGCGGGCAGCAGCGGCCCGAGAAATTTCGTGGAGTCCACCAGCTCGATGCCTTCGTCCTGCAGAACGCGTGCTACTGCTCCGATCAGCGAGTCGGTATTTTTCGACGGCAGCGAGAGCAATAATTTTGCCAGGCGCCAATCCGGGCGAATCGCGCTGAAAATTTTATTGTGCTTCACCTGCCCGGCCATCACCGCTTGCTTCACACCTTCTTCGTGCAGCAATTCGATGGTGCGGCTGAGTTCTCCCAAGCTCACCCAGTGCAGGCGTTTCGCGACGCGCTCCAGGCCGGGCGAAGCTTCTTCCTTGATGGCGATCACGGCCATCTCAATGCCGCGGCTGCGCGCGCCTTCCAGCACCAGAAAGGGGAAATCACCGTTCCCGGCGATCAGGCCCCAATTTGCAGCGGTGGCGCCTGCCGCATTTTTTTCCGTGGCTGGCTGCGTCATGCTATTTCGTCAGACCTCGATCGGATGAGGCCGATTCGATGAATTGCACTAAGGTTAAGACGTCTGCGGAGTCCGCCAGGGTTCCACGCATCTTTTCCAGGGCTTGCGAAGTATTTAATTTCGAGCGCAGCAGCAGGCGGTACGCTTTTTCAATCGCCGCAATGCGCTCGGAGGAAAATCCCTGGCGTTCCAGGCCTACGCGATTCACGCCAAAGCAGCGCGTGCCGCGCGGCGCGACGATTTTCGAGAACGGCGGCACGTCCTGGGTGATGACGGTGTGCGCGGCGATGTAGGAATGTTTGCCGATGCGGCAGAACTGATGCACGGGACAGAACGCGCCGACTTGCGCGTGGTCTTCAATGGTGACGTGGCCGGCGAGAGTGGCGCCATTCACGAGGATGTTGAAATCGCCGAGCTGGCTGTCGTGCCCGACGTGCGCGTAGGACATGATGAGATTGTTGCTGCCGACGCGCGTGACGCCGCCGCCTTTTATCGTGCCGCGATTCACCGTGCAGAATTCGTGGAATTCGTTGCGATCGCCCACTTCGATGGAAACGCGCTCGCCTTTGTAGGTGAGGTCCTGCGGATCACCGCCGACGACCGCGAAGGAATAGACGTGGTTCGCGCGGCCCAGGCGCGCGGGGCCGTGCACGACGGCGTGATGATCGAGGATGCAGCCGTCGCCGAGTTCGACTTCTTCGCCGACGACAGCGAAGGCGCCGATTTTTGCGTTCTGGCCGACCTTCGCGGTGGACGCAACGACGGCGCGGGAATCAATCTCACTCATCTACTTCTTCACCAGTGGGCTCGGGACGGCGTTCGTGGAACGTTCGGGCTTGCCATCGGCTTTCATGTCCACCATGGCGCACATCAGCGTGGCTTCGACGGCCAGCTCGCCGTTGACGCGGGCCCAGGCGTTAATTTTGCAGAAGGGGCCACGAAAGGTGAGGACGTTGACTTCCACGCGCAGTTGATCGCCGGGAATTACCGGGCGGCGGAAACGCGCGTTGTCAACTCCGGCCATGTAGAGCAGCTTGTTGTCGCGATCGTGAATGTCCAGCAGCAGCAGGAGTCCCCCGATTTGCGCCATGGATTCGATGATGAGCACGCCGGGCATCACCGGCTTGCCGGGAAAATGGCCCTGAAAGAAATATTCGTTGATGGTGACGTTCTTGATTCCGACAATCCGCTTCTTTGGTTCCATTTCTTCGATGGCGTCCACCAAAAGGAACGGGTAGCGGTGCGGGAGGATTTTCTGGATTTCTATGCTGTCGAGGAGCATGGTGTGTTGGCCTCTAGTTGCGCAAAGATTGCGTGATGTTCGCCTGTTGGTCGCCTACTGGTCGCCATTGGTCGATTGTCGAGCCGGGCCCGGTGCTGCTGGAATATTTTGGCACGCCGCGCCGGTGAACGCGCCCGATGCTGCGGGGGCTGCTTTCAGCGGTGCACTATTTTCGCGGGTGCACAATCGAACGATTCTATACGAATTGCAGGCGGGTGGGAATCGGGGTTGGCGTCGAGTGGCGCGTTTATTTTCGGATTGCAGGCGTTGACCGGGCGTTGAACCAGAGGCACGGCAATGTCCGAAGTTAGCGCGAGGGTTCGGCATGTGAGATGGAATTCTTCCACTTGAAGTTCTTGACCTCGTCCATGGGACCGAAGAAGGTTGGGGAGTGTGGTTGCCATTTAGGATCTGCTAATTCTTTGCACGACTCATCGGTTGTTATAAAAGTCCAGCCCGTGAAAAACCAATCGCCATGATCGAGCACGGCGAGCGTGACCGCAACTCCGTTATACGTCATACCCTCGCGGCGTGCCTTCGCGCATCCGTAAACAAGGTAATCGCCTCTGGTATTCTTTTGAGCGCGTTCGGGACGAAATTCCAGGAGGTCTGGATTATTTGCAAAATCGATTCCGTGCGCAGATTCCATCGCAACAACGAAGTCCTTTTGATTCACTCCGTCTTTCCCAACGGTGGAGACTAACCCGTAAAGCTGTTCCCACTTTCTTTCACGATAAGCCTCCACATATGAATTTAGTCGTTTTGCGAGCGCGTCTCGTTGCTCCGCAGGGATTTCGGAAAAAGGCTCGGTGTCGTTTCCGGCGTGGAGCCTAACCGCACGCAGGACCACTAAAAGACCAAGCGAAATGTGACGTCCAAGTCTCACGTGCCCCTACTTGTCACTCACCACACTTGAGGATCCAGTGTAAGCCGCTTGTCTGGCTGATTGGCATATACGCAAAGGCAGTTGCAACGATCTGCGCTCGATCGTCCGGATTGTAGGAACCGGACTAACCGCGTGCTGCTGTTTGACAGCTCTGCTAGCATGGCGCGGGTGAAACATTGATGGGTTCTGCGACAAATTCAGGAAGCGTGGCGATGAAAGAAATCCTGCGGGAATTGCGCGGGCGGCAGGGCGAGATGGTGAAACTGCTGGGGAAATTTGTGCGCTGCGAATCGCCGAGCCATGTGAAGAGCGCGGTGGATGAGTGCGGCGCGATGGTGGCGCGGGAGTTTAAGCGGCGCGGGGCGGCAGTGCGGATTTTGCGGCAGCGCGAGCGCGGAAATCATGTGCGGGCGGAAATTTGGGATGGGGCGGGGCGCGCGAGCGGGCAAATCATGGTGCTGGGGCATGTGGACACGGTGTATCCGCTGGGGACGCTTGCGAAGATGCCGTTCCGCGTGGCGGGAGGGCGCGCGTGGGGGCCGGGCACGTTTGATATGAAGGGCGGGATCGTGCTGGCGCTTTTTGCGGTGGATGCTTTGCGGGCGCTGGGCATTCGGCCGAAAAAACGATTCGTATTCCTGTGGAGTTCGGATGAAGAGATCGGCAGCGAGAGTTCGCGGCGAGCGATCGAGCAGGAAGCGCGGCGGAGCGATGCGGTGCTGGTGCTGGAGCCCTCTTACGGGCGCGAGGGGCGATTGAAGACGCAGCGCAAGGGCGTGGGCGGCGCGGAGATTATCGTGACGGGGCGGTCGGCGCACGCGGGGATTGATCCGGAGAAAGGCGTGAACGCGGTGCACGAGCTGGCGCTGCAGATTGCGCGGCTGATGGAGATGAACGATGCGCGGCGCGGGATCACGGTGCAGACAACGGTGGTGAACGGCGGGACGATCACGAACGTGGTGCCGGAACAGGCGCGGGCGCTGGTGGACATACGCTATGCGCGTGCGGCGGATGTGCCGCGGATTAATCGCAGGCTGCATGCGCTGCGGCCGATATTGAAAGGGGCGCGGGTTTCGGTGACGGGTGGGGCGGATCGTCCGCCGCTGGAGCGGACGGCAGGGGTGCGGAAATTATTTGGCGTGGCGCAGGGGTTGATGCGCGAGATGGGTTTGCCGCTGGGGGAAGCGTCCACGGGCGGAGGGTCGGACGGAAGTTTTACGGCGGCGCTGGGCGTGCCGACTTTGGATGGGTTGGGCGCGGTGGGGGATGGAGCGCATAGCCCGCGCGAACATGTGGTGATTGGCAGGCTGGCGGAGCGGGCGGCTTTGATTGCGGGATTGCTGGCAACTTTGTAGCGGCGGCGGAGGGCGATAGATTCCAAGGCAAAAGATTTTACACAGAGGGGACAGAGGAAAGGCGGAGATAAATCTGAGAAGGCAGAAAGATTTATCGCAGATGCCCGACTAGTCGGGGTAAACGCCGGGCGCAGAGAACGGCAAGGGCAAGTCTGCGATGCGGCTTACATCTTGGCGAGCTGGGGCGCAGCAAGCAGCGCCCCTACCTTCAACATTGATCTCACATTGCATGGGCTCGTGCTTGCCATTTCGAAACTGCAGAGAGCCGGCGAGACGCCGGCGCTACGAGGGCTAACGCAAATCTTGCTGGTGCAGATAGGTTAGGGCTTGCTGCTGCAGGTCGGCGTAATCGTTGTGCAGGGTTTCGCGCAGGGCTGCTTCGGTGTTGGGGGCGGTGGCGACGTTGTCGAGGAGGCGGGTGATGTCCGTCATTCCGCCGGTCTGGATGATGGATTCGACGACGGCGAGCGACCAGGCGTAGGCGAACGAAGCCTCGCCGCCGCCCAAGCCCATCCAGGAACCTTCGAGGCTCGCGAGCGCGGGAAGTTCTCCCTGGCCTGCGGCATTCAGCAGCGCGCCTGCGGCGGCGGTGCTGCGGCGGCCTTCCATATATTGGGCGACGCCTTCCTGCAACCATGTGGGCGCGCGGTTGTGAGTTTTCTGGCCGATGAAGCTGTGGGTTAGCTCGTGCTTCAGCACGCGCGCGAGCTCCGGAGTGACGGCGGTGAGGCCCTGCACGGGAATGCGCATGCGGCCGTCGTTGAGCGCGCCGACCCAGCTGGGGGCGCGGGTGATGTCCGCGAACGATTCGCCGGTATAGAGAATCACGCCGATGGGATCGGGCGGCGTGAAATCCAGCTGCGATTCCAGATCGCGAAAATCTTCTTCCAGGACGCGCATGATGCCGCGCGCCAGGTCGGGCGTGGCGCTGCCGTTGTACTTCAGATCGAAATGCGCGGTCTCGCCTTCGCGGTAGCTTTCTTCCTCGGCTTTATCGCGCTCGGCTTTTTCCAGGGCGTGCTCCACTTCGGCGTCTGGGCGCAATTTTTCGGCGCGGCGCCATTCGGCGACGGCCAAATCCATTTTGTTCTGGCCGTAGTAGGCCCAGCCGGTAAGCTTGGCGACGTCGGGAGAATCGGGAGAAATGCGGCGGGCGCGTTCGAGGGGATCGAGCGCGCTGGTGAACTGGCTCTGGTGCAGGTAGAGCACCGCGAGATTCAGCAGCAGGCCGTAATTTTCCGGAGCGAAGCTGAGAGCTTCGCGGTAATGGTCAATGGCGGTGGCCGTATCGCCTTTGCTGACGAGAAATTGCGCGGCGGCGTAATGGGCGGCGGCGACTTTTTCGATGGCGAGCGGCGCGTGGGAACGGGCGTCGGTTTCCAGTTGCGCGATATAGCCGAAATCGATGGCGTTGTCGTGGATGACCAGGCGGGCGATGTCTTCATAGCCGCGGATGGGATCCACGTGCGGCGCGGAGACGGGCGGTTCGGCGGAGGCGGCGGAGCCGGAAGCGAAGCCGAGGCCGTCGCGATCAATGCGCGCGACAATGGACTTCGGGATGGACATCTGGCCGGCGGGGGTTTCGTAACGGACGCGCTCGCCGTCTTCGGTGACGCTGGAGGCGACAATACGGCGGCCGTTCTTGAGCACGATGGTGTCGGCGGCCGCCGAAGACACGACCAGTAGCAGTAGCGACGCGATGGGCGCTGCGTGACGCACATATGGATTTTACCAAGGGGGTCGGAGGGGGCGGGCGAGGTCGTTGCGGAGCGATGCCCTAAGTAACACAACCTGTCCGGCGGAACAGGCCGTGGCGCAAGCAGGCCACGATTTCGGCGCGGGCTGCGTCAAACAGGTAAGACAGAGGGTCGCGTCCTAATCTGCGGGCAGGCGAAGCTAGAGGTCGCAGAGGATGCGGGGCGCAGATGAGTTGCGCCTGGGAGCGAGCGCCGAAGCAAGCTTCGGCTGAGAAAGGCGGCGGCAAGCCGCCGCACTCCAAGATGCGACGCCCCTGCGAGACGATTTAGGACACTAGCGGACCGAGGTCCCCGAGAGCGGGCCTCATCAGGGGAACGTGGCTTTTACTCGCGACGAGCAAAGTTGTAGAGTCAGATACGTGCGCAGATTCATGCGAATTTCGCTGGGCGTTGTGCTGCTGCTTGGCGCTGACTTTCTTGCGATAGGCCCGTGCAGCAGCGGGGCGCTGCAAACGCAGGACGGAGCTGGGGCGCAGAGCGCGGCGCAACAATCTTCTTCGACGCAAGCTGCTTCGACGCAAGGCGCCTCCACACAAGCCATCCCGACGCAAGCGGCTCCCGCGGACCCGCGCGCGCTTTACGAGGCGTTGAACGCGCTGCGGCCGGACGATGCGCGGGTGTACAGCGTGAAGGACCTGACGCTGCGGCGGGATGTGGTGAGCTTCACGTTCACGGAAGGCAAGCTGGCATTTCTTGAGCCGCTGGGCGGGCGCGTGACCGGCGCGGTGTTTTCGGGGCGGGGCCACGTGATCGCAACGCCGCATGAACGCGGCGAGCGGCGATCGCTGGCGCATTTCATTGGAGTGCCGATCCTCGATCAGCCGTTTACGGACGCGTACATCCGCTTCACGGACGACACCGCGAGCGAAATTCAACGGCAACTGGCGCAGGACGGCGTGGAGCCCGACAGCAATCCGGGCTTCATCGCGTACTGGACGCCGCTGGTGGCGGGACTGGCGCCCACACATTCGCTGCGCACGATGGTGGATATGCTGGCAGCGGACGTGGTTCCTTACTTTTACATTTTGCTGCAAACCGACACGGCGGGACCGGTGGAAGTATCCGTGGACAGCCGGCGCGAAGAGCAGGTGACGATCGGACAGCCGCGGTTCAGCGAAGGCGTGCGGTCCTACGAAGTGTGGGCCGCGTTCTCTGCGGGAAATCCACAGGCACCGTGGACGGAAGCGTTTCTGCCGGTAGATTATCGCGTGGAGTCCACCATCGCGGAGGACCTCTCGCTGCAGGGCAAGACCACGCTACATCTGCGAGCGGGGCGCGCGGGGGAGCGCGTGGTGGTGATGGAACTGTCGCATCATCTGACGGTGGACGGAATTCAGGGTGAGGATGGCCAGCCGCTGCTCTATTTTCAAAATGAAGAAATGAGCCGGCGGGACGCGGCGCGACGGGGCAACGACTTCATTCTGGCGGTGCTGCCCGCGGGAAAACCGGCGGGCGCGGATTTTCATTTGCAGATTGCGTATCACGGCGCGGTGATTACCGACGCGGGCAACGGAGTGGATTTCGTTGGCGAGCGCGGGGCCTGGTACGCGCACATCGGCGGCGAGCATTTCACGCCATTTGACCTAACGTTTCACTGGCCCAAGCGATTCATGCTGGTAGCGACCGGCACGGAGTCGGAAGCGAGCGAGGACGCCAGCACGAAATCCGGCCGTTGGCGCTCGCAAACGCCGTTTCCCAGGTCTGGCTTCAATCTGAGTCAATACCAAATGGCCGGCACGGGCGGGCAACCGAAGATTCAGGTGTATGCCAATAAAGAACTCGAAGAGGCGATCCTCGCCCGTCTGCAGCAGCCGGCTCCGAATAGCGTGCCGCCACCCTCGATGCTGGATCGCTACAAGGACGTCGATCGCTTGTCCGGGGCCGCGGACCAGCCTCCCACGCCCAGTCCGACGGCGGCATTGAAGCAACTGGGCGCGAGCGTGCAGGATTCGATCCATTTTTTTGAAAACGTGAATGGCGCATTTCCTTTTGAACAACTGAATGTGGCGCAGATTCCGGGATCCTTCGGGCAGGGCTGGCCGGGGCTGGTGTACCTTTCGACGCTGGCGTTCCTGCCACCCGAAACGCAGGAACGCGCGGGCCTGAACGAATGGGCGCAGAGCGCGGCGCGCGAGCTGATGCCCTATCACGAGGTGGCACACCAGTGGTGGGGAAACTTGACGGGCGCGGCCAGTTATCGCGACGTGTGGATTCAGGAAGCGATGGCGAATTATCTGGCGCTTTGGTATGCCGATAGTAAGAAGCCCAGCGCACACCTGATGACGAATTGGCTGGAACATTATCGAGCTCAGCTTTCGGCGAAGGTTGAAGGCACGAATCATTCCGTCGAGGAGGTGGGGCCGCTGGTGCTGGGGCCGCGGCTGGGGTCAGCGAAGGATCCCGAGGTCTATAACACGCTGATTTATGGCAAGGGCACATGGGTGATGCACATGCTGCGAGAGATGCTGCGCGATCCGAATGCGGCCCATGCGAAAGATGCGGACGCGCGATTCCGGGAGTTGCTGCGCGCGATTCTGGCCGAGCACCAGTTTCGTCCGCTCAGCACGGCTGATTTCCAACATGAAGTGGAGCAGCACATGACTCCGGCGATGGACATCGAAGGAACGCATCGCATGAACTGGTTCTTCGACCAGTGGGTGCGCGGCACGGATTTTCCGCACTTCAGCGTGAAATACGAAGTGAAGCCGCACGGAAACGGATTTTTGGTGTCCGGAAAAATCGAGCAGAGCGGAACCGAAGATATATTTACGGCGCCGGTGCCGCTGTACGCGGTGCGCATCGGAGGAAAACCGGAGCGGCTGGGAGTGGTGGTGACGACGGGGGCGGAGACACGATTTCATTTTGAATCGCGCGTTCGCCCGACGCGCATTGTGATTGATCCCAATCTGACATTGCTATGGAACAAGAGTTAGCCGCGAAAGACGCCACGGATAAACGCAGCGCAACACGGATAAAAGCGAAGCGAAAGCTAGCTCAACCTGCGCCAAGGCGGAAACGGATGGTCGCGAGGTTCGGAATCCGCGTCAGATTCGTCGCCGCCCGCTGCAAGCGCGCTGAGGAAATTGCGCGCCTCGGCTGCGTCTTCCTCGCGCACTAGAATTTTGAATCCCGCGCCGGACCACGCCAGGTGCTCGCGCATCCCTCCCGCCGTGTCGCCCTGGATGATGGCCGGAATGCCGGCTTCTTCGAGCGCGCCCCTGACCAGTTCCGCCTCCGGGCGGCTGCCGCACGATTCGACGACAATAAGCTTGGCGTCCTGCACAGTAGTATTATATGCGCGGATTGGCGGGAGCGCTCGCGTGGCGAGTCTCCCGGCTCGACCTCTACGCAACGGATACACGCTATCAATAGATTGGCGGAGCTTCCATGGCACGTGATTCCCAAGAGTCACAGGCAGCGCTGGCCGAAATTCGCGACTCGCTTCTGGAAACCTACGCGAGCAATGACGCGATGAATCAGGCGATCCTCACAGAACTGAACCCGCGCGCATGGCGTGCGCAACCGCCGGGGAAAAAAGGCAGCGGACGGACCATCGCGTCCATCTTCGCGCATCTGCACAACTGCCGTCTGGTGTGGCTGAAGAATTCCGCGCCGCACCTGAAGTGCCCGCGGCCACTCGATCCTAACCGCTGTACGATGAAGCAGGCGGCTGCCGCGCACCGCAAGAGCGGCGCGCAGTGCCTGCGCATGTTGACGGATGCCCTCTCGGCTTCGCCGAACCGCCGCGTTGCAAGGTTTTCGCGCGGCAGTTGGGCGCAGACGTGGCCGGCCGGTGGGACCATGTTCGCTTACATGTTTTCGCACGAGGCGCACCACCGCGGCCAGATTTTGATGCTGGCCCATCAGATGGGCTACCGCGTCCTGCACAAAACACCCGGCGTGTGGCACTGGGAAAAACTGTGGAAGGCAGCCGGATTAAGCACGCGTCCACGCTGAGTGACACGGGTCGCGCGGTTCTGCATGGAGAGAGGCGAAAGCTGCGCAACATGAATGATTTTTAGCCGTGGCAACAGCGGTTTCCGGGTTTGGGAATGTTTTTGTAAAGAGGGCAGCATTTTGATTGGCGCCGGACACAAATTTCGCCGAAAAAGATTCTCTTTCAACTTGCGTCAACGCGAAAGCGGTTTTATCCTATCGGGTCTTAAGTGTGTTCCGGGGCGGACGTGAATTCGCAGGTCCCCGCGTGTGTCTTGATTTCTGCAATTCACAGCAGCCGTCAACCGTAAGTCGCCGGCATCCTGGGGCCGAGCAACCGGCGATTTCGTAATTCCAATGCCCCTTATTTAAGCTCGCGAGCATCCATCACTGTGTTCTGAGGCGACCGCGTGGACCCGGAAGGCTCTCAAAGTCCCAACGAATCAACCTCGGCTCATCCGATTCTGGAGCCGGGGTATACGCTGGGCACGGTAACCGACAAGATCAGCGAGATCGTGCTGGGACGCGGCACGTCCAAGGGCTGGATTTTCGGCTTCTCCATCGCCTTCCTGCTGTTGATGCTGTTGAATTTCACCGTTGGCTACCTGCTGATCAAGGGTGTGGGAATCTGGGGCATCAACATCCCGGTCGGTTGGGGATTCGCGATCGTCAATTTCGTGTGGTGGATTGGCATCGGGCACGCCGGGACGCTGATTTCGGCGATTTTGCTGTTGTTGCGGCAGCAGTGGCGCACTTCGATCAACCGTTTTGCGGAAGCCATGACGCTATTTGCGGTGGCTTGCGCGGGCATGTTCCCTCTGCTGCACATGGGCCGGCCGTGGCTTTTCTTCTGGCTGATGCCGTACCCCAATCCGATGTGGCTATGGCCGCAGTTCCGCAGCCCGCTGGTCTGGGACGTCTTCGCGGTGTCCACATACGCCACCGTATCGCTGCTGTTCTGGTTCGTGGGACTAGTGCCGGACCTGGCCACGTTGCGCGACCGCGCGCGGAATCGCCCGGCAAAGATTATTTACGGAATGTTGGCGATGGGTTGGCGCGGGTCGGCAGTGCACTGGTCGCGCTATGAGACCGCTTCGATTCTGCTGGCTGGCCTCGCGACGCCTCTGGTGGTTTCCGTGCACACGGTAGTGAGCTTCGATTTTTCCGTGGCGCAGGTGGCTGGGTGGCACACCACGATTTTTCCGCCATACTTTCGTGGCGGGAGCGATTTATTCGGGCTTCGCGATGGTGATGACGCTGGCGATTCCGATCCGCAAGTTCTATAACCTGGAAGATTTCATCACCATGCGCCACCTGGGAAATATGGCGAAGGTGATGCTGGCTACCGGGCTGATCGTTGCGTACGGCTACATGATGGAAACTTTCATGGCGTTTTACAGCGGGAATCCCTTCGACCGCTTTGTGGTCATCAATCGCATGACGAGCCCGCCATACGCGTTTTTCTACTGGATGCTGATCGCCTGCAACATCGTGATCCCGCAAATCATGTGGCTGCGCAGCGTGCGGAATAATGTGGCGATCCTGTTTCGTGATTTCGCTGATTGTGAACGTGGGCATGTGGCTGGAACGTTTCGTGATCGTGGTGATCAGCCTGCACCGCGATTTTCTGCCCTCTTCGTGGGGCATGTACTATCCGACGAGGTGGGATTGGGCCACGTACGTCGGAACGATTGGATTATTTTTGACGCTGCTGTTCCTGTTTATCCGCTTCCTGCCGGTGATCTCGATTTACGAGATGCGTGGACTGGTGGAAGAAACGGACGCGGAGAATCCCAAGAAATAGAGGCAGACCCGGGACGCGATGCAAATTTTTCATCACAGCACGAACACCATCTCGCGGGTGAGCATCTACGGCGCCGTGTTCATTCTGGCGCTGCTGGGTGGCGCGCTGTATCAGATCGAGCTTTCGCCGATCTACACGCGCGTGAACGAAGCGCGGGAGCAACCCGTGCCCTTCAGCCACAAGCATCACGCGGGCGAGCTGGGAATTGATTGCCGGTACTGCCACACGACCGTGGAGAAGTCTTCGTTCGCGGGCGTGCCGCCAACGCAGACGTGCATGACCTGCCATTCGCAGATTTGGACGAACGCGCCGATGCTGGAGCCGGTGCGCGCCAGCTATCGCGACAACAAGTCCATCGCCTGGACGCGCGTGAACGCGCTGCCCGATTTCGTGTATTTCGATCACAGCATTCACGTGAGCAAAGGCATCGGCTGCACCACCTGCCATGGGCAAGTGGCGGAGATGCCGCTGATGTGGAAAGCGAACACGCTGTACATGTCCTGGTGCCTGGATTGCCACCGCGAGCCGGAAAAATACGTGCGGCCGAAGTCGGAAGTATTTGATCCGGGATATGTGACGCCGCCGAACCAGGCGGAATTAGGCGCGAAGCTGGTGAAAGAGTACAAGATTCACAGTCTGACGAACTGTACGACGTGCCACCGCTAAAGGCGAAAAAAAGAAAACGATGAGCTCCGATCTCAACCCGAAAGTTCCGCAGGCGATGGACCTGGCAGCGTTGCGCGCGAAGCTGGCGCAGGAAGACGGCAAACGCTTCTGGCAGAGCCTGGAAGAATTGTCGGAGACGAAGGAATATCGCGAATTCCTGGAGAATGAATTCCCGCACGATCCGGAAAAAGATCCGCAGGGGATGAATCGCCGCGACGTGCTGAAGCTGGCTGCCGCTTCCGCGGCTCTGGCGGGGTTGAGCGCGTGCACCAAACTGCCCACGCAAAGAATTGTTCCGTACGTGAAGGCGCCGGAGGAAATTGTCGCGGGCAAGCCGCTGTTTTATGCGACGTCCATGCCGCTGGCCGGGGTGGGTGCGGGCCTTCTGGTGGAAAGCCACATGGGGCGGCCGACGAAGATCGAAGGCAATCCGGAGCATCCTGGCAGCCTGGGAGGCACGGACGTATTCGCGCAGGCCGCGACGCTGGGGCTGTACGATCCCGACCGTTCACAAACTGTGGTGCTGGAAGGACGCATCAGCACCTGGGCCGCGTTTCTGACCGCGATGGGGAACGAAAAGGCAGCAATTGCTGCGGACGGCAGCGGGCTGCGGATTTTGACGGACACGGTGACATCGCCAACGCTCGGGGCGCAGCTCGGCGCCTTGCTGAAGAAATTTCCCGCCGCGAAATGGCACCAGTACGAACCGTGCGGGCGCGACAATTCGCGGGAAGGCGCGCGCCTGGCTTTCGGCAAGCCGGTGAATACGGTGTATCGCATCGAGCAGGCGGATGTGATCGTCTCGCTGGATGCGGATTTCGTTTCTTCCGGCCCGGGACATGTACGTTACGCGCGCGACTTTTCTTCGCGGCGGGTGATCGAAGGCACGAACGCGAAATTGAACCGGCTGTACGTGGTGGAAAGCATGCCTTCGAGCACTGGGGCGGTTGCTGACCACCGGAAGGCGCTGCGCGCGGGCGCCGTGGAAGCGTTCGCGCGCGAGCTGGCGGCAGCTGCCGGAGTTACTGGCGTGAGTAGCGGCGCGGCGAGCAGCAAGATTCCAGCGGAATGGACTCGCGCGGTGGCGAAAGATTTGGCGGAGCATCGCGGCAGCTCGCTGGTGATTGCCGGGGAAGAGCAGCCGCCCGCGGTGCACGCGCTGGCGCATGCGATCAATGCGGCGCTGGGGAACGTCGGCAAGACCGTGTACTACACGGACGCGCTGGAAGCGAATCCGGTGAATGAAATGGAATCGCTGCGCGAGCTGGTGAACGACATCAACGCGGGCAAAGTGGATTTGCTGCTGATGCTGGGCGGCAATAATCCGGTGTACGACGCGCCAGTGGATTTCGATTTTGGCCCCGCGCTGCTGAAGGTGAAAACGCGCGTGCATTCCGGCTTGTACTACGACGAAACGGCGGAGCTGTGCCACTGGCACGTGCCGGGCGCGCATTTTCTGGAAGCATGGGGAGATGCGCGCGCGTTCGATGGAACCGTGGGCGTGATTCAGCCGCTGATTCAACCGCTGTACGACAACCATTCGGCGTGCGAAATCGTGGCGGTGCTTAGCGGAGACGCGGGAAAGTCCGGACACGACATCGTGCGGGATTATTGGAAGGGCGTGCGTCCGGAAAAAGACAAGGCGTTCGATGCGTACTGGGAACGCTCGCTGCATGACGGCGTGATGGCTGGGACTGCGTTTCCGGCCATTTCCGTGGCGGTGCGCGGAGACATCGCCCAGCAGGTGCAGAACACACCGAGCGAGGAATTGGGTATCGCGTTCCGGCCGGACCCCACAATTTTCGACGGGCGCTTCGCGAACAACGGCTGGCTGCAGGAATTGCCGAAGCCCAACACGAAATTAACCTGGGACAATGCGGCGATGGTCAGTCCGGCGACTGCGCAGCACCTGGGACTGGCGGAGGGCGATTACGTAAAGCTGCAGCTTGCCGGACACGAAACGAAAGCGGGCGTGGTGATCGTGCCGGGCCACGCGGACAATTCCGTCACGCTGCATCTAGGTTACGGACGCCGCCGCGCGGGAAGCGTGGGCACCGGTCCGGGCTTCAACGCGAATTTCATTCGCACTTCCACGGCGCCGTGGATTGCCGCCGGACTGAAAATCGAAAAGACCGGCGAGAAATATTATTTCGCGGTGACGCAGCACCAGTACGTGATCGATCAGGATGGCCACCAGGTCAATCAGGAAGGCGTGGAAGCGGCGCGGCGCGACCTGATTCGCATCGCGACGCTGGAGGAGTTCCGCAAGGATCCCGAATTTCGCGAAGGATCCGCACGAAGAATCTACCAAGAGCATTTACGCTGTATCCCGGATTCAAGTCCGAGGGCTACGCGTGGGGCCTCGCCATTGACCTGAATAAATGCGTGGGCTGCAATGCCTGCGTCGTGGCCTGCCAAGCCGAAAATAATATTCCGGTGGTCGGCAAAGAGCAGGTGATGAAGGGCCGCGCGATGCACTGGATCCGCGTGGACACCTATTTCCGCGGCGACATTGACAGTCCGGAAACGTACTACGAGCCGGTGCTGTGCATGCATTGCGAAAACGCGCCGTGCGAAGTGGTTTGCCCGGTGGGCGCGACGGTGCACAGTCCCGAAGGCCTGAACGAGATGGTGTACAACCGCTGCGTGGGCACGCGCTATTGCTCGAACAACTGCCCGTACAAAGTGCGGCGCTTCAATTTCCTGCTGTATTCGGATTACACCACGCCGAGCCTTTATGGCATGCGCAATCCGAACGTGACGGTGCGCAGCCGCGGCGTGATGGAGAAGTGCACGTACTGCGTGCAGCGCATCAACGCGGCAAAAATCACGTCGGAAGAACAGAACCGCGAAGTGCGCGACGGCGAAATCGTCACGGCGTGCCAGGGCGCGTGCCCGGCGGAGGCCATCATTTTCGGAAACATCAATGATCCGAACAGCCGGGTAGCGAAATGGAAAGCGCAATCGCGGAATTACGGTTTGCTGGACGATTTGAACACGCGGCCGCGTACAACGTATCTGGCGCGTGTGCTGAATCCGAATCCGGAGATTCACGGATAGATTTATGAAGCGCAAGCCACTTTACGGATTGCTGGCGGAGTTCGAGACGCCCGACGAGCTGCTGAAGGCCGCGCAGCGGACGCACGACGCAGGCTACAAGAAGATTGACGCGTTCTCGCCGCTGCCGATCGAGGGTTTGGCCGAGGCGGTGGGATTTCACGGGACGATTCTGCCGGCGGTGGTGTTCGTCGGCGGCCTGCTGGGCGGGCTGACGGGCTTCGCTATGCAGTATTACGCGAACGTGATCAGCTATCCGATGAATGTGGGCGGCAAGCCGCTCAACAGCTGGCCGGCATTCATTCCGATTACGTTTGAACTGACGGTGCTGGGCGCGGCGTTGTGCGCGGTGTTCGGAATGCTGGCGATGAACGGGCTGCCCACGCCTTACCATCCGGTGTTTAATGTGTCGCGATTTGCGCTGGCGTCGAACGACCGGTTTTTCCTGGTGGTAAAAGTGCGCGACAAGAAATTCGAGTTGGCCAGGACCAAGGCGTTTCTGGAAGGGCTGAATCCACACGGAGTGTTTGAGATTGAAGCTTAGTTTTCAATCCGGGATGGCGGGTTGCGCGACGGCGCGCCGTGCGGCCGTGATTTGTTTAAGTGCACTGGCGCTGTGGCTGGCGGGTTGCCGCATGGACATGCACGAGCAGCCCAAATATTTGCCGTACCAGCCGACCACTTTTTTCGATGACGGGCGTTCGGAGCGGCCGGTGGTGCCGGGAACCGTGGCGCGCGGGCAATTGCGGCTGGATGAATTGCTCTACACCGGAAAAGAAAATGGCGTGCTGGCGAACAAGTTTCCCTTCCCCATCACGCGCGCGGACCTGGAGCGCGGACGCCAGCGCTACAACATTTATTGCACGCCTTGCCACGACTACACCGGCAGCGGCCAGGGCATCGTGGTGCAGCGCGGATTTCCGTCACCGCCGTCGTATCACATTGACCGGCTGCGGCAGGCCCCCGTGGGGCATTTCTTCGACGTGATCACCAACGGCGACGGCTCGATGTACAGCTACGCTTCGCGCATTGAGCCGGAAGACCGCTGGCGCATCGCGGCGTACATTCGCGTGCTGCAGCTGAGCGAGCACGCCACGGTGCAGGATGTGCCGGAAGCGCAGCGTTCGCAATTGAATCAGCAGAATCCGGGGCAATCGCAATGAGCTACGGGAGCCAAGTCTTGCACGCTTATCTATTCGCGTACATCTATTGGCTGATGATCCCGCTGGGATGTACGGCGATCTTGATGATGCATCACCTGACCGGCGGTTGGTGGGGCTACCCCATACGGCGGCTGCTGGAAGCAGGCTCGCGTACGTTCGGAGTGATGGCGCTGCTGTTTATTCCGATTTTGCTGTTCGTGAAGCAGATTTATCCGTGGGTGAATCCACCGGAAGAGATGCTGCACAACCCGAACTACCATTTCAAGCTGGAATACTTGAGCACGAGCTTTTTCATCGTGCGCGCTGTGATTTATTTCGCGATTCTATTCACGCTGGCGCATTTTCTGAACAAGTGGTCGCGCGAGCAGGACGCTACGGGCGATCCGCGAATCGCAAAATATCTGGAAGGGATGAGCGGGCCCGGGCTGATTCTGTGGGGGATCGCCGTATCGTTTTCGATGATTGACTGGGTGATGTCGCTGGAGCCGGCGTGGTTCTCCACGATTTACGGCATGATTTTCATGATTGTGGGCGCGCTCACGGCGATGTCTTTCGTGATTTTCGTGCTGCGGCGCCTGGTGGACGATGAGCGCGGCAAGGAAATCAGCGAGAAAGTGACGCCGGGACAATTCAACGACCTGGGCAATCTGATGCTCGCGTTCACGATGCTGTGGGCGTACCTGTCATTCTCGCAGTTCCTGATCATCTGGTCGGGAAACATCAAGGACGAAATTCCCTGGTACATGAGCCGCGCCTTCGGCGCATGGGGAAAGCTGGCCGTAATCCTGATCGTGCTGCACTTCGCGCTTCCCTTCCTGCTGCTGTTGCAGCGTAACGTGAAGCGGCGCGTGCACCGGCTTTCCGCCGTGGCCGCGATGATGCTGGTGTTGAGCATGGTGGATGTGTACTGGCTGATCGTGCCGGCTTACGAGAAGGACGGGCCGCGGCTGGGGTCGCTGGTCTGGGACATTTTTTATCTGGTGGTAATCGGCTTCATCTGGATCGCCACTTATTTCTGGCAGCTTGGGAAGATGCCGCTGCTGCCGAAGCACGACCCGCGATTCGAAGGAGAGCTCCAGCATGAGCATGGAGACTAAACACGGCGCGGGCCAGCCTCCTTCGCAGAATGGAGCGAACGAGGGCTACGAACACAGCGACGCCAACGCGCGCGGACTGCTGCATTCGGGGGCGTATCTGATCATTGTGATGGTCGTCGTGTTCTTCGCCATGGCTTGGCTGTTTGATTTCTACGGCAAGGTGCAGAGCCTGGGCAAGCCCGCATCACCGTTTGAGAACGCGCGCGTATTGCCGCCCGCGCCGCGCCTGCAGGTGGAACCGCGCGCAGAGTTGCACGGCTACTGTGAAGAGCAGGCAAAAATTCTGGATACCTATGGATGGGCGGACGAGCACAACGGCGTGGTGCGCATCCCTGTGGATCGCGCCATGGAATTGACGCTGCAGCAGGGCTTGCCCGCGCGCGCCGCAGGGGATGTTCCGGCAGGCATCAGCAACCCGGCGCCTTTTATCCCGGACGTTTCCAATCAGGATCAGATGGGACCATGCGGATTCGTGCTGGAGCGCGATAAGGTTCACGAAATGAGCCAGGAGGCGAGGCGTTAGCGTGTTTGCGTCCGGCAAATTCGGCGTAAGGAATGTGTTGCTGGCATCGCTGGCAGCGGCCGCGGCGTTCCTGTCGCTCGCATCCGGCGCGGCGGCGCAACTCGCGTCTGACCCGATGCAGAGCGTGGGCGTGCGGCCCGAGCTGCTGAAACAGGTGGGCATTGATCAAAAGCTGAACCAAACGATTCCGCTGAACCTGGCGTTCCGCGACGAGAACGGCAACACGGTAGAGCTTGGGCAATATTTCGGGCAGAAGCCGGTGATTCTGACGCTGGTGTATTACAACTGCCCGATGCTGTGCACGCAGGTGCTGAACGGCGTGGAATCTGGATTGAAGGAATTGCCGACGGACATCGGCAAGCAGTTTGACGTGGTGACCATCAGCATTGACCCGACGGAATCGCACGTCCTGGCCAAGGTGAAGAAGGAGATGTACGTGGGGATGTACGGCCGGCCGGGCGCGGCGGAGGGCTGGCATTTCCTCACCGGAGACGAGGCGCAAATCAAGCAACTGGCGGACGCGGTGGGATTTCGCTACGCGTACGACCCCGATACCAAGCAGTTCGCGCATGCCAGCGCGATCATGCTGCTGACGCCCGAAGGAAAAATTTCGCGCTACTTTTACGGCATTCAGTACCCTTCCCGCGATTTGCGGCTGGGATTGGTGGAGGCGTCCGAGGGAAAGATCGGGACGCCCGTGGATCAGGTGCTGCTGTTCTGTTACCACTACGATCCCGCGACAGGAAAATATGGCCTGCTGATTTCGCACGTGATTCAGATCGGCGGAGCGCTCACCGTGCTGATCCTGGGAATCGCGATGTTGATTCTGTTCCGCGGCGAGCATTACGCGCTGCCGCAAAGAAAAGTATAACGAAGCACGCGCGACGCTGACGTTCATTCGTCCGCTGCAGTGGCACAGAAGCACCAGAGGGTCAGCGAAAGAGATGATGACGGGTCTGATGCAAACGGGCTTTCACCAACGTGGCCACCGCGATCGCCGCGGCCGCGATTCCCATTCGGCCGACGGCCGCTTCGTCCATCGCGGAAGGCGTGGACCATCTCTATTTCTTTCTAACGGCGATCACTCTGTTCTTTACGGTGATGATCTTCTCCACGATTTTCTTCTTCATGGTGAAATTCCGCCGGCGTTCGCCGGATGAGCGCCCCGCGGATACCAAGACGTACCTGGCGCTGGAGCTGACCTGGACGATCGTGCCCACGCTGATCACCGTGGTGATTTTCGTATGGGCTTCCAGCTTGTATTTCGAGAATTCGCGGCCCCCCGAAGCTTCCACGGAAATTTTCGTCGTCGGAAAACAGTGGATGTGGCACATCCAGCATCCCGAGGGCGTGCGCGAAATCAACGAATTGCACGTGCCGGTGAACGCGCCGATCAAGATCACCATGACGTCCGACGACGTGATCCACGATTTCTACATCCCCGCGTTTCGCGTGAAAAAGGATGCGATTCCCGGCCGCTATAGCTCGCTGTGGTTTCAGGCCACGAAAATCGGCACGTACCATATGTTTTGCGCGCAATACTGCGGCGCGGACCACGCCGAAATGATCGGCTGGGTGTACGTGATGTCTCCCACGGACTACGCGGCATGGCTTTCCGGCGGCGCGCGCAACGAATCGATGGCGCAAACCGGCGAGCGGCTCTTCACGCAGCTGGGCTGCGTCACTTGCCATGTGGCAGACAACACCGGCCGCGGGCCTTCGCTGGTAGGTCTCTACGGCAAACAGGAGCAACTGCGCAGCGGCGACATGAAACTGGTAGATGAAACGCTGATTCGCCAGGCGATCGTCAATCCCAATTCCATCATCCTGCCCAATTATCCGCCGATCATGCCCACCTTCCAGGGCCAGATCAACGAGGAGCAGGTGCTGCAACTGATCGCCTACGTGAAGTCGCTCGGGACGGAAGAAAGGAAGACGAACGGGAAATGAGCACCACAGTCATTCCAGAAATGCCCGGACAGGAAATTCCGGCCGAATCGCGCGTCAATTATTTGAACGCGAGCTACGGCGTGAAATCCTGGCTGCTCACTACGGATCACAAACGCATCGCGCTGCTGTATCTGGGCTCGATCACGCTGATGTTTTTTGTCGGCGGCTTGTTCGCGGTGCTGATGCGCCTGCATCTGATCGAACCGCAGGGCGCGCTGGTGGCGCCGGAAACGTACAACAAGCTTTTCACGATGCACGGCGTGATCATGGTGTTCTTCTTTCTGGTGCCTTCGATTCCCGCGACGCTGGGGAATTTCCTGGTGCCCATGATGATCGGCGCGCGCGACCTGGCGTTTCCGCGGCTGAATTTGCTGAGCTGGTACATCTACATCATCGGCGCGGCGTTTACGCTGTATGCGGTGATTTCCGGCGGCGTGGATACCGGCTGGACGTTCTACACGCCGTATAGCAGCAGTTTTTCACATACCAGCGTGATACCCACGGCGCTGGGCGTATTCATCACGGGATTCTCTTCGATTCTTACCGGGCTGAATTTCGTGGTAACGATTCACAAAATGCGCGCGCCGGGGCTTACATGGTTCCGCTTGCCGCTATTTATCTGGGCGATGTATGCCACCAGCATCATTTTTATTCTGGGCACGCCGGTAATCGCCATTACGATTTTCCTGCTGGGCCTCGAACGGCTGCTGCACATCGGCATTTTTGATCCGGCCATCGGCGGCGATCCCATCCTGTTCCAACACATGTTCTGGTTCTATTCGCATCCGGCGGTGTACATCATGATTTTGCCGGGCATGGGAGTGATGAGCGAGCTGATCACCTGTTTTTCGCGCAAGCGGATTTTCGGCTACACCTTCGTGGCGTTTTCCAGCCTGGCGATCGCGATTATCAGCTTCCTGGTTTGGGGCCATCACATGTTCGTCACCGGCCAATCCATTTACGCCGGGCTGATTTTTTCGGTGCTGAGCTTCCTGGTGGCGATTCCTTCGGCCGTGAAAGTGTTCAACTGGACCGCGACGCTCTACAAAGGCTCGATTTCCTACGACGCGCCGATGCTTTATGCGCTGGGCTTCATCGGTCTGTTCACGATGGGCGGCCTGACCGGATTGTTTCTCGCATCGCTTGCGACCGACGTGCATTTGAACGGCACCTATTTCATCGTCGCGCATTTTCATTACATCATGGTGGGCGGCGCGGTGATGGCCTACCTGGGCGGCATTCATTTCTGGTGGCCGAAAATTACCGGGCGAATGTATCCGGATGGCTGGGCGCGATTTGCCGCGCTGATTATTTTCGTCGGATTCAATCTGACGTTCTTCCCGCAATTCGTGCTGGGCTATCTCGGCATGCCGCGGCGCTACGCCGTGTATCCCACCGAATTCCAGGTGCTCAACGTGATGTCGTCCGCGGGCGCGTCCATTCTCGGCATCGGTTACCTGATCCCGCTGATTTATTTGCTCTGGTCCATTCGCTACGGGCCGATCGCCGGACCGAATCCCTGGGGCGCGAAGGGCCTGGAGTGGGAGACGCCTTCGCCGCCGCCCACGGAAAATTTCGAGGAGATTCCGGTGGTGACTGAAGACGCGTACGACTACGCGAATGTGGGAGGGTCCCGTGTCTGAGATGGCCGTGCACGGCGCGCATCCGCCGGGATTCAAACATCAATTCGAGGACATGGACCAGCAGCGCGAGGCGGATAGCCTGGGGATGTGGGTGTTTCTGGTCACGGAAATCATGTTCTTCGGCGGGCTTTTCGCCACGTACATTGTTTATCGCGCGCTGTACTTGCCCGCGTTTGAGGAGGGCAGCCGCCTGCTGAACGTGAAATTCGGCGCAGCCAATACGGCCGTGCTGATCGGCAGCAGCTTGACGATGGCCCTGGCGATCCACGCGGCGCAGGCAGGCAAGAAAAAATCCGAGCAGGTGATGTATCTGATCCTGACCATGATCCTGGGCGCGATTTTCCTGTTCTTGAAATTCAATTTTGAGTGGCGCGCGGATTATCACGAGCATTTGATCCCCGGCTTCGGCTTTATCATTCGGCCGGAATGGGGCGCGGCGGGTACGCACGTTCCGTTGTTCTTCTGTTTTTACTTTTTCATGACCGGCTTGCACGCGCTGCACATGATCATCGGATTCGGCATCCTCGGCACGTTGACGGTGATGGCGCAGGGCGGGCGATTCAACACCGAATACTACGCGCCGCTGGAAGTGAGCGGGCTGTACTGGCACTTCGTGGATATCGTGTGGATTTTCCTGTTCCCGCTGTTGTATCTGATCGGCGGCAGGTTCGCGATTCCGGGGGTGCACTGATGTCCGCGCACGTCGTACCGGTAAAAACTTACCTCGGAATATTTGTCGCGTTGCTGGTGCTAACCGCGGTGACCACCGGCGTTGCTTTCGTGGATTTCGGCGAGCTGCATACCGGCATTCGTCTGTTGGACAAGATTCCGTTGAACACCGTCGCTGCATTGGCCATCGCGGTACTGAAAATGCTGCTGGTGATTTTGTTCTTCATGCACGTGAAGTACAGCAGCGGCCTTACGAAAATCGTAGTAATGACAGGATTTCTGTTCCTCGCGATTCTCGTGTCGCTCACGCTGGCCGACGAACTGACGCGCGACTGGTCGCCCGAACCGCGCGGTTGGGGCGCGGCAATTCCCACGATCCTTCCTTTCCTCCGCAGTTTGTTCTAGCGCACCGCGAATCGCCAACCAGAATAGCGTCCGGTCCCGCTTTGCGGGACCGGACGCAATTCGTTCGAGCTCAAAACTCAGCTTCAAACAAAGTGGAAACTAGCGCGGGGTAGCGCGGAAAGCGACGACGGCGTTGAGCCCGCCGAAGGCGAAGGAATTCGAGAGTGCGGCTTCGACGCGCAGCGCGCGCGCCTGATTGGGAATGTAATCCAGATCACATTCGGGATCGCGCTCGTTGAAATTAGCAGTGGGCGGCAAGATGCCGTGGTACAGCGCGAGAATTGTGGCGATGGCTTCCAGCGCGCCGGCTGCACCCAGAGCGTGGCCGTGCATGGACTTGGTGGAGCTGACGCCGATCTTGTCCGCGTGCGCGCCAAATACTTCACGGATGGCGCTGCTTTCCACCGGATCGTTTCCGGGCGTGCCGGTGCCGTGCGCGTTGATGTAGCCGATTTCTTCAGGAGCGAGCCCTGCTTCGCGCAGAGCGCCGCGCATGGCGCGAACCGGACCGTGGACGGCGGGCTGCGTGAGGTGATGCGCGTCGGCGGTCATGCCGAAGCCGCAAATTTCCGCAAAAATTTTCGCGCCGCGCGCTTTGGCGGCGTCCATCGGCTCCAGAATCATCATCGCGCCGCCTTCGCCGAGAATCATTCCGCGGCGGTCCTTGCTGAACGGGCGACAGGTATCCGGAGCAATCACGCGCATCGCTTCCCAAGCTTTCAGCATGCCGATGGAGAACATCGCTTCGCTGCCGCCGGTCATGGCCAGGTCGGCCTCGCCATCGCGGACCAACCGAAAGGCCTGGCCGATGGCGTGGTTGGCCGAAGAGCACGCGGTGGAAACGGTGTAGGTAGGGCCGCTCATGCCCAGGTCCATGGCAATGTGGCTGGCGCCGGCGTTGGACATTGTTTTCGGAATCGTCAGCGGATGCACGCGGCCGCGGCCCTGCACCCACAGATCTTCGAAACCGGATTCGATGGCGGCTTGTCCACCCACTGCGGAACCGCAGACAATCGCGGAGCGTTCGCGCAATTCCTGGGTCAACTCGATACCGGAATGTCGCAAGGCCTCGCGCGCAGCCACCACGGAAAACTGCGCGAAGCGGTCGATGTAGGCGTCTTTTCCGCCTTCGAAATGTTTCACCGGATCGTAGCCGCGAACCTCGGCGCCATTCTTAAATCGCAGCGTGGAGCAGTCGGCGCCGGTGATCGGGCCAATGGCGGGGCGGCCTTCTTGGAGGGATTTCCAGTTTTCTTCGAGGTTCAATCCCAGCGGAGAAATAATTCCCAAACCTGTGATGGCGACCCGGCGCGAGGCCATTCGTCAATCCGCCGTGCTGGCCGAACCCAGGGAAGTATTGGGCGGCGCGGCGGCAAGAATCTTTTTAATGCCATCCACTACGTCTTTGACGGTACGCAGGGAGCGGACGTCGTCATCGGGAATGGAGACCTTGAAGGCGTTTTCCAGCTCGAAGAGCAATGTGAAGACGTCCAGCGAATCAATGCCGAGGTCCTGCAAATTCGTTTCCAGGGTGATGGTGTTGGCCGGAATCCGCTTCACGGAAGCCAGCGTGGAGATCACCGTTTCTGCGACTACGTCAGACATCAAGCGTATCCTCCGTCCATTCGATGCATCTGGTGATTGGCGAGGTGCGGTAGGGTCTGCGCCGAAGCTGCACAAACCGGCCCGTGGTCCACCCTACAAAACGTAGCCCAAGCCCAGGGGAAAATCAAATTCTAGCAGGACTGCGCGCCGCGGGGCGGACTGTTTTTGTGGCAGCGTTGATTGGACACGGCGGGAGCGCTTCGGCGACCCTGCGTCAGATCCGCCGGCCCGAGACCACGAATCACGCGGGCGTCCGTGCCCGATTTCAGTGCATGTGCATTGGTGCTGACGCTGGTGCTGGTGCGGGCGCGGCCGCAGCGGGAAAAGTTGCCGGCTGTTCGAACTCCTTCAGAGCGGCCGGGGGAAGCTTTTCGATATGGCTCAGGAAAGTCACCAGTTGCCATATTTGCGGTTCATTGAGCGTCTTATTCCACGCCGGCATGCCCGTCCAGCGAATGCCATGCTGGATGATGTAGAAATTCTGGTTCTCCGGCATGTCCGGCGCCTCCTTGAAAAATGCCGGGACCGGCGGATTGAGCGAGCGGCCGAACTGGCCGTCTGGATTCGCAGGCACGCCGTGGCAACCCGCGCAATGGTTCACATATAGCTGAGCGCCCGCAACGAGAGTGGCCTCGTCGGCGGGCAGCGGGTTCTTCTGCTCGGGCGCGTTGCGCTCGGTGGAGGCGTCCACGGCGGACATCGCCAGATGGGTCTTCAAACTCGGACGGTTGACGATCGGCGCTGAAATTTACGTAACCGTGCTTCAGCAGAAAATATCCGCCAACTAGCAGAGCGATCAGCGTCAGTATGATTCCAAATAAAAAACTCTTCATTGGGCGGCTACCTCCTCGTTATTGGACGTGTGCCGTTTGCTTCCGGTTATTTCACTTCCACCAGACGATTATACTTCTTCAGGACCTCGCGTAGCCGATCATGCGGCAGGGCTTCGACGGTGTGGCCATCCGCGCCGGTCATCGTCTTGGCGGCAACCATGGCGTTCACCACGGCTTCCTCCGTGGCTTGAACGGTAGCTTCAAAGAGAGCGTCCATGCGATCGTTGGGCAACATCTGCAGAGGGGCGGTCTTTTCCTGCACCAGTCCCGCGCCCGGATTCGCAGTGGAAAAAGCGATGAAGATATCGCCCGAGCCGTCGCCGGAGATGCTGCCCAGGCGCCCCAGACCGAGAGTTACGCGCTTGGCGATGCGCTTCATCTGGCTGGGCAGCAGCGGTGCGTCGGTGGCGACCACCACGATGATCGAGCCGGTATCATCGCCCCACACGGGATGGCCGGTAATTTCGTAGCCCACCGGAGTACCCGCGACGCGCAGCAAATGGCGGACTCCAAAATTGCATTGCACCAGCACGCCGACGGTGTAGCCGCCTTGCTTTTCGGATAACTGGCGCGACGCGGTGCCTGTGCCGCCCTTGAATTCGAAGCAGATCATGCCCGTGCCGCCGCCCACGTTGCCTTCGGAGATCGGTCCGCCGTGGGCGTCGCGCATCGCGGCGTCCGCGTCTTCTGCTTTCACGTGAAATCCGTTGATGTCGTTCAAGTAGCCGTCCCAGGTTTCGGCGACGACCGGCAGCGACCACCAGTCGTCCAGAGGCAGCGATGGGCTGTGCTGCAGTTGCCAGGCGATGACGGCGTCGCGCACAACACCGACGCTGTGGGTGTTGGTGATCATCACCGGGCCGTAAAGAAATCCGGATTCCTCCACCCATGTGGTGCCGGTCATTTCTCCATTGCCATTTTCGGTGAACCATCCGGCGAAGACGGGATCCACGGAGCTCTTTCCGCGCGGGAACACTGCCGTTACTCCTGTGCGCACGGGACCAGTGCCTACGACCAATTTTCCTTCGCCGGAGATCATCGTGCGATAGCCGACTTCGACGCCTTTCACATCAGTGATGGAATCGAGCGGGCCGGGGGTGCCTTCAAAGGGTACGCCGAGGTCGCGTGCACGCACTTCGCGCTCGAATTTCGCGCCCTGGGCGCCGCCGAGCTGGGCGACTGCCAAGACCAGGTAGAAGTTTATTGCGAGAGAAACCAGGAACATTCGTGGCATCGTGTTTACCATGGTGGCCTCAGCGCCCGATGGAACCTAAAATTAAGGCGTGCCCGCTCTGTCCCGAAAATCGCGGGACAGAGCGGCCGCTACAAATTCAAACGCAACAGCAACTGCCAAGAGCCGGCGGGACGCCGGCGCTACGATGCTTATTGGGCGCGGGCGGACGCCGTTTCCAGCATCGCGCGAGTTTGATTCAATAGCTCCGTGTTCTTCGCCAACTCATCCGAAATTATTTTCGCCTGCTCCGCAGCGACTTTCCAGTCCCCGGCCTCGGCGGCTTCGGTCAATCCCGGCAGTTCCAGGTGCGCGTAGGTGTAGCGCGCGGCGTAAAGAGAATGTTTAAACCACGGACGCCCGGGAATTCCCTGTGGGTTGCACCAGTTGCGCTCCACCTGCATCAATTGCTGATTCACTTTCGCGGCTGCGGCAGGATCCAGCCGACCGGAAGAAATGGACTGGGCCACGGCGAGATTCAGCTCGCGGCCGGCTGCTTGAAAATCGCTGATGTGCTGCTGCAATGCAGCGAGATTGATATGTCCGCCGACGTGATTGGCCAGGTTCAGGTCCACCACGAACTGCCGGATATTTTCTGCGTACGAATCGAAATCGTAAGGAAGGATTTCCGCATTAGCCAGGCGCAGCGCCAGCACGCCCCACAATTGCGCCATCAGAGTGTGATAGCGATAGCCGGGATCGCCGAAATGGTTCATCCAGAAAAAATCATCGTACATGGAGTGGTACACGCCGTAGGGCCCGGTGAACGTCAAGCCGACCGTGGGAATTCCCAGAAAATTCAGAAACACGGTGTGGTCAGAGCCGCTGCCAATGCGCGTATTGGCCAGCTCCGCGTCCGGCACTGCCTGCGGCAAATTCAGTTCGGCCTTCCGCGAAATCTTCCACTCGTCGTAAAGAGTCTTGCCGGAAGGAGCAGGCAGGCCGCGGCTCACCTCGACCAGCATGGGCGCGAGCGAACCCACGGCGTCGCCCTCGAAATTTTTCCCGGAGGTAGCTTCGTCCACGTTCAGGTAAGCCACGGCCTTCTGCTTCAATTCGTCCGCATATTGCTCGCCCCACTCCGTGGAACCGGTCAGCGCATATTCCTCGCCGTCCCAGCTGCAAATCACCAGCGTGCGCTTGGGACGAATACCTCGCGCGAGAAGCTGCCCCAGGCTGCGCGTCATTTCCAGCATCGCGGCGGTGCCGCTGGAAGGATCCACGCCGCCAAAAACCCACGCGTCGCGATGATTGCCGAGGACCACCCACTGGTCGGGCGATTCGCTGCCCCGGATGCGCGCTTCGGTGACGTAGTAGGGCTGCACGCTCGTATTCATATCCACTTTCAGGTGCGCCACCACGCGTTTTCCGCCGACGCGATATTTGAACGGCAAGCCGCCCTGCCAGGATTCCGGCGCCACCGGACCATCCATTTTTCGAAGCAGCGGCTCGGCATCGTGCCAGGAAAGCGGCACGCCCATAATTTTCGGCAGAGAAATCGCCTGCTCGGCGGGAATGCGTTTCGCGCCGGGCACGGAAGCGTAACCGGGAGTGAGCGGATCACCCGGCTCGAGAAAATCGTAAGTGATCGCGCCGCGCTGGATGTGGCTTTCGGGACCCCACGGCCCTTCGGGATAAACCGTGCCCTTCGTGTAGCCGTCTTCGGCGGGATCGGAATATATAAGGATGGCCGCGGCTCCCAGGCGTTCGGCGGTGAGCGCTTTGAATCCGCGATAGCTGTAGGGATTTGAGTAACGCACCAGCACGATCTTGCCGCGCACATCAATGCCGTGCTTGCGCAGATAGTCGTAATCTTCCGGATTGCCGCTGTGCGCGTAGACGACAGGCGCGGTGACTTCTCCAGAAGCCGAATAACCCAGGTACGCGCCGTCCACCTTGGGATTCTTGGTGTCCGGATCCACATCGTAAGCTGCCTCACGCAGGCTGGCGCGGTAGGGCGTGGGCTTCACCATTTCCAAAGAAATTTCGCGCGGCGAGGAATGCAGCACGTCGTACTGATGCACAGTGACGTCTTCCAATCCTTGCTGGCGCCACTGCTCGGCCACCCATTGCGCCAGTTCATTATTGCGCGCGGAACCGGCCGGATGCGGCTCCGCGGTGAGGTAGCGATGAAACTTGATAATTTCGGGAGTGGATACGGCTTCGCGGAAGGAATTTTCTGTGATGATTTCCCGCGCGGCTGCTTGCGGCGAAAATCCGGAAATTTTAGCGAGATCGGGCGCGGCTGCCAGGGCCAGTGCAGCGGCTAGCGCGGCGGGCGCGGCGAACAACACCTGGCGGCAACGGCGCCTAGACCAGCGCAGAGGAACCTCCCGTCGCGGCGAGATTCGTTTTCTCCAGATCGGCGATGGCGTGTTCCAGCCCGGCGGCGAGCATCTGAATTTGCGCCGTCGTGATGATGTAAGGCGGCGCAATCAGAATGTGATCGCCGCGCGTGCCGTCCACGGTGCCTTGCATGGGATAGGTCATCACGCCGGCTTCGAGCGCGTCCGCCTGCACGCGATACGAGACGCGTGCATCGGGCGGAAACGGTGCGCGGGTCTTGGCATCGCGCACGAATTCGATGGCGAACAGCAGGCCCATGCCGCGTATGTCGCCAACCACGGAAAATTTGCGCAGCGGCTCGAGCGCGTCGCGCAGTTCGCGCCCCGCAGGCTCCACGCGCGCAAATAGATTTTCCTGTTCGATGTAGTCCAGCACGGCATTGCCCGCCGCCGCGGAGACGGGATGCGCGTTGTACGTGAAGCCATGCAGGAACGTGCCGGTGCCTTTGGAGATTGCTTCTACTACGTGCCCTGCCGCGATCACGGCGCCCAACGGCGCGTAACCGCTCGCGATCCCCTTCCCGACCAGAATCATATCTGGCGCAACGCCCCAGTGTTCCACGGCGAAGGGCTTGCCGGTGCGGCCCATGCCGCTCATCACTTCATCGGCGATCAGCAGAATTCCGTGCCGATGGCAAATTTCCGCCAGGCGCTGCACATAACCATCCGGTGGAGCAACCGCGCCCAACGTCGCGCCAACGACCGGCTCGAAAATAAACGCCGCAACGTCCTTCGAGCCGTCGCGCTCCAGCAAACGTTCGAGATCGTCCGCGCAATCCACATTGCATTCGGGATACTTCAGTCCGAACGGGCAGCGGTAGCAAAAACACGGCGCAATGTGCCCCCATTCTTTCAACAATGGAGCGAATGGCTCGCGGCGGCGGACATTTCCGGAAACAGAAAGCGCTCCCAGAGTGCTGCCGTGGTAGCTCTGCTGGCGGGAAATCACGCGGAAGCGCCTGGTTTCGCCGCGCTCGATCCAATACTGGCGCGCGAGCTTCAGCGCTGTTTCCGTGGCTTCGGAGCCGCCGGAAGTGAAATAGACGCGGCCGTTCTTGCGCATCGCCGGCGGCGCCAGCGCCAGAACACGCGAGGCCAATTTTTCGGCGACGGCGGTGTGAAATTGCGAAGAATGAACGTAGGCGAGCCGCGAGGACTGCTCGGCGATGGCTTGCCCCACCTGCGCGACGCCGTGACCGATGGTGACGACCGCTGCGCCGCCCGATGCGTCCAGATAACGGCGGCCGCCCACCGCGTAGACGAAGCATCCCTCTCCCCGCAGCGCCACGGGATAAGCCTTCAAGAAATTTCGCGGGAAAATCGCTTCGTCAGTCATGGGCCGCCGGGTGACCAGGATTTCCGCGCGTGCCGCGCGCGGAACGATTCACACCGATTGCTTAAGGACGAGCGATTCTAGCAGAATTCGCGCCAAGGAAAAGACCTGCTCAGCGCCATTTCAATTTCTTCACGTCCATCGTCGGCGGCGGAAATTTCAAGCGCATATCTTCCAGCGTCTCCACGATGATGTGCGATACGGCCAGATTGCGAAACCATTTCTTGTCCGCGGGAATCACGAACCACGGCGCGCGTTTCGTGCTGCAGCGCGCCAGAGCGTCTTCGTAAGCTTCCGTGTATTCATCCCAGAATCTTCGTTCATTGAAATCGGCCTGCGAGATCTTCCAGCGTTTGTCGGGATCGTCGATGCGCTCGATGAAGCGTTTCTTCTGCTCGTCCTTGCTGATGTGCAGAAAAAATTTCACGATGCGGACGTTGTTGGC
Organism: uncultured Acidobacteriota bacterium; assembly: GCA_963742475.1. Classification (GTDB taxonomy): domain Bacteria; phylum Acidobacteriota; class Terriglobia; order Acidiferrales; family UBA7541; genus Palsa-295. The sequence goes on along the minus strand of CAVULY010000003.1, from coordinate 305,930 downwards.
GTCCAGGATGGCCTCGAATTCGTTGATTTGCGCGTAGCGCTTGGTCCACACGTCCCTCGGCACCAGATTGTGGACGCGCACCACCAGCACGTCTTCGTAGTGCGAGCGGTTGAAGATGCCGATGTCTCCGTACGGCGGCACGGCTTTGTGGACGCGCCAGAGAAAATCGTGAGCGGCCTCCTCCGGTGAAGGCGGCTTGAAGGAGGAGACACGGCAACCCTGCGGATTGACGCCGGACATCACGCCGCGGATGGCGCCGTCTTTCCCCGCCGCATCCAGACCCTGAAAGACCACAAGCAGGGCGTGTCTGTGATCCGCGTAGAGCAGGTACTGGAGCTTGTCGAGCTTCTCGAGGGTCTTCGCGAGGTGCGCCTTCATCGCGCGGCCCTTTTCCAAGCCGAGCGTATTTCCCGAATCGTACTGTCGTAGATTTACCTTCTGCCCCGGCTTGACGAGGAGTTCCTTGGAGAAATTCGTGGCCATGGATGGGATGCCCCTTTTCGACGCAGAACGATCAGCTGCCGGCGAACAAGCCAAGCATACCGCGTTCTGCGGCTGAGCGAATGGCAGCGAAGGGAATGGTCGCCCGACGCCATCCGCGGTTGTAACACTTTTTTCACATTGGTGTTCGGCGTTCCGGGATATTATGTCGGATTGGCGGCAGCCCTGGCCAAAATGGGGATACTTACGACAGAGACTCTTACCACCACTGAATCGCTTCCGATTAAGGAGTCCGTGCCCAAGCGCCAATATCCCGGCGCGTTGGTGGTGGTGGAAGGAATTGACGGCTCGGGAAAAAGCACGCAGCTCTATCTGCTGAAGCGCTGGTTGGAGATCGGCGGATATCGCATCCACTTCACGGAATGGAATTCATCGCCGCTGGTAAAATCCGCCACGCGGCGCGGCAAACAGCGGCGCCTGTTGACGCCCACCACGTTTTCACTCTTGCACGCTGCCGATTTCGCCGACCGCTGCGAGCGCCAAATCATGCCGCTGCTGCACGGCGGCTACCTGGTTCTGGCTGACCGCTACATCTACACCGCGTTTGCGCGCGACGCGGCGCGCGGCTGCTCGCCCCGCTGGCTGCGAAACCTCTACAGCTTTGCGCCCACTCCGGATATCACTTTTTATTTTCGCGCGCCGCTGGATGTGGCCGTGAACCGCATCGTGGCGGGACGCCCCAAGCTGAAATACTACGAAGCGGGCATGGACCTGGGCATTTCGCTGGACCGCGCGGAAAGCTTTCGCATTTTCCAGGAGCGCATTCTGAATAATTACGACCAGATGATCGAAACGGACCAGTTCGTGCTGATGGACGGAACCGTGCGGGTGAACAGGCTGCAAAAACTCATGCGGGAGATCGTCGGCGAGCGCATTTCCCTGCAACAATTTGCACCCAAGAAAAAATGAAATCAGCCGACAAAACCGCGGTGAAAACGCGCGGAGCGAATGGCCGCCCCAGCAAGAAACGGAAGAGCGCCGTCGCGGAGCTGCCTTCGCGCTTTTACGGCTCACCCCTTCCCGGCGTGAAGCCGGAAGAATTGAGCGGCACGCTGGTGGTGATCGAAGGGACGGACGGCTCGGGCCGCTCGACGCAGATTTCGCTGCTGACGGAATGGCTGGAATCCGAAGGCTTCGCGGTGCAAACGATGGGACTGCGGCGGTCCTATCTGGTGGGCGACGACATTGATGGATTGCTGGCGGAAAATTCCGTCACGCGCATGACCCTGGCGCTGATGTACAGCACCGATTTCTTCGACCAGCTGGAACGGCGTATTCTGCCGGCGCTGCGTTCGGGATTGATCGTGCTGGCAGACCGCTACATCTTCACACTGATCGCACGCGCGGCCGTGCGCGGCATCGGCCGCGATTATCTGCACGGGATCTACGAAACCGCGCTGCGTCCAGACCTCACCTTCTGGCTCAACGTGCGGCCTGAAGTGGCCTTCGACCGCGAGTTCAAGAAGTCGCAAACCATCAGCTACTGGGAATCCGGGCGCGACATGTCGCTCTCCAACGATTTGTTCCAGTCGTTCATCCGCTATCAATCCATGATCAAGCGCGAATTCGAATATCTATCGAAGCGGCACAGCTTCATTGAAATGGACGGCGAAAGCAGCGTCTCCGATCTAAACCGGTTGTTGCGCAAACGCATTGCCGCACATCTGGGGATACGGAGCACGCACTACCGGCCTTCGCACGCCTTGTCTCACCTGTGGCGGTAAACGAGTGGCCGCCCCGGTTCAATTGGCAGCCATTGACGCCGGCTCGAACGCCATTCGTCTGGTAATTGCCCGCGCCACCTCTCCGAAGCACATCGAAATTCTGGATTGCGAGCGCGCGGCGGTGCGCCTGGGGCATAACGCGTTTACGCGCCGGGTAATCAGCGGCGACACGATTTCGCGCGCGGCGCGCGCCTTCCGCCAATTTCGCGACCGCATGGACCAACACAACGTGGGTGCCTACCGCGCCGTGGCCACGGCCGCGGCCCGCGAGGCGCGCAATTACCGGCGGCTGATGGATCGCGTACAGCGCAAAGCCGGAATCGAACTGGAAGTAATCAGCAGCGAGGAAGAAGCGCGGCTGGTTTGCTCGGCGGTGCAATGGACGCTGGGCGACCGCGTGCAACCGCGTGTGATCTTCGATCTGGGCGGCGGCAGCCTGGAGCTGAATTTCTATCAGCGCGGCGTGCTGGAACAACGCATCGGGCTTCCGCTGGGCACCATCCGGCTGATGGAAACATTCTCGATTGATGGCGCGATTGATGAAGACAACGCCAACCGCCTGCGCCACCACATCCTGGCGTTGCTGCGCAGCGCGATGCCTTCCCCTCCCCGGCTGGACCGCTCGATTGCGGTAGCCTGCGGGGGAAACGCGGAAGCGCTGGTGCGCATGGCGGCCGGCCCGATGATCGAGCGCATCCCGGCAATCAATACGCGGCTGCTGCGCGATCAGACCTGGCGCATGCTGGCGATGGACGTGCCCGGCCGGATGCGCGCGTTCCGCATTCGCAAAGACCGCGCCGAAGTGATCGGCATCGCCGCAATTATTTTCAACACGCTGGCAAAATGGCTGGATCTGCGCAGCATGTTGGTGCCTGGCGTGGGAGTGCGCGAAGGAATCCTGCTGGACCTGGTAGCCGAGCAGTATTCCGTGCGCACTACGTCGGAAGAAGAAAAAGGCCGAGCCTCTGAGCTGCTGGCCAGCGCGCGCTGGTTCGCGCGGCGACTGGATTACAACCCACAGCACGCCGAGCAGGTGGTGCGCCTGGCGCTTTCGCTTTTCGATCAGTTGCGGCCCATCCACGAAATGGGCGCGGACTTGCGGCTGGTGCTGGAGATGGGCGCGCTGCTGCACGACGTGGGGCATTTCATCTCGCGAAAAGCGCATCATCGCCACGGCGAATACTTGATCCGCAACGGCGAAATTCCGCAGCTGCGAGGCTGGCGGCGCGACATGGTTGCGGCGCTGGTGCGCTATCATAATTCCAAGTCGGAGCCGCAGCTGGAGCACGCCTCCTACGCCGCGCTGGATGGCGAGCGGCGGCGCCAGGCGCGGCTGCTGACGAGCCTGCTGCGCATCGCCGAGAAGCTGGAATCCGAACACGCGCAACGAATTTCCGGCGTGGACGTCCAAATTTCCGGGCGCAGGGCGATCTTCGTAATACGCGCGGCGGACGGCACGCGCCTGGACCTGCTCGGATTGGAGCGGAAGTCGGTCCTCTTCGAGAAGGAATTTCACCTGAAGACGGAATTCCGGCGCGCGCAAGGCAAGGAAAAGGTGGCATAAACTATGATTCTGTATCTGGTGCGTCACGGAATCGCCGTGGACCCCAACGATCCAAAATCTCCGCCGGAGCCGGAGCGTCCGCTCACCGCGAAAGGCGTACAAAAGACGCGCGCGGCGGCGCTGGGGCTGCAAGCACTGGGCGTGAAGCCGGACGTGCTGATCACCAGCCCTTACGTGCGCGCCGCGCAAACCGCCGAAATATTCGCGGAGACGCTGGGATTTTCACCGCAGAAAATTCGCGCGCATGAAGCCCTGAAGCCCGCCGGAAATCCCGCGGACATCGTAAAAGAAGTGATTCGTCTGCGCGCCAAGGAAGTGATGTGCTTTGGGCACGCACCACAACTGGACCTGATGATCGCGCACGTGACTGGAGCGCACGGAGTTTTCACGTCACTAAAGAAAGCCGGGGTCGCTTGCCTGGAACACACCGCGGGGCATGGAAGATGGGAAGTACTCTGGATCCTGACGCCGAAAATACTGCGTCAACTGGCGGATTGAAGCCGCTGCGCGTCCGCGAATCGCCGAACTTTGTACGATATGAATGCCCTGAAAACCCGCGCGCCATACCAGCCACAGGGATTGCTTGCCCACAACGATTGACCGGAATTTATCCAGACGCACCTTGCGCGCCTCTTCGATCGTCTGATACCAGCGCAGCACATTCGCCTCCTGCAATTTAGCGCGGTGCCGGCGGATTTCAGCGCGCAACACGTCCAGATCGTGTACTTCGCCCAGCAGATCCTGAATGCGCTTCAGATCTTCGCACCAAGGTTGATAGCGCTGCGGCATGAAATTCTCGAGAGTGTAGCGGAATCCTTTCAGACCAATCCGCAGGCGGTGCCAGGCGATGCGGCTGCGGCCTTTCCGCGCACGCTCGTAGAGCTCAGCTGCTTCGTTCAAGCGCGTCAGCGCCAGCCGCTGAAATACCACGCTCTCCAGGGGAAAAAACTGCGCCTTGCCGCGCAGCCTTTGCGAAGACTTTCGCCAACTCTTGCGATCAAACTCTTCGAGAGACCGCCGGGCCTTGGCCTGCTGCTCCTTCTGCGACTGCCCGAGCACCCTGAGCAGCGGCTTGCGAACCGGGTCTCCCGGCCCGGAGAGTTTTTTCAGCCAGGCTTGCTCCACCTGTGTGTCGCGCAGTGCACCCAAGGCGCGAAACAGCCCGCGGGTTTCCTTCTTCAGCGCGCGCCAGCCGCGGTCCGGATTCACTTCGCTCAGCGCGTCCGCCATGCGTGCGGCAGCGCCGCAAAGCCACGCGCAAATCATGCACCTCGCGCGATTTCCAGCCGTGCTGTACCTCTTCCGCCAATTCCAGCACGCGGTTCATCCATACATCCAGACCAATACGCTTAGTGGAAGGTTCGGCGGGTAACGAGACTGCATGCGCCATCATCAATACCAGCTTTCTCAGCGGCCAAAATGGAAACCCCAATCCTACACCTACGGAAGGCTGCTTTCCAAGTTGTGCCGGGCGGAGTCCGGGAATTGTTGGCTTGAGCCACGAATGTGGGCGCTCATCAAAACGTAATCGAGTGTTTGCGGAAAATTCATATCGATCGCTGTGCCGGTGTTCACGAAGTTTTAGTTTAGTTTTAACCGCGCAGCAACACGCCTCCACTAGCCTGCCGGGTAGTCGAGCTAGCGCAAGTTGAGAATGGTGCGGCGCGACACTTCTCCCATAAAAAAGGTGACTCACATGATAAAGAAGGCTGCAGTTTTGTGTCTGCTCGCCGCGTCCGTCGCGGGCGCAGCGTCCGCGCAGGAAGGTTCAGTCCCCAAAGGGGTTCCACACCTCGACCATGTCTTCGTGATTATGATGGAAAATCACGCTTACGTGCAGGTGATCGGTAATCCCAATGATCCGTTTGTGAACTCGTATGCGAAATCGGTCAACTCCGCGACGAATTACTTCGCCGTCGGTCATCCCAGCCTGACTAATTACCTCGAAATTGTTGGCGGCTCCAATTTCGGTGTGCGCGACGATAATTCTCCGGACTGGAACAATTCGACTTGCACACCCAACCTCGCGAGCGCCAGCGTATCTTTGGAAGGCGCCGCGGCCGCCATCTGCCCGATTTATGGAACCGGCACCGACGCGGCCACCCCCGCGATTGACTTCTCCAACGAAACATCCGGGCCCCCGGGCGCTATTGACGTGGACGGAAAGGTTTCCTACGCGGCGAATCCCCATACCGTCGGTAAGACCATCGCCGACCAGCTCGTTGCCGCGGGTCTTTCCTGGAAGAGCTATCAGGAAAGCCTGCCGCCCACGGGAGCCGAGGGCGTCAACAATGCCGACGGTTTCTTCTCCAACCTCGACGATCTCACCACAGCGCTTCCCGGGGAGGGACAGACGCAGAGCAATCTCGTTGCTCTCTATGCAGTGAAGCACAACCCCTTCGCATATTTCCAGAACGTCCAAGAGGGCTTCGATCCGGATCTAAGCTTGAAGAGAATGGCTGACTTCGAAGGCGGGAACGGGCTGTTCGCCGATCTCGCCTCCGGCCGCGTTTCCACGTTTTCTTTGATCTCGCCGAATCAATGCAACGATCAGCATGGCCGCAGCAACGGCGGTCCGGCTTGCGAATTTGACCCGAACGATAACGGGACACTGGTCGGCCTGAACCCGGGCTTGATGTATCGCGGCGATGTCGCGGTTCAGACGCTGGTCACGGCGATTCACAAGTCGCGTGTTTGGAGTGAGGGCCGCTCCGCGATCATCGTCGTATGGGACGAAAATGACTATAGTGTCGCGCCTACCAACAACCGGGTGCTGCTCACCGTGGACACCAACTACGGAGTTCACGGAGTTCATAGCAAGAATTTTTACACTCACTTTTCCCTGCTTAAGTCCATCGAAGCTGGTTTTGAGCTGCCCTGTCTGAACCACGCATGCGATACGACGACCAAGGTGATGTCCGACCTATTCGCCGATGACGACAGGTAGATTCGGATGACGCATCCTTCCAAGCGTCGGAACTGAATTTCTTACCTTCGACAATGTCAAAAGCCCCGCTCCGTTCGACTCTCGGACGGGCGGGGCTTTTGGCGACTGTAAACCATAAACTTTCAGCTTCGCCGCCCAGTCGCGCATAATGGTGCGCTGGGAGGGACTAGCGTGCCTCGAAGAGTCCGCAGCGTGGACCTGACGCAGGTTTCCGAATGGGACGACGGGAAGCTGCGCCGCAAGGATGACTACCTCGCCGCCGAAGAACCCCTGGAAATCCGCGTGGGAAGCGAGCCGCTTAGCGTCACCATGCGCACGCCCGGGCACGATCGCGAACTTGCCGCCGGTTTCCTTTTCACTGAGGGATTGGTTCAGCGGCGTGAACAGCTCGTCAATCTGGAAAGCGTCGAGCCGCAGGATGGAGCGAATCGCGGGAACGTGATCGAAGCGGAACTCGCGCCGGAGTCCGCGCCGGACTTTGTAAAAATGCGCCGGCATTTCTTCGCAGCTTCCAGTTGCGGCATTTGCGGCAAAGCCTCGATTGACTCCATCCGTTCACGATTGCTCGCCGCGCCGAATCCGGATTTTCGCCTGGATGCGGAGACGCTCGTGCGGCTGCCGGACGCGCTGCGTTCGGCGCAGGATGTGTTCCAGCGCACCGGCGGCCTACATGCCGCTGCGCTGTTCGACGCGCGCGGAAAATTGCTGGTGCTGCGCGAGGATATCGGCCGGCACAATGCCGTGGATAAAGTGATCGGTTGGGCGCTGCTGGAAGGGCGCGTGCCGCTTTCCGATTCCGTGCTGCTGGTCAGCGGGCGCGGCGGATTTGAGATCGTACAGAAGGCGATCGTGGCGGGAGTGCCGGTATTGGCGTCGGTTTCCGCGCCCTCAAGCCTGGCCGTGCAGCTGGCGCGCGAATTGCATTTGACGCTGATCGGTTTTTTGCGTGGCCGGCGATTCGTGATTTACGCAGGCGAGGAACGCGTGGCAGGCGAAGCGCCCAGGAAGTGATGCCCCGATCGCGACGAACGGTCGCGTGACGCGGGATCGCGCCCCGCGCTTAGTTCACAGCTTTGCGGAAGACGTCCGGCGCCAAATCCTTTTGGTGCAGGCGAATCATCTCGCGGAAGGCGTCCATCAGTTCGCGGTCCCACCAGCCGCGTTCGGATTCCTCTTCCATCAAGTCCAGCGCAACTTCGGGACTGAAAGCCACCTTGTACGGCCGATCGGTAGTCAGCGCGTCGTACACATCTGAAAGTTGCAAAATCCGCGCGGTGATCGGAATCTCCTCGCCCTGCAGGCCATCCGGATAACCCGTACCATCGTGCTTTTCGTGATGGTGGCGAATAATCGGCAGGACCAGGCGGAAGGTTTTCAGCGGAGCGCAGATGCGTTCGCCCACCACCGGATGTTTCTGCATCACCTTGGTTTCTTCCAGGGTCAACGGGCCGGGCTTCAGCAAAATCGAATCCGGAACGGCCACTTTGCCGATATCGTGCACCACTCCCGCACGACGCAGCGCCTTGATTTGTTCCTCAGCCAATCCCAGCCGCTCGCCCATGCGCGCCGACATTTCCGCCAGCCGTTCGCAATGTCCGTGGGTATAAGGATCGCGCGCCTCAATACTGTGCGCCAGGCTGAAGAGAACGGCTTCGGCGTTTTCCAGTTCGTCGGTGTATTGCTTCAAACGCAGCAACGAGCGCGTGCGCGCCAGCAGCTCGTTCAGGTCAATCGGCTTGCTCAAAAAATCGTCCGCGCCCGCGTTGATGCCCATGATTCTGTCTTCGGTGTCGGAAAGCCCGGTGATCAGCACCACCGGTGTGAGTCGCGTTTCGGGAGTGGCTTTAATGTGACGGCAAACCTCGAACCCGTCCATCCCCGGCATCAAGATGTCGAGCAGAATTAAATCGGGGCGAAACGACGCGCATTCCTGAATGGCGGAAGCGCCATCGGCAGCATCGCGCACTTCAAATCCTTCGCGGCGCAGCAGGAATTCCAGCGCGGCGCGCGCTCCGGACTCGTCATCAACAATTAGAATTTTCTCGTACATAAATGCGTATTTACGCTCTCAAGCGATACGGCAAGTTCAGATTTTCGAGCATTTTTTAAAACACACTGCGAGCCGCATACAAAACCGCGCAATCGGAGTTTCTGGCGAGCTCCGCAACTAATCCAATGTAACCCGTCCCCGAATTTCCAACAACCCCCGATTACTTAGATGATTCGAAACCGGGTAACGCTGCAAGCGCCTCCGCGAGGCACGGCCTTTCTCTGCGTCCTCTGCGCCTCTGCGGTAAACGCCACTTTCTTTCTCAGATTTTTCTCCGCAGTTCCTCTGTGCCCTGTCTGTTAAATCTTTTAACTTCCCTAAGCACGCCGACCCTATTCCCGCTGCAAAGTCGCCTCAATCAATCCGTGCGGCTCATCGGTGGGCAGAAAAACTTCCGCCGGATTGTCCATCCCAAACGGGGAAAGATCCACCAGGTTGAAGTGCTTATTCGGCAGCGAAAGATGAATCTCGCGCACCCGATCGAAATTATTCAGCACCGCCTCGCCCATCGCATACAGCGTGTGCTGCAACGACTTGCTATCGTGCTCGGCAAAAGTTTCCAGCAGCGTCTGCCGGATGCCGTGCCACAGCGGCCCGAATTCGATGTCGCTGCCTTCGTACAGCCAATCGGCATGGATGGACGTGGAAAGAATCCGGTTGCGGTCTTCCTTCAGCGTGGTGTACGGATCGCGCAGAAAATTATCGAACGCCGATTTCGAGGTCTTCAGCACCACCAACCCCGCAATCCCCGCGCGGATGGTGGTTGCGTCGCGCGTGGCATCGAGCTCCGCCGTGCGCCGGTCCTGCCCGCCGCGCAGAAATGCGGATGCGTGCGGTTTGCCGCCCAGCGCAATCCGGCCCCAGATATTTTCCTCCACCTCGATGCGCACCCGCGTTACCTGCGGGTTGTAAGTCAAAAAATGTTCCACCAGATGCGTGCAAAAATCTTCGATCGAATCCACGGGATACTGCCGCGCCAGCACGTACACCGTGTTTTTCATCGTGTCCGTGGGCAGATATTTTGCGATTGTCGCCCTTCGTGTGCGCGGCCTCGAAATCGCCTTCGAACGAAATCCCCAGCATCAGCTCGCGTATATCGTGCCGGCCGTCCTGGCGCACCACGCGCAGCAGTCGCACGCGCGATTTGCCGTAATTGTTTTCGCCCAGCTTGATGGCCATTCGTCAGCTCCCGCGATAGGTGGAATATCCGTAGGGGCTCAGCAGCAGCGGGATGTGGTAATGCTCCTTGGGATCTTCAACTTGAAACACGATCGAAATCTGCGGGTACAGGCCGCGAACCTTGCGCGAGTGAAAATACGCGTGCGTCTCGAACGTCAAGCGATAAATCCCTGCCACCAGCGTTCCCGGCTCCAGCAGATGACGCAGCCGCCCGTCCGCGTCCGTCGCGCCGCGGCTGATTTCCTGCCAGCCGCCGGTCTTTTGAATTTCCAGCGTGACTGGCACGCCCGCAGCGGGGCGTCCCAGCGAAGTGTCCAGCACGTGCGTGGTGATCTGGCTCATGATCCCAGCATTTTCTCCAGGCGCAGCCGCGTGATTTTGCGTTGCTCTTCGCCGGCAATGCGCATTTCGGTTTCGGCGTCGTGCCCCAGTCGCTCCTGCAGGCTTTTCAGGATTTGCTCGCTGGATTTTCCGGTGGCGCAAATCAAAAAAACGTGGCCGAACGTCGCTTCGTAAGCCTCGTTTGCCGCCGCGAGCACCGCCAGAATTTCCTGCGGCGCTTTCTGCGCCAGCGATTGTTCACCAGCGGACCACTCGCGCGCCGTCGCCGTTTGCTTCGCTTTGGCTTTCTTCGCGCCAATCGCCGGATGACTGCGAAAGATCGCCAGCCAATCTTTGCGCCCGAGCGATGCGAACGCCTCTTCCGCGTGGTCCAGCAAGGCCGCTGCATCGGCGTATGGCCTGTGCGCGAGCACTTGCTCCACCCATTTCTTCGAGCCGCAGCAATCATACAGCGCGGCCCCAGCTTGCTTGCGCGACAACTGATTGAGCCTGGCGATTCCAGTGAGCCGGTCGGCAGCCTGCGCCGCGCGCCCGAAAACACGAAAACGGCTGACGCCGCCATCAGGGAAAATATTCAGCCGCACATGCGTCGCCGCGCCCCCATCGTGCAGTTGACGGCGGAACACATGACTGCGGTCGGCCTTCAGCGGAACGCGCGGCAACAACTGCCGCCAGTTCGCCGCGCTGAGGCGTGAAATTTCCGCGTCGGCGCCCTCCGCATGACAGATCTCCACCGAACAGCTATCCGGAAAATTTCCCTTGAAGTGCGCCGTGTCCACTTCGATGCGATGAATTGTTCCGGCCATTCCCAGCTTCACGATCGCCCAATCATAGCCCGGACCGCGTCTGCGGCGCGTTTCCCAGCCGTCGCTCATTATTTTGCTGCGTCCGGGCATCAGCATATTCAGCGGCTCGCTGTAGAATTGATCGCTGGTGCCAATCACGCGCCCGCCATTTTCCACGGCAGCCAAATCCAGCTCGCGCTTCGCGAGTCCGCGCGCGCTCGGAACCACCTCACCGTACAACCGCAGGCGTGCCACACCGCCATCGGGATAAATCTTGAAGCGCACGTGCGTGAAACGCCCGGAATGCGTCACCGCGGCTGAATTCTGCGAATCTCCTTTCAGCGCGGTTTCCGGCAAGAGCTCTTCCCAACTTGTTGCAGAAGCCTGCAGCTTTTTCTTTTCGTCCTTGTAAGGCGCGGAATTACCCAGATCGCATCCTTCCAGAGAAAACCGCGCGGGATAATTCCCAGTGAAGAAGCTGGTGTCCACCACCGCGCCGCGCAAAATTCCCGGCAGCCCCAGCCGGATGATGCACCAATCGCAGCCCGGCGTGCGCCGCCGCCGCGTTTCCCAGCCGTCCATCCACTTGCCCTTGTCGGTGTATTTCCCTTCGACGAAAATCGGTTTGGCATGCTTCAGCAGGTTTTCCTTGGGCGCAAAAAATTCGTCGTTGGCTTCCACCACGCGGCCGCCCAGGCGCTCGGACTGCCAGATCCACGAATTGTGTGAACTCATTCATTCCGCGCCTCGATGCAGCACATGGCCCACGGGGCTGGCGGAAAATTCTCCGCGCTCGAAAATCTTCCGCCCGCGCAAAAAAGTCGTTTCCACCCGCCCGGAAAGCTCGCGGTCCGCGTACGGCGTCACCTTGTGCCGGTGATGCAAGTGCGCCGGCTCCACGCGAAACTTCGCGTCCGGGTCCCAGATCACCAAATCGGCGTCACAACTCACGGCGATGGATCCCTTCCTTCCTGCAAGTCCGGCGAGCCGCGCAGGCCCGTCGCACAACCACTTCGCGAGATGCGTCACAGCATAGCCGCGCGCACGTGCTTCCGTCCAGACGGCGGGCAGGCTCAGTTGCAAGGAAGCGATGCCGCCCCACGCGCGCAGAAAATCGCCCGTCCTCCGGAAGTTTCATCGCCGGAGGACACGGCGAATGATCCGTGGCAACGAAGTCCAGCGTGCCGTCGCCCAGCGCCTGCCACAATCTTTCGCGATTTTCGCGCTCACGAATCGGCGGCGCGCATTTGAATTCCGTCGCGCCGTCCGGGATTTCCTCCGCGACAAAAGTCAAATAGTGCGCGCAAGTCTCGGCGGTCACGGCAGCGCCGGCTTGTTTGGCGCTGTGCAGCGCCGCCAGCGCATCCGCTGACGAGACGTGCACGATATGAATCCGCGCGCCAAATTCGTGGCCGAGCCGCAGCAGCAGCGCGATCGCTTCGTTCTCCGCTTCGCGCGGCCGCGCCGCCAGCCACGTAGCATACTTTCGCGGCGACGCGGTCTTCGGCAAGCTCGCCACCGCCTTTTCGATCGGCTCCGGCAATTCAGCATGTGCCAGCAGCGGCGCGCCAAGCTCCGCGAGCTTCGGCAACGCCGCGCGCAGATGCGTTTCCGTCACGTGCGCGAATTCATTTACGCCGCTGGGCACCAGAAAACATTTAAAGCCGAAAACGCCCGCGTCCCACAGCGGCTGCAGCTCCTCGGAATTTCCAGGCACCACGCCGCCCCAGAATCCCGCATCCACCCAAAGTTTTCCCGCCGCCGCTGCCACTTTTTCGCGAAACGCCGCCGCAGAAGTCGTCGCTGGAATGCTGTTCAGCGGCATTTCGATCAACGTGGTCACGCCACCGGCCGCCGCCGCGCGAGTCGCCGTGGAAAATCCTTCCCAGTCCGCGCGCCCCGGCTCATTGATGTGCACGTGCGTATCCACCACGCCGGGCATCACCACAAAGTCGCCCGCCTCGTGCACCGTGGCGCCGGCAGGAATTTCGCTATAAGCAGCCACAGCCGCAATCACGCCGCGCGAATGTGAATCGCCGCCGCGCGCTCGCCTTCCGGCGTGATCACCCGCTTTCCGCGAACGATCAAGTCCGCTGCTGGGGAATTCCGCGGAGTTTCCGATGAATTTTCCATCTGCGCTCAGCTTGCCAGAACTTCCAGAAATTCAGCCAGTAAATTCCGCGCTACCTTGCGGCGATAACGAGCCGTCGAGCGCATGTCATCAATCGGCGCGATCTCTGCACCGAGCGCATCCTGCGCGGCCTGCAGAATCGCGCGACCCGGCGCTTCTCCGCGCAGTAATTCCTCCGCACGCACCGCGCGCAGCACGGTAGGCGCCACGCTCCCCAGCGCAATCCGCACATCCGCGATCCGTCCCGCCTCCATCGCGCGCCGCTGCGGCAAAGCAAATCTTGGAAATCGCCTGCGCCCGGCGCGTCCCCACTTTGCGGAAGTATTGCTTCCACCCGGCGCGGGACCGCGGCACACGAATCCGGCGAATCAGTTCTCCCGCACGCAGATTCATTTCCTTGTAGCCGGTATGAAACGACGCGTAAGGCACCCAGCGCGCCCCACCCGCTGAAACAATTTCAATTTCCGCGTCGTAAACCAGCAGCGCCGGCGGCGAATCCGCGGCAGGCGAGGCATTCGCGATGTTGCCGCCCAGCGTCCCGCGATTTTGCGTGGCCACACTCCCGGTTTCCGCGGCCGCGCGGCACAGCAGCGGAAATTCGCGCGCCAGAATTTCGTGGCGCTGCACTTCGGCGTAAGTGGTCAAAGCCCCCAACGTCACGTGTTCCGCAGTCGCCGCAATTCCGCGCAGTTCGCCGAGATTCCAAATATTCAGGAATTTCTTGTGCGGCAATTTTCCCGCTTCCAGCAGAACCATCAAGTCCGTTCCGCCGGCGAAAGGCTTCCACACGCCCGGCTCACGCCGCCATGCGCTCCAGCATTGCCGCAAGATCTCGCGGCGTTTCCATTTCGTAGGCCGGCAGGAAAGCCCTCACGCCCCAGGCTCCGCCCGCCGCACCGCCGCCAACACAGATTCGAAAATCTTCATGTACCCCGTGCAGCGGCACAGATTGCCGGAAAGCCCGTCGCGGATCTGCGCCGCATCCGGCTGCGGATGGCGCTCGAGTAAATTCACCGCCGCCAGAATCATTCCCGGCGTGCAAATTCCGCACTGCGCGCCGCCGTGCGTGATGAACGCCTGTTGCACCGCATGCAGCGATCCGTGCACCGCCACGCCCTCAATCGTGCGAATTTTCGCGCCCTGCGCCTGCAACGCGGGCACCAGGCAGCTATTCACGCAGCTGGCCGTCCATTTCGATGGAACACGCGCCGCATTCACCTTCGCCGCAACCTTCCTTGGTGCCGGTGAGCTTCAATTCCTCGCGCAGCACATCCAGCAGCCGCGCCATCGGATAAGCTTCGAACGTCGCCGCTGCGCCATTCACCACACACGACACGCGAATTTTCCGCGCGCGCTCAGGCATGCACGGCCTCCAGCATTTCCAGCAGCGTCTCCGCCGTAATCGGAATTTGCCGCACATCCACTCCGGTAGCGTGCGCAATCGCGTTTGCAATTGCCGGCGCAGTGCCGTCCAGCGGCAGCTCTCCAATTCCTTTCGCGCCGGCCGGCCCGCGTCCATACGGGATTTCCTCGAAGTACACGCGAATCGCCGGAAGATCCACGGACGTCGGCATCACGTAGTTCGTCATCTGCGCGTTGACCATGCGCCCTTCCTGCCACACCACATTTTCGTACAGCGCGAATCCGATCCCCTGCGCCACGCCGCCTTCGATCTGCCCTGCCGCCAGCACCGGATTAATCACCTTGCCCACTTCCTGCACCGCGACGAAATCGTTCACACGCACCTCCGCAGTGCGCATGTCCACGGAAACTTCGGCGACGTAAACCGCCCAGGCATACGCGCCATAAGCGTCGCCGCGAATATTTCTGATCGTCCCAGTGCATGTCGCGCGGGTGTTCGTACTTCACGAAAGATTTCAGCGCGCCGATCTTCGCGATGTACGCGCCGCAGGCGCGCGAAAAATCCGCCGCGCTATATCCGTCGCTGCAGCAATTCGCTGTCGTGCAATGTCTTCAGCAAACCGAGCGCCGCCGTTTCCACCAGCTTGCCCACAATCATCGCCGTGCGCGAAGCCACCGTAGGCCCGCTATTCGGCACGTAAGCAGTATCCGGCTGAATAATTTTGATCTGCTCGCAATCCAGCCGCAGCGCTTCCGCCGCAATCTGCGCAAAAATCGTATTCGTGCCCTGCCCCATCTCCGTGCTGCCTGCCAGAATGTGCACGGTGCCGTCAGCCATCGCCTCCATCGCCACTTCCGATGCCAGATATTCCTCGCCCGAACCGGTAAATCCCGCGCCGTGCAAAAACGACGCGAAGCCAATCCCCTTCTTGATCGCGCCTCGCGATGCAGAATTCGCCGCGGCAAATGTTTCCGCTTGGCGTGATAGTCGCTCAGTTCGAATGCGCGGTCCATCAACCCATTCATATCCACTTTTTCTTTTACTACCTGGCCGACCGCCAGCGTCTGGCCCTCGCGAATGAAATTCCGTCGCCGCAATTCGTCCGGCGTGATGCCCACAGCTTGCGCCACGCGATCCAGGTGGCGCTCCAGCGCGAAAACGCTCTGCGGCGCGCCGAATCCGCGAAACGCTCCGTGCGGCGGCGCATTGGTCGCGACGGCCCGGCTGCGTATGCGCACGTTCGGGCAGGCGTACGGTCCCGCCGCGTGAATCGTCCCGCGCGAAAGCACCACCGGCGAAAGCGTTTCGTACGCGCCGCCGTCCAACGTGAAATCAATCTCCATCGCCAGGAGTTTTCCGTCGCCGTCTACTGCCGTGCGATGCCGCGTGCGCGAGGGATGGCGCTTCGTGGTGGCCACCATATCTTCGGCGCGGTCGTAAATAATTTTCACCGGCCGGCCCGCTTTCCGCGCCAGCAGCGCCGCATGCGCCGCGATCATGGACGGATATTCTTCCTTGCCGCCGAATCCTCCGCCCGTCTCCGTCTGCACCACGCGTATGTGCTCGCGCGGCAGACCGAACAAAATCATCAGCGCCTTGTGCACGTAATACGGGCACTGCAGCGATCCCCACACCGTCACGCCTTCCGCCTCGCTCACCTGCGCGATCATCCCCTGCGGCTCGATGTACAGCTGCTCCTGCGCGCCGGTTTCGTACTCGCCCTCGACCACAAATTCGGCGCCGGCCCAGGCGCTATCCACGTCGCCCTTCTCCACCAGGAACGATTTGAAAATATTGTCCTGCCCCCAAATGATTTCCTTGCGAGCCAGCGAATCCTCGATGGAAAAAATGGCGGGCAGCGGCTCGATTTCAATGCGCACGGCGCGGCGCGCTTCCTCCAGCAAATACTGATCGTGGTGAGCAAGCAGCACGACCGCTTCTTCGGGATGATTCACAAATTCCGCGGCCAGGCAGGGCTGGTCCTCAATCAACAAAGCGATGCAATTTTTTCCGGGAATATCCTTCGCGGTAACTACGATGAATTCGTGCCAGGGAATCGCGCCTTCGAAATGAATCGCGCGAATCCGTCCGCGCGCCGCCGGGCTGCGCACCGTCACTCCGTGCAGCATGCCGGGAAACACCAGATCGTCCACGTAGCGCGCGCGGCCGGTGACTTTTTCGCGCCCTTCCTTGCGCGGCACCGATTTTCCAATCACACGCGTTTCCAAATCAGCCGGCCTCAATAACGGATTTTGTCGGACTTCTCCCGCCACGCGCGGAACGCCGCAAGCGCTTCGGCGTGCATCAATTGAATCATTGGAATTTTCCGTCCCGCATGCGGCACGGCGATTTCCTCATAAATGAACGCGTCGTCGAATCCCGCCTGCGCCGCGTCCGCCGCCGAATTCGCAAAATAAACGCGCGCCGGCCGCGCCCAGTAGATCGCCCCCAGGCACATCGGGCACGGCTCGCAGCTGCTGTAAATTTCGCAGTCCGGCAATTCGAAGCTTTGCAGTTTCTGGCACGCTTGCCGAATCGCCATCATTTCGGCATGCGCGGTGGGATCGTTCGTGGTGGTCACGCAATTAACTGCTTCCGCGATGATCTTGCCATCTTTCACCACCACCGCCGCGAATGGACCGCCCCGTCCCGAGCGCACGTTGTCCAGCGACAGCGCGAGCGCGCGCTCCATGAAAATGTTCGACGCAGGCTCGGATGTTCGGCTGGGCATCGGTCTCAGTGCAACGATTCGATTCGCTGACGGTGATTGTAGCGCAGCCGGTACGGTCCGCAGGAGCGAGAATCTGTTGCCTTTGCAGCGGCCGCTCTGTCCCGCGCCTTTTGCCACAGAGCGGGCAGTCGTTCGCTTAACCTCGACGCATCAGTCGCAAATACTCAGCCCATCGCGTCTGGCGTGCTTGCGCGCTGCAGTGCCAGCGTGGCGAAAGATTTTTCCTTGCGCCGCCAGAAATACAGCAGCGCGCTCCCAATCAAAATCAGCGCGACGCTCAACCCCGCCCACATTCCCGGCGCGCCCCAGCCGAAATGAAAACAGAGCAGCGCCCCCAGCGGCAAACCCACCAGCCAGTAGAAGCACAAATGGCAAAGCATGGGCGTGCGCGTGTCGCCCGCGCCGCGCAACGCGCCGGTCGCCACCGTCTGCATGCCGTCGAACAGCTGAAAAAAAGCCGCGACAAAAAGCAACTTGCTGGCGATCGGAATCAAAGCCTCATCCGGCGTGTACACGCGCACAATCTGCCGCGGCACCACCAGGAACGCGATGGCCATGCAGCCCATGAAAGCGGTTCCCAGCAGCATCGCGGTCCATCCCGCGCGGCTGGCCGCGTGCGCGTCGTTGCGCCCCAGCGCTTGCCCCACGCGAACCGCCGCGGCCGCGCTGATTCCCAGCGGTACCATGTACGTCAGGCTCACGGTATTCAGCGCCACCTGATGACTGGCCAGCGCCGCCGCGCCCAGTCTGCCGATCAGCATCGTGGCCGCCGCGAAAACGCCCACCTCCAGCCCGAATTGCGTCGCGGCCGGAAGCCCCAGATACACCAGCCGCCAAACGCGCGGAAAATTCGGCAGCCGCGCGGCGTTGCGCAATCCAGTCTGATTGCGGTGATCGTAGTACACCGCGTACACCAGCAGAACGCACGTCATGTAAACTCGCGCGACGCATGTGGACCAGCCCGAGCCCACCGTGCCCATCGCGCGAAAACCCAGATGCCCGTAAACCAGCGCCCAATTGCCGACCACATTGACAAAATTGGCGGAGATCAGCGCGAACATCACCGGCTTGCGCCAGATTCATTCCCTGCAGATAGCGCCGAAAAACAAAATAGAGCAGCAGCGGCAGCGTGCCCCAGTTGAGCGTCCGCAAATATGGCAGCGCCTGATTCAAAACCGCCGGCTGTATATCGAGCGAGCGCAGCACCGGCTCGAACAGCCAGACCGCTCCCATCAGAATGGGGCTGATCGCCAGACTAAGGTAAACACCATTCACCAGCGAGCGGTGGCAATCCTCCACATCGCCCGCGCCGAAAGAATGCGAAACCAGCGTGTCCAGGCCGAGCATCAATCCCGTGCCGAAAATCGCCGCGGAGTTGAACAAAATGCTGCCCAGGCTCACGGCGCCGATCGCCACCGCGCTATTCGCCTGCCGCCCCACCATCATGGTGTCCACGATGGCCATGGTCATCCACCCCAGCTCCGCCAGTACCAGCGGCAGCGCCAGGCGCAGCATGGGGCGCGCTTCCTCGGCGATATAATGTGAAAACAGGCGCTTAATCATTGAAAAAGAAATCCTGGCGAATTAAACGAGAACCACTTCGGGCAGGCGCAGCAGAAGTCAGCTCACGCAGTGGCAATACAATCGCCCACAAGTTTATACTTCTTATGGCCTTCTCGTCTCTCAGAACCGGAGAGGCAACTTCGTTTTTCTTCGGCGCACCACGTGCCAAGCCACAAGACCTCCAGCCCATCCTCTGTGGCGCAGCTCTCAGGAGGAAATAATGGCAAAGATTGAAAAACGCGTGAACCTACTCGGCAGCGAACGAACTCTGTTGCCCGGGTCACGCAAAATTGGAGCAGCTGACCCAGGCGAACGAATTCAGGTAACCGTTTTTCTACGGCGAGGATCCTCACCCAAGCAATTTCCCGCTGCGAACAAAATCGGCAAGCTCCCGCCGACGCAACGCCGCCACATGACTCGCGCGCAATTTGCCTCCCGCCATGGCGCGCGCCCTGCCGACATCAAAAAAATTCGCGCCTTCGCAACGCAAAATGGCCTGAAAGTTGTCGAAGCCAGCCGCGCCCGCCGCTCCGTGCTTCTTAGCGGCTCCGTCGGCGCGTTCAGCCGCGCGTTCGGCGTCGAGCTGAACAGTTACGATCATCCCGGCGGCGACTGCCGTATGCGCACCGGCACAATCCAAATCCCCGCCACGCTCAGCGGCATCATCGAAGGTGTATTTGGCCTCGACAATCGCCCGCAAGCGAAGCCGCATTTCCGTATCCGCAAGCAACAAGCGCAAAATTCGGCGCAAGCCCAAGCTTCCAGCGCTTCCTACACCGCCACGCAAGTCGCGCAAGCTTACGATTTCCCCGCCGGCACCAATGGCAGCGGGCAAACTATCGGCATCCTGGAATTATCCGGCGGCTACCGCACCACCGATCTCGCCACTTATTTCAAAAATCTCGGCATCGCCGCACCCACAGTCACCGCCGTCTCGGTGGATGGCGCCACCAATTCGCCCACCGGCGATCCCAGCGGCCCCGACGGCGAAGTGGAACTCGATATCGAAGTCGCCGGAGCCGTCGCTCCCTCCGCGCGCATCGCCATGTATTTCGCGCCGAATACGGACCAAGGTTTTCTCGACGCGCTCACCACCGCCGTCCACGACACCAAGCTGCAACCCGCGGTCGTTTCCATCAGCTGGGGCGGCCCGGAAAGTTCCTGGACCCAGCAGGCGCTCAACGCATTCAGTTCCGCGTGTGAAGACGCGTCCACCATCGGCGTGACGATTCTCGCGGCGTCCGGCGATGACGGTTCCACCGACGGCGCGTCCAGCGGCACGCCCACGGTTGATTTCCCGGCGTCCAGTCCGTACGTCCTCGCATGCGGCGGCACGCGACTCGCGCTTTCCGGCACCACAATTTCCAGCGAACAAGCCTGGAACGAATTATCCAACGGAGAGGGCGCCACCGGTGGCGGCGTCAGCGAATTTTTCGCGCTCCCCAGCTATCAGCAAACCGTCGGCGTTCCAAAAGCGCCAAACGGTTTCGTAGGCCGCGGCGTGCCCGATGTGGCCGGAGACGCCGATCCCGAATCCGGCTACAACGTACTCGTGGACGGGCAGCAAACGGTGATTGGCGGCACCAGCGCGGTCGCGCCCTTGTGGGCCGGACTGCTCGCGCGCATCAATCAGTCGCTCGGAAAAAATGTGGGGTACGTGAATCCGCTGTTGTACACGGCTAAAGTGGAAGCCACCTTGCACGACATCACGTCAGGAAATAACGGAACCTATTCCGCAGGACCGGGATGGGACGCGTGCACGGGATTGGGGACGCCGAACGGCGCGGCACTACTAGCGGCGCTGACCAGCACGGCCGCAAAGAAGAAAAAATCCCCCGGCAAGAGCAAAGCAGCTCCCGCAAAACGCCGAAAAAAAACCTGAGCGCTGTGCGTGGCTCGGCAACGCTGCAAATTTGCTAGTTCAATAGCTGGGTTTCGACGGGCTTTCGGAGAGCTCCTGCCAAATCTGATAGCTGGCGAATGCCGTCACGCCTGTAAGAATCAGATAAAAGGCCAATCGGCGACGCCAGTGTCTGTTCCGTGGCTGCACGACCGGATTATTCCCGCCGGTACTGGCCGCCGGTGCCTGCTGAGCGGACGGCTCCAATTCCATCGTCACGCGATAATTCTTCCCCGCGGGGATCGTATGCAGTTCACCTTCATTATCCAGGACCAGCGCGCCGCGGTACGCCGAAATCACCACTTCCAGCGGGCTCAAAATCGTCACTTGCCCGTACGCGGGCTGCCCATCCGCCGCGCGCAAAATTCCTTGCGGGATTTCCAGTTCGACGTTGTCTGTGCCATTCGACGAAAAACCAACCGTCCCACGCGCCACCACCGCGTGCACCACCGTGGCATTTTGCGCCAGCGTCGCCGCGCTATCCGCCAGCAGATACAGTTGGCTCGCGCCGAGTTTCAAGCGCAGTCCGCCGCCGGCCTCCGTCGCCAGCGAGTCGCCTGAAAATACACTCGTGCCCACGGTGAGCGAAGCGTTGTCCAAGTGCGCTTGTTGCGCCTGAATCACCAGACCCAGCGGTTTTTCATTCGCCGCAAATGCTGGCAGGTCGAGCAAGCTCGTCACCAGCAACACCACAAGGCACAAACGCGCAGTCGATCGCACAGATTCCTCCGAGAGGTACGAACTCAACGTAGGCGCTGCGCGCGATGCGGTCAACGAACATGCCGCGCCATGGCGCGTAGGAATAACGCCGTAGTGGATGCGTAGTGGACGTCGCGTCCCGGAAATTGCGTGCAGAAAAGCGTTTACGCTGCAGTGCTCCCCGCCGCCAACGCGAAGAAAAAACAAACAATTCCGCGCAGCCGCAGATGCTGCTTCTTCCGCTGCAAGGAAATGCCGCTCCGGTAGTATAGTTTTCGCTGGGATAGGGGGCGGGTCATGGAATTTCGGCGGCACGTTGGCGCACTGTTTTCGGCAATCGCTTTTTTGGCAGCAATCGTGGCGCTTCTGTTTGCCCACGGTTTGATCTCTTCCGCCGCAGCCCAGTCGAGCGCGACGAATGTCTCGAGCGCCACCTCGCCAAGCGACCCGCAATTCCCTCCCAGCCTCTACGCGGAGCTGCAATGGCGCTGCATCGGCCCGTTCCGCGGCGGCCGCACCGTAGCCGCAACCGGTGTACCCGGCAATCCGAACCTTTTTTACATCGGCGTAAATAATGGCGGAGTGTGGAAGACCACCGATTCCGGCCGCACATGGGTTCCCATCTTCGACGGGCAGCCCACCGGCTCAATCGGCGCGCTGGCAGTGGCGCCATCCAATCCGAACATTATTTATGTAGGCAGCGGCGAAGGCCTGCGCCGCCCCGACCTTTCCACCGGCGATGGAATTTACAAGTCCAGCGACGGCGGAAACACCTGGAAACATTTAGGCCTGCGCGACGGCCAGCAGATCACGAACATTCTCGTTGACCCGCAAGATCCCAACCGCGTGTTCGTCGCCGTGCTCGGGCATCCCTACGGTCCCAACGCAGAACGCGGCGTTTTTCGTTCCACCGATGGCGGAGAAACCTGGCAGAAAATTCTGTACAAAGACGAAGACACCGGCGCCACGGACCTCGCCTTCGATCCTAAGAACCCGCAAACTCTTTACGCGGACATGTGGTCTTCGCGCCGCCCGCCTTGGACCACCAGCGGCCCCCTCGAGGGCCACACCGGCGGCCTTTTCAAATCCACAGATGGCGGCGAGACTTGGCGTCCGCTTACCAAGGGTCTCCCCACAAACGCGCAAGGCCTCGGCCGCATCGGATTCGGCATTTCGCCCAGCAGCCCGAATCGCATGTACGCGCTGGTGGATGCCGCGCCCGAAGTTGGCGGCCTGTATCGTTCCGACGACGCCGGAGAAAGTTGGCAGCGCATCAATCACGAAGAACGCATCTGGGGACGCGGCTTCGATTTCGCCTGGGTGCGCGTCTCACCTGCAAATCCTGACGTCATTTATATCTGTAATACCTCCACATATCGCTCCACCGATGCCGGCGTGAATTTCACCGCCATCAAGGGAGCGCCCGGCGGCGACGATTACCACACCGTCTGGATCAATCCGGAAAATCCGCGAATTATTCTGCTGGCTTCCGACCAGGGCGCCACCATCACCGTCAACGGCGGCGACACCTGGAGCTCCTGGTACAACCAGCCGACCGCGCAGTTCTATCACGTCATCACCGACAACCAATTTCCCTACTGGGTGTATGGCGGCCAGCAAGAAAGCGGCTCGGCCGGCACAGCCAGCCGCAGCGATTGGGGCGAAATCACTTTTCGCGAGTGGCATACGGTGGGAACCGAAGAATATGGATACGTGGCGCCGGACCCGCTGCATCCCAATCTGATTTACGGCGGAAAGGCCACGCGCTTTGACACCATCACCGGCCAGACTCAGGACGTCTCGCCCGTGATCCTACGCACCGGAAAATTTCGCTTCAATCGCACTGCCCCGCTGATGTTTTCGCCTGCCGCGCCGCACACCCTCTATCTCGGCTCGAACGTCCTTTTCAAGACCACCGACGCTGGCCACAGCTGGCAAATCATCAGCCCCGATCTCACGCGTGAGGATCCCGGCGTGCCGCCGAACATCGGCAGCATGATTGCCGGCGACCCGGCGCAGGGCAAACATCGCGGCGTCATTTACTCGCTCGCGCCTTCCCCGCTCGACGCCAACCTCATCTGGGCCGGCACCGACGACGGTCTGATCTGGCTCACTCGCGAGGGTGGCCAGAACTGGCGCGAAGTTTCACCGCCCGGTCTCACCGCCTGGAGCAAGATCGCCCAACTCGACGCTTCGCATTTCGATCCCAACACCGTGTACGCCGCGGTGAATCGTTTCCGCCTCGACGATTTGCACGCCTACATCTATCGCACTCACGATGGCGGGCAAACCTGGCAGAAAATCACGAACGGCCTGCCGGATGACGCGCCCGTAAACGTGGTGCGCGAAGATCCCCTGCGCCAAGGGCTGCTCTTCGCCGGCACTGAACGCGCCATCTACGTCTCGTTCAACGACGGCGACTCCTGGCAATCGCTGCAGCTCAACTTGCCCGCGACTTCCATGCGCGACCTGGTAATCCACGGAAACGATGTCGTAGTCGGCACGCACGGCCGCTCCTTCTGGATCCTCGACGACATCTCGCCGCTACGCCAGTTCAACGAATTGGCGCACGCTTCCGGCGCATTCCTTTGTTCAAACCCGCAATCGCCTATCGCGTTCGCCGCAACGTCAGTACCGATACCCCTCTGCCGCCGGAAGAGCCCGCCGGAAAAAATCCGCCCGATGGCGCCATCATTGATTACAACCTGCAGGCCGCCGCCGGTCCGGTGAAGCTGCAGATTCTGGACGCTAACGGAAAAATCGTGCGCACTTTTTCCAGCACGGACAAACCGGACGCAACCATGGAGCAGCTCGGAAAAGAACTGAACGTTCCGCTGTACTGGATTCGGCCGCCGCAAATTCTATCAGACGCTCCCGGCTCGCACCGCTTTGTGTGGGATTTGCGAACTCCGCCGCCCGCTTCGCTCCGCCACGAATATCCCATCTCCGCAATCGTTCACGATACGCCTCGTCTTCCGGTCGGACCAGCCGTCATGCCCGGCGTCTACACCGTGAAGCTGGATGTGGCCGGCCAAACATATACGCAGCCGCTCGAAATCAAAATGGACCCGCGCATCACCGCGCCCGTGGACCAATTGGACCAGCAATTCCGGCTCGCTTTGCGAACTTGCGAAGCCATGAACGCCAGCTTCGCGTCGCTGGGCCAGGTTCGCGCCGTGCGCGCGCAATTGAAGGAACTCGCGCGCCAAGCCCCCAAAGGCGAGCTGGCCGATGCCATCCGCGCGCTGGACGAAAAGCTCGCGCCATTGGAAGGCGCGGCACCAGGATTCGGTCAGGCCGCCCACAGCGACAGCTTCGCGCAATTGAATGCGCAATTCGGTCAACTGCTTGGCGTGGTGGATGGCGCCGACGCCGCGCCTACGCAAACAGCTCAGGACACCTCTGGAGATTTACAGCGCTCGTTCACCACGCTGGAAAATCAGTGGGACGACGTTAAGGCCCACGACATACTCGCGCTGGATGAGCTGCTCCGCCGCGCGAACTTGCCCGTCATCAATCTCGCTAATACCCTCGAACCCGAACAAGAAACCGCAGGTGACGACGAACCCTAAATCCACATTCTTGATTTTGACTTCGTAGCGGCGCACTTCAGTGCGCCATCGGTCGCGCCGCAATCGCTAAACTCTGTCAATCTTCGCCGCCAGAATAAAATCACTTTCCGTAAGTCCATTAATCTTGTGCGTCCACGTGGTCACTTCCGCCTTCCCCCACGACAACAAAATATCCGGATGATGCCCCTGCTCCTCCGCGATCGCCCCTACCTTATTCACAAACGCCAGCGCCTGGCGAAAATCCGGAAACGCGAACGCGCGCACAATGTGATGCCCGTCAACCACCTTCCACTGCGGCACTTCTTTCGCCAGCGCCTCCAATTCTTTTCCAGCCAACGGCGGAACCCCGCCGCGGCACGGCACGCACGTCTTGTTCGCAAGCTCGCTCATGAACGTATCCTCCTCACATCAAGACCACCCCAATTCTACAAGAACCCGTCTCCCCCGCACGAGCGCGAAGCAACCCGGCTCTGCGCCTTCGATCTGAGCTTTCCACCCGCCCTGCGCGGCCTCTCTAAGCGTTGCTATCGCCCGCACTTTTGGCTATGCTGCCAATCCGGCGTGATGCTGCAACGGAATTGGCGAAGGGCGCAAGCAGTGATAGTTAGCTCGTGGTTACGTATGGCTTCTGCCGTACGCCCGCCTGCCCGGATTCGGCAAGTTTCCCGGGGTTTTCGAAGGTGTCGCCCCAATTGCGTTTTGCCGTATTCTATTAGCGAGAGCACTGCAAATGTTTAGCAATACAATTAAGCAAAAAAATATTCGCGGCAGGCGCTCGCTGCAATCTGCCAGCGGAGCTGCGCTGCTGTGTGGCTTTCTCCTCGCCGCGAGCGCTCCTGCAGCCTTCTCATCCTCGCCCACGCGCGCACAGCAACCCACGTCCCCCTCGGGACCGGTTGTGGTGCAGCCCGGTGCGCCGGGTAAGCCAAGCAAAAAGCTGCCGTCGTCAACAACGGGCACCCTGCCGCCACTTTCGCGCGACGATGTGCAGTTCATGCAGGGCATGATCATGCATCATCAGCAAGCGGTGGAGATGACGGCGCTCATCGCCTCGCACACCGACAACAAAGATCTTCGCTTGCTCGGCGCTAAAATCAGCAGCTCCCAGTCCGACGAAATAAAGTTTATGCAGCGCTGGCTCGCCGCTCGCGGCGAACCGGTCTCCATGGCCATGCCGGGCATGCCGGATATGGATGCTTCGGGTAAGCCAATGCCGCTCATGCCCGGCATGCTTACGCCGCAGCAAATGGAAGCGCTGCGCAACGCCAAAGGCGCCGAGTTTGATCATTTATTTCTGGTCGGAATGATTCAGCACCACAATGGCGCCTTGATCATGGTGAAGGATTTGTTTGACACCGCGGGCTCTGGACAAGATGCCGACCTGTTCAATTTTGCGACCGATGCGGATAATACCCAACGCGCCGAGATCAAGATCATGCAGGCGATGCTCGAGAAAAAATCTTAGAGGAGAAACGATGAACCGATTGCCCAGTCTTGCTTTCCGTCTGGCGGTGGCCGCGATTGTTTTCTGTTCCGCCGTGAGCGTGAGTCCGCTGCGTGCCCAGACGCCCGCATCCCAGTCAGCCGCTCAGGCCGCCGCCCAGGGATCCGCCCCAGAGCCCGCGAAGAAGCCGGACGCCGACGACAATCCCTTTGCGGCGCAGCCCGCCCCGCCTCTGCCCCCGGGAATGACGGGCTCGGACGCGAACGATCCCCGCTTCAAGCTCACTCCTGGCCTGTATGACGCGGGTGAAACGGCTCTGGGCATGAAACACCTGCAGCTACTCAAGAAGCCCGACGCGTTTCAACTCGGGTCCTCCAACGCCGACGATCCGATAGTGCAAAAAATGCTCGGCCAGCTCGGCATCGGCGGCGGCCAGAAGATCCCGAAAGAGCTCCAACTGGTAATCGCTGAGCTCGCTTTCTCGAATTCAGATCTGGCTTTTCAGGGCAATCACCTCTTCCTGGGAAATTTCTACGGCGTGAATATCTACGACATCTCCAATCCCGCGCAGACCGCCCTGGTAACTTCCATGGTCTGCCCCGGCGGCCAGGGTGATGTCTCCGTGTACAAGAACCTGCTGTTCATGTCCGTCGAGATGCCCAATGGACGCCTCGATTGCGGCACGCAAGGTTTTCCGCCGGAGCCGCCGCCCGCAGCAGGTCATGAAAAGGAACCCCGGAAGCCCGTGGCGCAGAAAGACCGTTTCCGCGGCGTCAGGATTTTCGACATCACCGACATCAAGAACCCCAAGCAAGTGGCCGCAGTGCAGACCTGCCGCGGCTCGCACACCCACACGCTCGTCCAGGATCCCAACGACAAGGACAACGTTTATATCTACGTCTCCGGCACATCGTTCGTGCGCCAACCGGAAGAGCTGGCCGGCTGCTCCGGTGAAGCGCCCGATAAAGATCCGAATACCGCGCTGTTCCGCATCGAAGTGATCAAAGTTCCGGTGGCTGCGCCGCAGGACGCCAAGATCGTTTCCAGCCCGCGCGTCTTCATCGATCCACGCACCGGCGCGCTCAACGGTCTCAACAACGGCGGCAGTCACGGCAAAAATGAAGAAGAAACCAAGCCGTCTGATTCCAACCAGTGCCACGACATCACCGTGTACACCGCGCTCGGCCTCGCCGCTGGCGCCTGCTCCGGCAATGGCATTCTGCTGGACATTAAGGACCCGGTTCATCCCAAGCGCCTGGACGCAGTAAACGATCCGAACTATTCCTACTGGCACTCCGCTTCCTTCTCCAACGACGGCAGCAAAGTCGTTTTCACCGACGAGTGGGGCGGTGGCCTCGGCGCTCGCTGCCGTCCGAACGACCCCAACAAGTGGGGCGCGGATGCCATCTTCCATCTGCACGACGACAAATTGACCTTCGCCAGCTATTACAAGCTGCCCGCCGCGCAGGGCGACACCGAAAATTGCGTGGCGCACAACGGCTCGCTCATCCCCGTTCCTGGCCGCGATATCGAAGTGCAGGCCTGGTATCAGGGTGGCATCTCCGTCATGGACTTCACCGACGCCGCCCAGCCGAAAGAGATTGCCTACTTCGATCGCGGAGCGATTGATCCCAAGATGCTGGTGCTCGGCGGCGATTGGTCCGCCTACTGGTACAACGGAAACATCTACGCTTCGGAAATCGCGCGCGGGCTGGACATCTTCGAACTCACCCCAACGCAGTTTCTGACGCAGAACGAAATTGACGCCGCCAAATCCGTCCGCGTCGCCTCGCTCAACGTGCAGAACCAGCAGAAGCTCGAATGGCCCGCGAACTTGGTGGTAGCCAAGGCCTACGTAGATCAGTTGGAGCGGTCGCAAGCTTTGCCCGCGGATCGCATCGCTGCTCTGCGAGCGGCAATCGAAACCGCGGAAAAATCGCACATGAACAAGAGCAAAGTGGCCAAGCTCAGTGCCATGGCGCCGTCCTTGGAAAGCAGCGCTGCCTCCGCGAAGACTCCCGCGGATGCCAAGCGCCTGCAGGCTCTGGCGGATATCTTGAAGCATCCGTCAGCGTAACCGTATCCCGTCTTAACATCTGACGCTGTAAGGACGAACCATGCCCGATGAAATCGGCGAGCTGAAAGAACGCGCGGAAGAGGCTGTGCACGAACCCAGCCTCGCTCCCGTCACCTTGTCCATGGCCATTCTCGCCGTGCTCATCGCCGGCGTCACTCTGCTCGGGCACCGCGCGCACACCGAGGAAGTTCTCCTGCAAACGCGCTCGGCCGATCAGTGGTCTTATTACCAGGCCAAGGAAATCCGCCGCCGCAGCTACGAGCTCTTTCTCGATGAGCTTTCCATTTTTTCGCTGCAGAATCCGCAGCAGGTGGAAGCCATCAGGGAAAAATACACCAAGGAAGTCGAACGTTACGCCGAGGAACTGAAAGAAATCGAAGCCGACGCCCGCAAAGAAGAAGCCGAAGTAAAAGTCGCGGAGGCCCGCGCCGATCGTTACGATCTATCGGAAGTCCTGCTGGAGGCCGCGCTGGTCATCTCCTCCATCACTCTTCTAACCCGCAAGAAAATGTTCTGGCTCATCGGAATCGCCCTGTCGCTGGCAGGAATCGTCATCGGCATCACCGGCCTCATGATCCATTAAGCCCGGACCTGAAAACTTAAGAATGCTCGGTGCTTCTAGCCACTAGCCACTAATCACTAGCCACTGCCTTTTTTCCCAACCAGTCTTACGCAATCCAAAGCCAATCCAGCGCGCCCCGACGCAGCCGCTAGCGCGAAGCCGCCGAACGCGCTTCCAAATATTGCCGCACGTACTCGCCGAACGCTTTCTCCAATTTCACCGTCACCGGACCAGGCGCAACCGCAAGCTTGTGTCCGTTCACTTCGCTCACTCCCAGCATGCTGCGGTTCGTGGACGAAATGAACACCTCGTCCGCCGCGTACAAATCTTCCGGCCGCAAAGTGCGCTCCTCCACCGGAGCGCCCACGCTCGCGCCGATTTCCAGCAGCACGCTGCGCGTAATCCCTTGCAGACATCCCGCCGAAACGGGAGGCGTCGCTACCCGCCCGCTCTTCACGCAAAAAATATTCGCAGCCGTGCATTCCGCCACTTCGCCGCGCTCGTTCAGCAGCACCACTTCATCGAATCCAGCCTGCTGCGCCTCGTAGTAGTTCCATACGTTGTCGAGCCACGAAGTCACTTTCACGCCCGCCAGCGGAGACGCCGCGTGCCGCCCGTGTTCGCGCAGCCCCAGCCGCGCCGGCTCGCGATACGCCGGCAAATCCGCGGAGCACAGCAGCAAATCCACGCGCGGGAAATTCTCATCGCTCCGCCAGAAACCCACCTGGTTGTAAATCATGTAAATCCGCGCAGCTCCTTCGCGCACATGATTCGCCTGCAGCACCTCCGCCAATTGCCCGCGCACCACGTTCTCCTGAAATGGAAACGGGCAATGCGTCCGTTCCGCATCGCGCTCCAGCCGCTTCCAATGCCGCTCGAACGCAAACGGAATTCCTTCGTAGATCCGCACCGTGGTGAAGAGTCCCCAGCCATTCAGCAAGCCCGCCTGCCCGGGCGAGAGCCGCACATCTGCAACCGGCAGCAAACGGTCATTATGAAAAACAAAACGATGAATCATGCGGCCTCCAACGTGCTACTTATTCTATCGCAGAACGCGACCACGAGTCGTCGCTTCGGCAAAAACCGGGCGAAACCGTGCGCAAAATCGAATCATGCCGCTCCATTTTCAGCCGATTTAGATGTGTTCAAGTCTATTGACACCAGCTGCTTCTGCGCCTAGATTGTTCTTGTGTTCTTTGGAGGTTGCCGTGCACTACTTTGTTAAATCTTTCTTAGTAGCCATCCTATCTGTCAGTCTGCTCAATGTCTCCGGCTTCGCCGCAAACGAAAAGCCTCTCGGCCTGGTCACCCAGGCGCAGGACGCCCATTTGGGCGCTGCCACAGTCGCGATTGGTACCACCGTGTACCCCGGCGATACAATTGCCACGGAAGAAGGCGGCACCGTTCGCTTGAAGGTCGGCGGAAGCCAGTTCTACCTGCTCTCGTCTAGCGCCGCCACCCTTTCTGAGAATTCCAGCGTCGTCAGTGCTTCCGTCGCGCGTGGCACCGTGGGCTTTTCATCCAACGGCACGGACCAGCTCTCGCTGGAAATTCCGCAGGGGATTGTGCGCGCGGCCAACGGCCAGCCCGCCTACGGGCAGGTCACGATTCTCAGTCCGCTGGAAGTGATCATTTCCTCGTACCGCGGCACCCTGGTTCTAGATAACGATGGCGAGTTGCATGAGATTCCCGCCGGGAAGTCTTACCGCGTCACCATGGACCTGGAACCTGCCGCAGCACCGCAGGGACCGGCCGGCGCGCCAACCGGCAACACCACCATGAAGTATCCCAAGAAGCGGCACCTGCTGTTCGACATCATCGTTCTTTCAGCGGTTGCAGGCGGCAGCTACGCGCTCTGGTATCACCTGAGCGAGAGCCCCTACAACCCCCATCAGTAGTCGCTTGATTTAAGAAAAACGCCTCTTCTCTCGTGGTGTGCCAACTCGCGCGAAAACCTTCGCCTTACATCGCGGCTCTTCGGACGGTACGACAAAAGGTAGGATGTCATCCCGCACTCGCGACAGCGGGTGCGGGATCTGCTTTTTGCGGCACTTCTGTACAGAAGCCACATCTACGAGGGTCGCGTCGCAACAACGAACAGCTGCTTCGGCGACCCTCGCAGAATCCATCCTACGTGTGGCAGGCGCGAATTCCCGTCTTCTCAAAATATTGCTGGTGATAATCCTCCGCGCGGAAAAACTCCCCCGCCGGCACAATTTCCGTCACAATCGGCCGCTTGAACACGTGATCCTTCTCCAGCACCGCCTTTGACGCGCGCGCTTCCTCCTCCTGCTCCTTATCGTGATAAAAAATCGCCGAGCGATACTGCGTGCCCACGTCCGGCCCCTGCCGGTTCATCGTCGTCGGGTCATGACTCTTCCAGAAAACCGCCAGCAGCTCCAGATAAGAAACCTTGGAAGGATCAAATTCCACTTCCACCGCCTCCGCGTGCCCCGTCCGCCCCGTGCACACCTCTTTGTAATTCGGGTTCTTCGCCGTCCCGCCGGTGTAACCCACCGTAGTCGAAGTCACCCCCGGTACCTGCCGGAACGCGTCCTCCACTCCCCAAAAACATCCCGCCGCAAAAGTTGCCTTAGCCATGATTGAATTACTCCTTCTTTTTGCCTTTATGATTCTGTATCCCCAAATCTTATTTTGCCACTTTACCGCGGTGCGGTCGAGGCGACGAACACCTCATTCAGGCGTCGAACTTCGATGGTGTATACTCCGCACGCGAAAAAACCAACGATGAAGATACCCATTAGATTCCGCGCGCTGTTTTTGGTTGCAATTGCTTCCGCCCTCGCGATTCTCTGCCCGCAAAAATCATTTGCCCAGCAAGACTCGCAAACGCTCTTCCCCGAATTGCAGCTGGCGCATGATCGGCCCCTTCCGCGGCGGCCGCGTCCTTCCCGCGCTGGGCGTTCCCGGCAAGCCCAACGAATATCTATTCGGCGCGGTTGACGGCGGTGTCTGGAAATCTGAAAACGCCGGCCGCACCTGGCGCCCCATTTTCGATGCCGAGCCGATCGCCTCCATCGGAGCAATCGCTATCGCGCCCTCCGACCCGCAAATCATCTACGTCGGCACCGGCGAAGCGGACATGCGCTCCGATATTTCCTACGGCGACGGCGTGTACAAATCCACCGACGGCGGCGCCACCTGGCGCAACATCGGCCTGCGCGATTCGCGCCACATCGGCAGCATCCTGGTGGACCCGCAGCGACCCGAACATCGTCCTCGTCGCCGCGCTAGGCCACGCCTTTGGCCCCAATCCAGAACGCGGCGTCTATCGCTCCACGGACGGCGGCTCGACCTGGAAAAAAGTTCTCGGCAAGGATGACGACACCGGAGCGATTGACCTCTGCGCCGACCCGACCAATCCGCAAATCATTTACGCCTCTCTTTGGCAAACGCGTCGTCCGCCCTGGAGCGTCTACGCACCTACCAGTGGCCCCGGCAGCGGCCTCTATAAATCCACCGACGGCGGCGTCACCTGGAATCAAATCACCGGCAACGGATTCCCCAGCGAAGGTCTGGGTCGCATCGGCACCGCGATCGCTCCCGGCAACACTAGCAGCGAAAGCAATCGCATCTACGCCGTGGTTGATGCACGCGAAGGCGGCATCTATCGCTCCGACGATGCCGGCCAAAATTGGCGTCGCGTTTCTTCCGACGCGCGCGTTTGGCAGCGCGGTTGGTATTTCGGCGGCATCACCGCCGATCCGCGCGACCCGAACGTGGTCTACGTAGCCGATACCGCGCTCTATCGCTCCACCGACGGCGGCGAACATTTCGACGCAATCAAAGGCGCCCCCGGCGGCGATGATTACCACTCTCTCTGGATCGCGCCCGATGATCCCGCGCGCATGATTCTCGGCAGCGACCAGGGCGCCGCCATCAGCGTGGATCGCGGCGCCACCTGGAGTTCCTGGTTCAATCAGCCCACCGCGCAGTTCTATCACGTCACCACGGACAATCGCTTCCCCTATCGCGTCTACGGCGCGCAGCAGGACAGCGGAACCGCCGCCGTCACCAGCCGCAGCGATTACGGCCAGATCACTTTTCGCGACTGGTCTCCCATCGGCGGTGAAGAGAGCGGCTACATCGTCGTGGACCGCAGCGATCCTGACGTCATTTTCGGCGGCGGCCCGTACGGCGTCCTGCGGCGTTTCAATTGGACCACCGCGCAGACCTTCGACGTTTCTCCCGCAGCAATTCCCTTCAACGGCAGCAAGCTGCGCTTCACATGGACTTCGCCGGTCGTGGACTCGCCGCAAAATCCGCACGTCCTCTATTTCGGCGCGCAATTTGTGCTGCGCTCCGAAGATGCTGGCCAAAGCTGGCAGGCCATCAGCCCTGATCTGACGCTGCGAAACGCAGCACCGGCCGGCGCCGCGCCGAAAGAGGGCGGGCCCGGTGGCAAGGTGGGTGGCGAGGTGGGCGGCGTGGTTTACACCATCGCGCCTTCCCCCGTGCGCGCACATGAAATTTGGGCCGGCACAGACAACGGCTTGATCCAACTCACGCTCGATGAGGGCGCGCATTGGGCGAACGTCACCCCGCCCGGCGTAGCGGACTGGAGCCATGGTCAGTCTGATCGAAGCTTCGCGCTACGACGCCGCCACCGCCTACGCCGCCGTTGACCGCCATCAGGTGGACGATTTCCGCCCCTACATCTACCGCACGCATGATGCCGGCAAGACCTGGCAGCAGATCGTCACAGGCCTTCCCGAAAACGCCTACGTCCACGCAGTACGCGAAGATCCCGTGCGCAAGGGCCTTCTTTTCGCCGGAACCGAAACCGGTGTCTTCATTTCCTTCGACGACGGAAATTCCTGGCGCCCTCTGCAAAATAATTTGCCGGCCAGTTCCGTCCGCGATCTCGTCATTCACGGCGACGATCTCGTCGTCGCCACCCACGGCCGCGCGTTCTGGATTCTCGACGACATCGCGCCTCTCCGCCAATGGAACCAGGAATCCATGAATCAAAACGCGCGACTCTACCCTCCCGCGCACGCCATTCGCGTCCGCCGCAGCGAAAATCATGATTCCCCGCTGCCGCCTGAAACGCCTGTTGGAACGAACCCTCCCGCAGGCGCCATCTTCGATTACTTCCTGAAATCGCCCGCCGCCGGCGATGAAGTCACACTCGAGATCCACGACCAGCAAGGCAACGTCGTCCGCAAATTTTCCAGCTCGGACACAGAGACGCCGCCCGCCGCTCCACCGGAATTCCCGAAATTCTGGCTGCCAAAATTCGCGCCGCTCTCGAACGCCCCCGGGGCGCATCGCTTTGTCTGGGATTTGCGCTACGTCCCGCCCCCCGCGCTGCACACCGAATATTCCATGGCCGCAATCATCGGCAGCGGCACCGTCACCGAACCCCAGGGCCCCCTCGTGCCTCCCGGTGAATATGAAGTCTGGCTCACCACCGGCCGCCAGACCTACAAGGCCGCGCTCACCGTGGACATGGACCCGCGCGTAAAAATCCCGCGCGAAGAATTAATTCGGCAGCTCGAGCTCGAACAGAAAATAGACAACGCACTCACCAAGGCCACCGACGCAGCCAAATCCGTCGCGACTCTCCGCGAAAAACTCAAAGTCCTCAAGTCCAGCCTGAGCGCGAAGCCGGACGCAAAACCGATCCTCGACTCGCTGGAAGACCTCGACAAACGCGCCGAATCCATTCAAGGTAATCCCGAAGCCCAATGGCCCGCGACTCCCGGCGGTCTCATCGGAGAAGACAGCACTCTCGCCGCGCTAGCCATCGCCGTCGGCAGCGCAGACAGCGCACCCACCGCCACAGCCTCCGCCGCCTACGCGGAATCCGCCAAACATCTCCACGACCTCCTGGCGCAATGGGATTCGCTCCAAAAAGATTCAGCCGCCCTAATCGCAAAAACGCACGACTAGCACGCCCGGATTTTGACCTTGTAGCGGCCGGTTCAGGTTCACCGAACCGGGCAGCCGTTGCTTCGCTAGTGCAATTGCGACGCGCCCTGCCTTTCCGTTCCGGTGCGCAGCAGCGTTCCCGAAGCCACCGCCGTAGCGCTCTTCGGCCCGCACCTATCCGGGAACGACATCACCCCCGACGAATCTCGAAATGCTCCAGCGCCTCGCAGCCCGCGCCGCCATCGCCTACGAAGCGGCGTCTTCACCGCCATGCTTCGCAAAGAAGTCGCTCAACTGAAACAACAATTAGCTGCGCCGCATTAGCGCCTGGGGAAAATCAATATTGAGAGGTGAATTACGACACAAGAAATCGTCGATCCTGAACCACACTCGCCGCGCAATCTGGGACGCGGCGCCAGCCAACCCTCGGCGGCAGATCAAGTTCGGGTGCCCCATCCTTCGCGCTTCTGTTTCATGGGAAGGGTGGGGTCTTTGAATTTCCAACCGCGCGTTTAGCTCGCTCCGATTAACATCTAGGATTTGACCGCAGCGTACGCCTCCGAAGCGTTCGCGGTCGTCTCCAAGATCTGCTCCAGCATCCCCGGTATCTCAAACACCGCCTGATTCTTCAATCCCCCCGCATTCGCCCTGAACCGCGCCAAATTCGCCGGCTCGATCATCCGCGCCACCGCCGGCACAATTTCAGAAAAACTTCGCAGCACCACTCCCACTTCATTCTCCAGCACCCACTCCGCGTTATATCGTTCCTGCGGCAGCGTCCACGCATTGCACGCCACAATCACCGGCAGCCGCATCGCCAGCGCCTCGCTCACGCTTCCCGGCCCCGGCTTGCCGATAAAAAAATCCGCCAGCTGCATGTACCGGTTCACGTCCTTGGTAAATCCCTCCACATAACGAGGCAGCCGCGACTTCCCCGCTCGCAACGCACCAGCCAATTTCTCATTCCGTCCGCAAATAAAAATCAATTGCAGTTCCAGCTTCGAATCATCCAGCCGCTCGGCGATCTCCAACATGGCCTTTGAGCCGTAGCCCCCAAAAAGCACCACCGCCGTCGGCAAATCCGCGCGCAATCCCAACCGCGCCAGACCCGCCACGCGCTCCTCCATCGCCGCCTCATAAAATCTCGGATGCAAAATCATTCCCGAAGCGCGAAAAATCCGGTTGTCCATGTGCCCGTGCTCCCGCGCCTGCTCCACCGCGCGCTCCGATCCGCAAACCAGAAACTGCCTCTGCCGCTCAATCCAGAAATGCGGCGGATAATCCGCGATGTCCGTCAGTACCGTGACGAATGGGCGTCCTGGCCACGCGTTCGCGAAACTTTCATATAGCGCCCGATTGAAGTGCGGAATGAATGACACAACCATATCCGGCGCAGTTTCTCGCCAATGCCGCTCCAGCACGCGCACCATCGCCGCATGCCGCGACCAAATCACAAATTGCAGCACTTTCATCAAATAAACGCTGCCCAATGTCCATCCGCTGCGCAGCATCCAGTTGTAGTAATCCTCGATGCGTATCCCCGCGTATCTCTTGAGGATATCCAGTTCCTCGAGCAACTCTTGTATGTTGAGCAGGCGAACGTCCCACGAACGGCGTTGCGCCTCGATGGACATCTGCAGGGCCGTGGCTGCCGCGCGGTGCCCGCCGCCGGCGTCGAAAAAGCAAAACTCAATTCGTTCCATGCGGCACGGACTCTCGCATCCGCAATGCCGAGATCTGCTACGGAATTGTTAAATGACGGTTACTGTGTCGAAAGAGTTAAATATCTGTATTTTCAGAACTTTAGCACGCATGTCATATCCCGGTAACACTCACCCCCTATTCTTGTAGTCGTGAGATGCGACCTGCATGTTCACTCGTACTTCTCCGGAGCCGCTACAACCCCCTTTGTCCGGAATTTTTGCCGCGAAAGTTATAGCGATCCCCGCGCCGTTTATTCCCACCTGCAGCGCCGCGGCATGAATCTCTTCACGCTCACCGATCACGATTCCATCGAAGGCGCCGAACAATTGCGCCAGCATCCCGATTTTTTCGTCAGCGAAGAGCTCACCTGCAAGATGCCCAGCGGCACCGAAGTTCACATCGGTGTCTACGACCTCACCGAGCGTCAGCACGTGCAGTTGCAGCAGCGCCGCGACGATCTCGTCTCGCTCCTCATGTATCTCACCGAGCGCCGCCTCTTCTTCAGCATCAATCACGTTTTCTCCAGCGTCACCGGCCGCCGCGAGCGCGAGGATTTCGCATGGTTCCAGGAATATTTTCCGGCCATGGAGACGCGCAACAGCCACATGCTGGAAAGCGCCAATCAGCGCGCCGCGCAGCTCGCCAAGCAGTGGGACAAAATCGCCATCGGCGGCAGCGACGCGCATGCCCTGCCCTCCGCCGGCACGGCCTACACCGAAGTTCCCGGCGCCCGCGACAAGGAAGAATTTTTCGCCGGCCTCCGCGCCGGTCTGGGCCGCGTCGCCGGCGAATCCGGCAGCTTCCGCAAACTCACGCGCGACGTTTTCGTCATCGCCTACGAAATGATGCGCGAAAAATCCTGGACCACTCTGCTCTCGCCGCTCGCCGCGCTGATCCCGGTCATCACCTACTGGAATTATCACGACGAACGCGCTTTCGTCCGACGCTGGTCCGCGGAAATTCTCGGCACGCCTGAAACCCGCAAGCATCCTCGCTGGATATCGGTGCCGCAATCCGCGGCGGAGGAATGGGTATGACGGTCGCAAAAGCTGTCTGGAACCAGATTCAATCGAACGACCATCGCCTGATGCGCCGCGTGCATCGCTGGCGCGCCCCGCGTTGGTTTCGCATTCTGATGATTTTGATGACGCGCATGGGCGACGGCTGGCTCTGGTATTCGCTCGGCCTGATTTTGCTCGTCTACGGCGGCGAACACCGTTTTCTGGCTATCGCTTCCGCCGCTTCCGCCGCGCTCGTGGGAATCCTGCTGTTTCGCGCTCTGAAGAAAACCAGCAAACGTCAGCGCCCCTGTGAAATCGAGCCGCACTGCTGGTCCTTAATCCTTCCGCCCGACAAATATTCATTCCCGTCGGGCCACACCATCACCGCCTTCGCCATCGCGCTTTCTCTCGGCCTCTTCTACCCGCAATTGCAAGGCGTCCTGCTTGCCGTCGCGCTCCTGATCGCGTCCTCGCGCATCATCCTGGGAATGCACTTCCTCAGCGACGTGCTCGCCGGCTCCGCGATCGGTATCGCGCTGGGCACCATCAGCTACCACATCTTCGCGGCCCTCTGACCGCATGCGACACGAACGCTGGCGCCTCCCCGCCGCACGCCTCCCCAGATCTCGCGCGTGGCTCCTCCCCGCCGCACGCCTCACCAGATTTCGCGCGTGGCTCCTCCCCAAACAATTCTTACGCAACCTCGCAACGAACCGCCGCCGGGCATTTCCCGCCTTTGACTTCGTAGCGCCGGCGTCCCGCCGGCTCCGTTGCCCTTGACGTTGCCGCTGCCTTTGCCGTTGCCTTTGCCGTTGCCGTTGCCGTTGCCTTTGCCTTTGTAGCGGCCGGTTCGGGTTCATCGAACCGGGCAGCCTTTGCTATTTCGTTGATGTTGTTTTGATGTTGTTTTGATGTTGCCTTTGTAGCGGCCGGTTCGGCTTCATCGAACCGGGCAGCCTTTGCTATTTCGTTGGTGTTGTTTTGATGTTGCCTTTGTCGCGGCGCACTTCACTGCACCATCGGCATTGCATCTGCCGCATCCACCATGCGGCACCGCGCTCCGATTTTCGGCCAAATCCGCTCACCGGCGAAGGATCGAACTGCCGCGCCGTAAAATACCGCTCCGCCTCACGGTGCCAGGTTCTTCTGCATCTCGCTCTGATTCAACGCGGCCGTGTCCTCACTCTTGCCCAGCACCCTATCCATCGTTGCGAATAACTCGCCTGTCCGAATCGGTTTCGAAACATATGCGTCCATGCCGCCGGCGATGAATCGTTCCGCATCTCCCTTCAGTGCGTGGGCGGTCATGGCAATAATCGGCGTGTGACCGCCGTCGGCTTTTTCTCTTTCCCGGATTGCCGCCGTGGCCTGCAAACCATCCATGACGGGCATTTCCATGTCCATCAACACCACATCAAAAGATCCCTTCTGTAATTCGTTCAACGCCGCTTGCCCATCTCCGGCTACGGTCACCTCATAGCCGCGCTTTTCCAGCACACGCAGCGCCAGTGTTTGGTTCACCAGATTGTCTTCCACCACCAGAACCCGGCGCCGCTTGCGCTGTTCCCGCAATGTATGCCGCGTCACCAAAGCTTCGGCTTTCTTTTCCGGCGTCCGCTGCAGCAGCGCGCAGACGCCTTCCAGCAGCTCTCTCTGGCTTATCGGTTTACTCATGTACGCGGATATGCCCGCTTGCCGGCAGCGCGCCCCGTCTCCCGCGCGGCCCGCCGACGTGAGCATCATCAGCTTGATTCCCGCCAGCGACTCGTCCTTGTGAATGATCTCGGCCAGCGCGAAACCGTCCATGTCCGGCATCTGGCAGTCCAGCAGAATCAGACGAAACGCTCGGCCTGTGCTCTGTGCCTCCCGCAACGCCAGCAGCGCCGCCGGACCGCTTTCCACCGCCTCCGTATGCATTTCCCAGAGGCGCAACATTCCTTCCAGCACGCGGCGATTCGTAAAATTATCGTCCACGATCAACACCTCGACGCCACGCAATTCGCTCCGTTCCGCCGGTATTGGCCGCGTCGCGGCGGTGTCGCCTAGGCCCACGCGAATCACGAAGTGGAATGTGCTCCCCTGGCCCGGCTCGCTTTCCATCCACACCCGCCCGTGCATCAGCTCCGCCAGACGCGTGCAGATGGTCAATCCCAATCCCGTGCCGCCATACTTACGAGCCATCGTGCCGTCGGCCTGTGAGAACGCCTCGAAAATCCTGGCTTGCTTCTCGGCGGGCACGCCCACACCCGTGTCCCGCACCGCGAAGTGCAGCCGCGTCGCGTTGCTCTCTTCGGACTCCTCTTCCACGCTCACCACGATTTCTCCGCGCTCCGTAAACTTGATTGCGTTCCCCACCAGATTGATCAGTATTTGCCGGATTCGTCCGGGATCTCCCAGCAACGCCTCCGGAACTTCCGGCCGCACGTCGAATACAAGCTCTAACCCTTTCTGGTGCGCGCGAATGCCCAGCGTCTTCATCGTTTCGCCCAGGCTCTCACGCAGCTCGAAAGGAATGGATTCCAGTTCCATCTTTCCGGCCTCGATCTTCGAAAAATCCAGAATGTCGTTGATGATCTCCAGCAATGCCTCGGCGGAAAACTTCACCAGCCCCAGATGCTCTCGTTGCTCGCTGTTCAGTTCCGTCTCCAGCACCAGTTCCGTCATGCCCATGATGCCGTTCATCGGAGTCCTGATTTCGTGGCTCATGGTGGCCAGAAACGTGCTCTTCGCTTGATTCGCCACTTCGGCTGCTTCCTTGGCTTCGCGCAGGTCTTGTTCGAAGCGCTTGCGCTCGCTCAGATCGCGCACGAACGCCGCAAATTCGTGTGACTTATCCGAACGCATGGCCGAAATCGTCACCTCCGCGGGAATACTTCCCCCATCCCGCCGCACCGCCCCAATTTCAAATCGGTCGTGCGCCGCGGTGTTCTGGCACAACGCACGCAGCTTCCGTATTTCCGTCAGATAAGCGCCGACGGTGCTGCGCCGGGATAATTTTCTCCGCCAGAACTTGGCCGATTACCTCCGCGCGGGGCCATCCGAAGATGTTCTCCGCTTGCATGTTCCAATCCGTGATCCGGCCCCCCGAATCCATTCCCACGAAAGCATCGAACGACGTTTCCAGGATCTGCCCATATCGTTTCGCGCTTGCTTCCAGTTCCAGCGCTTGGGCCGAGAAGCGCCGGTCAACCAGCGACGTCAGCACCGTCAGTCCCAGCACCATGAACGTCACGATGATGATGCCCAGCACCCCCAGCGAAGATATGCTCAGCGCGTGCGACAGGTCGCCATGGCTCGACATCGCCGGCGTGAAACTGGCCGCTGCCATTCCCGTGTAGTGCATCACCGGTACCGCCGCGCCCATCACCACCGCGCTCAGCGCCTTCCGCCAGCCGCCCGACTTTGTCTCTCCTCGAAAATGAAACGCTAGCGACAGAGCCACCAGCGAAATCACCATCGCCAACGCTACGGAAACCGCCACCATCACGCGCGAATAGTGGCAAGTGGCCGGCAATCGCATCGCATCCATCCCGATGTAATGCATCCCCGCGATACCGCTGCCCATGAAAATGCTGCCGATAATCGCTCGAAAGTAGCTCATTTCCTTGCGGCTCACCACAAACAGGGCGATCGCCGATGCCAATATCGCCGCCAGCAGCGAAAGCAGTACGCCCGGCCAGTCGTACTCCACTGCAACGGGCAGCCGGAAGGCCAGCATCCCTACATAGTGCATGGCCCAAATCCCGATGCCCATTGCCGTCGCTCCGCCGCTCAACCACAGCGTGCGGGCCAAACCGTGCGCAGACGTCACCCTGCCCGCAAGGTCCAGCGCCGCGTACGAAGCCATCACCGCTATCAGCACGGACACCACGACGAGACGATCATCGTAAACGCCGGCCATCGCATGCGCGGGCACGAGCATACTTCCGCCTTTTTTTATGTCGAAAAACCTGGAAGCTCTTTCAGCCTCAAATGCGGGCTGGAAAACTCCCTGGACCGACAAATGACTGAGAAGGAGGCAGTCTTGGACTACAGAAACATCTTGGAAGGGACTTCTATTGTGACTCACCCACTCGCGAAGTCAACGCCAACGCCCCAACCGCAACGCATGAGTTAACCAAATGCCCTGCCCGGACGAATACCACCACCCGGTTGCGGCACAAGAGCGACAAATCAATTGGACGGTAGGTTCTGGGCGGAAGGTCGAGAATCTCGGTAGGTGTTTCTAGCCACTATCCACGAGTCGCTAGCCACTGCCTTTTTACCAAACAGACTCGCCGCCGGGCGCGAGCTCGCCGCACCACGTATCACCGGAAATGCAGCACCGATCCGATTTGCGCACGAGTTCTAATTTCTATTTTCCTTTTTCCTATTTTCGCTTTCGACTTTGTCCGTGTTCAGCTGCGCTCATCTGGGGTGCCTTTTACTTTCTCCCCCACCCCTACGTCGCAGGCTTAACCTGCGCCGTTTCCGGAATTTCTTGCTCGCGCAGCAGCTCCACCACACTGTGATATAGCCGCCCGCGCACGTCGTGCCGTTCGTTCGCGCGTGTCAGATAGCGAACCCGTATGTCCACGCCCGAACCCGCCGGCTTCACGCTCAGCGAAGGAACCGCCGAAAAAGTTTTCTTCGCATAACCCGGCGTCACGCGGTCCCATTCCTTCTCCGCCACTTCCGCGTTGGCTTTGGTCTCTTCCGCCGCCAGCTTTTGCATTGCGTTCGCGATGGCATAGGGATCCTTGTTCGCCGGTGCCTGCACCTGGATTTCATCCCACAGCCACTGCCCCGACGTGGAAAAATTGAAATAATGCCCTTCGATCGCAAAACTATTCACGAACGTCACTTTGCGGCCCGTGGGATGTCCCGCATCTGCCCAGCTTCCCGTTTCCAGGATCACCGTGTGCAGCAACCCCACCTGCAGCACTTCTCCGCCCACCCCATTGATTTCCACCCAGTCGCCCGGACGAATTCCGTTGTTCCCCATCAGCACGAACCACCCGAAGAATCCCACGATGAAGTCTTTCATCGCCACCGTGATTCCCGCGCCGGCCAGCGCCAGCACCGTCGCGAAATTGCTCGGCATTCCGAAAACAATCAGCAGGATCAACACGGCGCCGATCACCTGCACCGCGAACATCGTCACTCCCTGCATCGTGCGCAGCTGCCGCTGGTCCATCGAGATCTCGGCGAATAATTTCTGCACCCAGATGTTTGCCACAAATACGATCAGCGTCACCAGCGCGATCCACATTATGCACAGAAACAGTCCGTGCAGAAATGCATGCCGCCGCGCCACCACCAGCGCCAGCCAGTTGCTGTAGATCGTTGCCAGCGCTTGCTCCGCCTCCATGCGCTTGTCGTAGAGCGCCAGCGCCTTCTGGTCCGCGCTCAAATGTTTTACGTATGTCAGTTGCGAGACGGATGCCCCCGCCGCGTCCGTCGGCCCGGTAGCAGAATTCGCCGCCGCATTGGTAGGTGGAGTGGCAGCCGATGATTGGCAGGTGGATTGGCAGGCGGATTGATAGTTGCGTTGGCAGCTTGATTTGCATTCGCATCGCCCGCCGAACTTCCCGCCGCGTTCGCTGCAGGACGCTCACCCGCTGCCGGCGTCTTCGCGCGTCCTTCCGCAGCGCCACGACGCCGCAGAATTTTCTTCTGCACCTTTTCATCGTCCAACTGCTTTTCCAGCGCCGCATGCTCGGCCGAATGTTTGGCGATGCGATCCAGCGCGTTTTGCCGCGCCTGCTCCAGCAAACTCTCTTTCGTCCGCAGCGAAAAAATCGCCTCCACCTGCGCCACCAGATTTGCCGCTTTCGACGACTCCGGCGATGTGCGTTTGCCCCCCTCCGCCGCCCGCCGCCCCTGCCGATTTTCCGGTGTGCGCTTCGGAAGCCTCATGCTGATCGAGCTGGTCCTGCACCAGCGAAAGTTTGTCGCCGCCCGCGCGCGTCAAATCCTCACGCGCGTCGTCCAATTCGTCCTGGTCCAGCGATTCCTGCGCCTTGGCCAGGTCAATCTGGGCCTGCACGTCGTCCTTCGCGCTCGGCCGCGCCTTCGCCAGCGCAGCAGTCAATTGCGCCACGCGCTCCTGGTCCACGTTCAAGCGCGCATCGGCCTCTTTCACCCGCGCCACCAGCGGCGCTGTCTCAGCCGTCAGCGGTGCCGGATTTTCCTTCGCGTCATCCAGCGCCGCGTTGAACGCCAAATCCACGGACCGGTCCGCCAGCCGTAAAGCCTGCTGCGCATATTCCTGCTCCCAGTGCGTCACCGCCAGCGGCGCCAGTTGCTGCGCCGTCTGCAGTGCGCCGGTGTCCACGATCTGTTGCGTGGTGTGCGCCGCGCGCATCTGGTCCGCGTGCAGCCGCCGCGCAGACGTCGCCCAATCCCGCGTGTACAGAATTGCGCCGCCCGCCACGGCCAGCAGCAGCGCCAGCACCGCCAGAACTATTTTTTGCGTCCGCGTCATTAATGCTCCAAAAACGATTGTATTACGCCCCCGCGCCTCCCGCCCCGCCATTTCGCTAGATCGTTGCGGACTCCGCCATCACCCGCGCCATCCAGTTGCCATCGAGTTGATTGTTACGGACGAACCGCCGCGAAATCTCAAGGCGCGCCGCCAAAAACCCGTATCCTGAATGAATAGGCGCTTGATCTCACGCCGCTTCCCAGATGCGCGGCGTGTGCTGCGGTCATGAACCAGCGGAACAGGCCCGCTAAAATCCCGTGCTGATTCGAGCTCTCCACCGTAAACGGGCGCTCGCACTTTGAATTCTCATTGAAGGAGCAGCAGCCATGAGCAAGCTTTGGGAAAAAATTTCCACCATCGGCCAGAACTCCTCCG
Organism: uncultured Acidobacteriota bacterium; assembly: GCA_963742475.1. Classification (GTDB taxonomy): domain Bacteria; phylum Acidobacteriota; class Terriglobia; order Acidiferrales; family UBA7541; genus Palsa-295. The sequence goes on along the minus strand of CAVULY010000003.1, from coordinate 261,355 downwards.
CGGTAAAGAAAGAAGCCCCGCAGCAAATCGCGCAGCCCGGCGACAACGTCATCCACCAGGCATCCGGCGCGCGCGGCGTCATCACCGCTGTCGAAACCATCGGCGGCGTCCTGACCCTCTCCGTCGAGTGTGCCGATGGCCGCATGCTGCGCGGCCTCGACCGTAAGGAATTCATCTTCGCCACCCACCAGCCCCACGCCGCACCGGCCGCGCACGCCGCAGCCCCCGCCCCCGCCGCCGAACCCATGCCCAAAATTGAAGGCGAAATTTCCAGCGAATCCATCCTGGAAAAACTCAGCTGACGCAAATCCAACCCGCGCCGCACGCCTCAGCCTCCCGATCTCCCGCACATCCTCAATTCCTCGCTGTCCGCCCACGCAACAGCCCAGTCCCAATACCGCGCATTTCTCGCAGCTCCTCCCGCCCGAGCCATACGCCAACTAGCTGATAATAATAGCCTTACATTGATACCCCACGGAACCTTACGTGCCTCAACTTCCGCGAAATATCCGGCTCAGTCACTCATGGTATAGAATCTCGCAACCGACGTGGTACAAACTATCCACCCGGCCCAAAACGCTCTCCCGCACCCGAATACGTAAGGAGGTCGAACGGCGATGTTCAATCTGGAATTACTCACACGCGATCTGAAAGTTGCCCTCCGCTCGCTCGCCCGCACCAAAGGCCTCGCCATCACCGTCATCCTTACGCTCGCTCTCGGCATCGGCGCCAACGCCGCCATCTTCAGCGTCGTCCGCGGCGTCCTCCTCCGCCCGCTCGTCAATCGTGACGAGAATCGCCTGATCTACATTCGCCAATCCGCCCCCGGCATCGGCGTCGAAAATGCCAATTTCTCCGTCCCCGAAATCCAGGATCTGCAATCGCGCGTAAAGACCGTCAGCCAGTTCGGCGACTTCTCCACCATCGGCTTCAGCATGGTCGGCCTCGGCGAACCCCGCGAAGTCCGCGCCGGAGTCGTAGACGGTTCCTACTTCGACGTCATGGGCCTGCACCCAGTTCTCGGCCGCTTGCTCGACGCGCACGATGACGGCCCCAACGCCGCCGGCGCCGTCGTCCTCACCTATCGCTTCTGGACTAACTCGCTCCACAGCGATCCCTCCGTGCTCGGCAAAACTCTCAAGCTCGATACCGGCGACCCCGGCGGCGCGCGCTCTGCCACCATCGTCGGCGTCCTCGAACCCTCCGTGCCTTACCCCGCCGAGACCGAACTCATCGCCAACATCGTCACCAGCCCGCATCATCTCTCCGCCACCATGGTCACCGGCCGCGTCCATCGCATGACGGAACTTTTCGGCCGCCTCGCTCCCGGCGCGGACATCAACCAGGCGCGCGCCGAACTGCGCACCGTCTACGGCTCCATGGTCGCCCAACATCCCGAAGCCTATCCGCACGCCGAAAACTTCCAGATCAGCGCCGTCTTTCTCCGCGAACAAATCACCGCGGGCGCGAAGACCGTGCTGTGGGTGCTCTTCGCTGCGTCCATACTCGTCTTCGTCATCGCCTGCTCCAACGCCGCCAATCTGATTCTCGCGCGCACCGTGCGCCGTGAAGGCGAACTCTCCATCCGCGCCGCGCTCGGCGCCACCACCAGCTCGCTGCGCCGCACTCTTCTAATCGATAGCCTCTTGCTCTGCGGCACCGGCGCGGCACTCGGCATTTTGATCGCCAGCCCCATGGTCTCTATCCTCGCCCGCTACGCTTCGCGCTTTTCCATCCGCGCGCTCGATCTCACTGTTGATTCCAGCATGTTGTGGGTCGGTGCCATCCTCGCAGTCGTCGCCGCGGTTCTTCTCGCATTTGTCCCGCGCCTTCCTTCCGCGGACGCCGCGAACGGTCTGGGCGTCTCCAGCGGCGGCGTGCGCATCACCGGCAGCACCGGACGCCGCCTGCGCGTCTTCGCCGTCACTCAAATCGCCGCCTGCTTCATGCTCCTCGCCGGCGCCGGCATGTTGCTCAAGACGCTCCTCGCCCTGCAAACCGTGCGCACTGGTTTTGACACGCACAATGTTCTCGCGATCAACGTTCCCGTCGTTTCCTACGGACGCACGCCCGATCAGATCCTCGATTTCTATAAAGAGACCATTCGCCAGGTCTCCGCTCTCCCCGGAGTAGATCGCGTCGCCGTCGGCACCGCCGTTCCCTGGCGCGACAAAGGTATCTTCGGCCCCGGCTTCCAGTTCTCCGCACAAGGCCACGTGCGCGCCAATGGCGAAGAGGATCCCCACGCGCAATTCCGCACCATCTCTCCCGGATTCTTCGCCGCCCTCGGCGTCCCCATCATCGAAGGCCGCGATTTCAACGACCTCGATCGCAAAGACTCCGAAAAAGTCGTCATCATCAGCCAGAGTGTCGCGATAAAAATGTTCCCCAACAGCGACGCGCTCAATCAGCACATCATGTGGACCGATCCCGTGATGCAGTTCATAGCCGTCAGCACCGGGCCACGCCGCATCGTCGGCATCGCCGCGGATGTGGACGACGAAAATGTGGTCCCCGGCGCCACCCTCACCGTCTATCACCCGCTCGATCAGGAAATCGGTGGCGGCCGCCTCTTCGTCCACACCCACACCGATCCCTACGCGCTGGTAACACCGATCACGCACATCATCCGCGATTTATCCGTGGATCAACCGGTGGAAAAAGCCGCCACGCTCGACGATGTCCGCGCCGAAGTTCTCACTCCCGATCGTTTGAACGCGCTGGTCTTTGGCGGCTTCGCGGCCGTGGCCCTGGCTATTGCTGTAATTGGCGTTGCAGGTGTGCTGGTGTTCTCCGTCAGCGGCAGGACGCGCGAATTCGGCATCCGCCTCGCGCTCGGCGCACAGCCGCGCAATCTTCTCACCAGTGTCATCGCGCAAGGCGCACTGATGGCCGCGGTAGGCATCATCGCAGGCGCCGTATTCGGTTACGCTCTCGCGCGCCTCGCGAGCAGCTACGTCATAGATATGCGCATGCCCGATCTCGTCCCGGTAATCGCGTCCGCCGCCGTCCTGCTAGCCGCCGCAGTCGTAGCCTCAGTCCTGCCAGCAGCCCGCGCCGCCCGCATTGACGTAATGGACGCCCTCCGCTCCGAGTAACCAGGCCTTCGTAGCGGCGCACTTCAGTGCGCCATCGTCAACCCCTCGCCCGCCGCCCGCATCAACGTAATGCGCGCCCTCCGCTCCGAGTAACCAGGCCTTCGTAGCGGCGCACTTCAGTGCGCCATCGTCAACCCCTCGCCCGCCGCCCGCATCAACGTAACTGCGCGCCCTCCGCTCCGAGTAACTAGCGCCTTCGTAGCGGCGCACATCAGTAGCGGTCCCGGTCGTTGATCCCTCGTAGCGGCCGGTCCCGCAAACGTAACCAGCGCCCTCTGATTCCGACTTGGTAGTGTTTTGGTGTTGACCTATGTAGCGGCCGGTCCCGCAAAGCGGGACCGGGCAGCTGTTGGTTTTGTATTTCTCGTTCAGTTTCATCGAGCCCGGCAGCCCTTGACTCCACCGCCGCACCCGCGGGGATCTCTCTTCGCCTTTCTCTGCGCACTCTGCTTCTCTGCGGTGGCTTTGCCTTTCGTCTTTCTCTGTGTTCTCCGGTTTTCCTCTGTACCCTCTGTGTAAAATCTTTAGCCTTTGACAGTGTTCAATCGCGTTGATCAAGCGCGCCTTTCAACCACTCGATCCACGCACCAGTCCCTATTTTCTCTTTTCTATTTTCGCCTTCGCACTTATCAGCCTTTATCAGTGTTCATCTGTGGTGCCTTTGCCCTTCTCCCCGGCCCCACGAAACTTCCCAAACCCCGCCGTAAACGGCGCGCAAAACGGCGGATCCTTCGCCAAATCCGCCCGCACGAAAAACGCATTCGTCCCCACGATGTTGCAGCCCACCAGCACATAACCGCGCACCGTCGCGAAGATGCGTTGTGCATCAGGTTCCCGATTCGCTGCGGCTGCCCTGCGCCGCTCGGCTCCTCGCACCGCGGCTCCCCTGTTACTTCTAACAGTTAACTCAAATTTACAAATGCGCTAGCCTTTTCTACTGGCGGACGTGAGGGCCCGGAAGAGCCATCCCCACACCCCGACAGGGTGAGGCCGCTGAACCTCCCCACACATTCTCCTCCGGGTCTTCCGTTCCACGTTTGGGGGGAAGTGGACGTATCAAGTCATGGCGGGCTGCGTACCATCGCGCGGGAACGCGGCGTCGCAAACAGTCGAGTCGCGGCCTCGACGGCTTGAGGTATTAAAAATTAAATTAGATGTACTGGAGAGATTGAAATGAAAAAAGTACTTTTGTCATTGTTGGTGGTGTGTTTTGGCAGCGTCCTATTTGCGCAAGACTCACCGAAATTGGAAGTCGCAGTTGACTATTCCTACGTTCACGCGAACCCGCAAAACAACAACATCATCCCAACCTTCTCTTTAAACGGCGGTGGTGGATCGGTAGCCTACTATTTCAGCAAGTACGTGGGCGTTGTGGGAGAGTTTGAGGGCTACGGCAGCTACACGCACAACTTCAACATACAACCTGGCCCCTATTGCGATAACGAAGGGCCCTGCCCGGTATCGGCTCAAGGCAATCTGTTCACCTACAACGTTGGCCCGATTGTGAAATTCCGCATGTCGCATTTCGAGCCGTTCGTGGAAGCGATGTTCGGTGGAGCGCACAGCAATTTCTACGCCAATCTTTACAATAGCTGCGGCGCCAACGGTTGCATTATCACCAGCAAATCGCCGAGCAACAATGCCTTCGATTTCATCATCGGTGGCGGCATAGACATCCCCATCAACCAGCATTTCTCAATCCGGCCGGCCGAGGTTAACTACTTCTTGACCCGCTTTGGCAACGCCTTTACTCAGGGCAACAACAACCAGAGCAACTTCCGCTATCAGGCTGGAGTTGTGATCAGGTTCTAGCTGAGCTGTATACAAAGAAACGTCAATCAGAACCGGTGGACTGCGGCGGGCCGCTTGTAGCTCTGGCCCGACCGCAGTTCCCGGCTTCCCTTGTCACCACAGAAACCATCGCGACAGCGCTTTGCCCTCCGGGATCCGTGCACACATTCAGGCGATCTACACCTCGTCTTTTCAAATGCTTACCCTCGTCAGTATTTCTACGAATATTCAACGCCCAGCAATTGTGTTAGCGTGAGTCGGGGCACTATTCAAGCCCCCAAAGGACGCAACATGTGCAAGCCGGTCCAAAATGGGAACGCCACGGCCGCTCGACAGCTCGCCGGCCTCTTCCGGGACCAGACTGGCCTGCTCTCATCACTCGCCACTAATCACTCGTCACGGCTCACCAATCACCACTCAGCGCTTCCGGGAATGTTAATCGCTACTCCTAAATTATTAGAAATCGGGCTAACTCACTCACAACAAACGAGAAAACATTTTCTAATCGCTGGTATTTGCCCCACTTTTTTTTCGCCCGCGCCGCTCCGAACACTTCTAATCGGTACACCTAGCCGATTAGGAACCGATCTAACCCATTCACAACAAACGAGAAAACATTTTCTAATCGGTACGATTCGTCCCACATTCACATCCGCGCCGCTCCTCACCCATCACTTGCCGCTGATCACTCGTCACTGCCTCACGCTCATGTCTATTCGATACAAATAAACCTCACAAAATCATCATTCTCGTGAGCCTTCCAATGAAAACAAAGGAGAAACGATTTTCTATTCGATACAAATTTGCCCTTCGTGGCACAGGCCTGCCCGCCGCGGCGAGCGACCTTGCCTGTGCGTCATTCTCCAGACGCGACGAACTCCAGCGCGACAACGCAGCTTCAAAGAGCACAGCCAGGCCTTCTCTCGCGCGGCGGTCAGACCACAATGCCTAGCCAACTCGAAAGTCCCATTCCCGATTCACCGGGCTTGCGCCTGCGCGGCATCGGGTGGAGAATCCCCGTTGCCATGAAAAACTCAGCCGCAGCAAAAACCGGCCCAGCGGAACGCGCCCCTGTCGTTAGCATCACCAAGGCGCGCGGGGATTCCCTGGGGCCATCCGTCAAAGAACGCATGGCCGCCGGCAAGGAGCTGCGCGACCGCGTGCCGCGGCCTTCTCATGGAAAGTGGGCTCCGGCCGCCGACCGTCCCGATCCCGTCGCCGTACTGAAGGAATCCGATCGCGGACGATTGTCCGATCTCCTGCCCATTCGCTATGGACGCATGCGCGTCTCGCCGTTCGCGTTCTACCGCGGCGCCGCGGCGCTGATGGCTTGCGATCTTGCAAAAACTCCCAACACCAAAATTCGCGTGCAGGTCTGCGGCGATTGCCACCTGCTGAATTTTGGAGGATACGGCTCTCCCGAACGGCGCCTGGTTTTCGACATCAACGATTTTGACGAAACGCTTCCCGCGCCCTGGGAATGGGACGTCAAGCGGCTGGCGGCCAGCGTGGTGCTGGCGGCGCGCGAAAGGAAAATGGGAGAAGGGCGTTGCTCAGACGCGGCGCGCGCCATGGTGGCTTCCTATCGCACGCACATGCGCGAATATGCGCGAATGCCCGCGCTGGACGCCTGGTATTCGCATATTGACGTGGACCTTTTCGTAGACAAGGCCAAAACCTTCCAGGACAAGCACTATTGGAAAAAAGTGGAGCACGCCGCCTACATGCAGACGGCTGAATACCTCCTGCCGAAAATCACCAAGGTTTCCAATGGCAAGCGCCGCATCCTTGACCACCCGCCGCTCATTTATCATCCGCGCGACTTCGCAAAAATTGACGAGCACGTGCGCGCGCTGTTTCATCGCTACAGTTTGACGCTGCCCGAAGAACGCCGCGTCATCCTCGACCGCTATCACATCGTGGATATCGCCCGAAAAGTCGTCGGAGTGGGAAGCGTCGGCACGCGCTGCGACGTCGCACTGCTTCTGGCCAGCATGGATGACGCCATGGTGCTTCAGTTGAAAGAGGCCATGCCTTCCGTGTTGGAAGCCTACGCGGGCAAGAGCCGTTATCCGAACCACGGAGAGCGCGTGGTCACCGGGCAACGCATGCTGCAAGCCGCCAGCGACGTGTTCCTCGGCTGGACCCGCGCCGATGACGGCCGCGATTATTATTTCCGCCAGCTGCGCGATATGAAAATGAAATTCGATCTCGAGAGCATGAGCAAATCGGAATGGGTCGAATACGTACAGATCTGCGGATGGACTCTCGCTCGGGCGCATGCGCGCACCGGCGACGCGGCGCGTATCGGCGGCTACCTGGGCAAGAATGCCAAGTTTGACGACGCTATCGGCGAATTTGCCGTGACCTACGCGGACCAGACCGAAAAAGACCACGCCACCCTGCTGAAAGCTATCCGTTCGGGACGCGTGCGTGCCGCAGAAGCGGCGGAGGAATAATTCACAAATCCAGCGGCAAGGGATTTTTGCCGGTGATTAATCGCGCGGAGCGGTCGAAGGTGAGATACAGCCAGGCCCACTGCAGCATCACCAGCAAACGATTTTGAAATTGCACGATGTACAGCAAGTGCACGAAGACCCACATCAGCCAAGCAGGCCAGCCTGAAATGTGAATCCAATTTAAATCCGCCACCGCCGCGCCGCGCCCGATCGTCGCCAGATTTCCTTTGTCAAAATAATGGAACGGCGGAAGCGTCTTGCCGTTCAGTCGCGCGCGAATCAGCTTCGCCACGTAATGTCCTTGCTGAATCGCGGGCTGCGCAACTCCCGGAAGCGGTTTGCCGGTTTGATGGCTGTAGTTCGAGAGATCCCCGATGACGAATATCTCAGGATGTCCCGCGATGCTCATGTCCGGCTCGACGATCACGCGTCGCGCGCGATCCAGCTTCGCTCCTGCTTCCTGCGAGAGGATCACGCCGAGCGGCGAAGCCAGCACTCCTGCAGCCCACAGCACCGTTCGCGTGGGAATAATCTCGTCGTGATCGCCCACGCGTATTGTCACGCCATCCGCGCGCACATCGGTGACCATCGCTCCGGTTCGCACAGTCACTCCAAGGCGCTCCAGCATCTTGCGCGCGGCTTCGGAGAGCTTCGGCGGATAAGCCGGAAGCGCGCGGTCCGTTCCTTCCACAAGTATGATGCGCGTTTGCGAGGGATCAATCTCGCGGAAGTCGTGGCGCAGCGTGTCATGCGCGATCTCGCCCAGCGCGCCAGCCAGCTCCGCGCCAGTTGGCCCTGCGCCGACGATCACGAACGTCATCCACGCAGCGAGCTTCTCCGGATCGCGTTCGCGTTCGGCGGCTTCGAACGCCAGAAGTATGCGGCCGCGCATCGCCGTCGCGTCGTCCAGGTTCTTCAGGCCCGGCGCAAACTGCTCCCATTCGTCGTGGCCGAAATACTGGTGCGTCGCGCCGGTGGCGACGATCAGCGTGTCGTAATCAAGCGCGCCGTCGCTGAGGATCACGCGGCGTTTGGCGGCGTCAATGTGTATGGCTTCGCCCAGCAGAACCTGCGTGTTCTCCTGCTTGCGCAGAACCTGGCGTAATGGGCCCGCAACGTTCGCCGGGGAAAGCGAGCCAGTCGCGACTTGGTACAGCAGCGGCTGAAAGAGGTGATAATTGCAGCGGTCCACGAGCGTGATCTGCACAGGCGCGTTCTTCAGTGTGAGCGCGGCGCTGAGGCCGCCGAAACCACCGCCGATGATGACGACTTTGTGTGCATCAGCCATTTGAGCGCCGATTTCCTCACGTGCACGCGCGACAACCATCATGCTGAAGCTGGGAAGCCTCTACGCTATCAGATGCGACAGCGTAACCGAAAGTAGCAGATTCGGAAGTGGCCGAAAGGCGGTCGCTGCCTGCAAAGTCTGTATCCGAGATAGACTGAACAACGCACAAGGAGTGGAAGTGGAAGCCATACTATGAAACAGCAGTTCTGGAAAGCCGCAACATCGCTAGCGCTGATCATGGTGATTGCGCTGGGAGCGCGGATCACCTTTGCGTGGAATCAAGAACGCAAGATGCGCGCCGATCTGGTGGGACTTGTGCCGTTCCTGAATGAGACGGGAAATATTGCCTACTCGCTCGCCGCGGGGCACGGATACAGCTCGCCGTACTGGCAGGAGACAGGGCCGACAGCGTGGTTGACGCCGGTGTATCCAGCGCTCGTCGCGATAATCTTCCGGATATTCGGGATTCACACCGCGCACTCGTTCTTTGCGACTGTGTTTCTCAACATCCTATTTTCCACGGCGACTTGCGTGCCGATATTTTATATCGGCAAGCGCGTCGGCGGACTGGGAGTGGCGAGCGGCGCAGCGTGGCTGTGGGCGATATTTCCCAACGCGATTATTATTCCGTACGAATGGGTTTGGGATACGTCACTTTCGGCGTTGCTGATGGCGACGATATTGTGGGCGACGCTGGAACTCGCGGATACGCAGAGCGCGCGCAATTGGTGCGGCTATGGATTGCTGTGGGGCTTTGCGCTGATGACCAATCCTGCGCTCGGCAGCCTTTTGCCGGTGCTGCTGGGCTGGGCCGCGTATCGCGGGTTTCGCGAGAGGCCACTGCCTCTGAGCCGGCCGGCGCTGGCCTGCGGAATTGCAGTGCTGTGCTGCGTGCCGTGGACTGTGCGAAATTATCTGGCGTTCCACAAGTTCGTTCCGCTGCGTTCCAACTTGCCTTTTGAATTGTGGCTGGGAAACAACGAACAGTTCGACGAACAATCGCAGGTGGTGGCGCCGGCGAATCCCGAACGAGCCGAGATTCGAAATTACATTCACATGGGCGAGACGGCGTTCATGCAGGACAAATGGCGGAAAGCGGTCGCGTTCATCACGACGCATCCGAAGCTGGAACTAATTCTCTACGGCCGGCGCTTTGTGGCGACGTGGACGGGAATGGAAAATCCTATCGAGGGATTTCGCGATGCCGATTCGCCGCTCGTACGATTCGTGTTGGTCAGCAATACGCTCGCGGCGATCGGCGCATTGTGCGGGATCTTGGCGCTGCTGCGATCGCGGAGCGCGTACGCATTCCCGCTCGCCGTAGGTCCGATCGTCTATCCCTTAATTTACTACGCGACGCACGCTTCGCTGCGTTACAGGCATCCGGTCGATCCCATCTTGTTGTTGCTGGTGGCGATTGCGGTTGCGTGGATATTTCAGAACGTCCGCCTGCGCGCAGAAGTGGCGTCGCAGCCCGCTTAAATCGCAACGGAAAGACTTTTCCCGCCCTAACTTCCTTACGAAATCCTTACGCCCAGCTTACGGATTCCTGACGCCCAAAGAGTATCGTGGCACCTTACGCCTCGCCGGACATCTAAGGGATGCGTGCGAAAGAGCGGTGCAGGCGTGCGTCTGGACGTTTCGAACAGAGCGTTTTTCGGAACCGCGCGACGGCCACGTTTGGCAGCACGGAGGTGGTGGGCGCGCGGAAGGAAAAGCTTCATGGCAGTGATTGCTTTATTGGGAGTGGCAGCCGCGTGCTTCTTTTTCCTGTACGTACTGGTGCAATTCTGGCTCGAGGAAAAGCACCCGCGAGGAAGGCATGAAACGCCGATGGGCTTTCCGATGGTTTCTTCCGGCCAAATCGTAATGCCACGAGAGACACCGCGCGAGAAGCAACGCGCAAATTCTGCAAGTCAGCAAACGCAGGGCGAACACAAGAACAGGAGATGACTTCCATGTCGAAGTCTCTGACGAACTACACGATCAAGATGGCTTTCGGAGTTCTAGTTTTTGCGCTGGGGCAGCTTCCCTGCTTCGCGCAAAGCAACAGCGATGCGCCCAACCAGCAAGCGGCCGCCGCGGACCAACAGATACCGCCCGCGATTGCCAAAGAGCTGGATGCCATGCGGAAACGCATTGACGAACTAGAAGCGGAGCTGAAGAATGCAAACACGCCAGCAGCTAGTGCGAAGGCAAGCGCGCCGGTGACATCAGCGGCGACAGTGGTACCAGCGGCGCCGGTTACGACGGCATTTGCAGCGCCCGCGACGCCGGTTGCCACGCCCACGGCCCCCACGACAGAGTCCTCATCTGCTGCTGCGAAGCTGACGGCCGAGGCCACAGTGCCCAAAATAGAGCCATTTTCGGACGCAGACTGGACCTGGTTGAACGGCAACCCGCGCACGAAGGAAATATTCTGGGACTCGAAATTCTTCACTCCGGAGATTCGCTCAGACACGGTGTACGTCTACGACTTCAACCATCCCACGGATCATTCGATGGGAGGATCGAGCGAACTTTTCCGGTCGCAAGAGGTACAACTGACGCAGTTCGGAGTGGGCGGCGACTTCCACTACGACCACGTTCGCGCGCGAATCATGACGCAGTTCGGCATGTATTCGGCAACGACGCCGCGGAACGACCCCAGTCCGGGGCACGGCCAGTGGGATCTGGTGTCCGCGTACCGTTATTTGTCGGAAGCGTACGGAGGGTATCACTTCGACAAAATGTACGGTGTGAATGTGGATGCAGGAATCTTCCTTTCGTACATCGGCTTGTTTAGTTACTACAATTTCGACAATTGGGCTTATCAACCGTCGTTTGTTTCCTCGAACACGCCATGGTTTTTCGAAGGCGTGCGCGTGCAGATTTTCCCCACGCCACACTTGAAGATTGAGCCGTGGTTCATCAACGGATGGCAATCCTACGCATCGGCCAATCACCGACCGGGGATAGGGGGACAGGTTAAATGGACGCCGAAGCCGTGGATCAACATCATCTCGAACAATTACGCGCTGGGCGCGGACGATCTGTTCATCCCGAACCGCCGGCGCATCCACACCGACGACAGCATTGAGATGAAATACTACGACAGGCCGGAACGAACGCTCGACAGGATGGCGTTCTCATTGACTGCCGATGCAGGCTGCGAGTACGGCGGCGGAGTGAGTTGCTATGGCGATAAAGCGGGCGGACCCAAGCAAAGTTTTCTCGGGTTCATGCTCTACAACCGCTTCTGGTTCCATCACGATTTGTTCGGCGTCACGTTGGGCGGCGGAAAGATTAACAATCCGGGGCGCTATTTGGTGTTATTGCCGCCGATCAATGGCGAGAGCGCGATTACGGCGGCCACGAATTCTCCCTACTTTACGGAGAATCCCGGAGATCCGTTCAAGGCGTGGGATACGTCCATCACGTTTGACTACATGCCGAAGCAATACATCACCTTCCGCTGGGAATATGACTACCGGCACGCGAGCGTGCCGTACTGGTCGGGCCGCGGGGGCATTACGCCTCCGGGTGGCAACGTTGGTTCGGCGACGGACTATGTGTGCAACAACGGCGTTTCCTCCGGCGAAACAGCGCTGGGGCCAGCGACTACGTTCTGCACCAGCGCGCCGCAGAACTCCAGCGTGTGGTTCCCGGACCTGCGGCGGGATGAGAATTTTATTGATATGTCTATTCTGGTGAAGTTCTAAGCGCGGCGGAAATGAGCGGCTGCGTTATCGCGGAGGTTTAGCTGATGCAGGACATTGCGTTTGTACTGGTGACGATTTGCTTTTTTGCGGTGGCGCTCGCGTACGTGCGCGGTTGCGACCGGCTGAAGTAAGGAGAGCAACAACATGCTCGGTAACATTTTTCTGCTGGTGATCTGCGTTTTGATTTTGGCATATCTGTTCGCGGCCTTGTTGTGGCCGGAAAGGTTCTGACGATGACGGCAAACGGCTGGCTGCAAATATTTCTGTTCCTACTGGTGACTTTCGCGCTGGCGAAGCCCGCTGGTCTTTTCATGACGCGAGTGTTTGCGCGTGAAAAGACGTGGCTGGATCCGCTCCTGCGGCCGTGTGAGCGCTTGCTTTACAAACTGACGGGCGTGGATGAAAAACGTGAAATGCGCTGGACGGAATACGCGATCGCGATGCTGCTCTTCAGCGGCGTTTCGATGACGCTGCTGTACGTGATCGAGCGCGTGCAGCAATGGCTGCCGTGGAATCCGCAGAATCTGGCGGCGGTGCCGACGGATCTGGCGTTCAATACGGCGGCATCGTTCACGACCAATACGAACTGGCAGGCTTATGTGCCGGAAGTAACGATGAGTTATTTCACGCAGATGGCCGGGCTGGCGTATCACAATTTCCTCTCGGCGGCCGTGGGCATCGCGCTGGCGATCGCGGTGATTCGAGGAGTGGCGCGACGGGAGCAGGACACGATCGGTAATTTCTGGGTAGATCTGACGCGCACGATTTTGTGGGTGCTGCTGCCGGTGTGCTTGGTGGTTTCGCTGATTTTCGTGTCGCAAGGCGTGATTCAGAACCTGCGGCCGTATACGACGACGCAGCTGGTGGATGCGCAAACGGTGAGCTCCACGGGCGCTGATGGCAAGACGACAACACAAGTGGTGAACACGCAAGTGATTCCGCAAGGTCCGGTGGCGTCGCAGGAGTCCATCAAGATTTTCGGCACGAACGGCGGCGGTTTTTTCAACGCCAACAGTTCGCACCCCTACGAAAATCCCACGCCGCTGACGAATTTTCTGCAGCTCGTCCTGATTTTCGCAATTCCTTCGGGACTGACGTACGCGCTGGGGCGAATGACCGGGTCGCAGCGGCATGGCTGGGCGGTGTGGGCGGCGATGGCCGTGCTGTTCCTGGCGGGCGTAATTTCCGCGTACAGCGCGGAGGCGCGGGGAAATCCGCTGCTGCGCGGCGTGGACCAAAAGGTGAGCGCGCAGCAGTCCGGCGGCAACATGGAAGGGAAAGAAGTGAGGTTCGGCATCGCGAACACAGCGCTGTACGCAACGGTGACGACCGATGCGAGCTGCGGCGCGGTGAATGGGATGCACGATTCGTTCACACCGCTGGGCGGAATGATTCCGCTGATTAACATTATGTTGGGCGAAGTGGTGTTCGGCGGAGTGGGCTCCGGACTGTACGGAATGATCGTGTTCGTGATTCTTGTCCGTTTTTATCGCGGGACTGATGGTGGGCAGAACGCCGGAATATCTGGGGAAAAAGATCGAAGCGTACGACGTGAAGATGGCGATGCTTTCGGTGCTGATTTTTCCACTGGTGATACTGACGTTCACGGCGATCTCGGCAGTTGCGAAATCGTTTGGAACGCCGTCCATTTCGAATCCGGGACCGCACGGGCTTTCGCAGATCTTGTATGCGTACACCTCCGGTACCGGAAATAACGGCTCGGCGTTTGCGGGATTCAACGCGAACACGCTCTGGTACAACACGACGATTGGATTGGCGACTTTGTTTGGGCGATTTTTTGCGGTGATTCCGATTCTGGCAATTGCGGGAAGCCTGGCGAGGAAAAAGTACGTGCCGGAATCGGCCGGCACGTTTCCGGTGACGACGCCGCTATTTACGGTGCTGCTGGTTTCCGTGGTGCTGATCGTGAGCGCGCTGACATTTTTCCCGGCGCTGAGCCTGGGACCGATTCTGGAACATTTGATGATGAACGCGGGAAAGGTGTTTTAAGGACCCATGGCCACTAAAACGAGCGGTAAAGAAAAATCGCGTTGGGGACAGGAAATTGTGGTGCAGGCGGTGTGGGAGTCTTTCGTAAAGCTGAATCCGCGGACGCTGGGGAAAAATCCGGTGATGTTCGTGGTGGAGGTGGGCGCGGTGCTCACGTCCATAGATCTGGTGCGCGGAGTGGTGCAACACACGCACGGATTCGGATTCTCACTGCAGATCACGTTGTGGCTGTGGTTCACGGTGCTGTTTGCGAATTTCGCGGAAGCGATGGCGGAAGGGCGCGGCAAAGCGCAGGCGGAGGCGCTGCGAAAATCACGCGCGGAGACGGTGGCGCGGCGGTTGAAAGCGGATGGCAGCATCGAATCCGTGCCGGGATCGCAATTGCGCGCGGGCGATACGGTGATGGTTGCTGCTGGAGAATTCGTGCCCGGAGACGGCGAAGTGATCGAGGGCGTCGCGTCCGTGGACGAATCGGCGATTACGGGGGAATCGGCGCCGGTGATTCGGGAATCGGGCGGCGACCGGTCGGCAGTGACGGGCGGGACGCGGGTGCTTTCCGATGAAATCAAGGTGAGGATCACGTCAAACCCGGGAGAAACTTTCCTGGACCGTATGATCAAGCTGGTGGAAGGCGCTTCGCGGCAGAAAACGCCGAACGAAATCGCGCTGAACATTCTGCTGGCGGGGTTGACGATTATTTTCCTGCTGGCGGTGGTTTCCTTGCAGCCGATGGCGATTTATTCGGGCGCGCCGCAATCGGTGTTTGTGCTGGTGGCGCTGCTGGTGTGCCTGATTCCGACGACCATCGGCGGATTGCTTTCGGCAATTGGAATTGCGGGAATGGATCGCGTGCTGCAGAAAAATGTGCTGGCGATGTCCGGGCGCGCGGTGGAGGCGGCGGGCGACGTGGATACGCTGCTGCTGGACAAGACCGGGACGATTACTTTAGGGAACCGGTTCGCGACTGAATTTATTCCGGCGCCGGGCGTGAGCGACGGCGAGTTGGCCGATGCGGCGCAGCTGGCGTCGCTGGCGGACGAAACGCCGGAGGGCCGGTCGATTGTGGTGCTGGCGAAAGATAAACACGGATTGCGCGGGAGAGAGCTGGGATCGGTGGCGGCGACGTTCATACCATTTTCAGCGGTGACGAGAATGTCCGGCGTGGATATGGACGGGCGAAAGATTCGCAAGGGCGCGCGGGACGCGATCGTGAAGTACATCAAGGAAGCGGGCGGGACGGTGCCGCACGAAACGATGGAGGCGGTGGACCGCATTTCGAATTCCGGTGGGACGCCGCTGCTGGTGGCGGAGGATGCGCGCGCGCTGGGCGTGATTCATTTGAAAGATATCGTGAAGGGCGGGATGCGCGAGCGGTTCGAACATTTGCGCGTGATGGGAATTCGCACGGTGATGATTACCGGCGACAACCCATTGACCGCGGCGGCGATTGCGCGGGAGGCGGGCGTGGATGATTTTCTGGCGGAGGCGCGACCAGAGGACAAGCTGGCGTTGATTCGCCGCGAGCAAGCGAAAGGAAAATTGGTGGCGATGACGGGCGATGGGACGAATGACGCGCCAGCGCTGGCGCAAGCGGACGTGGGACTGGCGATGAACGCCGGAACGCAGGCGGCGAAAGAAGCGGGCAACATGGTGGATCTGGATTCGAATCCGACGAAGCTGATTGAAGTGGTGGAGATCGGGAAGCAATTGCTGATCACGCGGGGGGCGCTGACGACTTTTTCGGTGGCGAATGACGTAGCGAAATATTTCGCGATTATTCCGGCGATGTTCGCGGCGGCTTTTCCGGAGCTGGAAGTATTGAACGTGATGGGGCTGAAGAATCCGCACTCGGCGATTCTTTCGGCGGTGATCTTCAACGCGCTGATTATTATTGCGCTGGTGCCGCTGGCTTTGCGCGGAGTGAAATACCGGCCGCTGGGCGCGGAGGCATTGCTGCGGCGAAATTTGCTGGTGTACGGGCTAGGCGGAATTATCGCGCCGTTTATCGGGATCAAAATCATTGATGTGATTATCACGCACGTGGGATTGGCCTAGGGGCGTCTAACTTATGAAAAAGAATTTGCTGATTTCGATTTGGATGACGCTGGCGACGACGGTTCTGCTGGGGATTATTTATCCGCTGGCGGTGACGGGACTCGCGCAGTGGGTTTTCCCGCGGCAGGCGAACGGAGAAATCATCAACTCCGGCGGGAGATTGGTGGGATCGAGCTTGATTGGCCAGCCGTTTACTTCGGCGGGATATTTTCATTCGCGGCCTTCGGCTGCGGGGGCTGCTGGATACGATCCGGATGCGCCGAGCGGAGGGGCGTCAAATTTGGGGCCGACGAATTCGGCGCTGATTACGCGAGTGAATGGCGATGTGCAGCGGCTGCAGGCGGAAAATCCGGGCGCGCGGATTCCTGTGGATTTGGTTACGAGTTCGGGATCGGGGCTGGATCCGCATGTTTCGCCGGCGGCGGCGGAATTCCAGGTTCCGCGTGTGGCGCGCGAACGCGGAATGAGTGAGGCGGATGTTCGGGCGTTGGTGGCGAAACACACGGAGGGGCGGCAGTGGGGATTCTTGGGCGAGGCACGAGTGAACGTGTTGGAATTAAATTTGGAGTTGGATGCGGTGCGGCCGTTGCGGTAGGAATTGGCGCGATTTAATGGCGTGTAGGCAGTGGCCGAGGGCGCGCATTTGTTCACTGCGGGGAGGCGAGCCTCCCCGCGAAAAAGCGGGAGCAAGCTCCCGCACTCCAAGATGGTGCGAGCCGACCATCGGCGGGGGATGAAGCCGCGGTTATTTTTCGGAGCGGTGGGAGCGGGATTTTGATTTGGGCGGCTCAAAGCGATAGCCGATCCAGGGTTCGGTGTGAATGTAGCGCGGATGGCGGGGGTCGGGCTCGATTTTCCGCCGCAATTGATTGATGAAAACGCGCAGGTATTCGGTTTCTTCTCCGTAGTCAGGTCCCCAGACGGCTTGCAGGAGGCGGCGATGCGCCTGAGCCTTGCCGGAATTCGCGACGAGTTGACGCAGTAGTTCAAACTCTTTGGGCGTGAGGCGGACGGGGTTTTCGTGCACCAGCACGGTGCGTTTCTCGAAGTCAATCTTCAAGTCTTCAGAGATGAATGGCGGAGTGGCTTCGCCGGGAGCGGCGCGGCGCAATGCCGCACGGATGCGCGCCATCAGCTCTTCGACGCCGAAGGGTTTGACGACGTAATCGTCGGCGCCGGCATCGAGAGCCTGTACTTTATCGCGTTCGGTATTGCGCACGGTGAGCATGATGATGGGCGCATCACAGGTGGCGCGAATTTCGCGGCAGGTTTCGAGGCCCGAAATCCCGGGCAAATTCACGTCGAGAAGAATCAGCTCGGGCCGCATGCCGCGGATTTTTTCGAGAGCTTCTTCGCCGCTGCGAACTTCGATGACGGAATAGCCGTGCGACGCGAGGGTGGTGAGCATAACGCGGCGGATCTGCGGTTCATCGTCCACAACGAGAATGGTGGCGGAGTTCATCAGTCTCTGAGACCGCCCGCGATCGGTGGGCAAGGTAAAGGAAAAAACGGAGCCCTGGCCGCGCTGGCTGGTGAGAGTCATCGTGCCGCCGTGGGCTTCGATAATGGCCTTGGCGATGGGAAGGCCCATGCCGGTGCCCTGCACGAGGTAGCGCTGATCCTTGCCACGATAAAATTTTTCGAAGATGAGGGATTGTTCGAGGTCGTCAATGCCGGCGCCGCGGTCGGCGACGCTGGTGACGACGAAATCACCGGCCGCTTCCGCGGTGATGGTAATGGGCTGGGGCGCGGGCGAATATTGATTGGCGTTCTCGAGCAGATGGACAAGAGCCTCGCGGGCACGGGAAAGGTCCACGCGAACGGATGGCAAACCGGGTTGCACGCGCACGTTGACGACGCGATCGCCGAGAGTGCTCTTGCACTTGGCAAGCGCGGAGGAGATAACGTCTTCGATCGGGCGCGGTTCAATTTCGAGTTCGACTTCACCGGCGTCCAGGCGCGCCATTTCACCTGCTTCTCCGACCAGGCGATTCAAGCGATCGGCTTCTTCATTGATGATGGTGAGAAGTTCCTGGCGCTGGCGGTCGGTAACGCTGGAGTTGGAGAGCAAGTTGGTGACGGAGGCCTTGATGGAAGTGAGCGGCGTGCGCAGCGCGTGGGTGACGGAATCGAGCAGCGCGGTGCGCAAGCGCTCGCCTTCGCGGGCCGCTTCGGTGAGGCCGAGCTGCTCGATGGCGCGGGCGCGTTCGATGGCGACGGCCACCAGAGTGCCGATGGCTTCGAGGGTCTGGCGCGAAAGCATCGAGCCGGAAATGCCGAGGCTGCCGATGGAACGGCCGCCCAGACGCACCGGGACGAACGAGAGACTATTAGGAACGTCCAGGACCGGCTCTTCGCGCAGCACGATGGTATTGAGGCTCTCGAGATCGAGTTTGGCGACGACCGGGCCGGAGCGGTAGATTTTTTGTTTTTCGGCGAGCAGGAGGGCGGCGGCGCCGACTTCGAAAATGTCCACGATCTGGGAAGGAATGCGGTTGAGTAATTGAATCACGTTGCCGGATTCCAGAAGCCCCTGGCTGAAGGCATAGAGTTTTTCGATTTCGCGGCGGCGCTGTGAGGCGTCCTCGGCTTTCTGGCGGGCCCTGGTGGAAAGGTGGCTGGCCAGCACCGAGACAACCAGAAAAGCGAAGAGCGCGACCCAATTCTGCGGATCGGCGACCGTGAACCTGCCGACGGGCGGGAGGAAATAATAGTTGAATGCAAGCATGGCCACTACGGACATAAACACGGAAACGGCGATGCCCCACACCGTGGAAACGGCTAGAATGGCGAGCAGAAAACTGAGCGCTACGGTGGTGGGGTTGACGATTAAAATGTGCCGGTACACGAGGGAAATGCCCAGCACCAGAGCGAAAGCAGCCAGAAAACGCAGGAAATGAGTGAACCAGTGCACGCGCACGCCGTCATTCTAACGTAGCTTTCACAGCGTTCGTAGAAGAGAATACACCGATGCCGAAAACTCCCGAGCAGTGGCTGGCCGCGGCAAAGCCGGCCGAAAAAACAAAAGGCGCGCTGAAACTCTTTCTGGGATATGCGCCCGGAGTAGGCAAGACGTTCAGCATGCTGAGCGAGGCGATACGGCGACACAGCCGCGGCGAAGACGTGGTAATCGGCGTGGTGGAGACGCACGGGAGAAAGGGCATCGCGGAACTGTCCGCGCAACTGGAGACCATTCCCCGCCGCATGATCGATTACAAAGGCACGCTCTTCGCGGAGCTGGACCTGGACGCGATCCTTTCGCGGAAACCCAAAGTGGTGCTGGTGGACGAACTGGCGCACACCAACATACCCGGATGCAGGCATCGCAAGCGTTATGAGGACGTGCTGGAAATACTGGACGCCAATATTGATGTGATCTCGACGGTAAACATCCAGCACATCGAAAGCATTGCGCCGACGGTGCGCGCGATTACCGGAGTGGTGGTGCGCGAGACGGTGCCGGACTGGGTGCTGCAAGTATCCGATGAGACGGTGATGGTGGACCTGACGCCGGAAGCTCTGCAGAACCGCATGAGGCGCGGCGACGTGTATGGAAAGGAGAAAGTGGAGCAAGCGCTGAAGAATTTTTTCCGGCGCGGCAATTTGATTGCGTTGCGGGAACTGGCGCTGCGCCAGGTGGCCGAGCAGGTGGACCGCAGCCTGGAATCGTACATGGTGGAGAAGGATATACAGGAAGCCTGGGCGGTGCGCGAGCGGCTGGCGGTGTGCATCAGCGCCAATCCGAAGGCGCAATATTTAGTGGCGAGAGCGGCGCGGATGGCGCGGCGGATGGACGCGGAACTTTATGCGGTGCACGTGGACCTGGAACGCGATGGCGACGAGAAAGACGAAGAAAAATCACTGACCTCCAATCTGCAGTTTGCCGAAAATCTGGGAGCGAAGCCGGTACGGCTGAAGGGCGCGCATGTGGCGGAGGTGATGGCGCAGTTTGTGCGGGAAAAACACATCACCCACGTGATATTTGGGCGGTCGGCGACCGAGGGATGGCGCAAGCTGCTATATATGAATGCGATCAACCGATTTCTCAATGAGGCCCCGGCGGTGGATGTGCACATCGTCACACAAGACGCGGATTGAGCGTGCCGGGCCGCAGAACTCAGGGGCGTGAGCCCGCCAGGACCGGAACCTTGGATGCCACGGAGCGAGCTTGAAGCAGCATACGAACCGGTTCGCGAATGGCCAGCTCGGCGGAAAAATTACGCAGGCGCTCGAGCAGCGCAGGCGTAACTTCCTGGCCGCGAGCAATCAAGAGCAGACCTTTGGCGGATTTCAGGTCCTCGCCGAAGACCATGCCGACGCCGACGTCCTTGATGGCAAACTCGAGTATCAGGCTCGTGTCCTGAGGATTTCCCTGTAGAGCCGCAAATGCTTCCAAGATTTCCGGGTCGTACCAACCCTGGCGGCCGCGCATAATGGCCATCGGATGGCCGGAGGGAGTAGCGCCGCCTTCGAGCAGATCAAAATCGAGAGCCACCCGAAGCGCGCGGGCACCCCAGGGAAGCTCTTCGTCGATGGCGGCATCCGAGCGCTGCTTGGCTTTCGCGAAATTAGCACTGGAATGGCGCAGGATATCGCGCACGGAATCGATGCGTGGGATGTTGGACAGGCACTTCTCCGCGACGGCGGGCATGCGACTAACCATTTCCTGCTCGGCGACACTGAGGGCTTCGCCCTGATACAGCTTGTCGAGGGTCGCCGAGGGCAGGGTGACGCAGCCAATCTGCGAAAGCATGGCAGCGACCTCCACCGGCCAACGCTCGCGAATCTCGAAATGGGTCATCAGCTGTTCGACACTGTTGCGAACACGTGTGGCACGGCCGAAGGCCAGAGGGTTCGCGAGCGAGAGAATATCAACGAGGGCTTTGATGCTGCCGCGAAGAGTCTGTTCCAACAAGACCTTTTCCGCGGTTACCAGACGATTTTGTTCACAACAGGCGTCGAGAGCCTTGAGCAGAACGTCCGTAGAGCATGGCTTAGTAAGGAAGCGAAAAATATTGCCTTCATTTACGGCGTCAATCGCCGATTGCACGTCCGCTTGACCAGTGAGTAAGACACGGACGCTAGACGGCGCAACGATGCGGGCGTGAGCGAGCAGCTGAACCCCGGTCATTTGAGGCATGCGCTGGTCGGACATCACGATGGTGAAAGGCTCGGCCGGATTCAGCATAGCGAGGGCGAGCTTGCCCTCGGTAGCGGTGGAGACGGCATAGTGACCGCGCAAGGTGCGAGTGAGGCCCTCGAGAACATTCGGTTCGTCGTCTACGCAGAGAATTCTGGGACGATTGTCAGTTGACATTGGGCACCGCGAAGAGTGCGAGAGCAGCGGCGCGAGTTTCCTCGCGCCACTCGGGCAAACGGCTTTCCACGCCGAGCCTGGCGACCAATTCCAGATCGAGTGGGGCGTTTGGAAGGACGGCGGGGCCGCGCCGCTCTGCCTCGTGCTCGTGAGCCAGCCAATTAGAGAAATACACGCTCGCGAGCAAGTCAACCTTTTCGCAGACCACGCGCTCGAGATGATGATGATGCGCGACGGCCTCGACGATGACGTAGGGAATTCCCCACATGCTGAGAAGATAGGCGCCGACCTCGGCGTGCGAAACGCCCGATAACTCCTCTTCGATCTCAAAGAGAGGGCGTTTTTCGTTTTTTGCGCCGGCGATGGCACGGGCCAAATGATCGGGAGCGGCTTCGGCCAAAACCAGCTTGCCAATGTCGTGAAGCAGGCCGGCGATCATTCCAAGACTACGAGTGGAGTTGTCGGCCGCCACGCGGCCGGCCATCTTGGCAGTTAACTGGGCGTGGGCATGCAAATCTTCGAGCGAGAAACCAGGAATGGATTTCGCGGGGTGGAAGGCGCGAAAGATTTCCACGGAAAGGACCAAGTTCTCCAGAATACTTTTGCCCAAATAGGTGATTGCCGTATCAATATCGCTGACGTTGCGAGCGACTCCAAAAAAGGCGGAGTTTACGAGCTGAAGAACCTTGGCAGACATGGCCGGATCGCGTTCAACAAGCCGCGCGATGCGATGGGAAGTGCTGTTGGGATCGGCAAGGACTTCGCGTATTTCCAGGCAAGACTTGGGCAGCGAGGGCAGTTGCTGCAGGGAGCCAACGATGCTCTCCAATCTTTTGCTATTGAGGATGCTGTTGAGGCTGGTGGCACGCTCGATCGCGGATTGCAGAGTGTCTTGATCGCAAGGCTTGACGAGAAACTGGTGAGCGACGGGCACGGCATGAAGAGCCGCCTCTAATTCGGTATAACCCGAAAGGATGATGCGCAAAACGTTAGGGTATTTCTCGCGAACCGCTTTGAGAAGGGCTGCGCCGTCCATGCCCGGCATGCGCATATCCGATACGATGACGTCGAAGGGCGTGGCCTCCATCATCTGCAGAGCAGCTTGACCGCTGGGAGCGAAGGTCATTTCCCAGGTATGGCGCTGGGGACGAAGCATGCGCTGCAATCCTTCGAGGATCTTGACTTCGTCATCCACAAAGATGATTCGGGTCATGAGGCGATTACCTCTTTGGGCGCAAGCACGCCACTCACTGGCAAGCGGACACAAAATGTGGTGCCGCGCCCCATTTCCGTTTCGAAAGTGAGAGTGCCACCGTGTTTTTCAACGACGATGGCGCGCGCCAAAGCCAAGCCCTGTCCGGAGCCCTTACCGACTTCCTTGGTGGTGAAGAACGGATCGAATATTTTGCCGCGCACGCCTTCGGGAACTCCGGTGCCGCTATCCTGTACGGTGATGACGACGTAGTCGCCATCCTGGCGGGTCTTGACGATGATGAGGCCCTTCTTGGCGGTAACTTTCATGACGTCTCCAATGGCATGAGCCGCGTTCACGAACAAGTTCAAGAAGACTTGATTGAGATCGCCGAGGTGGCAGGAGACTGGCGGCAGGGGGCCGAAATCGGTTTCGACTTCGGCGACATATTTGGTTTCGTTGCGCGAAACGATGAGGGTGCTTTCGATGGCTTTGTTCAAGTCTGCGGCCACTTTTTCCGAGCTGCGATCCACGTGCGAAAACTCTTTCATCGCACGCACGATGGTGGCGACGCGGTTTACGCCATCGAGCATTTGTTCCAAAGCCTTAGGGATTTCCGTTTTCAGGAAGGGCCACTCGATTTTCGCGCAGGTTGCGTCGAGGCTGTCGAGGTGCTCGCCATTTACAGCGCCGTTGCGGGCTTGGCGATATATTTCCTCGTATGCGTCGATCATCTGCAAGGCTTCGCGGAAAGAATCCTGCACAAAGCGGGTGTTATCTCCGATGAATTGGATGGGGGTATTAATTTCATGGGCGATTCCCGCGGCCAGACCGCCCACCGCTTCCAGTTTTTGCGCGAGACGGAGTTCGACTTCCATCTGGCGCTTTTCCGAAATATCCGTGAAGTTGACGACCGCGCCGCTGGGCAGCGCGCCCTCAAACATGGGCACGGCGGAGTAGCTCACCACCACTTGCGAACCATCCACTCTGCAAAAATAGTCGAGGTCGGCGGAAAAGCCTTTACCAGCCTGGAGCACGAGGCTGAGCGGGCATTCGGATTCCGGGAAAGGTGTTCCATTCGGACGAGCATGATGGAACAGAGCATGGGAGTTCTTGCCGACGGCGTCTTCGCGATTCAGACCCAGCGTGCGCGCGGCCGAACGGTTGATGAAGGTGATGGAGCCGGTGAGATCCACGCCGTAGATTCCTTCCGAAGTGGAATCCAGAATCAGAACGAGCTCTTTGCCGATTCGTTCGCGCTCCTCTTCGGCAATTTTGCGGGCCATAAACTGGCCCATCTGGTTGCCGATGCTGACGAGAAAGCTATGCAACTGTTCGTCTATGATTCTTCTCTGGTGACTGAAGAAAATCATGACACCGAAAATTGCCTGAAACATGCCGAGTGGCACGGCTAACGCGCCGCGTATTCCGGCAGAAATTGCGGCGGGGATGCGGGTGAAGCAGTCAGATTCGCTTACGTCTTCGAACCATAGGGGCGCGCGGGTGTGCCAGACGCGCCCGGGCAGGCCTTCCTCGGAGCGAAAGTAAAGTTTCTGGCTAAGGGTTTGAAATTGCAGAAGCAGCGGAGACGGCACGCACCAGGACTGCGCGTGAAATAGCCGGTTCGCCGAAGCATCAATTTGCCAGATCTCGGCGAGGTCGAATTTCAAGGACTCGCAGAGAACGCGAAGAACTCCGTCGAATGCTGCGGGCAGATTTTGCGATTCGGCCAGGACGCGCGAAACCGCCAGCTGCAAATCCGCCTGCCTGCGGACGTTATGGCGTTCAGTCGCATACGACAGGACGCGCTCGTATGCTGCTGCGTTCATGCGGCTCTTGACGACGTAATCGTCTGCTCCGGCGCGGACGACTTCGAGGGCCTGCGATTCATCGTGAACACTGCAAAGGGTGATGACCGGATTGTTGCGCGCGGCGGCAATTATGCTGCGCAACCCGCGAATGCCGCCCGAGTCTGGAGCGGCAAGATCGAGCAAGAAGATGTCGATGGAATTGTTTGCGATTCGTTGCAGCGCCGCGGCCGAACTCGCAACGGTGCTCACCGCGAACGAGGTATTGCGGGCCTCGCCAAGCTTCTGGCGGATGTCGGCCTCGTCTTGAGCATCGGCGATGATCAAGAGAACGTGCAGGGGTCTGGGATCCATGGTCTGAAGTGCTCTGATTTGAAACAGCCGCGTACCGCGGCGCCGCTCTCGACAGGATCAAAAATGGGAGGCTACGTCGGCAAGAGCTTCCGAAGGCCTCTAACGGAACAATCGTCCGGTTGGGAAGAAAGGATTAGCGGAGGGTAAGTCGAACGCTATTGGGGAGGAAAATGATCAGAAGAGGGGGTTGGGTGATGGGAATTCGTTCGAAAAATTAAGATTCGTCCGGAGGAATGTCGAAGTTGACCAGATCGGCTTGGAAGCCGCGGGTTTTTATGGCGCCGTAGGTCATGCCGATGACCATCCAGATGGCGCCTAGTTTGAGAGCGGGGCCGCTGAGGTGGCTCCAGATGAACGCGCAGATCAGGAAACCGAGCAGAGGCGAAAGGAGGTTAAGGATTTGGCGTTTTTCGGCTCGTACGTAGTAGCGGACTAGCGCGGCGACGTTGACGCCCATGAAAGCCAGGAGGGCACCGAAGTTGAGGAGGTCCGCGCCTTGATCGTAGGTGATGATGAAGGAGCCGGCGAGGGCGATGGCGCCGACGAGGATGACGTTGTTGCGCGGGATGTGATTTTTGGGATCGAGCGCGCCGAAAAACTTTTTGGGGATGCCGTTGCTGCGGCCCATGCCGTAGAGGAGGCGAGCAGCGCCGAGTTGCGAGCCCAGGCCGGAGCCGATGTTGGCGACGAGGATGGTGAAATTGACGAGCTGGAAGAGAAAATAGCCGCCGGCGGTTTGGGCGACGAGCGGGAAGGCGGAGGTAATCTTGTCCTGCGGAAACGGCTGGTCGCGCCAGACCAACTGCGCGGCATAAACCTCGAGTGAGGCGAGCACGCCAGTGATGAGGCAGACGAGGACCGTGGCTAGCATGATATTGCGACGTGGATTTTCGACTTCTTCCGAGAAGGTGGAGATGGCGTCGAAGCCGATGTAGGTCAGGACGGCGACCGAAGTGCCGTGGAAGACGGTCTTGAAGCTGAAAGTGGCGGGATTGTAAAACGGATGGGTAAAAAAGCCCTGGCCGTATTCGTGGAGGCCCCACAGGAAATGGATTACGAAAGCGAAGAAGATTACGACTACGATGGACATCCCGGCGGCCATCACGTCGTTGATGCGGGCGGAGGTTTTCACGCCGCGGAGATTCAGCATCGTGAATGCGCCGGCGTAGAAGACGGCGAGAGTCCAGTAGGGCATGAACGGCAGAATATTTTGCGTGAGCTGGCTGCAGATGATGGTGCAGATTAGCGGATTAAGGATGTAGTCCATGACGATGGCCCATCCGGTGACGTAGCCGAGGGCGGGCTTGAGTTCCTGGCCGACGTAAGTGTAGGCGGAGCCGGCGGAGGGATAGGCACGGGCCATTTTTCCGTAGCTGATGGCGGTGAAGAGCATGGCAACCATGGCGATGAGGATGGTGGTGACGACGTGGCCGCGGGCGTCGTTGCTGATGACGCCGTAGATGCCCATGGGGGCGATCGGCTGGATGATGACGATGCCGATGATGATGAGGTCCCACAGACTGAGGACCCGGCGGAGTTTTACGGTGGATTGCGCGGATTGAGTTGGCTCGTTGGCCATGGGTCCTTTCGTTGATTGCCGCTGCGTTTCAATTCATGGCGCGTGTGAATTCAATCTGCCACGGGCGATGGGCGCGACGGAAATGGCGCACTAAAGTACGCCGCTGCAACGGCAAAGGCAAAGCAAAAGAGCCGGCGGGACGCCGGCGCTACGAAAGCCGGCCGGCCAAAGCACGCATGAGCGCCGCCGGAAGGGGAGCGGGGCTTCATTCGGTGATCACGGACTTGACGAGATTTCTCGGGCGGTCCACGTCGCAGCCATTGAGGACAGCGAAGTGGTAGGCAAAAAGCTGCAGCGGCACCACCTCGAGAATGGGCAGGAGCAATTCCGTTGCGGGTGGAACGAATATCACACGATCGGCGACGGCGGCGACTTCGCGATCGCCTTCGGTAGAGATGGCGATGGACTTTCCGCCGCGGCTTTTTACGTATTCGAGCACCGAGAGCGTTTTCTGAAAGCGTAAGACGGAATCGGGATCCGCGGCATCGCGGGTGGCCAGCGCGACGACGACGAGATTTTCATCTACCAACGCATTCGAGCCGTGGCGCAACTCGCCGGCCGGCAAGCCTTCTGCCTGCACGTAGGAAATTTCCTTGAGCTTCAGCGCGCCTTCGCGCGCGATAGCGTAATGCACACCACGGCCCAGGAACATGAAGGTACGCGCCTGCTGAACGGCGCGCGCGGCGCCAGAAGCTTGCGCGTCCCAGGCGGGAAGATATTTTTCGATGTGGCGGGGCAGCTCGGCCAGGAAATTCAGGTGGGTGCGCGTGACTTCGGCGGTCATGCGTCCGCGTTGCCGCGCGAGAAACAATGCCAGGAGATAGAGCATGGTCAGCTGCGAAGTAAAACTTTTCGTGGCGGGTATGGCCTTCTCCAGGCCGGCGCAGGTTTGCAGCTTGGCACTGGCTTCGCGGGAGATGGTGGAGTCCGCGACGTTGGAGATGGCGACGGTCTTGGCGCCGCGGTTGAGTGCTTCACGCTGCGCGGCGGTGGTGTCCGCGGTTTCGCCGGACTGGGTGATGACTACCACAATGGGATCGGTGTCTGAATGCGTGGAGCGGTAGCAATACTCGCTGGCGTATTCCACGTCCACAGCGACGCCGGCAAGATCTTCCATCATGATTTCGCCGGCGAGCCCGGCGTTGCGGCTGGAGCCGCTGGCGGCGATGATAATTTTCTTGAAGGCGAAGAGAGCTTTTTCGATGGGTTGCAACGAATTCGAAAAGATCACGTCGTCCGCGACGTTCTGGCGAATGGTTTCGCGAATGGCCTGCGGCTGCTCATAAATTTCCCGCAGCATTTGATTTGGAAATGATACGGAAGACGCGCTCGCTGGACCGCCCTGCTCCGCGGACATCAGTGCCCTGCTCCGGTGGATGGAGCGGGCAGGCCTCGCGCTTCCTTCAGAGGAATGGTGGCGGGCGCGATGTTCCATCCGGAGATGGTCAGTTCCGAACCTCCGAAGACTGCCGCCGCCGGAAGATAGCGCGCGGTAAGTTCGCGGGATTCGCCGGGCATCAGCTCGATGTAATTATCGCTCCAGAAAACAGGTAGGATTTCTTCGGACTGGCCGCCTTTGTGAATACCCACATGAATCTGAAACGCGAGATGGTCGCTGGGATTTTTCAGCAGGACGTGCGCGACGGGTCCGTCGGGGCCGGGCAGCATGCTCCCGGTAACGTCCACTGTAACTTTTTCGAGCGACTGGAGCGCGGTGAGATCCTCATAGGAAGAGACCGGCGTGAAGCGGTAAGTGGTCTTGGACCATTCGTAGGTATTTTTCTTGGCTGACAGCCAATAGAAATTTTGGCTGACGATTTTCCCGTCGCTGGTTTGCAATTGCAGTTGGACGAAGTAGGCAGGCGACGCCGGGCTGAAAGATTCGGCGGGAAGCGTCAAGGCTTTGCGAACGCCATCGGCATCAACGTCAACCTGCACCTGCTTCGAGAAGCGTTCGTGCAGAGAAACGTCGTAGAGCTTGGCGGTGACGGTGAGGCCAGTCGCCTTTTCGTAGAGGCTGTTGACGACGGCGATGCTGTTGTCGTCGTAGGAATATTGCACGTGCAGCGGCTCGCAGGCTTTTTTGGTACCGAAATATCCGCCGGCGGGCTGCAAGTAATAGTCGAACAGGTGCCAGATCGTCGAAGGCCAGGCGTTGTTGAGCATCCACTGAATGATGCCGGTGGAGGTGTACTTATTGCGAGAATAGGCCTCGAACATGGCGCGTTCGCCTTCGTAGGCCATGGCTTGCGATTTCACGAGGTAGTCGTCGAGGCCCGCCGGAGTGCCGTAGATCGCGTCCATCGCGCTATTGAAGTGATTCAGGTCCTTGAAGCCCTCGGAGCCCGCGTGATAATTCCAGAAAGAATCCTGCGGCCACATGTGATCCGCGGGAATGAATTTCCGCAGGCAGCTGGCTACGGGAGGCGCAGGGCCCGGGCTGGTCTCGGTATTGAATCCGAAAGCGCCGCCATATTTATTGGTGTCAATCAGCCAGTAATCGGGCGGGACGTAATCGTAGGGGCCGGTCATCTTCACGCCGGAAGGTCCGGTGACGCTAGTGGGCGTGGCCGAGGCGGAAGAAATAAAGGGATTCGGCCAATCGGATTCTTTCAGAACTTTGATGTAAGCGGTTTCCACATTCGCGGGCGGCGGATTATCGCTGCCATTGAGCCACACCAGCATGCTGGGATGGCTGCGCATGCGCATGATCTGGGAATGAAGCGACGCGGTGGCAATTTCCAGATCGGCGGGTTGCCAGTGCTTCCACTGTTCCCAAATATCGCAGCAGCACCAGCCGGCCATGATCAGGACGCCGCGCTCATCGGCGAGATTGTAGAATTCGTCGGTTTCCAGTTTGCCTTCGAGGCGAATGGTGTTCAGATTCATATCGCGGACGTAGCGGAATTCGTTTTGCAAGCGATCCATATCCTGGCGCAGAAGCATATCGGGCGACCAGCCGCCGCCGCGAATCAGAATTTTCTGGCCGTTGATGGAGAACTGCAGCGCGCCTGTGGAATTCAGCGCGGCGGTGATTTCGCGGATGCCAAATGTGACCGTCTGCGCGTCGGATTCCTGATTGCCCACTACAAAGCGCAGTGAAAGCTCGTGCAAATCCTGCGCGCCCATGCCGTAGGGCCACCACAATTTGGGATTTTTGATTTGAAGCTGAGGATAGGCGTCGGGGAGAAAGTGTACGGTGCGTGTTTCGTTGGCCTTCAGCGTGTAGGTTTCGCGAAACTTCACGTCGTCGAACTGGCCTTCGAGGATTCCGGTGACTTCCTGGCTTGCGGCGTTATGAAGCTCGGCCTCGACGGATAGGTTCGCCTGAGCGAGCGACGAGGTGGGAAAGTGAGTGGTGACTTGCGGGTAGCGGATGGCAACCGGGCCGCTGGCCTGCAAATACACATCGCGCCACAAACCCATGTCCTTGTCCGGAGGCGCGGGATTCCAGTCCACCCAATTGATGCCGAGATCTTTTTCGGTTTGCGCAAAGGTTTCTACGGCGAGCGAATTCGCCGGGCCCTGCGCGAGCGAGGCGGAGATATCGTATTCGTAGGTGCGATAGGCGCCGGCTACGTCCTTGGCGTCGGCGATTTTGCGGCCGTTGAGCCAGATGTTGGCGCGGTTATTGATGCCGCCGAAATGCAGCCACACATGGCGGCCTGCAAAATTTTCCGGCAGCTTGAATTCGGTGCGATACCACCAGGAGCAGCGGAACGGGCTGTCCTGCGGCATGGGCAGCAGCGAAAAATTCTTGCCGATGGGGTAGGTAGTTCCTGGGATGTCGCGCAGATTTTTTCCGAAGTAGGGATCGGGATAAGTTTTGTCGGCGACGAGCGCGGCTACGACGGTTGACGGAACGCTGGTGGAATGCCAGCCACTGGTGTTGAAGCCGGCGGTGGAAATTTGTTCGGCGGTGGCATTTATCTGGCAGGAGGACTGCAGGGTCCAGTCAGCGTGCAGATACAATTTCGAGCCGGACTCCGAGAGAGAGTTCGCGGGAGGATTCGCGAAAAGGAGAACGGGCGCGAACGCAAGAAGCAGCATGGCCGCGACGCTGTGGCAGACGTACCCAGACACGATTGATTTTTTGCGCAAGATGCCTTTCCGGTTCACCGAGGGCCTCCCAGAAGAACCACTCGGCGATAACTGTATGACAAACGCAAGACCGGTACTTCAGCGGCTAAAGCCGCCCGAGCTCTTAAAGTTTGCGTCGTGGCTAAAGCCACGACCTACAAAGATGATGCAGCAACGTCAGAACCAACGACAAAGGCTGCCCGGTTCGATAAACCTGAACCGGCCGCTACAAGGGCAAGTGCAACGTCAAAGTTTGCGTCGTGGCTAAAGCCACGACCTACAAAGATCATGCAGCAACGTCAGAACCAACGACAAAGGCTGCCCGGTTCGATAAACCTGAACCGGCCGCTACAAGGGCAAAAGCAACGTCAACGGCCCTCGCCGCGATTCATTAAAATTTATTAAAGTGAGTATTATTCGCGCGCTGCGTGCAAGTCAAGCCCAAAACGGCCGCGAGAAAGCAAATTTCTAAGCCCAGGAAACCGCGCGCGTGGATTCGCGGACGACGAGCTCGGGAGCAAGAAGGCGGTGCACGGCCGTGGATTCACGCTCCTCGATGGCCGCGTTGATGGCGTCCAAAACAATGGCGACGGCGGCATTTCCGAGCCCCTCCATCGGCTGGCGGACGGTGGTGAGCGAGGGAACGGAAAGCCCGGCGGGGATTACGTCGTCAAAGCCGATGACCGAGCAATCTTCCGGAACTTTTATGCCGGCGCGAGCGAGGGAGCGGATGACGCCGAAAGCCGTCATATCGTCGAAGGCCATCACCGCGGTGAAGCGCTTCTTGTGTTTCAGGAATTCTTCGGTGAGCTTGAGGCCACCTTCGTAACTGGAATTGGGATCGAAGGAATCGGGCAAGTCGAGGACGAGCGCGGGATCAATTTCCACGTTCACGGAGCGAGCGAAGGCGCGCACGCCGCGCCAGCGGGGAGAACTATCTCCCAGCATTTTCGGACCGCGAATGAAGGCGATCTTGCGGTGCCCCAAGGAATGCAAATGCTCCATGGCCAGATGCGCGCCGGCTTCATTGTCCACCATGACGGAGCTGACAGCGCCGGAACGCAGCTCGCGACCAATCATGACGGCGGGAATATTGCGTTTTTCCACATCCGCGAGGAGATCTATATCTACAAAGAGCCAGTTAGCGACGACGATGAGCGCTTCGACAGGACGCGCGAGGAGCATTTCGAGATAGCGTTCGAAACGGCCGCGCTGATTGTGCACGTCGGTGAGAATGGGAAGGTAAGAGGCCTGATACAAAGCGTTCTCGATGCCGCGAAGGATGAGCGTGCAATAGGGGTCGGTGATATCGAAGACCATCACGCCGACGGTGCGGTTGCGCTTGGCGCTCAAGAAGCGCGAGACGACCTTGGGGCGATAGGCGAGTTTTTTCGCGGCGCGTTCGATGCGGTCCTTGGTGGAAGGCGGGATGTAACGGGACAGGGCGCATTATTAAGGACGATGGAAACCGTTGCGGGAGATACGCCGCTTTCCTGTGCGACGTCACGCAGAGTGACGACAGTGCTCTTAGGCTTTCGACGGGTCAAGAAAGTCTCCGTGATGGGAAACGCTGATGGCGCCAGCTTGAATGCACATGTTTATCACAGGCGGAGAAAGGAGGCTAGCGGTACGAGCGGCGCGCGGCGAAATAGATCGCTGGTGGCGCAACGATACGAGCACTCCATGAAGCCGCTACGACGATACCGGGGCGGTTTGCAGCGGCAATTTTGCGGTTTCCCATCCCAGGATGCCGCCGGCAATTTCACCGACGGACGCAAATCCGCTGCGTTGCAACAGGCTGGCGGCGATGGACGAGCGGTAGCCTCCGGCGCAATACGCGAGCAAGGGACGGTCTTTTGGAAGCGATTCGATCTTTTCCATCAAATGATTGAGCGGGACGGCCAAACTTCCTGCGATGTACTTCTGATCGCGTTCGCGCGGCGTACGGACGTCAATCGCCAGCGGCGGATTACTGGAAGAGAGGAGTTCCGCAGCGAACGGCGCGCTAAGGCGCTCGGTGAAGGCGACGAGATCAGGCCGCGATTGGAGGCTTTGCAGTCCATCCTGTAAAAAACCGGCGACGTGATCGAACCCGATGCGTCCGAGGCGAACCGCGGATTCATTTTCCCGGCCAGGGTCTGCGATCAATACGATCGGATGCTGGCGATCGAGCACGGTTCCGGCCCATGTGGCGTACTGGCCGGCAAGGCCGATGTTGATGCTGCCGGCGAGATGCGCGGCAGCAAATTCAGCGGCATCACGCGTATCGAGAATCTGCGCGCCGGAGGACTGCAATTCAAGCAGGCGATCGAGAGCGAGTGGGTGCATCCCGCGGGCCAGAGCCTGGTCCAACGTGGGCCGCTCTTCGCTATTTAGCACGGCGTCATAGTTGAAATAGTCGGGAGCTTCCGGCTGATCTGCGGTGACCACTTGAATGAATGCTTCCTTGCTCATGGGTTGCAGCGCGTAATTCAGGCGCCGCTGCTCGCCCAAGGTTGAAACGGTTTCCTTGCTGATCGCTTTCCCGCAGAGCGAGCCCGCGCCGTGTGCCGGGTACACCAGGCATAGATCCGGCAGCGTCAGCAACTTCGTGTGCAGTGAATCGAACAGCATGCCGCCAAGCTGGGTGGCCGACCAGCCCAGCGCTGCGCGCAGATCGGGACGCCCCACGTCGCCGATGAAGAGCGTATCTCCGGTGAGTACAGCGTGTGGTGCGGTAGCGCTGACGGCCAGATCGAAAACGACGACGGAGATTGATTCCGGCGTGTGACCCGGCGTAGCGAGCGCCTGCAGTCGCACGCGTCCGAATTCGAGAGTGTCACCATCGCGAAGTGGAGTGAACGCGTACTCTGCTTTCGCGGCGGCGCCGAGATAAATTGTTGCGCCGACGCGATCGCGGAGTTCCAGATGCCCGGCGACAAAATCGGCGTGCAGATGCGTGAGGATCACGTGCTTGATTTTCAGCGAGTGTTTGGCGGCGAACTCGATGTATTGGTCCGTGTCGCGCTGCGGGTCGATGACGGCTGCCGTGCCGGTGGACTCGTCTCCAATGACATAGGAAGCGTGCGCGAGGCAGGGCAGATAAAATTGGTGGAAGATCACGCGACGCTCCTGAGGTGCGGACAGCCACTTCGGCTGCGGTGGCGAAACCATTATACATAGATTGATGACAGCCGATTTTCCGGAAGGACGGGCGGGCTGGAGATTCACGGTGCGGGCTGCTTCACCTTGACATTCTACTGGAAGGTGATTATCGTCACCTAGTATGTCTACCAAAGAACAACGCGAACGCATTGAATTGCTGCAAGGGACGCTGGACCTGCTGATACTGCGGACGCTGATCCTGGGGCCGACGCACGGGCACGCGATTGCCAAGGCCATCGAATTCAATTCCGATGAAGTGTTGCAGGTGGAGCAGGGTTCGCTGTACCCGGCGCTGCACCGGCTGATCAAGCGGGGATGGATTTCAGCGGAAGAAGGCACGTCTGAAAATAATCGCCGGGCAAAATATTACCGGCTGACAGCGAAGGGCCGCAAACAACTGGCGGTAGAGACCGGCAAGTGGGACAAACTGGCGGGAGCGATTGCGCGAATTCTGCGGCCTTCGGAGCAGGAGGGCAAATGATGAAGCGGCGCAAGCACATGATGGATGATCTGGAGCAGGATATTCGCGCGCACATCGAGATCGAGACGCAGGACAACATCGCGCGCGGGATGTCGCCGGAGGAAGCGCGTTATGCAGCGATGCGGAAATTCGGGAATGTGAGACGCGTGCAGGAGGATGCGCGCGAAGTGTGGAGTTTCGTTTGGCTGGAGCAGTTGTGGCAAGACGTGCGCTTCGGAGTGCGCATGCTGCTGAAGAGTCCGGCGTTTACGGCGGTGGCGGTGCTGACGCTGGCGTTTGGGATCGGGGCGAACACGGCGATTTTCAGTTTGATTGATGCTGTGATGCTGCGGTCGTTGCCGGTGGAGAATCCGGCGCAGCTGGTGGTGTTGAAGTGGAGCGCGCGGAAGGCGCCGAATGTTCACTGGATGATGTCCTCGGGCGATTGCCCCAGCAATCTGGGGGGCGACGGGTTGAATCCGGCGGGCTGTTCTTTTTCCGAGCCGATGTTTCGAGAAATCGCACAGGCGGATATTTTTTCGGGGACGGCTGCTTTTGCGAACAGCGGGCGGCTGGATTTGACGGGCAACGGGCCTGCGAGTGTGATTAATGGGCAACTGGTTTCCGGGGATTTTTTCCGTACGATGGGATTGAAAGCAGCGGTGGGCCGGCTGATTGATGCGAGCGACGACACGCCCGCGTCTGCGCCTGTAGCGGTGCTGAATTATGGATATTGGCAGAGCGCTTTCGGCGGCTCGCGGGAGGTAGTTGGCCGCACGATTGAATTGAACAGTGCGGCATTCACGATTGTGGGCGTGGCGGAGCAGCGGTTTACCGGGATTACGCCGGGGAGTGACTACGATGTGTGGGTCCCGCTTTCCCAAGGGAAAAAAATTGATGTGATGCAGGCGATGCGGGATCCGCTGGGCGTGGGCGGGCTTGACCGGCAGAATGATCCGGCGATCTGGTGGCTGACGATTGTGGGGAGGCTGAAGCCGGGTGTGCCGGTGGCACAGGCACAAGCGATGGTAAGCGGAATTTACCGAAGCGAGATGCTGCACGGATCTATCGCGATGTTTCACGGTGGGGCGAGGCCGGCGGGCGCGCCCGGGCCAGCGCCGGTGCCGATACTACGTGGGTCCGGGAACGCTGCTATTCAAATGAATCGCGGACCTGCGGGTGCGCCGACGGCGCAAGCTGCGGGGAATGGGAATGCGCGGGTGATGTTGCCGACGCCGCAAGCAGGGCCGGCGGTGGCTGGCGGCGCGCAGCCTGGTGAAACACAGCGCGCGAAGGCGCCTGAGACGCTGTCAACGGAAGAAGACAATCCGCAAGTGGCGTTGGTTTCCGCGCAGACGGGATTAGCGGGGACGCGCACGAGATATTCGGATCCGTTGTACGTGCTGATGCTGGCGGTGGGAATTATTTTGTTGATTGCTTGCGCGAACGTGGCGGGGTTGATGCTGGCGCGTGCGGCAGCGCGGCAAAAAGAAATGGCGGTGCGGTTGGCGCTGGGCGCGGGGCGGGCGCGGATCGTGCGGCAACTGCTGACGGAGAGCGTGATGCTTTCTGTGTTGGGCGGCGTGTTGGGAATTTTGTTTGCGTATTGGGGCGCGCACGCAATTGTTTCGTTTGTGTCTAATAATCAGACGCGACCGCTGGGATTCGCGACGGGCGTGAACCTGCGTGTATTGGGATTTACGGCGGCGGTTTCGCTGATCACCGGAATACTATTCGGCGTAGCGCCGGCGTGGCGCAGTGTACGAGTGAATTTGACGCCGACGCTTAAGGAGGGCGAAGGAAGCTCGGCGGGCTCAGGGCATTCGAGCGGAAGATGGTGGAGCGCCGGGAACGCGCTGGTGGTGACGCAGGTGGCGCTGGCGGTGGTGGTGCTGGTGGGCGCGGGGCTGCTGGTGCGGACGCTGCAGAATTTGCGGAGTGTGGACCTGGGGTTCGATGAGCACAATATTTTGATTTTCGGAATTGATCCGACGCTGGCGGGTTACAAAGGCGCGCAGGCGGACAGCTTGTACCGCGATCTGCAGGGACGACTGGCGGAAACGCCCGGAGTGAAATCGGCGAGCTACTCGATGATGCCGCTGCTGAGCAACGGGCTGATGATCACCGCGTTTCACTGGCCGGGCACGCCGGAGGATCAGACGGCGGAGTCGGACGCGCTGGACGTGGGTCCGAATTTTTTCGGGACACTGCACATACCTTTTCTTGCGGGGCGCGAATTCAGCGCTTCGGACTTCGAATTGGCAGCGGCCAACGGCGGGGAGAAACCAACATCGGCGCCGACGCCGGTGATTGTGAATCAGGCGTTCGTGCAGAAGTATTTAGGGAAGGAAAATCCGATTGGGAAACCGTTTGGCGAATCGCCTGCGGGCCCGTTTGGGCCGGCGACTCCCGGCTACGAAATCGTGGGCGTGGTGCGCGATGCGAAATACAACGACTTGCGGCGGGAAATCCACCCGATGATGTATCAGCCGCATCACGTGGGAGTAGCGACGTTCGAGCTGCGCACGGCGGCGGACCCGCAGGCGTTGCTTCCGGCGATTCGCGAGGTGGTGGGGCAAGTGAACGCGGATTTGCCGCTCTTCAACGTGACGACGCAATCGGAGCAAATTGACCGGCTGCTGTTCCAGGAACGGCTGGTGGCGCGGCTGGCGGGATTTTTCGGCGTGCTGGCGCTGGTGCTGGCGTGCATTGGATTGTACGGCTTGCTTTCGTATGAAGTATCGCGGCGGACGCGCGAAATCGGGATCCGGATCGCGCTGGGCGCGCAGCCGGAAAGAGTGCTGAAGCTGGTGCTGCGGCAAGGCATTGCGCTGGCGCTGGTCGGCGCGGCGGTGGGGATTGGCGCGGCGCTGGGCGTGACGCGTTATTTGGCGTCAATGCTATTTAATGTGCGCGCGAGCGATCCGTGGACGATGGGCGCGGTGGCGTTGCTGCTGGCGTTGGTGGCGCTCGCGGCTTGTTACATTCCAGCGCGGCGGGCTACGCGCGTGGATCCGATGGTGGCGTTGCGGTACGAGTAGTTTTTCGCGCGATGCACCGGCAATTCGAGAGGCTTAGGATTTGTCCGGCTGAGCTGCGGTGGCGTGCACGGGTGGCGGCGACGGACTTGACGGCCAGGGTCCGCAAAACTTTTTGATCCACGTCGGAGAGCTTCTTGATGTAAAGGCAGCCCTTGCCGGTGGAGTGTTTGCCGAGCTTGGCGAGCAGCGCGGCGGAATCGCTGGAGCCGATCAGGTTGTAGAGAACCGTTGCGGGCTTACGCGGTGAAAAACCGAGGATCGGCATATCACCCTCGCGTCCACTCTCGTATCGATAGTGGTAGCTGCCGAATCCGATGATGGATGGTCCCCACATCTTCGGCTTTTCGCCAGCCACGCTTTGCAGCAACTTGACGAGGGCCTTGGCGTCCGCGCGCCTGGCGGGATCCGTAAGGGAAGCGATGAACGCCGCGACACTTAATTTAGTGGGCTTGGTTTTGTTTTCCGCCATTGCTACTGCCTCCCGACTTTCCCGAGGGTAACATAGCTCGAGAACAGGAGCAGTAGTTCGCTGGTGTGTAGCCGGGGATGACTGCGAGCTCGGCGATGCGATCAGCGGCGACGGCGGGAAAAAACTGGGCAAGCGGAGTCGAGCGAGTGACCAGCTAGCGACTGGCGCGAGAACTAGACGTGGGGGATTTGCGAGACGTCCCAGCCGCCGCCGATGGCTTTGATGAGCAGGACACTGGCGGCGAGGCGGCGCGTCAAAATGCTGACGGCGGTGACTTCGTCGGATAGCGCGGCGCTTTGTGCGGTGGTGACCTCGAGATAATTGGTGACGCCGCCGCGGTAGCGAGTGATTGAGAGCGAGAGCGAGTGCTGCGCTGCGGCGACGGCCTCGGATTCCTGATTCGCTTCGTTTTCGAGAATGCGCAGGGCCGCGAGATTGTCTTCCACTTCCTCGAAGGCAACCAGCACCGTCTGGCGATAATTGTCCACCGATTGGTTCCACGCGGCTTTGGCTTGGTCGGATGCGCCACGGCGAGCACCGCCCTCAAACAAAGTCTCCGCGGCCTGACCTCCGAGCATCCAGAAACCGCTGGGCCCCTGCAGCAACGTGGTGAACACAGCGCTTTCGAAGCCGCCGGAGCCGCCGAGAGTTATTTGCGGATAATAAGCCGCCTTGGCGACGCCGATCTGCGCGTTCTGTTCTTGCACGCGCCTTTCCGCGGCGGAAATGTCGGGACGGCGTTCCAGCAAATCCGACGGCAGGCCGGACGGAATTACCGGAGGCGGCGCGGTGAGCGGAATTTGCGGCAGGCTGAACTGCGAGGCAGGCTTGCCGATCAGGACGGCGATGGCGTGTTCGAAGAGGGCGCGCTGCACACCGACGTCAGTGGCTTGCGCGCGAGTGGTGTCGAGTATGGTTTGCGCTTGGGCGACGTCCACGGCGGAAGCGAGGCCACCGTGATAACGACTTTGAGTCAACTCCAGCGCTTTTTCATAGGACTGCACGGTGGAAACGAGAAGCTGCTCTTGGGCGTCGAGACCACGCAACTGAAAATAATCGCTCGCCAGTTCGGCGTGCAAACTGAGGCTAACGTTGGCAAGATCGGCGCCGGTGGCCTGCGCTTCGGAGCGGCTGGCTTCGACGCTGCGACGGACGCGGCCCCAGAGATCGGGCTCCCAGGTAACGTCCACAGGGATGGTAAAGGTGTTGTAATCCTTGGATTCCGTCGCGGCATTATAGAGCGGCTGATTGGACGAGAGATGTGTGCGCGAAACCGAAGGAGTGGTACCAACGGTCGGAAAGAAATTCGAGCGGGTGATTTTTAGTGCGGCGCGTGCCTCGGCAAATTGTTCCTGCTCGGCCTTCAGAGTTTGGTTGGAGACATTGATCTGCTCTTCGAGTTCGTTGAGCCGGGGGTCCTGATAAATTTCCCACCATTTGCCTTTGGAGATGGCGTCGCTGGGCTGGGCCTGCTTCCAATTCGGCGGGAGTTTCCTTGAAATCGGCGGGCACCTGGGCGGTGGGATGGACGTAGTTCGGCCCGACGGTGCAGCCGGCGAAAATTGTGAGTGCTACGACGCACGACACCGCGAGTCGCAAACCGCGCGAAGTGCCGCGGCGGGTGCTGGTGAGGTTACGGAGCGCGTTAGTGAGGTTGGGGCGAGGCACTGCCGGAACCTCCGTGCTGATTTGGTTGTGTAATCTGCACTTGTTCACTGTCAACAAGCGAATCGGGCGGACTGACGATCACGCGGTCTGCGTCGGTGATACCCGAGACCACCTCCACCGTGGCACCGAAATCGCGGCCCAAGGTAATCGAAACAAGCTTGGCGAGTTCGACCTTATCCCTGGTTTCAACGGTAGCGACTTGCAAACCTTCCGCGCGGAAAATGAGCGTGTTGACAGGAAGGATGTAAGACGGGATATCGGTGGGAATCTTCAGGTGAACCTCGGTGAAGGCGCCGGGAAGCAACTCTCCGGTGGAGTTATCAACGTCCACCTCCACCAGAAGAGTGCGCGAAGTCAGGTTAATGGCGTTGGCGGTGCGCACTAACTTTCCCTGGAATTTGCGGCCGGGAAACTGCGCGAGCGTTAAGTCCGCGAGGATACCGGGCCTGGCCGCCACGGAATATTGCTGCGGGACGTTAATGTAAACGCGCAAAGTGCGGATCGCAGCAACGTGAAACAGTTCCCTGCCGACGCCACCCGACGAACCGGAGTCAATCAATTGGCCCACGTCGGTATTGCGCGCGGTAACCACACCATCGAACGGCGCATAGATCTTTTCGAAAGATTGCAGGTCGGCAAGCCGGTTTACGTTGGACTGCGCCGAATCCACGGTGGCCTTCTTCGCGGCATAGTCCCCTGCGGCGTTGTCCACATCCTGAACGGAGACGGAATCGGTACTCTTCAAGCCTTCAAATCTGTTGTAGGTGATTTGGGAGAGATTCAGGTTCGCCTGCGCGGTGTTCAGGTCTGCGCGCGCTTGCAGAAGTTGTTGATCCACTTCGGGGGTTTCGATCACGGCGAGCAGCTGACCCTGTTTCACGTGGGCGCCGATGTCGAAGTACCAGGCTTTCAGATAGCCGTTGGTGCGGGCGTAGATGGGCGCGTCAATAAAGGCCTGGATGTTGCCGGGAAGGACGATTTCCTGAGCGGGGGCGCCGCGCTTGGGTTGCAGCACCTGTACCTGGGGGACGGCGAGCGTGTCTGTTTCCTTTTTCAAGGCGGACTTGGCACGCAGGCGCGGCACGACTCCGGCGACGACAATCGCAATGACGACGATCACCGCAATGATGGCAATCAATATTCCGTGACCAGGTTTCTGCGGGGTCGCGCCGACGCCGGAAAGATGCGGGCTCGGTTGTGGCGATTTATTTTCTACTGGCTCTGTCATTGCATCCTCTTGAAGTGTCGCTTCACGATCTGGTACGCGCGGGCACTGGTTTACTCAACTGCCGATTCATTTTGCGCGGCGCCTGCTTTCTGCTCACGCGCGCCATGCACGATGCTGAAAGTTACCGGGACAAAAAAGAGCGTTGCAACAGTGGCGAACATCAGGCCGCCAATCACGGCGCGGCCGAGCGGCGCGTTCTGTTCGCCGCCCTCGCCCAAACCCAACGACATCGGCAACATGCCGATAATCATGGCCAGAGCCGTCATGAGCACGGGGCGGAAGCGCGTGAAGCCCGATTCGGAGGCGGCTTCCGCGGCGGTCTTCCCTTCTCCGAGCCTTTCCTTTGAAAAACTGACGACCAGAATGCTATTGGCGGTGGCCACGCCCATGCACATGATGGCGCCGGTGAGCGCCGGCACGCTGACGGTGGTGCGCGTGATGAAAAGAAACCAGACGATCCCGGCGAGCGCGGCGGGCAGCGCCATGAGAATAATAAATGGATCGAGCCAGGACTGAAAATTTACGACGATGAGGAGATAGACCAGAACGATGGAAAAGGCCAGGCCCCACAGTAAGCCGGAGAAGGACGAGGCCATGGTGAGAATTTGTCCGCGCACCACGATCTGCGCGCCGCGCGGCAAATCCTTTTTACTCCGTTCAATGATCGGTGCGATCTCGCGAGCGAGACCGCCCAGATCGCGGCCCTGCACCGCGCCATAAATATCGATCACCGGCATGATGTTGTAGTGCGAGACCACGCCCATTTCCGCGCCGCGGCTGAAGGAAGCCACGCTGGCCATAATTTGGGATTGCGGCGTGCCGGGGCCGGTGACCGGGATATTTTCCAAAGCCTGCAAGGAGTCAGCGTTGTACTGCGGCGTTTGCGCGGCGATGCTGTAGCTCACTCCCGTGCGCCGGTCGAGCCAGTAATTGGGCGTCGTCTGAAAACTGCCGCTGAGTGAAATCAGCACGTTGTTGGCGATGTCGCGCGCGGAGTAGCCGATCTGCTGCGCTTTGGTGCGGTCCACTTCGATGTGCAATTTGGGCTGGTCGAAGGCCTGTTGAATGCGCAGATCCACCGTGCCGGGCACGAATTTCAGCTGGTTCAGCAAGTTGTCCGCGAACACTCGGTTGGCCGCCAGATCGCGTCCGAGGATTTGAATATCAATGGGAGCGGGGAGGCCGAAATTGAGAATCTGGCTGACGATGTCCGCGGGCAAGAAATAAAAAGTGACGCCGGGAAAATCCTTGGCCAGTTCGATGCGCAAATCGTGGACGTATTCGGCGGTGGGATGATGATCCTTGGAAAGCTCGGCGAGGATATCGGCGTCGCCGGTGCCGATCGGCGCGGAATTGCTATAGGAAAGATTAATGCTGCTGTAGGGCAGGCCGATATTGTCAATCACGCTGACCAATTCGGACTGCGGTATCTGTTTGCGGATGACCGCTTCCACGCGGTCGCAGAGCGCGGCGGTTTCCTCGATGCGTGTGCCGGTGGGAGCGCGCATGTGCAGCTTGAATTCACCGCTATCCACTGCCGGGAAAAAATCCTGGCCGAGCAAAGGCAGCAATGCAAAGGAGAGCACGCAGAAGGCCAGGAAGCAGATGGCGAAGATCACGCGGTGGTGGATGCATCGTTCGAGCAAACGATGGTAGCGGTCACGCAGGGCGTCGAAATGATGCTCGAACTTCTGTTGCATGCGGACAAACGGATTGGAGGAGGCTTGGACCGGCGCGTTAGGATCTTCTTCGGTGCGCGCCTCCAGTAAATATTTGGCCATGGTGGGGACCAGCGTACGGGAAAGCAGGTACGAGGCCATCATAGCGAAACAAACCGCTTCCGCGAGCGGAACGAACAGATAGCGCGCCACGCCGGAAAGAAAAAACATGGGCACGAACACGATGCAAATGGCCAGCGTGGAAACCAGGGCGGGCACAGCGATTTGCGAAGCGCCGTCCAGAATGGCCTGCACGATTTCCTTGCCCTGATCAATGTTGCGATTGATGTTCTCAATTTCCACGGTGGCGTCGTCCACCAGGATACCGACGGCCAGGGCGAGTCCGCCGAGCGTCATGATGTTGATGGTTTCGCCGAGCGCGCTGAGCACGATCAACGAGGTGAGGATGGAGAGCGGGATCGAGACGGCAATGATCAGCGTGCTGCGCCAGCTTCCCAGGAAGACCAGAATCATGAAGCCGGTGAGGCAAGCGGCGATGATCGCTTCGCGAACCACGCCGACGATGGAAGCTTTCACGAAGATGGACTGATCGGAAAGCGGATTGATGACCAGGGCGGGCGGCAAGGATGCCTTGATCGAAGGCAGCAGCGCTTTCACGCTGGAGATGATGTCCAGCGTGGAAGCATCGCCAGATTTCAAGATGGTCATGAGGGCGGAGCGCTGGCCGTTGACGCGCACGATGTTCGTCTGCGGAGGAAAGCCGTCGCGCACGTTGGCCACGTCGTGAATGTAGATGGTGGTGGTCCCCACGGTTTTGATGGGGAGGTCATTCAATTCGGGCACGGTTTGCGGCGCACCGTTCATATCCACTTCATATTCGAACGTGCCGATTTTCGCGGTGCCGGCCGGAAGAATCAGGTTCTGGAGATTAATGGCGGTCACGACGTCATTCGGCGATAGCCCTTTCGATTGCAGGGCCGCGGTATCGAGGTCCACTTGAATCTGACGCTGCTTGCCGCCGTAAGGGTATGGAATGGCTGCACCGGGCACGCTGACTAATCCGGTGCGCACGAAATTCAGACCGATGTCGCCGAGTTGCTGCTCGGAAAGCCCTTCGCCAGCGAGAGCGAGTTGCAGAATGGGTACGCTGGAGGCGTTGTACTGAATGACGAGCGGAGGCGTGGTTCCTGGGGGAAGCTGGCGCAAGAGAGTTTGAGAAACCGCAGTCACTTGAGCCACAGCGTTGCCAATATTCACACCGGAATGAAAAAAGATTTTGACGACGGCAATTCCATTCAGGGATTGCGATTCGATGTGTTCGATATTGTTGACCGTGGTGGTCAGCACCCGCTCGTACTGAAAGACGATGCGGTTGGACATTTCCTCCGGCGATAGGCCGGTGTAGTTCCAGAGAACGCTGACGACCGGAATGTCAATATTCGGGAAAATATCCGTGGGCGTGCGCAGGATTGCTACCGGTCCCAGAATTAAGAGCAGGATAGACGTT
The DNA here is from genome assembly GCA_963742475.1 of uncultured Acidobacteriota bacterium. Lineage (GTDB taxonomy): Bacteria > Acidobacteriota > Terriglobia > Acidiferrales > UBA7541 > Palsa-295. Next base: position 217,427 of record CAVULY010000003.1, on the reverse strand, counting down.
ACGATGAACGTATAGGGCCGGCGTAAAGCGAGTCGAACAATCCACATCGAAGAATGGCTCCCAGAATGCCCAGCAAGTAGGGCACCTCCGTTAATCGGAGATTTACGAACCCGCGTGCCGGAGGCTCAGTATCGCACGCAGGCACCCATGGCCGAACGCCGAGGACTACGGCGTACATTAAGAGATTCGCTGCGAAGCGAAAGAGATTCAAGACGAATTGGCGGACCTGGTCTTGGACGCACGGGCCCGTGATTTGGTTACGGCCATGGAAAATCCTGATTTCACGCATGTTGCGGGGTGGCGGGCGACTCTCGCCAGCGCGGATTTTGCCCAGTTATTCCGCATGTGGACGAGGTCGAGCAGTGAAGACGCGTGCGGGAGAAACGCCGGTGGCACGCGCAAAACCTGGTGGGCAGCGTCGCGTGAAAAAGACAACGTTGCAGTAACTTTCTGTACCCGGCGGTGTTGTTAACAACATCTAATCAGGTGAGTTCGCGCTTCGGTGGACAGACGGCGAGGAGAACTCGGCTCTCGGGTGGGAGCGAGGAGAACCAATGCCAGCGATTGTGATTGTTCTTCTATTCCTGGTGCTTTTCTTATTGGCGTTCGTGATTGTATTGCTTGGACCGTTTCTGGGACTGGGTTTTGCAATGTGGAAGCACGGCAAGGGTGACGTAGCGCTGGGCTCGACGGGAAATTCGCGAGAACAGTCTTCCAAGCCGAACGACTAAGCGCGTGAAATTCCCCGTTCCTGCCCTGCCAACAGAGCAGAACCGTTGAAAATCCGGGGCAGAAGGCGCTTCCATTCCTCGGGTGGCCTCTAGAACGACAGTACCATTTACAGGAAACTTTCTTCTCTCAGATCCGCGAACACCTTGCCTTCGCGCAGAATTTCTGCACGCGCTGAAAAACTTATCCTTTTGTTTACATGGACATCGAGACCGCGAACGCAGAATCAACGTTGCTAGCGCCGCTGCCGGGTTGGCAGGGGGATTGCGTACTCCAAATGCGGGGAAGGCTTTTGCCAGTGGGATCGGCCGAACTTTCAAAGGGAAATGGGGAAGGGCTGGACAATCGCGGCGAACCTCGCCGCAAAAATTGATCGCCGTCGCTTGGGAGCGTTGGCGGTTCTCGTCCTAGAAGGCGTGCTGGTATCGGCCGCGCTTCCGTATAACTACGACTTCAGGCCACGTAATTCTACCGACCAAAGCATCCCCGCAGCACCGACACAGGCTCGCACCGACAGCGATTGGTTTGAAGCGACGCCGGAATTGGAGCAAACCGACCGTGTCCTCTATCCGTACTCGGTGATTCCCGGCGGCGTAAGAAACCCAGGTGAATTGCGAAACGCCGTCGCTCACGATGATGTGGTGGCCCGACACTACGCGGATTTTGATATTAGCAAGGTGCGGGTCACGCGGCTGAGCGAAACGCGCGCGCTATTCGTTTCCTACCGCATCGGCAGCCGCATCTTCTGGACGAAAAACAAGCTGACGATTCCCGCGGGAGAAACGGTTGTAACTGACGGCGAGCACACGGCCAGAACTCGTTGCGGAAACCGCCTGTCCGAGGTTCCTGTGGGACCGGTGCTGAAAGAAGAGCCTGCGCCGGAAGCAATGGCAATTCCCGCAGACGGAGCGCTTATAGCTGCTCCCGAGGCATTGCCTGCATTACCACTCGTCGCGCCCCCCACAACCACGATTGTTGTGCCAGAACACACTCCCGGTTCGATCTTCATCCCACCCGTCGTGCCGATTATTCCATTCAGCAGCTCGTCGTTCACTCAGGGAGTTCCGCCCTGCGACGCCGCCACCCCGCCGCCACCTCCGATCAGCACCCCGGAGCCGTCGGATTTTCTGATGCTCGTGGCAGGTTTCGCCTGCATTTGGTTGCTGCGAAGAATGGCGCGAGCGTAACTGCGCATGCAGCCTCGCGCACGAGTGGTATCAATCCAATTCGCAATTCCATTTCTTGACAAAATTTTGGCGCCGGGATATGCAACGTCGAACTAGGCGGCTTCGCTAGCGAATCCAAGCTGCCCAGAGGGGGCTTGCATGACCTGGACGCAAGTCTACGATCCCGCGGGAATCTGGTGGGTCTCCACTCTGATCGCCGCCCTTCCGATTCTGGTTCTCTTCACCCTGCTGGCCGGCCTGAAAGTGAAGCCGCACTGGTGCGCGATTGCCGCCGCGATGACCGCGATGGCGCTGGCGACTTTTGTTTTCAAGATGCCGGCGCTGCTCGCGGTGTCGGCCTTTGCCTACGGCGTGGCCTACGGGATCCTGAAGATCGCGTGGATCGTACTGGCGGCGGTTTACCTCTACGATATTTCAGTGGAGACCGGGCAGTTCGAGATCATGAAGGAATCCATCGCAGGAATTACGCCGGACCGCAGGCTGCAGGTTCTGCTGGTGGCGTTTTGCTTTGGAGCGTTCATCGAAGGAGCGGCGGGCTTCGGAGCGCCGGTGGCGATTGCGGGCGCTTTCATGATCGGGCTGGGATTCCGGCCGTTTCACGCCGCGGCGTTAAACTTGATCGCGAACACCGCGCCGGTGGCCTGGGGCGCCATCGGGACTCCGGTGCATGCGCTGGCGGCGGTTACGGGTTTGCCGGAATCGGATTTGAGCGCGATGATCGGGCGCATTCTGCCGTTTACCGCGGTGATTGTGCCGTTTTGGCTGGTGCGCACGATGGTGGGGTGGTCGGACACTTTCGAAGTGCTGCCGGCGATTCTGGTGGTGGGAATTTCTTTTGCGGGCACACAGTATCTATGGTCAAACTTTCGTGACAGTAACCTGGTGGATATCGCGGCGGGCGTAGCGTCCATCATTTGCACAGTGATTTTCCTGCATTTTTGGAAGCCGAAGAAAATCTGGCGGTTCGATTACGATCAGGAAGGCGCGAGGCCCGCGGAAGTGGAAGGAACAATTGCGGACGACATGGGCGGTGAGTGGAAGGCGAAGGAATTCGATGGATACGTGGCGCCGCGCAAATATCCTGTAGGAGCGGTACTGAAAGCGTGGATGCCGTTCGCCGTGCTCTCGCTATTTGTGCTCGCGTGGGGACTTCCCTCGGTGAAACTGACCATCAATAAAGCCACCACACCCGCGTTCATTGTGGTGCAAGCGGACGGCAAGGTGCGGCCTGGCAATCCCGGATGGGATTGGCCGTATTTGCACAACGCCATAACCCGCGCGGCGCCGGTGGTAAGCAAACCAACTCCAGAAGGGGCGCGCTACGATTTCAATTGGCTATCGGCGACTGGCAGTGGATGCTTTCTGGCTGCGATTGTTTCCGGTTTGTTGCTGGGAGTGGGCCCGTTGCGATTGATGAAAATATTTTGGCGCACGCTGGTGCGCATGCGCCTGGCAATGATCGCGATTTCGTTCATGCTGGGCTTGGGATACGTGACGCGATATTCGGGGCTGGACGCGGTGCTGGGCCTCGCGTTCACGCGTACCGGATGGCTTTACCCGTTTTTCGGAACGTTTCTGGGTTGGCTAGGCGTGGCGTTGACCGGAAGCGATACTTCCTCGAACGCGCTGTTCGGCAGTTTGCAGCGGATCACCTCACAACAATTAGGGATCGATCCGATTTTGATGTGCGCGGCCAATAGCGCCGGCGGCGTGATGGGAAAAATGGTGGATGCGCAGTCCATTACCATCGCCACGTCGGCGACCGAGCAAGTGGGCAACGAAGGGATAATTTTTCGCTTTGTGTTTTGGCATTCGATTGCGCTGGGTTCGATCGTGGGCGTGATTGTGATGCTGTACGCTTACGTGTTTCCGCACTTGGTGCCGCATGGATTGACGTTTGTGAAGTGATTTCCCGCGCGCGCTGCTGCGTTTCAAATCGCGCGGAGGCTAGCCTCTCGCGAGCGGCTTCCCGTTCAGGCGAATTCCCTCTCGGGCCACTGCCAAATTGCGGATGGTGGAGGATAGGCCGCGACGTTCGAATTGGCCTGCCAGCGCTTTCCCGATTTGCGCGAAATTTTTAGTGGCGAGCGCGATCACGGTTGGTCCGGCACCGCTGAGCGCGACGCCGAGAAGGCCGGGCATGCGCGGAATCGCGAGAACTTCCGCGAGGCCGGGGATCAGCGCCTGGCGATAGGACTGATGCAAGCGATCCTGCATCGCGTCCCACAGCAGATCGTAACGTCGCGCGTCCAAAGCTGCGAGAAACAGCGCGGAGCGCTGGAGATTGTGCACGGCGGCTGCGTGTTCCACCGTTTGGGGCAAGGCAGCGCGCGAAGCCGCTGTCTGCAAACTCATTTTCGGCGTGACCGCGACTACGCGGATTTGTTTGGGCCAGTTCTTGCGCAGCGCGACGACGTTTCCTCCGGCGTCCACAAACGAGACGACCAGCCCACCCAGCAGCGCGGCTCCCACGTTGTCCGTATGCAGCTCCAGCTCGGCGGCGAGGCGCAGCGCGTTTTCATTGGTCAATTTCTTGCGGCAGACTGCAAAACCCAGCGCGATGCCGGCGACGATGGCCGCGGCGCTGCTGCCCAAACCTCCGGCGATTGGAATTTGGTTCTGCACCTCGAGATGAACCGGTGGCGAGTGCAGGCCGTGCCGCTCTGCCGCGTGACGCATGGCGCGCAGGATCAGATTTTCTTCCGCTGCGCCGGGAAGTGCTTCGCTGCCAGAAACTCCGCGGCTGCGCGCCTCGCTGCGAGCGCCGGGTTCGGAATGCACCGTCGCCCGCACCGTGAGAAACAGCTCCAGCGCCAGTCCAAAGCAATCGAAGCCGGCGCCAAGATTGGCGCTGGATGCCGGAACTCGCACTTCGAACGAGCGGGGCTTGGATTTTTTCATGATTGCTTGTGTGATCGCCTGGGAGATCTCAAAGTGTCGTTCTTTCTCGATGCCGGAACTTCCCTGCTCTAGCGGCGATGCTCCAAACTTTTCAGAATGGCTTCTTTGCTTGCGGCAACTTTTTCCGGTGCGTTGCGAAATGCGCCGGAAATCTGCACGGGCTTAGCGGTTCCTTCGGCAGTGACGGATTCAAATGAAAGAGTGCCGCGGTGATAGTGGCTCACGTAATCGGGATCTTTCAGGACGTGTCCGGTCAGAACCGCGACCACGGATTCGCCTGCGTTAATTTTTCCAGCGGCCACGAGTTTGCGGATGCCTGCGACGGTAGTTGCGGAGGCTGGCTCGCAGCCGATGCCGTCGCGCCCGATGATGGCTTTGGCGTCGGCGGTTTCCTGTTCAGTGACGGTGATTATGCTGCCGTGCGTGCGCAGGACCGCGCGCAGGGCTTTTTTCCAGGACACGGGAGCGCCGATTTTAATGGCGGTGGCCAGCGTACGCGGGTTGGCAACCGGCACGATCTGATCGGGAAGCGCTGCGTCCGCCGCGGTTTCGGCTGCATTCAGACCGGCAAATAAATGCGCCAGCGGCGCTGAGCCTTCCGCTTGAACGACGCTAATCTTCGGCAGACGGTTGATCAAACCCAGCCGCAGCATTTCGTCGAAACCTTTTCCGAGCGCTGAGCTGTTGCCCATGTTTCCGCCGGGGACCACCACGTGGTCCGGGACGCGCCAATCGCACTGCTCGAGAAGCTCGAACGCGACCGTCTTTTGGCCTTCGATGCGAAATGGATTGATGGAATTCGCGATGTAAATAGAGGGCACATCGGCCAGTTCTGAAATCAGTCTCATGCAATCGTCGAAATTTCCGGCGATCTCGCAAACGACGGCGCCGTAATCCATGCTTTGCGCCAGCTTCGCGGGACTGATCTGACCCTGCGGCAGCAGAATGGCGCATTGCAATTCCGCGCGTGCGGCGTAGGCGGCGAGGCTCGCCGCGGTGTTGCCGGTGCTGGCGCAGACCACGGTGCGCGCGCCGAGCAATTTCGCCTGAGTGACGGCCGCGGTCATGCCGGTGTCTTTAAAGGATGCGGTGGGATTGCAGCCCTGGTGTTTCAGACGCAGCGCGGCGAGGCCGGCGTACTTCGCGGAGCGCGGAGCGTCGTAGAGCGGCGTGTTGCCTTCGAAAAGGGTGACGACCGGAGCGTCGTCATCGAACGGCAGCAATTCGCGGAAGCGCCACACTCCACTGCGGTCTCGCGGATCGTGCGACGCTGCGCGCGCTTGCCAGCGTTCGCGAAGATCCGGGATCGATTTCAGCAGTTCGAGAGGGATTTCGATTTCCAGCGGGCCGCCGCACCGAGGGCAGACGTAAATCTGTTCGCGGATGCCAAACGCCGCGGCGCAAGTGGGGACAATGCAACGTTGCACGGCGGCCGTGGCAGTCTTCTGCGCCGGTTTTGCGATGGCGTCGCTCATTGTGAGGCGGATGATGTTTCCTGCGAACCGCGCGTATCCAGTGCAAATTCGCGATGCACGGCCAGCAGCGCTTTCTTCATATCCTGGCTGGCCACCACAAACGAAATATTGGTTTCCGAAGAGCCCTGGGCTATGGCGATTATATTTATATTTTCGCGGCCCAGCACGCTGAAGGTACGGCCGGCCATGCCCACGGTGCCGCGCATATTTTCGCCAACGACTGCGACGATGGCGATGTTTGGATCCAGGGTGATGTGTTCGACTTTCTGATGCATCAGGTCCTGCGCGAATTGCTGGCGAAGCGCGTCCACGGTGCGTTTGGCGTCGGAAGAGAAAACGATGAAGCAAATATCGTTCTGCGAGGAAGACTGCGAGATGAGCAGCACGTTCGCGCGAACATTGGAGGTGGTGGAAAATGTGCGGCCCACCACATCGGGCAGGCCGACAATTCCCGGCCCTCCTACCGCGATGAGTGAAACATCGCGAATCGCGGTGAGCGCTTTCACGCCGGCGCTGGAAGTTCGGCCCTGCGGCGTAATTTTTGTGCCGGGATGCTCCGGCTCGAAAGTATTTCGAATCCAGACGGGAATTCCAGATTGCGTCACAGCGCGCAGCGTCTTGGGATGCAGCACTTTCGCGCCGAAATGGGCGAGCTCGGCGGCTTCGCGATAGGAAATTTCGGGAATGGTGCGCGCGCCGGGGACGAGGCGCGGATCGGCGGTCAGTACACCGTTCACATCAGTCCAGATGATTACTTCATCCGCCCCAAGCGCGCCGCCCAGAATGGTGGCGGAATAGTCCGAGCCTCCGCGGCCCAGCGTGGTTAGCACACCCTCGGCCGTCGCACCGATAAATCCGGTGACCACCGGCACAATTCCCTGCAGCAGTAACGGCCGGAGGCGCGCTTCGCAACGAACTTGCGTAGGCTCCATCAGGGGTTCGGCGGCGCCATGGTAGCCGTCGGTCACAATCAATTCGGTGGCCTCGATGGCTTCACTGCGGACGCCGCGTTCGCTCAGCGCACCCGCAACCAAAGGCGCGGAAAGGCGTTCGCCAAGGCTGGAAACGGAATCCAGCGTGCGCACTGTAAGTTCGTGGATGAGCGCGGTCCCTTCACAGAGGCGCTGCGCTTCGCGCAAAAGGTCCTCAATTCCCAGGGCGATCAAATTTCTTGTGTCCTGATTCTGAATCAGGACTTTAAGCGCTTCGAAGTGCTGTTCGCGAAGAACTTCCAGTAGCTCGGCCGCGCGCTCGCGATCCCCCGTTTCCGAGCAGGTGGCGGCTTCGATCAGGCGGTTCGTGACGCCGCTCATAGCGGAAACCACCACTGCGAGCGGACTCTCGAGCGAGGCTTTGGCGACAATTTCGGCGACACGCGCAATGCAGGAAGCGTCGCCGACCGACGTGCCGCCGAATTTCATGACCTGCAACCGTGGCTTCATTTGGGATAGACCTGTGGCATGGCGAATCAATGTGGCCTGTAGCAATTATGGCTTTTGGATTGGCCGCGCCTGAAAAAACTATACACTACCCCGGCAATTTCCGAGAGGACGGCGACGGAGCAGTGTTTCGCAATCCAAAAGAGCTGTTAATTGGCGGGCGCGACGGAGGTTGTCGGCAGAACTGCGCGGGAAAAGTGCTGGGGAATCAGAAAGCGAGCCGGCGCAAAAAATGCGCAACGGCTCGCTGAGGAAATTACGGGCGGGCGGCCAGGGCTGGGACCAACACCTTCGATTGCGGCGTGCCCAGGCCGGTCACGTAGTCGTATCCGGCAAGAGCATCGCAGAGTGTGCCGCAGGATCCATTGGTGCCGGAGGTGACCGCGTGAAAATTGGCGGTGAGACTGGATTTCCCACGGCATACACGGAAGTGCCGGTGGCGCTCAGGTTTGCCTTGCGTGCTGCGGCGCGCTGCGAATTGGCGATGGCAACTAATGCTGCCCACTGAGGTGACGCGGCGCTGGTGCCGCCTACCTGAAACCAACCGCTGTAGCCGCTGACTCCGATGGAATCGTAGATCGCGTAACCGGTTCCAGGGTTGGCGTTGTAAGAAACGTCCGGCACGCCGCGCGTTCCGTGGATGTCGTTCGCGATCGGAAACTGCGCCTGAGAGATCGGCTCATACTCGTACTTGCTGAGTCCTCCGCCGCTGCCGCTCCAGGCCGTTTCGCTGCTGTAATTTCCAGACTGATCAAGAATCAGTGAAGTGCCGCCGACGGCGATTACATCCGGCGATGCAGCCGGATAATTCACGCCGGCGCCACTATCGCCCGAAGCTGCGAGGAACGTCACGCCGGTGGCAACAAAGTGATTGTCCAGATTGCGCTCACTGGAAAGTTCGCCCGAAGTCCAGCTCATCGAAACCACAGATGCGCCGTTGCGCACCGCGAAATCCACGGCGGAGAGCAGGTCGCTCAGATTGTTCGAAGGAGCCTCGACGAGAAGAATCTTTGCTTGCGGCGCGATGGCGTGCGCCCATTCGATATCCAGCGCAATTTCCACGGCCCAGTTCGCATTGGCTTGCGGTTTGCGGCCGCTGGAATAAAGCTGGCGGAAGCAACCGTTGCTGGTGGTGCAAGCAGGCAGGTTGAATTGCTTGCTGAAAACGCTTAGGTCGTTCCCGGCGTTCGCATCGTCATACGCGTCCACCAGCGCAATGGTCTGGCCGGCGCCCTGATTGGTGATTAGATCGAAGCCGTAGGCATGGCGAATTTGCGCAGGGGTGAAAGCCGTCGAAGGCGGGGTGCTGAGGCTGGCGCCCGAGGCTTGATGGACAAAGTAATGAGGCCGCATGAAGGCGATGGGGTTCTGGCCGTCTTCGCCCATATGTATAGGCAAATAAAGGGCTTGCTGTCCGATGGCCGATTGACTGGCGGCGAGAATGGCGCCGGCTACCAGCAGGCCACGAAGCACGTTGCGGAATCCCCCAGCTAGCATTTAGAACCCCCGTTTGGCGCGTCCCACTGCTGCAGGACCGAGGCGCGTGTACTTGCTTCCAACCTAGACAGGATAGCGGCGCGCTAGCAGCGGTGGCGATAGACCGGGGCTCTCAATCGGCTAGTACGAACGTCAGGATTCGGGCGGCTGTGCCTTGGCGGAACATGCCGGTGGAGAGGGAATGGAGTTTATTCGAGTGGCAAACCGACGTAGTTCTCGGCGAGTGACTGAGAAGCGGCGCGCGAACTGGTGACATAATCCAGCTCGGCCAGCTGACGGCGCTGGTCGAAGGCGTTCTCGTCCTCGAAACGATGGAGCATGGAAGTCATCCACCAGGAGAAGCGCTGCACTTTCCAGACGCGGCGCAGGCAGGTTTGTGAATAGGCGTCGAGAAGATCGCGCCGGCCGGTGGAATAAAACTCGGAAAGAGCGCGCGCCAGGATGCGCACGTCGGCGACGGCCAGGTTCAGGCCCTTGGCTCCGGTGGGCGGCACAATGTGCGCGGCGTCACCTGCGAGGAACAGCTTGCCGTGCTGCATCGGTTCGACGACGAAGCTGCGCATACCCGTGATGCCCTTTTGTAGCACGGGACCTTCCACCAGCTTCCAGTTTGCTTCGCCCGCGAGCCTGATTTGCAATTCCTGCCAGATTTTTTCGTCCGGCCAATTCAGGATGTCTTCATCGGGACGACACTGGATATAGAGCCGCGAGATGCGTGGCGAACGCATGCTGAGCAGGGCGAAACCGCGCTCATGGTAAGCGTAGATGAGTTCTTCGGATGAAGGTGGCGCTTCTGCAAGAATACCGAGCCAGGCAAATGGATACACGCGGTCGTACGTGGTGAGCACGCCTGCCGGCAACGACGGGCGGCAAACGCCGTGATATCCGTCGCAGCCGGCGATGAAGTCGCACACCAGTTCTTGCGGCTCGCCATCCTTGCGAAATCGAATCGTGGGCTTGCCGGAATGGTGCGAATCGTCGAAATTGTGAATGCTGGTGTCTGCAACCTCAAAATAAATCTGGCCGCCGGCGGCTAGCCTCGCATCGGTCAAATCTTTCACAACTTCGTGCTGGGCATAGATGGTGACCGCTTTTCCGCCGGTGAGATCGGCGAAATCAATGCGATGCGTGCGCCGGCCGAAACGCAGATTCACACCGTAGTGGACCAGGCCTTCACGCTGCAGCCGATCGCCGACGCCGGTTTCTTTCAGCAGGTCCACGGTGCCTTGCTCCAGCACACCCGCGCGCACGCGCTCCTGCACGTACTGGCGGCTGCGATTTTCGAGCACGATGGACTCGACGCCGTGCAGGTGCAGTAGATGCGAGAGAACCAGGCCTGCGGGTCCGGCGCCGATGATGCCAACCTGCGTGCGCATTGCGGTGCGTCCTCGAGTGATTGCTTACAAACGATAGCAGAAGCAGCGGGCGTCGCGGAACGATATCATGGCCCAAATAGTTGGAGGGGCGCGGAAGTGGGTGTTACCATGCGTCGTTGAATTCGCAGGTTTTTTGCTGGCTTGGAATTTTCGCTTGCTGCTGCGAATTTCTTTTGGGGGCGCCAGGCAATGTTCGTTAGCCAAAAACATCTGCTGGTTGAGTGGGGCCATTGTGATCCCGCGGGAATCGTATTTTATCCGCAGTATCTTGCGTGGTTTGACGATTGCACCACGGCGCTTTTCACTAATGCCGGAATGCCCACGCGCGCGCTGTTCCGTGCCCATGCAATCATAGGGGTCCCACTCGTGGATGTCCGGGCGCGATTTCTGGTGCCCTCGACGTTTGGCGACGAGTTGCTGGCGGAATCCACGGTGACGGAATTTCGCCGGAGCAGCTTCGTCATCCGGCACCAATTTTTCAAGGCAGGCGTGCTGGCCGTTGAGGGATTCGAGACGCGCGTGTGGACGGGTCCGGATCCTGCGAACGCGGATCGCATGAAATCCCGTCCGCTGCCCAAGGAAGTGATCGAGCGGCTTTCCGAAGCGAACGCAGGAAAAGGCCAAGCGAAGTCTTAATTTGTGATCGACGCCGCGATCGCAGAATCGGAAAATCAGCGGCTGAAGCCGCGCTTGCTTTTCTCCGTTTATGTCGTGGCTAAAGCCACAACCTACAAAGATTCCCTAAGTGTATGCAGGCTTTCTATGTGAATTGCAGGGGCTTGGGTTTTGCGGGATCGCTGTAATCGTAAAATCCACGGCCTGCTTTGCGGCCATTCCAACCCATCAAGACCATGCGCTTCAGCAGCGGCGGGGGCGCAAAGCGTTGTTCCTTAAATTCCTCGAACATGATATTCGCGATGTAATACGTGGTGTCGTGTCCGACGAAATCAAGCAGCGTTAGCGGGCCCATGGGATGGCCGCAGCCGAGCTTCATGGAATTGTCAATGTCCTCGATGGAGCCGACGCCTTCTTCCAGCGCGCGCACGGCATCGAGCAGATAAGGAACCAACAAGCGGTTGACGATGAATCCGGTGCGATCGGTGGTGCGCACGGGCGTCTTGCCGAAACGCGCGGCGAGAGCGACGGCTGCTTCATCCACTTTCGGGTCGGTGGCGATGGTGCGAATTATTTCCACCAATTTCATCACCGGGACGGGATTGAAAAAATGCATGCCCAGGAAGCGATCCGGCCGCTTGGTGAACATGGCCATTTCGGTGATGGAAAGCGACGAAGTGTTGCTCGCGAAAATCGTGTGGGGCGGGCAGATCTGATCGAGCGCGGTCCAAAGCTCGCGCTTGGCGGGCAATTGCTCGATGATCGCTTCGATGACCAGGTCGGAATCCTTCAAGTCCTCGAGGTTGGTGGTGCCACGCAGCCGTCCGCGAACTTGATCACGATCAGCGGCCGAGAGCGTGCCTTTGTCCACCAGCCGCTGCAGATTTTTCTCGATGGACTGCAAGCCTTTATCAAGCAGCTGCTGGGACACTTCGCGGACAGTCACCTGACATCCGGCGGTGGCCGCGACCTGCGCGATTCCTGAACCCATCAGACCGCACCCTACGACTGCAACTTTTTCGATCGACATTTATGATTCCTCCTGAAATTGGCGCCGCTGTAGAATTCGGAGCAGAGAATTGAAATTGCATCAGTGCCCGGCGTCTATTTCTGCGAACACTTCTTGCGCCAGATGAAACGCCGCGTTCGCCGCCGGGACGCCGCAATAGATCGCGCTCTGCAGCAGCACTTCCTGAATTTCCTCGCGCGTCACTTTATTGTTCAACGCGGCGCGCACATGCATGCGAAATTCATCGCCGCGATTCTGAGCGATCATCATGGAAAGCGTCAGCAGGCTGCGGGTGTGGAGCGAAAGGCCGGGGCGCGACCATATCTCACCCCACGCATAGCGCGTGATCAAATCCTGAAACGGCTCGCTGAAGGAATCTTTCGTTGCCTCGGCCTTGTCCACGTGTTTATCGCCGAGAACCGCGCGACGGACCTTCATGCCAGCTGCATGGCGCTCCCGCTCGTCCATTACCTTGCCTCCTGCCGCTCGAGAAATTCCAGCAGCGCTGTCGTGAACGGCTCGGCAGCTTCGATATTCGAAAGGTGCGCAGCGTTCAATTCGACATATTTCGCGCCGGGGATTTTTCCCGCGATAAATTGGCCATCGGCTGCCGTTGTCGCCGCGTCTTTCGCGCCGGAAATAACCAGCGTGGGCAAACTCACACGCGAAATCTGCTCGCGCAGATCCTCATCTCGGAGCGCGGCGCACGTTGCGATGTAGCCGTCGGCTGGGGAGTGCAGCAGCATTTGGCGGGTAGCTTCCACCGCCGCGGGCTCACGCTTCGCGAAATCCTCAGTGAACCAACGGGAGATCACGCCATTCGCGATAGCCGCCATGCCGCCTTCGCGAACAGTGGATATGCGCGTGTTCCAACCGTCCGTGGCGCCGATGCGCGCCGCGGTGTTACATAGCGTCAAGCTCTTGAAGCGTTGCGGAGCGTAGATGCCGAGCCACTGGCCGATCAATCCACCGACTGAGAGCCCGCAATAATGCGCTGTAGAAATTTTCAGCGCATCGAGCAACCCGATCACGTCGCGGCCTAGGCCTTCGATCGTATACGGTCCTGTGGTCACGTCCGATTCGCCGTGCCCGCGGGCATCAAAGCGAAGAACGCGAAATCTTTGCGTGAGCACGGGAATCTGCGCGTCCCACATCGCGAGATTGGTGCCGAGCGAGTTCGAGAACACCACGACTGGAGCTCCGGCCGGGCCGTCCAGCCGGTAGTGAAAGCGCGCGCCGCTAATTTCGGTGTAAGTCATATCGGAATTTTTCGCGAACAGTGATTTATCGGTGCTTCTTCTGGTCAGCCAATACTTGCTGGATCATGGATGCGGCCGAGCCGGTATAGTTCCTGGCATCCAGCAATCGATCAAGCTCCGCAGGCGAAAGATGGCCACGCACTTCCTGGTCTTCGAGCAGCAAATCGCGCAACGGTCGGCCAGATTCGAGCGCCCGATGCGCGGCGCGCTCGACGAGCTGATGCGCGGCCGATCGCCCCATGTGTTTGGCCAGCGCAATCGCCACAGCTTCACTTAGAATCAGGCCATGGGTCGCGGCCAGATTGTGCGTCATGTGCTCTTCGAAGACTTCCAGACCGTCCACCACATGCGCCATATGGGCCAGCGCGCCGCCGGCAAGCATAAAAATCTCCGGCAAAGTTTCCCATTCGGCGTGCCAGCCGCCCAGGCCGCGCTCATGCTCCTGCACCATCGCTGTGAGCATCACGGAAACGAGCGCGGGTACACGAATCGCGGCGGCCAGAACAACAGCGGAGCCCACTGGATTGCGTTTGTGCGGCAAAGTGGAGGAGCCGCCGCGGCCGGATTCTGCCGGCTCGAGAACTTCGCCGATTTCGGTTTGCGCCAGCAACGAAATATCGCGCGCAATCTTTCCCAGTGTGCCGACGAGCAGGCCCAGAGTGGTAGCCACTTCCGCGAAGCGGTCGCGATGAGTGTGCCAAGGAATACTGGGCACCTTCAATTTTAGATCGGAGGCTAACGCCGCGGCCACTGCCGGGCCTTTTTCTCCGAGCGCGGCCAGCGTTCCCACCGCTCCGCCGAACTGCAGCGTCGAAACTTCATGGCGTGCGCGTGCGATACGCTCTTGCTGGCGATGAACGGCATCGAGCCATCCGGCAACTTTCAGACCCAGAGTTACGGGACTCGCATGCTGCAGCCAGGTTCGGCCGGCGAGCAGTGTGGCATGATGCGTTTCTGCGACGCGCGCGAGCGTTATCGAAAATTGCAGGAGCTCGCGCTGCATTAAATCCAGTGCTGCGCGCAACTGCAGAACGAGCCCGGTGTCAATCGCGTCCTGGCTGGTGGCGCCCCAATGGACGAAACCGGCGGCTTTCGGATCGGATTTCGCGACGGCGGCGGTGAGCGCCTTCACGAGCGGAATCGCCAAGTTGCCCGCGAGCGCCGCCTCGCGCGCCAGAACGTCCGGTGCAAACAGATCCGCCCGGCATTGCGCGACGATGGGCTCTAGCGCTGATTCCGGCGCGACGCCGGCGCGCGCCAAAGCTCGCGCCAGCGCAGCTTCAAAATCGAGCATGCCCTGCAGTCTGTGGCGATCAGAAAAAATCTCCCTCATGGAGTCTGTCGTGAACAAGGGATCGAGCAGGCGGGCTGTTTGTTTTTCGCTCAAGTGATCCAAATCCCGGCGCGACGCGTCTTCACGTCAACGTTGCTCGCGGCGCTTTATTTCCGGTTCAATATATCACTTTACCGCCGAGTGCTTTATGTGCCGGCGACGTGGTTGAAGCGCGAGACCTCGTTGACTGCGCGGTACGCCTGATCAATCGCCGCGTTGGTGTAGGCGAACGCTTCCGCATCAGAATTTGCGATCGAGATGCGTCCGAACGGCTGCCGGCCAATGACGCAAGGCTGCTGATCCGCGGGCCAATCAGGATCGTACAAGGAATTGTATTCGTAGGCGTAGCCATGCGGCCAGCGATTTACCGTGATGGCTTGAATATCTACGGCGGGGTCGAAGCCGCCGGGAGCAAGCATCGCGCCGAGCTGCTCGCGGATGTTGCGCTCGAAAGTTGCGAAGCTGGTGGTGAGAAGTTGAAGCCGCCCGGCCTTTTGCTGTTCGCGAGCCGGAAGGCCCGGCTTGCACGGCACTCTTTCCAGATGCAACAAGCACGGCTCAGCAGGGTTCCCCGTGTATTTGTATTCGCCCATACTGACCGGAAAATCCAGAGAAACCGTCTCGAAATAGCTTCCAGGACAACGTACCGCGCTCACTCCCAATTTCTTGAACGACTGCCAATTGCGTATCAGCACGTTCGTGTACACGATTGGAACTTTCACTCCGTAGGCTAGCGCGTCTTTTTGCTTTTCCGGCAAATCCGGGCACAAATATGGAATCACCATGTTCCAGCACGCCAGCACGCAGGTGGCGCCACGCACGCTGTGGGCGCGGCCATCCTTTACGTACGTGATCTCGACTTCTTTCGCGGCGCTTGGGTCGCCAATATTCCGCGCCAGGATTACGGTGCTGTTCAGCCGGAGACGCACGGGCGAGGCGGGATCATCCAAAGTGGCGTAGTCAAGCTTGGCCGTAACGATATCTTCCATCGTATGGCCCGGAGCGGATGCGGGAATCAGCGAGCGGACCAGAAGCCGCGCGATGGAAGCATTGCCGTCGGGAAAATGGCAGATGTATGGCTCGGTTTCATCTTGCTTGGTGATTTCCACTCCCAGGCCCGGTCCTGGCGGTCCGGAAAGATCCATGCCGTCAAATCCGGGGTAGCCGAGCCCGGCAAGGTCACCGGCAGGAACCGCGTCAATGCCGACGCCGTATAGGCCGTACGTCTCCGTTTGTAGAAACGGAATCGCATCGGGAGTGATTTTGACGTACTTCAGCAGGTAATCCTTGTAACTGGTCTTAGCCAGCAGGACTTTCTTGTCCCACGTAGATAAGCCTGGCAGATAGTCGACCTTCTCCGTGTGCAGCCGCGCCAGGTCTTTTTGTACCTGCGGCGAGAGCGGCGACTTTGCCAGAAATTCCGGCCAGGACGGCTGGCCTATGCCCGCGACGAGCTTATCTTCGCCGAATGTTTTCTTGTCGAAAAATGTGCCGCGCGCCAGGCCGTTGGATTTCTCGAAATCCCGATCGTAATACTTGTAGAAGCGCTGGACGTCTATGCCCAGCTCCGCGAAGAGCTCGTTTGCCTGCCGGCTGTAGAGTTTGGGGCCGGCGATGGACTGTGTTCCACCATAACCGAGAATCATTCGTTGGCTGGTCTGGAATTCGTTGCGCCGCGCGTGGCCGCCGAAATCGTCGTGGTTTTCCAGGATCAGGATCCTGGCTTTCGGTCCGGCCAACTTGCGGAAGAAATACGCGGCGGAAAGTCCGCTGATGCCGCCTCCTACCACGATCAGATCGTATGTCTCGGGGTCGGGCGCTGGGTTGTTCCAGGTATTTCCATCGCGCAGCGCGTGGCCCACCTCCATCACGGCGTCGGTGGTGCCGCGCATGCCTGTGAGGGCAGGAGGGTAGTAAGCAGAGTCTTTTCCGGGGGATAAGGGCGACTGCAGGAGTCCAAACTGTTCAAACCATCTTGTATCCGGAAGTAGGGCGCATCCTCCTATAGCGATGCCGAACCCGTTGACGAAGTCGCGTCTGGTGATGCTGCTGCCCATGCCGATCTTTCGATCCCGATCCCCACGACTCACCTTCTCCCCCGAAGATTTGACCACCGGAAAGAATGCGGATTTAGCTCTAACCGGCTTTAGATTTATAGGGAAAGAGCATACCCCACTCGTCTCCGCGGTGCAGGCCTAAAGTTTCAAGGATGGAACGAGAGATGAAAGATAACGAGTGGATCCCGCAAAGGGAGTGCAGTTGGGACTTAGTGTGGCCTGATGCTAACGCGCAAGGTGGACATCCCGATTCGGAACTCGGTCGCGTCGTCAATTTGGGTCGCCAGCACGCGCTTTTCCGCCACATACGTGCCGTTGGTCGAGCGCAGGTCGCGGAGGTAAATCGCGTCGTTCTTTACCTCTACGGCGCAGTGCAATCGCGAAATCATGGGGTCATCAATTTCGAAATCAGCGCCGCCACGCAGCCTTCCGATTGTCACCAGCGGCATCGTTAACCCGCGCTCTAATCCCCGCGAAGAACCCTCAACCACCGAGATCGCTATGGACTTCCCCGCTGGAAGGTCGAGTGTCGCGATGCCGGGTTTTGTTGACTCCTCCAGCCGAGCAGCTCCGAGCGGCCGATCCTGCGGATCGAGCCTCTCACCCGCAATCGTGGAGGAGTTGTGGTCCGGCGGAAGCAGGTCAACAACCGAGCTTTGCGCGCACATCCAGCAGCGGATTTGGGCCATTTTACGGCCTTTCACCCGGCGGTCGTCTATTTCCACCTGGGCGGAGCAATGGAGACATCTGACTCGCATGCTTAACTCTAGCACTATGAATACAGGTGCCCGCGATGGTACGAAAGCATCATTCTTTCCGCCGATTCCCTTTCGGGTTGACGGCTGCGGTCGGGAGCAATAAGGGGCTTACATTGGAACTATGTTGCACGTCTAGCAGCGGTTGCTGATGACGTCGTCGTAGTGGATTTTACTGTAAACTGCTTATTATGAGTATTTAATAGGCATACCAATCCACTGCAACACAGCTAGATCAATGCCCCGACTGGAAGCCAGGTATTGACATTGATAGCGTAGCATGTAGTATAGTGCATGCTGCACCAGCACATCGTTATGACACCAGAAATCCAATCCGGAGCGGTGGTACCCGCGCCTCCCGCACATCCCAGCGACGAGGACTTCCTGCGTGCGCTCGGCATGAAGGTTCGCGAGCTACGCAGCCGACGCGGCATGACCCGGAAAATGATGGCTCAGGAGTCCGACGTCTCCGAGCGCCACTTGGCACAGCTGGAGCTGGGCGATGGCAATGTTTCGATCGTGCTGCTGCGGCGAATCGCGACCGCTCTGAATGTGTCGCTGGCCGACCTTTTTGCCACGGACGCGACTGAATCCGAGGTCAAGCGCTCGATACAGGGCTTGCTGGATCATCTTCCAAGCCAGCAGCTCACTACAGTTCTGGCTCGCCTTAGGCACGAGTTTGGCGGCACACCGAAAGACAGGCATTCGCGAATCGCGCTGATCGGCTTGCGTGGGGCCGGGAAGTCAACTCTCGGCGTGAAGCTGGCGCAGGCCCTGAAAATCCCGTTCATAGAATTGGACCGCGAGATCGCCAAAGAAGCGGGAATGGATTTGTCGGAAATTTTTTCGCTTTACGGGCAAAGCGGGTACCGCAGGATCGAACAGCGGGTCCTGGAGCGCACTTTGCGAGAACACCCGCGTGCTGTTCTCTCCATCGGCGGAGGCGTGGTCTCCGAAAAGGAAACGTACGACCGGCTGCTCGCGAGCTGTTTCACAGTCTGGGTGAAAGCGAATCCGGAAGACTACATGGCGCGGGTGATGGCGCAGGGCGATTTTCGCGCCATGGCTGAAAATGATGAAGCCATGCAGGACTTGCGCCGGATACTCGAGGCGCGAGAACCTTTTTACCGTAAAGCGGATCTGCACCTGGACACTTCGGGCGAATCCGCCGAGCAAAGTTTTTTGAAACTGAGAAACGCACTGCAATCTGAAATCGGGTAGGAGGCACGCGTGGACGTAGCGGCGACACAAGATTCGCAAACGAAGGCTGCGCCGGTGGATTATCAGACCGAGCCGGCGAAGTACAAACATTGGCGCGTGGCCTACGACGGGCCGGTGGCAACACTGACGATGGACGTGAACGAGGATGGCGGTTTGCGTCCGGGCTATAAGCTGAAACTGAATTCTTACGACCTCGGCGTGGACATCGAACTCCACGATGCGCTGCAACGAATTCGCTTCGAGCATCCGGAAATTCGCTGCGTGATGCTCACCAGCGCGAAGAACCGCATTTTCTGCTCGGGCGCCAATATCTACATGTTGGGCCTTTCTTCGCACGCCTGGAAAGTGAATTTCTGCAAATTCACGAACGAGACGCGCAACGGCATCGAGGATTCCAGCGCACACTCCGGCCTGAAATTTCTTGCGGCTTTGAACGGAACCACGGCTGGCGGGGGATACGAGCTGGCGCTCGCTTGCGACGAGATCATTTTGGTGGACGATCGCTCTTCCGCGGTAAGCCTGCCCGGAAGTTCCGTTGCTGGGCGTGCTGCCGGGCACCGGCGGCCTCACACGCGTTACAGATAAACGAAAAGTGCGCCGGGACCACGCTGATATTTTCTGTACTACCGCGGATGGAGTGAAGGGTCAGCGCGCGAAGGATTGGCGGCTGGTGGATGACGTGGTGAAGACGCAGCAATTTGCCGAGCACGTGAAGCAGCGAGCGCTGGACTTGGCGAATCGAAGCGATCGTCCCGCGAACGCGGAGGGCGTCGCGCTGACACCTTTGCAAAGAACCATTGATGACACCGGGAGGCATTACGAATTTGTAGACGCGCAGATGAATCGCGACGCGAGAACTGTCACTTTGACCGTCCGGGCGCCAGAGTCAGCACCTGCATTGACGCTCGAAGGCCGCGCTCGCGGCAGGCGCTCGCTGGTGGCCGCTGCAAATGGCGCGCGAATTGGACGACGCGATTCTCGGCCTGCGCACCAGCGAACCGGAGCTCGGCCTGTGGATCTTGAAGACCACTGGAAACCGCGATGCTGTTTTGGCGCTTGATAATTTCATTCTGCAAAACCAGAAAAACTGGTTTGTGCGCGAAGTTCTGGGCATGATGCGGCGCACGTTCGCGCGACTGGACGTTTCCTCTCGTTCAATCTATGCGCTGGTCGAGCCCAATTCCTGTTTCGCCGGAACGCTGCTCGAACTGGCGCTCGCAGCGGATCGCATTTACATGCTGGACACGCAGGAAGGCGACGCGCGGGCTGCGATGTCTCTATCGGAAATGAATTTCGGAGCGCTGCCGATGGTGAATCATCTGTCGCGACTGGCGGCGCGCTTTTACCAGGACGCCACGCAAATCGAAACGCTGCGCAAACACATTGGACGCCCGCTGCAAGTGGCGGAGGCGGTGGAGTTGGGTCTGGTGACCGCCGCGCCCGATGATCTCGATTGGCAGGATGAAGTTCGCCAAGCGATTGAATCCAGAATCGCGCTCTCACCCGACGCGCTGACCGGCCTGGAAGCGAATTTGCGTTTCGGGCCAACGGAAACCACCGAGACCCGGATATTTGGCAGACTTTCGGCCTGGCAAAATTGGATTTTCATTCGTCCGAACGCCGTCGGCGAAAGTGGCGCGCTGAAAATCTATGGCACGGGCGCGCCAGTGAAATTTAATTGGGAACGAGTCTGAAGCCGGTTCCGCGCGGCTGGAGTCTTTGCCGCTTGTCATTCTTAGGAGATCGCCATGATTGATTACACCGAAAAAATCCCGAATAACGTGGACCTGGGACGCGACCGCGTGCTGCAACGCGCGCTGGAACACTGGCAGCCGGCTTACATGAACTGGTGGTACGACATGGGTCCCAGCGAAAGCCACGCGCTGGAAGTGTATCTGCGCACTGCGACGAGCGTGGAGCCCGACGGTTGGGCGCAATTTGGCTACGTGCGCATGCCCGAATATCGCTGGGGCATTTTTCTGCAGCCGCGCGACGCTTCGCGCCAGGTAAATTTCGGCGTGCACAAAGGCCAGCCGGCGTGGCAGGAAGTTCCGGGCGAATATCGTTCCACGTTGCGGCGCGTAATCGTCACGCAAGGCGACACCGAGCCGGCGTCCGTGGAACAACAGAGGCTGCTCGGCATGTGCTGCCCGTCTTTATATGATCTGCGAAATATTTTTCAGGTGAACGTGGAAGAGGGGCGCCACCTGTGGGCCATGGTTTATCTGCTGCACCGCTATTTCGGCCGCGACGGCCGTGAAGAAGCCGAAGCGCTGCTGGAGCGGCGCTCGGGTGATGCGGATAATCCGCGCATCCTGGGCGCGTTTAACGAGCCGACGCCGGACTGGCTGGCGTTTTACATGTTCACTTTTTTCACCGACCGCGATGGAAAATTCCAGCTCTGCGCGCTCGCCGAATCCGGCTTCGATCCCCTGGCGCGCACCTGCCGGTTCATGCTCACCGAGGAAGCGCACCACATGTTTGTCGGCGAGACCGGCATCAGCCGCATCCTGCAACGCACCTGCGAAGTGATGAAGGAGCACAAGGTGGAAAATGCCAGCGACGTACGCGCGCTGGGCGTAATTGATCTGCAAACAATGCAGAAATATTTGAATTTCCATTTCAGCGTCACGATCGATCTTTTTGGCTCGGACGCATCGTCGAATGCCGCCAGCTATTACACGACCGGCCTGAAAGGGCGCTACGAAGAGACGAAAATCGAGGACGATCACGAGTTGCAAAATGCCGAATATCCCGTGCTGGAAGTTTCCGGCAGCGGGATCGTCACGCGGAAAGTTTCCGCGCTTACGGCGTTGAACGAACGGCTGCGCGACGACTATATTTCGGAAATTCAGGGCGGCGTGGTTCGTTGGAACAAAATCATGGAACAGTCCGGCATTTCGTTTCGCCTGACTTTGCCGCACAAGGGATTCCACCGCGCCATCGGCAATTTCGCGGGGCATTTCATCAGCCCCGAAGGCGAAGTGCTGACCAAAGAAGCGTGGGAAAATAACCGGGACAAGTGGATGCCCAGCGCGGAAGATCAGAAATTCGTGCAATCGCTGATGACCGGCCGCGTGATTGAACCAGGAAAATTCGCCAATTGGATCGCGCCGCCGGTCCGTGGCATCAACCGACAGCCGTTGAATTTCGAATACGTACGCTTTAATTAGGGCGCTAAGGCCCCATCTAACGCAGCGTAACCAACGGCCGGACAGGTGACAACACAGCACTGCGCTGCCACTTCGCCGAACACCCGCCGTCGGTTTCCATGTACTCTTTCCCAGATGGAAGCTCTGAGGATCACAACGACGCCATGCCCAAGTTGAACTATTTGCTCTCGTTGCCAACCGACGACAATGATTATCAGCAGGAGCAAGCCACGGCCGCGAAGGAAACCGCAGCTCGCCTTGGCTTGGATTTGCGGGTGACCTATGCGGATAACGACGCCATCAAGCAGAGCGATCAAATTTTAAAAGCGATTCAATCGCCCAGCAGGCGCGAGGCCCGACGCCATCCTCTTCGAGCCTCTGGGAGCTACAGCCTTGCCCCAGGTCGCTCGCGCGGCAGCCGGCGCCGGAATCGCCTGGGTAGTTCTCAATCGCAATGCGGAATACATCCCCGAACTGCGCCGCGCCGGACGCGCGCCCGCTTTCGCGGTGAGCTCCGATCATCTGGAGATTGGCCGGATCCAGGGCCTGCAATTCGCGGCGCTGTTGCCGGCGGGCGGCTCCGTTCTATACATTCAAGGACCATCGGAAAATTCCGCCGCGAAAGAACGCACCATGGGTATGCAACAAACCAAGCCCGCCAACATCAAAATTAATATGCTGAAGGGCCAGTGGACCGAAGAGAGCGCCTACAAGGCAGTCAGCTCGTGGATGCGCTTATCCACATCCGGAAAGCAGTCCGTGGATCTGGTGGGCGCGCAAGACGACTCCATGGCGGTCGGAGCGCGCAAAGCCATGCAGGAAAGTTCTGACGAGGGATTGCGCGAAAAGTGGCTCGCTCTTCCGTTCACGGGTTGCGACGGGCTAATCGCCACCGGACAGCAATATGTGCGCAACGGTCTGCTGGCCGCTACCGTGGTGGTCCCGCCGAATACCAAACTTGCTCTGGAAATGCTGGTCGCCGCGATGCAACAGGGGAAAAAACCGCCGGAATTGGCGCTGACTGCTCCCACATCTTTTCCGTCCTTGGAAGATTTAGTGCGGGCATCCAAGGACAAGAAGCCGCGAACTTCGTGACGAGAAA
The DNA here is from genome assembly GCA_963742475.1 of uncultured Acidobacteriota bacterium. Taxonomy (GTDB): domain Bacteria; phylum Acidobacteriota; class Terriglobia; order Acidiferrales; family UBA7541; genus Palsa-295. Next base: position 194,320 of record CAVULY010000003.1, on the reverse strand, counting down.
CCTGCCAGGCGGAAAATCACTGCGGTAAGAATATCAGCGAGGAAAAATCCAAAATGGTGGGGCTGGTCGGAATTGAACCGACGACCTACGCGTTAGGAGTGCGTCGCTCTATCCAACTGAGCTACAGCCCCACAGCCGCATTTTAACATGGTAGATGCTGTTACTAAATCGTGAGGCGGTTTGTGTGTTCGCAGCCAGCTGGCGGAATCATCCGGCGACTTCGCGCGCGATGGCTTCGCCCATTTCCTTGGTTGTGGATTTCCCCCCGAGATCGGGAGTGCGCACCTTCGATTTTGCCAGCACCGTCGCGATGGCCTGCTCGACGGCGTCCGCCGCATCCGTTTCGCCCATGTGCCGCAACATCATCGCGCCGGACCAAATTTGTCCAATGGGATTGGCGATGCCCTGCCCCGCGATATCCGGCGCCGAACCATGCACCGGCTCGAACATGGAGGGAAAATCTCTTTCGGGATTCAAATTCGCCGAAGGAGCGATGCCGATGGAACCGACCACCGCCGGGCCGAGGTCGGAAAGAATATCCCCGAAAAGATTGGAAGCGACGACGACATCGAACCACTCCGGATGGCGAACGAAATGTGCCGTCAAAATGTCTATGTGATATTGATCGGTGCGGACATCTGGAAATTCCTGCGCGATGAGGTGAAAGCGCTCGTCCCAGAACGGCATGGTGTGGATGATCCCGTTCGATTTCGTCGCGGAGGTCACGTGCGATTTCCGCGTTCTGGCCAGCCGAAAGGCATAACGCAAGATGCGGTCCACGCCGCGCCGCGTGAAGACGGTCTGTTGAATCGCGAGTTCTTCGTCGGTGCCCTCGTATAATCGGCCGCCGATTTGCGAATACTCGCCTTCGTTGTTTTCCCGGACGATCGCCATATCAATCTGGCCCGGCTGCGCATTCTTGAGCGGTGAATCCAGGCCCTCCAGCAAGCGCACCGGCCGCAAATTGACGTACTGGCGAAAATGGCGGCGAATGGGAATCAGCAGTCCCCAAAGCGATACGTGGTCGGGTACGTCGGGATGACCAACGGCGCCCAGGAAAATTGCGTCGAACGGGCGCAACTGATCCAGCGCGTCTTCCGGCATCATGCGGCCGGTGCGGCGATACGTTTCGCAGCTCCAGTCGAAATTCTGCCAAGTGCAGGAAAATCCGAAGCGCTTGCCCGCAGCGTCGAGCACGCGAATTCCCTGCGGCACAACCTCCAGGCCGATCCCGTCACCCGGGATTACGGCAATTTTGTAACTCTTCGCTTCTGCCACGTTTACTTTCCCTCCGGCGGCGAATCCAGCAACCGCGATCGCGCGGGTTGGGGACGCGCTCAGCTGGAAGGCGAGCAACGCGCCCACCCAGGTGATGATCCCCAGAAACGCAAATCCATAAAGAAAACTGCCAGTTCTCTTATCCAAATATCCGATGACCAGCGGAGCGGCGTAAGAGCCCAGATTCCCGACGGCGTTCACGAGCCCCATCACTGATCCCACCACTTTCGCCGGCAGCGTCTCCGTCGGGATTGCCCAGAACGGGCCCATTGGTCCGTACGCGCCAATACCGCTAAGCGCCAGAAACACGAACGCGACGAGCGGAGACCGAGAAGTGTACAGCACTGCCGCGAGAAGACAAGCGCCGCCGATCATCATTGGTATGGCAACATGGCCGCGCCGCTCGCGGTATTTATCCGAGTGCCGTGAATTCACCAGCAACGCAGCCGCGCCCACCATGAACGGAATCGTGAAGAGCAGTCCGGTGGATAGATTGCTGAGCTTGGCGATTTTCCCCATGGCGCTGGGAAGCCAGAACAGAAATCCCATCTGGCCGCCGGTGAAACAAAGATAAACGCCGATGAGGACAAGTACCTGCGGCTTCAGCAACGCCCGCAAGTAGGAAACCGGTGCAGCAGATTCCAGAACTGCGGCCTCCTGATTCAGTGTTAACGCCAGACGCTCGCGGTCCGCCGAGGCGAGCCACCGGACTTCAGACGGGTGGTCTTCGATGAAGAGCAGCCACACGGCGAGCCACAGGATCGGAAGCGCGCCTTCGGCAATCATCATCACTCGCCAGTTCCAATGATCGAGAATCCAGCCTGACACAGGAGATGAAATGATCACGGCTCCCGGCAGGCACATCAGCCAGAAAGCATTGGCGCGAGCGCGTTCGGCGCGCGAGAACCAATGCGAAAGCAAGATCAGTGTTGCCGGAAACACGCCTCCTTCGGCCACACCGAGCAGCACCCGCATGATCATCAACTCGTGTCCGCTGCGCGCGAGGCCGCAACCAACAGCCGACGCGCCCCACACGACCATGAGCACGCTGATGAACTTCTTGGCGCTCCAGTGTTTTGCCAGGTGGCCACCCGGAATCTGTAGCAGCCAATAACCCGCGTAGAAAACTCCGGCGACGCTTCCGGCTTGCACTGGATCGAGATGCAGATCGCGGCTGATGTGCGGCAGAGCGAGCGAAATATTGGTGCGGTCAATAAAAGAGATGGTGTACATGATGAAAGCGACGGGGATGACGCGGAACCAGCGCTGCGTCAATCCATACGCTTCCAGAGAATGTGGCATTCGGCGGCTCGGGAAGCTCAGGATGCTTGCGCAGCAGCGCGTTCGCGCACCGCCTGCACCCGGCCCATCAGCGCCTTCACGCGATTTACGTCCACGCCATTTTCCATCACGCCATCTTTCTTCAGGCTGGTTCCCACGATAATGCCATCGGCGTGCTGCAGCAGTGCGGCCGCGTTCTCGGCGCTGCTGCCGCTGCCAATCAGGACGGGACGCGTCGCCAGACGCTTCGCTTCGCGGACTTTCTCGACGTCCGGAGCATTCCCAGTAAACTTGCCGGAAACGATCAGCGCATCGGCTCCGTAGAACTCTGTCCACTGGATGTGCGTCGCCAAATCAATGCCGGGAAATGGCACAGAATGCTTTTTGTCCACGTCGGCGAAAATATGAATATCGCCCGCGGCGAGTTCCTTTCGTTTGCGCATCAGCTCCGCCGCGCAGCCGTGATCAAATTCGCCGGTGTCCCACAGCCGCGCGCCGGTGAGAATGCATACGCGAATGAACCGCGCTTTGGCGGCCAGCGCGATGGCCAGGCACACCACTCCGCCGTTGTGAATCACGTTGATGCCGACCGGCACGGGAGAATTCTTCACTACTTCCGCCGCGGCCACGGCGTGCGCGGTCATGGCCTCGGGTTTTACGTCGTTGCCAACGTAGTACGGCAGGTCCCACATATTTTCCACGGCAAGACCGTCCACGCCGCCCTTCAGCAGCGCTTCGGCGTCGCGCAGCGCGTGGTCAATGATCACCTGCATTCCATATCCGCTGTAACCTGGTGCTCCAGGGAGCGGCCACAAATGCACCATGCCGATCACCGGCTTGGGCGCGGGAAACAGGTCAGTGAGCGAACGCATTCTTTGCCGGTCCATTTCCATTTTCCATTCGGGCAACGGCGTGTTCTCAGGCGATCGCGTCATCTAGAACTCCTTCGCGGCAAGCGGCCGTGCTTGAGGCGCGCCAGCACGCGCTTGCGCGCTTCATCCCATTTCCCTGGCATTCGCTGGGCTCGCAGTAGCGCCGCTACTTCTCGCAGCCCCGGAAGATTTTGGCCGGCGCCGACCACCGTGGTCGCCAGCGCTCCCGCAGCGTTCGCGGCGATGGCCCCTTCGATCGTGGGCCATGCGCGCAGTCGCGCTTGCAGAAATGCCGCGACGAAAGCATCTCCCGCGCCGGTGGAATCCACGCTGCGCACGGAAAAAGACGGCACCAGCACCGGGCGTCCGTTTTCGCTGATCAAGCAGCCGCGGCGCCCAACTTTCAGCACCACTTCGCGCGCGCCAGCTTCGCGCAGGCTTGCGAACGCACGAAAAGGATCGCGCGTGCCAGTGAGCGCAGCGGCTTCGTCCAGGCTGACGAGCAGAATATCCACGCGGCGGATCATTTGCAAAATTTTCTGCGGAATGGACTTGCTCGGCTCCATGCCGATGTCCAGCGAGACCCAGCCACCGCGCGCGTGCATCGCCTTAATCAGATATTTCGCGGCTTGTGCCGGGCCGGGATCGAGAAAGCAGTGGCCGGCGAGATGGACTGCGGTTGCCCCTGCGGTTAAGGCGGCGCTACTTCGCGGCAGTCGCAGCAGGGAATTTGCGCCGCGGCTACCGAAAAACGTGCGCTCGCCGTCGGGCGTCACGTTGATGTAAAACATTCCCGTCGTCGCAGCAGTCGATCGTTGCACCAGACGCGCGTCCACCTTACATTCCCGGAGTGCGTTGAGGACATACTCGCCAAAAACATCCTGCCCGACGCAGCCGAGCATACGCGCCGCAACGCCCCAGCTCGCCAGACTCAACGCGCAATTGGCGCCGACTCCGCCACAACGAATTTCCAGCGATTGCGCCAGACAATCTTCTCCGGGCCTGGGCCAGGCGCGGACTCGGCCCATGATGTCCACATTGATGTCACCGAGGACGATGATGCCGGGCCGGCGGACTGTTTTTCTGCGCATGGCATCGAAATCCTAGCATGACGGAGAAAGTTCTTCGCGTGAACTTCACTCTCCCCGGCGTACTGTGATAAGACCAACAGGACTCGGAGGGTTTCTTGGACACCACGCTTTTCATTCGTGAAGACGTCGCTGCCGCGTTGCAACAGGGCCGTCCGGTCGTTGCGCTTGAATCCACGGTGATCGCGCACGGCTTGCCGCGCCCGCAAAATCTGGAGACGGCGCACCAAATGGAAGCGGCCGTGCGCGAGGAAGGCGCCATCCCCGCCACGATTGCGATAATCGAAGGACGTCTGGTAGCGGGCCTTTCGTCCGAGCAGCTCGCAACTTTTGCGGCGGCCGAAGGCATAGCCAAGGTCAGCCGTGCCGACCTCGCCGCAGTCGTGGCGGCGCGGCAAACGGGAGCCACGACGGTGGCCGCGACGATGCTGATCGCGGCGCGGGCGGGCATCCGAGTATTTGCGACCGGCGGAATCGGCGGCGTCCACCGCGCAGCGGAGTTGAGCTTCGACATTTCCGCGGACCTACCGGAACTCGCGCGTACTCCTGTGGCTGTGGTTTGCGCCGGCGCGAAAGCCATTCTCGATCTGCCTCGCACGCTGGAAATACTGGAAACGCTTGGCGTGCCGGTGGTCGGCTATCGCACCAACAAATTTCCAGCGTTCTATGCGCAGGACAGCGATCTGCCTTTGCAATCGCGCGTGGATGCGCCGGCCGACGCCGCTCGGATGATGCAGATTCACTGGGAGCTGGGATTGCCGTCAGGAATTGTGTTCTGCAATCCGCCGCCTGCAGCCAGCGCGCTGCGGAAACAGGACGTGGACGCGTGGATCGCGCAAGCACTTGAGTCGGCCACCGCCGCCGGAGTTCGCGGGAAGGCCGTCACTCCCTATCTGCTGGATCATTTGGCGAAAGCCAGCCAAGGTCAGACGCTCGAAACAAATATTGCTTTGCTCGTGCACAATGCACGCGTGGCGGCGCAAATTGCCAAGGCCTACAGCGCGCTCCATTCCGCTTAATTCCGCGCACGGCGTACTGACCTCCTCGCCTGCGCCCCAACTTGGTGACCCGGCCGGAAACTTGCATCCCGCTTAACCGCTCTTCGATAATCTTGGTATGCTAGTTCAGCCCAGTCGAACTGAAACAGCGTATTCAGGGAGACATAAATTGCAGAGTCATAGTCGCGTACTAATTACCGGCGCAGGTGGATTTATCGGTGGCCATCTGGTCGCTGAGTTTCGCAAACAGGGTTACCAGCACATCCGCGCCGTGGACGGAAAGCCGGCCGGCGAGTGGTACCAGCGCTTCCCGGACGTCGAGAATCTGCAGCTCGATCTGAATCTCAAGGAAAACTGCGAGATTGCCGCCAAGGGCGCGGACGAAATCTACAACCTCGCCGCGAATATGGGCGGCATGGGCTTTATCGAGCACAACAAGGCGCTCTGCATGTTGTCAGTCCTCATCAATACCCACATGCTGCAGGCCGCGCTGAATAATGGCTGCCAGAAATATTTTTATTCCTCTTCCGCGTGCGTGTACAACGCGGACAAGCAAAAAACTTTCGAAGCTCCATCGCTGAAGGAAGAGGATGCTTATCCCGCGCAAGCCGAAGATGGCTACGGCTGGGAAAAACTCTTCTCCGAGAGAATGTGCCGCCATTTCCGCGAGGATTTTGGCCTCTACACGCGCGTTGCACGCTTCCACAACGTCTACGGACCGTGGGGCACCTGGTTTGGCGGGCGCGAAAAAGCTCCTGCGGCGATCTGTCGCAAAGTGATCGAGGCCAAGGTCAACGGCAAACATGAAATCGAGATCTGGGGTTCCGGAGTGCAGACCCGCAGTTTCATGTTCGCGGACGATTGCGTGAAGGGCATTCGCATGATCACCGACTCGCAAATTCTGGAGCCGATCAACCTGGGCTCGAGCGAAGCAGTCAGCATCAATCAACTGGTGGACACGGTGGAAGACATCGCGGGCATCAAGCTCAAGAGAAATTACAATCTGGAAGCTCCCAAAGGCGTGAACGGGCGCAACAGCGACAACACGCTCATTAAAAAATATTTGAATTGGGAGCCGGACACCACTTTACGCGCCGGACTTGAGAAAACATACGCCTGGATCTACGACCAGTATCTGGCCCGCGAAAAGGGCGCGCCCGGTGTCGTGCGAGAGTCCGCCGCAACGCGCTAGCACCTGGAGCGCCGCGCAATAAGCCCCCGCAACACACAACTTCCCAACGCAATATGGATCGATCGGTGCAACTCGCAGGGCCGGCCCGCTAGGCGCCGGTTTCGTTGAATTGGTCGCGCTTGGTGTAAGCCAGATAAACAACAGCAGCGGTGATCAGCACGGGCGGAACCATCAGAATCAGGATGCCGACCTTCAAAGCGTGTATCGAACGAGGTCCGGAGGCAGCCGCGCTCTGGTAGCACATTGCGCAGCTCTGCGCGTAAAGCGCTGCGGGACTCGCCATCGCCGCCACAACAGCCGCTGCACGCCGTAGATTTGCGGCCAATGCCCGTTTGATACCGCCCATGAAAGTCAAACTCCCTTGAAAGCGCCGGTCTGCGGCGCGCCCGCAATGACAAACTACTGAATCGGCAACCTCATGCTCGCCACGCGATAAGCGTCGGGCCAAATGTGATTCATCATGAATAACACGAAGATCACCGCCGGCACCAGTGACCAAAATAGATTGGGCTTCTCATACCGCAGGTGCATGAAGTAGAGCAGCGCGATTCCTGCCTCCAGAAAGGCGAGCAGCAGGAGCGACGCCAGCAGTTTGTGCGTAGACAACTTTAGAGTCGTAAGAAATGTTTCGATGCCCACGATGCACAGCAAGCCAACCCAGATGGTGATATACCCTTTTATCCCAGGCTCATGTTTCGTTTCCGTCACGGCAGCGCCTCCCTCTCGTTCGCCGGCTCCGACTCAGCGGGCCACGTTCATCAAATACAACAGCGGAAACACAAACATCCACACCAAATCCACAAAGTGCCAGTACAGTCCGGTGGTCTCCACGTGGCCAGCGTCCAGCCAATCGGTGTTGAATCCGATGGCGATGACAATCAGCGCGATAATTCCTGAAATCACGTGCAGCAGATGCAGGCCGGTGATGCTGAAAAACGTAGCGCCAAACTGGACCGTCCCACCCAGCGGATTCTTTGACAAGCTCCAACCGTCCGCGAACAAGTGAAACCACTCGCGCAGGTGCAACGTCGCAAAAATAATTCCCAGCACGATGGTGGCGCTCAGCCACATCAGGCACGACGATTTACGCCCCTGCTTCGCGGCATCCACGGCCGCCAACATCGTCAGGCTGCTGGTGAGCAGCACAAACGTCATGATCAAGCCGTTTACAACGCTCGGTGAAAATTGAAACGGAGTGGGCCAGTTCGTCGTTCCGGCTCGCAGATAGGAATAGCCGAATAGCACCGCGCCGAATGTGACCGCGTCCGAAATAATGAACAGCCACATCGTCAGTTTCTTGGACTGAATGCCGTAAGGCGACGGCTCCAGCGCGGCCGCGTGTCCCGCCCCGAGTGTCAGTTCCGATTCGCTCACAGCTCCTCCTCGATTTGCCGGCTACGTGCGGATAGCGAGAAGCAACAGCAGGTACACCCACAGCAGATCCATGAAATGCCAGTAAATTGAAAATGCGCTTAGTCCGCTGGTTTCCGCCACGCCGTCGTTCCGAACCAGCTTTCGAAGTACATAGAACAGGCCGCCCATGCCGCCCAGCAAATGCACGGCGTGCAAGGCCGTAAACAAATAGAAAAAGGAAGAGCTCGGATTCGTTGAGAGGAACAGCCCCTGGGCCGCCAAGTTTCGCCAAGCCAGGATCTGGCCCAGAACAAACGTGAGCCCCAGAGCCGCGGTGACATACATCCAATAGGTTCCGTTGGCCAGCAAGGCCTTCGCGGACACCGATGACTGTCGCGCAGCGTCGGGAATGTCAGCGACACGCTGGCGCGACATTTCCAGGGTGACGCTGCTCGCCATCAGAATCAGCGTGTTGAGGTAAAGCACGTGCGGCAACTGAAAATGCAGCCAATCGGTGGACGAATCCTGCCGCACGATCATGGCGCTGGTAAACGCCGCGAACGACATGCCTATGGCCGAAACCGCGACCCACATCCCGGTCTCTGATTTCTGTGCATGCGAGCCCGAAGCCGTCACATGTCCGGGAGGAGGGGTAAAATCCGGCGGTCTGCCCGAGCCGTGATCGTCCAGCGAGATTTGGGCGCGCGGAGGTAGAGTTGTAGTAGCCATTGTTGGTCGCTTTCGTCAGCTCGCCTGAACTTTTTCAGGCGACGTTTGCATGATGTAGTCTTGGCCGCCGCTGCTTGCCACTCCGTATTCGTTCGGGCCGTTGTACACCACCATGTGCTTGCCGCCGAAGTTGTCGAAGGGCGGTGGAGAACTGGTTGACCATTCCAGCGAGGTTGCCCCCCAGGGATTCTCGGAGGCGACCGGACCCTTGAAGCGGCTCCAAATCAAATTGAACAAGAAGATGAACTGGGCCGCGCCAGTCAGAAGAGCTGCGACGGTGATGAATTTGTGCACGGGAATTAGCGGTATCAGATAGTCATCCACAAACGCCGAGTAACGGCGCACGTTGCCCGCCAGCCCCAGATAGTGCATCGGCATGAAAATCGCGTAGACGCCGACGAATGTGAGCCAGAAATGCAATTTGCCCAAGCCGTCGTTCATCATCCGTCCGGTCATTTTCGGGAACCAGAAATAGGTTCCGGCAAACACACCGAACAGAGATGCCACTGCCATTACAAAGTGAAAGTGGGCGACCACGAAGTAGGTAGCATGCAGATAGATATCAATCGAAGGCTGCGCCAAAAAGAACCCGCTGATTCCTCCGCTTATAAACACGGAGATGAACCCCAGGCAAAACAGCGAAGCCGACGTGAAGCGCATCTTCGCTCCGTATACCGAGCCGATCAGCAAAAGAGTCAAGATCGTTGCCGGAATCGTAATAAACAGCGTGGGCACCGAAAACAACGTAGCGGAGAACGGATTCATGCCGCTCACGAACATGTGATGGCCCCAAACCATATAGCTCAAGAAGCCGATGGCGATCATGCAGCCAATGGTGGCGCGTGGGCCCAGCAACGGCTTCCGCGCGAATACCGGCAGGATGTGACACACGATGCCGATCGAAGGCAGAATCGCAATATAGACTTCCGGATGGCCAAAGAACCAGAACAGGTGCTGCCACAGCAGTACGGAACCTCCGGAATGCGGCTGTAGCTTGTCGCTGAGTACCAATCCCGCGGGGATGAAGAAACTGGTTCCCGCGGTTCGATCCAGAATCAGCAAGATGCAAGCGGGCAGTAAAACCGCAAACGCCAGCAGCGCGATCACCGAAGTTACGAACCATGCCCACGAGCAATACGGCATGCGCGCCAGTGACATCCCCTTGGTGCGGAGATCCAGGGTGGTGGCGATGAAGTTCAGCGCGCCGAGCAGGGACCCTATGCAAAAGATCGCAATGGAGATCGCCCAGAGATTTTGGCCCATGGCGAGTCCCGGCCCGGCGTCGCCGCCCACCGCGCTAAGAGGTGCGTAGGCCGTCCAGCCGGAAATCGGTGGGCCGTCGGTCACAAAAAAGGCGGCCATCATGAATAGGAACGCCACAAACGTAGTCCAGAACGACATCATGTTAAAACGCGGAAACGCCATGTCTTCCGCGCCGATCTGAATGGGCAGGAAGTAATTTCCAAAGGCAGCGAAGGGTGCGTTGGTCAGCACGAAAAACACCATGATCGTGCCGTGCATGGTCATTAGGGAGAGGTAATACTCCGGCGTCATCACGCCCTGCGGCGCGCCAACGGCTGATAGCTTGTCCAGCATCGGAATCGGCCATGCCGGCCAGCCCAGGTGCAGGCGCATGAGCCAGGAAAGGCCCATGCCGATAAAAACCGCCAGTAGCGCCAGCCCGTAGTATTGCTTGCCGATCACTTTATGATCGAGGCTGAAGACGTGCTTGCGAATAAAGCTGGTCGGAGCGGCGTGCTGATGCGCAGCGTGTGGTGCAGATGTCTCATGCATGTGTGGACCTCGAAGAGTGCAACTTGACCCCTTGCGCGAGCGGTGCGCGAACCACCGAATTCTCTGCCCTGCCTACTGGCCTTGTTGGCCCTTCAACCACTGTTCGTAATCTGATTCAGACATCACTTCCAAATATGCCTTCATGTTGTAATGGCCCAGCCCGCAGAGTTGCGTGCACACGATTTCAAATTTGCCGGTTTGCGTGGCCGTAAAGTGCACGGGAATTTCCAAGCCGGGAACAAAGTCCTGCTGGATGCGCAGCACCGGCACGTACAACGAATGTCCCACATCTTTGGAATGTAGCGTCAGCAGGATCGGACGATTCACCGGCACCACCAGCGAACCCACCACCACGTCGTCGCGCGCCGCCACATCGTTGGCCGGATCCAAACCGAAGTAATTGCCGCTGCCATCGTCAATCTTATCGGGATGGAGTCCGCCAAACTGACCGTCCGGCCCAGCGTAACGGAAATAAAAAGCGAATTGCTCGGCCTGCACGTCAATGTGCAAGGAATCCGCAGCGGCCGGCGCCAGGTTCACCGCGCCCCAGGCCTTTGAGCCTACAAACGTGAGCGTCAGGATTTCGATACCGACCAGAATGATCGCCGCCGCCACCAAGGGATTGGGTCCGCCGGGAAATATCTTGATCTTGCGCGCAGGATTCTTGTCGCTGGCCTGCCATACGAACAGGCCCAGAAGCAGCTGCCCTCCCAGGAATAGCAGCCCCGCGCCGGTCATGGTTTCTTCCAGTTGATGGTCGATGGCGGGACCGGTTGTGGAGATGTCCACCGGCATCCACCAGGTGTGCCGAACGAAAAAGAACACCGAAATGAGTGTGATTACGGTAACGGCCACTGCAAACAATTTGCCCATGATTTATGCGCCTCGCTGCGTTGCGCTCAGTGTCCTACGTGATTTCAACTCGCCACATCTCTACAGCAATTGCGGGCAAGCAACCGTCGAGAACTAGGTGGTTCTGTTTCAATACGGTGTAGCGGTGAAAACGAAATTCGCAGTTGCGGCCCCGTTCCCGACAGTTACATCCTGCGTTTTCGTCCCGTACTGCTCTTGCCAGGCAGTCACCGTGTACTTTCCCGGCGCGAGTCCCTTGATATCGAAAGTGCCATCCTCTCCTGTAACCGAATAATGCGAAGTCTTTAGCACCACGAAGTACCCGTGCATCCAGGGATGGATATTGCACTTCACCGGAATGAATTCTGGCTTGTCCCACTTGGTATCTATGGGCGGCGATCCGGGAGGTTGCGATTTGTTCCACTCCTGATTCACCTTCGCCAGCGGATGGATGTTGTGAGACGTCTGATCGTCGTTATAGATCTGAAGTTGTTGACCAGCTTCCATCGGCAGGATGTGCGGCAAATACTCACAGCCTTTCTGGTCGTAGCGCACTCCCTGGGACGGCGTTGTCGTCCCTTCATCACCCGCCGAAATGTACACGACCACCCATTGCAGAGTGTTTCCCGGCCCGGTCGTCACGTTCTGCGTCGTTATCGGCGTCGCATGTTGCTTGGCGCAAGAGGGTTCCTTTGACATATCAATGGGTTTCATTTTCATCGGCGTTCCGGTGTACGTCACCTTGCCGGTGATAGAACCCGAGCCCGCGGGGGGCGTTGCAAAAACCATCAGTGCACTACCCATTGCTATCGTCAGCCCTAGTGCCGCAAAATATTTCATTCGCATCGGATCAGTACCTCCTTCGTATCTGGAATTACTGTGCGCCGCCCGCCGAATCCGGACCGATCGGCTTCAGATCTTTTCCGTGCGCCGCCTTGTAAGCTTGCCAAAGCGTCAACTCCTGGTTTGGTAGCGACACCTGGAGGGTCCGCAGGAAATGAACCAGGTCCCACGCATCGTTCGGCTGGATCACATCCGCAAAGGAAGGCATCGGTGATCCATCCAAACCCGTCATGAAAATCCGGTACAGATCCCGGTCCGTCTGACCGCACATAAATCGCTCGCCCGTCGAAAAATTGAAGGGCTTGATGGGATTGCCCTTGCTATCTGTCAGAGTCGAAGCCGATGGTCCGTCCGCATGCCCTTCGGGACCGTGGCATTTCCAGCACTCCAACTTTTGAAATAATTCCCGCCCGTGCAGAATGCTTTCAATCGTGATGGGCGTCTCGGGTGGAATGTTCAACGGGGCCCCCGGTTTCTCTTTCGCCCAGCGCGGTGACCAGGTCTTGATGAAGGCGACCAAATCGGCCCGCTGCTGCGGATTCAGTGGCCTCCAGGACGGCATATTCGTGGTCACAAATCCACGCGTGATGGCGTCATAGAGGTCCTGGTCGAGAGGCAACGTGCCGGTCGGCGTCGAGCGGCATTTGAATGTGGCTTCGGTAAAGTCCCGCGGCTTTGGATCAATCCATTGCGCGTTCATCCCTTCGCCATTGCCATCGGGGCCGTGGCATCCAATACAGAAACGCCGGTAGAGCATCTTGCCGGCTTCGGCGTGACCGGTCACGCCGCCGATTTGGCTTGTCTCGCTTGCGACGCTGGGCGTCCCGAGCAAGGGATCTGGCGAGTTGACGTGCGATTGCGCCATCATCGTGGTCGCGCCTACGCCAAGCAAAACCAGCGAGCCCAGCGCGAATGTCACCGCGATTTTTTTAAGTGTCATTGCTGGTCTCTCCCTTAAAAGTCGAAATCAATTCCGAAGAAAATGCTGTTGCTCCAGACCGGATTAAAGGGGTCGCCGACGGTGCCGCTTCCATCGCCGCTTATGGGCTCTTGGCCGATCGTCCTTACGCGCGAGTATTCCCAGTCAAACGCGACTCCTGCGCGGCTGAACATGATCGGATACCAGCGATAGCCGAACGTGAGTGCGGTGATGTTGCCGTTGCTGCTGCTGCCGTTTCCGATGTTGCTGAAAGCCTGCTGTCCTACGTTGACCTGCTCGAAGCGCGCGAGGGCCACGTTCTGTGGATTGAAGTAGTAGTGCGCTTCCAGGAAACCGCCGTAGAAGGTGGGCTTGTGCGCTGTGCACCCAGCTGGAAGCGGCTCGTGGACGGAAGAGCCGAATTCCCAGGTACGGATTGTCGTGCCCGTACATAAATAACGGCAGGAGCTCCAGGTTTTTGTAGCTCAGGTCTCCCGCCACGCCGATGCGATAAAAGGGCTTATTGCCCAGACCCACCAACGGAACAGCGCTGCCGGACCCGTCGCCTGCCGTCTGGTAGTAGGTTGGCCGCTGTCCTACGATGGCAAACGCTCCGACGCGCTCCAAACCAAAGCCGCTTTCACCAGCCGGGCCCGGGCGCGTTAAACGCCTGACTGAACGCGAAGTTCACATCGTAGCTCCGGTTGGAGGGAAGCCCGCCCGGCACCACGTCGGTCGTGAAGCCGACGCCACCTTCGTTGCTGCTCAGAAACGAGACGGAATAGCGCGTGTAACTATTCGCCGAGTGGCCTGCCAACTCGACGCCGATCTGATTATCTCCGTAACCGAAGTTGTTGATGTCGCCCGGATCATTGAAGTGATAAATCTGGTAGAAACCGCCGTTGCTCGACAAGAACAGCATGCGCTTTTCCGAAATCAAATTGTCGAGCTCAAATCTCCCAAACTTGATGTTGAACCATGGGCTTCCGTGCAAATTGTCGAATCGAATGAAAGCGCTCTCAAAATGCCACACCGCCGTTGAGTCCGACGAAGGCAGCAGGATGAATGAGATGTTCTTGTAGAGTGTTCCGCCCGACCACAAATCCATTCCGGAGAGGTCGAATCCGGCTTGTGTTACCGTAGCCGATTCCCGATCGCATCTCCGTTTCCAGGAACCGTAGTCCACTACCTGATTATTCGTGCTTTCGCGATGCCAGTTCGGGGTGATGCGGAACGATATCGGGAAGTAGGAGGGGTTTTGCCAAATCGGAGAGTCGCGATCATTCATCAACTGATAGCCGTTATCGCGGAACACTTGCCCGAAGTTATTCAGCTCCGGCCACGCCGTATGACATGCCGAACACGGCAGGCCGTACTTGCGCGCGAACATCGGAAGCGCAATCGCTTTGCCCGTCGGCAGGGCGCTCACTGCTCTCGCGTCGCACAGTACGATCGCCAGCACGAGAAAAGCGCATGTCAATATCGTTTTCGACCGCGACCATTTCCTATTCATAGGATTCACACCCTCTCCGAACTTCTTTGACATACACCCTCCTGTTCCAACCGGCGGGAAGATTTCGTGTCACTCATAAATGGACTTGCAACGGCAGTGGGAGCGAATCGCGCAACGCACCAGTGGGCGGAACCACGGTCGAGTTGGATCTCGTGTGCGAACATTCCAGGAACTTGGCTTTTCCCCTCAACAAGAGCCCGAAGCCGAAAACGTGCCAAACGCCCAGGAAATTACTCCCGCGGAATTAAGAATGCAAGATAAAAATTAACAAAACTTAACAATTTGTTCTTCGCCGCCGTTTTGGTGTATTTTGCCCATTGCATAGTCTGCGCATCGCGTACAGTGCTCGAACCGGTCGAAGCCGTGGGCTGACCTTCCAGCGGCGCGGCGTCAGCACTCGCTTGATTTCGGGTTCAAGGATGACAGTTCGGGGGATGGATGGGCAGTAAGCTGGACATGAATCTAAAAGTGGCGCCGGTTCCGACCTCAACGCATGCGGTTTGCCTCGGACGTTGTTGGCGGGGATCGCACGTTCGGTCGTCTTTTAAGGCGTCCTGCCGCTCGCTCGCGTTTCTGGCCCTCATTGCGGTATTCACGCCCGCAGTGACGCCAGCTCAGGCTCGGCTTCCCCTTCCGAAATCGAGCCAGAAATCCGATGTGCCGGAAGGATTTGCCATTGACCTAAAGGCCTCCGAAGCAGACGTGCTGAAGGCAGTCGAATTGGTCTCTCAAGACACGGTCCTTCACGGCACGCAGGTCTATGCGAGAGAAGACGAATTGACTGAAGCCGAGGCGGCGGATTCCTCTTCCTACTATGGGCCTTGGACGGGGCCCGGCCGAGCATTTTACAAAGTGCGCAAACAGGCGATTTCCCCGCAACATTTCAAAAATAGCACTGACGTTGGGACGATCACCGTGCGCTACATCGTGCTGGGCGTGGCTCCCAATCGCACCCATTTACAAATTGACGCCGTCTTCATTGAAGACGGGGCGAAGAAAGTCCATGCGTCGGACACGACCGTCGAAACCAGTGAATTCGCTGAGATCCAAGGCAACATCGTGCGCATTCAGCGCGAGGCAAGACAGACCGCCGACATACTCCAGCGGCGGCAGTTGCAGCTGGCGGCGCAAGCCAATGTTAAAGAGCGCGACGCCGAAGCGGCAAAGCTCAAGGATGCTGAAAGCTCCATCCAGAGCTTGGAGTCGCGGCTGCACGAGCTCCAGCATACCGCCGAGTTGCGAGTAAGAAAGGCGGTCACCTTAAAATCGGCTCCCTTCCAGCATGCCGCGACCCTGCAGTCCGTGCCTGCGAATTCAGATGTGCTGATTGAGATCATTACGCCCTACTGGTACGGCGTCGAAACCGTGGACGGCCATCGCGGCTGGCTTCGCCGCGATGAGGTGGAACCCATCCCGTGAACAGAACCCTCCGGTCCGCGGCCCGTATTTTTACTCTGGTCCTTTCGTTGGCAAGCTTGACGGGACTGGCCCGCGCGCAGGCAGCTCCTTACGAACGAACGTATGCAACGCCGGCTACCGACGTCGAGCGCGTCGTCCGTAATCTCCGCCCCACTTCCAGCGGACGCCTGCCGACCGTTGATGGTTTTGTGGAAGCCAGCGATCAACCGATTGACCGATTCGAGCGGGGCTACTACGAATGTACGTTTCAAGTGGTCGCCACCGCCTCGGGCGGCGCCACCGTCCGCGCCAGCGCCAAGATTACGGCCTGGTACAACGATCCAACACCGGCGCGCTCCGGCTATCGCGTGTTGGTTTCCAACGGTCACATCGAGAACGACTTCCTGGACCAGATACAGGAGGCGCTAGGCCCCGCCTCTCCACCAAAGTCGGCAGGTTCGCAGACAGCCAGTTCTACACCTAAAACAAGCGCTGCGCCCGCCGACCCAGCCAGCGGGGGAGGTTCGCGGCCACAAATCAAACTCGATCCATCTACTCTGGGTGCGAGCGAATCGTCGTCAAACAAGAGCGCAATCC
The DNA here is from genome assembly GCA_963742475.1 of uncultured Acidobacteriota bacterium. GTDB lineage: Bacteria > Acidobacteriota > Terriglobia > Acidiferrales > UBA7541 > Palsa-295. The sequence goes on along the minus strand of CAVULY010000003.1, from coordinate 177,613 downwards.
CCAGAACCTATTCCAGCTTGCCGGGCCAACCCGCGGAACCCGTCGTACCTCCCGTCTCTAAGGCCGAAAGCCTGGAATCGCTGAAACTCCAACGGGCTGCAGTCGAAAAACGCGCGCAGGAACTATCGGCTGATATTAAGAACTTTGAGGAAATACTTCATAACCAAGTACGACCTGCTGATCTGGCAGTTGTGAAAAAGGCTGGCACGCGCGTCTTCTCTAAACCGGCTGACACGTCCCCGGTGCTATTCTCCGCTGACGCCGAAGACGAATTTGAGGTGCTGGAGTTGGAGGGCGCGTGGGTACACGTGAAAATTTCCGGCGCATCGCGCGGTTGGATTCGCCGCGCTCAGCTGGACCTTCCCGCAGAGTACACCACCGCCGCCGAGCAGGCCGCCGACCCGGCGCCTGCCGCTGCAGGTCTATTCAACATCAGCAAAGACGAGACCACCGCCTTCGGCGGCAAGTGGCCGCCTCTGCAGGGGAAGAAAGTTCGCGTGATCTGGCTCGAGCCTGCGTCGCCCACTGGCACGTCCACAGCCAGGGAGAAACTTGCGTATGCCAAAGCGCTGTTCGAAAAGTCGTACACGGAACTGAAGTCGTCGGCCGCGACGCTGGATGGCGTGGTGATCGTTTTCGATTCGGCCGATGGAGGACAAATTGCCACTACGCTTTCCAGCCTGAAGCAACTTGCGGACGGCACGATATCGGAAGGCGCATTTTGGAAGCAGTGCTCTCTCGATCCTCCGGAATCATTCCAGACGTCAGCAAAACCGTAGCGGCGGAGCTTGCCGCGCCTCCGATGAATTCCCTCCAGCAAGGACGGCCCGTGAATCGCCGCATGTTGACTTGCCCGCTCGCCGATTAACGCGCTGCACGGCGCTCGCACTTCAATAACCGAATTCGTGCCAGCACACTGATTCGTTGTATAACAATCAAAAGGAGACGAAATGAAATATCGCAAGCTGGGGCGCACCGGTTTTGAGGTAAGTGACATCGCCCACGGACTCTGGGGCATGAGCGGCTGGAGCGGCTCCGAAGATCAGCAGTCCCTGCAGGCGATGCAATCGGCGATTGAGCTGGGCTGCAATTTCTTCGACACCGCCTGGGCCTACGGACAGGGAAAGAGCGACGGCTTGCTCGGCCAGATAATCTCCAGGAACAAAGGCAAACGGCTCTTTGCCGCCTCGAAGGTTCCTCCGCTGAATGGCCGCTGGCCCGCAAAACCCGATTACAAATACAGCGATGTGTTTCCCGCCGCGCACGTGCTCAGCTACGCTCAGAAAATTCGTGAAAAGCTCGGAACAGACTCGATTGATATTCTGCAATTTCACGTGTGGGACGATAGCTGGGCCGACCTGCCCGAATTTCGCGAAACCGTGGAAAAATTGAAGCGCGACCGGCTGATTCGTTTCTTCGGCCTCAGCCTCAATCGCTGGCAGCCCGAAAATGGCATCAAGGCGCTGCGCACCGGCCTGGTGGACGCGGTGCAGGTGATCTACAACATCTTCGATCAATCTCCCGAGGACAAACTTTTTCCAGTGTGCCGCGAACTGAGTGTCGGCGTGATCGCGCGGGTTCCCCTCGACGAAGGCAGCCTCGGCGGAAAAATGACACCCGACACAAAATTCCCGCCTAACGACTGGCGCTCCAAGTATTTTGGTCCGGCGAACCTGGCTCAGACTATGGCGCGTGTTGATGCATTGAAAAAAATCCTGCCCCCAGGGATGACTCTGCCGGAAATGTCGCTGCGCTTCATCTTGTCCAATCCGGATGTGGGCACCACGATCATCGGGATGCGGAAGCTGGCGCACGTGAACGAAAACTTCGCCACCAGCGATGCCGGCCCACTCGATGCGGCCCTGCTGCAGAAGCTTAAGGCTCACCGCTGGGACCGCACTCCACAAGGCTGGTCGGATTGAGGGCTTTCCCGCTCCCGCTCGCGGCACTTTCGGCATCACGCCAGCGATCCGCCGCGGACCGCCTGCGCGAATATGGCATAATAATTCAGGCGAAATAAGCTGCGGGGTTCGTCTGGCAGCCTCGCCTGCAGATACAGTGACCACACGCACGAAAATTCGCAAAAAGTTCCTCGCGGCGCATCGCAAACTGCGCGAATTCCGCATGCTCGTGAAGGGCCTCGTCTCCACGCGTCACCCCGTGCTGGTGCACATCATTCCCATACGGCGCTGCAACCTGGCCTGCACTTATTGCAACGAATTTGACGATTTCTCGAAGCCCGTGCCGCTGGAAGAAATGTTCCGCCGCATTGACCGCCTCGGCGCCATGGGCACTTCCGTGATTACGATCAGCGGAGGCGAGCCTCTGCTGCATCCCGAACTCGACGCGATCATCGCGCGCATCCGCAAGAACGGCATCATGGCCGGGCTGATCACCAACGGCTACCTGCTCGTCGCGGACCGCATCAAAGCCCTGAATCGCGCCGGCCTGGAATACCTGCAGATCAGCATTGACAACGTCAATCCCGACGACGTTTCCATGAAGAGCCTGAAAGTCCTCGACCAAAAACTGAAGCTGCTGGCCGAACACGCCGAATTTCAGATCAACATCAATTCCGTGCTCGGCGGCGGCGTCGCTAATTCTGAAGACGCCTTGACCGTCGCGCACCGCGCCGTGGAGCTGGGGTTCACTTCGACGGTGGGGATTCTGCACGATCACAACGGCCAACTGCAGCCGCTGGGGCCTCGCGAGCAGGAAATTTTCGAAGAGATCATGACGCTCGGCAAGCAGTCCTTCACTCGCATCAATCAATTCCAGCACAACATCGCCAAAGGGAAGGAGAACAACTGGCGGTGTCGCGCCGGCTCGCGTTATCTGTACATCTGCGAGGACGGTCTGGTGCATTATTGTTCGCAGCAGCGCGGTTACCCGGGCATTCCGCTGGCCCAATACACCGACGAGCAGCGCCACCGCGAATTCCTCACCAAGAAGGGCTGCGCCCCGCGTTGCACCGTGTCCTGCGTTCATCAAACTTCGGCGATGGACTTCTGGCGCGCTCCACAAACATTCGAGCCCGACGCCACGCCTCCCATGCCGGCTGCAGAAAATCTGGTGCAACTAACCGGGCCGTCGAATCGTCCGTCGTAATTTCGCTGCGTAACCTCCAGCTCTGAATACCCCGCCATCGTTCCTCGACTTCGCGATTCCGGCGCACCCAGCTAATCGCTTGGGCATTTGCTGTAAAACCCATTAAAGATTCCTGTTGCAAAGAGTTACACGGGGGCGTAGAAGTCGCTCATCTGTCCTTTTCTGCTCCGCGGGGTCCGGAGCGGATCCACGATATTTTTGGTGCTGACGCGGAGACGCGACTCGATATGCGGCTAAAACAAATTGCGGGTCGCCTTGGGGGTGTGACAGTGGGTGTGCGCAAACTTGTGGTTTCGGCAGCGCTTTTTTGTGCCGCGCTCTTGGCGGTTGCCCCACGCAGTTCCGCGCAGGTCAATACGGTCAATTTGTCCGGCACGGTTCTCGACCCGCAAAATCTCGCGGTGAAGGACGCCAAACTGACGCTGCAAAATACCGCGAAAGGCGTCACACGCACCGCGGTAAGCGACGCCAACGGACGCTACGAACTGGTCGGACTCTCGCCAGGAACCTATACGCTCACCGTCGAAGCGGCCGGCTTCGCCATCTTGACCGACACGGCCTTCACCTTGACGCTCGGACAAGTCGCGGAATACAACCCCCAGCTGCAACTGAAGACCTCCGCGGAATCCGTAAGCGTTTCGGCCGCGCCCGACCTGGTGGAAACCAGCAAGACGGACGTATCCATGAACGTCACTCAGAATCAGATTGATAATCTGCCAATCAACGGACGGAATTACATCAACTTCACACTATTGGACTCGCGCGCGGCCCGCGACAACACCCCTTCGATCGGCGCAGCGCCCAACACCGGCTTGAACCTCGGCGGCCAGCGCGGCCGCTCCAATGAAATATCGGTGGACGGCGCGGACGCGATTGACAGCTCAGTGAACGGAGTGCGCGCCACGGTTTCGCAGGAAGGCGTGCAGGAATTTCAGGTCATCAGCAGCAGCTACATGCCGGAATATGGTCGCGCGATGGGCGGTGTCGTCAACATCGTGACGAAATCGGGAACGAACGCATTTCACGGCAACGCCTTTGGGTTCTTGCGCAACGGCGCTCTGCAAGCGCGGAATCCATTTTCCGTGACGGCGTCCTGCGATCCCACTACTCTGGAATGCGGCACCACCCCCGTAAAGCAATCCTACACGCGCGTGCAGGCAGGCCTCACCCTCGGCGGCCCGATTCAAAAGAACAAAACGTTTTTCTTCTTCAGCTACGAAATCTCGCGGCGCGAGGAAACCGGATTCACCGCCATCGCCCAGGACAACTTCGGATTGATCAATTCGACTCTTCTGCCGCCCAGCGCCGGACCGTGCCCGCTTCCCGCCTACCTGGTTACGCCCACTCAGAACTCGTTTGCTGCCAGCGCGCCCGCTGCGATTGGCATCCCCTATCTTTGCGCCGCGGCGGCCAGTTCATTCACCGCGATTTTCGGGAACACATCGTTTTACCCAGGCGCCACGTTCCCCAGCAGCGGTGCCCCCGTGCCGGCCTCCTTCACCGGATTGTTTTCGACGATCGGAAATTTCCCCACGTCTGAGAAAGGCAGCATTTACTCCCTGCGGCTCGACCACATCTGGGACGCCAAGAACAACACGTTCGTGCGCTTCATGATTTCTCCCGATAGCATTACCGGCATTCAAGTAAACGCGCAAAATCAGACCTTCGGCCAGAACGCAGGCAATCGCACTTCGACGCAGCAAACCCACGACTGGGCGCTGATCGCGCAACACACGACGGCTATCCGCAGCAATTTATTCAATGAAGTCCATTTCCAGTTTGCGCGACGCAGCCTGTTTTATGGTTTCTCCGACCTTCCGGGCGGCTCCGATCCCGCCGTCAATATCGCCGGTGCAGCGTATTTCGGACGCGAGCCTTTCTCGACCGAAAACCGCATCGAAAAACGCTACCAGATCACGGACAACCTTGACCTGGACGAAAGGGACGCACACGCTCAAGTTCGGTGGTGACTTCAACTTTATTCAATTGCAGTCCCCGTCGTCGCAGATTTTTACGTTGAACTACGGCGGCGTGTATGACTTCGGAAGTTTGAGTCCTGGTTCCCTCGGCTTCCCGTCGCAAGTAGGACCTCTCACCGTTCCGGGCCTCACTCCCGTTCAGGCGTACGGCTTGGGTCTGCCCACGATTTTCTACCAGGGCATCGGCCAATCGAATACTCCGTTCAACAATCAGTTGCTCGGCGTCTTCGCGCAGGATAGCTGGAAAATAAATCAGAAACTCACGCTCAATTACGGCGTGCGCTACGACGTCGGATGGCAGCCCACCTTTGCGGCTAGCACTCCAGCCAACGCGGCAGCCGAAAAGGCGTTTGGCGTCCAGGAAGGCGTTCCGGTTGACTCCAACAACGTGTCCCCGCGCATTGGCATTGCGTGGGATCCCTGGGGCAACGGTAAGACCGTCATCCGCGCCGGCTACGGATTTTTCTACGACAACCCGGCTCTCGCGCTCACCTTCCTGGCAACGGCGGAAGACGGCGCGCGTTCTTCGCTGATCCAGTTTCCCGGCGGTTCGCCGACTGGATCCCACGGCCTTGAACGCGTCGACGATCTTTCAAGGTACCTTGACCGGGCCATACACCGGATGCTCAACCGCTTCACCGAACATGTGCTATCAACCGGATCAACAGCGGTTCAATGCTTTTCAGCCCAATTCGCTATTCGTGAATCAGAACTATCTGACCGTGCAGAACCCGCTTGCACCGCCGGGAGTGCTGGGTTATCCGCTCATCGGCATCCCCTATACGATTCCTATCAAGAGCAACTTCCAGTATGCGCTGGCACAGCAGGCGAACCTCTCGATCGAACGCGAACTCAGCAAAGATTGGAAGATCAGCGCCGGTTACAACTATGCGCATGGCACGCACCTCGACCGCACCATCAACATCAACGTCACCAATCCCGCGCTCCTCGATAGTAACGACGCCAACGCGATAGCGGCTGGTCTCGTCACGCCGGGTACAAACCCGCTAACAGTAGCCTTGGGCGCTCCCACTACAGTGTGCGGGGGAGGTCCTGCATTCAACACCACAGGGGGCGGGAGCGTATCCTACGCAACCCCCGGAGGCACGCCGTTGGCCCCACCGCTTCTTGGATTTGGATACACTGGGCCAAACTGCTCGGGTACGCCGGTCGGACTCATCGGCACGGCCGCCGCGTTCAACTTCTTCCGCCCCTCCGGACCGAATCCGTCCTTTGCCGGGTTCGCCGGCGGTTACGCCAATATGGTTCAACTTGCGCAGATCAGCCGGTTTCCCCACTGGCTTCGCCGGCGTGCAGGTGCCCTGGAGCGACGTGAATCCTCAAGCTTCCATCGGCAACTCTCTTTACAACGGCTTCACGCTGACGGTCACCAAGCGCTTTTCGCACGGGTTCGAAATGGTTTCTGGCTGGACTTGGTCGCACACCATTGACGATTCCACGGACCTTTCCACACTCCTGAATCCGCAGGACAACAGCAATCCCAACGGTGAGCGCGGCAACTCGGACTTCGACCAGCGCCATCGCTGGATCACCAGCGCGGTGTATCAGACTCCCTACCACCAGAGCGATTCGGAATGGTGGAAAAAATTCCTGGCGAACTTCACCGTGTCGCCGGTGATCGAAGTGGCTTCGGGCCGGCCCTACAACGTCCTGCTTGGTTACGATACCAACCTGGACTTCGGCTCTTCCACGGGCCGTCCGTCCGTGCTGCCCGCTGGAGCAGCAGTTCCCGGGGGCTTTCCGGCCGCGACCCTCTCGCCCTTCATCAAAAACTCCGAGTTCATCATTCCGACGAACTGCTTCGGCAGCGATGGATCGCAGATTCCCTTCAGCGCCGCCGTTCCAGTGCCGCCCACGGGCTGCACCGGAGATCTTGGACGCAACGCGTTCAACCAGCCAGGCTTTTTCGAGATTGACCTGCGCATCGCCAAGCAGTTCTACATCGGAGAGCGCTTCAATCTTCAGGTGATTGCCGATGGATTCAACATGCTGAATCGCTTTAACGTGAGCGGCGTCAACCCCGTCTGCGATTCCACGGCAGGTTCACCCGTCTGCGCCGCCGGACAACCGACCGCGGCGTATGACCCGCGAACATTCCAGTTTGCGCTGAAGCTCAGCTTCTAGCTCCTGGTGTCGCAGGGCCGCCACACCGCCATCTATTCTGGCGTTTTGCTCTCTGCGCATGTTCGCGCTAAAGTGATTGCAAGCACCCAGTGGGAGCGCTCGATACGAGCATTTGACTCGACAGGAACATTACACATGAGCTCCATCGTCTGGTTAATCCTCGGCCTGGTTGCCGTCGGCCTCTTCGCGGCCATCGTGTGGTCCGCGGCCCGGCGTTCAGAGGTGCAACTCTCCGCGGTCCGCCAGGAAATGCAGAATTCTCTGCTCACGCAAGGCCAGTCCGTAAACGCGCAAATCAATCACCTGATGCAGTCGGTCACCACGCAGCTCGGCCAGGTGCGCCAGGAACTGCAAAGCGGCGTCGCATCCTCCGGCAAGCTCGCCAGCGACGCTCAAATCGCCATGGCCCAGCAGCTGCAATCCTCGAACGAAACGATTCGCAAAATTAGCATGCAGATCGCGGAAGTGCAGCAGGCCGGAAACGCAATGTCGCAATCCGCGCAGACCCTGCAGAATGTGCTGGGAGGCGCGAAAACGCGCGGCGTGCTCGGCGAAGTAGTCCTGGAGCGGTTGCTGCAGGATGCTTTGCCGCGCAGCGCCTACGAGACGCAATACCGTTTCGATTCCACCGGCGCGATCGTGGACGCGATCGTGCGCAGCGGCGACCGAATTCTTTCCGTGGACTCGAAGTTCCCACTGGAGGCTTACCGCAGGCTTTTCGACACCGGAGAATCCGCGCGCAAGGAGTTCTCGCTGGCCGTCCGAAAACACGCCGATGCCATCGCCGAGAAATATATTCTGCCGGACGAGCATACTTTCGATTACGCCTTGATGTTCGTGCCGTCCGAGGGCGTTTATTACGAGCTGCTGATGACCGAAGATTCAAAATACGGCCAGATTGATGAATATTGCCGCGCGAAGCGCGTGTTTCCTGTCTCGCCGAACACCTTTTATGCGTGCCTCAGCGCCGTTGCCATCAGCCTGCAAGGCCAGAAGATCGAGGAAAACACGCGGCATTTGCTCGCTGGGATGTCCGGATTGAAAAAGCAATTCGAAGCTTTCGCGGAAGTCTACGACCGGCTCGGCACCCACTTGCGACACGCGCAGCAGAGTTACGAAGACGCCGACAGCCGCCTCGGTCGTGCGCGCAATTCCCTGGAACAAATGGCGCAAGGCGCTCTTCCCGAAGCGCCGCCGAAAGTGCTCAGCGCCACCTCCGAAGATTAATCCTGAGGGCTAAGCTTTTTGCCCCAGACGGCCTCTCGCGTAGCCGCAATCACGGAACACAATCATCCCGCCATCCTTATTGCAGCGCCGCGGCCGCCGATTCCAGCAGCGTGCGAAAATCTCCCGCCATCGTCGTGGCCAGAATCGCTTCCGTTTCACGCCACACTTTTTGCGTGTCATCCGGATGATGCGTCAGTCTCTCCGCCAGGCTCTTGACCACGTGCTGAAGATCCTTGGGAGCGACACTTTCCGCCGCAGTCAGATACCGGCGGGCCATACCCGCATCGGGCGCGGCAAGAATTCGCCCATGAAACAAGAAATCCCCCGTTGCTACGGCCTGCACATCGATCTCGGCGGAATTCTGCGGGCCTCCTGACGTCAGCACTTCCTGCCGGTCGCCGCGCAAAAATCGCAGCACCCCGGGAGTTTGATTTTCCACCCACACGCGCAGCGCCTGGTCACTGCCCTGCACATGCAACGCCAGCTTGCTGCGCTTTTCCGGCACCAGCGGCGGCAGGGGCGGATCAAAATGCAAACTTGCCAGCGTCGTCGTCTCTGTCCATTGCGCGCCGGGTGTCTCAATCAATATTTTCGCGGGACCGGGAAGCGCGCGGGGGCTCGCGAGCACCACGATGCATTCTGGAGAGGCCGCCAGCACGAACGCCCGCTCGCCATTGATGCTCACGCGATTGGCGTCCACATCGCCGCGAAAGCCGCCTCCGCAAATTGAAAACCGATCGAGTTGTGACACAACTGGCGCGACGCCGGCCGCGTGCTCGCCCGTGCCTTGTGCCGGTGCATCGATCAGCGCTGTCGCTGACCCTCCCGAAGCGCTCGCAATCAGCACGGAGATGTCCGCGGGAGCCGTGAAAAACGCTCGCCCGCTCTTATCCGTTTTCACCCGCTGCCCTTTCCCCACGTCCACCGTGATGCCGTCTGCCAGCCGCCCATCCACTCCGAGAACCGCAAGCGTCGCCGGTTGGCCCGCGACCAGTTTGGGAGGCAACACAATCGAAACCGTCCACGTGGTAGCAGCAGTGGATTGTGCTCGCATTGCCGTTCCACAGCTCAACAACAGACAGGCGCTGGCGATGAACGCGGTAATCGCGCGCAATAGCAGCGTAGACGTCCAGGCGCGCGACGCGTTCTTTGGCGACACTTCGGAAGAAAAGCGCATTTTTCGCATTATCAGGACGCTGGAGACATTACCCGTTCGTAGACTCTGGATTCGCGGAACATTCGAAAAAGCTCGGAATCCAGTTCGTTGGCCCGCACGCAGTCATCCAAGATGCTCAACGCGCGCTCCACCGGAACCGCGCGCTTGTAGGGGCGGTCGGAAGCCGTCAATGCATCGAAAATATCGCAGATCGTCATCATCTTCGTGGGGAGCGGAATCTGATCCCCGTGCAGCTTGTAAGGATAACCGCTGCCATTTAATTTTTCATGATGCGCGCGCGCGATATCCGGCACGCCGCGCAATTCCTTCGTCCAGGGTATCTGGCTCAGAAAATTAAACGTGAACACCACGTGCGATTCGATCTGCAGGCGCTCGGACGCGTCCAGGCTCCCTTTGGGTATGGAAAGCAGCCGCATTTCATCCGCATTGATGTACGGCAGCTCGATTCCCCGGGTGTCCACAAACGATTGCTTGGCGATTTCAGCAAGCTTCCGGAATTGTCCTTGTTCCATCAGCGTCGGCTCGTTCGCCTCCATGATGAATTGCAGATAATCCTGAATTCGCGCGAGCCGCTGTTCGAAATCTTCGCTCAGCCGCGCGATTTCGGAGAGCGCATCCCCGCGATCGCGCTCCAGAAACATCTGCAGCTTGCGGCGCACCATGCTCACTTCCACTTCCTTGCGGATATAGTCGAAGCGCTGCCTCACCAGTTCCAACTGCAGCGGGTACAGCTTTTTCGCCTTTACCAGCACGTCCTCGCGCACTCCTACTTTCCCGAAATCGTGCAGCAGCGCGGCGTAACGAATTTCCTTCATCTGCTCTGGGTCGAAATGGCTGGCGCTATACGGTCCTGTGGAAACCTTGTCCACAATTTCAGCCAGGCCCTGCGTGTAGGTCGCCACGCGCAGCGAATGCCCAGACGTTGTCGGATCGCGCTGCTCGATCGCGGTCACCGCGGCTTTCACGAAGCCTTCGAACAGTGTTTGTATATCGTTGTAGAGCTTGCGATTCTCGTAAGCCACCGCGGCTTGCGAAGCCAGCGACAAAGCCAGCCGCACCGACCGTTCGTGGAACGGCTGCACGTGCTTTTGCACATCCGCTTCGTTGTGCAAGCGTGCCGCGGGGCTGTCTTTTGCATTGATGAGCTGCAACACTCCAAGCACTTCGCCCTTGGCGTTGCGCATCGGCAGATTCAGCAGCGATTTCGTGCGATAGCCTGATTCGCGATCGTAATGATCGTTGAAGTGAAATGGCATTTCCGGCGGGATGCGATACGCGTCCGCGAAATTCACTACTTCGCCGCGCAGTGCGGTGTAGCCCGCCATGGAATCTTCCGCCAGTGGCAGCGTAAATTCCTTGAACGGAAACACCAGACTGTCGTTCTGCGTCAGCATGAACCGCAAATGCCGGCGCCCGTCGCCCTCCTCTTCAATCAGGTAGAGCGAGCCGGCGTCCGCGCGCGTGATTTCCCGGGCCTTTGCGAGGATCAGATTGAGCAACTCGCGAACCTCGCGCTGCGAGGAAAGTGCGATCCCGATTTCATTCAGCTGTTCGCGCTCACGCTCGGCAATTTCCAGCTCTTCGCGCGCCGCGCGTTCGCGTATTACCAGCTCGATATTCTCGAACGCAATCCCCAGCGTCTTTTCCAATTCCTCGCTCGATGCGCTGGAAGAAACGAATGCAAAGACGGAAGCCGCTGCCTTCGCGCCGTGTGATTCGGAGGTCTTCACGGAGCCCAAACCTGCGCCCGGAACCACGCCAATCACTCTGTAATTCCTGCCGGAACTATTCCAGGAAGCCGGCAGCACCGGCGCGCCGTCCCGCATATCCGCGAGCACCACGCCGTAATTGGGCGTGCATTCTCGCTCCTGATTTACTTTCGAATCGCTCTGCTTGTTCGCGTTCAGGCTTCGCAAATCATACTTCTGCCCCAGAGGCGCAACGAGTTTCGCCGCCGTCGAGCCTTCCAGGTACCAAATTTCTTTCTTTTCGCCCATATGTTCTTGCTTGCTGCGTCCGAGCCTCAGTATAACGGAACCAATTAACGCGGCACAGGAAGCCGATTCTATAACCATTTCGTTCGCGAAGGGCAGGCGTACTGCGCTCCGCACACCTTCCGGCTTCCTGCCTTGAATCAGAAGCAGCCGTTTGTTAGCCTTGCGCGGATTTCAATTTCCATCCCTGTTCGCGCGGCACACTGCATTCGCGGCAAATATGGCCGAACCCAAAAGCATAATCAACCGCACCGGCGGATTGCTTCGCGAATGGTGGGCCCACAAGGGCTCCTTCGCCATCAGCTTGCTGGTCACCCTTTTCGCGCTGGCGGTCTACTTCACGACGTTCACCGGCGAGCGGCCCATGCCGATGTTCGACTTCGTCAAGCGCCTGGAACTATCCAGCCTGGACACCCGCTTTCAATTGCGCGGCCGCGTGCCGCCCGATCCGCGCATCATCATCGTGGATATTGATCAGCACTCGCAGGAAGTGCTGGGCCGCTGGCCGTTCCCGCGCATTTATTTCGCGCGCGTGGTGGACGCTCTGCGCGAGGACGGCGCGCGCGTCGTCGCCTTCGACATGACCTTCAGCAAACCCGATCAGACCGTCCTGCCGCTGCAGGATCTTTCCAGCGATCTGGCGGCGCTGCAAAAAAAAGGCCAAGCCGTTAGCCCCGCAGTCCTTTCAACCATCGAGCAGAAGGAACAGCAATACAACTACGACCAGCAACTCGCGCAAGCAATCCAACGATTTGGAAAAGTCGTCCTTGGAAACTATTTTCTCTACACGCAGGCGGACCTCGCGGGCGTTTCCAATCAATCGCTCGACGAATACGCAAATCTGCTTGCCTTCTTTCCCTTTCCGCAGCTAAGGGCGCTGCCCTCCGCTCAAGGCGAAGCGGGCCGCATTCGCATGATTCAACAGTACGAGGACCTGGGCCTGGTGCCGCGCGGGGCGGAAGCAAATGCCGCAATTTTCACGGGCGCTATCTCTTCCGAAAAAGGCGGCGCCGGATTTTTCAACGTCATTGTGGATGCGGACACCGTGGTGCGTCGCGTGTACCTTGCAATTCCCTACGGCCGCGACCCGGATCTCGCCAACTGGGACTTTTATGCATCCCTGGATGTCCAAACCGTGCGTCTGTATCTGGGCCTGACGGACCAGCAAACAGTTCTGAACTACGGGGGCGCCGGAATCGTCAGCGTGGAATTCGGGCCCAAGCTGATCGTGCACCCCGACGACGTCAGCCGCCTCATGGTGAATTACCATGGCCCGGCGCGCACCTATCCCTATATTTCCTTCGCCGACGCCGCGCTGAAGAAGTTTCCCCCCGGAACATTTAAAGACAAGCTCGTGCTCGTCGGCGCATCCGCCACCGGCATCGGCGACTTGCGCGCCACGCCCTATGGCAGCCTGAATTTTCCAGGCGTCGAAATCCACGCCAACTTGATTGACAATATTTTGAACCAGCAATTCATCGTGCAGCGCGGTCCGCAGTTCCTCACCGATGTAGCATTTATCCTGCTGTTCGGCATTCCGCTGGGTTTCTGGCTCGCGGTGGTCCAGCCGCGTTGGATGATTCTTGGCCTCGCGCTCGTTTTTCCCTTCGCCGGAATCGTGTACGGGGCATTCCTGCACGGCTGGTGGCTGAATTTCATCGTCCCAGCACTTTTCGCACTCGTGCCCAACGTCAGCCTCGTGGCGCTCTACCGCGTCCTCATCGAAGAGCAGGAAAAACGCAAGGTGCGCGGCGCTTTCCAGCAATACGTCAGCCCGGAAGTAATTCGCCGCTTGCTCAGCGATCCTGAGCGCGTGAAACCCCGCAAGACGGAAGTCAGCGTGCTCTTCAGCGACATTCGCGGCTTCACCACCATTTCCGAAACACTCGACGCGCAGACCCTCGCCGACCTGCTCAACGGTTACCTTACGGAAATGACTAAAATAATTTTTCGCCATCAGGGCACGCTTGATAAATATATCGGCGACGCGGTGATGGCCATCTGGGGGGCTCCGTTCGACGAACCCAACCACGCCGAACGCTGCTGCCTGAGCGCCGTGAACATGCTCGCGCGCCTGGCCGAATTGCAAGTGCAGTGGCGCGCCCAGCAAAGCCCGGTGCTGGAAATCGGCATCGGCATCAATACCGGCATCGCTTCGGTCGGTAACATGGGCTCGTCGTTGCGCTACGGATATACCGCGATGGGCGACGCCGTGAATCTGGCTGCGCGTCTCGAAGGTCTCAACAAGGAATACGGCACGCAAATATTAATCAGCGAGTTCACCCGGAGCGAAATTCACAACGGCGAGTTGATTCTGCGCGAGATTGATTTCATTCGCGTGAAAGGAAAACTTCAGCCCGTCACCATCTACGAAGTCCTCGGCCCACGCGCAAAAGAAAATGACGGGCCAGATCTCGTCACGCAGTTTAGTGCCGCCCGAGAAGCCTATAAACGTCGCAACTGGCGCGCTGCACAGTCCGCCTGGACGGCGATCTTGCAGCGCTGGCCCGACGATGGTCCCTCGCGCGTGTTCCTCGCGCGCTGCGACGAATACATCACGGAAGAACCGCCCGCCGATTGGGATGGCGTCTACACCATGAAACACAAATAAGCGCCGGGCACGGCGAAACCGTTCAATCGTCCAGCCGCACCACGAACGTGGTCATCTGTTCGGAAGTGTGCAGCTGATCCGCCAGCTTCTGCGCTGCGTCTTCGCTCGCAATCCGTCCCACGCGCACCCGATAAAACGTCCCATTCGGCGAATCGTACGTCGCGATGCTCACTGGCGGGTAAGTCTGTTCCATCTGCGCTTTCAACCGTGCGGCATTTTCCTGCACCTTGAACGCGCCGATTTGCACCGCGAAAAATCCGACATTCGGATTCGGTCCTGAGAGTATTTCCAGCCGCACGTTTGCCGTTCCGGGGCCCACCATTTCGATCGCTTGCGCCGCCGAAAGTGAAAGGTCAATCACGCGATTGGCCACGAACGGCCCGCGATCGTTGATGCGCACCTCGGTTTGCTTGCCATTGTTGAGATTGGTCACCCTCACCACGCAATTGAAAGGCAGCGTGCGGTGCGCAGCCGTAAATTCGTGCATGTCGTAAATTTCGCCGTTGGATGTGCGCCGCCCGTTGAACGGCACGCCGTACCACGACGCGACGCCTTCCTCCACGTACTCGCCCGGCACTGCGGGCTGGCGTTCGTTCGCCGGCGGAGGTCCGGATGGACGCGACGCACCCGGCTGTGGTGCAGGCGCGGGTTGCGAAGCAGAAGGCTGCGGCGCAGGAGTATTGGCCGGCGGACGCGCAGCGACGTTGTGTTTCCCGCAACCTGCAACGGTCACCAGCGCGAACAACAATGTGAGCGCAAGCCACGCGAGATCGCTTCGCCTGCTTCGCAAGTCCGCTATAAATTGTCTGGGGAATTTCTCCGGCAGGTTCGCTGGCCTCACGCAGTTTCCCGATTCACAGGTTTTCTCTCATTTCGGTATTATAGGAACGCACTCACACTCTCGCAAGGAACCCTATTGGATATCTCGCCGCGTCTGCGTTGGAAGCTGGACCGATTTAAGGAACAGATGAACGGCTTCTTTGGCGCTGGCCCCAAAGAAAATCCGCGGCCCAAACTCTGTCCCGCCTGCGGCACACTCGTGGGTGCCACCGCCACAAAATGCCATCAATGCGGCGCGAGCCTGACGTTCGGCATGGCCGCCGCCAGCCGCTCGCTCAGCCGCCTGCTGCCCACCACGTCGCCCGCAACGTATGGAATTTTAACTCTGAGTTGCCTGCTCTATGGCATTAGCCTGCTCGCCACCATACGTACCACCGGATTTCAGCCGCCGGCAGGTGGCGGATTTTCGGCCCTCATGAGTCTTGGCGCGATCAGCGGACGGGTGCTCCAACAGCTCGGCGCCTCCCTGCCGTTGCCAATCGATCTACTTCAGCCATGGCGTTTGATCATGGCGACATTTCTTCACGGCAGTCTTCTGCACATTGGTTTCAACATGTGGGTGCTGATGGACATTGGTCCACAAATCGAAGAGCTGTACGGCTCCGCGCGTTATCTGTTCATTTACGTCGTCACAGGGATCGGAGCTTACCTTCTGAGCGGACTCTTGGGTCATTTCAGCGTCGGAGGCTCCGGTGCGTTACTCGGACTGATCGGAGTGCTGATGGCCATCACCACCAACCGCCGCAGCGCTTCCATGCAAATGCTCAGGAGCCAGCTGATCCGCTGGTTGATTTACATCGCCATAATGGGTTTCTTGATGTCTGGAATTGACAATTCCGCGCACCTGGGCGGATTCGTAAGCGGTTTCGCCCTCGGAAAAATCATGGTGGATCGCGCGCCATCCTCGCCCGAAGAATGGAAGCGCGCGAATCTGCTGGGCTGGGCTACCGCTCTAGTGATTGCTGCGAGCCTGGGGATGGTAGCGTTCGGCGTTCTTCACACCAGCTAAAATAGCGAGCGGGATCAGGTTTTGAAGTTGTAGCGGCGCACTTCAGTGCGCCATTTTTGGACGGCGAGCTGCCCTACCCACCCGCATGCAACCGCCGCGACACCACGATGCTGTAATGCACTCCCGAAATGCACACAAACGCCGCGACACAATACCCGCAAATTTCCTGCGCCATGTACAACACATGGTTATCCCGCAGCGCCAGCACCAGCACCAGAAAAATCATGGTGATCTCGAAAAACGTGGTGGCCTTCCCGTATATGCTGGGCGGCAGCGACATGTAACCCACCGTAATCAGAATCACCGCGCTGGCCACCAGCAGCAGCACGTCGCGCCCCAGCACCAGAATCGTCAGCCACCACGCCACTTTTCCGTGCAGCGCCAGCTCCAAATAGGAAGAAGAAAGCAGCAATTTGTCGGCGATGGGGTCCAGATACGCTCCCAGCGGCGTCTTCTGATTCAGTCCGCGCGCCAGAAATCCATCCAGAGCGTCGGTAAATCCCGCCACAATCAATATCACCAGCGCCCAGTTGTAGCGCTCGTAATGAATCGCCATGATGAAAAATGGCAGGAAAGCCAGGCGCAGGAACGTGAGCTGATTGGGAACCGTCAGAATTCGGCTCTTCATGAATTTGTGTTGTACAGCCCCGGAAACAACGAACTACGCAAACTGCGCCAGATAATCCTCGAGCGAGCGGCCCGTCTTCTTCTCAAACATTTCCGCCAGCGATGGAATCGAACCTCGCGGTTCATCCAGCGCGATCCGTTCGATTCGCAGCATGGGGAAAAAAAGCGTCGGCAGCCCCATGCGATCGCCTTCCGGATGCAGCACCTGGCTCACAAAATCGTCGAACGAGCTCAGGTCAATCCCGCGCAAAGTCACTCCCGAGCTGGAAATATCCATCAATTCGCCCCAGAGCCTTTCCTTCGGCGTGTGCAGGCTGATCACCACTATCGAATGCGGCTCCATCAACTCTCCTGGACGTTCCCCGTTCCCTGCATGGTATCGCAAATCGCAATTCCCGCGCAGCTCCGCGACGCAATAGATAACTTTGCTGCGTGCGTTACACGGACATCGTCTTCAAATCCGCCGCGCGCTTCAGCATCGGTTCCGTAGCCTTCTGTACTTCGTCCGGTGTAACTCCCGAAGCCACCTCGCGCAACAAAAGTCCCTGCGTTGTCACCTCAATCACGCCCAGCTCGGTGACGATCAGCTTTACCACACCCACACCCGTCAGGGGCAAACTGCATTTCTTCACGATTTTCGGGTCGCCCTCTTTCGTGGTGTGCTCCATCGCGATAATCACGCGCTTCGCGCCCGCCACCAGATCCATCGCTCCGCCCATGCCCTTCAACATTTTTCCTGGGATCGCCCAGTTCGCCAGATTTCCGGCTTCGTCCACCTGCAGCGCGCCAAGCACCGTCAAATCCACTCGTCCCCCGCGAATCATCGCGAAAGATTCCGCGCTCGAAAAATAGCAACAGCCCGGAATTTCCGTGATCGTCTCCTTGCCCGCATTGATCAGGTCAGGATCTTCTTCGCCCGCGTATGGATACGGCCCGATGCCCAGCATCCCGTTCTCCGACTGCAGAATCACTTCCATTCCGGCCGGCAAATAATTCGGGATCAACGTCGGCAGACCGATCCCCAGATTCACGTAGTATCCGTCGCGCAATTCCTGCGCCACGCGCCGCGCGATCACTTCCCGTTTGTCAATTTCCGTCGGCATTCGCTGCTCCTAGCGCTTGCGCACGGTGCGCCGTTCGATCCGCTTCTCGTACTTCTCGCCCTGAAAAATCGCATCCACGAATATTCCCGGAGTGTGCACGCAATCGGGGTTCAGTTTCCCCAGCTCCACGATTTCCTCCACCTCGGCGATTGTGTAATCCGCCGCGGTGGCCATTACCGCGTTGTAATTCCGCGCCGTCTTGCGATAAATCAAATTTCCCCAGCGATCGCCTTTCCACGCCTTGACGAACGCGAAGTTCCCGCGCAACGCAGGCACCAGCACATGCGGCCGCCCGTTGAACTCGCGAACCTCCTTGCCCTCCGCCGCCATCGTTCCGTAGCCTGTCGGCGTGTAGAACGCCGGAATTCCCGCGCCGCCGCAGCGTATGCGCTCCGCGAGCGTTCCCTGCGGATTCAACTCCACTTCAATTTCCTTCTTCAGCGCCAGTTGCTCGAAAGTTTTATTTTCGCCCACGTAGCTCGCAATCATTTTCTTCACTTGCTTGCTCTGCAGCAGCACGCCAATCCCAAAATCGTCCACGCCCGCGTTGTTCGATGCCAAAGTCAGATTCTTCGTGCCTTTGCGCCGCAAAGCCGCGATCAAATTCTCCGGAATTCCGCACAGACCGAAGCCGCCCAGCAAAATCGTCGCGCCATCCTGAATGCTCGCGATGGCAGCGTCCGCGTTGGCCACGCGCTTATCCATCTGTTCTCCTCAAATCACAGTTGTACGAAATGAATGCTCAGGAAGTTTACTGCAAGTGGCGAAGGATTTCGTAAAGTTCGTAGTGGTAAGGCAGCCCGCTCGCGACGCTTGCGACGGCGTTATGAACCGTCACGGCTGCGGCGGCTGACGCCCGTGCGGGCTGCGGATTTCAGCACGCGTATCCGCTCTGCCACGGCTGCCGCGGCATCTTCCGGCGACGCAGCCTTCTCGACTTCAGACATCAACGCCGAGCCGACCACCGCGGCATCGGCAATCCCACCCAGCACCGTAACGTGCGTGGGCAGCGAAATACCGAAACCCACAGCGATGGGCAGCTTTGTGAATTTACGCGCTCGTCTGATCAATGCCGGAAGTTCCGCCGGCAGCGCCTCGCGCGCGCCGGTAACTCCCGCGCGCGAGATCACGTACAGAAATCCGCTCGACGCGTTCCCAATCTGCGCCAGCCGCGCATCCGTGGAGGTGGGCGCCGCTAGAAAAATCGTATCCAGCCCGCGCGCTTGAAGTGTCGCGCGATATTCCACCGCTTCTTCGGGCGTCAGATCCGTCGCCAGCACCCCATCCGCTCCGGCCGCGGCCGCCGCGACGGCAAATTTCTCCAGCCCCATCTGCAAAATCGGATTGAAGTAACTGAACAGCACCAGCGGAATTTCCGAATGTGTGCGAATACGCCGGACGAGCTCGATCACGCCCGCAAGAGTGGTTCCGCTGCGCAGCGCGCGATCGCTGGCGCGTTGAATCGTGGGGCCATCGGCGACGGGATCGCTGAACGGCACGCCCAGCTCAATTACATCCGCTCCCGCGTTCGCGGCTGCCAGCACAATCTTCTCGGTGGCGGCGAGCGAAGGATCTCCAGCGGTGATGTACGCCACCAGGCCCATCTCGCCGGCTTCGGCGAGCGTGCGGAACCGGCTCGCGATCCTGCGCGCAGGCTGCACCGCAACCGCACTTTGCGAAGTAGCGAGATTCTCAGACATAGCGCGAAAAAATATCCATATCCTTATCGCCGCGTCCCGAAAGATTCAGGATCACCAGCTCGTCCTTCTTCATCCGCGGCGCGCGACGAATCAATTCCGCCAGCGCATGCGCCGACTCCAGCGCCGGAATAATTCCTTCCAGTCGCGCCATCGTGCGAGCCGCTTCCACGGCCTCAATATCGCTCACCGCGCAATATTCCGCGCGGCCCTGTTCCGCGAGCCAGGCATGCTCCGGCCCGACGCCGGGATAATCCAGTCCCGCGGAAACCGAATGCGTCGTCGCAATCTGCCCATCGGACGTCTGCAAAACGTAAGTGTAGGTTCCCTGCAACACGCCCGGCCGCGCGCCCGCGAAGCCGCTGGCCGCCGCCAGCCGCGCCGCATGTTCACCCAGAGTTGTGCCGCGCCCGCCCGCTTCCACGCCGATCATTTTCACCGGCGTATCGGGCAAAAACGCGTGGAACAATCCAATTGCGTTCGAACCGCCGCCCACGCAAGCGATCAAAGTGTCCGGCAAGCGCCCTTCTGCCTTTACGATTTGCTCGCGCGCTTCTTCGCCAATCACTTTCTGAAAATCGCGCACGATTTGCGGATAAGGATGCGCGCCCAGCACCGAGCCCAGCAAATAATGCGAGCTCTCCACGTTCGTCACCCAATCGCGCATCGCTTCATTGATTGCATCTTTCAACGTGCGACTGCCGGAATCCACTCCCACCACTTCCGCGCCCAGCAGACGCATGCGAAACACATTCAATCGCTGACGCTCCATATCTTCCGTGCCCATATATACCGTGCACGTCAGGCCCAGCTTCGCCGCCACCGTAGCGGTTGCCACACCGTGCTGCCCCGCGCCGGTTTCCGCGATGATTCGCTTCTTGCCCATGCGCGTGACCAACAACCCCTGGCCCAGCGCGTTATTAATCTTGTGCGCGCCAGTGTGCAGCAAATCCTCGCGCTTGATGTAAATGCGCGGGCCGCCCAGATGCGCCGTCAAGCGCGAGGCGAATTGCAGCGGCGTGGGACGTCCCGCAAAATCCCGCAGCAGCGAATCGAGCTCGGCTTGGAACTTGCTGTCCGCGCGCGCTGCTGCGTAAGCGCGCTCGAGTTCTTCCAGCGGCGCCACCAGCGTTTCCGGAACGTAACGCCCGCCGAAGCGGCCGTATCTGCCGCGCGCATCCGGCACCATTTGTGCAATTGCGCTCATGTCCGTCGTTTCCCTCGCGCCGGATTCGCCGCGCGCACCGCATTGGTTCGGTGGTTTGTGCTCACGGGGCGCACCGCCGCCACCAGCGCGCGCATCCGCTCCGCATCCTTCTTGCCCGGCCGCGATTCCACTCCGCTGCACACATCAATCGCAAAAGGCCGCGCCGCGGAAACCGCCTCCGCCGCATTTTCCGGAGTCAACCCGCCCGCCAGAAATATTTGTCGTTTGCGCCCCGCGCTCTTCGCCAGCTTCCAGTTAAAACTTTTTCCAGTGCCGCCGCGCAGGCGCGAATCAAAGCCATCGAGCAGGATGGACGAAGCTCGCCGGAAATCCGCAAGCTGCGCAACGCGAAATGAACCCCGCACGCGAATTGCTTTGATCACGCGAAAACTCCGCCGCATACGCGACACCACTTCCGCCGTCTCGTCTCCATGCAATTGCACATAATCGAGCCCTACTCGCCGCGCAATCGCCAGCATCTCCTGCTCCGGTTCGTTCACGAATACTCCCACGGATGCTACTTTCTCCGGTAAACGTTGCACGATGCGCCGGGCCGCCGCTGGCGCGATATAACGCGAGCTCCCGCGGTAGAAATTAAATCCCAGAAAATCCGCACCGGCTTCAACGGCGCGCCGCGCGTCGCTCCAATTTGTAATCCCGCAAATTTTTACTTTCACCATCACGCTCCGCCGCTCACGCAGCCGTATGTCCTGCGCCCGCCGGCACCAGCAATGCGCGCAACGCCGCCGCCGGATCGGCGCTCTGCATCACGTGCTCGCCGATCAGAAATGCGTCGAACCCCGCGCTTCGCAGCCGCGCCAGATCATCGTAAGTGCGCAGCCCGGATTCGCTCACTGCGATGCAATCCTCCGGAATCGCCTCGGCCAATCCTAGCGACGTTTCCAGATGCACCTGAAAATCGCGCAGGTCGCGATTATTCACGCCGATAATCCGCGCGCCGGCCGCCAGCACACGTTCCAGCTCTTCGCGCGAGTGCACTTCCACCAACGCTTCCATTTTCAGCGCGCGCCCCAACTCCAGAAGATCCCGCAATTCCTGATCGTTCAGTACCGCTGCAATCAGCAGGAACGAATCCGCCCCCGCTGCGCGCGTTTCCCACACCTGCCAGGGATCCACGATGAAATCCTTGCGCAGGATGGGAATCTTGGTCACGCGGCTCGCTTCTTTCAGATCTCCCAGCGAACCCGAAAAGAAATCTTCCTCGGTCAGCACCGACAAAGCAGCAGCGCCTGCTTCCTCCAGGCTTGCCGCCAGCACCGCCGGAGCATATTCCTCGCGAATCACGCCACGCGAAGGCGAAGCCTTTTTCAATTCGGAAATAATGTTGATTTTGCCGGCCCGCGTGAGCGCCCCGGCGAAATCGCGCGGCGGCGGAACTTTCTTTTCCACGGCCAGCTTTAGCGCAACCTCTGGAAGCACGCGTTTGCGATGCGCCACCGACGCGCGGCGCGCTTCGACAATCCGCTCCAGAATATTTTTCGAACGCGAGCTGCTTTCCATGGCGCAAGATCCGGCTTTACCGGCTTCGGCAGGCACACCTTCGGAGTCGCCTCCGAGGCATCAATCGCTGTAACCATGCTAGCCGCGCGCACCACACCCTGTCAATTTAGCGAAGGCGCGGGCGATGAGCGCTCGGACCGGCGCGACGAATCGCGATCAAGCGTCGCACAGCGCCGCCTCGGACCGGACCCACTGCTTTGCAGTCGCTCTGCGATCACATCCTCGACAAGTCCGATCGCTGCATCGTAAGAAATATTTTGCGTTCTGCAGCCATCGGTGTAATTCTCCGCCGGGGGAAATCCATTCATGTGTTTTTCCGCAACCGCGAATTTTGTTGGCAGCACCGCGCTGGGCGCCGTCGGCGTCGTCACCTTGACGAAAGTGAAGCACCGGCGCGAACTGCTTTTCGCATCGCTACCTTTGTTGTTTGCCATTCATCAGTTTATCGAGGGATTTGTGTGGCTGGGATTGGATGGGTATCTTTCTCCGACGACGACGCACAACATGGCCGCGGCGTTCATGCTGTACGCGCAGGGGCTTCTCCCGTTTCTGTTACCGCTCAGCGTGCTGTTGTTTGAGCCGAACGGGAAAAGCCGCACGCGCATGCTGCCGTTCCTCGCGCTCGGCACCGGAACCACGCTCTATATTTTGTGGGCGCTGACGGCCTATCCGACGGAAGTCTACGTCCGCGGAAACAGCATCGTGTACATGAATCAAGCGACGAACAATACCGCGGTCGCGGTGCTGTATGTGATCGCCACCTGCGGTTCGTTGTTTTTTTCGCAGGTCAAAGCGATGGTAATGTTCGGCGCGGCGAACCTGGCGATTCTGCTGGTGGTGATGGCATTCAAGCGCTACGCGTTCACTTCGCTATGGTGCGCATATGCGGCAGTCGCCAGCGTGATCATACTCGCCTATTTCTGGCGCACCAGCAAGAACCGGCCGCTCCTCTACGCGCTGCCGTTATGAGGGTCAATCGCTAACAGCGCGATCCTCCGCCGCTGCCGGGACAGGTCGCACTCCGCAAAAACCTGGCACTACAGAGAGTTCAGGAACGCAATGAACTGCTCTTTTTCTTCTTTGGTCAAGTTCATCTGAAAGCGCTGGTTGTAGAATTCCAGCAGTTCGTTCAAGTCGCGCGCGGCCCCGTTGTGAAAATACGGAGCGCGCGACGCGAGGCCGCGCAGGATCGGGCCTTTGGTGCGGACCATGTCGCTGCACAGGCCGCTGATCAACCCTTTGCCTGGATCCGTGGTGAAGATCACGTAGGGCTCCACTGGTTGCCCCGGTACTTGGAAAGGATTTGGGCATCCGGTGATGCGATAGACGGGCAAATCCGGAACGCTGAGTTGCGCGAGTCCGTTGGCAATCAGAGGATCGGTTTCGGAGGCAGGATCGTGGCCGGTGCCGATATCCAGTGCCAAGGGCAGAGAATGATTTCCGACATTGGGTGCGTCGTGGCAGGTGGTGCATGTTCCCGCGAACGGCGCGATGGGCACCGTTGTACCGAGAGCTTTGGCCAGACCGGCATTATCCGTCAAGCCACGGACGTTGGAGATCGTCAGCGGGCGCGTATTGAACAGCTTTTCTCCAGCCGCGATCTTTCGCCGCATGGGATCCGGAGAATTTTCCCAACCCGCAAAGAGTGTGAATGCGGTGGAATTGAATGCGTTGCCTTGGGGATCGGCGCCGAGCGAATCGTTCGTGCCGGGATAATAGGACTGCGTCGAAAGGTTCGCGGGCCCACCGAGCGCGCCCTCAAAATTCAACCAGCCGGCGCGAAAATCCAGCGCTTGAGCGGAATTCAATCCCAACTCGAAATTGACGATGGCGGTTTGCTGCTCGAGCGTCGGCGCCTCAGATGCTTGCGCGTGCGTCAGCGTGGCGTCAATGGACTGCTGCAGCAGATCCGTCTGAAGATTTTGCTGAAACGTGGCGGCTGCGGTGAGCGGTTGAGCTGTTTCGCGGCCATCAAACATGATCGCGCTGAGAAACCGTAAGTTCGTGGTCGGCAAGGGCCGGCGGTAAACCGAAACTGTTTGCACGCCGGTCGATGCGTCGCCGACCACCGCGCAACCGTAGGGATCGCGCTCGGCTTCGATTTTAAATTGGGCGTTCGCGGGGACCGGCAAGAAGATGCGGATTAATCCGCTCCTCAACAGAAGACTGTGCGAGGCGGGGTCGTGGGAAGCGCTGTTCGGGCAGTTTGCACCGTCAATGGCCGCAAATAGCGGATCGATCCCATGGGTGGCGACATACTTCGCCTGAATGCTGGTGACGCCCAGCCCGAATCCGTCGCTGGCAAGGTGACACGTGCCGCAAGAGCGTCCATTGGTGCCCAGGCTCTGAAAGAACACGTTCTCGCTGCTTTCATCAATCGGACCATTGGCGTTGTACGTGGAGATAAGACCGGTGGGATCAAGGAATGGGAAAAGATTGGGAATAATGGCCGCCGAGGCGACCGTGGCGAGCGCCATGATCCCGGCGACTAGCAGCCATTTTCGTCCTGGCACCACCCGATTAAAGAAACCGCGAATTGGCCGCATTGGCCCTCCTATCCCCGAGCGGGGATGCGTTTCTGGTCAAGCCTTAATGTCTGCGAGAGCTTCCAAACTCCTGCTTTGTCAGCGTGGATCGCAGATATGTGGTGTTTGGTCAATGGAGGCGGGCTGAACTTTCGGTGATATTGATCTGTACGTCCAAGTGTATGATTTAACGAGTAATACCTTGCCAAGCGGGCGCCCCTGAGCGCAGAATTCCGGAGTGGAGAGCTAGAAATTCCATGTCGCAGGGCTGTAAATACCGGTTTGGACCGTTTGAGCTGAAGGTTCAGACGCGTGAACTCTACAAACACGGAGTAAAGGTGAAGCTCCGGCCGCAGGGCTATCAGGTGCTCGCCCTTCTTCTGGAGCATGCGAGAGGGTGCGTTACTCGGGAAGAGCTGCAGAAACGCGTCTGGCCGTCGGACACATTCGTGGATTTTGAGAATGGAGTGAACTCGGCAATCAAGCAGCTGCGGGCGAGCCTGAGCGATTCCGCAGCCGAGCCCCGGTACATCGAGACGTTGCCTAAGCTGGGCTATCGGATGATTGCGCCGGTGGAGTACGAGGAGGGCGCGCCAGGCGAGCGCGCCCCGGTCTCCGAGCAAGTCTCGGGCGACGCGAAGCTGCCGAGCGAAGCGGAAGTTTCGACATCGGCTCGACCTGCTCATTCAGCAAAGCGGCTCTGGCTGGCAGCAGCTGCGGTGAGCGTGCTGGTGATTGTTTGCGCGGCTGCTATCCTGAAGTGGCCGCGAGCGAATAGGACGCCGCAACGAGGAGCAGCGGCCGGGAAAATAATGGTTGCAGTGCTTCCCTTCGAGAATTTGACGGGCGACGAATCGCAGGTTTACTTCAGCGACGGCTTGACGGAGGAGATGATCGCGCAGTTGGGGCGGCTGGACCCGAAGGTTTATAAAGCTTCTTACGCGAACTTTTGAGCAGTGCAACAGTTCGCGCCCGGGCACGGCTGCGCTCGCGGCCTGTTATTTCGAAAGCAGAGGCTGCGAGTAGCGGATTGGAATTCCGAAATTCGAGCCGCCGAATCCCTTCAATATCGCTACCGTCACTCCGATAACTTTTCCATCCCGGTTGAAGAGCGGGCCGCCCGAGCCGCCGGAGGTGGTCTGCGCGTCGAACACAATTTTGTCCGGCAAAATGTCGCCAATGTGTCCTTGCGTGATCAGCGGGTGGATCAGGTTGCGTTTGGCCAACTCGTTGAGGACCTGCGAAACATCGCTGCCGCTCTTCTTCAAGATTTCCTGCGCGGATTCTTCATCGGTGCGCGCCAATATCGCCGCCAGGCCCGTGGCGTAGCCCATCAAGATCACGGGTTGTCCGCTGATCGCGGAATTCTTGCCATTGTCGATCGCCAGCACCGGGCGCTTCAAGTCCTGCAGGTCCACGCGCACGGACGCCAAGTCCGTCACGTCTGAGATGTCCTGAATTTCGGCGTGGAACGCGCGCGGGTCGCCGGGAAAATAAGCGCGGATCGTGGAAATTTGCGGTTGTAATCCCTGGCTGGTCATGGAAGTTAGCTCGTCATTCTTCCACCAGGGCTCGGCGACGTGCCGATTGGTGATCACCCGTCCGTTCGGACCGGCCACGAATCCCGTCCCAAAAACATCCAACTTCACTTCCGGCCCTTTTCCTTCCAGAGTCAAAATTGGATGGCCGTCACTGTCCTGCAGCGGCTCGCCGTCCTGATTTAGGCCGCCATAGCGCAGGCGGCGCCCCGACGACTGATCGTTGAATGCCACGGCTACGTGGAGCAGACAGACGGACTGGACATCCGCTGGAATAATACTCTGCGCGGCTTGGCCCTGCGCTTCGAGCCGTTGCAGACGGGAATTCGTATCTTGCAATTGCTTTTGCAGAGTGGCCGCATCGCCGGAACTCGCCGTGGCCATCTTGGCCTTCAGATCTTCGGCCTGTTTCTTCAGATCGTCCGTGCCCGCAGGCTCCCCGGCGATTCCACCGGGCTGCGTAGCTTGTTGCGCACGAAGCTTGCGCGCTTCGGCAATCAGGTCCTGCTGCCGGACAATTCCGCCTTCCAGCATGGCGAGAATGGAATTCGAACGCTGCGTCACTTTCTGCGCGCTGCGTGCGAATAGGAAATAAATTCCGGCCATCACGATGGCCACCGCCAGCACCGCCGCTAGGCCGGTCTTGAGCTTGCGATCCAGCGAGAACGCGTCGCTGGTCATCTTTTCCGTTACGGCCAGCGCCTCGAACGCGGTGTGCGCGAGCTGCTGGCCTTCTTCCGCGATCCGCATCTTTTCGCGCAGTTGATTCTCGGCACGTTGCATGCGCAGTCTTGCGCGCACACGAGCCAGCAATTCCCGTGAATCGCACGGCCGGGAGATTGCGTCGTCCGCTCCCAAATCCAGCGCCGTGGCGCGCTGCTCGCCTCCTGCTGCCACCAACAGGAGAACACGAACCGACTCGGTTCTTGCGGAACCTCGAATCGTCGCCAGCAATTCGCCCGCGCCAGGATCCTGTAAGCTCACGTCCAAGAGCAGGAGATCGGCGCCAGTCTGGTGAATGGCGTCTAATCCTTCGCGGGTGGTCGCAAACACCGCAACGTCGTAGCCTGCGGCCTGCAACGCTGCGCGCATCTCGTCGCTGCTGCGCGGGTCGGGATCGAGGATAATGATTTTCTCGGGCGTATTGGCCATGGAGATCAGTCGGCTCCGGAGATTTTTGCCTGCTGCCTGTGCTTGAGAATCCTCACCCTACAATTAGGTGCCATTTACGGCGTCGCGATCGTCATACGCTTTCGCCGTTGCTTCCGAGCGAACAACTTTCACCATCACCGGATTGCGCCGAACCGCTCTCACCATATTCCGCTTAGACGCCTGCACGGCTTGAGCGGGTTCATGATAACTTTCCAGCGGGATTCCGCGTGGAAAAATTAAACCAGCTCAATCAGGAAATCATTCGCTGCCGCAAGTGTCCGCGACTGGTACGTTATCGCGAACAAGTCGCGCGCGACAAGCGCCGATCTTTCCTCGCATGGGATTATTGGGGCAGGCCCGTTCCCGGCTTCGGCGATCCGCGCGCCGAGCTTTTGATTCTGGGCCTCGCGCCCGCTGCGCACGGCGCCAATCGCACCGGACGCATGTTCACCGGCGACCGCTCCGGCGATTTTCTCTACAAGGCGCTGTTCCGCGCCGGTTTCGCCAATCAACCCACCTCCACGAATCGCGACGACGGCCTGAAGCTGAAAAACGCTTACATGGCCGCGACGCTGCGTTGCGCTCCTCCTGCAAATAAGCCGATGCCTGCGGAGCTTGCGAATTGCCGTCCGTATTTCGAGCGCGAACTGGAAATCCTGCAGCCGCGCGTGGTGCTTGTGCTGGGCAGCATTGCGATGCGCGCTTACCTGGGCCTGCTGAAAGAGCGCGGCCTGATTGCGACGCTTGCTGCTTTTCCTTTTCGCCACGGCGCCAGCTACGAACTGCCGGGCGATTTCCCGCGTTTGTTCGCTTCGTACCATCCGAGCCAGCAGAATACTTTTACCGGCAAGCTGACGGATGCGATGCTCTTCAAAGTCTTGCGCGACATACAAAAATTTCTGACCCGATGATTTTTTGCCGGCGAGCTGTGGCGTTTTTCGGTGTGTCGTCGGCGCCCGGCGAGAAGGGCAGGCGGTCGGAAGCCCGCCGCCGTGAAAGTTCAGCTGTTCTCCGCGCATTATTTCGACACTCCGACGCGCGAACTTCGCATCAGCAACAGATACACGAAAAACGAGACTGCGAAGCCCACGAACCAGGCGTACGGGTACAGGCCATGCAACGCGGGAATTTCCAGACCACTCAGGGCGACGGCTACGCCCGCGACGAGCGCGCCGATCGCCCGCCAATTGAATCCGCGCGAAAATTCGTAGGCGCCGCCACGCTGGTATAAGTCGTCTGTCAGAATCACGCGCTTATGCAGCACGTAATAATCCGCGATCATCACTCCGGCGATCGGCCCCAGAAAACTGGAATATCCCACCAGCCAGCCCATCACGTAGCTGCCGTGGCTTGAAAGCCATCGCCATGGCTGCATCAGCAGGCCGATGAAACCGGTGATGACGCCGCCGAGTTTGAAGCTGATTTTGCGCGGATACAGATTCGAAAAATCGTTGGAGGGCGAGACCACGTTGGCCGCCACGTTTACATTGAGCGTGGCGAGCAGCAACGCCAGCATCGCCACGACCACTGCAATCGGATTGCCCAAGCGACTGAGCACCGCGACGGGGTCCCAGATCGCGTGCCCGAATAGGACTACCGTTGCCGATGTGACCGCGATGCCGATGAAAGAATAGAACGTCATGGTGGTGGGCAAGCCCAGCGCCTGCCCGAGCATCTGTTCGCGCTGGCCTTTCGCGTAACGCGTGAAGTCTGGAATATTCAGCGCAACCGTGGCCCAGAAAGCCACGACGCCCGTGAGCGACGGAATGAAGAACGCGAAAAATTCGCTGAAGGTGTGAAATTGCGACGGTGTCGAGAGCATGGGACCCAGGCCGCCGGCTTTCGTGAAAGCCCAAGCGAGCATCGCGAGGCCCAGAATCAGCAGAGCAGGCGCGGTGATGCCCTGCAGGAAGCGGATCGCTTCGATGCCGCGCAGAATCACCGCCAGATTCAGAAGCCAGAAAAGCAGGAAGCACAGCCAGGCGTGGTCCCATCCGCGAATCATCGCCGCGAGCAGAGTGTTGATGGCTTCGCCGCCAATCCACGTCTGAATTCCAAACCAGCCGCAGGCTACCAGCGCGCGCAGCACCGCAGGGACGTTCGCGCCCAGCACGCCGAACGAAGCGCGCGCGAACACCGGAAACGGAATGCCGTATTCGGCGCCGGCGTGGGCGTTGAGCAGCATGGGAACCAGCACGATGAGGTTGCCAAGGAAGACGGTGAAGATGGCTTGTTTCCAGTTCATGCCGCCGGCGATCATGGCGCTGGCGAGCATGTAGGTGGGGATGTTGACGCTCATGGCGACCCAGAGCGCGGCGTAGTTATAGGTGCCCCAGGTGCGTCGCTGGCGCGGGATTGGGGCTAAGTCCTTGTTCCAGAGCCAACTGGAAGCCGCGGCCGGGCGCGCGGCGACTTCCGGGTCCTGATTTGTGCCTTCCGCCGTCATCGAATGGCCGCTCTGGTCATTTAACACCCCAGAAGAATTGCGCCGCTTATACCCTTGCGGTAGCTTGAGCGCAACAGGTTTCTGGCCGAAAAAACAGGACAAATACCAGCGATTAGAAACACATTCGGTATTGGTACGGAAGGAGTTAGTGCTGTTTTTAATATTTTTTCACCAGCGATTAGAAAAGGCAGTGGCGAGTGAGGAGCGAGTAGTGCAGAGAGGACGGCTGGCCTGCGATACGAGAGTTGACGCAGGAGTTGAGACAGAGGCGGTGGTGGTGCGGGCCGACTGCCTTGTATTAGCGGGGTGCGGCGAGGGAATTGGAAAGCTGAGAAGTTGGCTTTCCCATTTTGGGCTGGCTTGAGCATGTTGCGTCCTTTGGGAGCTTCGATAGTGCCCCGACTCACGCTAACACAATTCTAGATTGATAACTATACGTATAACTACTTAGTTAGCTAACTTATAGACGGGACTGGAGTAATTCGTGCGAACTTGCGTGGTAGGTCACGGCGCGGGAACCCACCCTTCCCAAAATGCGGGAAGGATGGGTACCTACTGCAAATAAGCAGGCTAGCTTTGTGGTAGACGTGAACCGCGGTGGATGTGGATTAGCGGATGCCGCCAGTAGCGAGAAGTTGCTCGCCGGTGAGCCAGGCGGAATCGTCTGAGGCGAGGAAGACGGCAACGGGAGCGATGTCGCCAACCTGGCCGGTGCGACCTAGCGGAGTCTGTGCGACGGCACCCTTCTCGAATTCAGAGCCGATGAAGCCGCCGGTATGCGTGCCTTCCGTCTCCACAATTCCTGGATTGATGCTGTTCACGCGAATCTTCTTGGGTCCGAGTTCGCGAGCCAGAACGCCGGTGATGACGTCAACGGCCCCTTTGGTGGCGGAATACACTGCGCTATTGGGAGGCGTGATGCGGCTGACGCCGGAGCCGATATTGATGATGCTGCCTCCTGCGCCGAGATGCTTGACGGCGGCTTGCGTGGTGAGAAGGACGCCGAGCACGTTGATATTGAACATGCGGTGGAAGGAGTCTTCGGTGACGGCTTCGATGGGCGCGAATTCGTAGACGCCGGAATTGTTGACGAGAATGTCGAGGCGACCGTAGTTCTTGATGGCCGCAGCGATGATGCCCTGGGCTTCGGCGGCTTTGGAAACGTCTCCACCGACCGCGACAGCTTTGCCACCAGCCGCGGTGATGGCGGCGACAACTTTATCCGCGCCGGTTTTGCTGGAAGCGTAATTTACGACGACGGATGCGCCTTCGGCGGCGAGGGCTTTGGCGATGGCTGCTCCGATGCCTTTGGAGGCGCCGGTTACGACTGCGACTTTGCCTTTTAGCTTGCTCACTTTTGACTCCCTTGGATGATGTTGGTGGCTGTGTAGTGCCGCTTTATGAGATGAGGGTGGATGCAGGCGAGATTCTTTAGTTATGGGCGCGAGAGTTACGCGGCGATTTGACGCGTACAGGCGTGATCGCGGATTGTGAGAACGCGCTCCGCCAATTCCTCATAGCTTTCTTGCGTTGCGGTGATCGTTCGCGATGTTGCCGTTTGACACGGTATGTGGCGCTTGTTAGCCTGCGCGAGACGCGGCTGGCGCTGTGTGCGGAGTGTGGCGCATCGGCCGCCGTCAACTGCATGAGCGCCGACACCGAACGAACTTCCGAGCGCGGTTCCCTTCCCGATTCGCAACCTGTAATTGAATTTCGCCACGCGGGGTACCGGCTGCCAGACGGGCGGGCGCTCTTGCGTGATTTAAGTCTGGTGGTGCAGCGCGGCGAGACTTTGGTGTTGCTGGGGCGCAGCGGGGCGGGAAAATCCACGGCGCTGAAAATGATCAACCGGATGCTGGAGCCGAGCGAAGGCGCGGTGCTGGTGGAAGGTCGCTCGACGCTGGAGGGCGATCCGATTGAGCTGCGGCGGCGGATTGGGTACGTGATACAGGAAGTCGGGCTCTTTCCGCATTTCACCGTGGAACAAAATATTTCGCTGGTGCCGCGGCTGGAAAATTGGCCGGAGGAACGCATACGCGCACGAGTTGGCGAACTTTTGCAGCTGGTCAGTTTGAATCCGCAGGAATTTCTGCATCGCTATCCGCACCAACTTTCCGGAGGCCAGCGGCAACGCGTGGGCGTGGCGCGGGCGCTGGCGGCGGATCCGCCGATTCTGCTGATGGACGAGCCGTTTGGGGCGCTGGACCCGCTGACGCGCGCGGAGGTGCAGTGCGAATTTCAGGATTTGCAGCGGCGGCTGAAGAAAACGATAGTGATCGTGACGCATCACGTGGCGGAAGCGCTGCTGCTGGGCAGTCATATCGGCGTGATTGACGCGGGGGCGCTGGTGGGACTGCATACGCCGAAGGATTTTATGAACGCGACGGAACCGGTGACCGCTGCGTACATCGCGAATTTGCGGATGCTGGAACAGATGGAGGGACGGGGATGAATCTGCTGGAATATTTTGCGCGTCATCATCGGGAAATTTTGCAGGCAACGCTGGAGCACATTTGGCTGGTGGGCATCGCGATGCTGCTGGCGGTGGCGGTGGGCGTGCCGCTGGGCGTGCTGGTGGCGCGGCGGCCGTGGCTATCGAAACCGATTCTGGGCGGAGCGAACATCGCGGAAACGATTCCGAGCCTGGCGCTTTTTGGTTTTTTGCTGCCGGTGCCGTGGCTGGGCGACCGCGCCGACCGGCTGGCGATCGCGGCGCTGGCGCTGTACGCGCTGCTGCCGATCATCCGCAACACGGCCGCGGGAATTACCGGCGTGGATGCGGCGATACGCGAAGCCGCGCGCGGCATGGGCATGACCGAGCGGCAGATTCTGCTGCAGGTGGAGCTGCCGCTATCGTTTTCCACGGTGCTGGCGGGAATTCGCGTGGCGACGGTGCTGACGGTGGGCATCGCCACGATTGCCGCTGCGATTGGAGCGGGCGGGCTAGGAGAGTTTATTTTTCGCGGCCTCGCGATGGTGAACAATCAATTGATATTGGCGGGCGCGATTCCCGCGGCGCTGCTGGCGCTGGGTGCGGATTTTCTGCTGGGCGTGTTTGAGCGCCGGCTGCAACCTGCGCGATCATGATTCGCGGGCCCGGGTTGCGGCTGGGTGTTTTCGCGTGCGCGGTATTTGCCGGGTTGATCACGCTTGCGGCGTGTAGTGGCGCGCGGCACGATGAGATTGTCGTCGGCTCGAAGAATTTTTCCGAGCAGGCGCTGCTCGGGGAAATTGTGGCGCAGCATCTGGAGGCGCGCACACATCATGAAGTGACGCGCCGGTTTTATCTGGCGGGATCTTACATTTGCCAGCAGGCGCTGCTGGCGGGGCGCATTGACACGTATGTGGAATACACCGGCACGGCGCTGACGGCTATTTTGCACGATCCGCTGGAATCCAATCCTGGCGCGGTATTTAAGCGAGTGCAGAGCGAATACCAGCAGCGGTTTGGGTTGGACGTGCTGCCTTCACTGGGATTCAACAACACGTTTGCGATCGTGATCCGCGGCGAAGATGCGCGACGGTTGCGGCTGAAAACAATTTCGGACGCAGCGCCATACGCGCACGACTGGCGCGCGGGATTTGGATATGAGTTCATGGAGCGGCCGGACGGCTTTCCGGGGCTGGCGCGAACGTATGGATTGACGTTTGCAGAGGCGCCGCGGATTCTGGATTTGGGTTTGCTGTACCGCGCGCTGCTGGAAAAGCAAGTGGACATTGTCGCGGGCAATTCGACCGACGGGCTGCTGGCGGCGCGCGATCTGACCATGCTGGAGGATGACAAGCATTATTTCCCGCCGTATGAGGCTGTGCCGGTGGTGCGGCCGGACGCGCTGCGGCGGTTTCCCGAAATGCGCGCGGCGTTGCTGGAATTGGCCGGGAAGATTAGTGATGAGGAAATGCGCAAGATGAATTACGAAGTGGACGGCGAGCATCGGGATATTGCGGAGGTGGCGCGGGAATTTTTGCGGTCGAAAGGGCTGGAGTGAGTGGCACCGCGGCGCGGACGCCGAAGCAAGCTTCGGCTGAAGATCGCGGCGGCAAGCCGCCGCACTCCAAGGTGGGCTGGGCGTGCATACTTGCGCTTCGTGAGAAGCCGAAGTCGCGGAGAGGTTATTCCGTTTCCTGCATGGACTTGAAGTCGGCTTCGAGAGCGGCGCAGTACTGCTTCTGGGCTTCCAACTCCGCCTGAAGTTTTTTCACGAGCAATTCGAGGCGGCGGATTTCGTGGCGCAGTTTTTGCGTGTCAGGCTGACGCGTGCTGCTGCGCGTGGCGGCGCGGGTGCAGGCGGCGCCGGACGCGTGGCCACCGACGCGGCACGCGGCGGCGCGAAAGATTCCGCGGACTCACCGCGCCATCCTGAGGCTGCGGGCGGATACTGATATGCGGGAGTTGCGGGCGCAGCAGTCGGTGGCGCAGCGGGCGGTGAGAAAAGGCCGCTGAGAACGCGAGAAGCTGCTTCTGAAGAATTTGCTTCTTCATCACGCAACGAGCCGCGCGACGCGCCTCCCGGATTCAAAAGACTTTTCACACGGGCGATCAGATCCTGGGGCTGGAACGGCTTGCGCACCAGTTCATCGGCCTTCACCTGCATGGCTTTTTCCGCGACGGTGCGATTCACGACGCCGGACATGAGGATCACCGGCGTCTTTCCGAATAATTCGTGTTCTTTGATGAACTGGCAGACTTCGTAGCCGTCTTTATCCGGCATGATCACGTCGGTGATCACGGCGTCGGGCGCGGAGTCGCCAAATTGCGCGAGGGCCGAGGCAGCGTCCGCGCAGGTGATCACGTGAATATGTTCCTTGCGGAAGGCGATCTTGATGACTTCGCGCATGGTGGCGCTGTCGTCAATAAAATACACCGTGGGAATACGCGCGGCGGTGAGAGTTTGTGTATCGCTCATAGCGATTCCTTCTCCACTTTGTGTGTATCGGGGTCCGTATCGGCGTCCGTATCGGAATTTTGTCCGGTGTTTTCGTCAGAGTCGCGTTGCGACTCATCGAATTCGCGCATGGCGTCCAGCAACAGATCGGTGGCGGAGCGCAGCACGGTGCGTTGCGTGGCGGTGGCGCCGTAGACGAATTTGTAGACGCCTTTATCGGCGCTCTGGCAGGTGGCCACGATCTGGGTTACGGCTTCATCGCCAAACAACATGCCACATTCCGCGTGGCTGATTTCCCCGCCCTCGAAGAAAATAATTCCGTCGGCATCAACCGCGTTGATGTGCAGCGCGCCGGTCTGGCGGGCCTGGCCGAGCATTTGAATTACCCCGGGCAAATCGAGATGCTGAAGGTTGCCGCTCAAATCCGTTTCGGCGCTGGTGAGCATCTGGGTCGGCTGAAAACCGTCCTGACGGCTGACCAGAAAACTGCGAACGTGCGCAGCGATGTCCGAAGGCGCGCGGCGGCGGTCCACGAAATCATCGCATCCGGCGCGATAGGCTTCGAGCAGGGCTTGTTCACCTGCGCCGGCGCCGCCGATCGCGATTAGTGGAATGTGCGCGGTGTGTGGATCGGCGCGAAGAATCGGAGCCATTTCGAGAGCGCCCATTTCGCGCAGATTGGTGGCGCACAAAATGGCGGCGGGAGCGTTCCATTCGAGCATCGTAAGTGCGTATGCGGCCTGCGTGCAGGGGACGACTTCGAAGCCCACTTGCTGGAGAGCTTCGCCGACGCGTTTGGCAAAATAGACGTTGCTATCCACGAGCAGAATGCGCGGAAGATTGGCGAGCGCGTTCATGGCTGCGCCTCCGCGTTGGCTGCTGGGTTGGGATGGTTGCGCGAGGCGCTTACCAGCTTTTGCAAATCGAGCACGTCAATATCTTCGCCCTCGATGGCGAGCTTGCCAGCGAAATAGGCGGGAGCGTCTGACGCAGGAGGCTGCATTTCGCCCGTGGCAAGTTCACATTCGCCATTGACGGGAATTGCGCCGGCTTCGCTTGTCTCTTTGCCCGAGCCGAACGCGCGCTCGGCGATCAGATAGAAGCGGTGCACGGAAGATTCGCGTCCGCAGAGAACCGGCGCGACGTCGTACACCGGAACAATGCGGCCGCGGCGCACGATCACTCCTGCGATGAGACGCGATGTGTGGGGGAAATCATGCAGGCGCACGGGAGGAGCGAGTTCCACGACGGACTCGGCGGGCAGAGCGAATCGCCGGTTGCCGACGTGCAGCAGCACCCAGGACTTGCGCTCACGATTTTCAGCGCCGCTCATCCTTGCACAGCTCCTTGCAGTTCGTGACGAGCCTCGACTGATTTCGCCGCGCGGTCCAGCCGCGCAAATTCCTGCGGAGTGAGAAACCCGTCCGGCTTGATCACCGGAATCACGCGGTCTTCGAGGTAGGTGAGGCCGCGATACCACTGACGTTCTGCCCCTTGAAACGCCTGCGGCAGCGCATGCACGGTGGGAATTTCCGCCATGCGTTCGATGGAATCCACCAGCACCGCCGCGCGAATTTGGCGCAAAATCAGCACGAGAGCGGGGCGCGTGACGCGCAGACCGAAGTGCGCGCATCCACTGACGACGAAATAAGTGCGATGACCGCGTTCGACCAGGTGGCGCACCTTGGGAACTTCGGCTTGCGCCATTTCGACGGCTGCGGTGGCCAGGCTGTCCGTGCTGCGAATTTCCTGCACGGCGTCCGCAGCGATCGCGAACGTTTGCAGCCCGATGCAAAACAGAATTACGGGTTCGGTGGAACGCGAGCGCCGCGATTTCGCCGAATCCTGAGTGGCGATCTTCATCGCGCACCTGCTGGAGCGAGGCGAGTGATTTTCGCGACGCGCTTCTCGATGGCCGCGCTGATTTGATCCAGCGGAAGAATTTCATCCACCGAGCCGGTCTTGATGGCTTCCGCGGGCATGCCGAAAATTACAGAGGTGGCTTCGTCCTGCACGATCACGTGGCCGCCGGCCGCTTTCACGGCCTGCACGCCTTTGGAGGCGTCGTTACCCATTCCGGTGAGAACGACGGCGAGGGTGAGCGGGCGCGCGAAGGCCGCGGCGGATTCCAGGGCGACGTCTGCGCAGGGGCGATAGCCTTCGATGCGCGGGCCGCCATCCAGCGCAATTTTTCCCGTGGAAGAAATTCGCAAGTGATGCGCGCCGGGGCACAGATAAATCACTCCAGGTTGCGGCGCCTCGAGCGCTTCGGCTTCCTTCACCGGCAAGCGCGAGATTTCCGCCAGCTGAATAGTGAACTGGCTGGTGAACGCCGCGGGCATGTGGAGCACCAGCAGCACGGCAGCGGGCAGATCCTTGGGCAGGCCCGCCACGACGCGCATGACGGCAGCCGGGCCGCCCGTGGATGCGGCGATTACCACTAAGGGAAATTTTGTGCCATTGCTTGCGCCGTGGTGCGCCTCGCGCTCGGCTCTATTCGCTGCGGCCGATGCCAGGGATACCGGCGCGTGCGGAGCCGTCCGCTTCGACAGGGTGGCTGTGCGCACCACACGGACCTTTGCCGCCATTTTTAATTTGCGCGTCAGTTCTTCGCGGATATTGCGCATGTCCAGATCCACGCCGTTGGTGGGCTTGGGCACGAAATCAATCGCTCCCAATTCCAGGGCGCGCAAAGTGCTGGCAGCGCCTTCGCGGGATTCGGAACTGACGATTACGACGGGCCGGGGATGCTGCGACATGATCAATTCGGTGGCTTGCAGGCCGTCGAGATGCGGCATGTTGATGTCCATGGTGATGACATCGGGGCGCAGCGATTCCGCAAGCGCCACAGCCTCGCGTCCGTCGCGCGCCGTGCCGGCCACTTCCAATTGCGCGTCGGAGTTGATGATTTCCTTCAGCACCTTGCACATGAAGGCGGAATCATCGGCCACCAGGACGCGAATTTTCTTTTCAGGGGCCTTGATCATGTCAATCCTGCCGCACCGGCACACGTATGGAGCGCCGCGTTTCTGGTTTTTCGGCGCCGATTAATTCTTCGACGGTCGAGACCAGCTGATCTTCCTGCACTGGCTTGGTCAAAAATGCGGCAGCGCCTTCTTTTATGGCGCGATCGCGATGCTTGGCGCCGGCGCGGGAGGTGACCACCAGCACGGGGATTTTCCGCGTGACGGGACTTTGCCGCAGATGCGCCATCAGCTCGTATCCGTTCATGCGCGGCATTTCCAAGTCGGTGATCACCAAGTGGCACCCGATCTGGGCCACTATTTCCGAAGCTTCCAGGCCATCGGAGGCGAGCTTGACGCGATAGCCGGCCTTTTCGAGCATACGTCCTACGAATTTACGCACGCTGATCGAGTCGTCCGCGACGACGACCACGCGATCATTCTCGATCGAGTCCACTGCCGCCGCCGGAATGCTTCCCGCTGCGACTGCTTCCGCGCCCGGAGCGAATACGCGCGCCGCGGGCGAAGACGCAGGCAACGCATTGCGTTCGGCGGTGTCCGCGGCGGCGAGGCGATTCAAATCAATCAGCAGAATCAGGCTGCCGTCGGGCGCGATGGTGGTGCCGGGGAAAAGCTTCACGCCACGCAGATAATCGCCGAGGTTCTTGATGACGATTTCGTCTTTGCCCAGAACTTCTTCGACGACCACGCCCACTTGCTTTCCGGCGACTTTCACGATGACCATGTGGAAATAGCCGTTGAACGGCTCGAGCGACGGCAGGGCGAGTTGCACGTCCAGCCGCACGACCTCAGTGACCACGTCGCGCACGCGGGTGAGCAGTTTTCCGCCGACGTCTTCGATTTCTTCGGGCTTGAGGCGGCGAATTTCTTCGACGACGGCCAAGGGCAGAGCGAAGACCGACGTGCCGCAGCGCACGAACAGCGCCTGCGAAATGATGAGCGTGAGCGGAACTTTCACGGTGAAGCAAGCGCCGCGGCCAGGTTCGGAACGAACTTCAATTTCGCCGTTCAGCGCGTGAACGTTCGCGCGCACGACGTCCAGGCCGACGCCGCGGCCTGCTAGCTCCGTCATGGAAGCAGCGGTGGTGAAGCCGGGGCGGAAAAGAAATTCGCGCAGCTCGCGATCGGTAAGCTCGGCGGCAGCGACGGGAGACATGGCGCCCATTTCTACGACGCGGCGGCGCACGCCATCGTAATCAATGCCGCGGCCGTCGTCCTCCACTTCGATAAAAATATGGTTGCCGCGATGGTAGGCGCGCACATTGATAAGCGCTTTTTCGGACTTGCCGGCGCGCTGGCGCGCGTAGCGATCCTCGACGCCGTGAGCGACGGCGTTGCGGACGAGGTGAATCAGCGGATCGGAGACGTGCTGAATAATATTGTTGTCGAGTTCGGTGTCCGCGCCTTCGAGGGACAGCTCGACGAGCTTGCCAGTGGCATTGGCGGCGTCGCGCACCGTGCGCGTAAGGCGGGTATAGAGATTTCCGATGGGCACCATGCGCGCGGCGGTGATTTCGTCCTGCAGGTGGTGAGCGAGCTTGGTGAATTCGTCAATGTCCGAATCCACGCGGCCCATGAAGCCTTCGAGCTGGGTGAGGACAACGTTCACGTCCGCGGAAATTTCAGTGAGAGAGCGCGAGAGAATGTTGACGTCGTCGTAGCGATCCATTTCCAGCTCGCTGAATTCGAGCAGATCGTGGGACGTGACGGCGCCCATCCCGCTGAAATTCGGGCGGAAGGTATCCATCTGAGGCGCCTGGCTTCCAGGGACGAGCAGCGGCTGGATCTTGCTGAATTCGTGTTTTTCCTGGAATTCGGAGACCTTGCCGGAAAGGCGACTCTTCGAGAAATTCAGGACCTCGACAAGTTTGGCGAGTTCGGCGAGGCGCCCGACCATTCGCGTACGATTGATGACCAGCTCGCCGACGGCGTTCATCATGCGGTCCAGGCGCTCGAGAGAAATGCGCACGGATTTGGCTTGCGGCAACGCTTCCGGAGCAGGACGGCGCTTTTCTCGCGCTGCGACTCCCGTTTCCGCGGTTGCGGCGTCGGTGCTGCTCGCGGGCGCGGATTGGGCTGGCGCGGCTTCTTCGGTTTCTTCGGGAGCGAGTTCAGCGATCTGCGCCAGGAGCGGATCCACGGCGGCGCGCATTTCGTCGTCGCTGGACCATTGGCGGTGCAGGAATTTCTTCAGGACATCTACTGACTCCAGGCAAATGTCCACGATATTGGCGCTGGGCTTCAAGACGCCATCGCGCAAGCGGCCGATGAGATCCTCGACGCGATGCGCAACAGCGGAGAGCCTATGCAATCCGACTTGCGCGGCGGAGCCTTTCACCGTGTGCATGGAGCGGAAAAGGCGGTTGATATCTTCCGCATTGGGATTGGCTTCGAGCGCGAGCAAACATTCGGTGACGGCTTGCAAGTGCTCTTCGGCTTCGGGAACGAAAAATTCCAGGACTTCCGCGGGCACGTCGCTATCCTGCGGCAGATAATCCACAAACGAGTACGGAGGCGGCGCGTCGGCAACGGGTTCTCCGGCCGCGACTTCAGCGGCGGCGGCTTCACGAGCAGCGCGCGAGGCGGGCGGGGCCGGAAACGCAAACGAATATCGCTGCTTGAAAGCCAGGATGTCGCCTTCGGTCTCCGTGCCGTTGGAGCTGATCTGCAGCAGGTCGAATTCGAGCACGGAAATCGCGTCGGAAATAAATTCGGTAAGCGGGCCGTGCATGTCCGCGGTGAGCGTGGCGTTCATGGCGTAATGAAAAATGTGCGCCATTTTCGCGGCGACTTCGGAGAATTGCGGAAAGCCGTAACTGGCGGAGGTGCCGGCGAGAGTGTGCGCGGCGATGTAAAGTTTTTCCAGGTCCTCGGGCTTGGTCTGCGGCTCCTGCAACATGCCGGAATATTCCCGCAGATACTGGAGGTTTTCGGAAGCCTCCTGGAGGAAGAGCTCGACGGATTCCTGGTTGGGCCCGTTCACAGGCTTTCCTCCACCAGCACCGCAGCGGCGCGCGATTCGGCGGCGACCGGCTTGCGATAGATGCGGCAATCGCCGATCACCACGGATTCGAATTTCATGGGCACGTTGGAGAGCGTCTCTGAGTGGCCCAGAAGAAAATAACCGCCGGGCTCGAGCGCGTCGTAGAAGCGCCGGAGAATCGCGAGGCGGCGTTCATGTGAAAAGTACATGAGCACGTTCATGCAGAAGATGCAGTCCAGCTTGCCGACGTACACCGGCTCGATGAGATTCATTTGCGCGAACGAAATCATTTTTCGTATCCGCGGCTTCACCTGAAAGCCGTGCTTGGTGGCGGTAAAGTGCGCGTCCACCTGCCCGAGCGAGACATCCTGCAAACTGCGCTTGCTGTACAGGCCGCGTTCGGCATGGCGCAGCGCGCGGCGGCTGATGTCCGTCGCCAGAATTTCGATTTCCCAGGCTTCCACAAATTTCAGCGCGTCGCACAAGGTGACGGCAATGGAGTAGGCCTCTTCACCCGTGGAACAGCCGGCGCTCCAGATGCGCAGAGCGCGCGGACTCTGCCAGAATTTGCGCTCCTGCACCTCCGGCAAAATGCGTTTCTCCAGCGCGTCGTAAACGGCCGGATAACGAAAAAAAGAAGTTTCCTGCGTCAGCAACGTTTCCAGCAGGGCTTCGTATTGCGTGCTGGAGCCTTTCACGAGCGCGAGAAGTTCCGTGCCGCCGGCGAGTTCTTTTTCCTCGATGTACTCGCGGATGCGCGTGGAGAAAAACCGCTCGCGCGATGCATCGAAGAGAATGGCCGAGCGCTGCTCGATCAGCGTGCGGATTTCATCGAGTTCGGACTCGCTGAGCTTCGTCGTCGTTGCTGGATGTGGTTTCATGTTCGGCGCACGTTCGGGGCCAGCGCGATTCGCCGGCGCCAGGAATCACTGCGACCTAACGATGCGCACCCACTGGCGCGGCCGGCCGCTGTTCTTCGGCCGCTTCGCCCGCGCGCCCTGAACGGAATTGCGCGAGCGCTTCATTCAATTGTTCAGAGAGCTTGACCATGTTGCCGACGGTGGAAGCGGTCTGCCGGGCGCCCTGAGTGGTCTGGCGCGTGATGCCGGAAATAATCTGCATCGCGTTGGCCACACCTTCCGTGCCGCGCACCTGCTGCTTCGACGCCAGGGAAATTTCCTGGACCAATTCGGCTGACTGGCGCACGACGCTGGAAATCGCTTCGAGCGCTTTACCGGCTTGATCGGCGAGGCCTGCACCGACTTCCACTTCGCGCGTGCCGTCTTCCATGACGACGACCGCTTCGTTTGTTTCGGCCTGAATGGCTTTGATCAGCGCCGCGATATCTTTCGTGGCGCTGCGAGAGTGCTCGGCGAGTTTGCGGACTTCGTCGGCAACGACGGCGAAACCGCGGCCGGCATCGCCGGCGCGGGCTGCTTCAATCGCGGCGTTCAGTGCGAGCAGGTTGGTCTGCTCGGTGATGTCGTTAATCACGTTGATGATTTCGGAAATTTCCAGTGAGCGATCGCCGAGAGATTTGATCTTTTTCGCGGTGGCTTGCACCGAGGCGCGAATGCGCTGCATGCCTTCGAGCGTATCGCGCACGGCGCGGTTGCCTTGCTCAGCAGCGTCGAGCGCGCGGCGTGCCGCTTCGGCGCTGGCTTCCGCGTTGTTGGACACCTGTTTCATCGAGACCGTCAGCTCTTCGACGGCGCTGGAAGTGTTGGTGATTTCCTGGTCCTGCTGCGTGGCGCCGGCGGTCATGTCGTCCGCTGCGTCCAGGATTTGGTTGGCGCTGCCGCTGACGTCCACGGCGGCCTTGCGGACGCGCTCGAGAACTTTGGTGAAGTTGTCGAGCATGAAGTTCACGGAATCCACCACGTTGCCCAGGGCGTCGTTGGTCACCTTCCCGCGAATGGTTAAATCGCCGCGGGCTACCTGGTTGATGGTGTTCAGCAGGTCGGTAATGCTGCGCTGCAGAGAGTCCTGCGCCTGCTGGTTGGTGACGGCGTGAGCGACTTTGGCGGCGCTGCGGTTGAAATTTTCCGCGATGAAGCCGAACTCGTCATTCGAGTTAATTTCCACGCGGGCACGCACGTCTCCAGAGACTACGCGCTCGGAGAATTTGGCAAGCTCGTCCACAGGCGTCAGCACGCGCTTGCTGAGCACGTACACCACGGAGACGGCGGCGAAGAGCGCCAGCGCGGCCGCGGCGAATAGCGCGCCATTCGCTCCGCCCGGAGCAGCGGCGGAATCCGCAGCCGACTGGCTGCCTGAATGGGCGCCGGCATAATAGGACAGACCCAAGACTCCGAAGAGCGCCAGTGCGACCCAAAACACCAGCAGCCAAACTGTGGAACTCAAACGAGCTTTCATGACTTCCTCCCAAGAACGTGTGCGCCCGTTCACCCAGCCGCGCCGCGAAGCGGAACGGAAAGTGCGCGCAGCCTAAAAACTTGTGACCCCAGAACCCGTGCCCATGCCAAGTTCGTCGTTAAGAACCGGTGCTAAATCACCGGCACTGGAAACACATCAAGCAAGCGCCGCAAGTCCACGACCAGAGCCAGGCGGTCGTCGTGCCGCAACATTCCGCGGCAGTGCGGCACGTCCGCGGGCGCCTGATCGAGCAGCGCTTCTTCCGTCGCGGAAAACGTGCCGATTACTTCGTCCGCGGCAATTCCTAACCTCAAGTCTTCGCGTTGCGCGTCGCCCCTGAGCACCGCAACGACTACGTGCTTCGGAAGCAGGCCGGGCCGCCGGCCTTCGGTGAAGGCGATGTCAATCAGTGGAACGATGGTGCCGCGCAGATTGAACACTCCCATGAGAAAAGCGGGAGTGAGCGGAATGCGCGTGACGATCGGCCAGTCCACAACCTCTTCCACTTCCAGCACCGAAAAGCAAAACCGTTCGCGACCGGCGCGAAAAACGCAGTACTGGCGCTCGGGCAGGCGATCGTCGGAAAAAACATCGCTTTCCAGAAATGCGCCGCCATCGAGTTCAGCGGAAAGCGCCGCGTTTTCATGGCCGACTTCGCGTTCAAAGGACATCAGGCAAACCTTTTCACCGCGCTGAGCAGTTCGTCCGGCGTGAACGGCTTGGCGACGTAACCATTGGCGCCCTGCTGCTCGCCCCAATAGCGATCGCTGGGCGCGGTTTTAGAGGTGACCAGAATCACCGGGATATTCGAATAGGGCTGCTGACTTTTCAGGTCGCGGCAAGCCTGGAAGCCATTGCGCTGCGGCATCACCACGTCGAGCAGAATCACGTTGGGCCGCTCTTCTTCGATGGCCTCTTCGATTTTTGTGGGATCGGAAATCCCCACGGAATGAAAACCACCTTGCTGCAGCATGGACTGCATCAGGTGAAGTTCCGCCTGGGAATCATCCACGATCAGAACTTTTTTCGACATCGGCAGACCTCCACAGAAATACCCGCAGAAAGAAATGCAACTCCAAGACCATGTTCGGAGCGCATTTCGCGTTCTGCGATTA
Source organism: uncultured Acidobacteriota bacterium (assembly GCA_963742475.1). GTDB lineage: Bacteria > Acidobacteriota > Terriglobia > Acidiferrales > UBA7541 > Palsa-295. The sequence goes on along the minus strand of CAVULY010000003.1, from coordinate 133,363 downwards.
GATTGCAACAGCTATACTTTTCAGCCGGTTACGAGTCTTCGCGTTACCTCGCCTGCCCCGCGACGGAACTCTGCGACGCGTGCTCTGTCTCAGCTTGAGATTCTTTCTCACCGGCGCGCATTTCGGCGGCCACCGATGAGAATCGCTGCATGATTTCGTTCAGGCGCAATGCCATGGTGTGAATAGTGCGAATTTGCTCGCGCGCATCGGTGTGCATCGCGTCCGGTTCGAGAAGCAGCAGGTCAGCATTGCCCAAGACTGAGGTGAGCGCGTTGTTGACGCTGGGGCGCACATCCAGCATGTAGCGGCCGAGCGCGGCGTTGCGTTGCAGTTCGCCGGCAACGCGTTCAGCACGCTGAGCGCGCGCGGTGGCGGCCGCGCGGCGCAAGGCTTCACCAGCGACGAGAATCAGCGTCCCGATCCAGCCATCTTCCCGTGGCAGCACCAGCACGTGCGGGTGTTCGGCTGCCAGCGACGGCACATCGCGCGTGTCGCTGGAAACATACACGGCTGCTGTGGCCGGTAACGAATTCAGCGCGGAAAGGATTGCGGAGATATTGCCGTCACGCACCGGGCCGACGATGACGAGGTTGTAGCCCTCGGCCGCAGACGCCTGCCACACGTCACTCGTGGTGAGGGTGATCTCCGGAACGCGACGTTCGGCTTGCCAACGAGCGGCAACGGTGCGCGCGAATTCAGTGTCGTCCGAGACGATCAGGACGCTGGAGTGAGACAAGAGAATTCCCCCAAGACGGTTTTGGTCGCCGGGCCTGTGTGACAACCGTGAAACCGGTACTGCAGCGGCTAAAGCTGCTTCGTTTTCGCGTCAGTGATATCGTGGCTAAAGCCACGACCTACAAAGATTCGCGAGTTCTCACTTGCTGACTGCTCAGGGCTGCAATTTTTCAGCTTCTTCGATGAAAGAAAGCAGTCGCTTGGTGCTGATCCCCAGATTCACAGCGGCTTCGGTGTTCTTAGCGCGCTTGGCGTGCTCCACGCGGCCCTGGAAGTAAGAAACTTCCGCTTTGGCAAGTGTGAGGGCTGCTGCGAGCTGGCCGAGATCGCCGGAACGTTTGCGCTCTTCCATGGCGACGGCGAGGAGAGCGCGAGCCACGACTGCGCGGCGCAGGTCCTCTGCTTCTTGATCGCCCTCGGCAACGAACGCCGCGACTTCCCACGAGGAAAGCAGGACTTTCGTATTCTGCAAGACGATCGTGGACATCGAACGTCCGCGAGTGGGAGGCTCGGCGATCAATTGCTCCCAAATTGATTCCAGGCACTTCTCTTTATCCAGCGCACCGGCTGGCGGAACCGGTGCGTCGGCGGCCGGCTGCTGCGCTTTGTCGGCGCTTGCGGCGGCGCTGGATGCTCTTGATGGATCGGAGCTTTCGGCCGGCGATGGCTTGGACTGTTTCGACGCCGGAGCGTTCGCGGGAGATACCTGGACCGCGGCGGCGGTTGGAGCTGGCGGCTCCGCTGGCTTGGAGGATTGATCCACGGTTGAACGCTTGCCCGGTTGGCGATGTTCCGTGCTGGATGCAGGCGACGGCGCGCCAGACTGGCCGCGCGCGAGGGCCTCTTCTAAATCGGCCCGCAAGGCGAGAAGTTGTTCGAACGCGTGAGTGACGGATGTTTCCGTGTAGTCCTTATGAAACGGCTGCTTCCAATTTTCGCAGTAGTAACGCAGCTGCGTGGTGGTTTCGGCGGCCGAGAAACCGGCGCGGCGGCAATCAACTGTTTTCACGCCGCTGGCATCCAGAGTTTCGGCGGCCTGGCGCACGGCGCTCAAGTCCGCGTGCAGCATGCGGATGAAAGCTCGCCGGAGTAAGAAATTGAAACGGCAGAATGCGACCAGCGCGGCAGGATCGTAAAACATGGCGCCGGCGGATTCTTTCACCAGTCGCCCTTGCTCGAGCAGGCCGAGTTCCATCATGTCGCGCAAACTTTCGCAGTTGGCGACCTTGTCCAAAATTCTGTCGAGCGGTTCGCACCATTCCAGGCGGGTGGCATCGGCGGCGGTCAGCACCGGCTGCAATACTTCCGCGACGTCCTCCAGGTGAATTTCCTTGCGATAAAGTTCTTCCGGCGCGCACAACGCAAAATATTGCACGAGCAGAAGATCAATCTTGTCGCGATCCGCCGTGGTTTTTTCCTGCTTGCGCAATTGGCGCTGCAGAAATGCGCGCAGACTCTGCTCGCTGGCGTTCAGAGTTTCCGGGGGAAGCTGGCGGATCTGAAAGGCGCGAACTCTTTCGTCAATTCCGTTGAGCCATTGCAGAACGTTGTCGAAAACCTCGCGCGAGGGCCGCTGCGGCGGCAACTCGCCGGCAAGATGCGGCAGTGGGCCAAAGTTAAATTGCGCGGCGAGCGCTGCGTACAACGGATAGGCGTTGCGCGCTTCCGACCATTGCGCGACAAAATCCGCGCCGGCCGATGACGCTGGCGCAGGCGGCTTCAATGTGGTGACGTCTGATTTGAAGGTCATCGTTTTATGATCCAGTTGCCCACTTCACCTACGAACCGGGCAGCAACGGCCTTTCGTCCGTCGTGATATCGCACGGCGACCACCGTCGCGCGGGCGTCCAGCGAACCATCGGAATTCAGCACGCGCACGCCATCTTCAAATTCCAGCGGCAGCGTCGAAGCGAACAGCACCTCCTGCGCGGTTCCGAACTCGATTACGGTTTGCTCCTGCAAAGGGCGGCGCGCCGGGGCCAGGGTAACCACGCGCACGGGGATGCGCATCGGCGACGCGCTGGGAAAGAGCTGCGACAATTTCTCGACGCACGTTTGCGAGACGTCAACGGTGTCCAATGCAGCTTCGCTAATCACGGAACCCCCTGGACTGATGCTGCTCCGCGGCTGCAATGAGCGCAGTGGTAGCGGACGCAGAAACACTTCCAGATAGACGATTGCACGAAGACGGCCAAAGAAGGACGGCTCGCCAATCTGATAAGTGGCTTTTTATCTGTGGTTTAAGAATCGGTAATTCGCGTTGGGGTCTTGCTGGTGTCTCAGGCTGATACAGATGCGTCTCACCGATGCGGTGTAAACCCGAATGCGGAATATATTCACATCGTTCGTATTCTCGTTAAGACGCCATCCGCACTTCGTGCTTGTGCGCCGCGCGCAGCGGGATGTTGTAGAGCTTCAGCTTGCGATACAGCGTGGCGCGGCTGATGCCTAACATTCTTCCGGCGAGGGCTTTATCGCCGCCAGCCTTTTCGAAGACGCGCAGGATGGTCATGCGTTCCAGGTCGGCGAGCGCGGTAGTTGATAGCGACGAGGATTCACCTGCCCCGGCACTGCTATCTTGCGGCGCGCGGATCGCGGGCGGCAAGTCTTCCACGTCAATGGTGTGATGGTCACCCAGAGCTACGGCGCGCGCGATGCAATTTTCCAGCTCGCGCACATTTCCCGGCCATTCATATTGCAGGAAGCTCTTCATGGCCGCCGGCGTCACCTGAATATTTTCGCCCGCGGCGTAGCGATCCAGGAAATAATGCGCGAGCTGCGGTATGTCCGAACGGCGCTCGCGCAGACCGGGCACGTGAACCGTTACGACGTTGAGACGGAAGTAAAGGTCCTTGCGAAAAGTTCCGCCGCGGTAAGCAGCTTCCAGATCGCGATTGGTGGCGGCGATCACGCGGACGTCCACAGGCACTTTGTCGTTGCTGCCCACCGGCCGCACTTCTTTTTCCTGCAGCACACGCAGCAGCTTGGCTTGCAATTCCAGCGGCAGCTCGCCGATTTCATCCAGGAAAATTGTGCCGCCGTTGGCTGCCTGGAATAGACCGGCCTTGGTCTTGAGCGCGCCGGTGAAGGAACCCTTTTCGTGGCCAAAAAGCTCGCTTTCCATCAACGTGGGAACCAGCGAGCCGCAATCCACCGCGACGAAGGGCATCTCCGCGAGCGGGCCGCGAAAATGAATGGCGCGCGCGACCAGTTCCTTGCCCGTGCCGCTTTCCCCAGTGATTAATACGGGCGTGCGCGTTTCCTTCAGGCGCGAGATCATGCGCAGCACATCTTGAATTTTCGCGGACGTTCCGACGATGCCATCCAGATCGGTTGCGGTGTTCACGCGTTCGCGCAGGAATTGATTTTCGGTGACCAGGCGGACTTTTTCCGCCATACGCTGCAGCAGCTGGCGCAGGCGCTCCACGCGAAACGGTTTTTCGATGTAGTCGTAGGCGCCCTGGCGCATGGCGTCCACCGCGGTTTCGACGGAACCGTGGCCCGTCATGATGGCGACTTCGGCGCGCGGCAATAGCTCTTTAATTTTTCGCAGCAGTTCGACGCCGGAAAGGCTGGGCAGCTTCAAGTCCGTCACCACCAGATCGGGAGCGCTCGTCTCTAAAGATTCGAGCGCGGCTTCAGCGGTTTCGGCCTCGGCGCAGAGGTAACCGAGCCCTTGTCCTACCGTGATGCACAGGCGGCGAATGCTTTGCTCGTCATCCACAATCAAGAAGCGAAGTTTCAGTTCGTCGGTCATGGTTTTCCAATCGTCTTTGCCACCGCGTCCATCAACTGCTGAACGCGGAATGGTTTTTCGACGCAGGGGGTGCCGGCGAGCGCCAGCAACGCAATGGTCTCGTCGCTGGCGGTATCGCCTGTGATGAAAATAATGCGTGAAGCCATCTCGGGCCGGTGACGCTGCAGCCAGTCATGCACATCGGAACCGGTGATTCCTCCCGGTGTGCGGAAATCCGAAATCACGCCGCGGAAATCATGGAGCGCGAGCAGCCGCAGGCCTTCGACCGCGGACGACGAAGAAGTCACTTCGTAGCCGTGGCGTTCGAGCGCCGCGCGCACGAAGGCTGCCACCGACGGCTCATCCTCGATCACCAGAATGCGCGAGCGCGTGGCGGAGACCGGCGCGGGAGTGGCCGTCATTCCGCAGCCTTCGCGGCATGCAGCTCCGCCGCTTTTTCGGCGATGGGCAGCCGCACTACGAACGTGGAGCCGTCTCCATCCGGATTATTTCGCGCGACGATTTCACCGCGATGCGCCTGAATGATGCCGTAGCAGATGCTCAGGCCCAGTCCGGTTCCCTTGCCGACTTCCTTGGTGGTGAAAAATGGATCGAAGATGCGGTCAATCTGGGCGATGCCGGGACCGTTGTCTCGAAATACGATTTCAATTTTGTCGGAGCGATGAACCGTTTGGACCTCGATCCTTCCGGTGCGGCGCGTTTCCTGCACCGCGTCGTAGGCGTTGTTCAGGATGTTCAGGAACACTTGCTGCAGCTGGTGCGGGTCGCCAATAACCATGGGAAGTTCAGCGGCATATTTTTCGCTGAGCTCGACGCCATGATTCGAAAAATCGTATGCGCGCAATTTCATGGTTTGGCGCAAGATCGTGTTCACTTGGGCGGGCTCACGCTGTGCCGGCATCTGCCGCGCGAAGCTCAGTAGGTTCTGCACGATCACGCGTGTGCGTTGCGCCTCCTGCAAGATCACTTGCAGCTCTTCTTTGGCGTCGTCGGGGACTGCGGGATTTTCGAGCAGCAGATCGGTAAAGCCGACGATCGCGGCGAGCGGATTATTCACTTCATGCGCGACACCGGAAACGAGTTGACCCAGCGCCGCCATTTTTTCGGTGTGCATCAGCTTCGCCTGCAGGCTGGCGGCGTCGGTGATGTCCGTCATCACCACGACCACGCTGTTGATTTCGCCTTCTTCGTCGCGCATGGGGCTGAGGCTGATGGAAAATTGCCCGGGCGCGCCACTGCCGCGGAAGAGTGGTATCTCTAGATTATCGAGTGCCGCTCCTTGCAGCGTGCGCTCCAGCGCTTCGGCAAGCAGAGGACGCCGTGCCGCAGGAACCATTCCTACCAGCGGTCGTCCCAATAATTCCTGTTCCAGGTAGCCGGCTTCGAAGCAGCGGCGATTCGCGTAACTGATGAGCCCCGCGGTATCGAGAACCAGAATCATGCTCTGAGTGTTGTTCAGAATATTTTTGTTGAAATCGCGCTCGCGGCGATAGCGGCGTTCGGCGACGCGGCGATCGGTGATGTCCTTCATCACGTGAATCGTGCGCCAGTCGTTGCCCTGCGCGTTGTGAATGCGCGACGCGGAAATCAGAAAGGTGCGCTCGCCGGCTTCATAAATGTATTCCTCGTGGGCGAGGCGCGGATTGCGGCAGAACGGGCAATGCCCTTCTTTCGGAGCTGCGCCCAGAATTTCCAAGCGATCAATTTCGTATCCGATCGCTTCCGTCGGTTTCAGTCCTAATGCGTCCGCCAGCGCGCGATTCAGGCGCAGCACGCGATTTCCGGCGTCGTGCACCACGATGAAATCGGAGATTGCGTCAAAATCTTCCACCCACTGCTTGCGTGATTGCTCCACGCGTGAGAAAAGCCTGACGTTCTCCAGCGCCATCGCTGCATGGCCTGCGAGAGCTTCCAGGAGCTGGCGTTCCGTCGCGGAAAGTTCACGCGACACGTCCACCAGACACAACACTCCGAGCAACTCGCCTTCACTTCCCGAAAGCCGGGCGAGAACGAGTTCTTCCCACACCAGCGTTTCGGCGAGACTGCGGCCGAGCAACATTCCCGCGGAGCCCGTGCGCAATTTTTCGCCTGGAACGCCGGCTTGTTCCGCCAGCACGCCGGCCAAACGATGTTGCGTCATCGGATCCCAGCGATGCGCGGGTCCGCTGAGCGCGGCAATTTCCCATTCCGCTTCGTGGGCAAGCGCCAGCACCGCCGCCCGCGCGCCGAGCATTTCCGCTGCGCGTGCCGTGAGACGCCGTGAGAATTCAGTGGTGCCGAGTGAGGGATTCAGTTCCAGCGTGGTGGCAGAGAACTGCGCGAGCAGGCTCTCAAAGGAGCCGTTGAGACGAGTTGAGACATCGCGACTTCTTTTTAGTGCACGCATGGAGGCTTAGGGGGCACTGCGCGCGCTACGCCTTTACGAGAATGACGTTACGGTGTCATCTCAAATTGAGTCAAGCGAACTGGCTGGGATTGTTGCGTAACGAGCAATCTCGTCTGTCGCAACGTGAGACGCGGTTCTGCGTTGCGGCGGGTATTTGAGACGAGTGGGCCTGCGGGCAGCGCTTCACAGCATTGGCGTGATTCCAACTAAGTGCTTCTTGGTCAGTAAGATGCGGACTAAGTTGGCGAATTTTGACCTTGCATCAATAACACTTTCCCGATGGCATCCTCATTGCAATTTCCGCTGCGGGACCTTTCCCTCGATTGAGGAGGCGTACGTATGAACCGCAAGAAACGACTGCTTGGCATTGGCTTGACGTTGATGCTGGGGGGATCGTTAGCAGTCGTACCAAGGACACTAGCCCAGGAAAATACGGCCGAGGCGTCACGACGAAAAGTACGAACCAAGGCCACGCCCGAATATCCGCAGCTGGCCAAAGAGATGCACGTAACCGGCAAAGTGAAAATCGAGGCTACGATTTCGTCGGATGGGCACGTAACCAGCACCAAAGTGATCGGCGGGAGCCCGCTGCTGGTGGGCTCGGCTCTGGAAGCGTCTGAAAAAATGGCGCTACGAGCCGGCCGCAAAAGAAACGACGGAAGTGGTGGAGTTTGATTTCGCGGGCCACGAGTAGTTGCGCGTGAACGGGGGCCTGTGATTCTTCACAGGCGGGGAGCGGAGGCATTTCTCATGACTATCGGCAGGAAACTCTATTTCGGGTTTGGCGCGATTCTGGCGATCATGCTCGTGCTGTTCGTCATCAACGTGATCACGGTGCGCCGTGAATACAGCGCGCAGGACACAGTGAAGGCGACGTTGACGGTGAAGCAGGCGATCGACGATGCGCGCTCGCAGATGATGCAGGACCGGCTGTATCTGAGCAATTACTTGCTCAGCGGCGACCTGCGCGATGAAGACAAGACCAACAAAGGCGTCGCCGATTTGATCGCGCTGCTGAAGGACGCGCAGAGCAAGACGAGTGATGCCAGCCTGCTCAACGCGTTGACGCAAGTAGGAGAGACGGAAACGAGCTGGTCGGAAAGTTTCGCGAAGCCCATGATGGCGAAACGGCATCAGGTGGACGCGGGAGACGCGACAGTTTCAGATCTGCAGATTTATTACCTGCAGCACGATCCGGCGTCATGGGTCACCAAGTCCACGGCGATTTTGGACCAGGCCGATAATACCGTGCACAAATCGCTGGACGATTCGAACAATTCGGCGAAAACAGCCACGACGTGGAGCACCTGGATCACCACAGCCGGCACTCTTTTCGCCATTTTCATTGGATGCTTCATCGCGTTTCAAACTGCGAAGTCCATCAAGGAGCCCATCTACCATCTGATCGAAGTCGCCCGCCGCATTGGCGAGACCGGCGACCTGGACCAGACGATTGACACGCACCGCGACGATGAAGTGGGCGTGCTGGCGGAAAACTTCAACAAGATGATCGTGCACCTGAAAGATATGGCCGCGGTTTCCGCGGCGATAGCGGAAGGACAACTTTCGGTGACCGTGCAGCCGCGTTCGCAGCAGGACACGATGGCGAAAGCGTTTGCTTCGATGACGCGCGGCTTGCGGGACCTGGTGCGCCAGGTGCGCGACAGCGCCGCGCAAGTGGCCAGCGGTTCGGGGCAGATGGCCAGCGCTTCGGACGAATCGGCCAAGGTGAGCGTGCAAGCGGCCTCCGCGATTGACGAAGTGACCAGCACCATGCACGAGATGAGCATCAACGTGCAGAACGTGGTGAAGAACACGCAGGTGCAAGCTTCGAGCGTGGCGGAAACTTCCGCTTCGATCGATCAGATGGTCACATCCATCGAGCGCGTGGCAGATACCGCAAAACTGCTGGTGGACATTTCTCACCGCTCGCGCGAGGAAGTCCAAACCGGAATGGTAACGATGAATAAGGCCACCGAGGGATTGAACCGCACCAGCCACGCGATTCAATCTTCGGCGGAAATTATTGATGTGCTGGGACGCCGCGCGGACGACATCGGCAAGATCATCGAGGTGATTGACGATCTGGCGGAGCAGACCAACCTGCTGGCACTGAACGCGGCGATTGAAGCGGCGCGCGCCGGCGAACATGGGCTGGGTTTCGCGGTGGTCGCCGAGGAAGTTCGCAAGCTCGCGGAAAAGTCCACGCAGTCCACCAAGGAAATTTCCGAGCTGATCCAGGGCATACAGAAGGAAGCACGCGAAGCCGTGGACAACATGGAAAAGAGCACCACCATGGTCCAGGAAGGCTTGCTGCTCAACAAGGACCTAAGCTTCGCGCTGGAAAAGATTTCCGACGTCGTGTCCGAAGTGTACAAGTTCTCGCAGGAAATCGGAGCGGCCACCACGGAACAATCCAGCGGCTCTTCGCAGATTGCCAAAGCCACCAACCGCCTCACCGAAATCACGCAGGAAATTAATTCGTCGGTGGAAGAGCAGGCCTCGGGTTCTCAGGCAGTTGTACGAGCAATGGAAAAAATGCGCGAGCTGGTGCAGCAATCCACGTCGAGTTCCACGGAACTGGCCGCCGCAGCCGAACAGATGTCCAAGCTCTCCCGCGTGCTGCTGGAGTCCATGGATCGCTTCGTGCTTGACGAGGGATTCGCGGACGGCCGTCGTCAATTCGGACGTCGACCGGCCGCGGGTGGCGCGTTCGGCGGCTCGAACGATAACGATCGCAACTCTTCGCCTGAGTATGCCGAAGTTTCGCGGTCCTAACGGGCGCCGACGAACAACATGGACAAAGACATCCAAATCGTAGGGTTCCGGATCGGGCGGGAAACATTTGGGCTGCCCATTGCCATGGTGCGGGAGATTGTGCGCGTGCCGGAGATTACATCGGTTCCGAATGCGCCGGATTATATCGAGGGCGTGATCAATCTGCGCGGGCGAATTATTCCGGTGGTGGATCTGCGAAAACGGTTTGGCGAGAAAGTGATCGAGGCCAGCAAGAGAAACAGAATTGTGGTGGTGGAGCTGGAAAGCCGTGCGATCGGCTTGATCGTGAATTCAGCTTCTGAAGTTATAAAAATTCCGCCTTCGGATATTGAAGCGCCGCATTCGGTGTTTCAAGAGGGCGAATTGAACTACATCACCGGCGTGGGAAAACTCCGCGGACGGCTGGTGATGCTGCTGGATCTGAGCAAGATTCTGCAGCGCGGAGAGCTGCGCCGGCTGGAGGACGCGGCCGATTCCGCCGCCCTGGCCACAGACAATCTGGCACGCGTCTAGTTTTAGCCCTTGGCGCCGGTAAAATTAGCGCGAGAACGAAAACGACGAGGAGCGAATGTCCACTCTCACAGCACAGGTTCCGCTCACCGAACCCGAATTAAAGCTCCTGCAGACGTTGGTGTATCAGGAATGCGGCATGTATTTCGATGAACGGCGCACGCATTTCCTGCGCGATCGCCTGCAACGCCGCCTGAAAGCCTGCCAGATGGATTCGTTCTATACCTATTACCGCCTGCTCACCAGCCGCGAAGGCAAGCAGGAGCTGGTGGCGCTGCTGGAAAATCTGACGGTCAACGAAACCAGTTTTTTTCGGATTCGTCCGCAACTGGAACTGTTTCAGAAATCGGTCCTGGAAGAACTTTTGCGCCGCAAGCAGGAGCGCCGCGATTGGTCGTTGCGCGTATGGAGCGCCGGCTGCTCCACCGGCCAGGAACCTTACACGCTGGCGATCCTGATTTGCGACGCGCTGGCGTATTACTACCTGCGAAATCCCCTGCCTTTTGAAATGCCCACGCCGAAGCCGCTGATTCCTCCGCCGTGGAAAGTGGAAATCGTGGCTTCGGACATCAGTTATTCGGCGTTGCTGACGGCGCAACAGGGCATCTACACCGAAAGCCAAATGGACACGGTGGACTACACCTGCCGCCTGCGTTACTTCGATAAGGTGGGCGATAAATATTCGGTGAAGCCGGCGCTGAAGAGCCTGGTGCAATTCGATTTTCACAATTTGAAGACGGAATATCTGCCGCAGCGCAACGACGCGATTTTCTGCCGCAACGTGATGATTTATTTCGACGAGGCCGAACAAAAGCGCCTGATCGACAAATTCCACCGTTGCTTGAATCCGGAAGGCTATCTCTTCGTCGGGCATGCGGAAAGCTTGTTCGGCTTGACTAAAAGATTCCACATGATTCATCAGAACAACGCGACTGTGTACCAGCGAATCGAGGGACCGCAGTGACGTTTTCACCCGACGACCGCGCCTCAGAACTCCGCGACCTCTTCTTCGAGAGCGCGGAGGAGATTCTGCAGGCTATGAATGATGCGGGGCTGGCTCTGGAGGAGCGGCCCAGCGACAAAGAAAGTTTGCGCAGCGTGCGCAGGGCTGTGCACACGTTGAAAGGTGATTCCGCGGCCTGCGGCTATCGCGAACTAAGCGAGCTGGCGCACGAATTGGAAGATGTTTTGACTCCGGATCTTGTGAAAGAACATGCCGGGCTGATTGCTGAGGTCGTGCTGACGGCCGCGGACACGTTCCGCGACATGCTGGCCGCGTATCGAAATAATTTGCAACCGCCGGATGGAGGCGCGTTGCGCGAATACGTGCAAAGGCTGCTGCGCAAACCGATCAGCGGGCGGGCTGAAAAGCCTCTGCGCGAGGAGCCGGCGACTTTCAGCTGGACCGAATATGAAAGATTGCTGATCGCGGAATCCTTCCGTCGCGGCGAGACGGTTTATCAGGTGGCTATGCATTTGGCCGGTGAAGCAATATCACCCGCGGCGGCGTACGAACTCGCCAGGAAAGCGCTGGAACGTGCGGGAAAAATCCTGGCGTTGCGCCCTGAAAGCAGCGCCGAAGTGGTAAGCGGCGGCCTGCTGGAAGCGGCGCTGGCAAGCACAAAGCCGGCCGATTGGATCCGCAAACGCTGCCAGGTGCCGTCGGTAGTTGCGCAAATTTCAGTGAATCGCATCCCGCTGATGGAGACCAGCCCGCGCGATGTGCTGGACATTCTGGTGGAATCCGAAGCTGCGGCAGTCTCCGCGGGAGTTGCCGGAGAACCGGCGGACGCCGGCGCGATGGAAGACGATGAATCACAGCATCCCAGCGCGCCCGCAGGGCTGGCGCACGCGGTGGCAGAGAACACACTGCGCGTGGACGCCGGGCGCATTGACACGGTGATGAACCTGGTAGGCGAATTGATCATCGGAAAATCCATGCTGCAGCGCACCATCGCGGAATTTGAGCGGCGCTTCGCCAAGGACTCGCTGCGCGGAAAGTTTTCAGATGCTTTGGCGTTTCAATCGCGCATCTTGAACGAGCTTCAAAAATCTGTGATGAAAATTCGCATGGTGCCGGTGGAGCAGTTGTTCCGGCGATTTCCGCGCATCGTGCGCGACGTGGCCAAGCACCTCAACAAAGAAATTGCATTGGAAATCGCGGGCCAGAACACGGACCTCGACAAAAGCATTCTGGACGCGCTGGCCGAGCCGCTGGCTCACTTGATACGCAACGCCGCCGATCACGGAATCGAATCCGCGAGCGAACGCGCCGCGGCGGGCAAGCCCGTGAACGGCATGATCCGCCTGGACGCGTACCACGAAGGCGATCAAGTCGTAATCGAAGTTTCCGACAACGGCCGCGGCATTGACCGCGAAAAAGTAATGCAACGCGCGATCGATCGCGGCATTTTGAACGGCACAGAAACTTCACGGCTGAACGATTCAGAAATCAATCACCTGATTTTTACGCCGGGATTCAGCACCGCGGAAAACGTGACGGAAATCTCGGGCCGTGGTGTGGGACTGGACGTGGTGAAATCCGCGCTCGACAACCTGAAAGGCTCAATCGATGTGGAAACGAAGCGCGGCGAGGGAACCACCTTCCGGTTGATCGTGCCGCTGACGCTCGCCAGCATTCAGGCGCTGCTGTTCCACGTGGCCGGGCGGCTGTACGCCGTGCCGATCGCCTCCGTGGTGGAGATTACGCGGATCACCGAAGCCGATGTGCATCGCGTGGACGATCACGAGGTATTTCAACTGCGCCAGCAGGTCCTGACTTTGGTGCGGCTGGGCCGCCTGGAGCAACGGGAACCAGCGGAAACACCCGCGAGCTCGAAGCGTGTCTTCGTGGTGGTGATTGGCGCAGGCAGCCGCCGCTTTGGATTGGCGGTGGACAAGTTGATGGGAGAAGAGGAACTGGTCATCAAGGCGTTGGAAGACCAATTGGTCACTTCTCCTTTGGTGAGCGGCGCTTCGATCTTAGGCGACGGGACGATTGTGCTGATCCTGAATATTCCCGCGGTGGTGGCGCATCTCGCGCGGATTCCAGCAGTGGGGGCCACGGCATGAGCGAGAAAATCCGCGTACTGGTCGTCGACGATTCAGCGCTGATGCGCAAGCTGATTCCCCAGGTGCTGCAGCGCGATCCATCCATCGAAGTGGTGGGAACGGCCATGGACGGCGAAGTGGGATTGCGAAAGCTGGATGAGCTGCGCCCGCACGTGGTGACGCTCGATCTGGAAATGCCGCGCATGGACGGCCTGGAGATGCTGCGGCAGATCACGCGGAAGCATCGCGTGCCGGTGATCGTGGTAAGCGCGCAAACGGAGCGCGGCGCTTCGGTGACCTTGAAGGCCCTTTCGCTGGGCGCGTTTGATTTCGTCACCAAACCGCCGGAAGCCGCTTCCGGTCGCATGGACCAGATCGCCGCGGAGCTTGCGCTGAAGATCAAGGTGGCGGCAGGCTCCGGCGCGCCGAAGATGATCATCACCGTGCCCCCGCTGAAGCAGAAGGAACAGCGGCGCACCGGCATGCCTAACTGGCCGTCGCGTGTGGTGGCCATCGGAATTTCCACGGGAGGCCCGAACGCGCTGCAATATTTATTCTCGCAGCTGCCGCAGGATTTCCCCGGGTGCATTTTGGTGGTGCAGCACATGCCGGAAGGATTCACCGAGATGTTCGCACGGCGGCTGGACGAATGTTCGGCGATTGAAGTGAAGGAAGCGCAGTCAGGCGATTTGTTGCTGGCAGGGCGCGCGCTGGTGTGTCCGGGCAACCGGCACCTCAAAGTCCGCCGGATGGAGCATGGCAACGTGGCGATTCTGGTGGACCAGCCGCGCGTGAATGGGCACAGGCCGTCGGCAAACGTGCTGTTTCATTCCGTGGCGCAGGAATTCGGCAGCAACGCCATTGGCGTGTTGATGACCGGAATGGGCGACGATGGTGCAGAAGGTCTGGGCGCCATTCAGGCCGCGGGTGGACTGACCATAGCGCAGAGTCCGGACACCTGCATCGTGGACAGCATGCCGCGATCGGCGATCGAACGGGGATACGCCGCGCGCGTGGTATCGCTTTCCAGCCTTTCCAGTTTCTTGCAGGCGAAGTGCGTAGCGGAGCGGCCGGCCGCCGAACAGACGAATCAGGATTTGGCCGCGGACATTTTAACGACTGAATCGGGATTTCGAAGGAGATCGTGATGAAACAGTTCGAAGCGTTGACGCGAAAAAATGACAATCAGACGGTGAAGTACCTGATCGTGGACGACTCCGTTTTCGCGCGCAAGAGCCTGGCGAAAATGGTGGAATCGTTCGGCGGCCACGTGGTGGGAGAAGCCGGCGACGGGTGCACCGCGATCACCGAGTACGCCCGCACCAAGCCGGACATCGTGCTGATGGACATCACCATGCCGCAGATGGAAGGCATCGAGGCCGTGGAGCGAATCGTGCAGGAGCATGCGGAGGCGCGCATCATCATGGTTTCTTCGGTGGGCTACCAGGACAACATTCTGGCGGCGCTGCAGAAGGGCGCGCGGCACTTCGTGCAGAAGCCGGTAAAGCCGGACGCGCTGTACGAAATTATTCGTTACGTGCTCAACGACGACGGCGTGACGGCGGCGGTGGGCGCCACAGAGGAGAGCTCGCGATGAGGATGGACCTGATCCAGCCGTTTATCGGCTCGCTCGACGCGGTGCTCGCCGAAATGATGAAAGTTCCCGCGAAGATTGTGGACCTCACCATGGAAGAGGAAGGCTATCGCCGCAGAGGAACCGCCGCGGCCGTAAGTTTCAAAGGGCAAATTGAAGGCCGGGTGATTCTGGATATGGAGCCGAGCGCCGCCGCGCAGGTGGCCAGCTTTCTGGCCGGCGGCGAAGTAGACCCTAACGCTACGATTGTGTCCGAAACCGTCTGCGAGCTGGCCAACATGGTGATCGGCAATGCCGTTACGCAGCTGAACGACGCAGGGTTTCACTTTAAAGTGATGCCGCCGGAAGTGCTGACGCAGGAGCAGTGCGAAAAAGCGGGGCAGGATTCGGAAGCGACAATTTTGTGTTTTGAGACTCCGGGCGGCAACGTGCATCTGAATATCGCGATGCAATATTTGCAGCGCCGGACGGGAGAGCGCACGCCGGTTCCAGTCCACTAGAAACCAGCACCCGCCTAAGCGTACACAAAACTAGTTCTTAACCAGATTCGGTCTGCGATATTCCACGCCGTGACGAAACAATCCCGCCTTGGGCAATTCTTCGCAGTACACCACGCGCGCCGGTATGAAAATATTGGCGACTTCGGGCGTGTACGGCACGGCCACATCAATCGCGGCTTCGGCTTCATAGCGGCGCTTGCTGCGGAAACACATTCCCACGGGGGAGATATCTTCGCAGACGGCCAGCTCATCGTCCGCGTTGGCCTGCCGAATGCACGCGGTTAACCTCGTTTTCATGCGCAGCCTCGTGCGTTCGCGCTGATCGCCGCCCGGCGGAATTTCTCCGGCTGCGCCGCGTCCGCGCGCCGCGCGTGAAGCAAGTTTCTTTTCGCTTTCGTGTGGCGCTTGCGACCAGATGCTGGGCACGCTGCACGTCTTGCAGTAACGCGCGATTCCGCGGGTGGTCTCGAAACCGCGCAATTCGAGTTCGTTCAGGTAGACGACTTCCCGCGCGCGGCAATACGTACACTCCAGCAGCATCCGCGCAACTGCTTCCTGGGACTCGGCGATATGCGGGAACTCGATCGCCCACACGTCGTTTTCGGGCTGCAGAATTTCGACGCCGTACACGAAGCCGTCTTTCTGGCGGCCAAACTGGCCCACGATGCGCACTTGGCTCTGACGGTGCGATTCGCTGGGCGCTTGCCTCTTGATCAGAATTTGCTGATCGGGGCGCAGGTCGCGGTCGAGCAGGATCACCGCGCCGGTCCGGTTAATTTGCATGGTGCGCGCGGGCTGCGCAAATTCCTCGCCGTTGATATCCTTGCCGGAAGTTTCCAGCAGCAAAGTCAGCGAGACACGATCGCTTCGACGCTGCGCAGCCGTCGCCATGCGAATCCTCCTGGGAAGAAGCTGAATGAACCGTTAGCCACGATAGCATACTGGCGGCGTTGGTTGGCCTTCCGACAAGAGCTGGGGTTCCTCGGCGCTAGCTTTTCGAGATTCAAACATTGAAAATAAAGGGGTTAGCTCGTAAGAGGGTACTACCGATGGCCATTGACGCCAGCATTTTCGCCATGCTACGCTTGTCGACAGTTGAGATTGCGGCCGCATTAAAAAGGAGTTTGGACCATGGAATGGACCACCCCTCAGCACGAAGAAATCGACCTGAACTGCGAAATTAGCTCCTACGCCAACGCCGAGCTTTAACCTCGAATGCGCGTTAAGGTCCTCGGCTCGGCAGCCGGGGGCGGTTTCCCCCAGTGGAATTGTTCATGCTCCAATTGCTTTGCTGTGCGTGCCGGAACGTTTCGCGGGCGCGCGCGCACACAGACGCAACTCGCCTTCTCCGTAAACTCCAAAGAATGGTTCCTGCTGAACGCATCACCCGATCTGCGCGAGCAAATTCTTGCCGCGCCTGAGCTTGCGCCTCCAGAGGGTTCGCGCCGTTCGCCAATCGTAGGCGTGTTCCTCACCAGCGCTGACGCAGACACGGTGACGGGCTTGCTGCACCTTCGCGAATCCGCGCCGCTTTCCATTTTCAGCACGCCGGCGGTGCAACGAATACTCAAAGAGGAAAACAGTTTGTTTCGCGTTCTGAACCGGGCTACGCCGCCCGTGCGGTGGCGCGAGATCTCGACGCAACCGCAAGTTGGCCCTGCTACGGACGGCGATCTGGCCGACGACGCGGCCGGGAACGCGTCCTTCCGCTACTCCGCTGTATGGCTTGGGGGATATTATCCGGACTATCTGAGCTGTGCGTTACGCAGCAAACTTGCGACGCAAGAATCCAACGTTGGACTAGTTCTGGAACACGCAGGGAAGCGCGTATTTTTTGCGCCTGTCGGTCGCGAGATTTAGCGACGAGTTGAAGAAACTGACTGAGTCCAGCGATTTGGTTTTTTTGGATGGCACATTCTGGAGCGACGACGAACTGATCCGGGCAACAGGTTCCGGCAAGAGCGCGCGAGATATTGGTCACGTCCCGCTTTCCGGCGAAGATGGACTGCTGCGGCAGTTTTCGAAAAGCGCACGCGGCCGTCGCATCCTGATCCACATCAACAACACCAATCCGATTCTGGATGAAGAGAGCGCTGAACATCGCCTGGTGCGCGAAGCGGGTTGGGAAATAGCGCATGACGGCATGGAGTTTACGCTGTGAATGAAACGCGCTTAGAAGCGTTGCTGCCCGAAGCCGAATTTGTGGCGCGTTTTCACGCGATCGGCGAGGAGCGCTATCATCACAAACATCCCTTCCACCTGCTGATGCACCAAGGGAAGCTCAGCCGCGGGCAGCTACAGGCATGGGCGCTGAATCGCTATTACTACCAGAGCCGCATCCCGTTGAAGGACGCGCTGATTCTTGCGCGCAGCGAAGACGCCGCATTTCGCCGCGCGTGGCGCAAGCGCATCTTCGATCACGATGGAGACGCGACGCACGTTGGCGGCATCGAAAAATGGCTGCGGCTGGTGGAAGCGACCGGCCTCACGCGCGAACAGGCACAGCGAGGCGACGGAATCTTGCCGGCGGTGCGCTACGCGGTGGACGCGTATCTGGAACTCGTTCGGTCCGGCACGTTTGTCGAAGCGGTGGCGTCTTCTTTGACGGAACTTTTTTCCGGAAAGCTGATCGCGCTGCGCATGGACGCATTGCGGAAATATCTATCCGTGGCTTTCCGGCGGGCTCGATTATTTTCAGGGCCGGCTGACGCAGGCGCCAGACGACGCAGCGTTTGCGCTAGGGTGGGTACTGGAGCATGCTCGAACGCGCGAGGAGCAAGAACAGGCGCTCGGGGCGCTGCGTGCGAAGTGCAATATCCTGTGGGCGCAACTGGATGCCATTTATTTTGCATACGTATCACCCGGTTGGCCGCCACCCGGCGCTTTCCGACCCGATGCGGACTAAATCATGAAGCTCGAACTGCACGCGCGGCCCAGGCTCGCGGCGGGATGCCGCCTGAGCGAACTCAATCGGGGCCCTCGCATGCTGTTGATGCCGGAACGCGCACTCCGGCTGAATGGCCCAAGCCTCGAAATCGTCGAGCGCTGCGACGGCCGCCACACAATCCAGCAAATCATTTCCGAGTTGCAGAAGATTTATTCGAAAGCCGAGCCGGAGCGTGTGGAGAAGGATATCGTGGGCTACCTGACGCTGCTGCACGACCAGCGCGCCTTGGACTTCGCTGTTGAAGACGTCGCCGGGCAGAAATGACGACCACGATTCCGACGCCGCTCGCCCTCATCGCCGAACTCACTCACCGCTGTCCACTGCATTGTGTCTACTGCTCAAATCCTCTGGAACTAAAGTCTCGCGGACTCGAGCTTTCGACGGACGTCTGGACGCGCGTGCTGGCAGAAGCCGCGGAAGCAGGTGTTCTGCAGGTTGATTTCACGGGAGGCGAGCCGCTCGCGCGACCTGATCTCGTCGAACTTGTGCGGGCCGCCCGCGCCGCCGGGCTGTATGTGAGCTTGATCACGTCGGGACTGCCGCTCGATGAGCAACGGCTTGCAGAACTCGTGAACGCCGGACTCGATCACGTGCAACTGAGTTTTCAGGACACGCGAGAGGATGCGGCGAGTGAAATTGCGGGAACTCAAGCGCTGGAGCAGAAGCGAAAAGTCGTCAGTTGGGTGCGAGCACATCGCATTGGCTTGACGCTGAATTTTGTAATTCACCGGCAGAATCTCGATCACTTGGAGGAAATGATCGCGTTCGGAGAAGAATCCGGCGCCGGCCGCCTGGAGTTCGCACATGTGCAGTATTACGGCTGGGCGTTCGCCAATCGCGAACGTCTTCTGCCCACGCGCGAGCAAGTGGATCGTTCGATCACGCTGCTGCAGCAAGCGGAAACGCGGCTGCGCGGAAAAGTTCGCGTGGAATACGTGGTCCCGGATTACTACGCGAAATATCCAAAGGCTTGCATGGGCGGGTGGGGACGCAAGCTGATGCTGATCACACCGGGCGGCGACGTGCTGCCGTGCCACGCCGCGCAGATCATTCCCGGTCTGCGCTTTGGAAACGTGCAGAGCCAGGCATTGCGTGAAATTTGGGATTCCTCCGACGCGTTTCAAAAATTTCGGGGTGAAGAATGGATGCGGGAGCCTTGCCGCAGCTGCGATCGCCGCACGCAAGACTTCGGCGGCTGCCGGTGCCAGTCGTTTCTGCTCGCGGGCGATGCCGCGGTCACTGATCCGGTCTGCACGCTAACGCCGCAGCGCGCGATCGTGGACGAAATCCTCGCCGCCACAAATGCACCGGCTGCAACGCCGGTCGCCGCGAAACCAGCGTGGCTCTACCGACCCAATCCTGTCTGAAATGCGACTCAGTGCAGCAGTAATTAGTGTGCGGAGTTGAGAGCGGGAGGCGGATATTCCGGCAGCTTGGCGTTTTTCTTGTCGGTGCGCTTTACTTCCAATTCATCGAAGAGGATCGAAGGGCTGATCACCGTGGTGGGCACGCCGCCTTCGCGATTGCTCACGAGAGGGTCGTTGCCCGCAGCCACTAGATCGCTGCGCAGCGTGCGCGTATCCAGCTCGTTGAATACGGCGCCGCGCACCAGTTCTTGGTGGCCATCGCTGACATAAACGCGATAGAGCAGGCGCGGGTTGTATCCCACCAGAGTTTCCGCGTAGTAGCCGTAGGGTTTTCCACTCTGCTTGCACATCTCGATCAGTTTCTGCTTCAGCTCGGCGGGCGAGCTGGTTTCTTTCGGCTGGAGAATCAAGTTGCCGATGTTTGGCGTCGGCGCTTGTCCGGGAGCGGCGCGTCCGTGGCCATTGGAATCGGCGAAATCGCGAATGGGCATGCGGCCCAGCAGATACTCGACCAGGACGCCATCCTTGATCACCGGAAGCGGCGCCACGCGCACGCCCTCTTCATCAATCTCGTAACTCCCGATCAAGGGCTTGCCGTCAAACGATTTCATCGTGGGATCGTCTACCACCGTCAAAAACGTGGGCAGCACGCGGACTTTGTAATTCGAGGAGAATTCTCCGGCGGTTCGCGCGGAATCGCCGGGCTTCGGACGAATTCCCAGAATATTCTCGCCGATCATGCCGTCCAGAATGTCACTGGCGGCGTCATTCGAAAAAAGAACCGGGCCGCGGTAATCCTCTTCCACCATCGGAGCTTCGCGCAGCTCCTTCAGCGTCTGCAGCATCTTGCTGGTGTCCGCCAGCAGCTTTTCCTGCGAAGGCAATTCCGCCACGGTGGTGCCTACGTAGTACGGCGAACGCCCCAGTTCCATGCCGTCGTCCGCCTGGGTCTCGGCGGAAAGATTCAGAGAATAAATTGCGTAACCCTGCCGCGTGCTGGTCCCTTCAGTGTTCACGAAATAATCGTTCACCGCGCGGAACCGCAAAAAAGCGGAAAGAGATTGGATCTTCGCATCGCTGCGATAGAGATCAGTGGCTTTTTGCAGCGATTCCTTCCACGGCGCGGGCGTGAATTCGAGTTTGGCGAGCGGGGCGAGCGATTGAATCGCGGGCACGCGCGCAAAATCATCGAAAGGCTGGCCGGAGCTGTACTGGCTCAGCAGCGCTTTCTTGGACGCC
The DNA here is from genome assembly GCA_963742475.1 of uncultured Acidobacteriota bacterium. Classification (GTDB taxonomy): domain Bacteria; phylum Acidobacteriota; class Terriglobia; order Acidiferrales; family UBA7541; genus Palsa-295. The sequence goes on along the minus strand of CAVULY010000003.1, from coordinate 112,499 downwards.
AGAGCTTCGCTCGCGATCTTGTATGCGCGATCGGTGGCGAGCCACAATTCGCGGCGCAGCGCAATGGCGTCATCATCGAGCGGCGCAAGATTCACGACGCCCGTGCCGGGACCGTAGTAGCTGTCCTGCTTGTAATCACCGACGCGCACCACCACGCGCAAGCTACGCGCATGCGCGCGCTGATCCTGACGCAGCGCGCCAAACGCCGCCTCGGCATCGTACTCGTCCACGTCCGAGAGACGATATTCGATGTAATAAGGTGGCGGCACATTGTCCATCTTGAGTTCGGACTTCGAACGGTCCAGTTCCTCGCGCATGGCCTTGAGCAAAGGGTCCGATTGAACCGCTGCGGACGAAGCGGCGGGAGCGGCGGCCGGGGATTTTTGCTGCGCAACCGTGGAAACTGCGCCAGCCAGGAAAAGCGCGAGCAAGAACGCGATCGAGCGACCACGCGACGGTGTTCCGGTGATGCCACGCACCAGCGCACTCATGGTTTGGCTCCCGGTGCCGCAGCCTTTGGCGCGTTTGCAGGCGGCGCTGAAGCGCCAGATGCAAATCCGGGCGGCGGCAGAATCGGCGGCCGTTCGCTGCCGCGCCGGCGTTTCTGTACTTCAATCTCGGTGAAGAGCATCGCAGGAGCCGCCGCAGCCACGGGAACCTGTCCGGATTCCGCGCCACAGATTCCGTTAAACACTTGCAGCGTGTCCCCGGTGAGGACGATGTTGTTCAGTGAGAGCAGCGGCGTGCCCACGATGTCCACTCCACGCACCAATTCGTCCGGGCGGCCGTCGGCATAGACGCGATAGACCATCACCGGAATTACCTGGAAAGCCTGCGGCGTGGAGCGTCCCGTAAGCGTGAACCCGCCTTGAATATCATCGAAATAAAGTCCGTAAGGTTTTCCCTGCTTCTTGATCTCTGCCACGAATTTCTCGCGTAATTCAGCGTCCTTCACGGTCTGGCTGGAGGTGACGATCAGATTTCCCTGACGTCCGGTGGGCATCAACCCGGGCTGCCTGCGTCCGTGGCCGTTGGATTGGCTGAAATTCTTGATGGGCATGCGCGACATCAGAAAATTCTTCAGTATTCCGTTTTCCACGGCCACCACGCGCGCGGCCGGAACGCCTTCATCATCGAATTCATAATGCCCCGCCAATTGCACACCGTTGAGTTCCGCCATTGTGGGATCGTCGGTGACGCTCAGGAACGCAGGCAGCACCAGCTGGTTCACTTTTTTCGTGAATGTCTGGCCTTCGTTCTCATCGCGCTGGCGATGCCCTTCGAGCCGGTGCCCTAGAACTTCGTGAAAGAACACCGCGGCCGCCCGTCCCGAAAGCATCGCAGGACCGGCGTAAGGATCCGCTGCCGGGGCTGCCCGCAACGCTTTCAGGTCCGCGGCGATTTTGTCCACGCGCACGGCGAGTTCTGCGTCCGATGGAAGCTGGCTCGCGGACGCCGCCTGAAACGATTCCACGCGCATCAATTCCATGCCGTCGTCAGCGCGCGTTTCCGCTTGAATCACCAGGCGAGCCATCGCCCCCGGACGAACCAGGGCTGTGCCCTCGCTGCTGGCCAAATACGCACGGTCGGCCATCACGTTGAAGGAAACGTAAGAGGAATACACTTCAGGATATTTCAAGAAGCCGGCGGAGATTTTGCGCGTGCGCGCTTCCCAATCCTGCTGGCCAGACACCGCATGCAACGCGGAAAGATTCACATGATCCTGCGGAGCCTCGGCGGAAAAATCGGGAGACTTGTCTTCTTCTTCCGAGCGCACCGCGTTGCTGGTCTTCACTTTCAGGAACGCGGCGGAGGCTTGCTCGTATTCACGGTCGGTGAGTTGCCAGAGCACCCGCGCGATGGCGTTGGAATCGTCGTTCAGCGCGAGCAAGCCCGAAGTGATGCCGGACGCACGGCTCTGGCCATGAGTGTTATCCAGCGCTACGGAGCCGACGCGCATCATCACGTCCGCCTGGCGCCGGTCCACGCTCGAGGAGTAAATCACGCTCCCACTGGAGGCCACCACAGCGGTCTCGTCAACATCGGTGACCGCGTAACTTAAGTAGTAAGGCGCCGGGTCGGTCTTGGCCAGGGATTTCGTGGCGCGCTGCAACTCCTGCTGCATGGTGGTGAGAACGGTGTCCGTGGTTGGGCCGGAAGTTAAAGCGGCCAGCGGAAAAGTGCAGAGAACCAGCACGGAAATTATGGGGAACCAGGAAAGGGGTCGTCGCATTGGGCTGGTGGGCTCGTTATTCAATGGCAAAAACTAGCATACGCGCCGCGCGTAGTGCGTGCAACTCTCGCGCCCAGCCGATGAAGCGAGCTAGCCACTCTGGGCCAGGCGCGCCGCGAGCCGCGCGACGGGTGTCACGATTCTGTAACACTGGCGCGCATAAACGCGTTCGCGGGGCTTCGCAGTCTTTGTAAAAACGTAGTAGGCTCTTGCGTGCGCACATGAATAATCAGGACACACAAAAGCTGCGGAACCTGCTGACGCAAAAACAGTGGGACCCAGCTATCGAATTGCTGCGGCGGACCGATGCCGGTTCGGCCGCGGATTTTTTCCTCAGCGCGCCCTACGACGAGCAGCGTGCGCTATTTCACGAGCTGCCGGTGGATCTGGCGGCGCCGCTTATTGTGCACCTGCCGTATTACCACGCCTATGTGCTGCTGCATTCGCTGCCGTCGCAGGAAATGCGCGCGGTGATCGAAGCGATGAGTCCGGCGGAACGAAATCATTTCCTGGACGCGCTGCCCGAAGAAGCCTGGCAATGCTTGATGGACGAGCTGGCGGAAGCGGGAACGGGAGCGCCGTACTGCGCGGTGCCCGGAGCCGAAGCCGGCGAAGTGACCGCGGAGTTTGCGCCGCCGGCCGTTGATACCGAACCGATTATCCAGGCACGGCAAATCGAAAAAAGTTACCAGCAGCCGGACGGGCGGCAAATTCAGGTGATTGCTCCTGTGGATTTTTCCGTGGAGCCCAACACCATCATCGCGCTGCTGGGTCCATCTGGTTCGGGAAAATCCACACTGCTGCGAATTCTCTCCGGGTTGGCGGCGCCTACGGCGGGAGAAGTTTTGTGGCACGGCAAGCCGATGAGCGGGTGCCGTCCGAATGTGGCCATCGTTTTCCAGAGCTTCGCGCTTTTTCCGTGGCTCACGGTGCTGGAAAACGTCGAGGCTCCGTTGCTCGCGCGCGGCATCACGCATTTCGAGCGTCACCGCAAGGCGCTGCGTGCGCTGGCTTCCGTCGGCTTGCACGGATTCGAATCCGCGTATCCGAAGGAATTATCGGGCGGGATGAAACAGCGCGTCGGATTCGCGCGGGCGCTGGCGGTGGAGCCGGAAATTTTGTTCATGGACGAGCCTTTCTCCGCGCTGGACGTGCTGACCGCGGAAAACCTGCGCGGCGAACTGCTGGAACTGTGGCTGGCGAAAAAAGTTCCCACGCGCAGCATTTTCATCGTTACGCACAATATCGAAGAAGCGGTGCTGCTGGCGGATCGCATCATCGTGCTGGGGCGCAATCCCGCGAAAATTCGCGCGGATTTTCGCGTTCCGCTGCAACATCCGCGCGACCGCAAGTCCGCGGCGTTCGTCCTCTATGTGGACTACATCTACAAAGTAATGACGCAGCCGCAACTGGAGCTGGCGCCGCCATCAACAACCGAGCACAAGGAAAAAGCGGCGGCGCAAATGTTGCCGCACTCGCGGCCGGGCGGGATCGCAGGTTTGCTGGAATTGCTCGACGATCGCGGCGGTGAGGAGGACATGTACCACATCGCCGAGGAACTGCTGCTGGAGGTGGACGACCTGCTGCCGATTCTGGACGCGGCGACGTTGCTCGGCTTCGCCACCGTGCACGAAGGCGACGTGCGCATCACGGAGAAGGGTCGCGCATTTGCGCAGGCCGACATCCCCACGCGCAAAGCCGTGTTTCGCGAAGCGGTGCTGGCGCACGTTTCACTGCTGCAACAGATCCAATCCGCGCTGGAAAAGAAATCGAATCACACCATGCCGGTGGAATTTTTCCGCGACCTGCTCGACGAACGCTTCGCGCAAGTGGAAGTGGAGCAGCAGATTGAAACCGCGCTGAACTGGGGCCGCTACGCCGAGCTCTTCACCTACGACGCGGAGGACGACACTGTGCATCTGCATTCGCCGGAACATCACGGTGAAAACTCTCCGGAAAGCGCTTCCCTGCACTGATGGCCGGCGGAATACAGAAAAGCGGCGCCCGCACGCTGACCTGGGGGACGATTCCGTCCAACGTGCCTTCCCTCCTGCGGGATTTGCCGATCCTACTGGCGGCGCTGGCGTTTTTTTACGCGATTCTGTCCATGACGCATTACTGGATGACGCCGGCCGGCGCGCCGATGGAAATTCATCTGGAGCCGAGCGCGCTGCCGCGATACGCGATGTTTTCCGTGCTGCGAATCGCGGCCGCGTACATGGTGAGTCTGGCGTTCACGCTGGTATACGGCTACGTCGCGGCGTACAACGCGCGCGCGGAAAAAATCATGGTTCCGCTGCTGGATACGCTGCAATCCATTCCCGTGCTCAGCTTTCTTCCCGGCGTGATGGTGGCGATGGTGGCGCTTTTTCCTACGAAGCAGCTGGGCGTGGAGCTGGGCTCCATACTGCTGATTTTCACCGGGCAAGTGTGGAACATGACGTTCAGTTTTTATTCGTCGCTGAAAAGTATTCCGCGCGAGATGCGCGAGGTCGCCGAAATTTACCGCTGGAGCTGGTGGCAACGGTTCACGCAGATGGAGCTGCCTTATTCGATCATCGGTCTGGTGTGGAATTCGATGATGTCCGTGGCCGGCGGCTGGTTTTTCCTGATGGCCTGCGAAATGTTCACGCTGGGAGATCGCGATTTGCGGCTGCCCGGCCTCGGTTCCTACCTGCAGACGGCCGCGAACGCGGGAAACACGCATGCGATCTGGTGGGGCATGGGAGTGATGATCGGAATCATCGTGGTGATTGACCAGCTGGTGTGGCGCCCGGTGATCGCGTGGGCTGAGAAATTCAAATTCGAACAAGTGGAATCCACGGACGCGCCGCGCTCGCCGGTTCTGGATTTGTTGCGCAGCTCCAGAATCTTGCCGTTCTTTTCGCGGCTGACGGTACAGCCCGCGCGCGAATATCTCAGCCTGCATTTCGCGCGCAGCCACGCGGCGGAGGGTGCAGGACGCGCGGCGCGCCCGATTATTCAGTGGCTCACACGGCTGCTTGCTAGCGGCGGCGCTCGCCGGAATCGTGTACGAGTCCGCGAGAATGGCGATGCTGCTGACGCACCTGACGCGCGAGGAATTGCGCAGCATATTTCTCGGCGCGGGCGCGACGTTCCTGCGCGTGGCTTTCACTTTGTTTCTCGCAGCGCTGTGGACCATTCCCGTGGGAATCCTGATCGGGCTGAAACCCAAGCTTTCAGCCATCGCGCAGCCGGTGGCGCAAGTGGCGGCTTCCGTTCCGGCCACCGCGCTCTTCCCGATTATTTTACTGGTGCTGATCCGCGCGGGCGGCGGCTTGGGAATCGGCTCGATCTTGCTGCTGTTGCTGGGCACGCAGTGGTACATCCTGTTCAACGTGATCGCGGGGGCCATCGCCATTCCCACCGATCTGAAAGAAGTGTGTTCGGTATTTCGTTTTGGCACCACGGAACGCTGGCGCGAATTGCTCCTGCCGGGAATTTTTCCGTTTTTAATCACCGGAATTGTTACGGCGTCCGGCGGGGCCTGGAATGCCAGCATCGTCGCGGAATATTTCAAATTTCGCGGGCACACTTACTTGACCACGGGACTGGGGGCGGTCATTAGCAATGCGACGGACACGGGGAATACGCGCGTGCTGCTGGCGGCGACGATTTTGATGGCGACGATGGTGGTGACGATCAACCGGCTGGTATGGCGGCGGCTGTATCAGCTGGCGTCCACGCGTTTCCGCCTCGAAAACTGAACAGACGTCGCTCCGCTGCGTAATCTAACGTTTCACGGCCCACAGCAATCCGATGCCGCCGAAAATAAATCCCTGAGCATCCACTTGGTGGTATCCCATGCGCTGTAGCAGCGTGGAAAAATCCTGAATCGAGACGAAACTCCGCAGCGAATCCGGAATGTACGTGTATGTGCGCGGCCGGCCGTGCAGCAGCGTGCCCCAAAACGCGCCCTGCACATATAAATACCCCAAATAAAGCTGCCGGAACACGCGATTCGCCGGAAGAAAAAAGTCGAGGCTGACCATCAAGCCGCCGGGCCGCGTGATGCGTTCGATTTCGCGCACTGCGGCGCCCAGGTTCGGAAAATTTCGCAAGCCGTAGCCGATGAAGACGCAATCGAACGAGGCCGACGCGAACGGCAGAGCGGCAGCGTCGGCGCAAACCGCTTCTTCCAGGCCGTGCCCGCGCGCGAGGCGCAACATATCTTCGGTGAGATCCACGGCCACCGATCGTGCATTTGGCAAACGCTCGCGCACCAGCCGGGAAAAATCGCCGGTGCCCGAAGCGAGATCCAGCACCAGCGCATTTTCCGGCAGCGACGCGCGCGATACGCCGAGGCGCTTCCAGCGGCCGTCCATGCCGTAGGAGAGGACGCGCGTGATGAAATCATATTTCGGCGCGATGGCGCTGAACATTTCGCGCATCAAGCGTGTGTCTTGGCGTTCGACGGGGATAGTCATGGGTCGTGCGAATTCTACACGGATCACCGCAGATAAAGGCGATGTTATTTCAACGCGTGCTCGGCACGAAATTCGCGGCGCGCCCGATTTGCGCCGGCAGATTCGCTTGCGCCGCGGCGACCGCTTTTGCGCCCATCTTGTTTTCCACCTGGCGGCGCGCGTTTTGCACAGTGGCCAGCTCGGAGCCTGAAGCGCTGCTCAATAAATCTTCTGCATGCCGGAAGCAAGCGTAAACCATTTCGTCCGGCGCATTTTGTCGCCGCAGAAACTGTCCGTAATTGAACCAGTCCAGCGCTTCAGCTTGCGCGTCGCCGCTCTTGGCATCCAGTGCCAAGCCGCGTTGGTAGGATTGCGCGGCCGCCGCGGCGTCACCATTTTTCGATTGCAGATCCGCGCGATGAACCAGCGCCAGGCTTTCCAGTTTCGCGTCGCCGAGTTGTCGCGCCTGCGCGATCGCCAAATCATATTGCGTGAGAGCGGCGGCAGACCGATTGATGCGCGCTTCGTCGTCAGCGAATTGCACCGTCGCTGCAAGTATCTGCTGCTGAGTGAAGGCCGGCGCGCCCGGCGAGGACTGCGGATTCGCGGCGGCGAGTTGAAGAAACGAATTCCAGTGCCGAGCCGCGGCCGCCGGTTCGCCGCGCTGATCGAACGCTTCCGCAAGATACAGGTGCGCGTTCGGCTGGTTGGGATTTACGTCCACTGATTTTTGCCAGGAATCCATGGCCTCTTCGGGATGGCCCAGGCGCGCTGCAAGCAAACCATAGTTGGTCAGCGCGTCCGCATCGCGCGGGAAGCGCTCCAGCATTTTTTGATAATGCGCGTAGGCGTCGGCGTAGCGGCCATCTGCGATCATCGCGCGAGCGGCGGCTTGTTGCAGTGTGATACTGCTGGGATTAATCGCGACGGCGCGTGTGAGCGCGGCGACGGCCTGATCCTGCTGTCCCTGCTGCGTTTCGGCGCGGGCGATGCGCTCCTCGACGAAGCTGTCGTACGGATTGATTTGGGAGGCGCGCAGAAGTGCGGGAAGATTTCCTTCGGCAGTCCGCAGCGCGAAATGGAATTGGTCGAAGCCGCCCCACAGGAACAGGAGTGACGCGAGCGAAATTCGGAACGCCGGAGCAGACAATACGCGCACGACGAGAGCGCGCGCGTTGCTCGCAGGTCGGGAAGACGCGTCCGCTGCAGGACCTGACGGCTTGCCGCTTTGCTCAACGAGCAGCGCTGCCACGCGCTTGTCACGAAGCTTCCACAACTTCGCATCCAGAATGAAGTGATGAATATTCACAAGCGAAACGAAAATCAAAAAGCTGGTGGTGAAATCGTAATGGAATAGATAGCTCACCAGCCACGGCCCAGGGATGAACAGCGCGATGCCTCCGGCCAGCAACGTGACGAAATACGCCGCGACGTGCCAGGTTTTCTGTCCCGCGGCCAGCGCTTCGCGGCGCTGGTAGTAACTGGTGATCCAGATGTACTGCGCGGAATGTAGCACCGCAAGAATTCCGCTGCTGTAGCGCGTTTGCGGCACCTGCGAAACTGAATTCAATTCGAGCAACGTGGGTAGCACGAACCACAGGAATTGAGTGAAAGCGAGAGTGAGCGGCGCCGCCAAAGCTTGCGCGCCGATGGCCCGAATCAAGCGCCTGAATCCAAGGAAAGTGAAAACCATGAACGCGACGCCGAACGCCAACCGCAGTAGCAGCGTGTATTTCGGCGGCAGACCGAGCGAGAGAATCAGCGGATCCGTGGAACCGCCGGTTTCGAAGCTGGCCAGCAGCATCAGATACGAAGCCACAAACGCGCTGCGCAACCAGCGCCGTTCGCGAGGAGTAATTTCCGCGCCGCTGCGCCGCGCGAACATCATTAATAGTCCGTAGTTCTGCCCCGAGTAATGCCACGGGCTCCAGCAAATATATAGCGTGAAGAGCCACGGAAAAAACCGCGGTGAGGCGTGCATCACGATGCCCGTGAGCACCAGCAGCAAGGTGACGTGCAGCGTGACGATTTTATATTTCTCGAAATCCGCGCGCGTGTGATAAGCGCGGTAAATTGTGGCCATGAAGTGCGGGTAGTTGAAGACGACGGCCAGCAGATAAAATGCCATGGCCCAACCATGGCTGTGCGCTGGGGTCATCAGCAGCGCCACCGCCAGCAGCGGAGCCGACCACGCGCCGCAGCCCACGAGCAAGTCGAGCCAGGGACGATAAATCCACGGGCTCGAAGGACGCTGATGCGGGCGCCGCCAGCGGGCGGTGCGGCAATCGGTTCGACTGTGACGCTCAATCTGGAAACCTCGCGTTTGTGCTCTCTGCGCGCTGCATCACGCGCAGGATTCCTGCAAATTGCTGATGCGCACAGTCTACTGCGATTGCAGGCGCGCCTTCCGCCGCCGTCATCTCGCTATGTTGAAAACGTAACTTCCTAGAGATGGGAGCGTGCGCTAATGGCAGCCGGGCCGGTTCGCTCCGGCTGCGCAGAGATTCGGGTTATGCCTGAACGCCGAAATGTGGCTTAATTAACGCGAAGATTCTCCCGGGTGCGGGCGAGGAAATCAGAAGCTGCATACCGGGTAGCTGTTGGATATTTTGCGTCGCAACGCAGCGTGCGCGAATCATACCGTAAGAGAGGAGTACCAATATGCAATTGGGAATGATTGGACTGGGACGGATGGGCGCCAACATGGTCCGGCGGCTGATGAAGGCCGGGCATGAATGTGTGGTGTTTGACATGTCGCCGGCGAGCGTCCAGGCGCTGGCGAAGGAAGGCGCGACGGGCGGTAGTTCGCTCGATGATTTCATCGCCAAATTGAAACAGCCGCGCGCGATATGGCTGATGGTTCCGGCAGCCGTCGTGGATAGCACACTCGCGCAACTCACGCCTAAGCTGCAGAAGGACGATATCGTTATTGATGGCGGAAATTCGTATTACATTGACGATATCCGCCGCGGCAAGGAATTAGCGCCGAAGGGAATTCATTATGTAGACGTCGGCACCAGCGGCGGCGTGTGGGGCCTGGAGCGCGGCTATTGCATGATGATCGGCGGCGAACAGGCGACCGTGCAGCGGCTGGACCCGATCTTCAAAACGCTGGCACCCGGCCGCGGCGACATCGCTCGCACTCCCGGGCGCGAGACAAGTCGCGGGCACCGCCGAAGATGGCTACCTGCACTGTGGCCCTTCCGGCGCGGGGCACTTCGTCAAGATGGTGCACAACGGAATCGAATACGGTGTGATGGCCGCATACGCCGAGGGCTTGAACATCCTGCACCACGCCAACGTGGGAAAAATAAAACAGACGCAAGACGCGGAGACTACTCCGCTGCGTTCCCCGGAACATTATATGTATGACATTAATCTGCCGGATGTAACCGAGGTGTGGCGGCGCGGCAGCGTGATCGCGTCGTGGCTGCTGGACCTGACCGCGATTGCCCTCCTCAAATCACCTACGCTCGCGGATTTTTCCGGCCGCGTATCGGATTCCGGCGAAGGACGCTGGACGATCCAGGCGGCGATTGAAGAAGGCACGCCGGCTCCGGTGCTCACCAGCGCGCTGTTCGAACGGTTTACCTCGCGCGGAGAGTCGGACTTCGCGAACAAGCTGCTTTCCGCCATGCGCTTTGAATTTGGCGGGCACGAAGAAAAGAAATCATAGACGAGAAATCATAGACAAGAAATCATAAAGGTGCGAGATGGCTGACACAACCGCTGCAAATCTGGACGTGAAGAGCACGATTGCCGGCCCGAAAATGCCGTCGGATGCGTTGGTGTTTTTTGGCGCGACGGGCGATCTGGCGCACAAGAAAATTTTCCCCGCGCTGCAGGCCATGGTCAAACGCGGAAACCTGAATGTGCCGGTGATCGGCGTGGCCAAGGCGGGCTGGACGATCGAGCAGCTTCGCGAGCGCGCACGCGACGGCATTGCTACGTTCGGCGGCGGCGTGGATGAGGCCGCGTTCGCGAAACTGGTGGGGCTGCTGAAATACATTGACGGCGATTATCAGGATCCCAAGACGTTCGAGCAATTGTGCACCACGCTCGGCGGTGCGAAATACCCCACGCACTATCTGGCAATTCCTCCCAGCCTGTTCGCCACCGTGGTGGAGGGACTGGGAAAATCAGGCTGCGCCACGAATGCGCGAGTGATTATCGAAAAACCGTTTGGCCACGACCTGGCATCCGCGCAGCGGCTGAACGCGATTCTGCAATCCGTCTTCCCGGAATCCGGAATTTTTCGCATCGATCATTATCTCGGAAAGGAAGCGGTGGAAAATCTGCTATTGTTCCGCTTCGCCAACGCCTTCCTGGAACCGATCTGGAATCGCAATTACATTCACAGCGTGGAAATCACCATGGCGGAATCCTTCGGCGTGCAGGGACGCGGGAAATTCTACGACGAGACCGGAGCCATTCGCGACGTAATCCAAAATCACCTGCTGCAGGTGGTGGGCTTTCTGGCGATGGAGCCGCCCACCAGCATGTACCCGGAATCGTTGCGCGACGAACAAGTGAAAATTTTCCGTATGATTCCGCCGATCAATCCCACCAACCTGGTTCGCGGACAATTCACGGGCTATCACCAGGAACCGGGCGTCGCGCCCAATTCGGAAGTGGAAACCTACGCGGCCGTTGCCCTGGAAGTGGATTCCTGGCGCTGGGCCGGCGTGCCGTTTTTAATCCGCGCGGGAAAATGCCTGTCTGTGACGGCCACCGAAGTGTTCGTGAAGCTGCGCCAGCCGCCACTGACCAAATTGCCGCCGGGCTCCAATTATTTTCGCTTCCGCCTGGGGCCCGATTTGTCGTTGAGCCTGGGCGCGCGCGTAAAGCGTCCGGGGCCGCGGCTGCAAACGATGGAAACGGAACTCTCGGCAGTGTCCTCGTCCGCAACGGGCGAGATGGAAGCTTACGAGCGCCTGCTCACCGACGCGATGAAGGGCGATTCGCTGCTGTTCGTGCGGCAGGATGCCGTGGAAGCGGCCTGGGCGATCGTGGAACCGATCCTGGGCGACATCGTTCCGATTCAACCCTATCAGCCCGGAACGTGGGGACCCGTCGAAGCGAATCACCTGGCTGCTGGCATCGGTGGATGGCACGATCCGGCGGGCAAACCTTCCGACGAGTAAATCCTCCGACGGCGAAGCGCGTGCGAGATCAGTCCGCGTTTTTCGCGGCGTGCGATTTTCCCCAGGCAAACGCAAACATTCCGATCGCGAGCAGAATTGCCGTGAGCCCCACAATTTTTACCACGGCCAATACTTTGTGTGGCTCGTCTTCAGCGGGAATCACCGAGAACGCGATGGTGACGAGTGTGGTGGCAAATCCCAGCACGCCGAGCGCTAGCGCCGCAGGTCGGCCGCCGGGAACGCGCATCACCTCCGGCCCAGCCGGCTCGCTCTGCAAACGAATCAGCGACGCAAACACAAAAAGATACGGAATGAAATATGTGATGATGCCCATGCTTACCAGAACTTCGTAGGCGCCGTACACGCTCGTCCCCGCCTGACCCAGCACAATAAAAATTACGCCGCAAAAAGCTTGCACCAGCAGCGCCACATGTGGCGTTCCCCATTTCGGATGCACGCGCGCGAATGCGGAAGGCAAATAGCGATCGAGTCCCGCCACAAAAGGCAGTCGCGCCGAAACTGCCAGCCACGCGCCAAGCGCGCCCAAATTGCTGACGGTGATCAGCAGCGCCGCCAGCGGCCCGATTCCAGAAAATCCGACGCGCTCCGCGGATTGCGAGATCGCCTGCATGATGCCTTGCAATCCGCTCACCTGGCTCGCCGGCAAAGCGATCAGCACGGCAACTGTGCCAAGAATGTAGCCAGTCGTGACAAACGCGCCGCCCGCGAGCAGCCCGCGCGGAAGATTCCGGCGCGCGTCCTTCACTTCGTCGCCGAGAAAAGACGCGGATTCGGAGCCGCCGAGCGCAAACACAATCGTGGCCATGAACAGCACGTCGCGGAAATGCATGTGCGGAGTCATGCTGGCTGCGGTGAATCTTGTAGCGGAGCCGAAACGGTGCCACGCGGCAGCGGCGATGGCGAAAAGAATCGCGATCGGCAGCCATGTGCCAATCGCGCCAAGATTGTGCAGCCACTTGCCTACGGAAAGCCCGATGACATTCAGAAATGTAGCGAGCGCCAAACCCAGCAGCGCGAACAACAGGAAATACGCCTTATTATTGGCAAGCGATTGCCAGCTCGCCGGTCCTATATATAGCGCGTTGCTCGCGGCGAAATAAAGCACCGCCGGAAAGTAAGGCAGGTTGCTGGTCCAGTAAGTCCAGCCCGTCATGAATCCAGAAAATTCGCCGAACGCGCGCTTCGTCCAGATGTACATGCCGCCTTCCTGCGGATAGCGCGAGGAAAGCTCCATCACGGAAAGTGCCAGCGGAAGATAGAACGCGCACCAGGCGATCAGCCAGATGACCACGGCGCTGGCGCCCACAGTCGCCGCCGTCGCAATCCAGCGCAGACTGATACCCGTAACAATGTAGAACAGCACCAGATCCCGAAAGCCCATGGCGCGGTGCGGGCGATGCGGGCCGGGCGTTTCGCTCATGGGCGGAAATCTCTGCGTGGGATGGGCATGAGGCGGACATCATGCTCCGAGCCGGGAGCGAAAAGCGAGCGCGTTTCGCGGCGCAGCAGCACAGCAGCTGCAGCGCCGCTCCATTCATGCGGCGTTACGAACCCGCCTTGGCTTTCTCGTCGTGGCCGTAATATTCGTACGCGGACATCGGTTTTTCGCCGCCTTTCGTCCACACGCGATCGTCGGCCGGAATTTTTCCCAGCGCACGCGCCATTTCGCGGATGTGCGTGGCCACCGCGCCGCAGCACGCGCCGATGTAATTCACTCCGAGCTCGCGAGCCTTCACGGCATATTCCGCCATCTCGCGGCGCGTCAGCTGGTACGGCTCCAGCTGGTCTGGAAACGCCGGCAAGCTGGTGAAATCGCGATGCGTGTGCGTCGTGCGATACGCGACGGGTTGGCAACCGATGTACCCCGGCACGGCTCGGCGCATTTCAGCCATCAACGGCAACGTGTGCTCGGGACTGCGCAGACAATTGATGCCGACCACGTCCGCCCCGGCGTCAGCTAGCGCGCGGGCCACCTCTGCGGCCGACTTGCCGTCCGTGGTGATGTCCTCATTTTCGAAGCAAATGGTGACCATCACGGGCAACTTGGTTTTTTTTGCTCGCTCGACGGCCAGCAACGCTTCGCCGAGAAACGAAAATGTTTCGCCGATAATGAAGTCCACGCCTTCAGCGACTTGCACGTCGAGTTGCTCATCGAAAGTTTTGCGCACTCGGTCGGCCGCGGCTTTATCGTTCGGCTCGTACATCCATGTAAGGCTCAAATTTCCCGCGACCAGGCAGCGATCGCCGGCGGCCTGCTTGGCGATGCGCACGGCCGCGCGGTTGAGTTCTTCCACGCGCTCGCCCATGCCGACCGTCGCGAGTTTATCGCGGCTCGCATAGAACGTGAGCGCTTGCAGCACGTCGGCGCCGGCGTCGCGAAATTCGCGATGCAGCTCCAGCAGCGACTCGGGATTGTTCAGCGCAACCTCGGGCGTGAACGGGCCCGCCCGCACCCGGCCGCGCTTTTCCAACTCGAGCAGATAACCACCGTCGCCCAGAACTATGCCTTCGGATAATTTTTCGAGGATGCCCTTTTTCTTCGTGACTGCCATCGCTGCTCCTTCGGTGCGGCGCAATTGCGCGGCTCCTATGAAAATCCAAACCAACTCCGGTCCCGCGTCTTGTCACGCATGCGCCACTTTCACCTTGCCGCGCTTGCTGTCGCGCAGCACTTGATGCGCGGCGTTGTATCCCGGCGCGCCGGTCACGCCGCCGCCGGGATGCGCGCCCGCGCCGCAAAGATAAAGTCCTGCGACGGGCGTGCGATACTGCGCCCAACCGGGGACCGGGCGCATGAAAAAAAGCTGCTCGAGCGAAAGATCGCCGTGAAAAATATTTCCTTCCGTCAGGCCGTAAGTGCGTTCCAGGTCCAGCGGAGTAAGTACCTGCCGTGCGATGATCGACCCCGGCACGTTGGGTGCGTACTCGCCGATTTTTTTCACTACACGGTCGCCGAGTAACTCGCGCTTTTCATCCCAGGTTCCCTGCCGCAGCTTGTACGGCACGTACTGGATGAACGTCGTCATCACGTGCTTCCCTGCCGGCGCCAGCGTGGAATCCACATTCGACGCGACGACGCAGTCCACCCACAGCTCTTCGGGAATTTCGCCGAACTTCGCGATGTCGTAGCAGCGCTCGGCGAATTCCAGTGACGGCACCAGCGTGAAAAGCGCGCGCTGCGACGCCGGCCATTCGCGCGGCATGCCGGTCACGCGCGGTTCTTCGCTCAGCACGAAATTCACTTTGGCGCATGGGCCCGTCCATCTTGATGCCGGCCACCGCGCGGCGAAAATCGGCAGGAAGTTCGCGCGCTTCCACCAAACCGAGAAATGTTCGTTTCGGATCCGCGTTCGAAAGCACGATGCGCGCGGAAATTTCCGTGCCGTCTTCGAGCAACACGCCGCGCGCGCGGCCATCGCGCACATCCACTTTTGCGACGGGCGCGGACGTAAGAATTTCCGCGCCTAGTTTGCGGCAAGCCGATGCCAGCGCTTGGGTGATCGCGCCCATCCCGCCGATCACGTGGCCGTAGAAGCCTTGAATCTCTCCGTCGCCACCGCTCAGCAAATGGAAAAGTAATCCCAGCGCGGAGCCGGCATCGTACGGACCGCCGTGTTTGCCGTAAACATTGTTCGCCAGAAACATCGTTTTCATTTTCTCGGATTCGTAATGACGGTCGAGAAAATCGCCGAGGCTTCCCGTGAGGAACGAAACCAGCTGCGCAGCCTCTTCGCCCCGCATCCCTCGAAACCTTTTTCCCACGCGCAGCATTTCGAACCAGCCGCCCGCGCCGCGCAGCGTGGGATCCGGCGGCGGCTCCAGAAAAAACGGCTGAAGATAACGGGCCAGTTTTTTCAGCCGATCGTCCATGTGGACGAAAGTCTCCGCATCGCGCGGCGATAGCTTGCGAAATTCCGCAATCGCGCGGTCGCGATCCGCCCACCACGGCACCACATGCCCGTCTGGGAACGGCACCAGCAAACCGGGATCACACGCCACCATTTTTAATCCGTGCGCGCCCAGCTCCAGATCGCGAATGATCGTCGGCCGCAGCATACTCGCGACGTAAGAAGTGGTAGAGGCGCGGCAGCCCGGCGCGATTTCCTCCGTCACGCAGCAGCCGCCGACGATTTCGCGGCGCTCCACAACGAGCGTCGAAAATCCCGCGCCTGAAAGATACGCCGCGGCCGTCAGGCCGTTGTGGCCCGCGCCGATGACGATTGCATCATAGGACTTGCGTCGGGGAGGCATCTGGGATTAGGATGACCGCCAGTCAAGACAGTATGGACGAGAATTAGATAGCATAACTGGAGAAATATTCCAATGACGGCGTCCAGCCATGACCTACGGTCAAACCAGCGCCAAAAAACTCCGCGCAGCGTGCTGAATCCCGGCGTGCGCCCGGTAACGCCCGGGCCGCGCCTGGAAGCCAAGCGCGCGCGCATCGTGGACGCAGCTCTGCGCCATTTTGCGGAGCACGGCTATCACGCGGCGCGCATCGAAGACCTTTCCGCACAGCTGGGAGTCGCCAAAGGTTCGATTTTTCAATATTTCGGCAGCAAGGGCGGATTGTTTCTGGAAGCATACAAGAAAGCGGTGCGTTCTTTCCCCGCATATCTCGATTGCCCTTCGCAAATTCGCGAAAAGGGATTTTTTCGAAATCCTGCGCTACTGGCTGCTGCGCACCGAACGCCTGGTGCGCGAAGACTGGATTCCCTACCGAGTGGCGCTGCTGGGAAATTACGGAGTGGACCTGGCGCTGAAGCGGGAGATCAATCGTTTTCTGCTGGCGGAGGATCCCTACGGCAGCACCGCGTTCGTGCGCCTGGGAATTGCGCGCGGCGAAGTGCGCTCAGACATTGATCCGCCGCTGATTGTTTCGATTCTGGACTGGACCATGGAACGATTTCAGGACGCGCTGCTGACCGAAGAGCTCGATCCCGGGCTTTTTCCGCATCCCGCCGATCCGGCGAAGAATCAGGCGCGCATAAACCAATTTTTGCTGGTGCTGCGCGGCGCAATCGGGATCTGAACGCGGTTCGCCCTGATTCTCGCGCCAGATTACACAATTTCTTCAGGAGAGAATTGCATGGAACCGACGCTCAAGGAAATTCTCGCTTCCTACAATGCCGCTGCCGCTCTGCAAGATGCGTACACGATTCCAGCGCCGTGGTACACCGACGCGCGCATCGCGCAACTCGAGCTGCAAAATGTTTTTTCGCGCACGTGGCAATCCGTTGGCCGCACGGCGCAAGTGGAAAAGCCCGGGACAGTATGTGACCGCGACCGTCGCGGGCGAGCCGATCGTCGCGGTGCGCGGCAGCGACGGCAAATTGCGCGCGTTCTACAACGTCTGCCGGCATCACGCCATGACCGTAATGAACGAACCGTGCGGCCACGCGCAGCACATGCGCTGCCCTTATCACGGGTGGACCTACAATCTGGAAGGCGAACTGCGCGGCATGACCGAGTTCGAAGGCGTCTGCAATTTCGATCGCGCGCAGAATGGGCTCGTCCCGGCTCGCGTGGAGACCTGGGAGAATTTTATTTTTGTGAATCTCGATCCGCACGCCGCGCCACTGCAGGAATTTCTGGGCGCGCTGGTGGGGCTCGCGAAGCCGCTGAATTTCGGCGGATTGAAATTCGTCGAGCGCCGCAGCTACGTACAGCAGTGCAACTGGAAAGTGTACGTGGATAATTTTCTGGATGGCGGCTATCACGTGCCGCACATGCACAAGGGGCTCAACAGCGTCCTCGATTACACCAACTACACGATTGAAAACGTGGACCGCTGCTGCGTGCAATCCAGCCCCGTGGCCGTGGACAAGAGTTCCGAAGCCAGCGCCGCGGCCACGCGCAAAGGCGACCGCGCCTATTATTTCTGGCAGTATCCGAATTTCATGCTGAATTGGTACGAGGGATATCTCGACACGAATCTGGTGATTCCGCTGGGCGTGGATCGTTGCGAAGTAATTTTTGATTTTTACTTTGGCGACACCAGCGAAGCGCAGATGCCCTACATCCGCGAGAGCATGGGCGTCAGCGAACGCGTGCAGCAGGAAGACATCGTGATCTGCGACGGCGTGCAGCGCGGCCTAAGCTCGCGCGCCTATCAGGCCGGGCGGCTATCGGTGCGCCGCGAAGCCGGCGAACATCTCTTCCATCGTTTGCTGGCGGCGGATTTGAACGACACACGCGCGGCAGTCGCAAGGTAGGATCGCAAACCGTAACCCCAGACACCGCCTGAATTCTCAGTCGAAGATAACGGTCTTGTTCCCGTAGAGCAGAATGCGGTTTTCGATGTGCCAGCGCACGGCGCGCGAAAGCACCACTTTTTCCAGGTCGCGGCCCTTCTGAATTAAATCCTCGGTGGTATCGCGGTGCGAAATGCGCACCACGTCCTGCTCGATGATCGGTCCATCGTCGAGAACTTCCGTGACGTAGTGGCTGGTGGCGCCAATCAGTTTCACTCCGCGATCGAAAGCTTGCTGGTGCGGCTTGCCGCCGACGAACGCCGGCAGAAAAGAGTGATGAATATTAATGATGTGGTGCGGCGGGTACTGGCGGATGAAATCCGACGATAACACCTGCATGTAACGCGCCAGTACGATCAGATCAATTCCATGCGGGCGCAGCAATTCAAGCTGCTGCCGCTCGGCTTCCGCTTTATTTTCCTTGGTGACCGGAATCACATGCAGCGGAACGCCGTAAAAATCCGCCCAGCGCTGCACGTCCGCGTGGTTGCTGATAATCAGCGGAATTTCGCAGGCCAGTTCCCCGCTGCGCTGGCGATAGAGCAAATCCACCAGGCAATGATCGTAGCGCGAAACGAAAATCGCGACTTTCGGGCGATAGCTGGAATGCGCCACGCGCCATTGCATGCCAAAGCGATCGGCGATGGGCTGAAAATGTTTCGCGAACTCACGCATATCCAGCGTGAAACCGGCCAGATCCCATTCCACGCGCATCAGAAAAAGATTGCGCTCGGAATCCAGATGCTCGTCGGCGTGCAGCGTGTTGCCGTTCCCGCGATAAATAAAATCGTGGATCGCGGCGTTCAGACCTTTTTGGTCGGGGCAACTCACCAAAAGAATGGCGGTGTTCTTCACGCAGCGTTCCATCCTGGGTTTGACTTCGTAGCGGCGGCCTTCAGGCCGCCATCTTTCTTCGCGGTCGTAGTAGTCATCGTCATCCTGAGCGCAGCGAAGGATCTCTCTTCGGCTTCAACCATCGCAGCGGTCTGCCGCCCTATTGATGATCGCGTGGAATCGTTTCATCCCAAATTTTGTCGCGCAGCGGCTTTCCATTTTCGGTCAGATGGCGCTCGAAATGATAATAGAAATTCTGCGCGTCGCTGCGCAGATTCAGTACAACACTCCACACCAGCGTGCGACCCGGCAGTTCGATCGTTGTGGATCCTTCTCCGTGCACTTCGCTGATCGCGGGCTTGGCGTCCGCAACCACGTAGCTCATCTGTTCGTGATCTTTCAATTTTCCCCATGGATACGCGCTCGAATCGTCTCCACTCCACGCGACGCGCGTGGAACCGGCCAGCACATCGCGCGTAACAGTCCAATCCTGCGGCGGCCAAGTGTCGCCGGCGGTCGTGACGCCCGCGAGGGGCTCCTGTTTTTCGGGCGCCGTGAAATGCGAACGCGCGGGCGGCTCCAGCGGAACCAGCGGAAGTTCCAGCAGCGAAGTGTTCGGTCCGCCGAGCCACAGGGAAGTCGTCATCGGATACGGCGTGGGCCAAATCATCGGCCACATCGCATTCGACACCGCAAGACGAATGCGATGTCCCACCGGAAATACCCAGCTGGTGACATGCAGCTCGATGGGAATCGCGTATTTGCGATTGGGCTCCAGGTCGCTGGGATTTGCGGCGGAATCGCGCTGCGCGCCACTTTGTCCCGCGCCGGTGATGAGTGTCACGGTGCCATCGGGCGCCACGTCAGAGAGGCGCACAAACCAATCGGCCAGCGGCGCGCTCGACGAAACCTGCAAGATAGCTTTGGGCCAACCGAGCAGCGCGGTGTCTTGCACGAGCGGCGCGGAATCGTAAACGAGGCTGTACGCGTCAATCGGCCGCTGATCCGCGGTGAGATCGCCCCACCAGAATCCGGCCTCGTTGCCGATGGACGGAACGTACCGCAACTGCTGGCCGCCGGCGGACGTCGCGAGCGGCGGCGCATCGCCCAAAGAATAATTCGGTTCGAGGAAATACGTCTGCGTGTGAGTATTTGCGGGTGGCCAGGTTTTTTCCGCGCGCCACTCGCCGGGAATTTCCGCGATGTTGGGATCCGGCGGATACCAGTGGCGCATGTAAACTTCGAAGCGCGGCTCGTCCATGATTCCGTTTTGCATTCCCTTCAGCCAGTAATCCCACCAGCGCACGGCTTCCACGCGCCATTCGATGGAAGGGCCAGGCTCGGCTTCGTGCGGAAACGTGTGATTCCACGGGCCGATTAGAGCTTTGATCGGCGCTTTCGAGTGCTCGAAGAAGCGCGGGATGCTGTCGCGATAGCCGTCGAGAAATCCGCCGATCATGAAGGACGGAACTTTGTATTCGTCGTAATGATCCGGCGCGACGGAGGCGCGGCGCCAGAATTCGCTGTCGCGCTGATGATGCAGGTAGAGAAAAGCCCACGGCTTGGCGTCGAAACGCGCGGCGAGCGATTTTTCGTCGGTGGGAAAATCCGGCGCGCGCGTCAGGCCGAGTTGCAGGTCCATGCCCAGCTCGAATTCGTCCAGGTGCATGAGGTCGTCAATGTAATGGATGTCGTCGTGAAATAATTCCTCGGTGGCGCACATCGCGATGATGGCTTTCAGCGCGGGCGGATGCAGCCGCGCGATCTGGATGGAATTGAAACCGCCCCAGGAAATTCCCGTCATGCCCACGTTGCCGTTCGACCACGGCTGTTTCGCAAGCCACGCGATCACTTCCAGGCCATCTTGCTGCTCCTGATCGGAGTATTCGCGGTCAGGCGGATTTCCTTCGCTCGCGCCGGTGCCGCGAATATCCACGCGCGCGGTGACGTAGCCGCGACGCACAAAATAAGAATGTAGGTCCCAGTCGCGCGCCAGCGTCCAATCGTCTTTGCGGTACGGCAAGTATTCCAGGATCGCAGGAAATTTCTCGCCCTGATGCGCTGGCAGCGAGCGGACCCTCCGGCATATAAAGGTTAACGGCAAGCCGCACACCATCTTTCATCGGTATCCACGCTTGAACCGTTTTTATGGAAGCGTACTGCGGCGGATAAGTAGATTCTTGGTTCGAGTCCACAGATGGATCGGATAATTTCGTTGCGATTCGAGGTGCCGTTGGTTCGGGGAGATCCGACTCCACAGTTATTGGGTCGATGAATACGGCGACGACCATTTTGAGATTGAGTTCTATCGCCGGCCCTGATCGGACCTCGAATTGTTTTTTGTGAATCCGTCGGAAGCCGTTTGCGTCGATTTCGATATCGTACGAACCCGGCCCCAACCTGATTTCGTAAGAGCCGTCACGGTTGGTTTTTGTTTTGAGTGTGACGCCATCGCGAGCGAATCGCAGCGACGCGTCGACGATCCTGGCATCATTGACGTCGGTGATGACGCCGCGGACGATCACGCCGCCTTGAATAGCTTGTGTTTGAAGTGTTGCGGTTCCGCAGCGTGCAGCGACGAGGCTCGACCGAAAGAACATCACTGCCATCATCGCGATTAGTGCCATGAACACAAATTTCGGCGCGTTCTTCACTTTGCGGTTTCCTCTTCGCGTGCAAGGCTACCACACGTGACGAACGCAGCTAGCGACGACGGCGTGCGCGTCCTGAAAACTTCAGTGGTTATTTGACTCTGAGTCGAGCGAGAAACTTCCGCGGCCCTGCGCTTAGGGTCTGACGACGGATTCCAGCAGCTTGGTCCAATGCGATAGGTGTTCGAGCGATGCGCCGTGGGTGTGATCGAGTTCCAGGGGCGTGATGGAGATCGCTCCGTCGCGGATGGCGGCGAGGTCGGTGTCCGGCTCTATGTCTTCGATGCGTTGCTGTTCGTGCAGCCAGAAATACTTGCGGCCGCGCGGGTCGGTGCCGGGCTGCAGCAGGTTGCGGGTGATCTTCGAAGACTGGCGCGTGAAACGCACCGAGCCGTTCCAGGCTTGCGGCACGTTCACGTTCAGCAGGATTCCCGGGGGCAGGCCTTCGGTAAGCATCAGCGGAATCAAGATGCGCGCGAACTGCGCGGCGGGCTTGAAGTCGAACTCCTTGCCGCGATAGGCCACTGATATCGCGATGGCCGGAACGCGATTGATGGCTCCCTCCATGGCGGCGCCCACTGTGCCGGAGTAATAGATGTTCTCGCCCATGTTTCCGCCACGATTGATTCCGGAGACGACCAGGTCCGGCTTCTCCTTGAGGATGGCGTTGAAGGCCAGAATCACGGCGTCCGCGGGCGTGCCTTCGATGGAATATTCGTTGGCCGCGAGTTGGTCCATATAGATCGGCTGGCGCAGCGTGAGCGATTGCGCGGCGGCGCTGCGCTCGCGCGAAGGCGCAACGACGGTGAGCGTGCGCGTCGTCCTTCAGCGCGTCCACCAGCGCGCGCAGGCCGGGAGCGTGAATACCGTCATCGTTGGTGATCAGGATATGTGGCATCAGAAATCGCTGCGGATGTAACGCCTTTCGAGAAATGTGTCGCGATTAAACCGCGGAGAGGAAGATGGTCGGGACGACTGGATTTGAACCAGCGACCTCACGCACCCCAAGCGTGCGCGCTACCAGGCTGCGCTACGTCCCGACCGCTTGCACCGTTTGTAGCGTATCACTCGCGTTCGAGAAGGGTCAAGACGGCGAGCAGTTCTTCGTGTAAATCGAGCAGGAATTTGCGCTGTCGCTGCGTGGGAGCTTCGCGGCGCGATGCCGAAGCATGAGCGTGCGCGGCGGAGCGTTCGACGCCGCCATTGCCAGCAGCTGCGGCGCTGCTGCTCGCATCGCCGCCAGGTTCGTGGCCGCGCTCTTCAAAATGTTTGCGCGCGCCGGCGATGGTGAAACCCTCTTCATAGAGCAGGCGCTTGATCTCGAAAACCGTTTCGATATCTTCGCGCCGGTAGAGGCGATGTCCGCTGGGACTTTTCACCGGCTGCAACATGGGAAATTCGGTTTCCCAATAGCGCAGGACAAAGGCCTTGGTGGCCGTCAAGCGGCTGACTTCACCGATACGGAATAGACTCTTCTCTTGCGTGTCGTCCATGGGTACGGCGTCCGGTGCTGGGGCAGCGCTAGCCATCTCAATTTGTATCGTAGGCCGATTTCCCGCCGTGTCAACCCCTGCGAGAGAACAGATACTCAGTTTGATGGATTCGATGAAATCGGGATGGGGATGTGTGGGGAAAGAGGAAATGCCAAGGGGCGAGGAGAAATTTGTGATTCTCCCCGCCACCGGGCGAATGCTTATAACCGAGAGGCGAGTTACACCGCTCGTTGGTTAGTGTGTCGCGACATACCTCACGACGCCGTGGGCGACTAAGTCATAGGTCGGGTCAACCACATTTGCACCGGATCGCGGCGCGGCGAGTAAAGCTGCGAGATCAATCACAGCCAGATAGCTCGGAGAGCCGAGACGGAAATCCGCAACCACCGCGTACGCCTTATTGTTATTCGGGCTGGTATACGCAGTGATGGTGTGCGGGTCAAATCCGGAACTGAAGGAGTTCCCATCCGGGGTGTTCGGAAGGAGCGCGTTGGCATAGTCCACGAGGTTCGGCGTGCCACTACCGGAGGTTGCTGGCAGCGCGAAGGCAGCGAAAGAGCTACCACCGAACTCGCCCGTCACGACGCCAAGGTGCGTTGATCCGGGGGCGACCGAAATGCCGCAGGTCCCCGCCGAGAACCCGTAGGGAGTGTTCAACGTGATCACTCTCTGTGGGGCAGTCCAAGTGCCTGGTGAACCGGCGGTAAACGACGCCTGGGTAAGATCAGTAATATAGAGATTGTTCGTGAATTCAATCGAGGCCAGCGCGATGCCGGTGGTGCAGTCTTCCGCCGCGGAATCAAATTCTCCCGCGAACACACCGTTGCTGAATTCGGTTATGTTGTTGGTGATGGGCGCTACTTGATACAGATCGTAGTACCCTTCTTCGTCGGGCGAAAGAATGAGGTTCCGGCTGGCGTCAATCGAAATGTCTTCCGAAACGGTTCTAACCGTCGGGAAGGGAGTGGCGAAGGTATTGTTGGCCAGGTTCAGGAACTGCACGCCGTCACCCGAGGCTCCTGTAAAACCACCCGCGATCGCGGCTGTGTTGGTGGCTGCGTTGATCGTAACGCCGCAGTTCTTACACGAGCCGCCGGAAAACGAAGCAAACGTATTGGCGCCGCTGGTTAAGGTGGTGTTCAGGGTTGATCCGGTGATCAGATAAACATCCGTATTATTTGCAACGCAGACGGTCTGGCCGGTGACCGAGTTCGTCGCGCAAGAATTCGTGACGTTTGGCGTCGCGATTGTCGCTGGCGAACCGCCGCCCTCCAGTGGAACGTATTGAATACCCGTCGAGCCACCTTCCCAATACCCGTTGGGCGCATACGCCACAACTTGCGATCCCAAGGACACGGCAAGAGAGCTGCTGGGAATGCAAGAAGCGAGCTTCTTGGTGCTGTTCGAAACGATCATTGCAGAGCAAGTGGAACTCGTGAAGGGTTGCGCGCCTGTGCCCGTGACCCATACCGAGTAGGTGCCCGCCGCCAGGGTGCCCGGGACGTCAAAATAAACGAGATCGAAAGCGCCAGCCGCGCTGACGTGCAACGCACCGGTGGTAGCAGAAGGCAGCGGCGAAAGACAACTGGTCCCGAAGGAAACAGTCACGCTACCGGCGCCCGGTGTCGGCGAGGGAAATCCCGTACCAGAAACGTGTGCGACACCGCTACCTGCAACGGCGGTTGCAGGGGAAGCGGCCGTAAACAGCGTTACCTGTGCCTGGAGTGCGGCCGGGATCAGAAACACGCCAAGAAGAAGAACCACGACGCGGGATACGGCAGAAATTCTGGAAACGTGTGAAGCATTCACGCTCATCTAACTACCTCCTTAAGTCACGCCCAAGAGTTTTTTGCGGCAGGATGGGCCAAACGCACGGACTCTGGCCTCGGAAATGTTTGGGTGGAGTTCCCCCGCTGGAATTCCCACGGACGCGGCCGGCCGATCGGGTTTCCAGCTCCAAAGCAGGGGAAAAGAACCGCACCCATAAAGAGTTGTCGGACCGCAGCAACGCACAGCCAGCGACGATCAAGCCGTGCTCGCAACGAAACGTCCCAGATAGGCTTGCAACCCTAAATACGGATTGGCCTAGCTAAGTCGTCGAGCCAATGCAATCCCCGCCAGTCCGACACCCAGGAGAAGCGAGCTGCCTGGTTCCGGAACAGTGGGAGGCCCACTGGTGCCTGTTGGTGCGTCTATCTCCGCTGCGTCAAACACGGTTAGCGGCCCTCCGCTGGGATCCGTCAGCGTGGCAGTGATTGTTCCGGCCAGGGTGACGGTTGATCCGTCCAGCAGCGTCACGGTAACTGGACTGACCAATCCCGAGAGAACTGCGCTGGTGATCAGCGAGGAACCGCCGAAAGAGTCGTTTCCGGTGAATCCGCCGAAACCGTCCGAAGTGAAATGCGTACTGTCCAGCGTCTCCGTGCCACCACCTTCAAACGTGAGCAGCAAGCTGATGCCCGAAAACGTGAGCGGAGTCGTTACGGGCAGGCCAGCGCCAGTCCCGTTCAAGATATCGAACTCGCCGACGGTCAATGTCGAGTCTGTGGGGTCGAACGACAGAGTGCCCACCGCCTCGGAATCCGCGAATGCCGCCGCGGAAAGAAGCCCGAAGGCAAAAACCGCGAGGAGCATTCGAGAAATGATTCGGTACATTTGGTCCTCCATTGGATAAACGACATAAACTGCGAAACAGCGTGGGTTCCGGAATACAAGCAACACTTTCGGGGGCCGTTAGAACCGCGAACACCGGAGAGAGTTCACGAGCTAAATGCTACTGCTGCGCATTGTCCGCCCAGACCGAGATCTGAAGTCGGATGCTTCTATCGAGTCATCTATGCAATCTTTGAACCAATTACAAGTTGGCCCCGGAAAATCCGATGAAGACCCTGATTTCGCTGTCGCCACTACAGTTATCCAACAAAACACGGCGGCAGTACTAGGACGGGGGAGTATTATGCGCATGCAATCTTTTGTACATAAACGGCAATCAAGCCGTGATTTCGGCGATAACAGTTAAAGGTGAAGTGACGAATCCGAATCCTATAGCACGAAGTTGAGGACATCGCCGAGCGCAATTTAGTCCAGGCGTGTCACGCGGTAGTTACCGGAGTGTCACGAGACTGTGACGAATACCGCAACCCATCGTACGGGTACCTTGCCGCCGAGACGGTCATGATTTGCGCGGGTCCTTGCGTTCGCGGTGGCGCGAGCCGCGTTTTTTCAGGCGCTGGGTGAAGCGTATGGGCGTGCCGAGGAAGCCGAATTCCTTGCGCAATTCATTTTCCAGGAAGCGCTGGTAACTGAAATGCAGGGGCTTGAGCTGGTTGGTGAACAGCACGAATGTGGGCGGAGAAACGCTCGCCTGAGTGATGTAAAAAATCTTCACTTCGCGGCTGGCGGGCGAAGTGCCGCGCGTAAGATCCACTTTGGCGACCCAGCGATTCAGCTCGCCGGTGGAAATGCGTTTGCGGCGGGCTTCCACGACCTTATCAATCAGGTTGTAGAGGCGGTCCATATTTTCGCCGGTCTTGGCTGAAAGAAAAACCACGGGCGCGTAGGAGAGAAATTTCAGGCGGGCGCGAACCAGCGGCTCGTAATCCTGCACCAATTTGTTGGCGTTGAAGGCCACGAATTTGCCGCCGCGTTTTTTTTCCTCCGACGACTTACCCTGCGCGGCTTCCAGCGCGAGGTCCCATTTGTTCATGACGATGATTACCGAGCGGCCGGACTGTTCGGCGTAGCTGGCGATGGTGGCGTCGTGCGAAGTGATGCCCTGGGCTGAATCGGCGACGAGCAGAGCGATGTCCGCGCGCTCGAGGTGCTGGCGGGCCATGATGACGCTCAGTTTTTCGGCGATGAGCTTGGTTTTGCCTTTGCGGCGAATTCCGGCGGTATCGAGGAAGCGATAAGCCTTGCCGTTGCGCTCGACAACGGTGTCCACGGCGTCGCGCGTGGTGCCAGGCTCGGCGGAAACGATGGAGCGTTCCGCGCCGACGAGCTGATTCAGCAGCGTGGATTTTCCGACGTTGGGCCGGCCGATGATGGCGATGTTGACGTACGGGGTTTCGGGTTCCGGCTCGCCCTTGGGAATTTCCTCGGTGACGGCGTCGAGCAGCACGTCCACGCCGAAACCGTGTTCGGCGGAAATGGGGAAAACTTCGTCGCCTAATTCGTAGAAGGGCGCGGAAAATTCCACGGCTTGTTGCGGCGTGTCCACTTTATTGACGGCGAGAATAGGCGGCTTGCCGGCGCGGCGGAGCAGTTGCGCGAGTTCCTGATCGAGCGGCGTGGGTCCGGTGCGGCCGTCAACAATCTGGACGACGCGCGTCGCGTTCTTGATGGCCACGCTGGCCTGGCGCAGGATTTCGCCGGGGATGCCGGCTTTGTCCTCGGGGACGATGCCGCCGGTGTCCACCACTTCGAAGCTGCGGCCTTCCCAGTTGGCGGTGCCGTAGATACGGTCGCGGGTGATGCCGGGCTCGTTGGTGACGATGGAGCGGCGCGTGCCGGTAAGGCGATTGAATAGCGTGGACTTGCCCACGTTGGGGCGGCCGACGATGACGATGGATGGCAATTTAGAGGTCATATGGGTTTGCACAGCGCGCGTGCGAGGCTCCTACCTTATCACGTAACGCTGTCACGCAATGCCGCGGCGCCACGAACGGCGAGCCGGGGCTCGTGGTGGCCGAGGCCGAGAAATTTGATTGGATCCAGGCAGGTGACGTTGGACGAAGGACATCGTGAAACGGGCAAAAAGTATCGATTAGAACGGGGTGCTGTTGTTTGTTTACAGTCATTTACGGACGTTTCTAATAATTCATAGGAGCAAAAAGTATCGATTAGAAATCGCGTGATTGGTGAGCGGCGCGGCCGGCCGGCGGTGGCTGGGCCCAGGTGTGCGGGGTGGCAGACGGCGCCGAGCGATTTGTGGTGCGTTTTCATTTTTTGGTTTCCGTCGGAGAGTAGCAGGAAGGCGGCGGCGAAACAGTTGTGCGTTAGTACAGAACTGGTACAGACCGTGTAAATCGCCAAAATTATTTGTGAACTGTACTTTCTTGCAAGGGCTGGACTGAGGTACAGGTTTTTGCCGGAATACTGATTCGGGAGGCCGTAAGGTTTGGGGTCTGAAAATCAATCGCTCGCTGAAGATGCGCCGCGAACCGTTTTCAGCATCGCCTTTTGCGAATCGGATGCGAACCGTTTCTGCAAAGAGCGCGTATATGGGAATGCCAGGCGCGCCAAGGGGCGCGGGCGGGAGAAGGCGTAGATGTCGTACCAGACGCTTTGATCGCCAGGGTGAAATTCCACGGTGAAGCGTTCTTCACCCATTTCCGCGTGGTCGGGCAAGGTGCCGTAGGCGAATCCGTATCTCTCCAGCGTGCCGCGCTCTTCTTCGACCGTATAAACGATTCGCGCGGCGTTCAGGGACCAAAAGCCAAGATGAGAGACGACGAGGGCAACCGTTGAGCCTGCTTCGATAACAGTGTCCGGCCAGAACAATTCGAGCCACGTCATATCGAACATCTTCCATTGCTTGATGGCATCCTTGGCACGTTCGAACGCGATACGGCCTTCACCCAATTGAATTCGTTTGTGGTCGAGGATGTAGCCGCTGGGGGGTTCAGTTCGTGATGCGCCAACGTGCGCGTAAGAAAACTTCTGTTGTTTCTGTGCGGAGAGGAATTCGCGGATGCTCTCTGGATCGGGTTTCTTGAAGCAGAACATCGGTCGGTCGATCCCCCGGAGCGCGGCGTGTGCGTGGCTGCTGCCCCATCGCGAGCCCTGGCAGTTTAGTTGGAGGCCCCTGGCTTCATAATTTGCTTCTGGATGTTTCTCGCGAGGACACGCGCCTGTCTGAAGAGCGGGTCCTCTCCCGCAAGCCAGTCTAAATCGCCCAATCCAGAGGGGCAATTTTCCGGCAAATCACCAACCAGCGTTGCGGAACGCACACCGGATCCATTCGACGTGGATGGAATCGATTCACCGTCAAACGACACGGAAATGTCGTACTTCAAGAGGTTCTCTGCGACGAGTGCTTTTCGCCGTTGAAGGTCGATCCGCAGAATAATATCGGCAGGATCTGATCCAATGATTTTGAAGCCGGAGGATTTCAGCGCGCCCGGCAATTCATCGCTGAATACGGTTGATTGGGACATATCGCCCGAGGAGTCGAGTCTCACGGTCTGCGCGGCGGGGTACTTCTTCCTGAGGTCCACGGCAGCTGAACTTGCCGCCTTTGGGAATACCTCGCCGTTCGCATCCGAGCTGGTACTCGCGCAGGAGATCAATTGTTCTTGCTTGCCATTCGAAGAAATGCGCATCCGGACCACGCCCGTGGGTATCTCGACCTGTTGGCTTGCGCTGTCGAATTTAGCGCGCACAACGGCGTCGGCCAGGATTTCTGTACTGACGATTTTGAGGCCTGCATCGTCAAAATCGAACTCCAAGTACGTCCGGAACCGGTGAACCAAATTCGGGTCTCCGCTCAAATCCAGATAGATCCGGGCGGTATTCTTCGTTTGATTGGCAGCGACAGGCGCGGTAGTTGGTTGCTGCGTTGACGCGCAGGAGCTGCAAACCAGGAGCAAGGGTAATACGATCGCGGACTTCGTCCGGCCCAGCGCGAGCAAGAGGGTTTTCACCTGAGCGCCTCGGTCTTAAAATATGACGTAGCAGTATAGTACTTAGCGGTGGATTCACAACTTCAAGGGGAAAAGCAATTGCGGCCAGCTAGAGCTGGACGCTCAGGTTTGGGAGGCGACGCGGACCATCAACGGCTGTGTCGCACCTACGGCGCTCGGGGTTCTTTTTGCGATTTTTCCCACCGCTTCCGCAGTGGGCTAACTTATGCCGCGCCTACGGCGCTGGTGCTGATCGTGACATGGTGATCGCGATACGGAATGGGTGTTGCAGGGGCATGTCAAAATCACCACTGATGAAAGCAGATGAACCCTAATAAAGGTAAAGGCGAAAATGGCAAAGCGAAAATGCGAAATCAACAACCGTGCCCGGACGCGATGCCACGCGGTGGACGCGGGGCGGATCGGGTAAGGAGAGGGCGAGGCAAAGACGCCCGCCTAAAAGGCGGATGGCCGCCAAGCTTCGATCGCGCAGCGCGCTGACTGACTTGCGTGTAATATCTTAAGGTTCAGAGCGCGCAGCCATTCCTGGTTGTGCCACTACGCCCAATGCCGAAAAAAGCTGCTGCTGCGACAAAATCCGAGGAAGTGACGATCGAGGGAATCTTTGGGACTGGCGGCTTGCTGGAAAGGCGCCACCCGGGATACGAATTTCGCTCGTCGCAACTGGCGATGGCGGAAATTGTGGATGAGGCTTTTCAGAAGCATCAGCACGCGATCATCGAGGCAGGGACCGGCACGGGCAAGACTCTGGCATATCTGATTCCGGCGATACGCAGCGGGCGGCGGGTGGTGATTTCGACAGCCACGAAATCCCTGCAGGAACAATTGTTCAATAAGGATGTGCCGTTCCTGCAGAAACATTTTGCACCGAACCTGAAGGCGGCGCTGATGAAGGGCCGCAACAATTTTCTGTGCAGGCAGAAGGTTCACCAGTTCGAGGGGCAAGCGCTGCTGAAAGGCATCGACGAAGTGGACTGGTTCGCGCAGATACGCGACTGGGAAAAGCTGACGGAGACAGGCGACCGGTCGGAGCTGACCTTTTTGCCGGACGACGCGGAATTGTGGCATCGCATTGACGCGCGCAGCGACCTTTGCACGGGACAGAAGTGCCCGGAATTCCAGCGCTGCTTCCTGACGGCGATGAAACAGCGTGCGCAGGAAGCGGACCTGATCATCGTGAACCATCATTTGTTTTTCGCGGACCTGGCGATTCGCCAGGATGATTTCGGGTCGATCCTGCCGGAATATTCCGCGGTGGTTTTTGATGAGGCGCACGAGATTGAGGATGTGGCCAGCGATTATTTCGGGCGGCGGGTATCGAGCTATCAATTCGAAGAGCTGGTGCGCGATACCGAAGCGATGCTGCGGCTGCTGAAAATTGAAGCGTCGCCGCTGCGCAAGCATCTGCTGCGCGTGCGCGAGCGGGCGCGGACATTTTTTGAGCATTTTCCGGAGCGCGAAGGGCGCTACCCGTTTGGCCCGGCGGAACGCAAATCGTTTCTGGAGCAGAATCACGAGGCGTTTGAGGATTTGTCCGCCGCAGTGAAGCGCATCGAGACGGAGCTTTCGGCGCTGAATCCCAAGCCGGAGGAAGTAGTGACGCTGGCGCGGCGCGGCGCGGATTTGCGGCGCGAATTCGAATTCCTGCTGGAGAGCGAGGAAAAAAGCTACGTCTATTGGTACGAGCGGCGCGGCAAAGGCATCGTGCTGACGGCGACGCCGATTGACGTGAGCGAACTGCTGCGCGAAAAACTCTTCGAGCAGTTCGACACAGTGGTGCTGACTTCCGCGACGCTGGCGGTGGGCGGGCGTTTCGATTTTCTGAAACAGCGGCTGGGATTGCAGCCGGCGAAGGAAAAAGTGCTGCCGCAGGAATTCGATTTTCACGAGCAGGCGCTGCTGTACATTCCGTCGGACATGCCGGACGTGCGGCACGAATCGTTTTCACGGCGCGCGGCGCAGGAGATCACCAAGCTGCTGGAAATTTCCAAGGGCCGGGCGTTCTGTCTTTTTACAAGTTATGCGCAGATGCGCGGCGTGCACGAACTGGTGTCGGGGCGCTTGCCGTTTCCGATGCTGCTGCAGGGCACGGCGCCGAAATCAATTCTGCTGGAGCGCTTTCGCAACACGCCCAATGCCGTGCTGTTTGCGACGGCGAGTTTCTGGCAGGGCGTGGACGTGCCGGGCACGCAGCTTTCCTGCGTGATTATTGATAAATTGCCATTCGCGGTGCCCAGTGATCCCATCGTAGCGGCGCGCGTGCGGGCGTTGCAGGAAGATGGGCGCAATCCGTTCGCGGAGTATCAGGTGCCGGAAGCGGTGCTGGCGCTGAAGCAGGGATTTGGGAGATTGATCCGCTCGAAAACGGACCGCGGGATTCTGGCGATTCTGGATAACCGCATCTCGCGAATGCAGTATGGTAGAATTTTTCTGGAATCCCTGCCTGATTACACAACCACGCAGGATATCGCGGAGGTCGCGCGATTCATGGAAAACCATCCGGACTAAGGAAGGGCGATGTACGAAGTGAGTGTGGACGAGAGCTTTGCCGCGGCGCACAATCTGCGCAACTACAAGGGAAAATGCGAGGATTTGCACGGGCACAATTACAAGGTGCGCGTGACGCTGGCGGGCGCGGAACTGGACGCTACGGGGCTGCTGTACGATTTCGTGCACTTGAAGCAGGTGATTCAGGGCGTGATTCGTTCGCTGGACCATAAATATCTGAACGAGCTGAAGCCGTTTGATGAGCTGAATCCTTCGGCGGAAAATATCGCGCGGCATATTTACGAGGAGACCGCGAAGCAGATGCGCGCGACGGCGAATGGCGCGGCGATTTCGAGTATCACGGTGTGGGAGTCGGATGTGACGGCGGCGACGTACCGGCCATAGAGGGCATAGCGCGGGATGAGTCGGTTGGGGAAAAAAGCAGTGGCTAGTGACGAGTGGCTAGTGGCTAGAACGCCAGCAACGATTGTCGAACGAGGATACGGCGCGTAACGGGCGCTGAAGGACGGCGCGAACGGCGGATGCGCGGCGAGGAACGCAGCGAAACATGAACCGAGGATTTTTGATCATCGCGATTCCCGCATTCCTGGTTTCCATTTTCTGGCTGACGCTGGGATGGGGCTGGCACACGGCGGTGGTAGGCGGTTGCCTGGAGCTCGCGGTCGGCGTGGGGGTGGTGATTTACACCACGCGGCGAGCGAGGGCGGCGCAGAGTCCCGGGCCGGGGGGTTCGGCGAACAGCGGGACCGGCAGCTGAAAAATTTGTAAAGTCGCAGACCGCCGCGGAAAAATTGTAAAATCCCTGAACGGAATATGCGATAGTGGCCGCTTGCGCCCGGCCCGATTTTGCCCGGAGCAACGGTCTGCGCGTTCGCGGGAAGCGCGCTTATCGAACAATCATTAGGCAATCATTAGGCAGCAGCAATTCACTGGCGGAGGAGCTACGCACATGAGAAAAGTGATTTCCATCCTGGGAGCCTGGGTGCTGGTGGCGCTACTGGCGGCGACGGCGATGGCCCAAGGCACAGGCAGACTGAACGGCGAAGTTCTGGACAAGGACGGAAAGCCCTTCGCAGACCAGGCGGTGACCATCAAACTTCCCGAGACGGGCCAGACCTTCAACGTGAAGACGGACAAGAACGGGAAATTCGTGCAATTGGGGATGCGCAGTGGAGTCTATGTGATTACGTTGGTCAGCGTGAATTATTCCGAAAAATTTCAAGTGAACGACGGGCAAGAAAATAATTACAAGCTGGATCTGAAGCAAGTGGCGGCGGCGACGGCGGCGGCGCACCCGGAAGAAGCCAAGAAGAAGGAAGAATCCGAAGATAAATTCAAGAACATGAAAGCGCATTTCGACGCGGGAGTGGCGGCGCTGAACGCGGGCAACGATCTGCGGGCGCAAATCAAGGCGGCGCCGGCGGACCAGAAAGCATCTTTGCAAGCGCAGCGAACCGCGGATTGCACGACGGCGGTGACCGAATTCTCGCAGGCGGTGCAGGGCTTGGGAGAGAAAGAGGTCAACAACAAGTCAATGATTCTGGGCAACCTGGGAACCGCGAACGAATGCGCCGGCAAATACGCGGATGCAGCGGACGCGTTTCAGAAGGCGATTGATGCGAAACCGAGCGCGGCGCTTTACACGGGTCTGGCGACGAACCTGGCCAATGCGGGCGCGGCGTCCACGGATCCGAAAGATGCCGAGGCCAAGTTCACGGAAGCCAGCGCGAGCTGCGACAAAGCAATCGCGCTCGATCCCGTGGCAGGTGCGACCTGCTGGAAAAACCTGGGGATCGTGCTGAGCAACAAGGGACGAATGAAGGAGGCAGTGGCGCCATTGCAGAAAGCGGCGCAAGCGGATCCTAAAGATCAGATGACGTGGTACATGCTGGGAAGCGCGTTGACCGCGACGATCGATACCAAGCAGGAAGGCGACAAGATGACTTACATCATTCCGCCGGGAACGGGAGAGGCGTACCAGAAGTGTATTGATGCGGGCGCGGACAACGCCACGGGGAAGCTGTGCAAGGACGCGCTGGACGGGCTGAACGCGATGAGCGGCGGGCAGGACACGTCCGTGGGCAAAAAGAAGAAAAAGTAGACCACTTTCTGGCAAGTCGGCGGCTGTGCGCATGGGCAGCCGCCGCGCATGATTTCCCTTCCCTTCAATTTCAAATTTGACGCGCTTTCTTCTCTCGATTCGCCTTGCGAGGAGTGCTATTCTTGCGCTCATCGTTTTGCGAAATGCGTGATGCGTTGCGCGACGCGCGACGCAGCGAGGAAGTCCTCAAGGGAACCCGGTGGAGAAGTGGATTTGAACCAGCCCAGCACAGAACGCCGCCGCAGCGAACGAGTTCCGGAATCCGTGCCGCTGGTGGTGCGCGGGATTGATTTGCTGGGCCAACCGTTTGAAGAACGCACGACTACACTGGCGTTCAATCTGCACGGATGCCGCTATACCTCCAAGCATCATCTGCCGCGCAATACGTGGGTAACGCTGGAAATTCCGCAGAGTGTGGCTCAGGGAGTGGCACAAGGAGTCGCGCCTGGAAACTCGCGAAGCGCGCTGCGTGCGCGGGTGGCGTGGGTGCAGCGCCCCCATTCGATTCGCGATTTTTTTCAGATCGCCGTGGAATTGGAAAGCCCAGCGAACATCTGGGGGCACGGCGGCGCGGATTGGACCGGGGCAGCGGTGCAGGCGCCTGAATCCACGGCGGTACTTGCCAGATCTATTCCACGATTCAGCGAACGGGCGGAGACGGATAGCGCCGCGGGGAACCTCAGGAATTTTATGGATCACAACAAACCGGAAGCAAGAAATGAGTCACGAGAACTTCACGCGGCGGGGGAATTCGCGCGGGAGGCGGCGCAGGAAACGTCGCAGCAGGCCGAGAGCGCGCCGGCGGCTGATAATCCACTGCTGCGGGAATTACGCGCGGAACTGGACCGCCAAGCCAAGGACGCGGTGCTGAGCGCGGCCGAGCAGGCTCGCGAGGAAGTGCTGCAGACCGCAGCGGCAACCGCGAGCGAGCGCAAGGCCAGCGCCGAGGCGCTTTTTTCGAATTGGAAGAGCGAGATCGAAAAGATGCAAGCCAGCGCGCGGGAGGAATTTTTCGCGCAGGTGGCGGCGAAGAAGCAGGAAGCGTTAGGCGCGCTACATTCCGGATTCGAAGAAAAATTCGGGCATGCGCGCGAATTGCTGGGGGAGATTGCGCGGCAGTCCGAAGCGCTGCGGGCGGAAAGCAGCAACGCCGAGGAAGCTAACAGCCGAGTGGCGCGAGCGCTGCTGCAATTCGAAGCAGCTGATGCGGCGCGCACGACGAGATCGCCGGAGCCGTCGAAGGAAGAAATCGCGGGGCGCGAAAGCGCGGCGGCCGAGTGGCGGCAGCGCCTGGAATCGGAAATGACGGTGGCGCAGGGGCAATGGAACGAGCTGTTGCAATCGTCGCTGGATAATAATTTGCAGCGGATGGTGGAGCAACTTTCGGAGCGTTCGCAGGAAGCGCTGCGCAACGCCGAGCAGAAAATGACGGAGCGGCTCGGCGAACTGGGCCAGCCGTTCGCGCAAGCCGCCGCCGAGGCGCGCGAGACATTTTCGGGAATTCAGTCCGCGCTCGAGCAGGAAGTGCTGAAGGCCAGAAGTTCGCTGGCGGAAGTGAAACAAGTGGCCAGCCGGACGGAGGAATTTTCGGCGCAGCTGGAAGCCGCGAGTCACGACACGGTGAACGAGCTGCACCGGCGGCTGGAAAGAATTCTGGACGCGCAGACGGCGGAAATGAATCGGCGCATGGAAAATCTGGCGGCGGACATTTCGCGGCGGGTGGTTCCGGTGCTGGATTCGCTGAGCCACCAGTTCCAGGAGCGCGCCGTGGCCGAGGCCGAGGCGAAGCTTGCGCCACATCTGGAGCGGGTTCCCGCGCTGTTGCACGAACTGGCGGCGCGCGAAGTGCAGCTGGAAGATAGTTTGCGGCTGCACCGCGAACGGCTGCGCCAGGTTTCTGAAAATAATCAGCGCGAAATTGCCGCGCACGTGGCTGGGACGCTGGCAGGCTTGCACGCTGAATTCGAAGCGGCGCGCAAGGTCGCGCTGGTTAAGTGGGCGGAGGAATTGGAAGCGAGTGGAGTGCGCGCGTCGCACGCGGCGGCGGAGTCCATCGGGCACACTTCGGAATGGCTGCAGCAGGAGGCGCGGGCGCGTCTGCAGGCGCTGGTGGAGCAGTCCTTCGTGACGGCCGAGGCGGGGCTGGGGCAGAAAAGCGCGGAAGCGTCGCAAAAATTCGAAGCGCAGCTCGCGGCGCAGTCCACGGCGCATTTGGGGCAAATTCGCGCAGAGGTGGAGAGCGTCGCCGGCGAAGTGACCGGCCGCGCGCGCACGGAACTGGACCGCGCGGCGGAAGCTGCAGCGGCTTCCTTCGGAGAGTTACTGCACGAGGTAGCGGAACGCGAGACCACGCAGTTTGCAGCGACCACCGCGACCACGCGGCGCGAGCGCGCGGAGGAATTTGACGGCGCGACGCAAGGACTGCTGCACCAGCTGGAGCTGCACGCCTTTGCGTCCGTCGAGCGGTTTCGCGCACAGATGGCCGCGCAGTGGGACACGAGCGTCGGTGAAGGGCGCGCGGCGCTGGGCGCGGAGTTTGCGTCGGCGCTGGAGGGTTTTCGCGGCGAGCGCGACGCGCACCAGAACGAATGGGCCGCGCATCTGGAGCGCCTTAGCGGCGAATCCGCCGGAAAGTTTCAGGATCGCTTGCAGACCACGGCCGATTCCTGGGTGATGGCCTCGGTGCGGCGGCTGAACGAGCACGGACAGAATGGAATTGAAACGCTGCTGCGTTCGGCGGACCAGGCGCTGCGCGAATCCTGCTCGAAAGTTTTCGATGGGCTGGCGCAGATGCTGCGCGAACGCGCGACGAACGTCGCGGGCGCCGGAAACGTGGCGGGATTTACGCAGGTCTCCACTCGCGAAACGCCCGAACCACCCAACCCGCGCCACGAAGCACTGTAAATCCGCCGTCACACACTTTCGCTGAAATGCACCCTGCCGGCGTCGCACCCGCGAAGGCGTGCCGTGCCTGGCGCCGCGTTGCCGGGCAGGTTTCGTCTCAATCTCCAAGTGCCGGTGTACGCGTGCTGATCAGGAGTCGCACCAGATTCATCCTCGGCCGGTCCTTGTTGGACTGAAATGATCACGTGATTACGACGCTCGCGATCTCAGACTATCGTTCGTTGCGTATGCTAGTTATCCTCTTACGACGGCTCAACGTAATCACTGGCGCAAATGGGAGTGGGAAATCCAGTCTTTATCGAGCGCTTCGGCTTCTCGCTGACACAGCTCAAGGACGAATAATTCCGTCGTTAGCTCGTGAGGGCGGATTGCAATCAACTCTGTGGGCAGGACCGGAGTCCATTTCGCGTTCTGTAAAACGCGGAGAACATCCAGTACAAGGCACAGTACGAGAACAACCAGTCGTCGGTTGCTGTTCGCGCTGGTTGCGGTGACGTGGCGACCTGGTATTCGTCCCCGGCGACGCCTTCGCTCGGCCGATCTAGGCGCGATGCATTGGTGCGACGCTCGCTCAAGCCTGCTACGGACCGCAGGACTGCGCGTACGAGGCGGTGACACTGGTCCCGTACGGTCTGTCGCGTTCGACGTTGACCCGTCGCTGATCTGCGAGAGCTTCGGTGTTCGCGGCTTAGTGAATGCATTCGCCTTGGCGTTCTAGACCTGTGCACCGATTCAGAGCCTGCGAGGTCGCCAGGTCGGAGCGTACACTTCATCTTCGTGACGGGACTATGTTCTGTAGCCGTCCAAACAATACGTTTGTTCGACATCGCGGATCTCGTTCCGCCGGCTGACGCTGGTCCCGGCGATGATCGTGCACGCGGCTCTGGACTGGCACTCGTTCGATCTGGGCTTCCGCGCGCTGCGCGAGACGGGCGAGTCGGGAGCTGCTCCGGCCGTACCGGCAGTTGTCATAAATTCGCCGCGCGATTCTCCGCCTGCTCGCCGGAAATGCACGCATGCCGGCGTCGCACCCGCGGCGGAGTGCAGCGTCCGGCGAGCCTCGGTTACCGGACAGGTCCTCTGGCGGCTCGAAACGTCCGACCAGAGCGTTCGTCGCGAACTCCTCTAATTTTTAATTGTTGACCTGCGCACCATATTTCTGCAATTATCGAAATATGCCGCTGTCGCAAAAGAGAAACGCAGAGCAGGTTGCCAAATTCGCCGATATGTTTTCCGCGATGGGCACGGAGCCGCGGCTGCGCATCATGCAGCTGCTGCTGTCGGCGCATCCCGAAGGGATGGTGGTGGGCGAAATTCAATCCGAACTGGACATTCCGAACTCCACGCTGTCCCACCATCTGGACAAATTGAAAAACGAGGGCCTGGTGCTGGTTAGCCGCGAAAGCACCTTCCTGCGCTACTCCGCAAACACCGAAGCGTTGCAGGAAGTCTTGCAATTTCTCTACGCCGAATGTTGCACGCGAAATAAGGCCGTCGCGCCGCGCGACGTAATTCAAATCTGCAAATAGGAGCCAGCATGAGCGATCCAAACATCCGAGACGCCGTGAAGGAAAAATACGGAAGCGCCGCCCTGCGCGTCACTACAGGCGGCAGCTCGTGCTGTGGCGCCGCGCCAGCAACCGGTTGCGGCGTCGATCCGATAACTTCGAATCTCTACGATGCCGCGCAATCCGGCGAGATCCCCGCCGAAGCGATGCTGGCATCGCTCGGCTGCGGAAATCCCACCGCGCTCGCGAAACTGAACGCCGGTGAAACCGTGCTGGACCTCGGCTCGGGCGGAGGCATCGACGTGCTGCTTTCCGCGAAGCGCGTGGGCCCCGCCGGAAAAGCCTACGGCCTGGACATGACCGATGAAATGCTGGCTCTCGCCAACGAGAACAAGAAAAAGGCTGGAGTGGAGAACGTCGAATTTCTGAAAGGTGAAATCGAACATATTCCGCTGCCAGACAACTCCGTTGATGTGGTCATCTCGAACTGCGTGATCAATCTTTCCTCCGACAAAGAAGCGGTCCTCCGTGAAGCTTTTCGCGTGTTGAAGCCGGGCGGCCGCTTTGCCGTCTCCGACGTGGTGACGCGCGGCGAAATGCTTCCCGAAATTCGCAAGAGCGTTCTGCTGTGGGTGGGATGTATCGCCGGAGCGCTCGAAGAGACCGATTATCTGCGCAAACTCAAGGACGCCGGATTTGCGGAAGCCGAAGTCGAGCCCACTCGTATTTATCACGTCGCAGACGCGCGCGAATTTCTCTCCGGCCAGGGCTTCGATGTGGACACGCTCGCGCCGCAAGTAGACGGGAAATTCTTCAGCGCTTTCATTCGCGCCACGAAACCAACGTCTGAAAACAAATCGTGCTGCGGCCCGGCCTGCTGCACCTAGAACGCGGAGACGCTCATGCCCCAACATTTCAACGTGCTGTTCCTCTGCACCGGCAATTCCGCGCGTTCCATCATGGCCGAAGCGATCCTCAACGGTAAACGCAGTCCGAATTTCACGCGCCTTCAGCGCCGGAAGCATGCCTTCCGGCTCCGTGCGTCCCGAAGCTCTGAAGCAGCTGCGCGCGGCAAATCTGCCAACAGAAGGTGCGCGCAGCAAGAGCTGGGAGGAATTTGCCAAGCCGGGTGCGCCGGAAATGAATTTTGTTTTCACCGTGTGCGATAACGCAGCGAAAGAAGTGTGCCCTATCTGGCCCGGTCAGCCCATGACGGCACACTGGGGAGTTCCCGACCCTGCCGCGGTCACTGGGACGCCGGAAGAAATCGAGCGCGCTTTCCGAGACGCCTTCATCACACTGGGCCGCAGAATCACTTTATTTCTCAGT
Source organism: uncultured Acidobacteriota bacterium (assembly GCA_963742475.1). Lineage (GTDB taxonomy): Bacteria > Acidobacteriota > Terriglobia > Acidiferrales > UBA7541 > Palsa-295. Next base: position 72,448 of record CAVULY010000003.1, on the reverse strand, counting down.
CTGCCGCTCGCAAGTCTCGATTCGCTCGCCATCAAAAAAGAAATCGACCGCATCGGACACCAATGACGCTCACCCTGCCGCGCAAAATCGTTTCGGAGTTTTTCGGCACCGGATTCCTGGTTGCCGCTGTCGTTGGTTCGGGGATCATGGGCGAGCGTCTGGCGGGCGGCAACGTCGCGATCGCGCTTCTGGCTAACACCATCGCCACCGGCGCAGCGCTGGCTGCTTTGATTCTCACGTTCGGACCAATCTCTGGCGCGCATTTGAATCCGGCGGTCACCATCGTGGACGCCATCGAGCGCGGCGTGCCGTGGAGCGTGGCTGCGTGCTACGTGCCCGCGCAGTGCATCGGAGGAGTGTGCGGCGCAATCGCAGCGCACCTGATGTTCGGCCTGCCCGTGATTTCGCTGTCCCAGTCATGCGCGGAGCGGCTCGGCTCAGGTATTCAGCGAATTTATCGCAACGTTCGGATTGCTCTGCGTCATCTGGGGCTGCTCGCGGCATCGCGCGACCGTTGTGCCGTTCGCCGTAGCTGCCTATATCACTGCGGCATACTGGTTCACGGCTTCAACGTCATTCGCAAATCCGGCGGTCACCATCGCCCGCTCACTTTCGGACACGTTCGCGGGAATTCGCCCGGTAGACGTGCCGCTTTTCGTGGCGGCTCAGCTCGCCGGAGCAATCGCTGCAACGCTGCTATTCCGCTGGCTCGTCCCACGCCTCGCCACCACAGCCAAAGAAATCCTCGTTCCGGCAAAATCAAGTGACTGTTGAGCCGGGCGGTCTCCGTAGTGGGGGAGACGCCGGTTGCGTTACGCGCTGGACTACTGCACGTCGCTGACTTTTCCGTTGGTGAAGATCACTTTCATGTCGGGGTAGAAATACATTTGCTTGGCGCCCAGGTTAACAATCTTGGTGGGCTGGCCGAGGATTGAGATCACTTGGTCCGTGGTTTGGCCCAAGGCGATGGTCTTGGGAGCGGCGGCGGGTGGCGCGTCTGCTGGAGGGGCGGCTTCGGCTGGGGGCGCGGCGTTCTCGGCGGCTGGAGCTTCTTGCGTATCGCCTTCGGCGGTGATGACTTCCTCGACGGTCTTCATGAAAGCGTCCGCCGGAGGAACGGCGCCTTTGACGAAGGGAAATTTCAGCTGGGAGTAGTAGCGAACGTCGTTATACGGATCGCTGAAAAACACAAAGACCACACCGTCATCCTTGATGGTCCAGTCCGTGACCCAAAATTTTTCGCCGGCGACGAATTTGCGCTGCTGAATCGCGGTGGTTTGTTGATTGGCTGGGGCGAGCGCCATGCCCCAGGCCATGGTGGCGCCGAAGCCAAAGGAAATCGCGCCGTTCTTGTACGTGTTGGTGGGCGGCGCGTAGGCTGCGGTGCTGGCCATCACCAGGCCGTCCTTATGCAGCACGAGCACGGAGCCGGCGGTGACGATATCGGAATGGTCGCCGGTCATTTTGGTGCGCTTAAACTCGGCAGTGAGGCGCTTCTGGATTTCCGCGCGCTGATCCTGGGCACGAAGCGCAGGCGCCACGGCCACCACTGCGAGAATCAGAGCTAGATAAATCACTCGGCGCATAACTTGCCTCCTGGTGCGCGCAACCGCGATTCGCATTTCGATGTGCCGGCCGGCCGACGGATAAATTACACCGTCCTTTGTTCGTGCGCAATTCCAGGGAACGGGACTCGCTAGGCGGAAGCTGCTCCGGCTGTCCCGGCATTGTCATCAGTTCGCCGCGCTAATCGCTGCGCAGGGAGACCATGGGGTCGATGCGAGCGGCGCGGCGCGCTGGAATGTAACTGGCTAGCAGCGCGATGAAGAAGAGCAGCACTGAAATCGCAGCGAATGTGATGGGGTCGGTGGCTTGCACGCCGAATAGCAGGCTGCGAATCAGGCGAGTGAGCAGGAAAGCTGCCGCCAAACCAATCATCACGCCGGAAAGGGCGAGCGCCATTCCGCGCCGGACAACCAGACCAAGGACATTGCGCTGCGAAGCGCCCAGTGCGATGCGGATGCCAATTTCTCGCGTTCCCTGATTCACCAGGTACGCCATCACGCCGTAGATGCCAATCGTCGCGAGCAGCAAAGCGCTGCCTGCAAAGCCTCCGAGAAGCAGCATCAAGAAACGCCGGCGGGCCAGCGATTCGTCCACACGCTGCTCCATCGTTCGAACAGAGTACATCGGAAGATCCGGATCGAGATTTCGCAGCTCATTTTTGACGGCGCTCACCATCGCGGCAGGATTGACGGAGCTTCGGAGCGCTACAGTCATCGCGCGAGTGGGAAATTGGGTGTGCGGCACGTAGAAAGCGATTCGCGGGTCAGAATCCAGAGAGTCTTGCTTCACGCGTCCGACCACGCCAACCACCGTCTGCCAAGGGTCCTTCGACTCCATTTCCACAATATGCATGCGCTTACCGACGGGATTCTGGCCCGGCCACAATTCATCGGCCATGTGCTCGTCAACGATGACGACAATTGGCTTGGTCAGGTCGTCCTGTTCGGTAAAGAATCGCCCGCGGCGCAGCGGAATTCCCATCGCTTCAAAATAGTGGCCGCTGACTAAGCGTTCATCCGCATTCAGAAATTTCTCGCCGGGAAGCGGCGTTCGCCCTTCGACGGTGATCGGCGTCCACGCAAACGACTCGCTCAAGGGAAGCGATGTGACTCCGCCCGCTGCTTTCGCTCCAGGCAAACGCTCCAGCCGTTCCCAAACCTGCCGATAAGCGTTCAAGATTGTCTGTTCGTCGCTGTATTTTGGACGGGTCAACGTGAGGTCAAAGGTCAGGACGCCGCGTGGGTTGAATCCGGGCAGCACATCTTGCAGGCGCGCGAAACTGCGTATCAGAAGCCCCGCACCGATCAACAGAACCACGGACAACGCCAACTCCGAAACAACGAGCAGCCCCCGAACACTAATGCCGCGACCCCAGACGGACCTGGTTCCGACTGCGCCACGGCCGGCATCTTTTAGAGTCGAATTTAGGTCCAGCCTTGAAATGCGCAAAGCTGGGGACAGGCCGAAGAGAATCCCAGACAGAAGGGAGAGCAACAGCGCAAACAGGAACACGCGCCCGTCTATCCCCACGTCCTGCAACCGCGGGATGCTTTTCGTGCCCAAAATGTGAATCCACTTTACGTTGAGAAAACAGATGAGCAAACCCAACGCGCCACCGCAGAGGGAAAGCAGCAAGCTTTCCGTCAATAATTGCCGGACGATCCGCCACCGGCTTGCGCCCAGCGCCGTCCGCACTGCAATCTCCTGCTGGCGCGCCACGGCCCGCGACAACAAGAGATTGGCGACGTTGGCACAAGCGATCAGCAGCACCAGGCCCACCGAGCCTAGCAGCACCAATAAGGACCGACGCACGTTGCCGACAACCTGTTCAAGTAGCGGCACGATACTGAACGTCAGCCCGCCATTCGGCGGATAGTTATCCGGGAAGTCGTGGCGGAGACGCGCCGTGATGGTATCCATCTCCGCTTGAGCTTGCACCAGCGAAACGTCGGCCTTGAGCTTTCCGACGATGTTGTAATCTTCGCGGGTCCGCACTTGCGCAGCGCTGGGCGCGAGCGGCAATGGCAGAAAAATCTCGGCCTGCTCGGTTCCGTCGAGCAAAGGGATCACTTCCCGCGGCAAAGAAAAGTGTTCCGGCAGGACGCCGACAATTTCATAGGATTGTCCATTAATCGTGACGGACTTGCCGATCATCCGCGGATCGCGGCCGAAACGCCGCGACCAAAAGCCGTCGGTAAGCACGGCCGTAGCGGGACGTCCGGGAGAGTCTTCGTCCGGCGTCAACAGACGGCCCACAGCCGGGCGAGCACCAAGCATGGGAAGAAGATTCGATGAGACACGGACGGCGCCCACTCGTTCCGGGTCACCCTGGCCGGTCAGGTTGTAATTGCCGCCTATCGCAATCGCGAGCTGCTCAAATCCGTGGTGACCCGTCTTGATGTCGTTATACTGCGCCGTCGAAAACCAGTCCTCGGTGATGTTCAGGCCAGGTGAGCGATTCCACAGGATGACCAACCGGTCCGAGTCTGCATAGGGCAACGGGTGGAACAACAGCGCGTTTGCAACACTGAAGATGGAAGTATTCGCGCCAATCCCAATCGCCAAAGAAAATATCGCGGCCAATGCAAACGCAGGATTCTTCACGAAAGAGCGAAGCGCGAAACGAATGTCCCGCAGCAGCGTGTTCATGGAAGGCGCCATCCTAGCATGGCAATCTCTCAGCTGGGGTGATTGGACGTCCCGCGCGGGAGAATGGTAGTGCGCGGCGCGGCGATAATCCTTCGCAATTGCGGGGGAGTTGATAAGATAAGTTGAGAATTCCACTCGGCCGCCATGCTTGCCGTCCGCGACAACCTTGCGCAGTGCCTCAGCGCCCTGCGCGAGCATAAGCTGCGCGCATCGCTCACAGCTCTGGGACTGACGATGGGCGTGGCCACGCTCATCACCGTCATGACCATCGTGCAGGGCGCCAACCTTTATGTGGAGCAGAAAATCGCCAATCTGGGCACCAATGTATTCCAGATCGCGCGCACGCCGTTCGCGGTGACCGATTTTACGATCATCATCAAAGCGCTGAAGTACCGGCGCATCGAAATTGAGGACATGACTGCGATTGCCGAAGGATGCAACGCCTGCGACCAAGTCGGAGGTAGCGCCAGCGCCGTGGTGCGGGCGCGCTCCGGCGACAAAGAGCTGCAAGATGTGAATCTCTACGGCGAATCGGCAAACATGGCGGAAATTGACTCGCGAACCGTGGAGTTCGGCCGCTACTTCACCGCATCTGAGGCCGAGCACAAGGCCAACATTTGTTTGATTGGCGACACGCTGGTGCGGGAACTGTTTCTGGGCGTGGACCCCGTGGGGAAATCCGTTCGCATCGGCAACGATGAATTTTTGGTGATCGGCGTGATGGAAAAGATCGGCAGCGTACTGGGGCAGGATCAGGACAACTTCGTCACCATTCCGTTGCCGGTATTCCTGCGCATGCAGGGGATCCATTCCAGCATCACGATCAACGTGAAGACAGCCACCCCGAACTTTGAGATCGCACAGGACCAGGCTCATTTAATTTTGCGCTCGCGGCGCCATCTGCTGGGGAATATGGATGACGATTTTTTCATCGGCACCAAGGAAAGTTATATGGCGCTGTGGCGCAGCATCAGCTCTGCGTTCTTTGCGGTGTTTATTATGGTGAGCGCTATTTCGGTGATAATCGGCGGAATTGTGATTATGAATGTGATGCTGGTGAGCGTGACGCTGCGGCGGCGGGAGATTGGCGTACGGCGAGCGGTGGGCGCGACCAAGCGCGATATTCTGCGGCAGTTCATGGTGGAAAGCGTGATGCAGTGCATCGGGGGAGGCCTCGCCGGTGTCACACTGGGATTTCTGGTGGCGCTGGCGCTGCGGACCTATACACCGTTCCCCGCCTCGGTGCAGACCTGGGTGGCGGTGCTGGGAGTGTTGCTTAGTTCCGCGGTGGGACTGTTCTTCGGAATCTATCCGGCAATGCGCGCGTCACAGCTGGACCCGGTAGTGGCGTTGAGGTCCGACTGATGGCGCTGATGACGCTGGCGCAGGCGCGGGAAAATTTTTTCGCGGCAATGGATACGTTGCGCTCGTCGAAAGTGCGCTCGGCGCTCACCGTGCTCGGCATCGTGATCGGCGTTTCCTCGGTGATTTCCATGGCCGCAATCATTCAAGGGCTGAACAAGTTTGTGCAGGACAAAGTGGAATCGCTGGGCTCGCGCACTTATTTTCTGACGAGATTTCCGCCGGCGATGGACCCGTCACGCATGCCGGAACGAATCCGCACGCGCAGATATATTGAATACAGCTATGAAGATTACATCCGACAGGCCGCGCCGGACGTGGAGATCGTGACAACCATTGGCACGCGCGGTTTTTTCTTCGGAGATAGCAATCTGATCACCAGCGGGGATCACAGCGTCGAGAAAGTGATCGTGCGCGGCGCCGAGCCGGAGTACACGGAAGCGATTCCGCTATTTTCCATCGCGCGAGGGCGCTTCATCAGCCACTATGACGAGGAGCATGCGCGTCAAGTGGTGGTGCTGGGCGCGGCCATCAGCGAATCGCTTTTCCCCGATACGGACGCGCTGGGCAAAACGGTGCGCCTTAACGGCGGGCTGTACGAGGTGATCGGAGTGTTCGAGCACGATCAAGGATTATTCCTCGGTCCCGGCGTGGATATTTTCGCCATCATTCCGCTGAGTAATTTCAAGAAGGAATATCCGGGGTCCATAGAACTGGTGATGGCGTTCACGGTTCCGAAGGATGTGAATATCGAGCTGGCGCAAGGCGCAGTGATTCAGGCGATGCGCCGCTTGCGCACGTGCCCGCCGAAAAAGAAAATGATTTCGAGCTGAGCTCGCCGGACTTCCTGAGCAATCTGTGGAATCAGCTCACTGGCGCGCTGGTGATACTGACGACGGTGATCAGCTCGATCGGCTTGCTTGTGCGCGGCATCGGCGTGATGAATATCATGCTGATCTGGCGGGCGTTCGAGATTTCTCGATTGCAGAAATAATGGCCGCTCCGAAAAGTCAACTGCTACTCAAATAGGTTTCGAATCACGGCAGGCGCGGGCTGGCTAACTCCGGGCAAGCCGGGTTAGCGGCCAAGTTCGTCGGAGTGCTCCAAATTTCGGATGAGGGCGTGGGTCGCGAGCTCCTCTAATTTTTAATTGTTGACGAAACACCATATTTCTGCAATTATCGAAATATGCCGCTGTCGCAAAAGAGAAACGCAGAGCAGGTTGCCAAATTCGCCGATATGTTTTCCGCGATGGGCACGGAGCCGCGGCTGCGCATCATGCAGCTGCTGCTGTCCGCGCATCCCGAAGGGATGGTGGTGGGCGAAATTCAATCCGAGCTGGACATTCCGAACTCCACGCTCTCCCACCACCTGGACAAACTGAAAAACGAGGGACTGGTGCTGGTAAGCCGCGAGAGCACTTTTCTTCGCTACTGCGCCAATACCGGGGCGCTGCAGGAAGTGCTGCAATTTCTCTACGCCGAATGTTGCACGCGAAATAAGGCCGTCGCGCCGCGCGACGTAATCCAAATCTGCAAATAGGAGCGAGCATGAGCGATCCAAACATCCGAGACGCCGTGAAGGAAAAATACGGAAGCGCCGCCCTGCGCGTCACTACAGGCGGCAGCTCGTGCTGTGGCGCCGCGCCGGCAACCGGTTGCGGCGTCGATCCGATAACTTCGAATCTCTACGATGCCGCGCAATCCGGCGAGATCCCCGCCGAAGCGATGCTGGCATCGCTCGGCTGCGGAAATCCCACCGCGCTCGCGAAACTGAACGCAGGTGAAACCGTGCTCGACCTCGGCTCGGGCGGAGGCATCGACGTGCTGCTTTCCGCGAAGCGCGTGGGCCCCGCCGGAAAAGCCTACGGACTGGACATGACCGATGAAATGCTGGCTCTCGCCAACGAGAACAAGAAAAAGGCTGGAGCTGGAGAACGTCGAATTTCTGAAAGGTGAAATCGAACATATTCCGCTGCCAGACAACTCCGTTGATGTGGTCATCTCGAATTGCGTGATCAATCTTTCCTCCGACAAAGACGCGGTGCTCCGTGAAGCTTTTCGCGTGTTGAAGCCGGGCGGCCGCTTTGCCGTCTCCGACGTGGTGACGCGCGGCGAAATGCTTCCCGAAATTCGCAAGAGCGTTCTGCTGTGGGTGGGATGTATCGCCGGAGCGCTCGAAGAGACCGATTATCTGCGCAAACTCAAGGACGCCGGATTTGCGGAAGCCGAAGTCGAGCCCACTCGTATTTATCACGTCGCAGACGCGCGCGAATTTCTCTCCGGCCAGGGCTTCGATGTGGACACGCTCGCGCCGCAAGTAGACGGGAAATTCTTCAGCGCTTTCATTCGCGCCACGAAACCAACGTCTGAAAACAAATCGTGCTGCGGCCCGGCCTGCTGCACCTAGAACGCGGAGACGCTCATGTCCCAACATTTCAACGTGCTGTTCCTCTGCACCGGCAATTCCGCGCGTTCCATCATGGCCGAAGCCATTCTCAACGGTAAACGCAGTCCGAATTTCACGGCCTTCAGCGCCGGAAGCATGCCTTCCGGCTCCGTGCGTCCCGAAGCTCTGAAGCAGCTGCGCGCGGCAAATCTGCCAACAGAAGGTGCGCGCAGCAAGAGCTGGGAGGAATTTGCCAAGCCGGGTGCGCCGGAAATGAATTTTGTTTTCACCGTGTGCGATAACGCAGCGAAAGAAGTGTGCCCTATCTGGCCCGGTCAGCCCATGACGGCACACTGGGGAGTTCCCGACCCTGCCGCGGTCAGCGGCACGCCGGAAGAAATCGAGCGCGCTTTCCGAGACGCCTTCATCACACTGGGCCGCAGAATCACTTTATTTCTCAGTCTGCCGCTCGCAAGTCTCGATTCGCTCGCCATCAAAAAAGAAATCGACCGCATCGGACACCAATGACGCTCACCCTGCCGCGCAAAATCGTTTCGGAGTTTTTCGGCACCGGATTTCTGGTTGCCGCTGTCGTTGGTTCGGGGATCATGGGCGAGCGTCTGGCGGGCGGCAACGTCGCGATCGCGCTTCTGGCTAACACCATCGCCACGGGCGCGGCGCTGGCTGCTTTGATTCTCACGTTCGGACCAATCTCTGGCGCGCATTTGAATCCCGCGGTCACCATCGTGGACGCCATCGAGCGCGGCGTGCCGTGGAGCGTGGCTGCGTGCTACGTGCCCGCGCAGTGCATCGGAGGAGTGTGCGGCGCAATCGCAGCGCACCTGATGTTCGGCTTGCCCGCGATTTCAGTGTCTCAGCATGCGCGGAGCGGCTCGGCTCAGGTATTCAGCGAATTTATCGCAACGTTCGGATTGCTCTGCGTCATCTGGGGCTGCTCGCGGCATCGCGCGACCGTTGTGCCGTTCGCCGTAGCTGCCTATATCACTGCGGCATACTGGTTCACGGCTTCAACGTCATTCGCAAATCCGGCGGTCACCATTGCCCGCTCACTCTCCGACACGTTTGCGGGAATTCGCCCGGTAGACGTGCCGCTTTTCGTGGCGGCTCAGCTCGCCGGAGCAGTCGCTGCAACGCTGCTATTCCGCTGGCTCGTCCCACGCCTCGCCACCACAGCCAAAGAAATCCTCGTTCCGGCAAAATCAAGTGACGGTTGAGCCGGGCGGTCTCCATAGTGCGGGAGACGCCGGTTGCGTTACGCGCTGGACTACTGCACGTCGCTGACTTTTCCGTTGGTGAAGATCACTTTCATGTCCGGGTAGAAATACATTTGCTTGGCGCCCAGGTTAACGATCTTGGTGGGCTGGCCGAGGATTGAGATCACCTGGTCCGTGGTTTGGCCCAAGGCGATGGTCTTGGGAGCGGCGGCGGGTGGCGCGTCTGCTGGAGGGGCGGCTTCGGCTGGGGGCGCGGCGTTCTCGGCGGCTGGAGCTTCTTGCGTATCGCCTTCGGCGGTGATGACTTCCTCGACGGTCTTCATGAAAGCGTCCGCCGGAGGAACGGCGCCTTTGACGAAGGGAAATTTCAGCTGGGAGTAGTAGCGAACGTCGTTGTACGGATCGCTGAAAAACACGAAGACCACACCGTCATCCTTGATGGTCCAGTCCGTGACCCAAAATTTTTCGCCGGCAACGAATTTGCGCTGCTGAATCGCGGTGGTTTGTTGATTGGCTGGGGCGAGCGCCATGCCCCAGGCCATGGTGGCGCCGAAGCCAAAGGAAATCGCGCCGTTCTTGTACGTGTTGGTGGGCGGCGCGTAGGCTGCGGTGCTGGCCATCACCAGGCCGTCCTTATGCAGCACGAGCACGGAGCCGGCGGTGACGATATCGGAATGGTCGCCGGTCATTTTGGTGCGCTTAAACTCGGCAGTGAGGCGCTTCTGGATTTCCGTACGCTGATCCTGGGCACGAAGCGCAGGTGCCACGGCCATCGCTGCGAGAATCAGAGCTAGATAAATCACTCGGCGCATAACTTGCCTCCTGGTGCGCGCAACCGCGATTCGCATTTCGATGTGCCGGCCGGCCGACGGATAAATTACACCGTCCTTTGTTCGTGCGCAATTCCAGGGAACGGGACTCGCTAGGCGGAAGCTGCTCCGGCTGTCCCGGCATTGTCATCAGTTCGCCGCGCTAATCGCTGCGCAGGGAGACCATGGGGTCGATGCGAGCGGCGCGGCGCGCTGGAATGTAACTGGCTAGCAGCGCGATGAAGAAGAGCAGCACTGAAATCGCAGCGAATGTGATGGGGTCGGTGGCTTGCACGCCGAATAGCAGGCTGCGAATCAGGCGAGTGAGCAGGAAAGCTGCCGCCAAACCAATCATCACGCCGGAAAGGGCGAGCGCCATTCCGCGCCGGACAACCAGACCAAGGACATTGCGCTGCGAAGCGCCCAGTGCGATGCGGATGCCAATTTCTCGCGTTCCCTGATTCACCAGGTACGCCATCACGCCGTAGATGCCAATCGTCGCGAGCAGCAAAGCGCTGCCTGCAAAGCCTCCGAGAAGCAGCATCAAGAAACGCCGGCGGGCCAGCGATTCGTCCACACGCTGCTCCATCGTTCGAACAGAATACATGGGAAGATCCGGATCGAGATTTCGCAGCTCATTTTTGACGGCGCTCACCATCGCGGCAGGATTGACGGAGCTTCGGAGCGCTACAGTCATCGCTCGAGTGGGAAATTGGGTGTGGGGCACGTAGAAAGCGATTCGCGGGTCAGAATCCAGAGAATCTTGCTTCACGCGTCCGACCACGCCAACCACCGTCTGCCAAGGGTCCTTCGACTCCATTTCCACAATATGCATGCGCTTACCGATGGGATTCTGGCCCGGCCACAATTCATCGGCCATGTGCTCGTCAACGATGACGACAATTGGCTTGGTCAGGTCGTCCTGTTCGGTAAAGAATCGCCCGCGGCGCAGCGGAATTCCCATCGCTTCAAAATAGTGGCCGCTGACTAAGCGTTCATCCGCATTAAGAAATTTCTCGCCGGGAAGCGGCGTTCGCCCTTCGACGGTGATGGGCGTCCACGCAAACGACTCGCTCAAGGGAAGCGATGTGACTCCGCCCGCTGCTTTCGCTCCAGGCAAACGCTCCAGCCGTTCCCAAACCTGCCGATAAGCGTTCAAGATTGTCTGTTCGTCGCTGTATTTTGGACGGGTCAACGTGAGGTCAAAGGTCAGGACGCCGCGTGGGTTGAATCCGGGCAGCACATCTTGCAGGCGCGCGAAACTGCGTATCAGAAGCCCCGCACCGATCAACAGAACCACGGACAACGCCAACTCCGAAACAACGAGCAGCCCCCGAACACTAATGCCGCGACCCCAGACGGACCTGGTTCCGACTGCGCCACGGCCGGCATCTTTTAGAGTCGAATTTAGGTCCAGCCTTGAAATGCGCAAAGCTGGGGACAGGCCGAAGAGAATCCCGGAGAGAAGGGAGAGCAACAGCGCAAACAGGAACACGCGCCCGTCGATCCCCACGTCCTGCAACCGCGGGATGCTCTTCGTGCCCAAAATGTGAATCCACTTTACGTTGAGAAAACAGATGAGCAAACCCAACGCGCCACCGCAGAGGGAAAGCAGCAAGCTTTCCGTCAATAATTGGCGAACGATGCGCCACCGGCTTGCGCCCAGCGCCGTCCGCACTGCAATCTCCTGCTGGCGCGCCACGGCCCGCGACAACAAGAGATTGGCGACGTTGGCACAAGCGATCAGCAGCACCAGGCCCACCGAGCCGAGCAGCACCAATAAGGACCGACGCACGTTGCCGACAACCTGTTCAAGTAGCGGCACGATACTGAACGTCAGCCCGCCATTCGGCGGATAGTTATCCGGGAAGTCGTGGCGGAGACGCGCCGTGATGGTATCCATCTCCGCTTGAGCTTGCGCCAGCGAAACGTTGGCCTTGAGCTTTCCGACGATGTTGTAATCTTCGCGGGTCCGCACTTGCGCAGCGCTGGGCGCGAGCGGCAATGGCAGAAAAATCTCGGCCTGCTCGGTTCCGTCGAGCAAAGGGATCACTTCCCGCGGCAAAGAAAAGTGTTCCGGCAGGACGCCGACAATTTCATAGGATTGTCCATTAATCGTGACGGACTTGCCGATCATGCGCGGATCGCGGCCGAAACGCCGCGACCAAAAGCCGTCGGTAAGCACGGCCGTAGCCGGACGTCCGGGAGAGTCTTCGTCCGGCGTCAACAGACGGCCCACAGCCGGGCGAGCACCAAGCATGGGAAGAAGATTCGATGAGACACGGACGGCGCCCACTCGTTCCGGGTCACCCTGGCCGGTCAGGTTGTAATTGCCGCCTATCGCAATCGCGAGCTGCTCAAATCCGTGGTGACCCGTCTTGATGTCGTTATACTGCGCCGTCGAAAACCAGTCCTCGGTGATGTTCAGGCCAGGTGAGCGATTCCACAGGATTACCAACCGGTCCGAGTCTGCATAGGGCAACGGGTGGAACAGCAGCGCGTTCGCAACGCTGAAGATGGAAGTATTCGCGCCAATCCCAATCGCCAAAGAAAATATCGCGGCCAATGCAAACGCAGGATTCTTCACGAAAGAGCGAAGCGCGAAACGAATGTCCCGCAGCAGCGTGTTCATGGAAGGCGCCATCCTAGCATGGCAATCTCTCAGCTGGGGTGATTGGACGTCCCGCGCGGGAGAATGGTAGTGCGCGGCGCGGCGATAATCCTTCGCAATTGCGGGGGAGTTGATAAGATAAGTTGAGAATTCCACTCGGCCGCCATGCTTGCCGTCCGCGACAACCTTGCGCAGTGCCTCAGCGCCCTGCGCGAGCATAAGCTACGCGCATCGCTCACAGCTCTGGGACTGACGATGGGCGTGGCCACGCTCATCACCGTAATGACCATCGTGCAGGGCGCCAACCTTTATGTGGAGCAGAAAATCGCCAATCTGGGCACCAATGTATTCCAGATCGCGCGCACGCCGTTCGCGGTGACCGATTTCACGATCATCATCAAAGCGCTGAAGTACCGGCGCATCGAAATTGAGGACATGACTGCGATTGCCGAAGGATGCAACGCCTGCGACCAAGTCGGAGGTAGTGCCAGCGCCGTGGTGCGGGCGCGCTCCGGCGACAAAGAGCTGCAAGACGTGAATCTCTACGGCGAATCGGCAAACATGGCGGAAATTGACTCGCGAACCGTGGAGTTCGGCCGCTACTTCACCGCATCCGAGGCCGAGCACAAGGCCAACATTTGTTTGATTGGCGACACGCTGGTGCGGGAACTGTTTCTGGGCGTGGACCCCGTGGGGAAATCCGTGCGCATCGGCAACGATGAATTTTTGGTGATCGGCGTGATGGAAAAGATCGGCAGCGTGCTGGGGCAGGACCAGGACAACTTCGTCACCATTCCGTTGCCGGTATTCCTGCGCATGCAGGGGATCCATTCCAGCATCACGATCAACGTGAAGACAACCACCCCGAACTTTGAGATCGCACAGGACCAGGCTCATTTAATTTTGCGCTCGCGGCGCCACCTGCTGGGGAATATGGATGACGATTTTTTCATCGGCACCAAGGAAAGTTATATGGCGCTGTGGCGCAGCATCAGCTCTGCGTTCTTTGCGGTGTTTATTATGGTGAGCGCTATTTCGGTGATCATCGGCGGAATTGTGATTATGAATGTGATGCTGGTGAGCGTGACGCTGCGGCGGCGGGAGATTGGCGTACGGCGAGCGGTGGGCGCGACCAAGCACGATATTCTGCGGCAGTTCATGGTGGAAAGCGTGATGCAGTGCATCGGGGGAGGGCTCGCCGGTGTCACACTGGGATTTCTGGTGGCGCTGGCGCTGCGGACCTATACACCGTTCCCCGCCTCCGTGCAGACCTGGGTGGCGGTGCTGGGAGTGTTGCTTAGTTCCGCGGTGGGACTGTTCTTCGGAATCTATCCGGCAATGCGCGCGTCACAGCTGGACCCGGTAGTGGCGTTGAGGTCCGACTGATGGCGCTGATGACGCTGGCGCAGGCGCGGGAAAATTTTTTCGCGGCAATGGATACGTTGCGCTCGTCGAAAGTGCGCTCGGCGCTCACCGTGCTCGGCATCGTGATCGGCGTTTCCTCGGTGATTTCCATGGCGGCAATCATTCAAGGGCTGAACAAGTTTGTGCAGGACAAAGTGGAATCGCTGGGCTCGCGCACTTATTTTCTGACAAGATTTCCGCCGGCGATGGACCCGTCACGCATGCCGGAACGAATCCGCACGCGCAGATATATTGAATACAGCTATGAAGATTACATCCGACAGGCCGCGCCGGACGTGGAGATCGTGACGACCATTGGCACGCGCGGTTTTTTCTTCGGAGATAGCAATCTGATCACCAGCGGGGATCATAGCGTCGAGAAAGTGATCGTGCGCGGCGCCGAGCCGGAGTACACGGAAGCGATTCCGCTATTTTCCATCGCGCGAGGGCGCTTCATCAGCCACTATGACGAGGAGCACGCGCGTCAGGTGGTGGTGCTGGGCGCGGCCATCAGCGAATCGCTTTTCCCCGATACGGACGCGCTGGGCAAAACGGTGCGCATCAACGGCGGGCTGTACGAGGTGATCGGAGTGTTCGAGCACGATCAAGGATTGTTCCTGGGTCCAGGAGTGGATATTTTCGCCATCATTCCGCTGAGTAATTTCAAGAAGGAATATCCGGGGTCCAAAGAACTGGTGATGGCGTTCACGGTTCCGAAGGATGTGAATATCGAACTGGCGCAAGGCGAAGTGATTCAGGCGATGCGCCGCTTGCGGCACGTGCCCGCCGAAAAAGAAAATGATTTCGAGCTGAGCTCGCCGGACTTCCTGAGCAATCTGTGGAATCAGCTCACTGGCGCGCTGGTGATACTGACGACGGTGATCAGCTCGATCGGCTTGCTGGTGGGCGGCATCGGCGTGATGAATATCATGCTGATCTCCGTGACGGAGCGCACACAGGAAATCGGCGTGCGCAAAGCGATTGGCGCACGGCGCGCGGACATACGCTTGCAGTTCCTGCTGGAAGCGGTGGTGCTTACGCTGGTCGGAGGGACGATCGGCATCTTGATTGGTGCAGGAATATCCACGCTGGTGCGAACACTAGTGCCGGCGATTCCCGCGACGCTTTCATATCTGTGGGTGGCGATCGGTTTCGCGATTTCCGTCGGCGTGGGCGTGTTCTTCGGCTACTATCCGGCCAGTATGGCGGCCAACCTGGACCCGATCGATTGCCTGCGCTACGAGTAAAAATCCCAACGCTTCAGCGCACCTGACTGCCTGAGCACGTCTTTATTTTTTGCCGACGACTTCCAGCACGGATGTGGCCACGTAATTCACTTGTTCGGCGGTCATCCCCGGAAACAGCGGGAGACTCAGTACGCGCTCGCAGGCGCGTTCGGCGCGGGGGAACTGTTCCGGCGGGTGGCCTCGAAGGGAGCGAAAGCTAAAGCGTTGCTGCTCAGGGCTGCATTGGGACTGTCGAAAATATCGTTAACATCTGAATTCCGGTTTGCTATCGTCGGATCGGGGTTGAAATGTGAGCGGAGCATCCAGGCTTACCTTCGCGGTATCGGTCAGGGAAACTGACAAACGCGGCAGGTCGACGTATCCGCTTTACAAGATCTCATTCAAGACCGGCCGGCCATACAAGTGCCGTCGGACGACAGCCAGTCCCGAAATACCAATTCCCGAGACCAGCACATTTTATGTTATCCATCCCGCCGACAAATTTGGCAGCCGTGTTACGTCACTAGGTCGCGGGCTTGAAAAGGCATTCTTGCGGTATCGGCAGTTCAAAGAGAACGAGCAGAAAAAAAGCCGTGGATTGGCGCCCCTGGAAAACTCCGGCGAAGAAAAATCCGCGGAGCGTGTCATGATTGCTGACGCCGTCATCAAATATCTTGCAGAGCTCAGCGAAAGCGGGTTGGGCACAGCACCACACAGAGCACGCGAAAGCGCCTTAGAAGACTTCCAAGCGTCCTGCCGAAAGACGTTTGTCGACGAAATCGTCCGCGAGGATATTATTTTGTACGTGTCGTGGATGAAACAGAACTTGAGACAATTCGACTTCCGTCGGCCAAACATCTCGCTTCGCGGGCGGCTCATCCTCCTGAACACTCTCCTTGGGCAGTACGGAAAGGCGAACCTCCTCTCGCGAAAAGAATGGCCGGTGACTGTAAACACGAAACCCACCGTTTACACGAAACAGAAGTGGGCAGCAATAATGGAAGCCACGATCCCGCGAAAAGGTGATTCCGATGAATTGATTGCAAGGAAGGCCGAAGAGAGAATACGCCTTGAATTC
This sequence comes from uncultured Acidobacteriota bacterium, assembly GCA_963742475.1. Taxonomy (GTDB): domain Bacteria; phylum Acidobacteriota; class Terriglobia; order Acidiferrales; family UBA7541; genus Palsa-295. The sequence continues at coordinate 56,120 of CAVULY010000003.1, read as the reverse complement.
CTCCGGTATTCGGCATGCCTCGATATCGAAGCAGCTACAGCGGAGTATGACGACATCGATGCCACGACGTGTTTGTTTCGCATCCGAAGAAAGCCCCATCTGAATTGGCAGCCCAAGCGCCTGGTAGAACGCGAGATTGTTCTTCCGGCGGACTTCGTAAAGCGGTTGTTAGCGCGACGAGATGCGACGAACGAGACGGGGTTGCTGTTTCCGAATACTGTCGGAAAGATCGACAATAACTTGATCGGTTTTTTAAGATCCGCCGCAAAGCGCGCGAGAATTACCGAGCGCGTCACGCTACATAAAATCCGACGCACGACCGCGATCGACTATGCGTCGAGATTCGGCGTCGGAAATGGCCTAAGGTTGCTAGGCTGTCGCAGCATCAAAATGACTGAGCGCTATGTCGGCACTGAAGATATGACTTCCCCGAGTAGGCGCGCGGAATTAGAGGAATTCTTCTCCAAGCTTGTTACTCGCTAGCCAGCCTAGTCGTACGCGCCTGAAACCTTTCGTTGTGATCGAAGGCGATCCGTCAGAATCATGTTGAAAGCATTTCCAAGCAAAGCTGTATCCCACGATCACGGTTTCTTTGGATCCCCCGGCCGTGATCCGCTCTGTCCCGCCTTCGTGTGGCTACGCGAATTGTCTATTTTCTTCCGACAACTTCCAATACTGACGTAGCTACGTGGTTGACTTGCTCGGCGGTCATCCCGGGAAAGCGGAGGCTCAGACGCGTCCACGCCCAAGTACAGGCGGGATAGCCAAGCGAGGAGTATGCGGGCTGCAAATGGATCGGCTTGGGGTAATGCACGGCGGTGTCAATGCCGCGCGCGGAAAGTTGCGCGATGATTGAATTGCGGTTGTTCACGTAGATCACGAACTGGTGGTAGACACATTCGTCGCGCGGATCGTCGTGGGGCATTTCCAGACGCGCGCCCTCTAGAACGCGGCGATATTCGCTGGCGATTTCGCGGCGCCTTTGGGTCCATGCGTGCAGGCGGCGCAGCTTGATGCGCAGCACCGCGCCCTGAAATCCTTGCATGCGGTAGTTGAAGCCGGGAAATTCGTGGTCGTAACGCGCGGTCTGGCCGTGCGAACGCGCCGCACGCGCGAATTTCGCAATGGAGTCGTCGTTGGTGGTGAGCGCGCCGCCCTCGCCGTAAGCGCCTAAATTTTTCGTGGGATAAAAACTGAACGCGGCGGCCAAGCCGAGCGAACCGACGCGCTGGGCGCGATATCGCGCAGCGTGCGCTTGCGCGGCGTCTTCCAGGATGCGCAGGTGGCGTCGCGCGGCAATTTCGCGGATGGGATCCATGTCCGCGGGCCGGCCGTAGAGGTGCACGGGAAGAATGGCGCGAGTACGCGGCGTGATGGAGCGCTCAATGAGTTGGGGATCCAGATTCGCGGTGGCGGGGTCAATATCCACAAACACCGGGCGCGCGCCGCAACAGGTGATGGCTTCCGCCGTGGCGAGGAATGAGTTGGGCGTGGTGATGACGTCGTCGCCGGACTGCACGCCCAGCGCCAGCAGTCCCAGATGCAGCGCCGCGGTTCCGCTGCTCAGCGCGACACAATGCTTAACACCGCAGAAATCGGCGAACTCGCGCTCGAACGCCTCCACTTCCTCGCCCTGCACGAACGATGAATTGCGGCAGACGCGGTCGAGCGCAGGAAGAATCTCATCGCGCAACTCGGCATATTCAGATTGCAAATCCAGCAAAGGAACTTTCATAGCGCAGGCCTGTTCACCCATCTAAAAACTGTACTGCACCCTGCGCCTGTCCACAAGAGCGGCCGGAGCATGGGGAGGTTCAAATATTATTAAATAATTATTAAAAATACATTTAGTTAATTAATTTATCATTTAGACATTTTAAATATTTTCATAATTTTATATATACTTCACACATTAATAATTCTAATTATTCTTATTAAATCCTATTAAATACTAAATTATTAATTATCTACCATACGTACTTGGACTCATGAAGAAATAAGCCCGTTAGCATTCTTAATTTATATTTCATTTTACTTTATTTTTTTATTTTATACTTTCATTATATAACTTCCAACAAACATTTAAGATCATCTCAATATCTTTCTCAATTCACCTTTATCGCGAGCACTAACAGCGCTCCCAATAATTAATTTCAAACCTTTATCATTTTTAGTATAATATATTAATTTTTTAATTATTTTACTTTTTTTTATTTTTATATACATATATAAACTTTATTATATATTTTAATTCTTTATTATTTCGTGCTATCACATACGTATCTACCTTTTACTCTATACGCTCGACTTCTCGCTCAAGAAATTCAAACCAACAACTGCTCCGATTAACCGCAGAAATGCGTTTGCCTGGCAGAGCGTGGCTGCAATTCGAGATCGAACCGAACGGTCGGATCGTCGTTCCAACAGCAATTTTTATCCTGCGAGTGCTGCCAACCTACTGGTACATTTTATATCCTGTGCACCAATTTGTTTTTGCAGATGTTAGAGAATTGTGGTGCTATGAACAATCACATTGACCGGTTCCCGAAACCCATAATCGTCATCAGCAAGTGCATCGGCTTTGATCCCTGCCGATACAATGGAGAAATCGTACAGGACAAGTTCGTCGCACGCCTGGTGCCACATGTTGAGTTCGTTTGTGTTTGTCCCGAAGTCGAGATCGGATTAGGGACTCCGCGAGCGCCGTGCGTATCGTTTCCTCGGGAGACAGTTTCAAACTCATCCAGCCCTCCTCGGGTTGGACGTTTCCGGCAAAATGCGGGAATTTAGTCGCGATTCCTCGACGGTTTGGAAGAGGTGGACGGCTTCATTCTAAAGAACAGATCGCCGTCTTGCGGCTTCACAGACGTGAAGGTTTATTCCGACCGGAAAAGGCGCCTCCATCGGTAAAACTGCCGGCTTTTTTGACGCGCTGTCCTGGAAAAGTTCGGTGACCGGCGATAGAAGACGAAGGCCGCCTCAAGAATCTAAGTATCCGCGAGCACTTTCTACGCGCATTTTTGCATTTGCTCGTTTTCGCAGGTTTCGAGAATCCGCATCGATGCATAATCTTGTGCGTTTTCATGCTGCGAATAAGCTGCTTTTGATGGCTTACAGCCAAACCAAGCTGCGGAACTGGAAGATCGTCGCGAATGCCGACCGAAAGAGAATGGTGCTGTATTGGATCTCTACGAAGTGCTTTCGAGAGCATTGAATAAATCTCCGAGACACGCTTCACCGATCAATGTGCTCATGCATACTCTCGGTTACTTCAAGAAGAAGCTCTCCGCTCGAGAAAAGCGGCACTTTCTCGAGTGTTGGAAGCGTATCGTCATGGAGGACACCCTTAAGCAGTGCGGTTAGCATACTAAGATCTTGGTCATGCGTTTCGAATCTGAATATCTGGCGAGCAGACTTTCTTTAATCCATTCCCAGAGGAGCTCATGGCGTTGACGATTCTGGTAGAGGACGGGCCTGAGCGGTTTCTCTTCTTGAAACTTTTCCCCAATCGCGTTGTGGCCCAATCCCTTCCAGCGTTTCTGACACCGTGAACTTCCTCCGTATTTAACAGCAAGCAAAAAGTTCGCGAAGATTTGACCCCGATTCACTCGACTTTCATTGCTGGACGAATTGTCCTTGCTGTCAAATAGACTTTCTCTATAGTTAAATATGCTGCCGGCAAAAACCCGGAATTGACATGGAAATCCGGGAGGCGCGAAAAAAGGAGAAACTTGTATGAAGCACCTCGTAAAAACAGTGATTTTGGGCCTCACATTTGCACTTGCAACTTGCGCAGTTCAGACGCAAACGAAGGCGATCGATCCTGGACAAACTTCCGTCGCCGTGAAATCCGTATTCGTTTCGGCGCTCCACACCCTTGGCTTGCAGGAGGCGATGAATGCCAATCAGTCAGAAACTGTGCCTCAGGCCCTCGGCCTAAGAACTGTAGTCGGCTGCCTCTCAATGACAGCAGGCACCTACGTCATCGCCGGTGGTGCGCCTGGTCCAAAGCAGTTCCGAATCGTCTCCGGCGACGTGTCGTCCCTGAAAGGAAAAATCGGTCGCACGATCAAAGTAGTGGGCATTGTCGGCAAAAACGACGCCCTGGCCAACCAGAATGGTCTCTACAACGAAGGCACAACGACCGGTGTAGGTTATCTCACGATCGAGGCGCAGAAGATCTCTCAAGTCTCTGTCAACTGCAGCGAGGGTGGCAAAGAATGGGCCGGCGACCACAAGTAAAGTCCTGTCAGGCCGAAGGCCTTAGCTACGAGAAATGCAATCAAGTGAGATCTATCATTGCTGTCCAGAAGTCCCGTTCGAGGAGGTGTGTGGTGCCATCGTACTCTCTGGGTCCGACCAGCCCGGGAAGCCACTCCGTTAGATTTTGGGAACCCGTGAAAAGCTCCTGCGGCTGAACTATTTTCAGCTCGAACATTTGGCGATCGACGGTCACGCTGTACGCTTCCAGAGCCCCCGTTCCTTTGTTGATTCAATTTCTCTCGCACAGGACCGAGATAACGCTCATTGACAAAAGCGAGAGGCCGGTTTACGCCTACGCGTAGGCTCTCGCGCCTGCAGGCTAAAGCGTGTCGCCAGCTCTCGTTCTCGTCTTGTCCTTTGAGCTCTACCTCGTTCGCGAATTCCATAATCTTAAATGCCTTCGGTCAAGACTCAGATGTGAGTCAGTGTGCCGGTTACTTTGGTGCGGCGCAGCGCCCAGGCAAACACGACAAACGACAACGGGATCAGGATGGCGGCGAAGAGAAGCAGGGCGGCAATTGAGGGCCAAGAGAACTTCCCAGCGTTTCACGAGCCCCTGTATTGCAACGCTGAAAACACGGCACTTACATGGCTACGTATTGGGCACCCGATGTGCTACAACCGCCGTAGCGGCGGACTCCCTGCTGCGAGGCGCAAGAGCGCACGACCGGAGAAGTCATGAAAAGAGTAATTCAATTCGCGGCCATGGCGGTGATGCTCATTGTAGTTTCGAGTGCAAACGCTAAGGCCGACGGCACTCTTGTCTACACTCTTACACAAGAGGGTTCAAGCACTCCGCTCGCAACTTGGGAGATGCCGCTCAATCCCAGTCCGACCTGCGGTTTTTCGCCTTGCTTTGAAGACGGTAATTTTTTTGCCTTTACGACCGAGGTTTCCATCGACGGCGGCGCACCCGTGAGTGACTTGCTGGTCTTCTTGAATACGACCTCGTTTCCTCAAGATCTCAACGACAACAACGGCCTGATTCCGGAATTCACAGGTCCACAACTTTATTCCGGCAACGAGTCCAGCTCGCGCCATCCCGCGCCTGCCAGCAGCGCGGCGCGCATTCCCTCCAGGGAATAGGTGACGGGAATCAAGCGGGCCAGAAATCGCAGCGGGCCGGGCAGCACGCTGACGGGGTACATCATTCCGCCCACCAGGCCGGAAATTCCCAGCACCAGCCACTTCGCGGGATTCCCGCGCTTAAAGAGAACCGAATAACCAGCCGATATGATTCCTAGCCCTGCAAAAGCAAGAATGGACGCCAGGAGAATTGCGGCTGCGCCGAGCCAATTCGCGGAGCGCGGCGTGAAATCGAAGAGGAGCGCGCCCCATGCAAGATAGACGCAAGTGCGCAGCGCCAGCGCCGTGAAGGGATACACCGCCGAACCCGCCAGGATGACCGGGAGCGGGGTCTGCGTCACCAGCAAGGCTTCCAACGTGCGATTCTGCCGCGCTTCCTCGATGCTGGAATCGAAAGCGGTGAAAGACACGCTGAGGTAATCGAAAAACGCGAAACCTACCAGCGCAAACGCAAAGTAATTACTGCCGGCGGGCAGCGCGCTGGAGAGCTCGGGACTCTCAACGAAGCGCGACAAGTAGTAAAACGTCGCGACGCCAAAAAGAGCTTCGAGCGTTTCCAGAAGCAGCGCTCCGCGATATCCGCGGGCGATAGCAAAATCGCGCGCGAAGAAAGCGGCAATTTTTCGCAGCGTGCTTGACGGGTTCATCGTTGCGACCCGGCGGGCGCGGTACGTTGCGCGAGCCGCATGAGGGCCTGTTCGAGAGTGGCGGTGCCGGTAGCCGCGCACAGGCCGCGCGGGGAATCAAAAGCGATGACGCGTCCGGCTTCGAGCAGCAGGACGCGGTCGGCGATTTCCGCCACCTCGCTTAACGTGTGCGACGCGAACAGCAGCGTGGTGCCGTGCTGGCGCACCAAATCGTCTTTGAGCAGACGCCGGAAATCCGCCGCCGCCAGCGGGTCCAGGCTGCGCGTAGGTTCATCGAGCAGCAATACGGCGGGTTGATGGAGCAGCGCGCGCGCCAGGCCGACGCGATGGGTCATGCCGGTGGAAAGAGTACGCACCTGGCGATCGAGTTCCCCGGCGATGCCCAAGCGTTCAGCGATGACGGCAATGCGCGCGCGGGCCTGCGCGCGGGACATGTTGTTCATCGCCGCGAAGAAATTGAGATTTTCGCGGGCGCTCAAACGCGCGTAGAAGCCCTCGTCGCCGCCGGTGTGGTAGCCGAAGTGGCGGCGTGCGCGTGAGGGATGGCGTGTGACGTCGCAATCGGAGATTGCCGCGCGGCCGTGCGTAGGAAGGATCAGTGTGGCAAGAATGCGGAGCAGCGTGGACTTTCCCGCGCCGTTCGGCCCCACGATTGCAACGGCCTCACCGGGTTGGACCAAAAAAGAAATTCCGGCGAGGGCGCGCTCGGTAGGCCGTGCGATGGGATGCAGCAGCGCGCGCCAGCCGGAGTGAGCAGGGGGGAAAAATTTTTCTAGCGATTCGACGGAGATGGCCGGCGCAGGCATCACGGTCGTTATAACCGAAATCGCCGCGGCGAATCCAGTTCCGTCATTGCTGTTCACGGCCAGTGCCAGTAGAATAGAGGCGGCCGAATCGATAACCGCAGGGCGTGTGTATCGAAACGGTCTACCGTCGGCGTGCTGGCCGGCGGGAGTAACGCCCCAGCCCAATACCACGGGAGCGGCCTTAATGGACGCACCTCTCTCCTTACATACTGTTGTTGTAGTGGCGTCTGAACAGGTCTCGTGCCCGCTCGGCGAGGAATCGGCGATATTGAATCTGAAGAACAGCGTGTACTACGGGATGAACGCCGTGGGCGCGCGTGTTTGGGATTTGCTGAAGCAGCCGACCAGTGTCGGGAAGTTGCGCGACGTCCTGCTGGAGGAATACGAAGTGGACGAAGAGCGTTGCGGACGAGATTTGCTGACGCTGCTGGAAACGATGCGGAGCGAAGGGTTGATCGAAGTGCGCAGCGCGGCGGCGAGTACCTGACCGGCGCGACTTTGTTGCGGCGGACGGGTTCGAGCTGGCACTGCGTGCTTCGCAAGCCATAGCGGCATTGAAAACAAAAAGGCAATCACGATGCAACGGTGGCAAAGGTTCTGGCGACTGAGCGGTTATGAGCGCGGCGTCGTGCTGGAAGCGACCGGCGGGCTGCTGGCCACCTGGCTGGGATTGCGGCTGGCGGGATTTCGCCGCTGGAAGAGCGTACTCGAGCGACTGGGTCCCTCCGCGAACCGCATCGTGCAGGAGCACGCTGAATCGCAAAAACAGGCAGCGGAATTAATCGCGCGCATGGCAGCGGCGGCGGCGCGGAATCTTTTCATCGGCACGAATTGCCTGGAGCAGTCGTTGGTGCTGTGGTGGCTGCTGCGGCGGCGCGGAATTTCAGCGGAATTGCGAATTGGAGCGCGCAAGGAATTCGAGCGCTTCGAGGCGCACGCCTGGGTGGAAGTGGAATCCGCGGTGCTGAACGACAGCAACGCGGAGCACCGTCACTTCGTTCCGTTCGAGGGCCCGATTTCGCCCCTGGAGGCGCGAACCGATTGAGCGGCATCGTGGGCATCTACGATCGCAGTGGCGCGCCGGTGGACCGTGCGCTGTTGCAGGCGCTCGCTCATTTTCTTTCCTACCGCGGGCCGGACGGGCGAGATACCTGGTCGAACGGCGCGATCGGCTTGGGCCACACATTGTTGCGCACCACGCGCGAATCGCTCCACGAGCGGCAACCCGCAAACCTTGACGGCCAGCTGTGGATCACCGCGGACGCGCGGATCGATTGCCGCGAGGAATTGGAAAAGAAACTCGCGCTGGAAGGCCATGGCGCTGCGGGACGCGCGGCCACCGACTCCGACCTGATCCTGCGCGCCTACCGGGCCTGGGATGCGGAATGCGTGCAACATTTGCGCGGGGATTTCGCTTTTGCGATATGGGACGCGCGGAAGAAATTGCTGTTTTGCGCCCGCGATCATTTTGGGGTGAAACCTTTCTACTATTCCGATCTAGGCGAACTTTTTCTTTTCAGCAACACGCTCGATTGCTTGCGCCAGCATCCCGAAGTTTCCGACGAATTGAACGATGCGGCGATCGGCGATTTCCTGCTGTTTGGATTGAACTGCGATGCCGCCACCACCACCTTCCGCGACATACGGCGCCTGCCGGCGGCCCATGCGATGACCATCAGCTCCGATGGATTGCGCATGCAGCGTTATTGGTCGGCGCCCACGGAAGGGCGCATCCGCTACAACCGCGCGGAAGATTACGTCGAACACTTTCAGATTTTGCTGCAAGCGGCTGTAGCCGACCGCACACGCGTGGATCGCGCGGGAATTCTGCTCAGCGGCGGCCTGGATTCGGCGACCATTGCCACGACGGCCCGCGAACTTGCCGGCAGTGCCGGCGGAACGCTGGACTTGCGCGCCTATACCGTTGTGTATGAATCATTGATTCCCGATCGTGACGGCGAACATGCGCGCGAGGTGGCCGGATTTTTGAAGATCCCGCTGCAGTGTATTCCGATGGATGACCTGAAGCCCTTCGCACGATGGGACGAACCGGAAACGAGCTCGCCCGAGCCGGTTGACGATCCGTTCCGGTTCGGCCTGTTTGACCAATTCCGAACGATAGCGGCGGACTGCCGCGTGGTGCTTTCGGGCGAAGGCGCGGACAACCTGATGCACTTCGAGATGTGGCCGTTTGCACGCGACTTGATGCGCAATCGGCAGTGGAATAGCCTTTTTAAGGAATCCGCGCGTTATCTCTGGCTACGGCCTTCGGTGGTTCCCGGGCTGAAGCGTCGCGCGCAGGGCCTTTTCGGGAAAGATCCCACCGCGCCCGTTTATCCGCGCTGGCTGATGCCCGACTTTGCGCGCCGTTTGAATCTGCAGGAACGCGCCAAGGAATGGAGCGAGCTTCCGACAGCGCGTCCTCATCCCATACTGCCCAAGGCGCACGTATCGCTCTCTCTGCCGCACTGGTCGGCCATGTTCGAGCAGGAAAATCCAGGAGTCACACGATGTCCGGTTGAGGTGCGCCATCCCTTTTTGGATTTGCGGGTGGTGAATTTCCTTTTGGCGCTGCCGCCGTTCCCATTATTTTTTGAAAAACAGATTCTGCGCGAGGCGGTGGCGGGTCGCTTGCCGGAAACCGTGCGGATGCGGCCGAAGACGCCTCTCGCGGGCAGTCCTTTGGTTGCGCACTTGAGGCAATCGCAAGAGCGATGGGTGGACGCGGTGAAATGGGACGCGGACATGGACTGCTACGTTGACAAGTCGGCACTGATGGCGTTTCAAAATGAAACGACCTCGGAAGAAGCTCACGCCGCTGTTCGCCCGCTTTGCCTTAACTTTTGGTTGCAGTCAGCGCGTAAGGTCCGGTATAACTTGCGTGCGGAGGTTCGCAATGCTTAAGCCCGTAAAACGGGACAATAAGAAGCCTTATTCATCTCCTATCATAACCGTGTACGGTACCGTGCGGGAATTGACTCAGAAGGTCGGGCTACGAAGCCACGCCGATGGAGGAAGATTTCCGCGCGCGAAGACGCACGTCTAGCGGCGTACGAACTCAGGCGAGTGTCAGAGGTTCTTGTAAGCGCGTGTAACTTCAGGTTGCTTAACGGGGATGTTCAAACGGCAGGTCGGGACAGCCCCGGAATTTCCGTTCATCGATGGATGGGGCTGCACAGGGAATTCGTTTTTTGACCGCAGTGAATTTCACTTACGCTGTTTTCGGCCTTTTTCTACGTTGCAATCTTTCTATTCCTCAGCTGACACCCGTAAGTCCGGAGCAAGATTTCTCGCTACGTGAGTCATCACTCGACCATGCCGTGGCGATTCATCTCAACGACTCTCCGGACCGCGATCCGGCAGTTCCATCCGGACCGGAAGAACTGAGCTACGACAGCCCTTACAAAGATGAGGCGGGCAACCCGGCGCTGCGGATTTGGAAAGCCGCGGGCTCCCGTTACTTGCGGCTGGCTTACTTCGATGGGACGCAATTCTGGCTGGATCGTGAGGGCAGCGAAGTCTGGGCTACCTGGCCGGAGAACCTGGGGATCGAAGACACCGCGACCTACTTGCTGGGGCCGGTGCTGGGGCTGCTGTTGCGCCTGCGCGGCGTGACCTGCCTGCACGCCAGCGCGGTGGCGTTCGGTGACAAGGCCGTGGCGTTTGTGGGATCCGAGGGCGCGGGAAAATCCACGACGGCGGCGGCGCTGGCGCGCTGCGGCCACGCGATCTTGTCCGATGACGTGGTCGCGCTGGCCGAGCGCAACGGCGCGTTCTTTGTACATCCCGCCTATCCGTATCTTTGCCTGTGGCCCGAGTCCGTGGAATCGCTGTACGGTTCCGCCGAGGCGCTGCCGCAGTTCAGCGCGAATTACGAAAAGCGCTGCCTTTCACTGGGAAAACAGGAATTGCGTTTCGCGGATCGCGCCTTGCCGCTGTCTGCGATATACATTCTGGGCGACCGTCGCGGCGATCCCGCCCCGCTGGTGGAAGAGCTCACGCCGCAGAGGGCGTTCCTGGCGCTGGTGGCCAACACGTTTGCGACCAATACTCTTGATAGCAACATGCGCGCGAAGGAATTTGAAATCCTGGCACGCCTGGCACCCAGCGTTCCCATTCGCGTGCTTTGCGCGCATCAAGACCCGAGCCGGCTGCAAGATCTTTGCGACCTGCTCGACGCGGAAGCGCGGAAAATGGATTCGCGGAAACCTCCGTCCGCTTGGTAGAGAAGCCATTAACTTTTTTACTTATCCAACTGAGTTAGGCTTTGAGTACGCGGCGAAAATAAGCCGCTCATCCTATGGTTTCCTGTCCCCGGAAGCTGTGCTACTATCCTCGTGCAAATGGCGTGTCCGTCCCCCACGATTCGGCGCCTTCGCCAGAACCCGTGGGTAATCGCTTGCTCGCCAAATGAGAATTTTCTAATCTCCCGCGACTGGGCCGCTCTCACTTTTATTTTTAATCTACCCAACGTCATCTCAGAAAAAAGCAACTGAGGAGAAACCCCATGCAGACGAAATCTCCGCTCGTAAAAATCGCATGCACCGCTGGCGCAGCGTTCGCCATTGTCGCCTTGTTCGTGTCGCTGAGGATTCAACACCGCGCAATTACATCCCAGTCCATGACCAGCAATCATACGGCGGTCTCGACCCAGCCCGCGACAGCGCCCTCGGCCGCACAGAAAGAAGATTTTGCGCGCGATTACGGCAAGTTGCCGCTCGCGTTCGAGGTGAATCAAGGACAGACGGCGCCGGAAGTTCGCTACCTGGCGCACGGCCCGAGCTATCAATTATTTCTGACGAATCAGGAAGCGGTGCTCACTCTGCGCCAGACGTCAGCCTCCGGCAAGAAATCAGCGAAAGGCGCGTCCCTGCTGGCAGCGCGAGCTCACCGCACGCCGAACGTCGCGGCAAAGACTTCCGTTCTCCGCATGCACTTCGATGGAGCGAATCCCGCAGCTGAAATTGCCGGAACGAAGCTGCTGCCCGGAAAAACGAACTACTTCATCGGCAACGATCCCAAGAAATGGCACACCGACATTCCTTCCTACGAAGCAGTACGCTACCAGGGAATTTATCCCGGCGTGGACATGCTGTTTTACGGACGGCAACGACGCTTGGAATATGACTTCATCGTGGCGCCAGGTGCGGACCCCAAGGCCATCGCGCTGAGCATCGCGGGCGCCCGCAAACTCGAACTCAATTCGCAAGGCGATGTGCTGATGAGCGTGGCGGGCAGCAAGGTCGCGCTGCAAAAGCCGGTCATCTATCAGGAAATAAATGGCGAGCGCCGCGAAATCGCGGGTAACTATACGATTGCGAACGATCACCAAATCCGCTTTTCGGTCGCGGCGTACGATCACACGCAGCCTCTGACGATTGACCCCGTGCTGATCTACTCGACGTACGTCGGCGGCGAAACGTTCGATCAGGCGTACGGCATCGCGCTGGACGCGGCCGGTGACGCGTACATCGCCGGCCTGACTGCGTCCACCGCGTTTCCGCAGATGAATCCGGTCTCCGCACGCCGCCGGGCGACGTTTCGCGAGGGAACAGCATTCGTGTCGGAGCTGAACCCCACCGGCACCGCACTGCTTTATTCCACCTACCTGGGTGGCAGCGGAAATGGCTTTTTCGGCGACGGCGCGTACGCAATCGCAGTAGACACCGCGAGTCCCTCCGAATATCTACGTGACGGGCTTTACGGGTTCGCCTGATTTTCCGGTAAGCACGCGTTTCTGGCCCGTATCAGGGACAGCCCGGTCCTGCGAGCACTGCATTGGCATCCGGCGGCGCTGGATTCATCACAAAGCTTACGCCTTCCGCCACAGGCGCCGCACAGCTTGCATATTCGAGCTACCTCGGCGGGGATACCTTTGACGAGGGATTCGGGATCGCTGTCGACGGATCCGGAAACGCGTTCATCGCGGGTGAAACGCATCTCTACGAATTTTCCACAGAACGGAACGCAAATTACCGCGGGGCAAACCAGCGCCGCGGGAAATGCCTTTCTGACGGAAATCAACACGACCGTCGGCGGAACAGCCGTCGCTTGTCTACTCAACGTACATCGGTGGATCCGGTGCCGGGAGTAATTTTCTAGGGTTCGGCGACGTCGCCTACGGACTGGCAATTGACGCAACCGACGACGCTTACATTGTGGGCGGCACGACCTCGACTGACTTTCCCCGTCAACGGCACCGCCGATTGCCGGCAGCGCGGCATGCGGCGCTAATACCAATGGCTCAGCATTCATTACGGTCATCAATACTACAGCCCAGACTCTCACATATTCTCACTGCTTGAGCGGTAACCCTGGCGAGGAAGTAGCTTTCGGAGTAAATCTGGGAACAGGTGTTCCGGCAGTGCCCACAAAAGTTGCGTACATAACAGGGACGACTACCTCAGCAAACTTCCCGATCACTCCCAACTCGATTCCTCCTGTGGGCGTCTTGACGCAGGGCGTGGCGTTCGTTTCGCTGCTCAACACTGCGACGGGTGCACTGCAGTACTCGACCTATCTCGGCGGCACCGGTAGCGACACGGGATTTTCGATTGCATCCGATTCGGCGGGCGCTCGCATATGTAGCCGGGCAGACTGGTTCGAACGATTTCCCGGCCACGCAAGGGGCTCTGCAGACAGTGCGTAACAATGTGAACGGCAACGGCGAAGGGTTTATCGCCCTGATCAGCCCTCTCGGCCACTTACGGGCGGATCTGCTCTACTCCACCTATTTCGGAAGCCAAACGGCGAATGCCAGCGTCGTCAATCCTGGACAGCGCTCAGGGAATCGCGGTGTCCGGCACCAACGGTTATGTCACCGGTTATACCGGCGGCTCCCGATATTCCGACAACCGCGGGAGCGTTTCAGACGGCTCTCGGAGACCCGGCCGCGCAATCGAATGCGTTCGTGGCTGAACTACCCTTTACGCCGACGATTTCGGTATCGCCGACCATCCTGGCGTTCGGAACGCAGCTGATTGGCGTGCAGTCGCAGCCACAGTTCGTCACGATAACCAACAACACTGCATCGCCCATCACCTTGACGCTTCCACCTACGACAACCGGCGGAAACGCTGCGGACTTTGCGGGAGCAGCGGGCGGCACGACGCCGTGCGCTTCGCCGCTCGCAGGCGGGGCCATCGTGCACGATCGCAGTGACCTTCACGCCGTCGGTTGCGGCGCTGGAAGGCACGGATCCTGCAGATCTTCGATGGCTCTGGACGGCCCGACCCATCCGATGCAGGTTGTGCTCACGGCACGGGCTCGCGGTACCGCGGGCAACATCACGCTTACGCCCAACAGTCTCACTTTGCCGGGCGCTCTGCTGACGACGTCTACTACTGCTACGGTCTCGATTGGCAACAATGGCAACGCGCCGCTCAGTATTGCGTCGATCGCTGCCGCGCCGGGAGTCTTTACGGCGGTACCGTCTAACACAGTCGCCTGCAACAGCGGCACTTTCCCAATCGTAATCGCTGCGAACGGAACTGCCTGCGTCGTCACCGTCACCTTTAGTCCAGTGGCGGCTACTCCGCCAGGGCCAGTTTCCGGTTCGCTCACCATTACGCAAACGCTGCGGCAACGTCAGCACCGTCCCGCTGACAGGACCAGCGTGGGACTTCTCGGTCTCCGCGGCGGCCATCGGCGTGACCAAAGGCATGACCGGCACGTTCCCCGTGATCATCACCGGACTAGGTGGATTTACCGGATCGGTATCTTTCACCTGCACGCCAGGCATGTTGCTTTCCGCATGCGCGGTTCCGACCACCACTGCCGCTCCAGCTCCGGGCGCTACGGCGACTGGATCCATCACAGCAACGTCGTTCATCGTGCCGCCGCAATCGATGAAGGTGCCGCCGTCAGCGTTGCTGCGGCAGGTGCTCTTCATCATGCTGGCGATTGCGATGTTGTTCATGATTCCCGCCGCCCAGCGGTTCCGCACACGCATGGGAATGGTGGGGGCTATGATGGTGATCCTGGTGGTGGCGGGTTGCAGCGGATCCCCAGGGTCGGCGAAGACGTCAACCATTGTGATTACACCGTCGTCCGGTGCGGTCACTAAGCCGGCGATCACGGTGAATGTGAACATCAACCCATAAAAACCAGACGCAACCGCAATTCAGGCCGCGCGCCCTGTTGCAGGTCGCGCGGCCCTTTTTTTTTCGCTCGGGGCGCTGGCGCTGCCAATCTATTGGGCGTCTCGCCGCGAGTTTCATAGGTTGCCAACCAGGCGCCGCGGCCCGTGCCCATCAATCAATATTGCGCGATTTTCCGCTGCCACTACACTTTGCGGGGCTTTCCATCTATCCTATGAGCCGCTTTGGGTGCCGCCGCGCGCCAACGTATTTCCGGCCGTTCGCATCTGAAAACACGCACAATGAAATATTCTGCACACGAAGTCCTTAGGGGAGGACGTGGTTGATGAATAAGGTAGCGGGAATTTTATTTCTGTTGGCACTTTTCGCTTTGCCTGTCTCAGCGCAAGAATTGTCTCTGTACGGTCCTTTGCCGGTGAGTCCCATGCCCGTCAATCCCGCGCCGGTGGACATGGCGCAGCATCTGCCGCCTCCGCCGCACCTGGAGAAGCCGCACCTTGAGAAGCCTTCGCGGTCCAGGTTCTCACTGGGCGGTGGATATATGTACCGGACGCTTCTGGAAGCCAACGGTCACCGGCTGAACATGAATGGATTTTCCGCGTACGCCGACTATCGCATTTTTCGCTGGCTGAGCGCGGCTGCCGATCTTTCCGGGGCCTACAACATCAACAGCGTGAACGGAAATACGCAGCTCTATACGCTCATGTTCGGCGCGCGCGTCTATCCCCTGGGCCACCGGCACAAGATAACTCCCTTTGGTGAGATCTTATTCGGAACGGCATACTCCGGTTACAACCTGGCCAGCCAGGGCGGCTTTAATCCATACAGTCATTGGGGCTGGGGTACCGCCTGGATGGGCGGTGGCGGCTTGGACGTGAAATTCAAACCGCGCTGGACGATTCGCCTGATCGAGTTCGACTACGAGCACACGAATTTCGGCATGATCAATGCTCAAAGCTACGGCGGCACCGGCCAGGGAAATTACCGCGGCGCCGTTGGGATCATTTATCATTTTGGCGTGAAGTAAGCGGCCCCATTCTCGCCCCGCGGAACAGCTCACGTCGCGCAAGTGCGACGGCCGGCGCGTTGTTGAGCGCACTGACTGCGTACTTACCGTAAAATTCCGCGCCCGGCTGATCGGAATTTGGCCTTGCGAAAATACCGATAGTCATAGGACAGTACCGCTCTGTGCGCCCCACACTCCAGGGAGTTCGAGCGCGCCCGGCAATTCTGGCGTTCGCGCTGGCGGCCGGCGCATTGCTCTCCTACCAGGCTTCCAGACTTTGGCTTGCGGATCATCGCATTCGTTCCAACCGGCTGGAGATAATCGAGCGTGGCGTTGCGCTCGAACCCGGAAACGCCGAGGCCTGGGACCTGTTGGGCCGCTACCGGCAGCTCGACTTCGCCAACGCTGACCCGCAGCAGGAACTCGCTGACTACCAACGGGCCGTTCAAAATAATCCGCTCTCCGCAACTTTCTGGATGAACCTGGCCGGCGCGTATGAAGCCAATGGAGATTTAAGCAACGCCCAGCACGCGTTTGAGCGGGCGCGCGCCGCCTACCCGCAGTCGGCCGAGGTTGCCTGGAACTATGGAAACTTCCTGCTCCGTCAGGAAAAAGATGCCGAAGGCTACTCCGAAATTCATCACGCGGTGCAATCGGATCCGAAGCTCTTGACGCTGGCAATCTCGCGGGTGTGGCGGTCAAACCACGATGTAAATGTGCTGCTGGATCAGGTGCTGCCCCCGGACGTGAACGCCTACATTCAAGCGCTGGATTTTTTTGCCTCGATTCGCCAATCCGATGCCGCCCTTTCCGTGTGGCGAAGGCTCATTTCCCTGCAGAAGCCCGTGGCTTTGCCGCGCACATTTCCCTTTTTCGACGAACTGATTCTGGACGACCGCTCCGCCGATGCCAAGCAGGTATGGATCGAAGCTCTCGCTGCGGCGGGACTGCCGCATCAAGAACCGTTGCATCATTCAGCTGGTGTGGGACGGCGGATTTGCGGCGGATTTCAGCAATGGAGGGCTGGGATGGCGGTGGGACTCTCCCCTGGGAGTGGCCGTGGACTTCGACACCGCCCCTCCCGCCGCTGGCATGCGCGCCGTGCGACTGGATTTCAGCGGCGCGAGCAACCTGGAAATTAACGCAGCCCATGCAATACGTTCCGGTGGAACCGCGCCGTACCTACCATTTTCATGCCTACATGCGAACCTCAGAAATCACCACCGAAAGCGGGATGCGTTTTTCGATTCTTGATCCCAATCACCGAGATGCGGTGAATGTGCTGACTGAAAATTTTGTGGGCTCGCACCTGTGGACCGTCATGGATATGGATGTAACCACCAGTGCCGAAACGCACTTTCTGATGGTGCGATTGCTGCGCATGGGCAGCCGCTTATTTGAAAACAGGCTGAGCGGCTCGGTGTGGATCGCGGACGTGTCTCTGGTTCCCGAGGAAGTCCAGGGGAACCCATCGCAATGAACGTGATCCGCGGCGGCCTGCTATCTCTCTTCGCGTTTTCCGTTCTGGCTTTTGGCGCGGTCGAAGTTTGGTCGGGATCCATTCTGGAAATTGGCGCCAGCCTGCTGTTTGTGGGCTGGGCTGCGCTGGTCTTCCTCGACGACCGCATAGGGATTCATTGGAGCCCGCTGAATTGGCCGCTGCTGGGATTATTCGGTATCGGTCTCGCGCAACTGCTGCTGCGCGCGACGCCGTATCCTTTCTTGACGCGAGTGGAACTGCTGAAGCTCGCCAGCTACCTGATTATTTTCTTTCTTTCCACGCAGGTGTTTCGCGAACGCCGCGCCCTGACGATCCTCGCCTGGTTCCTGATTCTGCTGTGCTTCTTCGTATCGCTGGTGGGCATCGTGCAGCATTTCGCCTTCGAAACAAAAATCTACGGATTGCGCACGCTCACCGCAGGCGGCGATCCCTTCGGCCCGTTCGTGAACCGCAATCATTTTGCCGGATTTGTGGAGCTCACTCTTCCAGCCGGCCTGGCGCTGCTGCTATTCCGCGGATTGCGCCGCGACATGATCCCTCTGACCGGATTGCTGACCATCGTTCCGGTGGGCGCCATGATTCTTTCCGGCTCGCGTGGCGGCATCGTCAGCTTCGCTTTCGAAGTCGCCGTGCTGGCGCTGCTGGCGCGTTTCCGCAAAGCTCCGGAAGGGCCGCGGCTGGTGGCCCTGGCCATTGTGGGATTTGCCGCGTTGGCCCTGGTGGCGTGGCTGGGCGCCGGGAGAGCCATCGAACGATTTTCGACTCTGCACCAGGGAGACGTCTCGCTGGCGCGGCGCGGCACCATGGTCCGCAGCGCAGCACATATTTTTTTCGATCATCCCATCAAGGGCGCGGGCCTCGGTTCGCTGGTGGCAGTGT
Source organism: uncultured Acidobacteriota bacterium (assembly GCA_963742475.1). Classification (GTDB taxonomy): domain Bacteria; phylum Acidobacteriota; class Terriglobia; order Acidiferrales; family UBA7541; genus Palsa-295. The sequence goes on along the minus strand of CAVULY010000003.1, from coordinate 37,833 downwards.
TCCCGCGCTACGAAATTGCTTATGACGGATACGTGGTGGACCACGTGCACAACGACTATATGGAATTGCTGGCCGAAATGGGCATCTTGGGAGGATTGTGCGGCCTGGCGTTCTTGTGGATTTTATTTCGCGAAGCGCGCGAAAAATTCACAGCCGAACAGGGTCATCTTTCGCGCGCTATTCATGCCGGAGCGATCGCAGCGCTTTGCGGTCTGCTGCTACACAGTTTGGTTGATTTCAATCTGCACATTCCTTCCAACGCGCTGCTGTTTCTGCTGCAAGCCCATCTGGCCACAACCACTCCCCTGCCTTCGCAAGGAGCCCCGGCGGTGCGCAGACGAAAGCGCGTTCGCGAGCCCGAAGAGCTGGATTAAAACGGTTTTGTCGAAAGCCGCTGCCAGGTGCGGTCACCTCTTTGCGAATGACGTGCCAGCCGCCGCGCGCAGTCGTTCCGAAACAAATAATAAGGCCGTCGCAGTCCTCTCGCCCCTCTGCGCCCAATGGTTACCTGCGCCGGTGTGCTCAGCGACACGCCAGTCCCCTTGAATTTGCGCGGTCGCTGGAGAGCGCAACGAAAAATCTGGGATTTTTAGTGGCCGCTCACGTGCTGAAATGATTATGGTTTCAATCCAGAGTGGCACTGCCACACCGAAGAACTTTTTAATCTACTTTGGGTCCGTGCGTGCCTTTTTGCACGGATTTCGCGGGTTGACAGCAACGCTCCCGCTAAGGGATAGTGTTTGCGATGCTATTTATCGCGACGAAATCCGCGGTCCGGCGCGTTCCGGGCCTGTTCCAGGCGAAGCTTCGCTTAATCTTGCCTGTACTGATTTTGTGTACCGTTTCGGCACTGCACGCCCAGCAAAAACAGGAAACTCAGCAACAAACTAATGAGAAAATTCAGGAGCTCGCTGCGGCGGAGCGCACCAAACCGCACGATGCTCCAGTGGGCACTGGCGACCTGCTGCACATCGAGGTATTCGACGTGCCGGAACTTTCCCGTGATGTACGGGTTGGAGATGCAGGGGATATCTCATTTCCCCTCATCCCGTCGAAAATCACCGCGGCGGGTTTAACGCCATTCCAGCTCGAACAAAAAATGGAACAGCTGCTCATCGAAAATGGATTGGTCACTCATCCGCAGGTGTCTGTCTTCGTGAAGGAGCAGAACAGCCAGCCCGTTTCGGTGGTGGGCGCGGTGATGAAGCCGATGGTTTACCAGCTAATTCGCCCGACCACGTTGCTGGAGCTCCTGGCCGATGCCGGGGGGATTGCGGACGATGCGGGTGGAGTGGTTATCGTCACGCGCAACCCCAACCCCGTCGTACCGCCGGCGGCGAGCACAACTGCCGTGCCTGCTGCGAAAGCCAATGGGAACCCGAGCGCGGGCAACGCCACGACGGAAGGTCCGCTGGAACAACCTGCGCAAGTCATCACGATTCGGCTGCGGAATCTGCTGGAATCCGGGGATCCGTCGTACAACGTTCGGGTTTATGCCGGCGATGTGGTGTCCGTGCCGCGCGCGGGCATCGTCTATGTCACCGGCGCGGGAATTTCGCAACCGGGCGGCTATGTATTGCAAAGTCACGGAGAGCAGATCACGGCGCTCAAAGCGGTGGCGCTGGCGCACGGATTGACGGGATTCGCGAAAGCAGACAATGCCGTGATTATGCGCAACAATCCGGTCACCGGCCAGAAAGACGTGATCCCGGTGCGCATCGGGCAGATCGAAAAGCAGAAAACGGAGGATGTCGCCATGAAGTCGAACGACATCCTTTACATTCCAGACAGCAAAGGCTTGAAAATTCTGGCACGCGGCGCGGAAGCGGCCATTAGCGTCGGCACCTCCGTGGCCATCTATCGCTCAGCGTACTAATCGTTCGCAGAGATTTGCGGGCAGACAAACTAAGGAATCAATGGAAGAGCCATCCAGAATCGTGCCAAGCCTCCGCGACCGGAAACCCGGCGAAGCACTGACGGTAATTCCTGCTCCGTCGGTCCTGCCTTGGGACCAGGTCCCGCGCGAACCGCACCTGCTCGATTACCTGATCATCCTGCGCAAACACCAGTGGCTGATTCTTACCTTCCTGCTTACCGTCGTGACCGTGGTAACCATTGCTTCCTTCAAGATGAAGCCGGTGTACGAAGCCGCAGCGCGCGTGGAAGTGGATAAAGAAGCGCAATCCATGCAGCCTTTCCCGGACTCGAACTCCTACGGAGAATTCGAAGACACTGAAACCTACATCGAAACACAGACCAAGATCCTGCAGAGCGAGACCCTGGCTCTGATGACCATCAAATCGATGGACCTGGCTCGCTACCCTGAATTTGGCGGCAATCCCAACTCCATCGCCTGGCAACACGCCGGACAATCCGCCAGCCGCCCCGCCATTCTGGGTGCTTTCCTGGGGCGTTTGGCCGTGAAGCGCGTGCCGCAGAGCCGCTTGATCGAAGTCCATTTCGAAGCGGAAGATCCCCAACTGGCCGCGCAAGTGGTCAATGCCCATCTGCAGAATTATGTGGAGGAGAATTTCCGCAGTAAGTACGACGCGACCACCCAAGCCTCCAACTGGCTCTCGGCGGAACTGGAAGAGCTGCGCATCAAGGTGGAAAAATCGGAAGACGCGCGCATCGCCTATCAGCGCGAAAACCAAATCTGGCAGATAGACGAGAAGCAGGACATCACCACGCAGAAGCTTGCCGACCTCAGCAAGGCCGTGACCGACGCGCAAACGGACGTCGCCCAGAAAGAAGCCTTATATCGCATGGCCGTGTCCGGGAATGTGGATGCGCTACCCGCGGCCCGCAACAACGATGTGATTTCCAATCTGCTGAAGCGCAAGTCCGAACTGGATGAGTCATACGCCGAAGCCCTCGACCAGTACGGTCCGAACTATCCGAAGGTTCTGCGCCTGATGGCGCAGCAAAGGGAAGTTGAGCAAAATCTCACCACCGCGCGGAAGACCATGGTGGAAAGCGTCGAAGAGGAATTCTCCACGTCGCGCAGCCATGTGGAACTGCTGCAAGAAGCGCTGGATAAGCAAAAGGCCGAGGCCAATGATCTGGCCGAGAAGCTCGTTCAATATCACATTCTGCAGCATGATGCGGAATCGAATAAGCAGCTCTACGACGGGCTGCTGCAAAAGCTGAAAGAAGCGAGCATCACCGCGGGGCTGCGTTCCAGCAACATACGCGTGGTAGACCCGGCGCTGGCTCCGGCCAGTCCTTCGCGTCCGCAGAAGGCACGCAACATTTTACTCGCGGTTCTGGTGGGTCTCGTCGGCGGCGTGGGCCTGGCGCTGTTCCGTGAATACCTGGACAACACCGTGAAGTCCCCCGACGACATCGAATCGCTGACGGGGCTTCCTTCCCTGGCCGTGGTGCCGTCGCTGCCGGGCTTGCGCACCAGTCACAGCCGTTTCTCGAGGCTGGCGCGTGAAGCAGCGCCGCAATCGGCGTCGGGGCCGCGCGTCGAACTGTTATCCTACATTCAGCCCAAGTCCCAAATTTCCGAAGCGTTCCGCGCGTTGCGCACTTCCCTGCTGCTTTCGCAGGCCGATCATCCGCCGCAAGTGATCCTGGTGACCAGCGCATTGCCGCGCGAAGGAAAGACGACGGCCGCCGTGAACCTGGCGGTCACTCTGGCGCAGCTGGGTGATCGCACGCTGCTGATGGACTCTGACCTGCGCAAGCCCGGCATACGGCGCGCCTTGAACTTGACCATCGGCAAAGAAGTGGGCCTCAGTTCTTATCTTGCGGGCGTTTCGACCCTGGATGAAGTCACCATCCCGCATCCGACGATCAACAATCTCGTGGCGCTCACCACCGGCCCGGTTCCGCCCAGCCCCGCCGATCTGCTTTCTTCGCACCGCATGCGCGAAGCGATCGTGGAGCTCCGCCATCGCTTCAAATTTATCGTCATTGACTCGCCCCCGGTAATGGCGGCGACTGACGCTGTAATTCTTTCTGCGCTCACCGACGGCGTGCTGCTCGTCGTGCGCAGCGGCGAAACGCCCAAGGAAGCCTTTACGCGCACACGGGATTTGCTCGCGGCAGTGAAATGCCGCCTGCTGGGCGTGGTTCTGAACGCCGTCGATTCCAGCGCTCCGGATTATTACTACTCATATCGCTACTATCCGTACGCCTACGGCTACGGGTATGGCGAAGATGTCGGCAAGACGCCCAGATTTCCAACGGAGTCCGGGGAATCACACGGACCCACCACATAGAGGTGTCATCATGCGTTGCCTTATAACCGGCGGTGCCGGATTCATCGGCTCTCATTTATCGGAAGCATTGCTGGATCGCGGCGAGGAAGTATTCGTTCTCGACGATCTTTCCACCGGCAGTGTGGAAAATATCCGCCATCTGAAGGCCAACAGCCGCTTTCATTACATCTTCGATTCCATCATGAACAAGCATCTGCTGGCCGAGCTGGTGGATGAATCCGACGTAATTTTTCACCTGGCGGCGGCCGTCGGCGTGCGCCTGATTGTGGAAAGCCCGGTGCGCACCATCGAGACCAACGTGCACGGCACGCAGAACGTGCTGGACGCGGCGTCCAAGAAGAAAAAACTGGTCTTCACCGCTTCCACGTCGGAAGTTTACGGCAAGAGCGATAAGGTCCCGTTCCACGAAGATGCTGACCTGGTGCTGGGACCGACCAGCAAGGGACGCTGGAGTTACGCCGCGTCCAAGGCGCTGGACGAATTCCTGGCGCTTTCCTTCTGGAAAGAAAAGAAATTGCCGGTAATCGTCGCGCGGTTTTTCAACACGGTGGGACCGCGCCAGACGGGCCGTTACGGCATGGTGCTGCCCAGTTTTGTGCGCCAGGCCCTCGCCGGCGAGCCCATCACGGTCTATGGCACGGGACAGCAATCGCGTTGCTTCTGCGATGTGCGCGACTGCGTGCAGGCGGTACTGCGGCTGATCGGCAATGACCAGGCCATCGGTGAAGTCGTCAACATCGGCAGCACCGAGGAAGTTTCCATCGAAGCCCTGGCGCATCTGGTGAAGTTGAGAACCAACAGCAATTCACCGATCGCGCATATCCCCTACGATCAGGCGTACGAGCCGGGATTCGAAGACATGCCTCGGCGCGTGCCGGCCCTGGAAAAATTAGAGGGGCTTACCGGCTTTCGCCCGGCCACGCCTCTGAACCAAATTGTGGACGGCGTGATCGCCTATTTCCGCGACAAACAGGATGCTGGCCTGGCGAAGACCGTGACCGCAGGCGCCACCGAGGGCCAGGCCGTCGCAGGATTATCCGCGGATTGATCATCCGGATTGCCTTGATAAGAATTCTCCCGGGTGCGGCGTTTGCAGGGTGGCGCGTCCCGCCATCCAACCGAGGCAAAGGAGACATCTAGTTTGTCCTTCGAGATGCGCATCGGCCTAATTGGCTACGGTTACTGGGGTCCAAACTATGCGCGTGCCCTGAGCGAATTGCCGGACGTAACCGTCAGCTTTATTTGCGATGTTCAGGAGGCGCGTTTGCGGCAGGCGGCGGCGCGTTTCTCTCAGATTCCTGTGTGCCAGGATATTTCCGAAGCGATCGGGCGCAACGACGCCGATGCCGTAATTATTTCCACCCCTGCGTCCACGCACTATGAACTCGCGCGCCTCGCCTTGGAATCCGGACGCCACGTGATTGTCGAAAAGCCGCTCGCGCTGGAAATCGAGCACTGCGAACGGCTCGGCGAGCTGGCCGAAAAAAAGGGCCTGACGCTTATGGTGGCGCACACCTTTCTCTACAACTCCGGGATTCAGAAGCTGCGGGAGTATGTGAAGTCGTCCAGCTTCGGGCGCGTGTATTACCTGCACTCCACGCGCACCAACCTGGGTCCGATTCGCGCGGACGTCAATGCGGTGTGGGACCTGGCCCCGCACGACATATCCATCTTCAACTATTTATTGGACGAACAGCCGCAGTGGGCTAGCGCCATCGGCTCGCGAGCGCTCGGCAATTCGCGCGAGGACGTGGCCTTCATCACTTTGGGGTATGCCAACGACGTCATCGGGAATATTCACGTCAGTTGGGCTGATCCGAACAAGGTTCGCGAAGTCGTGGTGGTCGGCAGTCACCAGCGCCTGGTGTTCGACGATCTCAATAGCCAGGAACGCGTGCGCATCTACGAGAAAGGCGTGTCCGTCGGCGAAACGCATGCCGGCTCGTTCGGCGAGTTCAAACTGCTCATGCGCGATGGCGATATCATCAGCCCGAAAATTGAACTGAACGAGCCGCTCAAAGAGCAAATTGCCGACTTTGTCGAGGCGGTCCGCGGACATCGCAAACCGGTCTCCGATGCGCTCACCGGCACCCACGTCGTTCAGACCCTCAAGGCCATTGACGCCTCCATCCAGGAGCGCGGCAGGGCCGTGGAGGTGGCCAAGTGCAAAGTTGCGTCGCGGTCGAACTAGGAAAAGATTGTTCGATCGATGCTGGCGTGATTTTGGGCTATCCACCGGGCCGCGCGATTGAGCGCAAACCTGTGCGCATTGGTGATCGCGCGCAAGTGCGCTCCGGGACGGTGATTTACGCTTCCGTCGAGATCGGCGACGGATTTGAGACTGGCCACAACGTCGTGATCCGCGAAGGAAACCGCATCGGCCACGATTGCGCGATTTGGAATGGCACCACCATTGACTACGATTGCGTTCTGGGAAATCGCGTCCGCATTCATTGCAACGGTTACGTCTGCCAGTACAGCACGCTGGAGGACGACGTATTTCTTGCGCCTGGGGTAATGCTCGCGAACGACCCGCACCCCCTGTGCACCAAGTGCATGCAGGGACCCACCATCAAATCGGGCGCAAAGATTGGCATCAATTCCACGATCCTTCCCCACGTGATCGTCGGTGAAAATGCCTTGGTGGGCGCAGGAAGCGTGGTGATCGCCGACGTGCCGGCCCGCGCTGTGGTGGTTGGCTCTCCGGCGCGCATCATCTCGGACGTAGATGATCTGAAGTGTGCGTTTGATATAGTAAAGCCTTACGAGGGTGGCATTGACGTGCGGCGCCGCCCTGAATGGAACACGGTCGCGCCCCTCCCCCGGCCGGTGGTCCGTCCGGTTCGTCCCTGAAGAAATGAAAGTTCTCGCTGCCACATTCGCCTATAACGAAGGCGACAAGATCCGCCGCACCATCGCCCGGCACCCTAATTCGCGGAATTACGATCTGCTGGTGATGGATGATGGTTCCACAGATGGCATGCTGGAATCTCTGCCCAAGGACGGCTGGGTGCATTTGCGCAACGAGAAAAATCACGGCATCGGTTCGGCGATGAAGCGCGTGTTTGATTATGCTCTCGACAACGGTTACGACGTCCTGGTGATCCAGGCGGGAAACGACAAGGATGATCCAGGTGAAATTCCGCGGTTGCTGGAGCCCATTTCGTCAGGCAAAGCGGATTTTGTGCAGGGCTCGCGCTTTCTTCCCGGCGGCGGTTACGGCAACACGCCCATATACCGCGTCCTGGCCACGCGCTTCGTTCATCCGCTGATGTTTTCGATGTTTGTAGGCAAGCACGTCACCGAAACCACCAACGGATTTCGCGCCTTCCGCACAGACATACTGCGCGACGCGCGCATCCAGTGGCGGCAGGATTGGCTCGACAAGTATGAACTGGAGCCATATCTTCTTTATAATACGATTCGGCTCGGCTATCGCCATTGCGAGGTGCCGGTGACCAAGGTGTATCCGCCTCGCCAGCAGGGATACACAAAAATGAAACCCATTACCGGCTGGTGGAGCATTCTACGGCCCGTGGTGTACTTGGGACTGGGCGTGAAAAAATGACGCAAAAGACGGCAATTCCGTTCGTGGACCTGCAGGCGCAATACCGCAGCATTGCGCCGGAAATCAACGCCGCGATTCAAGGCGTGCTCGATCGCAGCGACTACATTCTGGGCGATGAGGTCCGATTATTCGAGGAAGACTTCGCGAAATACGTTGGGACCGCTCATGCCTTGAGTGTGGGCTCCGGCCTCGACGCGCTGGAAATTGCCCTGCGCGCGTACGGCATCGGTCCGGGCGATGAAGTGATCACGGCCGCCAACACCTTTATCGCCACGGCGCTGGCCATCATCGCGGTCGGCGCGAAGCCCGTCCTCGTGGAAATGGATCCGGCGACGTACAACATCAATCCCGCGGCGATCGAAGCCGCCATCACTTCGCGCACGCGCGCGCTCATGCCCGTTCACCTTTACGGCCAGCCCGCTGATCTGGAACCGATCATGGCCATCGCCCAGAAGCACAACCTGGTGGTAATCGAAGATGCGGCCCAAGCCCATGGCGCGGCCTATCGCGGCAGACGCGCCGGTTCCTGGGGGCATGCGGCCGCCTTCAGTTTCTATCCCGGCAAAAACCTGGGCGCCTACGGCGATGGCGGTCTCATCACCACCAATGACGCAGCCGTCGCTGAAAAGATTCGTTATCTGCGCAACTACGGCCAGAAAGTCAAATACGAACATGTCATCGCCGGCACCAACTCGCGGCTCGACACCATGCAAGCCGCGATTCTGCGCGTGAAGCTGCGCTATCTCGATCGCTGGAACTCCGCGCGCAATGAGCATGCCGCGGCATACAGCGCGGCATTGTCCGACGGGCCGTTCGCGCTGCCCAAGGTCGCGCCCAATCGCACGCATATTTTCCATCTGTACGTGATCCAAACCGATAATCGCGCCGCGATACAGCAATCTCTGAATGAGCGTGGCATCGCCACCGGCATTCATTACCCCATTCCGATTCATCTGCAGGAAGCCTGCAAGGATTTGGGATACCGCCGCGGCGATTTCCCGCTGACCGAACAGGCTGCCGGGCGCATCCTCTCGCTGCCCATGTTTCCGGAATTGACTGCGCAACAGTGTCAGTCCGTGGCAGACGCCTTGCTCCAGGCGACACACAGCGAAAAAAAGACCGGAAGCCAAGGAGTTGCGCGGAAGTGATCAGGCAGTTCGCTGCCCGCTATCTTGCGACTTGACACGATATTCCGATGAGCACGACGCCCACGACAAAAAGACCCGGAAATGCGAGCTCGACTCGTCTGGCCGGAGACGCGCCCGCCGCTCGTGGCGGCCCATCGGGCGAGAACCGCTCCAGCACCACGCTTTCCATCATTGTGCCGGCCTACAATGAGCAATACCTGATCGAAGCCAGCCTGAAGGGGTTGGCGGTGCTCGACGAATCCCCGCGGCTGCAGCGCATCAACGTGATCGTGGTGGATGATTGCTCGACGGACGAAACCGCCGAAGCCATTCGCCGCTTTCAAACATATTTGGAATCCGCGCAGGACTTCAAGAAATTCAGCTGGGTCTGGCTGCGGCAAGAACGCAATCTGGGCAAAGGTGCGGCCATACGCACCGCCCTCGCCCACGTGGATACGCATCTGGTGGTGATGCACGACGCGGACCTGGAATATCACCCGCGGGACCTGCTCCCCATGCTGGAGCTGTTCCTTTACGAAGACGCCGACGCCGTGTTCGGCTCGCGCTTCATGTCCGGCGGTTACAAGCGCGCCTTATTCTTCCGCCACGCGCTCGGCAATAAATTCCTCACACTACTTTGCGACGTGGTTTGCGACCTGAATCTCACGGACATGGAAACCTGCTACAAGATGGTGCGCACGGACTTGCTCAAGAGCATTCCGCTGACGAGTTCCTCCTTCGACGTGGAACCCGAACTGGCCATTAAACTCGCCAAACGTGGCGGCCGAATTTTCGAAGTGCCCATCAGCTACTCCGGACGAACTTACGCCGAGGGCAAAAAAATCAGCTGGAAGGATGGAGTGCGCGCGCTTTGGGCTATTTTGCGCTTCGCGGCTTCCGACCAGATCTATGCCGCCGACGGACATGGCGGAGAAATTCTGCTGCGCCTGAACCGCGCCCCGCGTTTTACGCGCTGGATGGCAGACGTGATCCGGCCATATGTGGGAAACCGCGTGCTGGAAATCGGAGCGGGCATCGGCAATTTGACGGTTAACCTGGTGCCGCGCGCCATCTATTGGGCCACCGACATCAATCCCGAATATCTTGGCACCCTCGAAAGGCTGCGCGCGAACCGGCCCTACCTGCACGTCGCATCTCTGGACGCCGCCGATGCCAGCTCGTTTCCCACCGAGCCATCGTTCGATACCGTAATCTTCCTCAACGTCCTGGAGCACCTCGCCGACGATCGCGGTGCGTTGCGCAACGTCCACGATTTCCTCGAAGAAGGCGGCGTGGCAGTGGTGCTGGTTCCCAACGGCCCGGGACTTTTCGGCACTCTCGACGAAGTGCTCGGGCATTGCCGCCGCTACACGGAACGACAGCTCGTCGAAGTAGGGCTCGCCGCGGGATTCAAAGTGGACCGAGTGCTTAAATTCAATCGGCCCGGCGTGCTTGGCTGGTGGTTGAACGGAAAAATTCTGCGCCGCACCACGTTCGGACTCGCGCAAATTCGCTTGTTGAACTGGCTTACTCCAGTCTTTCGCAGAATTGATTCGTGGCTTCCTCTTCCGCCATTGTCCCTCATCGCGATATTCCGGAAGGATACGGGCCGCACATCCGTGGAGCCCTCCGGCCTTCATTTTTCCTCCGAACCGAATCGGGCGTCGTGAGCCGCACGATGAGCGCGCCCGTCCCGCACCGAGCCGAATTTCGCAATCGGGCAAGGAACCGCGTCTCGCTTCTGGAAATCCCACAAATACGAAAAATTGCTGACGCTGCTGTTTATCCTGACGATCCCACTCAGTAATCCGTGGGTGCGCGGCGATGGCGTTGGCTACTACGCTTACGCGCGCGCCTTGCTCATTGAGCACCGGCTGGATTTCGAAAAGGATTGGATGCACGGCAACGCCAGCTTCACGATGGGGCGTCTGGACGCGAACGGTCACGTGCTGCCGGAGGAATACACGCGCACGGGACACATCGAGAATCTGTGGTCCATCGGCCCGGCGCTTCTCTGGCTCCCATTTCTCTTGGTAACGCATGTGGGCGTGCTTCTCTGCGATCGCCTGGGCGCCCATATCGCCGCCGACGGGTTTTCCACGCCGTACGTGATCACCATGGCTTTTGCGACGGCCTTCTATGGATTTCTGGGCTTGTTGCTTTCCTTCCGCATCGCGCGAAAATATTTCGAAGAGCGCTGGGCGTTTCTCGCAACCATCGGCATCTGGTGGGCCAGCTCGCTGCCTGTGTATATGTATTTCAATCCCTCCTGGTCCCATGCGCACTCGGCGTTCGCGGTGGCGCTGTTCTTGTGGTACTGGCAGCGCACACGAAACGATAGAAGCATTCCGCAATGGATCGTGCTGGGGCTGCTCTCCGGTTTCATCGTGGATGTTTATTATCCCAATGGCGCATTACTCATGATTCCGCTGCTGGAAGGAATCGCAGCGTATTGGGCTGACTTTAAATCGCACACGAACGCCGGCGCGGCGATGGCCCGGCTGTTCGGGCGGCATCTTATCTATGTGAGCGTGTTCGCTCTCGCTCTGCTGCCAACGCTGATCTCCAGGAAAATTATTTTTGGAAGCTTCCTGCAGACCGGGTACACGCCGGTGGGAGGTTGGTCCTGGGGCTCGCCGGCATTCTGGAATGTGCTGTTCTCATCGGACCACGGAATGCTCAGTTGGACGCCGATTCTGATCCTGGCCCTGATTGGCTTGCTGCTTTTTCGGCGCGCCGATCAATCATTCGCCACGTACGCGATCATCGCCTTCCTGCTGTTCTACGTCGTGGTCTCGGTTCATCCTGACTGGGACGGCATGTCGTCGTTCGGAGCCCGCTTTTTTATTTCGCTGACGCCCCTGTTCATCCTCGGGCTTAGCGCGTTTTTTAGCTGGCTGGCCCAGGCCTGGCCGGAACGTCGCGCGGCCGTCTGGGCCTCAACCGCCACGGCGCTCTTGATCATGTGGAATTTAGGTTTGGTCTTTCAATGGGGCACGCATCTGATCCCCGCGCGCGGACCGATTTCCTGGCGCGACGCTGCTTATAACCAAGTGGCTGTGGTTCCCTTGGAAGCCGCGCGCACGATCGAAACTTACTTGACCCGGCGCAAGCAGTTGATGCGGCGCATCGAGCAGCAGGACGTTGATCGCATCAAGTCCGCGCAGCCCGCCGGCCCCAAGGCATCCCAATGAGCGCGACAGCCCGCACCGATGCCCTCGCGCATCCTCCCGTTCCGGTGATGCGCATCACGCCGCCCAATCGCTGGTGGGTGGTGCCCTTCGCCGAACTCTGGGATTTTCGTGAGCTCGTCTATTTCTTCGTCTGGCGCGACATTAAAATCCGTTACAAGCAAACCGCCATCGGTGCGGCCTGGGCCGTCCTCCAGCCGTTTCTGATGATGCTGATTTTCAGCCTGTTTTTCGGCAGGCTCGGCAATCTCGGTTCCGACGGCCTGCCCTATCCGATTTTTTATTACAGTGCGCTCTTGCCCTGGATGTATTTCGCCGGCGCGCTGCAGACTTCCACGAACACCATCGTTGAAAACCAGCGCCTGATCACCAAAGTCTATTTCCCGCGCCTGGCGTTGCCGCTTTCTTCGGTGCTCTCTGGATTGGTGGACTTCGGCGTCTCGTTCTTGATGTTCGTCGTGCTGATGATTTATTACCGCATTCAGCCCACCGCGGCGCTGCTCTGGTTTCCCGCATTCTTGTTGCTGGCAATCCTGCTGGCGCTTGGCGTGGGCCTGTGGCTTTCCGCCATGAACGCCATTTACCGTGACGTGCGCTACGTCCTGCCGTTCCTGGTGCAATTCTGGCTGTTCGCTTCTCCGGTGGTGTACCCCAGCTCGCGCGTTCCGGAAAAATGGCGCTGGCTCTACGGTCTGAATCCCATGGCCGGAGTGATCGAGGGATTTCGCTGGTCGCTCACCGGCCGCGGCACACCGCCCAGTCATTTGCTCCTTATTTCTTCCGCGATGGTGGTGGTCGTGCTCTTGAGCGGCGTAGCATACTTTCAGAAAATGGAAACCACCATGGCGGACGTGGCCTAGAAAATGACCGAATCCGTAATTCACGTCGAAGGAATCGGCAAACGCTATCGCGTCGGCGAGCGCGAGCGCTACTTTGCCTTGCGCGATGTAATCACGCGCGCCATTCGCGCCCCGTTCCAGCGCAATGGCGCTCGCCCACCCGTGGATTATCTCTGGGCGCTGCGCGATGTGTCCCTGGATGTGAAGCAAGGCGAAGTAGTGGGGCTGATCGGCCGCAACGGCGCCGGTAAGACCACGCTGTTGAAGCTGCTTTCCCGCATCACAAGGCCCACCACAGGGTTCGCCGAAATTCACGGGCGCGTCGGCAGCCTGCTGGAAGTGGGCACGGGATTTCATCCCGAGCTGACGGGCCGCGAGAATATCTATCTTAGCGGCGCGATCCTCGGCATGCGCAAACGCGAAATCGAACAGAAGAAGGACGCCATCGTGGCCTTCGCCGAAGTCGAGCGCTTTCTCGATACTCCGCTGAAGCACTACAGCACCGGAATGCAGATGCGCCTGGCCTTCGCTGTCGCCGCGCATCTGGAACCGGAAATTTTGCTGGTGGACGAAGTGCTCGCCGTCGGCGACATCGAGTTCCAGAAAAAATGCCTCGGCAAAATGCAGGACATCTCCAAGAGTGGCCGCACCATCGTCTTCGTCAGCCATCAGATGGGCCAGATGCGCCGCCTCTGCGAACGCGTCATCTGGATCGACGGCGGCCAGATCCGCGAGCAAGGCCCCACCGGAAAAGTAATCGCCGCCTACGAGGATGCCTCGATGCGCGCGGCGCAGGGCGGCAGCGGCGAAAATATTGCGGGCGTTTTTCTGGCGTGGGAACTTGGCGGCGGCGGCAATATCCTGCAAGACGGCTTGCGCGAAGTCAGCTTCAGTTTTCTGGTTAATCTGCGCGAACCGATTCGCCGCGGCCATTTCGGATTGCACATCTACAACGACGCCTCGGCTCTAGTCGCCAGCTGGGGCTTCGACGATCTGGTTTTCGAGCCAGGCGTGCAGCAAATTGAAATCACCGTGCCCTGTTTGCCGCTTCGCCCAGGCAGCTATTCGATCCTATCTTCCCTGTTTCAATGGCGGCAATAATTTAACCGGTGGCTACATGCTGGAAGCCTGGAACGCCGTTCCGTTTCTCGCGATTGATACCCTGCCGCTGGCGCACAAACAGGAAGCTTGGGCGGGAATCACCAACATTCCGGCGAGTCTGAAGGTCACGGCTCGCCAGGAAGAGAGCCGGGCATGAACCAGACGGCAGCCAACCGCACGGTGGCGGCGTCCGAATCATCTGCGAGCCCGCGGACCGCCCGCCTGTGCCCCGCGTGCGGCCGGCCCGCGGAATCCGCGCCGCTCGAACATGCGCGCGATTCTGCGCTCTACGCATGCGTGCGTTGCGATCTGCATTTTTGGCATCCCGCGAAGATGCCGGATGCGTCGTGGTATGAAGCCATGTACCAGGGGCGCGACAACACGCCCATGCCCCTGGAACCCGGGCATCTGTTTTTTCTTGGCGATCCGCAAGCTCCCAAGGCAGGCCGCCTGCTCGACATGGGCTGTGGCGTGGGAAATTTTCTCGCCGCGGCGCGCGACGCTGGCTTCGATGTCACCGGAATCGAACCCAACCAGAACGCAGTTCGTTTTGCGAAAGAACATTACGGACTGCGCAACGTCTTCGCCGGCGTGCCCGCAGAACTGCAAAAAACGCACCCGCTCGACAAATTCGATACGGTTACGTTTTTCGAAGTTCTCGAGCATCAAGATAATCCGCAAGCGTTCCTGGAGACCGCCAAGTCATTCTTGAAAGACGATGGCTTCATCGCTTTGAGCGTCCCCAATCGCAACCGCTGGCAAATTGGGAACGACCCGCTGGATTATCCGCCGAACCACCTGACCCGCTGGAGTCCTGCCGCCCTGCGAAACTTTCTCGCAAGCAGCGGCTTCGAAGTGCTGTCCATTCGCGAAGAGCCATTGACGGTTCGCCGCGCCGGGCAGATGCTCAGCACTATGTTTCGCAGCGGCCTGATTGCGGACGCGGCGGGCAATCAGCCGCCCGCTTTTCGCGAGTTGGGGGAGATGCCTCTCGATGAACTTCAGCGGACCGTAGATCGCCTGCAGGGAGATAAGCGTCAAAGCCTTGCAGCGCGCCTCTCGGCTTGGAAGCTTCGCGCCTTACTGCCCCTCGCGGCTCTGCTATTGCCTTATTTCCGCTGGCAAGGACGCACCGGTCTCTATTTGTACTGTCTCGCGCGGCAACGCTCATCCTCTGCGCCAGACCTTGCGGCGAGCCGGGCTCCAGCCGTTCCGGGCGGGCGAGAGAATTGATATGTCTACACCGCTCCTTACCGTCCTGCTGGACACCTACAATCACGAGCGCTTCATTGAGGAAGCGATCGTCAGCGTGCTCGAGCAAGACTTCCCCTCCAGCGACATGGAAATCCTGGTGGTGGACGACGGCTCGACCGATCGTACTCCTGAAATCGTTCGCAAATTCCAGCCACGCGTGCGCCTGCTGCGCAAAGCGAACGGCGGCCAGGCCTCGGCGTTCAACGCCGGAATTGCCGAAGCGCGCGGTGAAATCGTTTCGTTTCTCGACGGCGACGATTGGTGGGCGCGCAATAAACTGACCCGCGTCACTCAAGCCCTGAGCTCCGATCCAGCCGTCGGAATTGTGGGCCACGGAATCGTCATCGCCTATCTTGACGGAAGTGAACAATCCGAATCTCTGCGCGACGGCTTCCGCTTTCAGGCCAATACGGTCGAGGGAGCGCTCCTTCTCCGTCGTCGTGGCGCTTTTCTCGGCACCAGCCGCATGACCATCCGCACCAAGCTGCTCCGCAATATCGGCGCCGTTCCCGAAGCGCTGCAGGTCCAGGCCGACGAGTACCTTTATACGCTCGCGTCTGTGCTGAGCAGCGCCCAGATCCTTCCGGAAAATCTCACTTTCTATCGTCTGCACGAATCCAACGGCTTTCACAACCTGACCAGTGATTCGCGCCTGGTTCGGCGAAAGCAACTGGTTCTGGCCGCGCTTTTTCAGGCTCTCGACCGCGAGCTTCGCGCGCGCCAGTTTCCTCCGGAACTGGTGAAAGCGATCGTTGATATTATTCAGGCTCAGGCGGATCAGCTTCGGCTGATGATCGACGGCGGCTGGCCCTGGGAAACCGTGAGAGCCGAGCACAAAATCTACGAAGTGTTTCACCCGGAAGCGTCGCTGCTGCATCGCTTTTTCAAAAGCATTGCCTTGCTCGCGGCCGCCGCCATGCCGCCCAAGGTCTATTACGCGGCCCAGCACAGTCTTTCGAAGAGCAATTTCTACTTGCGCGCCCGCGGACGCTGGCTGCCGTTTCCAGCCATGCCGCATTTGGAGCACGGAACGAACGCAGCAGTGAGGTCCGCTGATGAGCATCGCGAAGACGTCCATGATTAAAACCGCCATCCATAAATCGTTTCGGACTTTCGGCCTCGACCTCGTTCGCTTCAATCCGCAGGCTCAGGAATACCCTCCTGACTTCCGCAGCGATGAGATCGCTATCATCCGTGCAGTCCAACCATGGACCGCGACCAGCGTCGAAAGAATTTATGCGCTGATCCAAGCCGTCCGCTACGTCAGCGCCAACGGCATCGCGGGTGCTATTGTCGAATGTGGCGTGTGGAAGGGCGGGAGCATGGCCGCGGTCGCCAGAACACTCCTCCAGTTGCAAGATACGCGCCGCGATCTATACCTGTTCGACACGTTCGAGGGCATGTCTGAACCGACCGCGCAAGACCTCGACTTCTCCGGCAAGCAGGCCGCCCATCTGCTTCTCACAGATCCCGGCACCAAGTGTGCTGACGCGCCTCTCGAAAGCGTCAAGAAAGTGCTGAACGAGACAGGCTACCCGATGGAAAAGATCCACTTCGTCGCGGGAAAAGTGGAAGACACCATCCCTGCATCCGCGCCGGAATCGATCTCGCTTCTGCGCTTGGACACCGACTGGTACGAATCCACCAAGCATGAGCTTGTGCATTTGTTTCCGCGCCTCGCCCAGCGCGGTCCAATCATCATTGATGACTACGGCCACTGGAGAGGAGCGCGGCAGGCGTGCGACGAGTATTTTGCCGGTAACCGGATTCCCATTCTCCTGAATCGCATTGACTACACGGGCCGCATCGCGCTGAAACCGTGAGCTTGCATCGTTTGCAACAAAGCAACATCCCGCGCGCAAACCTGCCGGCTCCCCGTATCGGGCTTCGCGCAAGACGAGCGCGCCGGGTGGATGCGTGTACGAATCTAGCTGCTAATCTGAATTTCACGGGAACGCCAAGGCAGGTCAGGTGAGGATTCTAATTGCGATCGGTGTCCGGCGGGAGCGCGAAGCAGGCGCGGCGGGCGTGGTGTTCAATCACACGCGTGAGTTGGAAAAGCGCGGGCACACCGTGGATTGCTGGTTCCTCGACGACGTGCTGCAGAACCACGCAGGATCAGGCCGCTTCGATGCGCTGAAGTTCGCGCGCCGCATCGCCCAGAAAATCTTGCAGGAAAAGCAGACATACGACGTCGTTAATCTCCACGCACCCTGGGGCTGCGTTTACGGTCTATGGCGCAAATTCCTGCGGCCGCAGGGGGCGCCGCCCTATGTGTTTACCATGCATGGATCGGAGGAGTGGTCCACCTACATGATGTCGCACGAGCACCACCTGGGGCGCACCGATAATTTTGGTTGGAAGAACCGATTGTGGCATCGCCTGTACCATCAGAACATGTATCATTATTCGATTCGCACGGCGGACTACGGAACCGTGGTGAATCGCGCAGCCTGCGTCACAGCCCAGATTACGCATGGCGGCGCCCCCGGGCGGATCTGGTATCTCCCCAACGGTGTGGAGGACAGCTTTTTTGTGCCGCGAGACTACCGCCCGCAGGCGAATCGCCTGCTCTTCGTCGGCAGTTGGATTGATCGCAAGGGAGTCCGCTATCTCTCGGAAGCTTTCGGGATGTTGTGTTCCAAATTCCCGGAAGTGGCCCTGTCGGTTGTCGGCTGCGCGCTGCCCCAGGAGACGATTGCCGGCTATTTCGCGCCCGAAGTCCGGAAACGCGTGCGCGTCGTTCCATTTGTGAAGCGGTCAGACATGCCCGCGCTCTACGCCGAACACGATATCTTTGTGTTCCCGTCCCTCGCGGAAGGAATGCCATTGACGCTGCTGGAAGCCATGGCCACCGGCATGCCCATCGTCACCACCGACGCGCCGGGCATGGCCGATCTTATCGAAGACGAGTTCAACGGGATGCTCGTGCAGCCCGCGCATGCAGGCGACCTCGCCGACGCTATCGAGCGGCTGTGCCTCGCCGCGGATCTACGCCGGCAATTCGGCCAAGCGGCGCAACAAACCGCGCGTCGCTACACTTGGCCGATTGTAACGCGAAAGCTCGAGCGCGTTTTGCTGCTTGCCGCCTCGCATCCAGGAGCGCTGAATTGAAATACGCGGTGCTCGATCTCCCGTGCGACTCGGACCTGAACCTTAAGTATTCGAGCAAGCTCGTCCCGGCTTTCCGGCATCCGGTCTACGCATGGTTGGGATTGCGTCCGTTTGTGGCGCAGCATACCGCCGCCGAACATGCCGCGCTGCAACGCTGGGCCAGCGGCCGCACCACGCTGGTTGAAATCGGGGTGGCCGAAGGCGTCTCGGCGCTGGCGCTGCGTGAGGCGATGTCCCCCGACGGCACGCTTTACCTGATCGATCCGTATCATTTAAGCCGTTTGCCGCTTTTGAATTTTATGAAGCGCGCCGCGCAGAAAGCCGTAGGAAGCTGTTCGCGCGGCAAGGTTGTGTGGCTCGAAAAATTCAGCCATGAAGCGATTCAAGAATGGAAGGAACCGATTGATTTGATCGTGATTGATGGCGACCACAGCGAAAGCGGTGTAGAAGCCGACTGGAACAGCTGGAGCCGTTTCGTGAAACCCGGCGGCGTCGCGATTTTTCACGATGCGTGCGTTTTCGAAGGCGGTTGGACCAGCCCTGACTACGGGCCTGTGAAGCTGGTTGACCGGCTGTTTCGCCGGGGAAATTCGCCGGACTGGTCCATCGCAGAGGAAATTCATTCGCTTCTGGTCGTCGAGCGGCGGAAATAAATTGCCAGGACTGGCCGAAATGGCTCACGCAAAATATGGCAGCGCAGTTCGAAATTTCGTGCGCAGCTTTTCTCGTGCCCCGGGAGCTTTCGCAATATGATTTCGATCGGAATCAACTATTCGCAGATGCACGATTCCTCGGCGTGCATCGCGCGCGACGGCGAGGTGCTTTTCGCCGTCGCCGAAGAGCGCCTGAGCCGCGTGAAGCACGATGCGCGCTTCCCCGCCCTGGCTATTCGCGCGTGCCTGGATTTTGCCGGCGTCGCGTCCCGGACGAACTCGACTACGTTTGCCAGGGCTGGTCTCGTCCGAGCGCCGGATTTTTGCACGATCTCCGCTGCTACGCGACGGGCCGGCAACGCGTGGATTCGCGGGCCTTGCTCAATTCCACCCGGCATTTCCTCAGCATGTCCCATCAGCGCGGCGGCGAAAATCATTTCCGTCGCCTCTTCGGCCCCTCCAAAGCGCAGTTTCGTTTTATGGCTCATCATGAGGCGCACGCCCTCAGTGCCTTTGCCTATTCCGGATTTGAGGATGCGGCCGTGCTGGTCCTCGACGGCCGCGGCGCATGGGAGGCCACCTCACTCTGGCGCGGCCGTAACGGGCGCCTCGAACACCTCTGGACCATTCCCTGGCCGAATTCGCTCGGCCTCTTTTACGCGCAGTTTACTTACTATCTCGGTTTCACTCCGTATAGCGACGAATGGAAAGTGATGGGCCTGGCTCCCTACGGCGAGCCGGGAATCAATCTGCGCGATTTCATCGTTCCGAACGACAATCCTTACCGGGTGGCCACTCCTCTGATTCTCGGTCCGGAATCCGATCCGTTCCGCGGTATCCAGCCGCGCTTGGGACCGCCCCGCCGGCCGGAATCCGAAATTGATGCGCGCCACAAGAATCTGGCTTTCGCGGTCCAGGATATGTGCGAACAAGCCATGCTCACGCTCGCTCGCGCCGCTGTCGCGCAAACAGGCTGTCGCAATCTGTGCCTTGCGGGCGGTGTGGCGCTGAACTCCAAGGCCAACGGAAAAATTGTTTCTTCCGGAATCGTCGATCGCATCTTCGTGCAACCGGCCGCCAGCGACGACGGCGTGTGCCTCGGCGCCGCTCTCGGCCCTTCTCTGGACGCCGGTGGAAAGCTCCCCGTGCGCAAAATGCGCCACGCCTATCTCGGAAATGAATGTTCCGACGCGGAAATCGAGAAGGCGCTCGCCACTTACAAAATTCGCGCCACGCGCGTTTCCGATCCCGCCGCCGTCGCCGCCGAATTGCTCGCCAACGGAAAAATCCTCGGCTGGTTTCAGGGCCGCATGGAATTTGGCCCGCGCGCGCTTGGCAGCCGTTCGATCCTGGCCGATCCGCGCGATCCGGAAATGAACGCGAAGGTGAACAACGCCGTGAAATTCCGCGAGTGGTGGCGCCCCTTCGCTCCCTCCCTGCTTTCGGAAGTCGCCGGAGAGTACCTGGAATCCGCCACCGACTCGCCCTTCATGGTTCTGACGGCGCAGGTGAGGCCCGAAAAACGCAGCGTGATTCCTTCGGTCACTCACGTGGACGGCAGCGCACGCCCGCAAACCGTCGAGCGCGACGTCAATCCGCTCTACTGGCGGCTGATTCATGAATTCGGCCAGCGCACCGGCGTGCCCGTCGTCATGAATACGTCCTTCAATCTGCGCGGCGAGCCCATCGTCAGTTCGCCCACCGACGCCATCCGCACATTTTTCAGTTCCGGCATGGATGCGCTGGTGATCGGCAGCTTCGTGGTGGAAAAATAATATGCCCGGCGCGCGCGAGTGGGTGGGCGACCTGTTGCTGCGTGCGCCCCTGCCTCTTCGCTCGTTGCGGGATCTTCCCTTCGTCGGCGGCCTGATTCATCGCCTTGGCCATCGTATTCTTCCCGCGGATCAAAAAGTCTGGGCTCGCGTGGAAAAAGGACCGGCGGCCGGCCTGTGGCTTGAACTGAACCCCAGGACCGGCCAAGGCTATCTTCGTGGCGAAGCCGAGTCAGCTGTGCAGGCCGTGTTGGCAGATCGCCTTCAGCCTGGGATGGTCTTCTACGATCTAGGAGCGAATCTTGGACTCTTCACTCTCCTCGCCGCGCGCCTGGTGGGCGAGAGCGGCAAAGTTTTCAGCTTCGAACCCGATCCGGAAAATGCGGCGCGGCTTCGCCGCAATATCCAGCGCAATGGTTTCAAGAATGTCACCGTGCTCGAATCCGGCGTGTGGTCTACCACGGGCAGCTTTCATTTCGTCGCGTCGGATTCGCTGACGCCCGACCATGGCATGGGCCGCTTTGTCGAGAACGGCGCGGAACTCGCCGGCTCGCTTGTCGCGTGCGTCTCGCTGGATGATTTCACGAAGACCGCGCCCCTGCCGGACGCAATCAAATGCGACGTCGAGGGCGCCGAAGTCGAAGTTCTGCGCGGCGCAGATAAACTGCTGCAATCATCGTGCCGCCCTTGGATCATCTTGGAGACTCATTCACCGGCGTACGACCAGGCCGCGCGCGGCATTTTCGATCGCCTGGCTTACCAGGTCACCGCCGCGGACGACTTGCACCTGCTGGCGGTCCCCGTGAGAAACTAGTCGTCGCATGTACACGCACCTACAGAGAGAAATTCCACACGGGGAGAGATAGATGCGGCGCAATGCTCTCGACATGTACGCCTGCCTGAAATGCGGCGAGGCGTTTCGGCTCTCCTCCGTCGTCGCGGAGGATTCCGCCACAGGCGAAATTGCCGAAGGCACGCTGGAATGTACGCACTGCCACCAGACCGTCCCCATCGTGCGGAATCTTCCGCGATTTGTGCCGTCGGAGTCCTATGCCGATTCCTTCGGGTTTCAGTGGAATCGTTTTGACACCATCCAGGTGGACGCAGTAATGCAAAACGATTTGAGCCGCGATCGTTTTTACAAGACCACCGGCTGGCCCACGCGTATGGACGGCGAACGCATCCTCGAAGCCGGCTGTGGCGCCGGCCGTTTCACTCAGCTCGCCCTGGAAACGGGCGCGAATGTTTTCGCATTCGATCTGAGCCTCGCGGTCGAGGCCGCTTGGCGAAACAATTCCGGCGCGCCGAATCTTTCCATGTTTCAGGCCAGCATTTATGAAATCCCGTTGCGCAAAGCTTCCTTCGACAAAATTTTCTGCATGGGGGTGCTGCAGCATTGTCCGGACGTAGCCGGCGCGTTTCGCAGCCTGCTTCCCTTTCTCCGCCCCGGCGGCGAAATTGTAATTGACGTCTATGAAAAACAATCCGGATTTCCGCCGTTGAAATATATTGTGCGTCCCATCCTTCGTCCGCTCGGCGCCAAAGGAACCTACAAGCTGCTCACTTGGCTGATCCCCCCGGCGTTCGAATTGAAAAAAGCGCTCCATCAAATCCCTGTGCTCGGCCCGCAAATCGGCAGGCTGATCCCCATTGGCCCCATCTCCCACGCCCCGCGCCTGATCTACACCGACGAAGCAGCTGAAGCAGGTAAAAATCTTGAGCGCGCTCGACATGTACTCTCCTGTTTACGACCAGCCGCAAAGCATGGAAACCGTGCAGCGCTGGTTCGCCGATGCCGGTTTCACCGATGTCCAATTGAAGCGTGGTTACAATGGAATCAATGCCAAAGGCAAACGTCCCAGCTGACGTTTGGATCGCGCTGCTCGGCCGACGGGACACGCCTGCCGACGGCATCGCGGATTACTGCGCGAATCTCGGCCGCGCCCTGGAAAATCACGGAATCGAGCTGCAGCTGGCTCGCGTCGAATGGTCCGACAATGGCTGGCTCAGCGCTCTGCGAAATCTTTTCCGCGAGAGCCGGAACTGGCGCGGTAAGTGGGTCATCCTGCAGTACACCGCTCTGGCCTGGTCGCGGCGCGGCTTTCCCGTTGGCGCCCTCGTTTCGTTTGTCATTCTTCATCTTCGTGGCGCCAGGTGCGCCACACTTTTTCACGAACCCTGGGGAACCACGGGCCCCCGCCTGATTGATCGCGTTCGCTGCGCTTTCCAGAATTGGACGGTGCGCATGCTGCACCGCTTCTCGCGCAAAAGCATTGTCACCGTGCCGCTGAATACTGTTCCATTTCTTTCCCACCACCCGGAGCACGCCGCATTCATCCCCTTGGGGCCGAACATTCCCGAAGACCTCACCGATAGAAGCGCCACGCGAGATCGCAACGGCGCGGCCAGAACGATCGCCGTTTTCTGCGTGAGCGATCCGCCCCATCGCGAACGAGAAGTCATTGAAATTTCCCGCGCCGCGCGCATCGCGGCTGCTGAAGCCCCCCGCTTGCGCGTCGTTTTCGTTGGCCGCGGCACTGCCGAAGCCAGCGGCGAAATCACGCGCGCATTCCAAGGCACGCAGATCGAAGTCTGCAATCGCGGTTTATGTGATCCCGCGGAGGTGACGCGCATCTTCAGCGAATCAGACGCCATGCTCGCTGTTCGCGGCCGCCTTTATCTTCGCCGCGGCAGCGCCCTCGCTGGCCTTGCCTGTGGCCTTCCGATCATCGGTTACGCCGGCTCGGCCCAAGGCACGGTTATCGAAGAAGCCGGCATCGCACTGGTTCCTTACGGCGACGCCGAAGCATTAGGGGCGGCGCTGCGCAACGTCCTTACGAACCCGGATCTCTGGCAGGAAATGCATCAGAAAAATCTGCGCATCCAGCAACGTGTATTCTCCTGGAAAGTCATCGCGGCCTCTTACGTCGAATTTTTCGCGGGAAGATCAGTTTGAAGATCAAGCTGCTTCTTTATTCCCACGATTGGTTTCCGCTGGTCGGCGGCGTCCAGACGGTGACGCTTTCACTCGCCACTGGTCTCGCCGATTGGGGCAGAACTCATCCCGGCGAATCCATCGAAGTCCTTTTCGTCACGCAAACTCCTGCTGCCGGAATGGACGATCTTCAATTTCCATTTCGCGTCCTCCGCCGTCCCAGCTGGCGTGAATTGATTCGCTGCATTCGCTCCGCCGACATACTTCATCTGGCCGGCCCCACGCTTCTGCCTCTCCTGTTTGCGCGCTTGTGCGGCACTCCGGCGGTGATCGAACATCACGGCTATCAATCAGCCTGCCCCAATGGCCTGTTGCTTTATGCCCCGGACCACACGGTCTGCCCCGGCCACTTTATGGCCGGGCGCTATCGAAAGTGTCTCCAGTGCAACGCCAAGGATCTCGGATGGATCGGAAGCCTTCGTAAACTTTTCTTCACGTTTCCGCGGCGCTGGCTCTGTGCGCGCGCCGCTGAAAATATTGCAGTGAGCCGCCACGTGGCGATGAGGATCGCGCTCCCGCGTACCCGCACGATTTATCACGGAATTCTCGACGCAGCGCCCAGCCGCCGGCCGGACCCATCGCCCGGAAACGCAGCTCCGCTACGGATTGGCTATGTCGGCCGTCTGGTCCAGGAGAAGGGCCTCCCCGTGCTTCTCGACGCCGCCAAGCAACTCGCCAACGATGGCATCCCGTTTCAACTGACGTTTATCGGTGATGGAACGCAACGCGCGGAGCTTGAGGCCTCTGCTCGACGTCTGGGCCTGCAGGACCGTGTCACGTTTGCCGGCGAATTGCGCGGTTCTGCGTTTGAAGCAGCGCTTCAGAAAATCCAAGCACTAGTGATGCCTTCGGAGTGGGAAGAAACCGCCGGCCTCGCGGCCATCGAGCAGATGATGCGCGCCGGAGTGATCGTGGCGGCCGATATCGGAGGCCTGAGCGAAATCGTCGGCGATGCCGGACTCACTTTCGCGCCGCAGGATGCGGCGGCACTCGCGGCTCGCCTGCATCAGATTTATGATAATCCGTCTCTCCTGACTACCCTGGGCTCCGCCGCACGTTCCCGTGCCACGCAGCTTTTCAATCTGGATAGTATGATTCAGCAGCATGTGCAGCTCTACGAGGAGGTAATCGCTCGTTGACACCCCCAGAGACTGACCGCAATCCGCGGGATCATGGAGAGCCGCCCGCGCGCCTGGTAAGAGCACTGCCCGGCACGCATGAACGAGTGGTGGAAATTGCGCGGCGCTATGCTCCTGCCGGAGCGCGCGCTCTCGATCTCGGAGCCGGCAGCGGCGCGCTCGCGGAACGCCTGCAAGCCGCCGGATTTCAAGTTACGGCTGCCGACGTGGAAAATTATTTCGAGCTGAAGTCGGAATTTGTCCAGCTCAATTTCGATGATCCCCAGTTCGAGCGAAATCTCCCGAATCAGTTCGACGTGATTACCTCCGTCGAAGTGATCGAACATCTGGAAAATCCCGCGGCTTTTCTGCGTAGCATTCGACGGCTGCTGAAGGTTCAAGGAGTCGCAATCCTCACCACTCCCAACGTCGAAAACGTCCCGGCGCGCCTGAAATTTCTCAGGTCCGGCGATGTCCGCGCGATGGACAAGAACGCGCCGGAGCACATTACGCCGATTCATCTGGATCTCTTTATCCGCCAGATTGTGCCGCGCACGGAACTGCAGCTCGTCGAGCATTTTACGCATCCCCAGGGCGACTTCCCCCTCACTGGCCGCCGCTATCTGGTGCCGTTCTTGCGCGCGCTCGTCCCGTTCATGAAAGGTTCCGCGCTAACCGGCGACTGTCATTTTTTCGTCCTGCGGCGGCAGGGTTGACGCACTCGTTTCTTCGCTTCCGCGCTTGTCGTCGTGCGACGCAAGTGCTGCGTGTGGATAGTAGGATGGCAACAGTCGTAGCCCGCACCATGAGCGCGCTTAACTCTAAAATTTATGCGCTGGAGCTGATCAGGATCTTCGATTCGCCATGGATATTCACGAACTCATAACCAAGGTCGCGGGGTACGTCCCGCAATCGGTGAAGACGGCGTTGCGCGGCCAACACGGCGCTCCGAACCGGCTGGCCAATATGATTCACGCCTTCTTGAATCGTGTGCCAGGCGACCGCTATCCCGTTCTTCCCTGCGCTGGACGGCTGAAGGGCTATCAGATGCGCGTGGACTGGCAGATTCACCGCGCCTTTATTTACGACTCCTGGGAACCCGAAGTCACTCAGGCAATTGACCGTACAGCAGCGCCCGGCATGACCACAGCGGACATCGGAGCGCAGAGTGGCTTTTATACTTTGCTGCTATCAAAACGTGTGGGGCCGCAGGGAAAAGTAGTCGCCTTCGAACCTTTGCCCGCGAATTACAGGCTCCTGGAGGAAAACCTTCGCCTCAATAATATTGAAAATGTGCTGGTGCGGCGCGAAGCCGTCGCGGACCGCTCCGGCGAATTGACTTTTCAATTCCCCGCCGACGAGCCATCGCTCATTGCCGGTCCGGTGCTGGCGGAGGACAACACCGGAACCTTTTCCGTCAATTGCGTTTCACTCGACGATTTCGTGGCGAACCACAAAATCAAACTCGACCTCATAAAAATGGACGTGGAAGGTGCGGAAGGCTGCGTATTGGAAGGAGCCGTAAATACTCTCGAGCAATTCCATCCGATTCTGATTATTGAGCTTCATGAAGCCGGCGACCAACCGCGGCTGCATCCTGTGCCCGTTCGACTGCAGGCGATGGGCTACACCATCGAATGGCTCGATGAGAGGCCCATGAACAACTCACATTCTTGCCAGATGGTCGCCCCAATCGTGACGGTGACAAATTCTCTCGCGTAATATCTGAATCCCGCCTTCTCAAGCCGCGCGCTCTCGCCTCATCCAGCGTCGCAGTTCCCCAAGCTCAGCCAAATCTGCGAGATTTTCTGCGCCGCAGGGCGTCCCGAGTGCCAGCCTACTGGTTGCTCCTTCGATCCTGGCAGTACCAAAATGGGAAACTGCACGCTGAAGTTCTGAACCTCAACGCGAAATCGACCTGGTGCTAGGTTGCGACTTGCGTCATCCGAAAGCGCCCAGCATACTATCCTGGCATTCAAAAGCTCTGACATGAATGGAAACTCCATCCCGGCGCTACGCGGCCAAGCCGTAATCGGCTTGAGCGTTTTTCTAATTGGCATCTGGCTGGCCTGGCAAGTCGGCGGGAAAGTTGCCGTGGACGACTGGCGCACCCTGGAATTCGCGGCCTTGGGGATCTCCGGTTGCTGGGTGGCCATCACCATCTTGCGAAGATGGCGCACAGGTTTTTACATGTTCATGGTCTGGCTGCTCTTCGAAGACCTGGTGCGCAAGTATCTCGGCAACAACATGGCCATTTATTTCGGTAAGGATATTTTGGTTGGACTCGTTTATATTTCGTTTTTTGCCCAGGTCCGGCGTGGGCGTGAGAAGCTGTTTCGTCCGCCTTTCCTCCTTTTCCTCTTCGTCTTCCTCTGGCTCGGCATCATTCAGATATTCAATCAGAATTCGCCGCACATCCTGTACGGTTTGCTCGGCTTTAAATTATACTTTTACTACATTCCTCTCATGTACGTGGGCTACGCATTGATTCGCACCGACGAGGATCTGCGGAAGTTCCTGATCGTCAACGTTTGGCTGGCGGGCGTGATTTCACTGATTGCGATCATACAGGCAATCGTGGGCCACTCGTTTCTCAACCCCGTGACTCTTGCCCCGGAGCTTCGCGAACTGGGAGAGTTGAATCGCTTTTCCCCGATTACCAACCAGATGTTATCGCTGCCGACCGCGGTATTCGTGAGTTCAGGACGATTAGCCCTGTACTTGGTGGCGGCAACGATATTGACGATCGGCGCTGCGGGATATTTGCTGCTTTCCACCGGAAAACACCGGGTATTGGTATTCGTCGTGATTGGCTTGTTGGGGGGCGCCACTATTTTCAGCGGGTCGCGCGGCGCTGTCGCCTACGCATGCATCACCACCGTAGTGCTGGTCTCGGCTTTTCTGTGGGGAGCGCCGTGGCGCTGGCGGCAGGCTCATCGCCTGATCAAAACCATTCGCACCGCCGGCATGGTTGCTGGGCTCGGGTTAACGATGATTTTTCTCCTGTTTCCTGCGGAAATTGCTCCGCGCCTCGCCTTTTATTCCGAGACTCTGAATCCCAATAGCTCCGCGTATGAAGGCAGCAACCGCGCTTGGGATTACCCCATTCGCAATTTGCTCGGCGCCTTCGACGGCCCGCACTGGGTGGTCGGCAATGGCATCGGCACGGCCTCACTCGGTGGGCAGTATGTCGCCAAGCTAATAGGTAAGCGCGAGCTCGACATTTGGGTGGAAGAAGGATACGGCGTCATGATCGTCGAGATGGGAATCCTCGCGCCGTTCTTGTGGATTCTCTGGACCGGTGCGCTGGTGTACTCCTCGTGGGGTATCGTCAAGCGGTTGCGCCAGACCCGTTTTTTTCCCATTGGCGCCGCATTCTTCTGGTACATCTTTTTGCTTCTGTATCCTTTAACCTACGGCGGAATCTCCGCGTACGAAAATTTTGTCTGCAACATGTACCTGTGGATATGGGTGGGCATTCTCTTCCGCCTGCCGGAACTCCAGGAAAGTGCGCCAGCCTATTACGAACTGCCCACCTACAAACCGAAAGGCCGCGGCGGGCTGCGCTTCTGAGAATGGGCTAAACGCGAAATGTGCGGCATAGCAGGTATCGCATCCAGGGGAACAAATCCCCAGCACGCGCCGGCCGCGCAGAATATGGCTGCGGCCATCCACCATCGCGGACCGGATGGCTCCGGCGTGCGCGACTTCGGCGCCTGCGTGCTCGCCAACGCCCGCCTCGCCATCGTGGACCTCAGCGTGCGCGGCAGCATGCCGATGTGCAACGAAGATTCCACGGTCTGGATCACCTACAACGGAGAGTGTTACAACGCGGATGAATTGCGCCCGCAACTCGCCGCACGCGGCCATCAATTCCGCTCCGCCACAGACACCGAAGTCGTCCTCCATCTCTACGAGGAATATGGCGAGCGCTGCGTAGAAAAACTGCGCGGCATGTTTGCATTTGCCATTTGGGATACGCGCGCCGAAAAACTTCTCCTGGCGCGCGACCGCCTCGGTATCAAGCCGCTCTATTACTCCGCGGACGCGGACCGAATCATATTCGCCTCTGAAATAAAGGCGCTTCTCGCATCCGGCTTCATTCCTCGCAAGCTCGACTCTGCCGGTGTGCGCGCGTTCTTGCAGCTCGGCCACATCCCCGCGCCCTGGACCGCCATTCAAAACGTCAAACCGCTCGAGCCGGGACACATCGCCGTCTGGCAGAACGGCAACTTCCGCACGCAGTCCTACTGGAACCTTCCGCTATCCGCCGACGAGCGCGACGCTCCTACCCCGGAAGTCGTCGCTGGCACGCTGCGCGACTTGCTTCTCGAATCCAGCCGCCAGCAACTGATGTCCGACGTTCCTATCGCGCTCTTCCTCAGCGGCGGAGTGGATTCCGCGGTTCTCGGTTCGCTGATGCAGCACGCCGGCGCCGATCGCATTACCGCGCTAACCATCGGCTTCGAGGAAAAATCCTTCGACGAATCCTCCGCCAGCGAGCGCACCGCCGATCTGCTGGGAATCTCCCGCCGTGTGATTCGCCTGCCCGCTTCGGAAATGGCCAATTCGCTCGATCACGCATTTTGGGCCATGGACCAGCCCACCGTGGATGGCCTGAACGCTTACTGGATTTCACGCGCCGCCGCCGGAGCGGGCTTCAAAGTGGCGCTCTCCGGTCAAGGCGGCGATGAACTTTTCGGCGGTTATCAATCGCTCGTGTGGTTCGACCGTTTTTCGCACCTGGCAGGATACCTCCGGCCAATTCCCCGCATTGCCGGCCGGGGATTTTTCGATCACGCGGATTTTCCATTTCGTTGGCGCAAGCTTTCCTATTTAGTGGGCGCCGACGATCCTTTTGTCGCGGCGCAGCTCGCCGTGCGCGTCCTGTTTCTCGAACGCGACGTGCACGAACTTCTCAGCCCCGCTCTCGCCGCCACCAACGGCACTTCCGAAGCGGCCAACCACATCGTGGCATGGGCCCGCCAGACCGTGGGCCAGGACCTTGAGGAGCGCGTTGCGTACCAAGATTTTCCCGCGCATCTGGAACCACGCCTGTTGCGCGACGGTGACGCCATGAGCATGGCTCACAGCCTGGAAGTTCGTCCCGTGCTGCTCGATCACGCCGTCGTCGAGTACGTCATGAGGCTTCCGCCATCTCGACGGCTGCAAAAGAAACAATTGCTCTTTAACGCGATGCAAGGGATTCTTCCTCCGGCTCTGCTCGCGGACTTGCAACAGCGGCCCAAGCGCACCTTCACGTTTCCCTTCGCTCGCTGGCTGGGAAATGATTTGCGCGCCACCATCGGCGCCGTCTTCGCGCCGGAGCGCCTGGCCGCCGCCGGCGTGCTCGAACCCGCCGCGGTCAACCGCTTGTGGCAGCGTTATCTCCGCAAGCCCGAATCGGTGGGCTGGTCGCGGCTCTGGAGCGTGTTTGTGCTCGCGTCCTGGTGTGAAATCATGCAGGTCGGAGTCTGAAGCGTGGCAGACGCGATTCGCAAATCCCGTCTCGCGGTGGTCTCGCCGTTCGTTGATAAACGGCACGGGACCGAGCGGCGCGTCGCGGAGTGGATCTCGCAGCTCGCCCGAACCTACGAGATTCACATCTACAGCCAGGATGTTCGCGACATCGATCTCACGCAAGTCACCTGGCACCGCATTCCCAAATTTCCCGGCCCGCACTTACTGAACTATCTGTGGTGGTTTGCCGCCAACCGCCTATGGCGCGCCTGGGATTCGCGCTTCAGAAATCTTCGCCCGGATCTGGTGTACAGCCCCGGCATCAATTGCCTCGATGCAGACGTCATGTCCGTGCACATCGTCTTTGCCCAATACGTTCAGGGCATTCAAGCCGGACTGAAACTCTCGCGCAACTCAATCCTCGCGTGGCCTCGCGTCATTCACCGCCGGCTGTATTACCGCGTGCTCAAAGCGCTGGAGCGTCGCCTCTACTCACCGCCCGGAGTTCCGCTGGTGCTGATCGCCAAGCACACCGCAGTCGCGCTCGAAAAATTTTACGGACGTCGCGAAAATCTTCCCGTTGTGTACGTCGGCCTCGACCACGAAATATTTAATCCCGAGCGCCGCGCTGCGCTGCGCGAAGATGCTCGCGATGAACTCGGTCTCGCGCCGGACCGCTTCACTCTCCTGCTCATCGGAAATGACGCGCGCAACAAGGGCCTCCCCGTAATTCTGCAAGCGCTCCGCTCCTTGCACGAGCTTCCCATTGATTTGCTCGTGGTCAGCCGCGAGGATCCCGCGCCGTACTTGATGGCCGCGCGCGATGCCGGACTGGAAGATCGCGTGGGATTTTTCCCGCAGCGCAGCGACGTGGAATTCTATTACGCTGCCGCCGACGCCTACGTCGGCCCCTCGCTCGAAGACACTTTCGCGCAACCTCCCGCCGAAGCCATGGCCTGCGGCCTGCCCGTGATTGTCTCGGCCAATAACGGCACCAGCGAAATCATCACCGACGGCGCGGATGGATTGATCTTGAGCGATCCCACGGCCGCGGATTCGCTTGCGGCCATGATTCGCATGCTCTGCGAACATCCTGAGTATGCCGCGCGCATTGGCCACAAAGCCGCGGAAACCGCGCGCGCCTACACCTGGGAACGCAACGGCCGCGAACTCACCGCGATCTTCGAAGAAATTCTGCGCCAGAAAGCGTCGCCGGCCGCGGCTGCCCTCGCCGGATGACGCCGAAGCCGGCAGGATTGCCGCGCAAAAATGAACGCTTCGCATCCCGCGCACAAACCCGTTCGACTGATTGGCCTCTTCCCCGATCTTCTCGGCATCGGCGGCATTCAGGAAGTGAGCCGCCAAACCGTTCGCGCCTTAACGGACATCTCCGCTCACGGCGGCTGGTCCTGCAACCTGCTCGGCCTCAACGATCCGCCGGGAATCCAGGAATATTCCGCCGGCGCAAAAACAATTTCATTCCGCGGTTTTGGCCGTTCCAAACTGCGCTTCGTTCTCGCCGCATTGCAAAATGCCCGGAAAAAACCGCGCGTCGTCATCGCCGCGCATCCCAATCTCGCCGTGCCCGCCGCCTGGATGAAGCGTCTCGCGCCGCAAATGAAAGTCATCGTCATGGCTCACGGCGTCGAAGTCTGGCAGCCGCTTCCCCCTCGCCGTCGCGCGGCTTTCTTGGCCGCCGACATAATTCTCGCCGCCAGCGCCTCCACCGTGCAAAAACTCATCGAAGTGCAGGGCGTGCCTCCCGAGAAAATCCGCAAGCTTCCCTGGCCTCTGGATCCCTGCATCCTCAGCATGGCCGATGCACCTGAACATCTCCCGCTGCCGAAAGATTTTCCGCCAAGCCCCGTGATCCTCACCGTGGGACGCTGGGCTGCCTCCGAACAATACAAAGGTGTGGACGATTTAATTCGCGCGCTCGCCCAACTCCGCTCCGCGTTCCCCAACCTGTCTCTGGTCGCAGTCGGCGCAGGCGATGATCTTCCGCGCATCCGGCAAATCGCCGCCGATCTGGGTGTTTCCAGCTCGGTGCGGTTCTTGTCCCGCCTGCCCACGCCAGAACTCGCCGCCTGCTACGCGCGCGCGGACATTTTCGCGCTGCCCAGCACCGGCGAAGGTTTCGGAGTCGTCTTTCTCGAAGCCATGGCCTTCGGAAAACCAATTGTCGCCGTGGCCGCTGGAGGTTCCACAGACCTGGTGGACGACGGCACCAATGGCCTCCTCGTTCCGCCCCGCGATCAACCTGCGCTCGCGCAAGCCCTCGATCGTTTACTGCGCGATGATTCCCTGCGCTTGTCGCTTGGCCGCCGCGGTGCCGAAATCGTGCGCCACAAATATCGCTTCGAAGCCTTCCAGGCCCGGCTCGCGGCCATCCTCGCTGATTGCGGTCTGGATTCCCTTCTCCCGCCGTAGTATTCTCAGGTTTCTCCCTCCCGGCGTGGCGCTCCAGTCCATGACTGGAACGCCTCAGTGCTCAGCGTTCGCGGGTACTCCAAACAGAATGCGCATCTTAATGGCAGTTCAATCTTATTTCCCGTTTCAAGACCGTGGCGGCCCTGTCGTCAAAGTGCGTGCGCTCGCGCGTGGCCTTGCCCAGCGCGGTCATCAGATCACCGTGCTCACCGCTGACCTTGGCTTGCGCAGACTCAATGGCTCCGCCACGAATTACCAGCCCTGTCGCTGGGGTTGGCGCGCAGAAGAAGACGGCGTCGAATCCGTCTACCTCTCCACTCTGGCGAATTATCGCGCGCTGACCGTCAATCCGGATGTGATAGGATTTTGCGGGGAGTCCCTCAGGCACTTCCACCTGGTCCATTTTTACGGCCTCTACGACTTGTTCGGACCAGCGGTGAGCTATTTCTGCAGACGCCAGGGCATTCCTTATGTGATTGAGCCCATGGGCATGTACCGTCCGATTGACCGGAGTTTCCGAATGAAGCGCGTCTGGCACCGCAGCCTCGGCGATTCTTACTGGAGCCACGCCGCGCAAATCGTCGCCACTTCGGAGATGGAGCAACAGGAGTTGCTGGAGGACGGCGTTCCGCCCGAAAAGCTGGTGATTCGTTATAACGGGATTGATCGCGCCGCCTTCGCCGCCCAGCCCGCGCGCGGCGCATTTCGCGCAAAATGGGGCATCTCTGCTAACGAACCACTGCTCCTTTTTCTAGGCCGCCTCATTCCCCGCAAAGGCGCGGACATTCTGATTGACGCTTTCGCAGAAGCTTGTCCTACCGCGTGCCGTCTGGTAATCGCCGGGCCGGAAGGTGAGCCTGGATATCTCGCGGCCCTCGCCACGCGCGCTCGCAACGCTGGCGTCGAATCGCGCGTGATTTTCACCGGCGCCCTGTACGACGACGACAAAGCCGCCGTCATGGCCGACTCCGACATCTTCGTCCTTCCCTCGCGCTACGAAAATTTTGCAAATTCCGCCGCAGAAGCCGTCGCCAGCGGCGTCCCGGTGATCATCACCGACGCGTGTGGCATCCGCACCCTGATTGAAGGCCGCGCCGGACTGGTGATCGCCCCAGAACAGCGCGCTCTAGCCGACGCCATCCGCTCGATGCTTTCTGATCGCTCTCTCTATCAGCAATTGCGAGCAGGCTGCCCCGCCGTCGCCGCCGAGCTTGGTTGGGATCGCCTTACCGAACAGATGGAAGGCTATTACGCGCGCGCGCTGGAATCGAAAAATGGCCACAACTGAACAACAAACTTTTTACGACCAGCACCCCTTCGACTGGGCGCCGGTCACAGCGACGCAGGACATCCGCTCCGTCGTCTCGCCCGCGCTCGCGGATTTGATCCAAACTCTCGATCCGGCTTCTCTGGTTCTGGACATCGGCTGCGGACCAGGTCGTGTTCTCGGCTTTCTCGCGCAGCGTGGCGTTCGCTGCATCGGTTTGGATAGGAGCCGCGTTTCTCTGGGCCTCGCCGTCGAACGCTGCGGCCGGCCCGGCGCCGTCGGCGATAATCTGCATCTTCCCTTCGCTGACGGAACCGCGGATGTTGTAATCTCCGATGGCGTGATTCATCACACCGAAAACCCGCAAGCGGCCTTTGCCGAAAATTTCCGTATTCTCAAGCCGGGTGGCCGGATGTATCTCGGCGTCTACAGGCCGTCGGGACGTTATCCCCTGCTCTACCGTTTTCCTGGTGCGTGGATTCGCGCCGGTCTGCGCCACGATTGGTCCCGGCCGTTCGTCGTTCTGTTCTTCCGCGTCCCCTATTTCCTGGTGCATTTCCTGCGTTCCGGCGGCAAGCGCACCTGGTCGGGCGCTCGCAATCTTTTCTTCGATTATTTCGTCACGCCGTACGTGGCGTTTCTTCCGCGCAACACCGTGGAAGCTTGGTGCGCTGCCGCCGGAGGCCGCGTCCTCCACTACGACGAAAATCGCGGCCAGAATGTCCATTCGTTCGTTGTAGAGAAGCTGCCCGCGGCGGCGTCCATCCGTCTCGAGAAATATCTCAGGCCTGCAGAATTGGCCGTCGCGGAGAAACCGGAAACCACATGAGCGACGATCACGTCCCAAATTCAGTCCACACAACCATGCCGGTCACTCCGCCAGAAAATGCCGGGCAGCCCGGGTCCTCCCGCTGGTCTGCTTCCGGCGCGGCCCCATTGAATCGCAGCCATCGCCTGTTTCGTCTCCTCTGGCACGTGGTCGGTGTTCTGCTCCTCCTGGCCATTTGTGCCGCCATCTATTCCGTCGGTTGGGAATACTCCACGCGGCGATATCTCAAGGGATTTTCCGACGCGATTGTCCCGGCCACCGCTCCCGGTGACGAAAAAATCGAAGCAGTCCTGAATTGGATGGAGCACGGCCCCACACGCTTACCCTACGGTCCTTCTCCCAACCTTCCCGACCGCGATCCCACCGACACGCTCAACTACGACGCCTTGCTCCAGGTCTGCGGCACCGCTACCAATGCCTTCATCAATCTGATGGATACCGGTGGCATGGGCGTCCGCCGCCTGCTTCTGGTTGATTCCAAACATGATGACGAAACACGTGGTCGCCGAAGTCTGGGTTAACGGCCGTTGGATCATCGTGGACCCAGCCTATCGCCGCGTTATGCGCGACGCCAGCGGCAACACCTTAACCCGCGAGCAGTTGACAGACCCGGCCACGTTCGTCGCCGCCACTCACGACATCCGCACCTACGATTCCAATTACACCTTCGACCGCACCATCCACATTCGCGTTGGGCGCATTCACTTACTGGGAATCCCCTTCCGCAAAATTCTGGACCGCGTCCTGCCCGGCTGGGACGAATCCACCGTCATGACGCTGCTCGTCGAGCGCGAATCATTTGCCGCTTCGGTCGCTTCCATCCTGCTGGTGATTTTCCTTTTCTTGCTCTGGATCTCTCTGCGCTGGTTCGGCGAACACCGCCTCGGCATCCCTCGCGTGCATCTCCGCACCCAATTGCGCCGTGCCGGCAGCGCTTTCTTGAATTCCGCGAGTTGATGCCATGTGCGGAATCTGCGGTGCCATCGGATTAGACCCGCAACGAGACAGTGAAGCCATTGTCCGCCGCATGCTTGCGGCCATCGTTCACCGCGGCCCCGATGAGGAAGGAATTCTGGTCGCACCGCCCGTCGTCGCCGGCTCGCGCCGCCTCAGCATCATTGATCTTCCTGGCGGTTCGCAGCCCGTTTGGAACGAGACCGGCACGCTCGCCGTGGTCTACAACGGCGAAATCTACAATTTCCGCGAGCTGCGCAGCGAGCTGGAAGTCCAAGGGCCACGTCTTCCGCACACGCTCTGATACCGAAGTAATCGTCCACGCCTACGAACAATGGCACGAACAATCCGTCGCCAAGCTGCGTGGCATGTTTGCGCTCGCCGTAATCGAAATGCCGCAAGGTCGCAGCGGTCCGGCCTCCGCTGTGTTCCTCGCGCGCGACCCTCTCGGCATCAAGCCGCTCTATTACGCGCTGGGCGGCGGAGGCCTGCTATTCGCCTCCGAAGTTCGCGCGCTCCTCGCCAGCGGCTGCATTCCGCCACAACTTTCCGCCGCCGCCGTTCCTTCGTATTTGCTCTTCGGCTCCGTCAGCGAACCGGTGACCATGGTCGAAGGTGTGTTCTCTCTTCCGCCCGGACATTTCGTGAAAATCCACGCGCACGACCCGCGCCGCGTCCCCGAACCGAAACTCTATTGGAATTTCACCAAGGAGTTTTACCAGGACCAGGACGCCGAAGCGGGAACCGCATACGAAGAGAATTTTTCCTCCGCAGCATCCACCGTTCGTTCCCTCCTCGAAGACGCCGTTCGCGGTCACCTCGTCGCGGATGTTCCCGTCGGCGTTTTTCTCAGCGGCGGCCTGGACTCCACCGCCATCGCCGCGCTCGCCAGCCACGTGCAAAAAGGCATTCACACTTTCACCGTCGCTTTCCCCGACGCTGAATTCAGCGAAGCAGAATTCGCCCGCAACACGGCCAAGCGCCTGGGCACCGAACATAGCGAGATGACCCTTTCCAGCATGGACATGGAAGCGCGCCTCGACGAGGCTGTCGCATCTTTCGATCAGCCCAGCATGGACGGCATCAACACTTATTTCGTTTCTTGGGCGGCCCGCCAGGCGGGATTGAAAGTCGCGCTCTCCGGCTTGGGCAGCGACGAACTCTTTGGCGGCTACACTTCTTTTCGCGCCACCGCGCAAGTCACGCGGCTCAGCACCATGGCCCGCTTCTTCCCCAAGCTCGCGCGCGAGCTTGCCACCTCCGGCATCAAGCGCTCAAAAGTCTATCGCGGCTCTCCCGACGCATTTCGCAAAGCCTTCTCCGCGTGGCTCGATCCCGATTTGCTCCCATCTCCATATTTTTTCACCCGCGCGCTTTTTACGCCGCAAACCGTCGTCACGCGTCTGGGTGACGATTCCGCAATGTGGGACGCCATGCTCTGGTCCCGCTGGCTCACCGAAGCCACGCGCCAATCCCGTCCCATGGACCGCTTCACGCGCGTCTCCTGGCTCGAGCTCCGCTCTTACCTCGTCAACACTTTGCTCCGCGACACCGACGCCATGAGCATGCACCACTCCCTCGAAGTGCGCGTGCCCTTCCTCGACCGGCCGCTCGTCGAATATGTTTTGGAGCTCCCCGAATCGTTGAAGCGCAATCCGGCCCGGCCGAAGGCCCTGCTCGTCGCGGCGCTCAAAGATCTGCTGCCCGAAGAAATCGTCAAGCAGCCCAAACGCACTTTCACTTTTCCGTGGGAAACCTGGTTGCGCGGCAAGTTAGGCGAACGCGTCGCGGTCCAGCTCGGTGATTGGTCGCCCGCCCTCGAATCGCGCCTCGACGGCCGCTTCGCCCAAGCCGTATGGAAAGATTTTCTCCGCGGCCGCACCACCTGGTCCCGCCCCTGGAGCCTTTACGTCCTGAACGAATGGGCCAAGC
>CAVULY010000002.1:0-560998 GCA_963742475.1 uncultured Acidobacteriota bacterium | reverse complement strand
ATAAGCGCGTTACCGGACATTACAAGTAGTACTTCACTTTTCAGGTCGTTAAGCTGATCAGACATTAAAGCGTCGCACGACCGTTTACATTCGCCGTGCTTGCGCCACCATTTCTACCAAAACTTGTCGGGCTTCCCCCAGGCTACTTACCTCTCGCAGGAATGCGATCCGCACACCTCGGATGCCATCTTGCGTTTTTAAGCGAACGTGAAAGCCGAGACGGTCAACCGAGCTCATCGTCACTTCTTGAGACTCGACTCCACCAAACGCCTTGGCAAGCAAGACGAGCCCATCCCGGTGATCGGTGTTCATGTGCTGCATGATGGTGGCTGCAGTGTCAGCCAGAGGATCGGTTTGTGCACCGTAATACTCCGAGGCTGAGACCCAGCCCATCACCCCGAAGCCGCCCACATAGTAAATGTCCACCACGTCCATCCGATAAAACGAAAAGTCGTCAAAGTCCACCCAGTATTTGCTGTTGGCATAACGCGCCAGGTAGAGTTCCCGTGCTTCAGCCACCTCCGGCACAGGCACCGGCAGAATATTTCCTACCAACGTGACCCTGGACGCTCCTAAGGGATCGCCGATGGTATCAGGCTGGGTCACCAACAGGCTGGACCGCGGGTCTGCCTGCACATTTTGAGTGTGCATGGCCATCGTACTAATTAGGAAGACAGGATTCGCGTGGTCGTCCAGTCCGTAAGGCATCACGGATCCGAAGGGAAACCCTGCCTGTTTACGTGAAAGTGTCGAAAGACTCCCGACTCGGCCCAGATACACCAATGTGCGCGCTCGTTCGGCGAACGTGGGTTCGGCCACTTCCGGCTGGTTGCTCGCACCGCCCGGGCCAGCGTGTTTCCCAGAAGCTAGTGAAGACATTTGTTCTCCTAAGCGGATTCCGGACGCGAGCCGAGATAGTCTTGTGTTCCGGGTCCTAGGAACAAGCTAACACGTAGTGGCTTGAGCTGTCTGTTTAACGGGAAAGTACCAAAGATCCCACTTTCCGATTCGTCTGGCGTACTAGGGTTCAATGAATGCGGCGATGAAGTACGCCGCGCTCGTCAACGTCGAAAAGATTGCACGAGCCTTAAAACTGTCGCTATTGTCCCGCAGCGTGTGATTG
Organism: uncultured Acidobacteriota bacterium; assembly: GCA_963742475.1. GTDB lineage: Bacteria > Acidobacteriota > Terriglobia > Acidiferrales > UBA7541 > Palsa-295. The sequence continues at coordinate 559,875 of CAVULY010000002.1, read as the reverse complement.
TGGCTCCGCCTATGTCTGCCGAGATTTCACGAAAAGTTGCGAATTTTTGGACGCCGTGTGGAACGCCGGGGTGTCCTCATCGTCCAGATTTAAAAACGGTGCGCGCATTACTCCGGGGCAGAAATACCAAAACAGCTATACTTGCTGCGGTGTGTCACGTTTTACGTCCCGAGCTCCCGTCCCAACCCGAGCGAAAAACGTCGACACCTGCAAATATCTGCGGAACTGCAACCACGCCTGTTTTGCCCCTCTGAAACCCCCTCCAGGAGTTCTGCGAAATTCCCGATCTTGCTGTACTGTCCGATTTTTGAGTGCGACTGCTCCACTGTTGCTTCGGTCTTCGACGAACCTATCTAGATCTGCGTAGCGGCTTCCGTAGCGGGTACGTCCATATTCGTCTCTTGGCCTGTTGCGATCGTTTCTGCCAACTGAGCGCAAATCAATCAGCCTGTGAATTAATCGGAAACGCTGTGAGAGTCCAGGCCACCTTGACACGGTGGAGGTCTGCCGTTCGAGCCCGCCCAGGCCCAACATCTAACCTAGGCGACTCAAGTTTCTGATGCTGAGTATAGTCGGTGTCCGTTTAACGTCCGGTAGGGGTCAAAACTCAGCGAAACCAGTCTATCCGCAACAAAGAATGACCGAGGGGGCAACTGCTTGAAGATTCAGGCTACTGGGTTGAAAAGTCAGGACTAAGAATGATCGTCCCAACCGCCTTATCAGGGGTGCGCTCTAGCCACCTGAGCTACAGGCCCAATTTACTGGCAGGGAATATCTTACGCGATTTGGTGCTTTCGTCAAATAACCACGCAGTGCGCGTTGCTCGGCGGTTGCGGGAACTCCGGGTTAATCTACGGCAGGCAGGCCCAGGTCGTTAGCGCTACCCACTCCACTCGGAGAAAGTGGCCAACAGCGTTATCTAATCATCCAAAACAATATGACCGCTACGACTCCGCGATGTGGAAGGGTGGGCCAGCCGCTGGCAAATCCGTTGTGTCGAGGTTAGGGGAGGCGTACGATTCGCGAGGCCACAGACCCGGTTCGGAAATTCCCGTCCGAAGGGGAACGAAAATCCACTTTCCTTATTACCTGCGGTTGGGCGCTGTTCAACTCCATCCTCATATCGTGTTTGAGAGCCTGGCGTACACAATCGGATTCCTGAGCTTTCGCCTCGTTCGGAAACGGAGCGGAGATCCTCTCAGCGGGCCAACGCGCTGGTACATAGTCGCGGCAGCGGCAGCAGGCGGAGCAATCGGCAGCAAGATCCTTTATTGGTTTGAGGATCCCGTGCTGACACTAGCGCATTGGCGCGACCCAATCTTCCTGATGGCCGGCAAGACGCTCGTCGGAGGATTGCTGGGAGGAATTATTGCCGTCGAGTGGACCAAACGCCAGATCGGGGTCGCTCGCTCGACGGGCGATCTTTTTGCAATCCCTCTCTGCGTGGGAATCGCGATCGGACGGGTGGGTTGCTTTTTGACCGGGCTCGCCGACAACACTTATGGAAGCGCCACGCAGCTTCCCTGGGGCATCGATTTTGGCGACGGCGTTCGGCGGCATCCCACACAACTCTACGAAATTGTTTTTGTAACCGCGCTGGCCTTTTTCCTGGGGCGCGCCTTTCGTCGCCCCCATCGCGAGGGAGACGTATTCAAGATGTTTATGGTGGGCTACTTGAGTTGGCGATTGGCAGCGGGTTTCTTGAGCCCCGATCCTGCTTTTGGACCGCTCACCGTCATCCAATGGACGTGCGTAGCTGGACTTCTGTACTACGCGCGCGACATCCAGCGTTGGTGGAGTGGCGCACCCGATTCATACGCTAACACCAAGGCCAATAATCCAGCCGCGGCTTATGCGCCGATAGACCGAGAGCCGAGATGAACAATTCGTCCACAAGACAAGTCGTGTTGGCCATTACGATCGCACTAGCGAGTGCGTTCGTGTTAGTAGCCTCCGGCTGCGGCTTGATGTCATGGCCTGCCCTGGAAGTGGTCGGTGGATCGATGGCGGTTATCGGCATACTGCTCTTCGTGCTTGGTGTTCTTTTTGCGCTCGGTGCAGCGGCGGTGGCAGCCATCTCCCGGATCGTGAGGGTTTTTCGCAAAGGAGATTCATGATGGCGCCTCGCGTTCGTCCCTACCTTTTCTATGACGTGGCCGTTTCCATCTGTTCGATTTGCTACCGCAAAGTCGAGGGAAAAATTGTATTCGAGGACGACAATGTCTTTCTCCTGAAGTATTGTCCTCAGCACGGAAATGAGAAGGTCCTGCTGGCGGACGACGTGGAGTATTACCGGCGCTGCCGCGAAGTTTTCATCAAGCCGCCCGAAATGCCGTTGGTCTTTAACACTCCTGTGAAATGGGGGTGTCCGTATGACTGCGGGCTATGCAGCGACCATCAGCAACATTCGTGCCTGACGCTGATCGAGATTTGCGACTACTGCAATCTGAGCTGTCCGATTTGTTACGCGGAAAGCGGCCCAGCTCGGCAGCAATATCGGTCGCTGGATCAGATCGGGCAGATGCTCGACGCGGCGGTCCGGAACGAAGGCCACCCCGACGTGGTGCAAATTTCCGGCGGTGAGCCCACGCTTCATCCGGAATTCTTCCGCATCCTTGACCTGGCCAAGCAGCGCCCCATTCGCCATCTTATGATTAATACCAACGGGATTCGAATCGCCCGCGAAGAGGAATTTGCGCTTCGCTTGGCTGCCTATATGCCGGACTTTGAGGTGTATCTGCAGTTCGATAGCTTCGAGCGCGACGCGCTGCTTCAGCTGCGCGGCGCGGATTTGCGTTCCGTGCACGAGCAGGCCATCGAGCGCCTGAACCGCCTCGGGATTTCCACCACTTTAGTGGTCACCCTCAAGAAGGGCCTCAATGACGGGGAACTGGGCCGCATCATTGAATATGCGTTGGCCCAAAAATGCGTGCGTGGTGTCACATTTCAGCCGATCCAGGCAGCCGGGCGACTGGAAAACTTTGACCCAGCGACGGACCGCTTGACGCTCACCGAAGTCCGGCGCCGCATTCTCCAGCAGACATCCGTGTTCCGCCCGGAAGATTTGATTCCGGTCCCGTGCCACCCCGATAGCCTCGGAATGGCCTATGCCTTGAAGCTCGACGGCAAAGCCGTGCCGTTGACAGGATGGATTGATCCGCAAATCCTCATCAACGGCGGCCGTAACACAATCATTTACGAGGAGGACCAAGCCGTGCGCAACGGGGTGTTCAAGCTCTTCGCAACCAATCACTCGCCTGAATCGGGCGCGCATTCCCTGCGTGAACTGCTTTGCTGCCTGCCGCAAATCGCTGCGCCGCCGAACCTGAGCTACGAGAACATCTTTCGCGTCCTGATTGTGCAATTTATTGATGCGTATTCGTTCGATGTCCGCTCGGTCAAGAAGACCTGCATCCACATCGCCCATCCCGACGGCCGGCTGATTCCCTTTGACACCTACAACCTGTTTTATCGTGATGCCCTGGAGCAGACGCGGCTCGAACCATTGCGTCAATGGGCGTCCCGAATGTCTGCTCCCGGCAATCCCTTGCCTTTAGTCTCCGGCGCATGACCCTCGCCGATCCCGCGCCCCTATCTGCCGACAAAGAGTATCTGCTCGCGTCTGCGCCGCCAGCTGCATCCTGCGCATTCCTGCCAGATTCAGTCACCGTTATTATTTATTTTCCGAGGCATCGCGCAGGAGATACTTCCATTGAGTATTTCGGATCTCGTGCCGTTGATCCTTATATTCCTGGTCAAACGATTTCACTTTGTCGTTCATAGCTGCTTGAGCGTACACCAGTGATGAATGGGAGGTGCAGCCGCCAGCCCCACTGCCTTCCGTGTCCGTAGATCGCTTAACGAAGGCCCTGAATCCGTCCCTGACTGCGTAAAAATTGAACTCGCCCGCAAAAATCTCATTCGAATATAGAACGGCGCGCTCTTCCTGACCTTCAGAGGCGACAAGATTCCAGCAATACCAATATCTTGGATTTTCGTTGGTTGTCGTGGTGTTTTTTGGCGGGCCGCACAAAGTCCCTACCGACACCGCAAACAGGAAGATGCCCACTCCAATGGGTGCCTTCGAAATATTAGACATGCTCGCCTCTCAAAACGTCGCCGGTAACAACTGCGCGTAATGAAGCGCAGGTGCTGTGGACCATAGCGCCGTTCCGGTTTGTTACGTATCGCCTGGGCCTCCGTTGCGGACCCTCGCCTGCCAACACCGGGGAGTCGAGAGCGCAGCTCCCCCGACTGCAAATACAACCGCGAAGCCAAAACCCATCAACTGCAACGTCAACTACCGTAGTGGTATCATCGCGCCTCACTTCGCGTCAAACAATATCAGCCGGAGAGGAAAAGTATGATGCCGCTCGAAAGGACGGGCCACCCGCTGAGTCGGTTTCGCCGATCACAAGATTGGCGTCCACAGAGGTGCGCAGGTCGCGGGGTGCGATCACTCATGACGAATCACGGGACAGCTGTCAAATAGGTGTTTGATCTGTGGTTACGACGACGGTTTGTCGGGCACAGGAGCGGTGGCGAGGAAATCGTCGCGGAAGCGCGCGGAGTAGGAGTCCAGCAATTCCGCGATGCGCTGGGGCGTGCGTGCGCGCAGAATGAATCCGGCGTGATGTTTCTTGGTGATGCGTTGCACGATTTCGGGATCGGTGTAGCCGGATGTGTCCGGCGTTTCCTGGCGCGCCAGCGACAGCACGACGCCCGAGTAATCGCGTCGGCGCTTTGGCAGCACATATGGCGTCTTGGCGGAACTGGTCTCGATGCGCGCCCACTCGCGCCACAGATTGATGCCGGTGGCGGCTTCCACGGCGTCTGAAATGTAAGCGCCGCCGACGCGCGAAGCGATTTCGATGAAGTAGAATTTGCCGTCGGCGCGCGCGCGAAGGAATTCGGCATGGGTGACGCCGCGCACCAGGCGCAACGCCTGGATCAACTCGCGATTCATCTTCTGCAACAGCTTTACTTCAGGCGAGGTCCGCAAAAGCGTGCTCGTGGTGAATACGCCTCCTTCGTGAGAAGTATCGAGCGGCGGCGAACCGTAGGCGTGGACTTCGGCGAACACCACTTTGCTTTCCGAAACGATGCTATCCACGTGGAAGACGTCGCCGGGCACGAATTGTTCGAGCAAGTAATGCGACTGCGCGTCACCCAATTGCTCGAGCAGCGGCCAAAGATCGGCGGCGGCGTGGATTTTCTTCATGCCGATACCGGAGGCTTGCGAGCGGGGCTTCAACAGCCACGGCGGTTTCACGCGCGACATGAAATCCTGCAAGCTGGCGTGATTGAGCACGTGGATAAATTCCGGGACGTTGATGCCTTCCTCTTTCGCACGCCCGCGCATGGCCAGCTTATCGCGGAAATGGCGCACGGTGGTGAGGCCCATGCCGGGGATGCGGAGGTGTTCGCGCAATGCCGCGGCATTTTCCATATCGAATTCATCGAGCGCAACGATGCGATCGATCGGCTGCCAGCGCGCCATGTAACTTACGGTATTGATGATCGCCCAGGTGGGAAGTTCTTCAGGCATGAAGAACATTTCGTCAATGGATTCGCGCGGCCAGTCTCCGTCGCGAAGTTTTTCCACCGTCAGAAGCAGCACGCGCCAGCCCTGCTCCTTGCACGCGCGCATAAATTCCTGGCCTTTTTCGTAGGAGGTGATGCAGAGAATTGTCAATGGACGGCCTTCCGGCACCTATCCCCTCCGCACTTTTGCTGCGCGATTGCGTAGCCCGACTGCACCGTGAGCGCGAATTATACTGCGGACTCCCCGGCCGGAAATAAGAATTGCAGAAAGGGGCCGACGCGTTGCGCCCAGGCGGCTTCGTTGTGCTGCGCGCCGTCAATCACTTCGAAGTGCAAGTCGCTTTCGTTGTGCCAGCCTCGCTGGAGCAGCGTATCGCGGAGAGCGGTGACGTTGGCCACGGTGTGAGTGTCTTCTTTAGTGCCCACGTCGAGCCAAATGCGCGGGCGCGCGGGAAGTGGCGTGCCGGCTGCAAAATCGAGAATCGCGCGGCGGTTCCACCACACCGAAGGAGACAGCACAGCGAGCTTGCCGAAAACTTGCGGATATTTCAGGCCCAGATAAATCGTGAGGAGGCCGCCGAGCGACGAGCCGCCCAGGCCGGTGTTTGCGGAGCCGGGCAGCACGCGATATTGCGATTCGATGAACGGTTTTAATTCTTCCACCAACAGACGGCCGTACTTATCAGCCTTGCCGCCGCCGAGTTTTCGATCGCGCGTGGGTGTGTACTCGTTGATGCGCTGTTTACCGGTGTTGTAGATGCCGACGATGATGAGCGGCTGGATGGCGCCTCGCGCGATCAATGCGTCGGCGGTTTCACCCACGCGCCAGTACATGCCGGGGATAAAGGAAGTGGCGGGATCGAAAAGATTTTGACCGTCTTCGAGATACAGCACGGGAAAGTGCAGCTCCGGACGCTTTTGATAGATCCCAGGGAGGTAAACGATCAGGTCGCGTTTCTTGCGCAGAAAACGCGAAGGGAAATTTTCGTGTTTCTGTAATTGCCCGGGTCCGGCGGCGGCGAGTTCGGCAGTCAGTTCTGGGGTGAAAGGCAAAAGCGCGTTCCTCCAATGGTAGCATCAATAATGGCACAAGAAAACATTCCTCGCCCGCGGCGCGGACGGGAAGCGACATTTCAATTGTAGTTTGGCAACAATGATTTACAAGATTTAGGATAGCAGAGTTGAATTTCCAGCAAGGATTCTTTCCATTCCGCCATCACGCAAACGCCGTATAATATCGCGCGCTGCAGGCACTCGCCCACGTTCGCGGCGGCCGCCTGCGCGCAGGAGCAACATGAAAAGGGAATATCACCGCTGGTATTCGCATCGCCTGGGGATGGAATTGGGCGTGGTTGTGTACGGGCACTGGGGGCCGCCGCTGCTCGGATTTCCCACGAGCGCGGGAGATGAATGGGAGCTCGAGGGGCAGGGCCTAATTGGAAGCTTGGCGCCGCTGATTGATGCCGGGCGCGTGAAATTTTTCAGCGTGAATTCGGTGAACTGGGCCGGGCTTTACAATAAGAGCGCGCATCCTTTTCATCGCAGCTACGTGCAATCGCAGTTCGATGCGTACGTGCGCGAGGAAGTGGTGCCGTTCATCTGGGACAATTGCCAATCGCCGGGGATCGCAATTTCCACGATGGGCGCATCGTTCGGCGCGTATCACGCGGCAAATACTTTGTTCAAACATCCGGACGTGATCCGGCGCTGCTTCGCGCTTTCGGGCGTTTACGATATTCGCGGATTCATGAGCGGGATGTACGACGACAACACCTATTTCAACAATCCCGTGGATTATCTGGCGAATCTTTCGGACCCGTGGATTTTCGGGCAGCTGGCGCAGTGCGACATTCATATCGCCACGGGCAATGGGCCTTGGGAGAACAGCGGGCCTTCGTACCGGCTATCGAAGGTTTTGGCGGATAAGGGGATTCGACATTCGTTGGATGATTGGGGGCCGCAGGGCGGGCACGATTGGCCGTTCTGGAAACATCAAATGTGGGAATACATTACGAGATTATTTTGAGACGGTGCGCGTAGCTCACGCGGGAAAATCAAATGCGCCACAGAGGCGCAGAGACACAGAGGAAGAAAAACACTTACCGCAGAGACGCGGAGGTCGCAGAGAAAAACTTTGCGTTTCGCCGATAATCCAGCGTTACGCAAGGCCCAGGCGAGCCAGCATGTAGCGGCCTTTTTCGATCACTTGTTCTTCGTCAATCCATACGTCGCAGCGGCGGGCCAGGACGTCCACATGCGTGCGCGAACTCCACGCGGCGTGAGTTTGACTGCCGTAGGGATCGCCAAACGCCAGGTGCACGCCCGGTAGTTTTTCGTCCTGCAGCAGCACGCCGATCATATCCGATAGGCTGAGGTTGGTGCCGAACGCCAGCTCGCCGACGCGGTCGCTGTTTTCGTCCGTGTGGCAATAACTCCAGAACTCCTCTTCTAAATCTTTCCGTTCGCAAGTGGCTTTCTGCAAACGGCCGGCCTGAATTTCCAGCACCAGCGGCGTGCGCTGCAGGTCGCCATATTTTCCGCAGAAATGATCGCCGGCGGTGCCGTCGCAGACGAAAGTGCCATCCACTTTCGCGGGCGTGGTGAAAACTTCTCCGGCGGGAAGATTCGACCAGTAACGGCGGCTGATCAGGCCGCTGGTCTTCACCCAATCCAGCGCGGCATCGAAAGTGGCGACGAGAGAAGTGCCGGCCTCCGTGCGCACGGTGAGCGAGCGCGCGGAGTGCATGCGCTGCAGAAGTTTTTCGCTCAGGCGATCGACCATGTTGTAATCCGCGCGCATGCCCTGCTGCATGATTTCGGGCGTGACGCCGATCATGTGGGCATAGCGGATGTGGCGGCGCTCGACGACTCCCACGATGTCCTTGCGCGCGCCAAGCTCGCCGGTCATCGGCTGCATGCAGAGAATTCCGGCATCGGCGCGGCCCAGCCCGTCCAGAACTTGCTGTGGGGCTCGTTTCAACGGGCGCGGCGCCAAATCTTCGAGCAGGAAGCCCTCGCAGATCGCGTTGCATTCTTTCAGCGCGGCTGCGAGGCTGGCTGCCACGGCCTTGCTGGGAAGATCGGCGATCAGCGCGACGCGTTCGCCGGGTTGAATCGCGAGACAGGTTTCGATGGCATTGCGCGCGCCGAGGAGCAACTCTGGTTGTGCGGGTCCAAAATCCATCCAGATATTGTAAATAGGGTCGGCCAGTTTTGCTATTGGATTGAGGTACGAATATCGTCTGCGGCTGATCTGTTGGTTAGAACGGTACCCTCCCATTCCGCCGTTGTAGAATCTTCAACACCTTCCTAAATTAATGACCTAAAATTGGCTTGCATGCAGAGAATCTTTTCCTTCGCCATGTTGTTCATCGCGACACTCATGCCTGTCGCGTCTCCGCAAAGCCCTTCGCCGCAGCCGGAGAATGTTTGGTACTGGTCTGGCGACTGCGCTGAACCGAAGGTGATTGGAATTCAGGTGCTACTCGAAGGAACTCACTCAGTCAATATATCAGTCACGCATTCGCGCCTGCCGAATGAATCGAACTGATGCGAACGCCGAACGTGAGCAAAAGGCCCGCAGATCGTTCCACTTTTCGGGAGGACACACCTTCCAGGGTATGTACCACACCAAAAATACCGAGACAATTGAATGCACGATATGGCAGGCCGGTGCTGACCCGGATGCCATCCTGCTCGGCGTCGATTTCTTAACTCATGACCGAGTCTTGCTGAATACGATTCACATTGTTAGGCCCGGCAAATCCACAGAGTCAACACTTGACCCACGCCTCTTAATCAAGACATACCCCGAAAAATAAGCTACAAATCGCGTCCCATTCCGAACGTCCCGTAATCGGAAACTAAGCAGGGGGCGTTCCGGAGGATGGCGCTACGATTTTGGCTCAACTACAAAGCTGGGGACTTGGCCGCCGCCGGAGGTGACGTTGGCGAGGCCGGTGCTGCTTAAGCGTGTGAGGCAGCCGGCCATTTTGCCGCGGAAAATGTACGGGGCGAAGTCCACGAGCACGTCGCGCATTTCGACGCCGTTTTCGGTTTGCATGGGGAACACTTCGCGGCGGATGGCGATGCGTTCCTGCACCACCCAGGCGCTGTCGCGATCGGCCAACGCGCGATGCAATGCGGCATCCCACTGGCGCTCGTCATTTTCCCAGCCGAGTTGCACGCCTGTGCCGCCGTATTCGTCATTGGGCTTCAGCACGAAATTGTCGCGGCGGCGGCGCACGTATTCGAGCAGGCCGAAGGATTCTCCGTCGCGCGTCGTTTTCGTGTCGGCGAGCAGGCGCGTCCAGGGAATGTGGCGGTGAATCAGTTCGCGTTCAGCGGTGCTGAACAGCGCGGCATTCTGCTCGTCGGTGAGCACGGCGAAGAACGCTTTCTTGTGCGGAATTTTGCAAGTGAACGCATTGGCGACGCAAACTGCGCCGGCGGTGTAGGCGCCCACCAGGGCCGCGCACTCGGCGCTGCGGGCGACAATGTCGTTGATCAGCACGCGTCGATAGACGAGGTCAATGCGACGGCCATGGGCGGTGAGCCGGCCATCGGAAAAAACCAGGTCGCGGGGGTCAGCCAAAATCGTGGTGACGCCTTCTTTCTGGAAGTGCGTCTGAATAATTTCGAATTCGGTCCATGTGGGAACCTCGCGCCAGTCTACGATGGCAATCACGGGTGGCGAAGCCGCGCCTCCCCATTCATGGTAGCTTTCCAGCAGCGCGGCAAGCATCCGTTTCATGAGCGGAAATTTGCGGACCGTGTAATGTTCCTCAAAACGCTGCATCACCGGAAGCGTGAGAAAAACATTCGCAAGAGTTTCCGCGTAACCAAGACCGGCGGGCGATTCCGCATTGTATTCGGCGAATTGCAGCGAATTCGGCAGCAGGAAAGCATCGAGGCGCGAAGCCGTGCTGGAGGTGGCGTAGCGCGGATTGATGCGCGCGAGACGCTCTTCTTCGGGGCTCAGCGCGGATTGCGCGAGCAGGCGCGGATCGGCGAGGGATTGCTTCACGACGCGTTCGCCCAAGCGCGGCAATGGATTCGGCAACGATGCGTACGCGCTGCTCGTCTTCTACACTGAGAAAAAACGGGCGCAAGAACGGGCAATGGATGCGCTCGCCGAAGGTGAGGCGCTCGGCGCGCATCCGCGCGTTCAGTTCAGCGAGAAAAGCTGGGGATAACTCAACGTCCGGCCGCAGCAGCCCGTGCCACACCTCCGCCGGCGATTCAGCGGCACCAGGCTGCGAATGAGAAGCAGGAGCCGAACCGCTCATGCCGTCTTGGCTCCCGCAGTTTTTTTCCCCGGCGTACCGATGAATCCCGCCGCCCCAGCGCCAATTCCCAGCATTTCTTCCCAGCGCGGCCAGGGATAGGTGGGGTCGCCGCGCAGCGCGCGATCAATTACCAGGCGCGCCATGCGATCCACCACATGCGTGAAATAAAAATCGGTGATGCGGTCGCGCTCGAAATCCGGCGCGGGATTCAAAAAGTCAATGGCGTAAGGCACACCGTCCTTGATCGCGAATTCGATGGTGTTCATTTCGTAGCCGAGCGCCTGATTGATAGTTTGCGCGTCGCGAACCACACGCGCACCCAATTCCGGTGAAAGATAATTGTGCTCGACGAGGTAGCGGCGCTCCTTGGGATCGTACACCACGGGAAGAATATCCATTTTGCCGAAGGTGAAGCAGCGGACGTACTGGCTGAAATCAATATTTTCCTGCAACGTCATGCAGGTGGGGCCGGTACCATCGTAGGCGGCGATCAGTTCTTCGCGATTGTGGACTTTATAGACCTGCTTCCATCCGCCGCCGGAGTAAGGCTTCAGAAATGCGGGCCGACCGACGTGATCGAGCAGCGCGTCCCAATCAATGGGATAGATCAGGTTGCGCAAGGATTCGGAATTGATGTCCACGGTGGGCGGATAGGATTTTTGCGGCAGCACGATTGTTTTCGGGATGGCCAGGCCGAGTTTGTCGGCGACGGCGTAATTGAAGAATTTATCGTCGGCCGTCCACCAGAAGGGATTGTTGATGACGTATGTGCCTTGCAGGACGGCGTGCTTCAGGTATGCGCGGTAATATTCCACTTCGTGCGAAATGCGGTCCACGATGACTTTGTAGTGGGCCAACTCGCCCATCACCGTGCCGCCGAGCTTCACGAATTCGGCGGTGATGCCGTCTTTCTTGCCGAGCTCATTCACTTTTTCGATGAAGGCCGGCGGGAAGCTGTATTCGCGGCCGCAGAGAATTCCGATTTTCATGATGTGTGATTCCTTTCGCTCGGATGCACAGCGAGCTAAAAACCAATTCTATTTCGCGGCGATCTTTTAGATCACATGGACTTGCCGCCCCAACACCGATGGCGCACTAAAGTGCGCCGCTACGAAGCCAACGACAACAATCAAAGAGCCGGCGAGACGCCGGCGCTACGCAATCGCACTACGAATTTTGCGGCGCGCCGGCGGCGGAGCTGGCCGGCAACGAGACGCCTTCACGAGTTTCGGCGACGATATGGCGAACGACGGAGTGCAGGTCGCCGGTTTCTTTGTACACGCGCAATTGGCGCTCGGCGCCTGTGCCGTGGCGGAAGATTGCGCGGATGGGTTCGAGCGCGGCGCGGCTGCCGAGTTCGTCCAGCACATCGTCCACAAATTCAAACAGCTCTTCGATCAGCACAGACATGGGCACTTCGGCCTGCTTGCCAAAATCTATGAGCTTGCCTTCGATGCCCCAGCGGGCAGCGCGCCATTTATTTTCTTCGATCAGCGCGCGGTGGTAAATGCGGAAACCCATGTTCCGCGTGTACAGGCGATGCAGCTTCACGACGATGGCCTGGGTGAGCGCGGCGATGGCGATGGCTTCGTCCACGCGCGTGACTACGTCGAAGATGCGGAATTCCAGCGTGCCAAACGTGGGATGAGGGCGCACGTCCCACCAGATTTTCTTGGCGTTGTCTATGCAATGCAAGCGGACAAGCAGCTCGACGTAATCCTCATACTGGCTCCAGGAATTCAGATGATCGGGAATGCCGGTGCGCGGGAAGCGGCGGAACACCGTGGTGCGGAATGATTTCAGACCGGTGTCGCGGCCCATCCAGAAGGGCGAACTGGTGGAAAGGGCCAGCAAGTGCGGTAGAAAGTAGCGCGCCATGTTCATCAGGTCAATCATGGTGGTGCGATCGGGCACGGCGACGTGCACGTGCATGCCGAAAATCAGAAGCGAACGGGCCAGCTGGCCCATTTCTTCGACGATATTCTCGTAACGCTCGCCCGGGGAAATCACCTGATCAATCCAGGAGGAAAATGGATGCGTGCCGGCGGCGGCGACCTGCAAGCCGCGGCTTTCGGCGGCGCGAACCAGTTCACCGCGCGTGCGGCGCATATCGGCGTCCAGCTCAGCGACGTTGGTGCAGATTTTCGTGCCGATTTCGATGATGGATTGATGCATCTCGCGCTTCACTTGCTCGCCGAGGCCGGGAGAGGAAGCTTCCATCAATTCGCTGACGTGCGAACGCAGTTCACCCGAGTCAGGATCGACGATCTGGAATTCTTCTTCGACACCGATTGTGAACCGGTGACTCATGAGAGGCCCCTTCCGGTCCGGGATGCGAGGACGTCGCGGGGGGTATCATACTCCAGTTGGGGCGAATTGCGGTGAGTGGCGGAAAAGTCAAAAGACTTAACACAGAGTACACAGAGAAGAAAAAGCAAAGCTGAAACAAAAGATTTATCGCAAAGGAAGTCGAGAAAAGCTTCGGCGCAGCCTACTGCGGGCAAGCTGCGCCGTTATCCACCCAGGCCTTCATCGCGGCGACAAATTCCGGACGACTAAGTGGTGGCAGCGTGCGTCCATCGCCGGGATCCCAGCCCCAGCCGACGAGCGCGTCTGAGGAAACGTGCTCGATGATTTGCGCGAGAGTGCGATGGCCGTTTTTCGCGGGATCTTTCAGCTGGCGGCAAAACTGGCCGGCGGTTTCGCCCTGGATGACCATCTTCATATCGGCTGGCGGCAGGTGCCAGTTCGGATTGCCCGGCGGCATATTGGCGCCCGGAAGATTCGTCAGTTGATGGCACGTGCTGCATTTCATTCCGTAAACGCCTTTGCCATCGGTGCCGCGCTTCACGTCTTGAATGTGCACGTGGCCGTCATCGCCTTGTAGCGGCGCGTCGCCTGAGGGATGGCAATTGCGGCAGCGCGGTGAATCGAAAACGGTCCAGGTGCGATTGAACGCGGCTTGCGCGGCGGCTGCATCCGATTTGTAGGCGCTGCCGGTTGCGGCGGACGCAGCCCGAAGAGCGCGCACAGAATTTGACGGCGTCGCCAGTGCGGCCTGTTGCTGCGCGAGCGCCGGGAGGCACGCGGCGAAGATGAGCAAGAGCAGCAGCGCGGATAAAATCAGCCATTTATTGCGGTAGCTTTCGCTCATCTTCGCAACCTCGCCGTGAACGCTCATGCGGAACGCAAGTCTTCGGGTTTGATCGGAAGCCGGCGGACGCGCTTGCCCGTGGCGGCGAAAATCGCGTTGGCCACTGCGGGAGCCACCGGCGGAACGCCCGGCTCGCCGACGCCGGTGGGATGCTCGGTGCTGGGAACGATGTAAACCTCGACCGCGGGCGATTCAAACATGCGCAGCATCGGGTAGTCGTGAAAATTGCGCTGCTGCACGCGGCCTTTATCGAGTGTGATTTCGGTTTTTAATGTGGCAGTGAGGCCGAAGATGATGCCGCCTTCGATCTGGCCTTTCACCGTGTCCGGGTTCACGGTGCGGCCGCAATCCACAGCGGCCACCACGCGATGGACGTGGACGGTGCCGTCTTTATCCACGGAGACTTCGGCGACCTGCGCGACGTAACTATCGAAGGAAAAGTGCGTGGCGATTCCGCGCGCGCGTCCGGCGGGCAGGGGGCTGCCCCAATTTGCTTTTTGCGCGGCGAGATCCAGCACCGCGAGCATGCGCGGCTGTGCGGCGAGCAGAGTGCGGCGCAATTGGTAGGGATCCTTGCCGCCGGCGTGAGCGACTTCGTCGAGAAACGCCTCGACGGAAAATCCGGTGTGCGAATGGCCTACCGAGCGCCACCACTGCACGGGAACTTCGTTTTTGGGACTGTGCAAATCCACCTGCACGTTGGGAATTCCGTAGAGGATGTCGGAAGCGCCCTCGACGGAGGTGGAGTCGACTCCATCTTTAATGGCAAACTTCGCAAAAAAAGTTCCGTCCATGATGGACTGGCCGACGATGGTGTGCGTCCACGCGACGGGATTGCCGCCGGCATCGAGGCCCGCAGAGAAATGGTCGTACCACATGGGGCGATACCATCCGCCGCGAAGATCGTCTTCACGCGTCCAGACAACTTTGACGGGAACTTTCGCGGCTTTGGCAACTTCGGTGGCTTCGGTGACGAAATCGGATGCAGGGTTGGCGCGGCGGCCGAATCCTCCGCCCAGTAGCGTGGTGTGCAGCGTGACTTGCTCGGGTTTCAGGCCGGCGACGTTGGCGGCAGCCGCGCGATCACCGGTCTGAAATTGCGTGCCGGTCCAAATCTCGCAGCGATCTGCGTGCAGATCCACCACGGTGTTGAGCGGCTCCATCATGCAGTGAGCGAGGTAGGGAACTTCGTACTCCGCCGTGATCGTCTTCGCCGCGCCCGCAAGAGCGGCGGCAGGGTCGCCGACTTTTTTCGCGACGGCGCCGGGAGTCTTTGACAAACGTTGAAAATTGTTCGCGCATTGCGACGGTCGATACCGCGACTCCCGGGCCGTCATCCCAAGTGATTTCCAGCTGTTCGCGGCCGAGCTTCGCGGGCCAAAAGCCTTTGGCGATGACGGCGATGCCGGAAGGGACTTGCACGACGTTCACAACACCGGGAACTGCCTTGGTTTTGTCGGCGTTGAAGCTCACAACTTTTCCGCCAAATACAGGCGCGCGCGCGACCACCGCGGTGAGCATGCCGGGAATGTACACATCCAAGTCCGAACTGCGCCGTGCCATTGGTCTTCGAAGGAGTATCCAAGCGATGCATGGGCTTGCCGACCAGCGTGAAATCCTTGGGATCTTTCAGCGGAATATCTTTCGGCGGCTCGATCTTGGATGCGGCGTCAGCGAGGCTGCCGTAGGAAGCGCGGCGGCCGCTGGCCGCGTGGATCACGTAGCCCTTCTCGGCGTGGCAAGTTTGCGGATCCACGCTCCAGGCTTGCGCCGCGGCGGCGATCAGCATCATGCGCGCCATTGCGCCCATCTTGCGGAAGCGATCGTATTCGGAGTTTGTAGTGGTGCTGCCGCCGGTCATCATCATTCCGAACACGGTGTGATTGTAAACGGCCTCCACCGGAGAAGACTGCACGCGGATTTGGGCCCAATCGGCTTCGAGTTCTTCGTTCAGCAACATGGGAAGCGACGTGTAAATCCCCTGGCCCATTTCCGAGTGATTGGAGATTACGGTGACGGATTCGTCGGCGCTGATGCGCACAAAGGCGTTCAGCGCGACGGGCTTCGCAGCGTAATCGGCGGCGCGAGCAGCCGGCACGAACTCCGGAACGTACAGGCTGATCAGCAGGCCGCCACCGAGCGCGGCGCCGGCTTTCAGGAATTCGCGGCGTTTCATTTCCGTGGCGACGCTCACTTGGCACCTCGCTGCGCGCTGATTTCGGCGGCGCGATGAATGGCGCGCCGGATGCGCGGATAGGTGCCGCAGCGGCAGATGTTGCCGGACATGGCTTCGTCAATATCTTCGTCGGTGGGCGCGGAATTTTCGGCGAGCAGCACGGCGGCGCTCATGATCTGGCCCGACTGGCAGTAGCCGCACTGCGGCACATCAATCTCGATCCAGGCCAGCTGCAAGGGATGCGTCAGGTCCGGCGAAATTCCTTCGATGGTGGTGATTTTCTTTCCTTCGGCGCGAGAGACCGGCGTGACGCAGGAGCGCACCGCCTGGCCGTCAACATGAACGGTGCAGGCGCCGCACAGCGCCATGCCGCAGCCGTACTTGGTTCCGGTGAGGTTCAGAGAATCGCGAATCACCCAGAGCAAGGGAGTGGACGGAGGATCTTCCACGGTGACTGGCTTGCCGTTGACGGTGAATGAGATCAAGGAGCGCCTCCTTCCATTCAAATATTATGTGGTGGGTTGGATGTGTGGAAGCCGAAGTTCGATACGAATGAATGCAATTGGGCTGAAGTTCTCGCGCGCGAACGCACCCTGCTGCACGCAGGGATTATGTGACAAAAATGGATTCACGGCAACCGGGCCCAGCTGGTGCCGCGAGAACCAGAAGACTAAAGTTTGTTGAGGCCGTCGAGCGCGGCAACTTTGTAGGCTTCCGCGAGGGTGGGGTAATTGAAGACGGTATCGCGGAAATATTCGATGGAGCCGCCGTAATACAGCACGGCCTGGCCGATGTGGATGATTTCAGTGGCGCGCTGGCCGATCACGTGGACGCCGAGCAGCTTGAGCGTATTGCGGTCGAAGAGAAGTTTCAGCATGCCGCTTTCGTCGCCGAGCATCATGCTCTTGGCAAGCTCGTTGTATTTCGCGATCCCCACTTCATAGGGAACTTTGTTCGCGGTGAGAGTTTCTTCCGTCTGCCCGACCATGGAAATTTCCGGGATGGTATAGATGCCGTAAGGGAAAAGCTCCGGCATGTGCTCGGAGGGCGCGCCGAACATGTGGCAACTCGCCAGGCGCCCCTGCTCCATGGAAGTGCTGGCCAGCGCGGGAAAACCGATGATATCGCCGGCGGCGTAAATGTGCGGGCACGTCCGTCTGGTAGTGGGAATTCACTTTAATCTTGCCGCGCTCGCCCGAATCCAGGCCCGCAGCTTCGATGCGCAGCTGATCGCCGTTCGCCTGGCGGCCGACAGCATACAGCAGAGCGTCCGCCTGAACTTTCTTGCCGCTCTCGAGTTCGGCGAAGACGCGATCACGCTGCGGATCAATGCCGACGCGCGTAACCTTCTCGCCCAGACGAAACATGGTGCCCATCTGCCGCAGATGGTAGGCCAGCGATTCCATGATTTCGCGGTCCACAAAATCCAGCAGCGTGGGGCGCTGGTCAATCAAAGTGACTTCCGTGCCAAGCGCGGCAAGAAAGGAAGCGTATTCCAGGCCGACGACACCGGCGCCGACGACGATCAGCTCGCGCGGGAGGCCGTCGAGCAGCGTCAGGCGGTCGGTGTCCACGATGCGCTTATCATCAAACGGAATCTCCGGATTGCGCGCGGGGCGCGTGCCGCAGGCAATCAGAATGTGCTCGCCATGGATCACCGTTTTTTCGCTGTCGCCCTGGATTTCGATGGTGTGCGCGTCAGTGAATTGCGCGGTGCCCTGAAAAATCTGGACGCCGTTGCGCTTCAGCTGCGCGCGAATCACTTCGGTCTCTCTTGAAATAATGGAGCGCACACGGAAGGAAAGATCCTGCACGGAAATATCGTTCTTGCCGCGATAGTTATCGCCGTAAAAGGCCTTCACGGCGTTTCCGGTCAATTGGAAGATGGCTTCGCGGACGCTCTTGCTGGGTATGGTGCCGGTGTGCACGCAAACGCCGCCGATCATCAGTGTGCGATCGATGACGGCAACGCGCTTGCGGAGTTTCGCGGCGCAGATGGCGCCCTTCTGGCCCGCCGGGCCGCTGCCGATTACGATCAGGTCAAAATTGGTTTCAGGCATTCGCTCACCGCTAATTATTGCCGAACAGCTTTGAAATTGGAACTGCGCACGGCATCGCGACTACTGCTTGGCGACGGGAGTATTGGCTGCGCATGCGGGGCGCGAGTCAAGGTTTCAGCTCTCGTAGCTTCTGTCGCACGGAGGGGACCGAAGTGCGTGCCAGGATGATTTTGCCGCCGAATCTTTAAAGTAATATGAACGAGACTAGGATACTGAAAAAAGGCACCATGCGCCACGTTGGGCGCGCGTAGAGGTACACAAGTCAGCCTGACGCCGAGGGGTTGGGCGAACTTGCCAATCAGGTTCGGGATGCCGCCGCGGTGGACGAATCCCCATATTTTTGCGTGGCGTAGCCCACGATCAGGCCGACCAGTCCACCGGGCAGCATAATTTCGAAGTAGTACTTCCCCTGCATGTGCGCGATGAAGAATGCGAACAACAGGCCGACGCCCAGACCGAACAGCACGCCGAGAGCGAGCGAGTGGACCTTGCGCGCGAATACGCCGATCAGTACACCTGCCAGCAGGCCCTTGAAAGTGGAGCCGAGTACGATGCCCATCAACGCAGGGCGCACTTCAGGCGTGAACCACGAAGTAAGTCCGTCGAAAATGCCCAGAATACCGCCCAAGATCAATCCGTACGTGATTTTGTTCATCGCCAGCCTCCGGGGCACGCGCGTTTTCCGGCCCTCGCCATATATCACGGCACGCTAGGCCAGGGCAATCAGGTCAATTTCGACGCGGAAATCGCGCGGCAGACGCGACACTTCCACCGTGGTTCGCGCCGGCGGGTCTTTCGGGAAAATATCGCGCGTAAACTTCGTTCACTGCGGCGAAATCGTTCATGTCCTTGAGGAATACGCCGAGCCGCACGGCGCGATCGAGCGACGAACCGGCGGCCGCGACGATGGCTTTCAGGTTTTCCATAATGCATTCGGCTTGCTGTGCCGCGTCGCCGGTCAGCGCGTTACCGGTGGTCGGGTCGAATGCCGTCTGGCCGGAGACGAATATGAATCCGTTGGCCTTTATGGCTTGCGAATACGGACCGATGGCCTTGGGGCCTTTCTCGGTGAAAATAACTTCCCTCACGATGCCTCCTTGCAGCAGAAGTTGGAAAATTGAAAAGCGAAAATGGAAGGACCAAAACCTATTTCGCCAGCTGGCACCCTCGTGCTCGACAGGAACCCGATTTTCCATTTTTTTTCATTTTCGCTTTTCTACTTGTCCGCAGCGTAACGATCGCGAAAATCCTGTGGGATTCCTTTGCTGTAAAGCCACAGGCGAAACGACGCGTCGAGATTTTTCCCGGTTCCATGCTCCACCGCCGCGCGCAGGTCGTCGTAGCCGACTTCTTTGCCGCGCAGCAGCGCCACCACTTCCGCCAGGCCGGCCCGCACAGGCGCTTCGCCATCGGTGTCTTCCAGTGCAATGAAAAACAGCGCTGTCTTGGCTGCGGCGATCCGGCGTTGCCAGAAAAGAATCGTCCAGCGTGGTCGTGGCAATCGATTTTTCGGCGTAGGGCGTTCCGGCAGCCTGCTGGACGCCTGTTTCATACACGTTCAAGAGTTGCCGGATGCGGCGCCGGCGCACTGGTT
The DNA here is from genome assembly GCA_963742475.1 of uncultured Acidobacteriota bacterium. GTDB lineage: Bacteria > Acidobacteriota > Terriglobia > Acidiferrales > UBA7541 > Palsa-295. The sequence continues at coordinate 540,059 of CAVULY010000002.1, read as the reverse complement.
CTCCGCCGCTGGTCTCCTCCACAACGATCGTGGCGTAATCGGGGAGCCCCTCGCCGATGCCAACCGCAGCGTTCGGCGCGGGATACACTTCATATCCGAACCAGCTCTCCGCGAGCGCCCGCTCGATCTCCAGCGCCACTTCGTCGCTCTGCAGGCCTGCAGCAAGCGCGCGGGGATTCACCAGCGCGCCACCAGGAAACCCAGCCGCCGCGCTCGGCTTTTTTTCCATTGAGCCCGCGTGCAAGTCCGGAGATTCCACGATGTGCGGCCGCAGCATATTTTTATCGAGCGGCCCGAAATTCTTTTGCAGGGCGGACCACGCGGCGGCGAAGCGTTGTTCCGCAGCGGCGGGATCTGCTGGAAGCGGTTGCAGCGTCCAGAACGACGCTGCAGATTTGTCCGCAGGCTTGCCGCCTGGAGAGGAATCCACATAACGGCCCGCCACAACGCAGGGAGGCAGATCATCCTTGCGCAATTCGAAGCGGTAATCGATCTCGCCACCGTCTTTTTTCTTGCCGGCGGGTGCGCCGCACGCCAGCACGAGAAAATTCTCTGGCACGCGGACGGTGTAAAAAGTCTTCGGAGGACGCGCCGGATAAGGAGCCAGCACGCGATTGGGCGGCTGCGGCAAGGGAATCCATCCTCGCGAACCGACGTGAAAATTGGCCGCCGCGAGCGTGATGCGCGCACCTTGCTCGGCCGGCGATGCGAAGGTGTAGTCAATGTTCAACGTGCGCTGTTCCTTGCGCGGCCACGGCGGATCGCAGCGCAGGCGCAGCGTGTCTGGGTACTCCTGCTGATATTCGACGGGAAGTTTTTCGGGCGTCACTTCATGGCCGTTCCATTCGACGCGCAGGCCGGTCCGTCCGTAAAGTCTTCTCGTTCGGAAGAACGACGTCAATGAATGACAAATCGCTGGTGCCGGAATTTTGCAGCGTGTAAGCCGTGTGAACGTGCAGCTCCGGCGGCGGCCCCTGCACGAAGCGAACCTCGCGCGATTCTTTCAAGATCTGGTAGCCGGGAGCCAGCGGCACGGTGCAGCTGGTGGCGCAAATCAAAAGGACCACAACCGGGACTACTGCACAAAGCGAGCGAGGCGTGACGCGGGTCAAGATGACAAGATTCTAGCTGTGCGGGTGGAAAATCGAAAAGGGAAAATGGAAACGTGCTGAGGTATTTCGCGCACGAAGAGCAGATCGCATCGACGGCTGGCACTTTTCCGCAAACGGTACAGCCGCGGCTAAGAGGAGCGTGAAACGGCGCAGGAGTTCAGCGTCGCTGGAACCGTGGCGGCGGAGCGTGATGATGGCCGGCGCTTGGGCGTCTGAAACTCCGCGACGGACCAGTTCGAGCAAGGTTGCGTTGTCAACCCGGAGATTTCGCAGGGTGCCCAACGACGCGCCCGAAAGGACGGGCCTTCCCGCGGCATGATGGCGCGCGACTTCCAGAACGATGGCGTCCGAAAGCCCGGCCAGATGCATGGCTTGCAGTTCGCCGTAACCCAGGCCCACTTGGTCCATGCTGGCGAGCGTGAGGACGGTGCCCTCGGACATGCCAGACTGGTGCAAAGATGCGATGGCGTCGCCGGCGGTGAACGCCTCGCCGCGACCATGAAAAATCTGGAGCAACGCGACGCAATCCGAATCAGGGAGGCCGGACTGGCGGACTTTGGCGATTTCGCCGACTTCGGCAGCGGTGATATGCAGCCCCTTCAATTCCTTGATGGAGCTGTAGCGCATGCCGGCGTTATCGAGCGGTTTGGTATCGAGAGGAACCAGACTTTGACACGCCAGCTGCAACGAAAGCGCGGCAAACACGAAGAATGTCGCGAACGAACTCCTACGGCGCACAGCGCGGCCCAATCCGCGGGCGGAACCGGTCGCCTGAACGGTCCCCATCATCTTTATTGTACAGAGTGGTTCGGGCGCGCGGAACCGCATGACGCGGAAAGATTACGGGCTTCCTTCGTGATGGTCCTTGCTCGAATGGGCTGATCCGCGACGGACGGCAGAACAAGAGCGCAACGCAGACGGTCTGCGCCACAGAAATTATACGTTGTAAACGCGCTCGATATCGAACACGCCGGGGATGCGCTTGACGCCGGAAAGAATGCGTTCGAGCTGCTTGCGATCCTGCACGTCGAGCGCGACTTCGATGCGGGCGCGCAAATCCTGGCCGCCGCTTTCAAACGTGCGGATGTTCGCGCCATTGTCGCTGATCACCGTGGTGATGCTGGCCAGCATCCCAGGACGATCTTCGGTGAGTATGCGCAGGCGAACCGGAAAAGTCGCTTGCGTCTGCCCCGCCCATTCGACAGCGATGCGGCGCTCGGCGTCGTACAGCAGGTTCTGCACGTTGGGACAATTTTTGCCGTGCACGGCGATGCCGCGGCCGCGCGTGACGTAGCCAATCACGTCGTCTCCCGGAATCGGGTTGCAGCATTTCGAGCGGTACACCATCAGATCGTCATGGCCGCGGACCAGAATCGCGCCGTCGTTCATGCCCAGCATGCGCTTGACGGTGTCCACGATTTTCGGCTGCTTTTCTTCGGAGGGATCGGTGAGCGGCCGCCCGCTGGCTTTCGCGAGCACCTGCCGCGCGGACCATTTTCCGTAGCCCAAGTCGGCGTACAGATCGTCAATGCGCCCGCAGCCGTATTCGGAAGCGACGCGCTGCCAGGTTTCCGGCGCAATTTTCTTCAGGACGATGTCCGCCTGGCGCGCTTCCTTTTCCAGCAGGCGCTTGCCGACGTCCTTGGCCTGCTCGCGTTCGTGCAGATTGATCCACTGGCGGATTTTGCTGCGGGCGCGCGAGGTGTGCACGAAGGAAAGCCAATCGCGCGACGGTTCGTGGCCTTTCTGCGTGATGATTTCGATCACGTCGCCATTCGCGACGGAATGGCGCAGCGGCACAATCGCGCCGTTCACTTTCGCGCCGGTACACTGATGGCCCACTTCGGTGTGCACCGCGTAAGCGAAATCAATCAGCGTGGCGCCGCGCGGCAGCACTACCACGCGGCCCATCGGCGTGAAGGTGTAAACCTCTTCGGGATAAAGATCCACGCGCAGAGTCGAGAGAAACTCGCTAGGCTCCTGCATCTCCTGCACCCACTCGATCAGCTGGCGCATCCAGACGATGCGCTGGTCATCGGCGCTGGAAGTTTCCGTGCGGCCGTCTTTGTATTTCCAGTGCGCCGCGACGCCCTGTTCGGCGATGCGGTGCATGTCCTGCGTGCGGATTTGCACTTCGAAGGCCTGGCCGCCATGGATCACGGTGGTGTGCAGCGATTGGTACAGGTTGGGCCGCGGCATCGCGATGTAATCTTTGAAGCGGCCCGGCACGGGCGGCCAAATCTGGTGAATCACGCCGAGCGTGGCGTAACAATTTTTAACCGTGTCGGTGATCACGCGGATCGCGAGCAGGTCGTACACCTGATCGAGCGTGCGCTGCTGCTTCTGGCTTTTCAGATGCAGGGAGTAGATACGCTTGACGCGCGCCTGCACTTCGGCGGGTATGCCGGTCTCCACCATTTTGTCGCGAATGGAATCCTGAACTTCCTGCAAAAATTTATCGAAGACTTTCTGTTTGGTGGCGAGTTTTTTCTGCAATTCAAAAAATGCTTCGGGTTCGAGATAGCGGAAGGAAAGATCCTCGAGCTCTCCGCGAATCAAGCCCATGCCCAGGCGGTTGGCGACGGGCGCGTAAATATCAATCGTCTCGCGCGCGATGCGCTGCTGTTTTTCCGCATCCAGATATTCCAGCGTGCGCATATTGTGCAGGCGGTCGGCGAGTTTGATCACCACCACGCGCACATCGTTCACCATGGCCAGCAGCATCTTGCGAACGTTTTCCGCTTGGCGCGCTTCGGGCGCCAGCAGATCCAGGCGGCTGATTTTGGTTGCGCCTTCCACCAGCCGCGCCACGTCGGCGCCAAATTGTTCGGAGATGGTTTCCAGCGGAATTTTCGTATCTTCGACTACGTCGTGCAGCAGCGCCGCGCACAGTGAAGTCACATCCAGCTTCATGTCCGCAAGGATGTGCGCTACTTCTACAGGATGAGAAAGGAATGGCTCGCCGGAGAGGCGCGTCTGCGTCTTGTGCTGCTCGGCCGCGAAATCGTACGCGCGGCGCAGCAGATCGAGGTCGTCGCCAGGACGATTGCGGCGCACCTTGTCCGTCAGCTCGACAAAGCGCAAATCCACAGTGCGGCGGGCAGCTTGCGAGAAGGCGGGTTTACCAGCCGGCTCCATATACCATTATATTCTGAGGGCCGCCTCACTGCGAGCCATTCCTGCGGCAGCTAGCGCGTCGGCTTCCGGCCGAGGGACTTATCGGGAGTCATCTCTACCGTCGCGCCCGGCGCCTAATTTCTGCGGGGAGGGCTCGGGGATTGCCTCGCCGTCTTTTCGCGGATCGGAGGCTCCGTAGTTCACTCCGGTGGAAATATCGCGCTGCACTGCCTGTCCGCCGCCCATGGTGGCCGAGTACGCACCGTGAAGTTTAATTTGATGGCCGCGCTGGGTAAGGCCGTCACGAACAGCGAGCGGGATGCGATCCTCCAGATCCACATCGCAGCCTGCAAAAGTTACCTTCCTGAAGCGCGCGGCCTCCAAAGCTTCTTGAATATTCATTCCAAAATCCACGACGTTGGAAACAAATTGCGCGTGCGCTTGCGCCTGATTGAAGCCGCCCATGATTCCGAACGCAATCCGCTGCTGCCCGTTGCTCATGAAGCCCGGAATGATCGTATGCAAAGGCCGCTTGTGACCGGCGAGCTTGTTGGGGGAATTGGGGTCGAGGCTGAAAAGCCCTCCGCGATTTTGCAGGGCGAAACCGGTGCCGTTCGCCACCAGGCCTGACCCGAACTCGGAATAATTGCTCTGAATCAGGGATACCATGTTGCCGTCGCTGTCCGTGACGGTCAGATAAGTGGTGTCGCCGCTCGTCGCCAGCTGCGGCTCGCCGGGCAGCACATCGCAATTCGCCTTCGCCATATCAATCAGCTTCGCGCGCTGCGCGGCATATTCTTTGGAAAGCATGCCCTGCACGGGAACCTGGCTGAACTTTGGATCCGCAACGTAACGATACATGTCCGCGTAAGCTAGTTTCTTCGCTTCGATCATGGCGTGCAGCGCGTCGGTGGAGTTATGCCCGAATTGCGCGAGAGAAAACCGTTCCATGATGTTGAGCATTTCGAGCGCGGCAATTCCCTGGCCGTTCGGGGGAATCTCATAGACGGTCCACCCGTGATACGTGGTCGAAATCGGTTCCACCCATTCGCTGGAATAATCGGCCAAGTCCTCCGGCGTCATCGTGCCGCCGAGCTTGTTGGATAGCGCCACTATGCTCTGCGCGCTTGCACCCTTGTAATAGGCGTCTCTGCCGCCGGAAGCGATTGCCTCAAGCGAACGCGCGAGATCGGGGTTGCGGAAAATCTCACCCACTCGCGGCGAGCGGCCATCGGGCAGGTAGGTTGCCGCGGCATTCTTGTCCTGCTTCAGAAAATCCACCGCGTCCGCCCAATACGCGGCATCCCATTCGGGCACAGGAAAACCTTCGCGCGCGTAGTAGATCGCGGGGGCCAGAACTTCCGAGAATTTCTTGGTGCCGAAACGCGCGAGCAGTTTTGACCAGCCATCCACGGCGCCCGGAACAGTGACCGACTGGATGCCCTCTTGCGGCATTTTCGCAATGCCCTTGGACTTGAGAAATTCAATGGAAAGTCCCGCGGGAGCCCAACCGCTTGCATTCAGTCCATAAAGCTTCCCGGACTTCGCGTCATAAACGATCGCAAAAAGATCGCCGCCGATTCCATTCATCATGGGCTCAACCACGCCCATCACCGCATTGGTTGCGACCGCCGCGTCAACTGCGTTGCCACCGTGGGCCAGCACGGTCGCTCCAGCCTGCGCCGCCAATGGGTTTTCCGCAGACACCACTCCCCGGCGCGAAAGAACCATGGAGCGGCCCTTGCGTGCGGTCCTGCGCGTTGGATTGCATAGCAGACACCATCATCGCCAGCGGAAGAAAGACTACGCAAAGCGCCACGCGCACGAACTCTCTCATGTGTCTCCTAAGGACGAGGGCCACCACTGTTGAAGCTCCGCGTCGCTGCTCGCCCGACAAGCTCCACGGCATCCGACGAAAGCCTAGTGTGAGGAGTGATCGATGTCGAACGGATGGTCAAACCGCCACACACATTGACACCCAGACGCCGCGGAAGTACCGTGACTGCCGGAATCGCGGAGCCGGAAAATTGAACCCACCAGAATTTAAAATTGATGCGCCGCCTCAGCCGGATGGAATCTTCGCGCGCATCCGCTTGCTGGACCAGAGTCTGACGTTTTTCCTGGCCGTGCTGATCCTGATCATCTTTGTGGTTTTCCCGCTGGCGGGGCTGGGATGGCTCGGAAAAGTTCATCGTGGATCTGGTGCTTTCGATTCTGCTGCTCTCGGGCGCGGTGGCCACCAAGCGCAGCCGCACGCTCACGGTGCTAGTGGTCTTGTTGACTCTTGCGGGCCTGGTGGTGCACTGGACCGGGGCTTACGTTCCGAAGTTCAGCCATCCCGTGCTGGAACCCGTTCTGTTGTTCTGTTGCCTGCTGGCGTTTGCCGTGATCACACTGCTGCAAGTGTTCAGTCCCGGCGCGATCAATTTACATCGCGTGCTCGGAGCCATCGCGGCTTACCTGCTGATTGGCCTGATGTGGTCATATGCCTACTTCCTTGCGGATATGATCATTCCCGGCTCGATCCATCCCACGGCAGCAACTCAGGAAATGGTGTCGCCCATGGCGCGCTACGTGTATTTCAGTTTTACCACGCTGACCACGTTGGGATACGGCGACATCGTCCCGTTGCATCCGATCGCGCGCACATTGGCGGTTTGCGAAGCGCTCATCGGCCAACTGTATCCCGCCGTGCTGATCGCCGGGCTGCTGGGAATGGCGCTGCAGCCGCAAAAACTGCCGGACAGCAAGTCGTGACTTGGCGTTTGGGAGCGTGGTGACGCCGCAGGTGCTCCCGTTATTTCCCCTTTTCGACCGGATAGCCTTTCTGAATCCAATCCGTATTGAAATCATTTGGCAGAATCAAGACGCGAAGATTCGTAAAACCCATATCGCGCATCGCCACAAACGCCGGCCGCAAATTCGGGCAATGCGCCAGCGGGCAGCAGCCGCAATACAAAACCACATTCGACGACTTGGGAATGGATTGAGCCCAACTCTTCAGTTCGGCCAGTCCCGCGTCGGTGGAAGCAGCTCCGTGAAACAGAGCGTGAGGGATATGCGCGCCCTGATAAAGCGGACGGAACCCCACGCACACGACGACAGGCTCGTTCGGGTGAGCCGGCGCGGAGATTTCCTTGACGAGATCAGCCGGTTGAACCGTTTGCGCCGAAGACCAAGGGTCGCCGGCATCTTCGGCGTGGGACAAATCTGCGGGACGCGTGGCGCGAGAATTTGAAACGAAGAGCGCCGCGAAGAAAAGACAGAGTAGCGTCGTAATGATGCCGCGAATCATTTTCATTGGCGATTTTCTCTCCCGCAGCGGTCAGCGCGCCCTGGGCGACGCAGCGACTCAGCCCTGGTAGCCGCGATTCCGCGTCACCCATCGCGCACTCATGTACGCCGCTACAAGTACAAATCTAAAAAACAAAAGCCGGCGGTCCCGCAATGCGGGACCGCCGGCCCGAAACACTCTCACTCCAAAGATTCGCCGTGCTCAGGACGCCGGCTGCGGCGCCTCCATTTTCTTCTGCTTGATGGCCTTCACTTTATCCACCAACGCCTCCGCCTGATTGATATCGGCGTCGCGAGCGGCAGGAGTGGTTTCCATGTCCGCCTTTTGGCGATAGAGAAGGTTCAGATAAGCCATGGCGTCGTCGTAATCGGCGCGCAGCTGGATCGCTTTCTGCAGGCTGGTGATGCCTTCATCCACGGTCGGGCCATATTTCTGCTGGAACGCGGTGGCCAGCGCGGGGGGCGCTGGATCCGTATCCCTGATCGACTTCTTGGCGGTCTTATTGTATTCCTCGCGCATGTCCCGGTTGCCGCGGAACGCCAGCGACCAGTCAATCACGCCCACCCAGTAGTACGGCTCCGGATCGTCCGGCTTCAATTGGATGTGCTTCTCGTGATAGGTCTTCGATTCTTCCATCATCTTAGGATCGAATGGCGGACCGCCGGCCATGTTGTAGAGAATCGAACCCAGTCCATCAATCGCGGAAAGATTATTTGGATCGGTCGCCAGAATGTCTTTGAATTCCTGAGCCGCCTGCTGGCCATTGCGGATATTTTCGGGGGACGGCGCGCCCGGAATGTACTGTGCGGAGTAAGCAGTGGCGAGGTAAATCCGCGCGTTGGTCAGGCTGGGGTCCAGATCCTTGGCAGTTTTGAAATCTTCAATGGCCAGATCGGTTTGCCCGGCCTTATAGGCTTGCACGCCCTTGTTGAGCTTGTCGCGCGCCCGCAATTTGTCGCAACCCGCGCCTGCGGCAAGTGAGGCCACTACCACGGCGAGTAGAAAAAGTGTGTGAGGCTTCCGCTGCATCCCTTGCTCTCCTTGATAAAGGCTGCGCCGAATTCGAGAGAAACCGCGATTCCAGCGGCTATTCGCCCGCTGCGAATCGCTGGTCGATGAACGTCACTGCCCCGCCTCGATCTTCGCGGTGATGAGACCGACGTTGTCTATGCCAGCACCACGCATTATGTCAATCGCGCGAGCATGCGGTAATCAGGCCGACGTTGTCAATTCCCGCGCCGCGCATGATATCAATGGCGCGGGCCACCTGGGCGAACTCCACGGAGTCATCGCCCTTCACGAACGCCACCTTCTCGGCGCGCTGTTTGAAGATATCTTCCAGGCGCGGGCCCAGAGTGTCCCAAGTCATTTCGTCCTGATTGATCATCACTTTTCCATTCGCGGTGACCTGGACCACGATCGTCTTCGAAAGCAAAGCGTCGTCCTGCTTCTGGTTCGGAGGCGTGGGCGGCTGCGGAACCAGCGCATCGAGACCCTGTGGAATGGTGGGCGTGATCACCATGAAAATAATGATCAGCACCAACAGCACGTCAATCAGAGGCACGATGTTCGGTTCGGACATCGAACCTTTACTGCCACCTACTGCCATTCCCATGGGAAAACTCCTTATATTCTAGCGAGCTGAACCTCGCGCCTGATCCTAATTTCCCGGCGGAGGTGCCGGAGGAGCCGCTGCGCCCTTGGCTTTTATCTTTTCCGTGAGCAAGCCGAGATGATCCACGCCCGCGGAGCGGACCTCGTCCACAGCCTTAACCACATCGCCGTAATGCGCTCGCGAATCGGAGCGAACGAATACAGTCTTGTCGAGGCGGTTGGCGATCAGGTCCTTCACCCGCGTGGTGATGTCGTCCAGGCTCACCTGGGTGCTGCCCAGGTACATCTTGCCGTCACGAGTGACCGCCAGGATGATGGCGTCGTCCTTGTCGGCGTCCTGCAGGTCCCGGGCGTTATTCACCTTGGCCATATCCACCGAGACGCCCTTCTGCAACATGGGCGTGACCACCATGAAAATAATCAGCAACACCAGCATGATGTCCGCCATCGGAATCACGTTTGGCGCGGCCATCACCGGCGGTGCTTTGGGCTTGTAGGCCATGGCTTACTTCTTCCCGCCGCGACGAGTGATGAAATAGTTGATCAGCTCCATGGAGGAGTTGTCCATCTCGACGTCGAAGGCTTCCACTTTGTTGGTGAAATAATTGAACGCCCACACCGCCGGAACCGCGACGACCAAGCCCAGCGCCGTGGTGACCAACGCTTCAGCAATACCGCCGGCGACCGCCGATAGACCGGTGGCCTTCGAAGCGGAAATGCCTTTGAACGCGTTGATGATGCCCATCACCGTGCCGAACAGTCCGACGAACGGAGCCGTGGAGCCGATGGTGGCGAGGCCGGAAAGACCGCGCTTCATTTCGGCGTGCACGATCGCGACCGAGCGTTCCAGACCGCGGTTGGCCGCTTCGATCACTTCTTCATCGCCCACCTGCGCCGAAGCTGCCTGGAACTCAGACAAGCCCGTGGCCACCACCTTGGCGATGTGGCTCTTCTTGTTGCGCTCGGCGATGGAGATCGCTTCGTCGAGCTTGTTGTCTTTCAGCGCGCCCGCCACCTGCTGCACGAAAATCCGCGACTGTTTGCGCGCGGCGCTGTACATCAACGCTCGGTCAATCATGATGCCGATTGACCAGGCGGACATGATGAATAGAATGGCAACGACGGTTTTGGCAGGGATGCCCATGTTGTGCCACATGCTGACCAGGTCCCAACCGACTTCACCCGTTGGCTGCTGAAACATTACCACGCCGGCAAAAAGTAAATTCGAAAGCATTATTTGTTCCTCCGTTCCTGTGAAACGACCAAGGCAGCAAGATTCTGCCGGTCGGATTTTATTTCCCTCAGCTCCAGCCCCGCGAAGGGCTTGAAGCAAGCCCTGCTTAACCGCCCAAAGTAAAGACGACCGAAATTGTGGTGTCCACTTCTACTGGATCACCGTTGAGCAACGTGGGGCTGTAGCGCCATTGACGCACGGCGTCCATCGCGTTCTTCATCAGCAGCGGAGGACCGGAAACGTACGTCAACTCCTGAATCGTGCCGTCCTTGGCGATTACCGCATGCAGAATCACCGTGCCGGAAATATGCGCGGTCTTGGCAATCGGCGGGTACAACGGAGTGACCTGGCGAACCAGCTTCGCCGCCGCTACGTTGCCGCCCACACGGATGCGCGAGGGAGCAGCCTTCGGCGGGGGAGGCATTCCGCCGCCCGAGCCACCGATGATGCCGCCAAGCACGCCGCCGGCCTGTCCGCCCGGAACGCCACCGGGCACGCCGCCCACCACGCCAACCGCGCCCACATCGGGCGGCATTTCCTCTTCCTTAATCATTTGCACTTTCTTCGGGATCACCGTCGGCGCCATCATCTGGCCATTGTGAATCAGGCGCACAATCGGCTTCACGATTCTCTGCACGGCCGCAGCGGGCGGTGGCGGAGGAGGTGGCGGCGGGGGTGGAACCAGGAACGTGGTCAGCAACTGCTTGGGCAGGGCTTCCGTATAGATCAGCGGAATCAAAATCAATATGCCCAGCAAACAAGCCTGAATGATGGCGGAAAGAGCCACCGTCCAGGAGTTGTTCGTCCTCTTCGGATTGGCACTGGAGACAACTAGATCGTCAAACATGGCACCTACCTCCTAGCAGCTGCCACCACGCGCTTATCGGCTGCGGATCCGGCGCGAACGGCAGTTCCCTGACCGCGATACTTGTTCCAAAGTACGACTATGGGTGCTGCAATACCGAAGCTGGAGTATGTTCCTACCACAACTCCTACCACCATGGCAAAAGAGAAAGCACGAAGGACCTGGCCGCCCATGAGGAAAAGTACCAGGACGGTTAGGAACGTTAATCCACTGGTCAATATCGTCCGTGAAAGGGTCTGATTGATGGCCTTATTCACCACATCCGCAAACGCTTCGCGGCGCATCAAGCGCTGGTCCTCGCGCACACGATCGAAGATCACGATCGTATCGTTCATCGAGTAGCCTACCAGCGTCAGCAATGCCGCGATCACCGTCAGCGAAATTTCAAAATGAAAGAGCGAGAAGAAACCCAGGGTAATGAGCACGTCGTGGAACACGGCAATCACCGCCGCGGCTCCATAAACCCACTCGAACCTGAAGGCAATATATATCAACATGCCCACGAGCGCATACAAAGTCGCGCGTATGGCCTGCAGTCGCAAATCCGCCCCGACTTTCGGGCCAACGACTTCCGCGTCGTAAACTGCAAAATTGCCGAGCACGAATCCGTTGTTCAGCGTGCTCAGCACCGCCGGCGTCACGCCGTCCACACTTTTCAGCTCGTCAAAGTTGCTGACGATCCCGCGATGGTCGGCATCGCGCGCGGCCAGCAGGCGCTGCGCCAGCTGATTGTAACGATCGCCGGCAGCCGCCCCGAGCGCGAGCGGATCCTTCTCAGTCAGCTGCGCTGCCAGCGCAGTCTTGCCTACGGAATTGAAATCCAGCTTGCCGCCGGAATCCGCTGTTCCAAACGTCTTGTGCAGCACATTCACGATCGCTTCCCGTCCGGCATCCAGCGATGCGTCATTGTTCTGACTCTTTAGCTCCAGACCAATCACCACGTCGTTCTGTGAACCGCTGCCCAGCACGCTGTCGCTGATCGACTGAATCGTGCTGTCGTTCAGCCCGGCCGACGAGAGGCCCTTGCGAATCTGATCGAGTGGCGCGGGGCCCGCGAACCGCACATACACCAGCGTGCCACCGCGGAAATCAATGCCGTAGCGCAGGCCGCCGTTCTTCAGTATCGAAGCCCAGCCCACCACCAGCAATATCAACGACAGGGCGACGAAGTACTTCGCCTTCCCCATCCAGTCAACGTTAACGCCCTTGAATAATTCCATTCCGATACCTATCCACCTTTGTTTGACACCGGGTCGCCCAGGTTAGTTCCCTGCTGCCGGTGCCGCTAAATTCGTAGTCGCGCGGAAGACCTAAGTCCCATCCTTACAACAAGCATCGCGCCCTTGAAATGCTCGCCCTTCGACTAATTCTATTTGCTGCCGCCCCAAACAACCGCACAGCCAAAATTGCCTGCGCCACAAAAACTCCCATTAAATACCCCATTAAATACTAAGTTCCGCCTGACGATCCTTGCGCGACAAATGCCAGTCGAAAATCGCCCGGGAAACAAAAATCGAAGTAAACACGTTGGCCAGCAAACCGATAATCAGCGTAATCGCAAACCCTTGCACCGGCCCGGTGCCAAACAGCAACAGGAACGCGGCGGAAACCAGCGTCGTCACGTGCGTGTCAATGATCGTCCGGAACGCGTTGTGGAATCCCGAATCCACCGCCGTCGCCGGAGCCTTGCCGTTGCGCAATTCCTCGCGTATGCGTTCGAATACCAGCACGTTGGAATCAACGCCCATGCCGATCGTCAGCACCACGCCGGCTATGCCCGGCAGCGTAAGCACCGCGCCGGCGATTGCCATGAACGCGATCAGGATCACCAAATTCAGAATCAGGGCCACAACTGCATTGACACCACTCAGCCGATAATAGATCACCAAAAAGATCATCACCACGATCAGGCTGCCGATGGAAGCCCGCACGCCCGCGCGGATCGAATCAGCTCCCAGCGATGGGCCCACCGTGCTTTCCCCCAGATACTTGATCGAAGCGGGTAGCGCGCCGGCGCGCAGCACCAGCGCCAGATCCTGCGCTGACTCCTCGCTGAAATTTCCTTCGATCACCCCGGAATCATCAATGCGGCTGTTAACGACCGGAGCGCTGTAAACCTGATGATCCAGCACGATGGCCATGCGGCCCTTGGGCGAAAGTTGCGACTGCGCTTCCGTGAAAGGACCAAAGCGCGTGGCCGCCGAAGTGGAAAGCTGGAAGCGCACCTCAAATTGTCCGGGATTGCTTCCATTCGGAGCCGGGCTGGCGCCGCGCAAATCCTGCCCGGTGACGATCGGCGCGCGATCGAGAATGTAATAAACCGTCTGCGAGGGGAAACCGCTCTGCGCTTCCGACCTGCCGGGAACGATGACGGTTCCCGGGGCCAGCACGCCACCCTTGGCAGCCAGCGCCGCAACTTCCGAAGGATACGTTTGATCGTCGGCCACGCGGTTCAACGTGAGTTGCCCGCCCGCCTGAATCACGGACTTGGCGCGGCTGGGATCGCCTTCGCCGGGCAGCTGCACCAGGATTTCGTTGTCGCCGCGTCCGGTGAACGCGATCGTCGGCTCCGTCAGGCCCAGCGCGTTGATGCGCCGCGTAATTGTCTCCAGCGCCTGATTCATGGTCTCGCGGCGCAGATCAGCGACGACGGTCGGCCTCAACGTCAGCAGGTAGCCGTTCACCACACCGGCGGCCGGCGTCATGGCCCAGTCGGTGAATTGCGTCGTGATCAAATCGCGGAAAGGGCCGGACGTGTTCGAATCAACCTTATCCACCTCAATGTGCGTGTCGTCCACGCGGCGGATATCGCCCACGATAATGTTTTTCTCATGGAGTTGCCTGGTGAGCTGATCCACCGCCTGGTCGCAGCGCTGGCCGATGGCTTCGTCCACTTGCACTTGCAGAACGAGGTGGCTGCCGCCCTTCAAATCCAGGCCTAGCTTGATGCGATCCGCGAGGTTCGCCTTCACCTGCGCCAGCGAGGTGGGAAACGTGGGCAATGCCAATAGACCATACAAGCAAATCAAAATGACGATGAGGATAAGAATAAACTTCCATCTGAGCTGGGAATTCATGCGGGCTGCCTAACTCTCCTTCGGTGGTTCTGCCTGGAGTCCCGCAATCGCATTGCGGGCTACCTTCATCTTCACTTGCTCGGCAACGCGCAGTTGCACGGTGTCGCCTTCGAGGCCAACAATCGTGCCATAGATTCCGCCGTTGGTGATGACTTTATCGCCGTTCTTCAGGTTCGTCAGCATTTCCGTTACTTTCTTCTGGCGGCGCTGCGCCGGCAAAATCATCAAAAAATAAAAAATCACCATGATCAGGATCAGCGGCAGGAACAGCGCTATGCCGCCCGGCTGAGCCTGCGCCAACAGGGCAAGAGGCAGGCCCAGGGACAGGTTGGTCGAAGCCAAAATAGAAATTGTCACGATCATTACGCCTTTCCCTTCTTCGCCGGCAATCCGGCCACCGAGGGCAAACCCTCGCGCGCCGCCATTCGGCTCAGCAGGGCAAATCCGCCAGGACGGACAAACTTGCCGGGGGCCGGCAAGCCGGGAACTCGTTCGCCGAAGACGCTGCTCCGCCCCATGACCGCGCCCAACACCTGCTTGGGTTTGTCTTATTTCAGACGAGCCTGAAGGTCAGAGCGGAACTTTTCGAGCTTCCCAAAACGGATAGCCTCGCGAATTTTGCGCATTATGTCAAGGTAAAAGTGGATGTTGTGGTGGGTGTTCAAGATGATCGCCAGGAATTCTCCGCTCGTTGCTAAGTGCCGTAGATACGCGCGCGAGTAGCGCCGGCACACCGCGCATTCGCACGATTCGTCAATCGGGCGCGGATCGTTCGCGTATTTCGCGTTCTTGATCAGCATGCGCCCCTGAGAAGTGTAAAGGCAGCCGTGCCGCGCGCTGCGCGTCGGCAGCACGCAGTCCATCATGTCCACACCCAGCGCCACGTAATCGGGAATTTGCTCCGGCTTGCCGACGCCCATCAGGTAACGCGGACGATCCGCAGGCAGTCGCGACGCCGCAACGCTGCGCCATTTCGCACGTGCTCGCGTGCGGCTCGCCAACCGCGAGGCCTCCGATCGCGTAGCCCGGAAAATCCAGCTCCACTAACGCGTCCGCGCTCTCGCGGCGCAGCGCCGCATGCGTCCCGCCCTGCACGATGCCGAAAAGCATCTGCCGCGCCGCGTCTCCGTGCTGCGCGAAATAATCGCGCGAACGCCGCGCCCAATCCAGCGTGCGCTTCGCTGCATCACGCGCGCGCTCTTCGGTCGCGGGCGCTTCGATGCATTCGTCGAGCACCATCACGATGTCCGCGCCCAGCGCGATTTCAATTTCCAGCGCTTTTTCCGGCGAAAGAAAATGTTCGGAGCCGTCCAGATGTGAACGAAACGTCACGCCTTCGTCCGTCACCTTGCGCAATTCGCTCAGGCTGAAAACCTGGAAGCCGCCGGAATCGGTGAGAATCGCCCGCGGCCACGCCATGAATTTGTGCAGCCCGCCCATCTGGCGGATTAATTCATGCCCGGGGCGCAAATAAAGATGGTAGGTGTTGGAAAGTAGGATTTGTACGCCGAGGTTTTCCAGGTCCTGCTGCGTCTGACCCTTCACCGTCGCAGCCGTGCCCACCGGCATGAACGCCGGCGTATCAATCACGCCGTGCGGCGTAGTCAGCCTGCCGAGGCGCGCGCCGGTGGGATCCGTCGCCAGCACCTCGAACTTGAATCCTTCGTGCTGCGTCTCCATCCGAACGAGTGTATCAGGAGAAAGCTGCGGTCAGCCCCACCTTCAAAACGGTAAGAGAAGCCCACGGAATTATCACCAGGACCAATGCCTTCCCGAACGAAATCTTCTTCGAATCGGCCGCGCTGAAGCCGATCGCCAATAGGATCATGTGTCCAGATTGCAAACAAATCAATCGATCCGAGGAGAGCCACGAGCCACTTGGAGAATCGTCAGATAACAGTGCGCCGGGGTTGGACGCCACTATATTCTGCAAATCAACGGTCGAGGGATCTTTCGATAAACAGAACTAAGATTACTCAACAGCGCCGCGATCAGTCCACGGCACCCACGCGATACGCGACGATTCCCAGCGACGTTTTAAAATCGATTTTCGTGCCCACGGAAAGATTGAAAACTAACAGCAGCACGCCGGCCACCACCAGCGCGCCGATGGGCGGAATGATCACGCCTTCGAAGTAGCCAACGATGAGGCGCGACTTTATCTGGCGCTCAATCGTTACTCGCTGCGTCTCTCGGCTATGACTCCAGCTTCTGCATGCGCGAATTGTTGGCGGTCTTGCTTTTCAATAAAGCGCGCCAGCCTCCGCGCTGAGTGAATATCGCCATCACAGCGATGAAGACATACGCAGCCAAGAATCAGCGGCAAAACCCACGTCGGCCGTCGCACGATCGATTCAAAAGTCGGCTTCGGGCTGAACAGCACGCCGATAATTCGGCCAAAGGAACTGTCGGAACCTGTGGTTGCGGGAGAGGGAGTTTCTGCGCTGGCCATGCTGGTTTCCTCCTGGTCCAATCGAAATGCTGGGTGGCACCGGTCCTGTTTCTCACTACGCCCGGCGAAAGCGAATGTTTCAGTCTGGACGCAGTTTTTAGCACATCCCACGGAAGATTGTCATCAACAGGAGCAGCGCGGCAAAGAAGCAAGATGACGATGCGACGTAGGCTGCAAGCACGTCGAGCCGCATCTTGGAGTGCGGGAGCTTGCTCCCGCCTTTTCGTGAGCGAGGCTTGCCTCGCGTAGAACAAGCGCAATTCACCCGTTGTGCCGACGAATTGCGGCCCGTTCCTATCGCACGAAACTCACTCAGGAATTTCCGGCACTGCCGCTAGCAACGCCTGCGTGTAAGCATGCTGCGGCGCCTGCAAAACTTGATCCGCGGCGCCAATCTCCACAATCCGCCCGGTCTGCATCACCGCCACGCGCGAAGCCAGCTGCGCCACCACCGGCAAGCTGTGCGAAATCAGCATCAATGTAAGCGAAAATTCCCGCTGCAAACGCGCCAGCAATTCCAGAATTTGCGCGCCGACGGAAACGTCCAGCGCCGATACCGGCTCGTCTGCAATCACCAGCTCCGGCCGCAAAATCAGCGCGCGCGCAATTCCGATGCGCTGCCGCTGGCCCCCCGAAAATTCGTGCGGGTAACGCGTCACGGCGTCGCGGCTCAGCCCGACAGCCTCGAGTATTTCCGCTGTGCGCGCTCCGCGTTCCTCGCTCGAAAGCTGCGGCTCATGAATCGCCAGCGGCTCACCCACTATGCTCCCTACGCGCATGCGCGGATTCAGCGAAGCGATGGGATCCTGAAACACCATCTGCATCCGCCGTCGCAGCGACCGCAGTTTCGCGCCGCGCGAGCCGAGCCAATCCTCACCGCGAAAAATAATTTCACCGGAATCGGGCTCGATCAGCCGCATCAACATCCGCGCCAGCGTCGTCTTGCCGCAGCCGGATTCCCCGACGATCCCCAGCGTCTCGCCGCGCTCCAGCGCGAAGCTTACGCCATCCACCGCCATCGCCTGGCGCGCCGATTGCCTGAACGCGCTGCTGGAAACAGCATACGATTTGCGCAGCGCGCGCGCCTCCAGAAGAATCTCGCCCGCCATTCCTACAGTTTCTCGGCCGCGATTTGGATTCCGGTGTTGACCATGTACAGGCAGGGCTGCGCTCCCGGCTGGCAGACGTCCGCCGGCTCCATCCGCGGGTGAAAATTCGCGCCGTCATTCTCAATCGAAGAAACCATCAGCTGGTGCGCCTCGATATATTCCGGATCGCTCGCTTTCCATCCGGCTACGTGCATCCAGTGTTCGAACGTGCGCGGATGTTCTCTGGTTTCCGTCGCGGTAATCCGCAGACCCGCGGCATCCATCATGGCCCGGAATTCCGCGAGCGTCAGCGAACGGCAATGCGAATGATCGCGAATCCATTCGATGCGGTGATTCAGCGCGCGAATTTTCGGATCTTCCGGCACGAGGATGTCAATCAATCCCACGCGCCCGCCGCGCTTCACCACTCGCGCCATTTCGCGGATCACCCGCGCCGGATCGGAAATGTGATGCAGGCTGTAACTGGTCACCGCCAAATCCAGAGACCCATCCGCAAACGGCAGTGTCTGCGCGTCACCGATGGCAAAACCGAGCTTCTCCAACACGCCGTGTTGTGCGGCGTTCTGCCGCGCGCGCAGCAGAATCGCCGGCGTCAAATCGTAAGCGCACATCCAGCGCACGTGCTTCGCGAATCGCAACGCAAGCGTTCCAGGTCCGCAGGCGAGATCCACGGCCACGTCTTCAGGTCCGGCCGAAACCAAGCGCGCCAGCGATTCGGCTTCAGCCACGCGATCTGCCACAGCGTAATCACCGAAGACTTCCGCAGTCTTGGTGAATCGTTCGCGCACCAGCGCTCTCAGTTCGTGGTCGCTCACGCTCCCAGCATTCGGCAACCCATTAGGCGGCCCCTTCGGCGATTCGTTCGTCGCGCTCATGGAACGAGAATACACCTCGCCTCGTGATTCTTGTTTACGGCGCGCAGCTTCGGCACTGCGGCATCGCACTCCGCGACGCGATGAGGACAACGCGGAGCGAAGGCGCAGCCGGGCGGCAGCGCGTCGAGCGACGGAACCGTCCCGGCTATCGGCACCAGCTTTTCGCGCGCCAGGCGCGGCGCCGCGCGCAACAGACCCTCCGTGTAAGGATGCCGCGGCGCGCGCAGCACTTCCTCCACCGGGCCTTCTTCCACGATGCGTCCCGCGTACATCACCGCGATGCGCCCCGCAACCTGCGCCACCACTCCCAGATCGTGCGTGATGAAAAGCATCGAGAGCCGCAGTTCGCGCCGCAATTTCGCGAGCAGCTCCAGAATTTGTTTCTGCACGGTGACGTCCAGCGCCGTCGTCGGCTCGTCCGCGATCAGCACGCCGGGTCCCGCCGCCAGCGCCATCGCGATCAGCACACGTTGGCGCAGTCCGCCCGAAAGCTGGTGCGGATATTGCCGCGCGCGCCGCTCCGGATCCGGCAAGGCTGCGCGTTCCAGGGCTTCCAGCGCGCGGCGATGGATTTCGCTTTCTCCCGCGCGCGGCTCGTGCACGCGGATCGCTTCTTCAATTTGTGCGCCGATACGCAGCACGGGATTCAGCGCCGTCATCGGCTCCTGAAAGATCATCGCGATTTCGCGCCCGCGCAGCGCGCGCATCTCGTTTTGCGAAATCGCCAGCAAATTTTCACGCTTCCCGTTCGGCGCACCGCCATTCGTTCCGCCACCGCTGCCGTTTCCGTTGTCACTGGCGCGCAAATTCAACCATGCCTCGCCCGAGTGCCGCGCTCCATGCGGCTCCAATCCCATCAACGCCAGCGAAAGCATCGTCTTGCCCGACCCCGATTCGCCGACGATCCCCAGCGTCTCGCCTTCGCCCAGCGTGAACGAAACATCATTCACCGGGCGCACCCATCCCGCCGGCGTCGGCAACTCCACCGTCAGTCCGCGCACCTGGAGGCTTGTCGCCATGGAAACATGATAGCCGTACGCGCTTGCCGCGGCCAAAAATTACGCTACCATTTTATATGGTTGCACCGCCCTGTCCTCTCTGCCACGGCGCCACCCAGATCGCGGGCAATAAGCCCTATTGTCCCAATTGCGGCTGGAATCGCGACGCCGCTCTCGCCGATGTCCGCGGCACCCTGTTTTTTCTGCCGGTCGGCATCTTCCTGATGGGCGGCTTCGCTTTTTTCATGATTCGCTTTTGGCATTTCCGCAATCCGTATCAAATCGCAATCTTCACCGTCTTTCCCGCTGATCGGGATTCTTCTCAACTACGTCGTCTCGCGGCGAAGCCTCGCGAGGTTGCAGGCGCTTCCCGCGCCAACAATGCGCGCGGCCACCATGCCCTACAACTCATTCGCTCCGTCAGCGGCGGTCGCCGGAAAGTCCGCCGACCCGGCGATCGAACCCAGCGCGCAACAACAGGCTCTGCTCCGAACTTCCCGCCCGCGCGAAATCCGCATGTCCTCGCGCGGACGCGTTAGTTTGTCGGTGGCATTCGTCGGGGTGATGGGTTTTGCTGCAATCTTCGGCCTGCATCTCTACACAATATGGATGCGCAAACTTTCCTTCGCCGCCTTCACGCGCGGGGATTGGGCCATCGCGGCCGTCGTCGCGCTTCTGCTGTTACTTCCTTACGCCATGTGGCGCTCGCAAGTGCGCGAATGTGATTTGCTGGAGAATGGCGAAGTCGCGCTGGCGACGGTGGTCAGGCAGTGGAAGGGCGACAAAGGCTCATCGTCCGTCCAATACGAATTCAAGGACTTTCAAGGCGAAACCCGCAGTGGTAGCGGCTTCGACTACACAGAACAGCTTTTCGAAGGCATGCGCGTCGCCGTTTTCTACGATCGCGATAATCCCAAGCGCCAAATTCCAGCCTGCGCCACCTACCACGAAGTCGTCACCTGATCGGAACGCCTCCAGCCGAAGATCGAAAACTCAGCGCTTCGCAATCGGAATGCAAAAACGCAAAGCCGTGTGCGTCGCAGAGAAGCTGCACACTTTATTGTCGGTAAGCCCAGCGGATTTCCCAGCGGTGATCACGTCAATCTCGCGAATGTGTTTCTGGCCTTTTGGGTACACGACCCAGATCGCGCCGTCCCGCTGAATCGAACTCACAAGCGAACGCAAATTCGTCAGGTCCGCGATCGCCTCCGCGGAAAAGAAAATCAGGTCGGCGCCGTTAATCCGTCTCCCACGCGAATATTCCGGCACCCTCGCCGCCAGCTCCGTCAGGAATTCCGCGCTCTCCACGCCCAGCACCGCGATCTTCTGCCCCGGCTTCACTCCGAGCTTGTCAATCAGCAGGCGATGCGAATAATCGCGCTCAGGCGCGCGCGGTTTCGCTGGATTTTTTCGCGGCATGGTTACTTTTCGCCCCGGGCTCATTTTTCAATCGCCACGTTCTCCCCGAATTTTGCGCCCAGCGCCCGCAAGTACTTGTTCCTCAGTCTGGGAATAGCCCAGCACGTAACGCGCAGCGAAACGATATATCGGATTGTAGATCTCGCCGGCCTCGGTGATTCGTAGCTGCGAGCTGCCATCTGCCAAAGTTGAGATTTCATAAGTCCACGTCCCGCCGAAAGGCAGCTTCGGGTCCGCGATGCGCACCACCAAAGCTCTGGGCGGCACCATCACCATCACTTGGTACGGAATGCCGCCCCCGTGACTATCGAATTCGCGCCACGCCGGCTTGCCATTCACTGGCGGAAGCAGCTGCACTCGCGCCACATCGTTGCGCCACGCCGGAAATTTCGCGTAATCGGTGATCACCGCCCAAATTGCGTCCGGCGACTGATGGAAGCGGGCAGCGCGGCTGGAAATGTGCTGCGTCGGCAGGAACGCGCCGATCGCGACGACGATCAGGATCGTTCCCAGGATCAGCGCGACCAGCACCAGCAGTGCAGCCCGCAGCGCTCGCATCACAATTTTTCCTCTCTGCTCGGATTCGCATTTCGCAAATCGGCGGCCCGAGCGCGCGCATTATACTTCGATTTACGCTGGCAGGAGTTTGTCACATAATGCGCTACTCATAGGCGTGGTCCACGCAAGGAGGGACGCTTCCATGCTTCCCGGGCTAAAAGCAGCGCTGAATTATCATCCGATGTTCGTGCACTTTCCCATCGTGCTGTGGCTGGCAGCGCTGCTGTTCGAAATACTCGCAGTCTGGCGCTCGAGCGACGAATTACAGCGCATGGCTTCGCGCATGCTTTATCTCGGCACGCTCGCGGCCGTCGTTACTGTGATGACGGGCCTCGCGGCGCAAAATTCCGTGGCACCCGGCGCTGCGCAGCGCGCTGTGGGAATTCACGAAACGCTGATGCTCACCGCCACCAGTCTGGCAATCGCGTTGTGCAGCTTCGCATTTTTCATGCGCAAGAATTTCACGCCGCAGCTGCGCAAGGTGCTGCTGCTGGGCCTGGCGGTGCTCGGCGTGCTCCTCACCATCGGCGCCGACCGCGGCGCGCAGCTCGTCTATGAATACGGCTCAGCAGTGAATTGGTCCACCGCGCAGCAACAGAATTAAGCAAAGGAGTGCGCAAAATGAAAAAACCGCGCGAAGCAAAACGCATGAGCGACGCAGCCGTGAAGGAACGAACCGGAAAGACATGGCCGGAGTGGTTCAA
This sequence comes from uncultured Acidobacteriota bacterium, assembly GCA_963742475.1. GTDB lineage: Bacteria > Acidobacteriota > Terriglobia > Acidiferrales > UBA7541 > Palsa-295. The sequence continues at coordinate 517,630 of CAVULY010000002.1, read as the reverse complement.
AATCCTGGATAAGGCCGGGGCCAAAAAGATGCGCCACCAGGACATCTCCGCATACCTCAACACGGAGCACAAAGTCGGCCCGTGGTGGTCGCAGATGATCGCTGTCCCCTACGAACACGAGCGCGGCTTGCGTGAACAATTCCAAAAGTGCGACGGCGAGTTCGCCGCGTCCGGCAGCCGCACCCTGAGCGTCCCCTTGAGCAAACCCTATGACGCGTGGACCGACGAAAAACTGCGCCAGCGCTGGCTACCCGGCGCAAAAATCGAAATCACCACCGCCACTAAAAATAAATCCCTGCGCGCAAAATGGAACGGCGGCACCAGCCGCGTCAGCGTAAATTTTTACGCCAAAGGCGCCGGTAAAAGCCAGGTAGCCGTAGACCACATGAAGCTCGCAAATTCGAGAGAGTGCGCCAAGATGAAAACCTACTGGTTCGAAGCGTTGAACCGCCTGCAGGAAATGCTAGAGCGCTAAGCGATCACCACGATTCACGCCGGCAAATTTTATCGAGTTGAAGCCATACGGGCGTCGCGCAAATGACAACAAGGAGACCGGGATGCTAACTTTGTGCATTCGCTACACGCTGGATATCAGCAAACTGGCTGATTTCGAGGACTACGCGCGCCGATTCCCAGAGCCGATCGAGCGCTGCGGCGGAAAGCTCGTGGGATACTACATGCCGACAAAAATCGCCGGACCCACGAATTTCGCTCTGGCGCTGATCGATTTTCCCAGTCTGGCGGCATACGAAATATACCGGGCCAACTTGCTGGCGGACGCCGATGCTGTGGAAAACGTCCGCCGGATGGAAAAATCAGGGTGCGTTTTGATCGAGGACCGCTCGATTCTCCGGCAAGTGCCGGAGAAATAGCCCCGCAATGGCAGGGGCTGTATGTCAAATTCATAACAATCGGAGTACGATAGTTATCAAGAGGGCGCAAAATGCTCGTGAAAATGGAAGTCTATCAGGACGGCAACATCTGGTGCGCGAGAGGTCTCGGCGAAGACATCTTTACGCAAGCCGAAACTGCGGACGAACTGTTTCGCAACATCAAAGAAGCAGTCGCGCTCCATTTTGAGAATGGCGTGCAAATACCCGAAATCGACATCCTCGTTGTCTCGGAACTAAAGCTCTCCGATGCCACGGCTACCCCAAGTTAGCGGGCACGACCTCATTCATCTGCTGCATTCGCTGGGCTACGAAACTCTCCGCCAGAAAGGTAGTCACGTACGTTTGAGAAAAATTACAGCGGTGGGTGAACACAACATTACCGTGCCAGATCATAAGGGACTCGCCAAAGGCACGCTCAACGACATCCTAACGCGCGTCAGTCTGTGGAACAACATTCCAAAACAAGAGCTGATTGCGCGTCTGCCCTAGCACAGGACGGCTAGTAATCGTTCGCGGATCCTTCCAGGAACGCCCGCAACTTCCGCGAGCGCGAAGGATGCCGCAACTTCCGCAGCGCCTTCGCTTCGATCTGCCGGATGCGTTCGCGCGTAACAGCGAACGACTGGCCGACTTCTTCCAGCGTGTGTTCGCTGCCGTCATCCAGACCAAACCGCATCTTGATGACTTTCTCTTCGCGCGGCGTCAGCGTCTTCAGCACCGAAGAGGTCTGCTCTTTCAGGCTGAGATTAATCACCGCGTCCGAAGGCGACACCACCGCCTTGTCCTCGATGAAATCGCCCAGATGCGAATCCTCTTCCTCGCCGATCGGAGTCTCCAGCGAAATCGGCTCCTGCGCGATTTTCAAAATCTTGCGCACTTTCGCGACAGGAATATCCATGCGCTTGGCGATTTCTTCCGAAGTCGGCTCGCGCCCCAGCTCCTGCACCAGTTGCCGCTGCGTGCGCACCAACTTGTTGATCGTCTCGATCATGTGCACCGGGATGCGGATGGTGCGAGCCTGATCAGCGATCGCGCGCGTGATGGCCTGGCGAATCCACCAAGTCGCGTACGTGGAAAACTTGTAACCGCGGCGCCATTCAAATTTATCCACGGCTTTCATCAGGCCGATGTTGCCTTCCTGAATCAAGTCGAGGAACTGCAAGCCGCGATTCGTGTATTTCTTCGCGATGGAAACCACCAGGCGCAAGTTCGCTTCGATTAATTCCTTCTTCGCCTGTTCCGCTTCCGCTTCGCCGCGAAGAATCACCTGTAAGCCGCGCTTCAATTCCGTCGGGCTTACTTCGCTGGCCAATTCAATTTCCGCCAGCTCCTGCTTGCGCGAACGCAGGTCCTTGCGCGCTTCGGCCTGCACGTCCGCCTTGGAAGCGTCCACGCGCCGCTCGAGCTTTACGATTTCGCGCTCCAGGAAATGCACGCGCTCCACGGTCTGCCGGATTTTTTCGATCAACCGTTTCTTCTCGAGCGGGTTGAACTCCAGCTCGCGCATGCGATTCGACATCTCCACGCGCGTGCGAGCCAGTGCGTAGCGCGCGCGCAGGTACGGGCGCTTTTTCGACTTCGCCATGTTGCCGAGTTTCGACGCCTGCTTCAGCGCCAGCAGATACAGCTTGGCCACGCGGTCAATCTGTTTCAGCGTTTCCTTGGTCTTGGCTTCGATCTTTTCTTCGGTAAGTTCTTCGTCGTCGAATTGAACGATTTCCTTGATGGAGCGCGAGCCATTGCGCAGATCTTCGCCCACCTGCAGCAGTTCTTTCAGAATCAACGGTGCGCGCGTGATCGTTTTCAGCACCAGCAGCTGTCCGCGTTCGATGCGCTTGGCGATGGCTACTTCGCCTTCGCGCGTCAACAGCGGAACGGTGCCCATCTCGCGCAAGTACATGCGCACCGGATCGTTCGTCTTCTCCAGCGATCCCGGAGTCAGATCCAGTTCGCCGTCTTCCGAGGCGGCGGCTTCCGTGTCTTTCGCCGGCTCGGCGGAATCCGTGGCATCCGCGGCGGCCAGCGCCACCTTCGCGCTCGCCAGGTCTTCGTACACATCAATCCCATAGCGCTCAAACGTCGAGAGCAAATCGTCAATTTCTTCCGAGGAGTGCACCTCGGGCGGCAGAATATCGTTTACCTCATCGTAGAGCAGGTAGCCCCGCTCCTTGCCCATGGCGATGAGTTGCCGTACCTGATCGTATTTTTCTTCTAGAGCTACCGTCACACTTCCTCCCTCGCAGAGGTCAGGCGATGCGCGCAAACGGATCCGCAAAATGCAAACGCGCCGTGGGTAGACACCCCGGCGCACTGCAAATTAGCTGCATTTAAGCGGTTTTTTTAAAACGAACTTTCGAATTCGTCGCCGATTCCGCGCCCGTGCCGCCACGCCCGCGCCTGCCCTCGCACACCTATATGATGCGCGAAACGTGCCGCCCGTTTCCTCCAAAACCCTACGAATATACAATATGGCCCGTACCTTCGTCAACGATGCGCCGTAAGTTATTGCTCAGGAAGGATTTTGTCCGCTTCCGGCTCTCGCTCGCGGGACAGCAGCCGCAGCAGTTCCATCCGGCGAACAACCAATCTCCGAAGCTCTTCCGCCGCAGGATTCGCTTCAATCTGCTTCTGCAGATCCGTCAGCTCCTGCGCTACTGGACGGTGGCGCAGAAACCCCAGGCAGCTTTCCGCGTCTTCCCATGTGCCTTCCGGCAGCGTCTCAAAAAGGATTTCAAAGAACAGGCGGCGGTCCTTGTCATCCAATGTCGCAGCCACTGCGGCGGCATCCAGTTTTTCCCCGGCCGCTATGGCCACCACCAACGCCTCGAAAATGTTTCGCGTTTCCAGACCGCGGTGCAAATCGCCCGAAGCGATTTCGTGCGCCAACTTCTCGCGAAATTCCACGGCTTCGAACAGCATGCGAATCAGCTGGCGTTCCGCTCGCTTCACCGCGGGCGTGAGCAACTCGGCCTTGGGTTTCACTTCGCTGCGCCGCTCGTCCGCCGCGCGACGCAACGCCGCGCGCAACACCGGCTCGTCCACGCGCAATTCCGAAGCGATGCGCGTGGCCCATTCCGAACGCAACAGCCGGTTCGGCAAGCGCTGCACGTAGGGCATCAGGAAATTCAGCGCGGCCACTTTTCCCGCCGCCGTGGTCCGGTCCATCAGCCGCGCGCGGCCAATCAGATAGTCCAGATACGGCGGCGCTTGCGTCAGCAATTTCTTGTAGGCCTCGACGCCCTGTTCCTGGATGAACTTGTCGGGATCCGCGCCGCCGGGCAGCGCCAGCACGCGCACATCGAATTCTTTTTCCAGCAGCAGCACCAGCGAACGCTCCGTCGCGGCTTGTCCTGCCGTGTCCGGATCGTAATTCACCACAATCCGCCGCGTGAACCGCGACAGCAGTTTCGTCTGCGGCTCCGCCAGGCTCGTGCCGCAACTCGCCACCACGTTGCCCACGCCCGCGCGCGCCACGGCAATCGCATCCATGTACCCTTCCACCAAAACCGCGAAATCACTTTGCCGCAGCGCTTCCTTCGCGCGATCCAGGTGATACAGCACGCCGCTCTTGGAATAAATCGGCGTCTCCGGCGAGTTCATGTACTTCGGCATGTCGTCGCCCATCGCGCGCCCGCCGAACGCGATCACCTTCCCAGCTTCATTCGAAATCGGAAACATGATTCGCCGGCGGAAGCGATCGTAAAATCGTCCGCTCTGATCGCGCCCCACGAGGCCCGAAACTTCCAGAATGTTTTCCGGATATTTCTGTTTCAGAAACCGGACCAGAGCATCGCCCGCCGAAGGCGCGAATCCCAAACCAAAGCGCGTCACCGCTTCCTTATTCAGCCCGCGGTCTTCCAGGTACGCGTACGCCACTTTTCCTTCCGGCGTCTGCAGCAAATGCCGCGCAAAAAAAGCCGCCGCTTCCCGGTGCATATCCACCAGCGCGGTACGCTGCTGATTTTCCTTGCGCTCCTCCGGCGAACGCTCCCGCGGCTTGGGAATCGCAATCCCGCACTTTTCCGCGACGGTGCGCACCGCCTCCGGGAACGGCGCCTTCTCCATTTCCATCACGAATTGAAATACGTCGCCGCCCTTGCCGCAGCCGAAGCAGTAATACATCTGCTTCACCGCGCTCACGCTGAACGAAGGAGTTTTTTCCTGGTGAAACGGACACAACCCGCTGAAATTCTGCCCACTCTTCTTCAGACGCACGTATTCGCCAATCACGCGAACAATGTCCGCCTGCTGCTTCACCCGATCCGCGAATGATCCCGCTTCCGCCAATTTCGAGCGGCTCCTTCAATTCGGCAGCAACTGAAATCCCAGTCCCACGTGTGCAAAGTGCTCGTCCGCAGTCAATATATCCACCATTTTCAATTCTGTCATGATCACGATGCTGGTAAGGTCGGTGAAGGAAATGTTCGGCTTGTCCGCAAACCGCCGGCGTAGCTCGAACGCACTGCGAAACCGCGCTTCCGTTACGGTCTCCACAGCAACGAAGGACGATTCGAAAACTGCCTTCGAGAAGTTATAAGCCACATCGAACCGCAGGCGCCGAAATATGAGGGTCAGCGATTCGTCGAGCACAAAATTGGATGTAACCACTCGCCCAGATTGACTGTATTCCTCGTAACACCTAAGTGCCGCCGCGTGCCTGTTGGCCAGCGGCTCGGCAAGTGTCAGCCACCCCCACGTGTCCACGAAAAGTCTCAAGCCGGATTGTCCCCGTACAATTCCTCGTCAATGTCTTCAGCTAGTTTGCCGTCACCGCCGGTGAAGGTGCTGATAGATCTCGAGCAAGGGATCGCGCCTCTGATCCAGGATTCGGCGCAATTTCTGAACCGTCTCTTCCCGAAAGACGCCGTTCTGCACGGCACTTCGAAACAGATCCACGAAGTCCCTCTCTTCGATCACCAGATGGACGCGGTTGTGCCGGCCGTTTCGGTTTTTGCAGAAACGCAGCGCCTCACGAATCTCTCCGTCCTGCGCGAACACATTTCGCTCGATTCGCGCCTGTTCGTCCGCGTCCCAGTTGAAAACGCCGACGGCGCGCTGCTCGATAGTGATCATCTTGGCCATCTTCGACTCCAGTAGATTCTAGTAGAATGCTACTAGATTCTAGTGGTATTTATGCTGCAAGTCAAGGACTTACCCTCTTAACTCCGCAATCGTAATTGCCTCTCCGCCGCGATCTGCAGCTTCGTGATGGATACTCTTCGACCAAGGATGTGCTCGATCAGAAAATTAGCGAGCCCGCGGCGCAACGCGCCCATGCCGTGCCCGTGGATAATCCGCACCGATGGCTTGCCCGCCAGCGCCGCTTCGTCTATGAACTTGTCCACGCGATTCGTGGCTTCCTCCACAGTGCAGCCGATCACATTAATTTCGTCGCCCACCGGTTCATCGCTCGGTTGCGCGTGTACCGTGACGCCAGCAGATCGTCCCGCTCCGCCCGCGGCGGACTTCGTCACCTGCACATCGTCCGCAATCGCCAGCACATCACTTAGCGGAATGCGCATCCGCAGCGGCCCCGCCTCAATCTCCGCGTTGCGCCCATCATGCCGCCGAAAAATCACCGGCTGCTTGAAATTTTTCACCACCACTCGCTGCCCTGACGAAAGCAACTCCGGCTGGACCGGTTTGCCCGCCACGGGAGGCGAAACGCCCAAATCCGCCTGTGAACCAGCCAGCGTCTCAACCACCGCAGCGTTCGTATCCGCCCGCGCGTCCGCGCCGATTTTTCCCAGCCGCTTACCAGACTGCTTTTCGATCTGCGCGCGCAAAGTACGGTCATGAATATCGGCTGTAACCCGCGCCACTTCCGCTTCCAGTCGCTTCTGCGTCTCCTGAAAATTTCGCTCCAGCTCCGCGATGCGTTTTTTCTGCCGCTCCACCCATTCCGTTTGCAGCAACCGCCGCTCGCCTTCCAGTTGCGCTAACTCCTCGCGCGCCTGCCGCTTGATCTGCTCCATCTCGTCGCGGCTGCGATGCAGATAAGCGATCAGGTCGCGCGCCTCACGCGATTCCGGCGTCAAGCTCGCGCGCGCGTGCTCCACCACTCGTGCAGGCAAACCGAGCCGCCGCGCAATTTCGATCCCGCTGGACGTCCCCGGAACGCCCACCAGCAAACGGTACGTCGGCCGCAAATTTTCTTCGTCGAATTCCATCGCCGCGTTCACGATTCCCGCCGTCGTCGAAGCGTAAGACTTCAGCCGGTCATGATGCGTCGTGGCAATCGTCAGCGAATGTCGCGCGCGAAATTCCTCCAGCAGCGCCACAGCCAGCGCCGCGCCTTCCTCCGGCGCCGTGCCGGTGCCCATCTCGTCCACCAGAATCAGTGAGCGCTCCGTCGCCACGTCCAGCATCGTTTTCAAATTCACGATGTGCGCGGAAAAAGTGGAAAGATCGGCCGCGATAGACTGCTCATCCCCGATATCCGCCAGCACGTGATCGAAAATCGGCATCTCCGCGCGCTCCGCAGCCACCGGAATTCCGGACTGCGCCGAAAGCGCCGCCAGCCCCACCGATTTCAGCGCCACCGTCTTGCCGCCGGTGTTCGGCCCGCTGATCACCATCACGGTTTCATCGCCGCCCAACGCCAGCGAGAGCGGCACGGCCTTCCGCCCCAGCGGACGCAGCTTCGCTTCCAGCACTGGATTCCGCGCGGAATCGAGGCGCAGCGCGTTGCCGGTCTGAAATACCGGCATCACGCAATCAATCTCGCGAGCAAATCGCGCGCGCGCAAACACAGAATCCAGATGTGCAATCTGCGCGGCCGCCGCATTCAGTGGACCGCGGTCCGCGCGCAGCCGTTCCGTAAGCTCCGTCAGAATCCGCGAAATCTCCACCAACTCTTCTTCGGAGAGCTGCACTAGCCGGTTGTTTAGGTCAATCGCTTCCAGCGGCTCGACGAACACCGTCTGCCCCGTCGCGCTCGCGCCGTGCACCACGCCCGGTACGCCGCGCCGTTCCGCTGCCCGCACCGGAATCACAAACCGATCGTTGCGCAAAGTGACGTAATCTTCGCTGCCCGCCGCGCCGCCCGTTTCGCCGCGCGCGCGCAAAATACCTTCCAGCGAACGCCGAATCGTCGCGCGCCCCTGCGCGATCCCCGTGCGAATGCGTCGCAGCTGCGGCGAAGCATCGTCGCTGATTTCACCGTTCGGCAAAATCGCGCGCCGAATCGCCGTCGCCAGATGCCGAAAATCCCCCAGCGCCGCGGCGCGCGTTGCCAGCTGCGGGTACTTCGCGGCATCAGCTTTAAATACCTGCCGCAACGAGCTCGCAATCTCCATCAGCGAACTCGCATCCAGAAATTCGGCAACGGACAGCACAGCGGCGGGAACCGTCAGCCGCGCAAGCCACTGCTCGGGATCCGCGAACGAACCGAAGCCAAGCTCGGACCCGGCGCGCAAATAACTGGCGGCCTCAGCCACCAGCACGAATTCCGCATCGAGTGCCGCAACATCCTGCTGCAGTGCCAAACCCTCGATCGCGCGGCGTCCGGGCGCACAAGTGGTATAGCCGCCGACAATTTCTTTCAGTTGATCGAATTCCAGAACTTGAGCTGCAGAGCGCGACACGAATCCCTCAACGCGACAAAGTTAGATCTCATTATTGTAGCCCGGTTGCCTGTGGGAATCAGCGCGTCAACACAGACCAGCTGCCGTCCGTCGCGCGCAGCTGTCATTTCTTCTTGTGCGGTGCCGGTGCCGGCGCACCAAGCAGTTCCACCATCGCGACGGCGATCGCATCGGTTGCGACGGTAGCGTCGCGCCCTCGTTGCGGATTGTTGTTGCCGAATATCGCGAACACTAGCCTTTCGCCGCGCACAGTAGTGGCGAATCCGGAAATCGCCCGCACGTGATCGAGAGCCCCTGTTTTCGCCTCGATCCGGGGGGACGCCACCGTGTTCTGAAAACGCGTTTCCAGCGTTCCATCTACGCCGGCAATCGGAAAGGTGGAAATGTAATCCGCCCCCCAGGGCTGCAACGCATCGTAGCGCAGCAATTGCACCACCGCTCGCGGCGTCACCAGATCGTCGCGCGAAAGCCCGGAGCCATCCGTGAACACGACATCTCCATCCGCGACGCCCACCGTTTTCAGAAAATCCTGCTCCACCCAGATCCCCGCATCCGTCACGCCAAATCCTTTTTTCTCGTGCGCCACCGCCCGCAACAGCAATTCGGCGTGCAGGTTCTGACTCACCTTGTTCGTCACGCGAACGATTTCCGATAGCGGCGGTGAGAGATGCTCCGCGAAAACGATCGTGTCTGGAGCAGTCGGCACGGCCGTGGGACCCAGCACGACCGGCGCATCCGGATATATTTCCGGCGGCGGCGCGTGACGCACGCGGACTGTGCCGGTCACACGTACTCCACGCGATTCGAATAATTCTTTCAGCGCCAGCGCCGTGGTTTCAGCCGGGTCGGGCATCGCCAGATCCAACTTCGCGGGCGCGTGTCCCAGCGGAATGGACCCGCGCAGCAAAAGAAATTGCGGCCCCGGCTGACGCACGACGCCAAATTCAGGCTTGCCGTCCGCGGCGCCGGTCGTGAGTTCGTGGCCAAACGTGTCCAGCGCCGCGAGCGGTTCCACCACAACGATGGCGGGATCGCCCACGTGCGCGCCGGGACTTATTTCCACGGAAATGGAATTGTCGTTAAAGGTGATGGCGCTCACCGGCGCGCCAAACGTAAAGAAAAGATCGCCCACGCTCCATCCCGGCGGATAAGGATCGTAAGGATAGTAGCTGTCGTCGGCGACGATATCGCCGTCCACTTCTTTCAAGCCCTTGGCGATGGCGTCATCCGCCATTTGCGCCAGCACTTTCTCCGCCGGCCCGTCGTGCTCCGCTTTTCCCGCATAAGGAAATTTTCGATTCGAAAGATCCGGATCGCCGCGTCCCACAAAAACTAGATCGCCCACCAAATGTCCGTCGCCGCCCAACCGCCCGGAGGATTCCAGCGTCGTGCGGAATTGAAACGTCGGACCGAGCGTGGCCAATGCCAGCGACGTGGTGAAAAGTTTCGCGTTCGAAGCGGGAGTAAAAAATCGGTCGGCGTTAAGTTCGTACAAAGTTTCGCCCGTGTCACGATCCGTAACCAGGATGCCCCAAAAAGCCTTCTGCGCGTGCGCTTCGTTCAGAGCCGCATCCACGCGCGCCCGAAAACGAGTCACATCCGCGCGCGTTTTTCCCTTGCGCGCGCCTCCCGCTGCCGGCTTCGCGGCGGCTGGCTGCGCTTGTTGGCCGCCAGCTGGAAGCGCCAGCAAAATAATCAGCAGCGTTCCTGACAAGGCCACCCAGGAAAATCGCAGCCCTCGCGCGCTACGAGAAGCATGACGCTTAATTGTGGACGCAAGCCGAATGGTCATTCGCGGATCCGCAAGGCGTCTGATTATATGATATCCCGCCGATGCTCGCGGCCAGTCCCGAGAAGTGTTGCGGTTCGCAGGCGAAATCCATATGATGATGCCCCACCCACAGGAGGGTACATCGCATGAAGAATCGGATTCTTTCGGCCCTGCTCATCACCGTATTGGTTGGCCTTCCCGCCTTCGTCACGCCCGTGTCCTCGCGCGCGGCAGACAAAGAGACAGATCAAGATCGCATCCGCAGTGCCGGCCAGGTTCTCAAGGAAATCATGAACATTCCGGACAATATTCCGCAGAGCCTCATTGACAAAGCGGACTGCGTCATCGTTTATCCCTCCGTGCTCAAAGCCGCATTTATCGTCGGCGCCAGCTACGGCCGCGGTGTGATGACCTGTCGCAGCGGCGCAACTTTCCACGGTCCGTGGAGCGCGCCATCCATGATGGCCCTCGAAGGCGCCAGCTTCGGACTGCAGGCCGGCGGTCAGGCCACGGACTTCGTCATCCTGGTGATGAACGATAGCGGCGCCAACGCCATTCTCGCCAGCAAGGTGAAGCTCGGCGGCGATGCCTCGGTCGCTGCGGGTCCGGTGGGTCGCAACGCGTCTGCGGAGACGGACGTAACCTATGCGCGCGGAGATGTTGACGTACTCGCGAGCGCGCGGCCTCTTTGCGGGAATTTCTCTCGCCGGCTCCACCGTGCGTCCGGATAACGACGCCAACGAACGCATCTACGGAAAGCCAGTATCGGCGCGCGATATCGTCCTGAAAGGTGCGGTGCGCCCCACGCCGGACGCCGCGCTACTGCTGAATACGCTGAAAGCCCACAGCCCCAAGAACATGTCGAAGTAAGCGTTCTCGCTTCGAGGTCGTTTCCGCGCCGGAGGCCGTCGCCTCCGGCGCTTTTTTATTTCCGCCAGGCTGCTTCCCCTTTTCTTGCAATCACGTCCGGAAATCCATGTGACCGTTGTCCAATATTGACTAATAGTCGGACTTGCCTTATAGTCAGGTATGGAGTTACCGTGAAAACCGCTGCTTTATCCGCTGTTCCTCGGCCCGCCCGCATCCCCTCGCGCGCCGGACGCCGCGAACGCCATCGCACCGAAACTCGCGATCGCCTGTACCGCGCTGCTCTCTCCCTCTTTGCCGAGCGCGGCTTCCTGGAAACCACTGTGGAGGACATCACCGAAGCGGCCGATGTAGGTAAGGGTACCTTTTTTAATTATTTTCCGACCAAGGAGCACATCCTGGCCGAGTTCGGCGGCCAGCGTACCGCTGCCGTCGAACGAGCGCTGCAGGACGCGCGCTCCACAAAAGGCCCGGTGCTGGCCGTGTTGCGCGAATTAGTGGGAGACGCCGTGGGCCAGGCCAACAAGAGCGCTGCTTTGCTTCGCGCGATTTTCGCCGCTCACGCCTCCTGCACTTCGGTCCGAGTAGAACTGGTGAAGCGCTGCAATCTCGGCCGGCGAGTCCTGGCGCAGATTTTCTTGCTGGCGCAGGAGCGCGGCGAAATTCGCCGCGACATTCCCGCCAGCGATCTGGCCCGCATGACCCAGAGAATTTTCATGGGCGTAACCATGAGCTGGGCCATCAAACCGGATTCCTCGCTGCGTAAGACTTCCGAGGAAATTTGGGATTTGATTCACACCAGTCTGTTAGCACCGGAAACGCGGACGATGCGCGAGCGGCCGCGAAGGTCCCGCGCATGAACAGCCCAGTCCGTTCAACAACTTCCGTCATTATAATTGAGTCGCGCCAAACCCCTGTTTCATCCAACTGTACACGCGCCTGGCAGGAGGAATTCGTGATCGCTCGACCCGTTAAATTCGTTATTATTGCAGTCCTGCTCTCGTTCGCCGCGCTGCAGGCGCCGGCACAGCTGCCACTCGGTCCAGTGACTCAGCAGCCGGCATCTTCTTCCAGTTCCAGCAGCAGCGCGCCAAGCAACGCACCCGCTGCTCCCCAGTCACAAAGTCCGTTTCAAGGTAGCGTACCTGGAAAATTGGAACCGGGCGTCATTCCGATTTCGCTGCAAAACGCAATTGATCGCGGACTGAAGACCAATTTGGGGCTGCTGCTTTCGGAACAGGATATTGGTTCGGCGCATGGCCAGCGTTGGAAAAAATTAAGTTCGCTCCTTCCGAATGTCACTACCTCCAGCTACGCGGACGGTTCGCAAGTGGATCTCGCGGAATTCGGATTCAGCTCGATTCCCGGCGTGACCATTCCCACTATCGTCGGGCCTTTTGGTTATTATGACGCGCGCGCTTACCTCACTCAGAGCCTGCTCGATCTCAACGCCATCAACAATACTCACGCCGCCACGCAAAATCTGAAGGCCGCGCAATATACCGCCAAGGATGCGCGCGATCTGGTGGTCCTCGCAGTTGGCTACAATTATTTGCAGGCCATCGCCGACGCCTCGCGCATCGAATCCGTGGCCGCGCAAGTGAACACCGCGCAGGCTCTTTACGATCAGGCCGCCGATCAGGTGAAAGCTGGAACGTCTCCCGCCATTGACGGGCTGCGCGCGCAAGTGGAATTGAAAACGCGCCAGCAGCGGCTGATTCAAGCCAGGAACGACTTCGCGATCCAGAAGCTGACTCTGGCGCGCGTCATCGGGCTCGCCGCCGGCCAGCAATTTGAACTCACCGACAAATCGCCCTACGAGCCATTCAACGCGATGACGCTCGACGAAGCGCTGCAGCGCGCCTATGCCTCGCGCTCCGATTTCATGGCCGCCAGCGCCACCTTGCGCGCCGCGGAATTTACGAAGAAAGCCGCGCGCGCGGAATACTATCCCTCGATTTCCTTTAGTGGGGACTACGGCCTCGCCGGAACAGCTTCCACCCTCGCCACGCACGGCGTTTTCGATGTTCGCGGCACGCTGAACATTCCGATTTTTCAGGGCGGCAAAGTCCACGGCGATGAACTGCAGGCGGACGCGCAGGTGGCACAGGCTAGCCAGCATGTGGAAAATATTCGCGGGCAAATTGACGCGGACGTGCGCACCGCTTTTTTGAACTTGCAGTCCTCGGCCGAGCAGGTGGAAGTGGCCAAGAGCAACATTGACCTGGCGCAGCAGACTCTGGACCAGTCACGCGATCGCTTCGCTGCGGGCGTTACGGACACGGTGGAAGTGGTGCAGGCGCAGGAACAGGTGGCCAACGCGAACGACAGTTATATTTCCAGTCTTTATAGCTACAACTACGCCAAGATTTCCCTGGCACGCGCGCTGGGGCTGGCGGAAGCAAGCGTAAAAGAATACTTCAAAGGAAAATAACCCATGCCGCAGAAAACCGAACTCGAGCTTCCGGCCAATCCTCCCGCGGAGCGGCAACCTCCCGCTGAAACGCATTCGGCTTCGCCGCCGCCTGCGCCCTCCGAAAGTTATTTCAAACTACATCCGCGCGCGCCCATGTTCTTGGTGATCGCGGCTCTCGTGCTGCTGGTCGGCGGCTTTTTCACCTACCGCTATTTTTCGATGTACGAAACCACCGATGACGCCGAAGTGGACGGCCACTTGATGCCGCTCAGCGCGCGCATCACCGGTTACGTCATAAAAGTCAACGTGGACGACAATCAGTACGTCACGGCCGGCACCGTGCTCGCCGAAATTGATCCGCGCGATTATCAAGTCGCGCTCGATCAGGCCAACGCCTCTCTGGCTGATGCCCAGGCCACCGCGCAAGCCCTGAATATCAATGTGCCCATCGCCTCCGTGAATTCCGATAGCCAGGTTTCTTCCACCGAGGCAGACGTGGACAACGCGCGCGCCGGAATCTCCGTGGCACAGGATCAATACACCGCCGCCAAAGCGCAACTCGATCAGGCCGAAGCCAACGACGTAAAGGCGCAAAACGATTTGGTGCGTTACAAGCAGCTCGTGGACAAGCAGGAAATTTCCCAACAGCAATACGACCAGGCTCTCGCGACGGCTAGAGCCAGCACCGCAGCTGTCGCATCGGCGCACGCTTCCGCCACCGCGGCCGCTCAGCAAGTCACTCAGGCGCGCAGCAGGCTCGCGCAAGCCGAAGCCAATTGGCGCAACGCGCAAACCGGACCGCGCCAGGTCGCCTCCACGCGCGCGCGCGCACTTTCCGCGGACGCCACCGTGCAGCAGAAGCAAGCCGCCGTCGAACAAGCGGGACTGAATCTTCAGTACACCAAAATCATTGCTCCGGTGAACGGCGTGGTCAGCAAGAACGCCGAAGTCGGCATGAACGTGCAACCCGGCCAGCAGCTTTTCGCCATCGTGCCGCTCGACGAAGTCTGGATCACCGCCAACTACAAAGAAACGCAATTGAAATACATGCGCAAAGACCAGCCCGCCGAAATAAAAGTGGACGCCAACGGCCGCAGCTACAAAGGTCACGTGGATAGCATCGCCGGTTCCAGCGGCGCACGCACCAGCCTATTGCCACCGGAAAATGCCACCGGCAATTACGTGAAAGTGGTTCAGCGCATCCCGGTGAAAATCGTTCTCGACGCGGGACAAAACAGCGACCACTACCTGCGCCTGGGAATGTCTGTCGAGCCAAAAGTCAAAGTGAAATAATTTGGGCGCCGCCGCCATCCCGCTCGATTCCGCCTGGCGTCCGCGCCCGGTCATCAATCCGTGGATCATCGCGCTCACCGTCACTCTCGCGACGTTCATGGAAGTCCTGGACACCAGCGTCGCCAACGTCGCCCTGCCGCATATCGCCGGTAGCCTCTCCGCCGGTCAGGACGAAAGCACCTGGGTTCTCACTTCCTACCTTGTTTCCAACGCCATCATTCTCCCGATGAGCGGTTGGTTTTCGCAGCTCATCGGCCGCAAGCGCTTTTACATGTCCTGCGTCGCGCTTTTCACTATCAGCTCGTTTCTTTGCGGCCTCGCGCCCAATCTCACTACCCTCATTGTTTTCCGCGTGCTGCAAGGACTCGGCGGCGGCGGCCTGCAGCCCAGCGAACAGGCGATTCTCGCCGACACTTTCGAACCGCGAAAACGCGGCATGGCTTTCGCCGTTTACGGCATGGCCGTGGTGCTGGCTCCGGCAATCGGTCCCACGCTCGGCGGATGGATCACTGACAATTTCAACTGGCGCTGGATTTTCTTCATCAATATTCCCGTCGGCATCATTTCGCTGCTGCTTACCAACATGCTCATCAGCGATCCCCCATACATGAAGAAAGGACAGAGCGCCGGATTCAGGGTTGACTATATCGGCCTCGGCCTGCTCGCGCTCGGGCTCGGCGCCATGCAGGTCGTTCTCGATAAGGGCCAGCGCGACGATTGGTTTGGCTCAAACTTCATCATCGTGATGACCTCTATCTGCGTGGTCTCCCTCATCGCTGTCGTTATCTGGGAGTGGCGCCAGGAACATCCCATAATCGATTTGCATTTGTTCAAAATACGTTCCTTCGGCATCGGCAACATGCTCATGTTCATGGTGGGCTTCGCGCTGCTTTCCAGCACGGTGCTGCTGCCGCAGTTTTCGCAGGAGTTATTGGGCTACACGGCGCAAAGGGCGGGCCTCGCCTTGATGCCCGGAGGAATCGCGATCATTTTATGCATGCCGTTGGTGGGCTATTTGCTCGGACACACGGACGCGCGGCGTCTGCTCTTATTTGGCCTCGCCATGGTTTCATTTTCTCTGTTTCACATGACCAATTTCGACACCTCGATTGATTTCCGCACCGTCGCCACCGCGCGCGTCTTGCAGGCCATGGGACTCGCATTTCTTTTCGTGCCCATCAACACCGCCGCCTACGCTTTTCTGCCGCCCGGAAAAAATAATGCCGCTTCCGGCCTCATCAACCTCGCGCGCAATATCGGCGGCAGCGTCGGCATTTCCTTCGTCACCACCATGCTGGCGCGTCGCGCCCAAGTTCATCAAGCCAATCTCACTGACCGGCTGAATCCGGGCAATCCGCAATTCCAAGCCGCCATCGCCAACACCACGCACACGCTCATCACCCATGGCTCCAGCCCCGCCGAAGCCGCTCGTCAAGCCTATGGCATCATCGCCTTCAACTTGAATCGTCAGGCCACCATGCTCGCTTACATTGATAATTTCTGGATTCTCGGCGTCTGCGTCGCGGCCATGATCCCCTTCGTTTTCCTCATGAAGAAAGTAAAACCTGGCGGCCCAATGGCGGTACACTAGGCCCCCGGGGCGCTAGTGATGTCTCTGAAAATCATCACCCTCGAACGGGAATACGGCAGCGGCGGCTCGCTCATCGCCAAAACTCTGGCGCAACGCCTGGGCTGGAAACACTGGGACGAGGAACTCACCGCCGAAATCGCCCGCGCCGCCAATGTGGACTTCCGCGAAGCGCAGCGCTGCGACGAGCGCGTGGACACTTTTCTCTATCGTCTTTTCAAAGTCTACGCCCGCGGCAGTTACGAGCGCTCGCTCGCCATCGGCGGCTCGCGCGTATTTGACACCGATTGCATGGTGGAGATGCTGCAGAAGGTGGTCGAAGATATCGCCTCGCGCGGCAACTGCGTCATCGTCGGCCGCGGCTCTCCCTATTTTCTCCGCAATCGTCCCGACGCCTTCCACGTTTTCATCTACGCCTCCGAAGAAGAAAAAATCCGCCGCGTCCGGTCCCTTGGCAAAACCGAGAAGGAAGCGCAGCAGCTCGTCACGGAAGTGGATCGCGACCGCGCTGATTTCATTCGCCACTATTTCGGCAAGGAATGGCCGCACCGCCCGCTCTACAACATCATGATCAATTCGAAATTCGGCGATGAGTTCGCGGTCGATTCCATTCTGCAGAATGTCGCAGCCCTCGAAAAGCATCAGGCCCTGCGCAGCGTCAGCGTCTAGCGAATTTCTTCCCACGCTCGAAGGCGCTTTCTCGCACACCTCCGCTTTTCATCGGAATGCGATCTCGGAAAACACGCGCTAATGTGGGGACACCACGAAATGCCGGCTCGCGGCGCGGCTAGGTTTGATTTTTGCAGGCTGTCGGATGAATTCAAACTGCTCGCGCTGCCTACTCCTGATCCACTTTGGGGTCGAACTGCTTGGCCTTCGCGATATCGGCCTTAGCGCCTGACTTATCGCCTTTTTTCTGCTTGGCCAATCCGCGAACGTAGTAGGCCAAGGCGTCGTCGGAATCAAGCTTCAGAGCTTGCTCGCAGTCCGCGAGCGCCAGATCGTACTGGGCCTTTTGTTCGTAGGCGTAGGCGCGCAGGCTGAAAGTGTGGCCCACATTGGGAGCGAGCTTGATGGACTGCGTATAGTCCTCGATCGCATGCTCGAAATCTTTCTTGTGGCTGTAGGCGTGGCCGCGGTCCGCAAACGCCTTGGCATTATTCGGGTCCAGCTTGATGGCGGTGTCCAGGTCCGCGATCGCGCGATCGAATTCCCCTTTCTGCTCCAGGGCGGCTCCGCGCCGGAAGAACGCTTCGGCGCTCTGCGGATTATTTTTGATGGCCTGGTCGTAGTCCTGTATGGCGATATCAACCTGCCCGTTATCGTCGAGCGCGTTTCCGCGATTGAGATACGCAATCGCCAGAGTTTCCGGCGTCTCCTTGCCCGATTCGATCAACGCCGAACAACCCGCGATTTTCCGCCCGACGTCCTCGCCCGTGCACCACGCCAGATACTGGTCGTGGCCGCTCTGCGCCTTGGCGCCGCCGGCCAGCATCGTGCCCGCAGCAAGAAAAAATGCCACGGCTTTCCCGTGCCGGCGCGTTTGCCTTCTAATTCGGAGCGCGATCACTCGCACTCTCCCAACGCCAACGTTTCGGGCTTCGCGATCGTCATCCAGGATCTCCATGTCCCCCGCCGCCCATTTGGCCTGTGCCGGGGAATCAATTAACAGGTTCGGAATAGTCGCAGAGAGTACATCAGGAAGCCGTAAAACAGCATAAAGATTTCATAAAGACGACAATTCTCTTCCGCGCTACCAGGCCGCATAAATCTGGCCAGCGTACTCGAGATACGCAAAACTTGCGCGCCCGCGTGGAACCGCTTTCCGCCTAGCCGCCTGGGCAAACACCGTTAGCGGACAACCACAGCCACCGCTTCCGCGCGTCCATGCAGGCCCGCCAAGTAATAATTCGTGCGCGCTGCCGCAAAATGTTCCGCTACATCCATCACGCGTCGTTGACTTGCACTGACCTGCAAACTAAAATCCCAGACTCATGACTGATAGCCCCTCCCTGATTGGCCAGACCGTCTCGCATTACCGCATCGTGGAAAATCTTGGCGGCGGTGGCATGGGTGTGGTTTACAAGGCCGAAGACACTCGTTTAAAGCGCTTCGTCGCCCTGAAATTTCTGCCCGAGGAAGTTGCGCGCGACCCGCAGGCCCTGGGTCGCTTCGAGCGCGAGGCGCAAGCGGCCTCTGCGTTGAATCACCCCAACATCTGCACCATCCACGATATCGGCGAACAAAACGGCAAAGCGTTCATCGCTATGGAATTTCTGGACGGCTCCACGTTGAAGCATTTAATCAACGGCCGCCCGCTGGAACTCGACCGCCTGCTCGATATCGCCATCGAAATTGCCGACGCGCTCGATGCCGCGCACGCCCAGGGAATCATTCATCGCGACATCAAACCCGCCAATCTCTTCGTCACGCGCCGCGGCCACGCGAAAATTCTCGATTTCGGCCTGGCCAAATTAATCCCTGCGCACAGCGGCACCGCGCGCGTCGGCGAGACCATGGGCGCCACCAGCCATGCCACTCTCGACTCCGGTGAAATGTTCACCAGCCCCGGAACCGCCGTGGGCACCGTCGCGTATATGTCGCCGGAGCAGGTTCGCGGCAAGGAACTGGACGCGCGCAGCGATCTCTTTTCCTTCGGCACCGTCCTTTATGAAATGACCACCGGCGTGCTGCCCTTCCGCGGCGAGACCACCGGCGTAATCTTCGAAGCCATCCTGAATCGCGTGCCGCCCCCGGCCATGCGCATCAATCCGGACATTCCTCCGAAGCTCGAAGAAATCTTGCAGAAGCTGCTCGAGAAAGATCGCGAGATGCGTTATCAAGTCGCCGCTGAGATTCGCGCGGACCTGAAACGCCTGCGCCGCGAAGCCGATTCCTCCGGACGACTCTCTGCCAGCGGCAATTCGCAAATGTCCGGCAGCACGGCCGTCCCGCTTTCGGGCTCCGCCGCTGCGCCAACTCTTCCCTCATCTGCGTCTACGCCGTCCGTCTCCACGAAATCAAGTTCCGCCGTCCTGCAAGTGGCGGGCGAGCACAAGATCGGAACGGCGCTCACCTCCGTTGTGCTGCTCGCTCTGGTGGCCGCGGCAGCCTTCGGCATCTATTCATTTCTCTCGCGAAAAAAAACGTCGTCCTTCGAACACTTCACGGTTACGCCCATCACCGAAACCGGCAAGGCCTCGCTCGCAGCGCTCTCGCCCGACGCGAATTACATCCTGAACGTGCAACGCGATGGCGGCCAGCGCAGCCTGTGGCTCCGCAACGTTCCTACCAAAAGCAATACGCAGATCGTTCCGCCTTCGGACGACCAATACCGCAGCCTGAGTTTTTCACCCGACGGCAATTCGATCTATTTCACCAAGGATGAAAAAACCGAAAAGAACGTGTACAGCTTGTACCGCGCGCCCGTGCTGGGCGGCAACCCGGAGCGCATCGTTCACGATCTCGGCAGCGGCATCAGTTTTTCCCCCGATCGCACCCACATCGTTTTCATGCGCTACAAGCGCAATGAAGGCGAAGGCGATCTCATCATCGCCAACGCCGACGGCTCCGGCGAAAAGCTCCTGTCCAAGCAGACCACCCGCTTGAACTCGCCGGCGTGGTCTCCGGATGGAAAATCGATTGCTGCGGCGGAATTGATTGCCGATCAGGCCGCCTTGTCCGCGCTGGATCTTTTTGACGCTTCCACGGGTGAGAAAAAGTCCTTCAAGAAAACGGACATGTTTGTCGGCTCTCCCGTCTGGTTGCCGGACCAATCCGGCATCCTGGTCGTCGCCAGCGGCCGCGAATCAAATTTCAATCGCAATCAAATCGGAATCATTTCCTATCCCGAAGGCGTTTACCGGCCCATCACCAACGATACCAACGACTATCCCGAAATCAGTCTCTCCGCCGACGGCAAGACCATTGCCACCGTGCAATCCCAATATTTCGGTACGCTGCAATCCGCGCCATACGAAACCAGCGGCGCCGGAAAGCCGGTCACCATCAGCAGCCGTCCAGCCACCACTACGTTTAGTTGGACGCCCGAAGGCAAGCTGCTCGCCGAACAGGAAAATGCCATCTTTCAGATGAACGCCGATGGCAGCAATCGCGTCCCGTTCCTTCGCGACGATTTCCCTTCCTTCGCGCCCATTTCCTGCGATCACGGACGTTACGTGATTTTCGCGTCCGCGTCTCGTGGCGGCGGCAATTCGATAAATATTTGGCGAGCGGACGCGACGGGCGGCAACCTGAAACAACTCACCACTGGGACAGACGACGAACCGGCCATGTGCTCGCCCGACGGAAAATGGCTCGTCTATGCCGGCTTCGATTCAGGAAAGTTCTTGGCGAAAAAAGTTTCCGTGGATGGCGGGCCTTCCACGCAGATTTCCGAGGCGCTGCTCACCTGCGGCTGCGTTAATATTTCGCCCGACGGAAAAAATATCGCGTTCCAGACGCAGCCTACCACCGGCGGCGCCATCATCATCAAAATCCTGGATTTTGAAACGCTGCAGCCTGTGAAGGTGATCGAACGCGATCCCCGCGCCGGCGGCGAAATCCGCTACACGATGGACGGCAAAACTATCGGCTACCCGATTCGCGAAAATGGCTTGTACGCGCTGTGGGTTTCGCCGGTGGATGGCTCACCCGGCCACCGCGTCACCGACTTCGAACCCGATCGCATTGCCGATTTTCACTGGTCCGCGGACAATAAAACGCTCGGCCTTCTGCGCACTCACTTCGATAGCGACGTCGTGCTGCTGCGCCAATCCGCCGCTTCGCATTAAACTCGCAGCACGCTCACAAATTAAAACGCATCGTGCACTCGACCAGCGGCCCGAGCCGCGCTATTTGCTCTCGCCCGGTTTGAATTGCGGGTTGTAGATGATGCCCAAAATATTTCCGAAGGGATCGCGCACCTCGCCCACCAGCATCCCGCCGCCAACGTCCTGCACATCTTCCACCGGCGTCGCGCCCAGCTCAATCAGTCGCTTGTAAGCCGCATGCGCGTCTTCCACGCCCCAGTACGCTACGCCCGCGGCAGCTCGTTTCGTTTCTGCTTTCGGCGCAGGCACCAGTCCCAGGTCGTACCCGCCGACGTTGTACCCGACGTAAAACGCCGGCTCATCAAAGTAGGGCTGCATTCCCAGGGCTTTGCTGTACCACTCCTTGGCCTTGGCCATATCTGCTACTTCATATTTCGCCGTACGCAATCCCAGGAACATTGTGCGCTCCTTCGCGTCGTCGCTTCTAACCGCGGGCGCACCTGTCGCCGCCGATACGTCCACGCGTCCGGCCAAGTATGCAAACAAACATAGGAAAGCCGCAACCATCGTAATTGTGGAAACGTGCTTCAACTTCATGCCGCGCACCGGTTTCGCTTCCACCGGCGCAACAGCAGCAGCCGCGGCGACACCCTCAGCCAACTGCGAACCAGCTTTCCTGCGTCGCCGGTTCGCCGGTCTCACCATGGATCTCGAGCGAGACATGCGTTCTCCTCCCTGATTAATCCCCAACCCCAGCTGCATCTGTGGCGATCTCCAAGTGCGATTCTCACCGCGGTCCGGGCGTGAGCCGAGCCCATACTTCTGGCGCAACCCATCCACTCGCGCCGTGATTTCCTTGCGGTACCCGTCCGGCGCGTTGCCGTGGCGCCCATACCACGCGCGATACTGCCGCGAGAGCTTCGGAAATTTCGCATCCAGAAAAGGCAAAAAATGCTTGAGCGAAGCCGGCATCAGGAAAAGCACATTTCCCGCGAACCACTGCGCCTGTGCATCCCTCGCGCCGCGCGCCAAAGCATCCAGATCCTCCACCCGATCCGTAATTCCCGGCACGATCGGCATCGCCAACACTCCCGCAGAAATCCCTGCTTCGCGCAGCAGGCGAACGGCCTCCAGTCGCAGATCCGGCCGTGGCGCGCGCGGCTCCAGCAGTCGCGCCAACCGCGTGCGCAGCGTCGTAATGCTCAGGTTCACAGAAAGCCTCGAACGCTCCGCAATGCGCTTCAGCAAATCAATATCCCGCAGCACCTGGTTCGATTTTGTAGTAATTGAAACGCTCAACCCTTCGCGCTCCGCCATCTGCTCCAAAACCGCCCGCGTCGCTCCGTACTCCCGCTCTGCCGGCTGATAAGGATCCGTAGCAGTCCCAATCGCAATGTGTTCGCCCCAGATTTTCTCGTTCGCCAGATCGCGCCCGGCCAACGGCCCAGCATCCTGCTTTACGTAGATCTTGGATTCGAACTCATTGCCGTCCAGCTCCATGTATTCGTGGGTGTAGCGCGCGTAGCAGTAGTGGCAGCCAAATTCGCAGCCGCGATACGGATTTACTGTCCAGCGAAAGGGAACGCGCTCCGAATCGCAGTGATTCAGAATCGATTTGACGGGCAACAGGAAGTACTCCGTCCCGCGCTTGGCATCCGCGCAGGGGGAGGAAGCGGCGAGGCGTGCAATGCCGACCAGTTCCGATGCGGGCTTCGTTCTCCGGCTAGGTGCCGAAGGGGGCGCGGAAGCTTCGCATGGGGACTCACAGGTGCCGTGGCGAGCGGCTGTGGGGAATAAGGTGAGACTGGTCTGCTTCGCACGCTTCCGGGGACGCTCGAGCGTCGCTGGTGTCGCACGAAGAATGGGAAAAGTGGCCATTGATTGCCTCGCCGCACGGCAGCCAATATATTCGCCTTTTGTTCGCTATGTCAAGCACTATTCTTCGCTTTCTTTTCGCCTGTACGTCCAGGCAGGCTCGCCTTGGAAACCCATCTTTCGGCCAGATGCCCTCCCGCCCTTTGGCCGATATACTCGTGGAGATACCCCTAACTCCTGGCAGGAACTCCATTGGCAGAAGTCGGCATCCTCATCATTGACGACGATATCGTCAGCCAGCGCGCGCTGAAAAACGTCCTCGATTCAGAGGGTTGGCGCGTGCGTATCGTCCCGCTCGCCTCGGCGGCGATGCTGGAACTCGCCAGCGGCCAGTGGAGCCTGGTGATCGTCAACGTGGCGATGACGGACGTGCGCGGCCCGCTCTTCAACATCCTGAAGGACCTGGCGCAAGGCGAAGCCGACGCGCCCGAAGGCAGTGTAGTTGACGCCGCTCGTCCCAAACGCATACGTGTTCTGTTCATCGTGCCTTTGCTCGCCGCTCGCGATGCCCAGCCGATCCTCGAAAAGGAAGGCCTTCCCTATCTGCTCAAGCCCTACCATCTTCACGACTTCCTCGAAAAAGTCGGCGAACTGCTGGTGGAAGCGGGTGCGATTGACGACCCCATCCGCAGCATGAGCGACTTTTCCCCCAGCAGCAGGAAGCGCCGCGGCCTGCGCTCCGCACAGCGCGGCCGGCGCAGCTCCATGTTCGCTTCTCGGGACGACTATCAAATGTCCGAAGAAGAGCTCCTCGAATGGGAGCGCACCGAAGAAGAAGAGCGTAAGAAGCGCGAAAAAGAACTCCGCGATCGCGAACACCTGTAGTTTCCGCAGCAGCTGCCCAAATCCGGCGAAGACATCCGTAAGATTACGCGTTACAGGTGCCGAATCCCCGGCACCGCACCCGCAGAAATCCTGCAAGAAATCATTCCCGGCTCGTTCTCAGAGTGAAAGCTCGCGCGCGAAGCTTCAACCGCGCAGCCCACGAAGGAGAGCGCCATGCATCCCAGCCTCAAACTCATCTGGATTCCCAGCTTCGTAATTCTCGCGGCACTGGTCGCCGTGATCCTCTGGACTTTTAACTCATCGCCGCGTGTGTTAGCCGAGCCTCCGCTTGCATCCGGCCCCGATTCCGCTTCCGGCTGGCGTGTCGGCGAACCCGTCACCTACGAAACGTTGACGGTCTTCCCGGTGCTGTCGTCGCAGGAAGCGTCCACCGCCGGCTTCGAAACGCTCGATGCGGCCCTGGCGTCCGGCACCGCAATCGTCGCCGAACAAGGCGACTACATGCGCCGTACGCGAGGCGGCAACGGCGAGCAGGCTCCAGCCATCTCCAGCGGCCCGCAGGTAAACCAACTCGTGCTGGTGAATCGCGGCAAGCGGCCGTTACTGTTGCTCGCCGGCGAAGTGGTTTCCGGCGGCAAGCAAGATCGCATCATCGGCAAAGACCGCATCATTCCCGTCGGTGCAAAACCGCTGCCCCTTGACGTGTTTTGCGTCGAGCACAGCCGCTGGACCGGCGGCAGCGACACCTTCGCCGCCGCGAAAATGATGGTTCATCCCACCGTACGCGAACAAGCCGCCGTGGATCAGGACCAGAGCAAAGTGTGGGCCGCAGTACGCGGCGATGCCGCGGCAGCCAGAGCGCAGTCGGAGATGTCGTCCAACCTCGCGGTTACCGCGCCGCGAATTACGTCGCGCGAGCTTTCCACCGTGGTGGCTTCCGCCGCTCCGACCCAAGCCTACCGTGACATTTATCAATCGGCGGCGATCGGGCCTTCCGTCGAGAATTTCGCGCTGGAAGTCGAGAAGCGTTTCAATCGCGCCACGTCCGGACTGAAGGACGAGCATGTCGTCGGCGTGATCGTCGCGTTCGGCGGCGAAGTCGCCTGGAGCGATATTTTCGCCTCGTCCCAACTATTCGACGCGTACTGGCCGAAGCTGCTGCGCAGTTATGCGGTGGAAGCGCTGACCCGTCCGGGGTCGCGCGAAACCGTGTCCTTGGTGGACGCGCGTGATTTTCTGCGCCCCGCCACCGGCCACGTCCGCGAAGAAACCGAGCCGGGCGTCTATCGCTGGCAAGAACGCAGCCAAGGCCGCGAAACGGAAATACAGCTGGAAGCGCTAGAACCCAAGCCGCCGCTCACGCTGCACTGGCTGAAAGTCCTGCGCACAAATTAAAATGTGTCTGAGCTTCGACGGCTGAACTTTTTGCTGAGCGTAACTGGAAGCGTAGGGGCGAATCTCAGACCCGCCCTCCATCGCACTCGATCGTGCGTGCACCGCACGGTGCGCTCACGGTTCGTAGCGCCGGCGTCTCGCCGGCTTCTCGCTTTTCTCGAGGCCATTTTCGCCACATTCTTGGCAACCCTCTCACGCATCAACCACGGTAGGGGCGCTGCTTGCTGCGTCCCAGCTTGCCCGGCGTTCACCGCCTCACGGACCACCATTGCACTTGCATTTGAACTTGTAGCGGCGGTCCCCGCCGACCGCCATCGCTCCGCTCATCACCAGCGCTCGCACACTAAATAAACAATCGCACCTCACTGCGATCCGCCGTCTCCGCCAGCAACTCCGCCACAGTCTTTTTCAACACCGGATGCATCGCATCGGGAGCGATCTCCGCAAAAGGCACCAGCACGAATCTTCGCTCAGCCATGCGCGGGTGCGGGATTTCGAGACCGGCATCGCGGACGATTTCGCCGCCGTAAAACAAAATATCCAGGTCAATGATGCGCGGGAGCTTGCGCGCAGGGGAAGCCGCGCGTTCGCGCCCCATCCCGCGCTCGATTTCCAGCAGCGCGTGCATCAATTCCTCCGGCGCCAAATCGGTTTGCACTTCCACGACGCAGTTCAGGAACCATTCCGGCTCGCGCATTTCCACCGGCTCGGTTTCATACAGCGAGGATTGCTTCACCACGCGGATGTCGCGCTTTTCGAGCGCCTCGATAGCGCGTGCGATATTCCGCGCGCGATCCCCGACGCTCGATCCCAAAGAGAGGTAGATGCCAGTCATGACTCGTGCACATTCTAACGTGAAGCGCCGGGCGATTCGCGGCGGAGATGCCGCGGGCGGAACAAAGAGAATTCAGTCGCCCGATGCCGTTAAGAGAGTGCTCATTGGTGGCGCGGTTTCACCACCCAGGCTGGCGCTTGGGTTCGTCCAATCCAAAATGTTTGTACGCCAGCGCCGTGGCTACGCGGCCGCGCTGCGTGCGATCCAGCAATCCCAGCTGCATCAGGTATGGCTCGTAAATTTCCTCGATCGCGTCCTCTTCTTCGCTCAACGAAGCAGCAATCGTGCTCAAGCCCACCGGCCCGCCGGAATATTTCTGAATAATTGTCAGCAGCAAATTGCGGTCCACTTCGTCGAGGCCGTGATCGTCCACGCCCAGCATCGCCAACGCATCGCGCGCCACGCCGATATCGATATGTCCCTTGGCGCGCACTTCGGCGAAATCGCGCACGCGGCGCAGCAATCGATTCGCGACGCGCGGGGTGCCGCGGCTGCGGCGCGCGATTTCCGCCGCGCCGGATTCGTCCATGGTGATCCCCAGAATTCTCGCCGAGCGCTGCACGATCAGCAGCAAATCCTCCGGCGAATAAAATTCCAGCCGGTGCACGATGCCGAAGCGCGAACGCAGCGGCGCCATGATCAACCCGGCGCGCGTGGTGGCGCCGATCAGCGTGAAGCGATTCAATTGATAAGGATGGACGCGCGCGCCCGGCCCCTGCCCGATAATCAAGTCCACGCGAAAATCTTCCATCGCGGGATAAAGAATTTCCTCCAGCGACGGCTGCAGGCGGTGAATTTCATCCAGAAAGAAAAAATCCTGCGCCTCCAGCGAAGTGAGCACCGCGGTCAGGTCGCCCTTCTTTTCCAGCAGCGGGCCGGAGCTGACCTTGATCGCCGAACCCATTTCGTTCGCCAGAATTTGCGCCAGCGTTGTCTTTCCCAGGCCCGGCGGCCCGTACAATAAAACATGATCCAGCGCTTCGCCGCGCGTGCGCGCCGCTTCCACGGCAATCTGCAGATTTTCCTTCACGCGATTCTGCCCGATGTAATCGGAAAGCTGCTTGGGGCGAATGCTGGCCTCGACGCGCGCGTCCTCGTCGAACGCTTTCCCCGAAATGATTCGTTCCCGGCCGTCGGTCATTTTTCCAGCCACCTGATTTTCCTTGCCACCATCCGCGCGTTCCCGAGCCGCTGCCGCGCCTGCACCGTCGCGCTCATTCTTCATCATTCACCCGCACTGGCACCAAACCCGGCGCGCTTCGATTTCTGCATGGCCGCGCCGCCCAGCACCTGCAACGACGCGCGCAGCAACGTCTCAAAATCATTGCCCACCGTGGCGCGCGATTGAGCGATGGCCTTCTCCACTTCTCTCTCATCGTACCCGAGATTCACCAGCGCCGAAGCCACATCTGATTCCAACTGCGAGCGCGTGGCGGGCTTGCCGGCTTCCGGCACGTCCACGGCGGCGAGTTTATCGCGCAATTCCAGCACCATGCGCTCGGCCGTCTTGCGTCCCACGCCGGGAATGCGCACCAGCTGCGCCAGATCGCCCTTGCGAATCGCGGGAACCAGTTCGTCGAGGCTCATGCCCGAAAGTATTTTCAAGGCGAGCGAAGGACCCACGCCGGAAGCGGATATCAGCAGCTCGAAACAGTGTTTTTCGCGCGACGTGAAAAAGCCATACAGCGCCAGCTGGTCTTCGCGCACGTGGGTATGAATCAGCAGGGTGGCTTCCGCGTGCAATGCGCCCAGGCTGGTGAACGTGGAAAGCGGAATGATCACCTGATATCCCACTCCGCCGACGTCCAGCATTACCAGGTTGGGGCGTTTTTCAATCAGCTTGCCGCGCAGCGATCCAATCATGTCCAGCGATTATTGATTAGGGGCGCAAGTGTGTCAACGCATCCGCGGCCAAATTGTGCCGCTGCGAAACGGAACATTTTTACACGCGCGTGCGTATGAATATTCGGATGCGGGGATTATTCCGCGCATCCGCGCCCCGCGCACACTGTCCGCTTTCGCGCGAACAGTGTCCGCTTCCGGATTGCTTCGTCAAAATATTTCTCTCGCGTGTTTTT
The DNA here is from genome assembly GCA_963742475.1 of uncultured Acidobacteriota bacterium. Classification (GTDB taxonomy): domain Bacteria; phylum Acidobacteriota; class Terriglobia; order Acidiferrales; family UBA7541; genus Palsa-295. The sequence continues at coordinate 489,475 of CAVULY010000002.1, read as the reverse complement.
TTCTAAAAACATTTTGCATTTTGCTTTCGCTGCGCTCACCTCCGCGTCTAACCGCGTGCGAGGGGCAAACACATTTTCAGGAGGAACAAAAAATGTCGCGACGTTCAATGAACCGGGTAATGACAGTTTTCGCAGCGCTCGTGCTGCTGGTTGCCATCGCCGCTCCGAAGGCTCCAGCCAAAGACACCAAGGCAGGCGTCAGCACCACGATGAGCCTGCTGAATCCCGTTACGTTCGCCGGCAAGGAACTGAAGCCGGGAGACTACTCGGTGTCCGCCGATGAGACCCACGTGCAGCTCTCGATGAACGGGAAAGTGGTGGCCGAAGCGCCGGTGCAGTGGAAAGACGAAACCAGCAAGGCCAAGTACTCCACGTTCGTGAGCCAGGGCAACAAGATCACGGAAATCCACTTTGGAGGCAAATCGCGATTCGTCACAATCTCCGAGTAGCCATTCCCCGTAACAACCGGCGGGCAGCGTTCGCGCAAGCGATTGTTGCCCGCCGTTTTTTTTGCTCCGCTGGCGCCGGCGCACCGCGCGTCCTTCCGTATTCTTACCGCTCTTGATGCCGCATTGAGGCGTTCTGCCATCTTTTTGTTTGCCACGCTCGCAGCAGCCGTGATATCCGTAGTTCTGCCAATGAAGTTTCAAGCACAGCCCGGGTCTTCGATTTTCCGCGCGCCTTTCGCGCCCGCCGCAGCTATTGCGCGAATTATTCCTATTATTAAAAGCGGATAACGGCCGGCGCCCAGCTTCCCGTTTCACGCGCCACAGGCCGTTACCCGGAAAGGGCAACGGCCTTTACGTTTTTTAGGGGACAAAAAATGAAGGCTAGCGCCAAACAAACGCAAGGGCCCGGCACTACGGTCACACTGAAAACGATCCAGCAGGCCGCGAAGCGCATCGGCAATTCGATCTACGTCTCGCCCTTCATGCGCTCCGAAACTTTTTCGCAGCTCACCGGAAACTCGCTCTACTTGAAATTGGAAAATTTGCAGATGACCGGCTCGTTCAAGGAACGCGGCGCGCTGAACCGCATTCTGCTGCTGACCCCGGACGAACGGCGGCGCGGAGTAATCGCGGCTTCAGCGGGCAATCACGCGCAGGCGGTGGCTTATCACGCCACCAAACGCGGGATCGCTTCGCAAATCGTGATGCCGCTCACCACTCCGCTGGTAAAAGTTTCGGCCACCCGCGGCCATGGCGCCGAGGTGATTTTATTCGGCGCGAATTATGACGAAGCTTGCCAGGAAGCTCTGCGCCGCTGCGCCGAACAAGGCCTCACCTTCATCCATCCTTTCGACGATGAGGCGGTGATCGCCGGCCAGGGCACGCTGGGCATCGAAATGCTCCAGCAGGTGGCCGACCTGCACGCCGTGGTGATTCCCATCGGCGGCGGCGGTTTGATCGCCGGCGTGGCCTGCGCCATGAAGGAAATGAAACCCACAATTAAAGTGATCGGCGTGCAAACCTCCAAGTTGCCGTCCATGAAAGCAGCCGTCGAGCAAAACTCCATCGTCACTCTGCCGGCAGAAAAAACCATCGCCGACGGCATCGCCGTCCGCGCCGCGGGCGTGCACACCCTGCCGCTGGTGCGGAAATACGTGGACGAGATCGTCACCGTGGACGAGGAAGAAATTGCCAACGCCATCCTGCTGCTGCTGGAAAAGGAAAAGACGCTCACCGAAGGCGCGGGCGCAGTGGCCGCCGCGGCCGTATTGAATCGCAAGACCGCGCTTGCCGGGAAAAAAGTTGGCGTGCTGATTTCCGCCGGAAATATTGACGTCACGCTGCTGGCGCGCATCATCGAGCGCGGCTTGGTGAAAGACGGCCGCCTGGTCCGCCTGCGCATCCATCTTCCCGACCATCCCGGTGCGCTGGTGCGGCTTTCCACGGTGATTGCCGAACACAAAGTGAATATCGTGGAAACGAGTTTCAATCGCTCTTACTACGGAGTGGTCTTAGGGGATACGGCGATTGACATCACCATGGAAACGCGCGGTCCGGAACACATCGCGGAGTTGAAGGCGGCGCTGGACGCAGCAGGATATTCCCACGAGCGCGTGCAATAAATCGCGAGCGTCCGCAAAAGCTACTTTCGCGCGCGATCGTTCTTCACGGCTTCTTCCACCAGCGCTTCCAGCTCGCGGCGCGTCAAGGTGATGCGTTCCGTGGTGCCGGCGGTTTCCGATGTCACCGGAAATTCCGGCCCGGCGTTCGGAGCGGTCTGCAAACCGTAGCGGGCGCGCGCGGCCACCAGCTTCTGCACGTCGTTGCTGGAAAGCAGCACTTGCTTGCCGAGCATCTCGGTCACCAGCGCAACGCGCGCGAAATGTTCGGTGGTTTCCATGCGGAAGAACGCGGTCATCAAATCCTGGCCGTAGCTCACCACTCCGTGATTCGCCAGCAAGATCGCGTCGTAACCATCCACGAACGGCGCGATGCTGTCCGCCAATTCCGGAGTTCCCGGCGTGCCGTAGGGCGCCACCGGAACGCAGCCCAGCGAGAGGATCAATTCACACAGCAGCGCTTTATTCAGCGGAACGCCCGCGGCAGCGTAACCCGTCGCGGCCGGGGGATGCGCGTGGCACACCGCGTTCACGTCCGAACGGTGCTGGTAAATCATCAGGTGCATGCCCAGTTCAGAGGAGGGATTGCGCCGGCCCGAAATCTTTTTTCCTTCCAGATCCGTGATCACCATGTCTTCCGGCGTCATCATGCCCTTGCACAGCCCCGTTGGCGAAGTAAGAATGTGCCGCGGATCCAGGCGCACCGAAAGATTGCCGTCCATGGACGCCACATAGCCGCGATCGTAGATCCAGCGGCCCACCGCGCACATGTCGCGGCGGTGTTCGTCTTCGCTCTTCAGTGCTCCGGGCAGAATCGATTCAGGAAACACGGTTCCTCCTCGAAGAACTCGGCCTGCCAGCCAGCTAGGCGTAAATCCCGCGTAGCTTCAACGCTCGGGCCACCCGGTCAATCGCGACGATATAGGCCGCGATGCGGTTATTTACCCCATGCGTTTCGGCGTACCTTACCACCTGTTCGAAGCTTTGGTCCATCACATCTTGCAATCTTTCGTTCACTTCCCTTTCCCGCCAGAAGAACCCCTGGCGGTCCTGCACCCATTCAAAGTAGCTGACCGTCACGCCTCCGGCGTTGCCCAGGATGTCGGGGATGATGAATATCCCTTTATCCTCGATAATCTTGTCGGCGTGCGCGGTGGTCGGCCCGTTCGCGCCTTCGCACAGAATCTTGCAATCCACGCGCTCGGCGTTCCCCGAAGTGATCTGATTCTCGGTGGCCGCGGGCACCAGAATTTCCGTGGGATGGAACAGAACTTCCTGCGCGGTCTGCTTGTCGCCTCCGCCCGGAAATTCCGGCAACGGTTTCCGTTGCCCGTACACCCAATCCACCAGCTTCGGTACGTCGAATCCCTTATCATTGTAAAGGCCGCCGTGGATATCCGCGACACCAATAATCTTGTACCCTGCCTCGTGCATCAGTATCGCCGCCTGCGAGCCCACGTTGCCGAATCCTTGAATAATCACGCGGCAGCCCTCGCGCTTCATCTTCAGTTTCGCCAGCGCGTTGTTGCAGCACATCATCAGCCCGCGCCCGGTGGCTTCCTTGCGGCCTTGCGAACCGCCCAGTTCCAGCGGTTTGCCCGTAACCACGGCCGTGGTGGCCTGCCGCACGTGCATCGAGTACGTGTCCATCACCCACGCCATCGTCTGTTCGTTCGTGCCGATGTCCGGAGCGGGCACGTCGCGCTCAGGACCGAACCACTCGCTCAGCTCCGCCGTGTAGCGCCGCGTGATGCGTTCCAGTTCCGTCTTGGATAGCTTGTTGGGATCGCAGATTACTCCGCCCTTGGCCCCGCCGAATGGAATGTTCACTACCGCGCATTTCCAGGTCATCCAGGCGGCCAGCGCGCGCACTTCATCAAGGGTAACGTCCGGGGCGAAACGAATTCCGCCCTTGCCGGGACCGCGTATCGAAGAGTGCAGCACCCGGTAGCCGGTGAAAACTTCAATTCTGCCGCTGTCGCGCGCTACCGGTATATAAACCGTGATTTCCTTGCTCGGATATTTCAGGTAACTGTAAATTCCTTCTTCCAGGTTCAGCTTCTTCGCCGCGATCTCAAAACGCGCTTCCGCGGATTTGTACACATTCAATTCGTCGTGGGTTACCGCGGACATAACATCCTCCACAAAGTGCGCAACCGTTCTCTGTGCTGCTCGCCAGGCAATGGGAATTCTTATTATGACGATTCAGGCGCGTGTCCCTGCCAGCTGCCTTGCCGCCCGCAAACCGTCCAGGCAGCGTCGGCCAGTATACGAACCTGCGGACAACCGCGCAACAAAAGCATTTTGTTTTTGCCCCCTGTAAATGGACTGTTATTTATGACACTGGCTACTTGCCTTCGCCAATGAGACTATTCAGCTTGGTTGAACCTCCGGCCAGGCCTGACCAGTATCTTGCATCCTTGAGCTACAGAGATTTCACGCGGTAAAGCAAAGCTAACGCACTAGCCGTTTGCAAGACTGTCTGATGAATTCGCATGATGCGCTGCGCCTGCGGCATTCCGGGCATGCGCCTTTTTCTCAGAAAACTACGTGTGTGCACTTTTGAACATCTATCTTTCGCCTGAACTCGTAGCATCGTCCGGGAGGGTTTAGTGTCTATGCAGGAGTTGCCGTTCGACGGTCCGCGAGACAATCCGCCGGATGAAAAACGGTTGAACTGGGCGATCGTGCCGGTCCTCACGATGTTTCACGTGGGCGCGGTAGCGGCGCTTTTCTTTTTCAGTTGGACAGGGCTGTTCGTCGCGTTTTTTCTGTACTGGATTACCGGTGGCTTGGGGCTCGGCATCTGCTATCACCGGCTGCTCACCCATCGCTCTTTCGTCACACCCAAGTGGTTCGAATACTTTCTTACGATTTGCGGCGTCACCGCCTTGGAAGGCGGCCCGCTCCTGTGGGTCTGCACGCATCGTAAGCATCACCAATTCGCGGACAAGGATGGTGATCCGCACTCCCCGCGCGACGGCAAGTGGTGGTCGCATGCGGGTTGGATTTTAGTTGGCAACGCGTTGCGCCAGGACGTGGCCTCATTGAAACGCTACGTCCCCGATCTGGCCGAAGACAAAGTTCACGTCTGGCTCACCAAATATCATCTGCTGCCCAGCCTTATCCTTGGAATCGTCTTGTACGCCATCGGTGGATTCCGCCTCGTGCTGTGGGGCAGTTTCCTGCGCACGGTTGTAGGACTGCATTCCACCTGGATCGTCAATTCCGCCGGGCACATTTGGGGTTCGCGACGCTTTGCGACGCGCGATACCTCCACCAACAACTGGTGGATCGCGCTCGTGAGTTTCGGAGATGGCTGGCACAACAACCATCACGCCCACCCGGTTTCGGCCCGCCACGGGTTCAAGTGGTATGAAATTGATCTCAACTGGTACACCATATGGCTCTTCAAGCAGCTTGGCTTGGTGTCCCACACCTATAATGCGGTGTTTCCCACGCGTGTTCACGCCGCCGAACCTCTCGCCCCGCCCGCGAGCGGCGATTGAATTTCGGCCCGCACCGGGATTCCGCTTAATTCCTGGAAAGCGCCGGCAGTCCGCTCGGTATTTCTACGGACACGCCTTTATCTCCGGAATGGAAATGCCGCCGATTTCCATTTGTCCCGCAAACACGTTTATCGGATACTGCCAGCCACGTGTTCATGGCCGACGCTTGCAGACAGTTTCTGAAACTCGCGGGGTTTTGCCTTCTGCCGGGGATTTTCCACCTGCGGACCGTCCGCCGTTCATTCCACGAACCGGCGAGCCTGCCCGCATGAAAGAACCGGGATCAGCATCGCCGCCTTGTGGACCGGCCCATCCTGGTGTATGCCTCCTGTTCGGGGATTCTGGTAAGCGCTGCAAATCCAGCTGGCGGTGGCGACTGTGACGGAGGAAGTGAATTTGAATTCGACTTCGCAATCCTCGTTCGTGCGGAACGCGCTGAAGATGCCGATTTATTATCTGCAGGACTACTCCTTGATGGCTTTTCAGGCCATGCGGGTCGCCTTCAGCACCACGCGTTATTCTGCCGACTTGGTGGAACAGATGGACCAGATTGGCGTGGGTTCGTTACCGATTATCATGGTGGCGCTGGCTTGCGTCGGCGGCGTCATCGTCTTGAATGCTGCGTCGCAGTTCAGGCGTTTCGGAGAAACCGTATTGACCGGAGACGCGCTTTCCCTCTCGCTGCTCCGCGAACTCGGTCCCGTGTTCACCGCTCTGCTTGTCGCCGGCCGCAACGCCACCGGAATGGCTTCCCAGTTGGGCTCCATGCTCGTCACCGAACAAGTGGACGCGATGCGCGGGCTGGGCATTGATCCCATACGCAAGCTGGTGACGCCGCGCGTGCTGGCGACGGTGATTATCATGCCGTTGCTGGTGGCCGTCGGAGATTGCGCGGGCCTGCTCGGCGGATTCCTGGTCGCCAGCATCACTCTACAGATTGACGCCGAGCAGTTCTGGACTCGCGCCATCAAGGCCCTGGCTGTCGGCGACCTGGTGATCGGTTTCTCCAAGCCAGTGGTCTTCGGATTTCTGGTCGCGACCGTGGGTTGTTATCAGGGATTACGCGTGAAAGGCGGCACAGCGGGTGTGGGCCGCGCCACAATTATGGCCTTCGTGGTCGCCTCGCTCGCCGTGCTCGTCGCGGATTTGTTTCTCACCCGCTTCCTGCTCTACTGCTTCAATATGTGACGCAGCCTGCGGCCGTCTGCTTCACGTGCTTGTCTGGCGCTTCACAAACTCATCGAGCAGCAGTCGCGTCAGCCGCGCTCTGATCGTGCCGCACCACCCGATTATGATGCAGCAAATCCCCCGTAACGTAACGCAGGCCCATGCGCCGCAACTCCGTCAGTGAGCCTTGCACCGGTTCCGCGCCCTGCGCCCGATAGCGCCGCAGCAGCCGCGGCGGCACCGGCTTGCGATTCACCACCACGTAATCGAACAGGCCCTTGCGGCTGTGCTCGTAGATCGCCCGCACATGGTCGGCCACCGTATAGTGCTGCGTTTCGCCCGGTTGCGTCATCAGGTTCGCGATGTACACGCACACCGCGCGCGAATTTGCGATCGTCTCGCTTACTTGCTCCACCAGCAGGTTCGGAATGATGCTGGTATAAAGCGAGCCCGGTCCCACCAGCACCAGGTCGGCCTCTCGTATCGCTGCCAGCACTTCCGGCAGCGGACGCACGCGGCGCGGCACCAGCCGCACGCGCCGGATTCTCTTGCGCGAACGCGATATCTTGGTCTCGCCGCGAACGATTGTGCCGTCTTCCAGCTCGGCCTCCAGCGTCACATTCTGCGCCGTGGATGGAAAAATCCTGCCGCGAATCGCCAGCACTTGTGAGGAGACGCGCACCGCTCGCGGAAAATCTCCCGTAACATTGGTCAGCGCCGTCAGAAACAAATTGCCGAAGCTATGGCCCGCCAGCCCGCGGCCCGCCGGAAAGCGATACTGAAACAGCTTGCCCAGCAGGTGCTCATCCTTCGAAAGCGCCACCATGCAATTTCTTATATCGCCGGGAGGAAGCACCCGATATTCCCGGCGCAGCCGCCCGGAGCTGCCGCCATCGTCGGTAACCGTAACCACCGCAGCCAGATCAGCAATGGGCAGCGGCGTGCGCGATTTCTTGCGCGTGGCCACGTATTCTTTCAGCCCGCGCAGCACCGTGGAAAGTCCTGTGCCGCCGCCCAGCGCCACAATGCGTACGGGCCGGGTTCGCAGTTGCGATGCGTTTTTCACGAAGAGATTTTCACCCGCGGGCGGCGCAATAAATTTTTACGATGATTTGCAACGGATCGTTTCACGCCACGACGTACTGGCCGAATTTCCAGACCACGATGTTCTGATTGAGGTCGCGCCACTCAGCCTGCCGAACCGTCTCGCTCCGGGTACAGCAATTCAGTAAAGCGCGGGTCTTCCTGCAGAAATGCGAAATCTTCGTCGTTGCGCGCGTGATAGCGATTCTCCGGGCGGAGTTGGATCGCTACCTTCAAATTCTGCATCGCCGATTCCGCTTCGCCGGTCAGGCAATCCAGCGCGGCCATCGCGTACACGATGTGGTCCGCTTTCGGCGCGGACTTGCGCGCGCGATCCAGATGCTCACGCGCTTCGTCCCAGCGCCCCAGGTTCATCAGCGCCACGCCCTGTGTGTAGTGCTCCTCGGCGGACTTCAGTGCCGGAACCGGAGGCCGCGAAATGCGCTGTTCGCAAATGCGGATATGCATTTGGGCGCGGTCACCCAGCTCTTTGCTGGGGCCTTCCAGCACTCTCTCTAGTGATTGCTTCGCCTTCTGGAACTTCTGCTGCTGAAAGTACTTAAGGGCTTCTTCGTAGAATTTCAGTTGCGCCTGCTTGGCGGGAGCGTCTGGATCCGGCGGAAGCACGACGGCTTTCGCCTTGGCGCTAGCCTTTATCGTCTTCTTTTTCAGTAGTTTATGACTCTTATGGGAGGCTTGTGTTGCTCGGATCGCGCGACGTTTCACGGGTACTCTCCGCAAAAATCTATACGGAACATAGCAAAGTCGCGCAACCACGTCAATGTGGCTATCACCCTGTGAATTTTGGAAGAATCAGGGCCTCTCGCCGGCGACGGTGCGCCAGAGGCGGCCCGCGCATCGAATGGTAAACCGGCGCGAGCGCTACGCCGGCAAATCCGGGCCCTGCAAGCCGTTAACTGGGGCCAACTCGGTTGCGCTTTGCTTGCACGAATGCGATTATCGGCGCATCTGTTTTTAGGCTTGGGAGGCATCCTCTGTGCCGTATCACTTCGAGTTCGACACGGCGAACCGTGTGTTGCTAGGCCGCATTGAGGGCGCCGTAACCGACCAGCTTATAAAGGATTTCTACTCCGCCTCTAAAGAATACGTCGCACGGATGGATCCACGCGCCGCCGTCACGGATTTTCTGACCGTGACTTCCTTTGATGTCGCCCCCGAGACCGTCCGGCACCTCGCCAGCCTGCCTCCCGTGGTCTCCGACCCGAACCGCCCCCGCTTCATCGTCGCAGATACACCACAAATTTTCGGGCTGGCGCGCATGTTTGAGCTGCAAGGGCAGGATACGCGCCCCAGCCTCCACGTTGTCCGCACCATGAAGGAAGTTTGCGTGATTCTGGGAGTACCAGAATTCAAATTCGAACCACTAACCGCCTGAAGGCTCCCGCTGGAATCAGGAGTTAACCGCACGCTTCGCAGCGCGGTGCCGCAGTTTGCCCAGGCTCTTGTTCAATGGGTTTTCCCGTTTCAGGAATGGCAGCACCGGCGCCTGGCGCTTCTCGATCCGGCTGCGCGCCTTAATCAGTCGCGGAGTCCGCCCGACAATCTTCGATGGCTCGCTCCAGTGTAGCGATCGCGCTGGCGCGTTTTCCCGCCGCCACGTAAACCTCCGCCTGCTTCAGGCTGAGCAGTCCGCGTGGTAGCGATACGCCGTCTCAGCGTGTCCGCGCCATCGATCTGCGCCGCGCGGCACCATTCACCCGCCTGCGGAAATTTTCCTGCGTTATTCCATTCACCCGCCTGCGAACTTCCCGCGCAAGTACGATCCCCGCGGCACGAAATCCCCGCCGAAACAACGCCGCCCAGTAGGATTTGGGCCAAGCATCCAGCTCCAGCGCGTGCGAATAGTTCTTGATCTATATTTTTTTGCTTCGTCGAAATCCTTCTTCGCGAACGCCGCCTCGCCCGCTTTCATCGCCGCGTTCACGTCGCGATTTCCGCGTACATCACTTCGCCGCTCTTCGGCAAATTCTTCAGCGTGTCGAGCAGATTCTCGGCCAACTGGCTGTGGTCTCCCAGCTGCTGTGCCGTCTCCAGCAGAGCCTTGGCGCGGAGCCGGTCTTTCCCTGCGGCCTCCGGATCCTGCAGCGTCACGGAGTGAGCGATCAGGGATTGCGCTGAGCCTTCCAGCACATAAGCGTCTTTGGGATTTTTCGCGGCGAGGTCTTCAAAGAGAGGCAGTGCATCAAGCCAACTGTGCTGTTTCGCCAGCTCCACGGCTTTGGCGCGCTCAGTCGCGCGTAATCGTCGCCCGCAGCGGAGGTTGTCTGCGCTCCAGCGCTTCCGCTCGCCGCAGCCATCATCGGCAGCGCGAACATCACCAGCGCGAACAGCGTGGCCCGGTTCCAACGGTTTGCCCGCATCGTTGCCTCCGGATTAGGTACCTTGCCAGGACATCGCCGGGATTATCCGTCCGCCAACTTCTGCTTCACTTCTTCGTGTGGCGCTTCACAAACTCTTCGAGCAGCAGTCGCGTCAGGCGCGCCTGATCGTGCCGCACCACCCGATTATGATGCAGCAAATCCCCTGTGACGTACCGCAGGCCCATGCGCCGCAACTCCGTCAGTGAGCCTTGCACCGGTTCCGCGCCCTGCGCCCGATAGCGCCGCAGCAGCCGCGGCGGCACCGGCTTGCGATTCACCACCACGTAATCGAACAGGCCCTTGCGGCTGTGCTCGTAGATCGCCCGCACATGGTCGGCCACCGTATAGTGCTGCGTTTCGCCCGGTTGCGTCATCAGGTTCGCGATGTACACGCACACCGCGCGCGAATTCGCGATCGTCTCGCTCACTTGCTGCACCAGCAGGTTGGGAATGATGCTGGTATAAAGCGAGCCCGGTCCCACCAGCACCAGGTCGGCCTCTCGTATCGCTGCCAGCACTTCCGGCAGCGGACGCACGCGGCGCGGCACCAGCCGCACGCGCCGGATTCTTTTGCGCGAACTCGATATCTTGGTCTCGCCGCGAACGATCGTTCCGTCTTCCAGCTCGGCCTCCAGCGTCACGTTCTGCGCCGTGGATGGAAAAATTCTGCCGCGAATCGCCAGCACTTGTGAGGACACGCGCACCGCTCGCGGAAAATCGCCCGTCACATTGGTCAGCGCCGTCAGAAACAAATTGCCGAAGCTATGGCCCGCCAGCCCGCGGCCCGCCGGAAAACGATACTGAAACAGCTTGCCCAGCAGGTGCTCGTCCTTGGAAAGCGCCACCAGGCAATTTCTTATATCGCCGGGAGGAAGCACCCGATATTCCCGGCGCAGCCGCCCGGAGCTGCCGCCATCGTCGGTAACCGTAACCACCGCAGCCAGATCAGCAATGGGCAGCGGCTTGCGCTCTTTCTTGCGCGTGGCCACGTATTCTTTCAGCCCGCGCAGCACCGTGGAAAGTCCTGTGCCGCCGCCCAGCGCCACAATGCGTACGGGCCGGGTTCGCAGTTGCGATGCGTTTTTCACGAAGAGATTTTCACCCGCGGGCGGCGCAATAAATTTTTACGATGATTTGCAACGGATCGTTTCACGCCACGACGTACTGGCCGAATTTCCAGACCACGATGTTCTGATTGAGGTCGCGCCACTCAGCCTGCCGAACCGTCTCTCTCCGGGTACAGCAATTCAGTAAAGCGCGGGTCTTCCTGCAGAAATGCGAAATCTTCGTCGTTGCGCGCGTGATAGCGATTTTCCGGGCGGAGTTGGATCGCTACCTTCAAATTCTGCATCGCCGATTCCGCTTCGCCGGTCAGGCAATCCAGCGCGGCCATCGCGTACACGATGTGGTCCGCTTTCGGCGCGGACTTGCGCGCGCGATCCAGATGCTCACGCGCTTCGTCCCAGCGCCCCAGGTTCATCAGCGCCACGCCCTGTGTGTAGTGCTCCTCGGCGGACTTCAGTGCCGGAACCGGAGGCCGCGAAATGCGCTGTTCGCAAATGCGGATATGCATTTGGGCGCGGTCACCCAGCTCTTTGCTGGGGCCTTCCAGCACTCTCTCTAGTGATTGCTTCGCCTTCTGGAACTTCTGCTGCTGAAAGTACTTAAGGGCTTCTTCGTAGAATTTCAGTTGCGCCTGCTTGGCGGGAGCGTCTGGATCCGGAGGAAGCACGACGGCTTTCGCCTTGGCGCTAGCCTTTATCGTCTTCTTTTTCAGTAGTTTATGACTCTTATGGGAGGCTTGTGTTGCTCGGATCGCGCGACGTTTCACGGGTACTCTCCGCAAAAATCTATACGGAACATAGCAAAGTCGCGCAACCACGTCAATGTGGCTATCACCCTGTGAATTTTGGAAGAATCAGGGCCGCTCCCAGGCGACGGTGCGCCAGAGGCGGCCCGCGCATCGAATGGTAAACCGGCGCGAGCGCTACGCCGGCAAATCCGGGCCCTGCAAGCCGTTAACTGGGGCCAACTCGGTTGCGCTTTGCTTGCACGAATGCGATTATCGGCGCATCTGTTTTTAGGCTTGGGAGGCATCCTCTGTGCCGTATCACTTCGAGTTCGACACGGCGAACCGTGTGTTGCTAGGCCGCATTGAGGGCGCCGTAACCGACCAGCTTATAAAGGATTTCTACTCCGCCTCTAAAGAATACGTCGCACGGATGGATCCACGCGCCGCCGTTACTGATTTTCTGACCGTAACTTCCTTTGATGTCGCCCCCGAGACCGTCCGGCACCTCGCCAGCCTTCCTCCAGTGGTCTCCGACCCGAACCGCCCCCGCTTCATCGTCGCAGATACACCACAAATTTTCGGGTTGGCGCGCATGTTTGAGCTGCAAGGGCAGGATACGCGCCCCAGCCTCCACGTTGTCCGCACCATGAAGGAAGTCTGCGTGATTCTGGGAGTACCAGAACTCAAATTCGAACCGCTAACCGCCTGAAGGCTCCCGCTGGAATCAGGAGTTAACCACACGCTTTGCAGCGCGATGCCGCAGTTTGCCCAGGCTCTTGTTCAATGGGTTTTCCCGTTTCAGGAATGGCAGCACCGGCGCCTGGCGCTTCTCGATCCGGCTGCGCGCCTTGATCAGTCGCGGAGTCCGCCCGAAATTTTCGATGGCTCGCTCCAGTGTGGCAATCGCGCTGGCGCGTTTTCCCGCCGCCACGTAAACCTCCGCCAGATTCAGGTGGAATTGCGGCTCTTTTCCCTTCAGTTGTAATGCGGTCTCGCACAGGTGCGTGGCTTGAGCCCAATTCTTCTCCGCGCGCGCCATCGCTAAACCGAAAAACGAAAGGTAATAGGGGTTTTGGCTCTCGCTTTCTACCGCTTGGCGCAGGTGGGGCAGCGCGTTCTTCGCGTACCCATTCTTCAGAAGCTCGATTCCATCCTTAAACTGGATCAGCGCGTCGCTTTCTTTCATCCTGGCACCTCCCAATGTACCCGGTCGGCTGGATGGGCCGGAAGGTTGCGCTCGCTGCCTCGCAGGTCAGCTCGCACTCAGGAGTACCATAAAGAAAAAGCAGCGCGAAAAGCTACTGGTCAGGCGGACAGGTAGCAGCCCGCGCGGCCCTCAGCGGCTCAGAACCCGGCCGGCCTTTCGCCCACCACGTTGAAGCTCTGCTCCAGAGCCAGCCCCGCGCTCCCCACCGTGCCTTCATCGAACAGCCGCCCGATCAGCGTGACGCCGTGCGGCACACGCCGCGGCGGCGAAAATTTGGGCAGCGGGTTCTTCGGATCAGGCGCCCAGTCGCTCCGCGCCTGCGAAACCTGCACAAATCCCGCGCGCAGCGTCAGCGAAGGATGCCCCGTAAAATTGGTAATCGTCAGCATCTCGTCGCGCAACGAAGGCACCAGCAGCAAATCCACCTCGGTGAACACGCGCTCCATCTCCATCGCCACTTTCCGCCGCAGCCGGTCCGCCTGCACGAAATCCACCGCCGAAAGAAAGCGCGCCTGGCGGAACGAATTGGGCCACGCGTCAGGCACCTGCATTTTCAGCTGATCCAGTTCGTGATCCAGCGTAATTTCCTCAAACGCAGCGCCCGCCTCGGCGAACAAAATTAGCTCCAGCGAGTCGTATGGCCAGTTCGGTATAGCCACCTCCACCGGAATCATGCCCACCTTCTTCACGGTCTCCAGCGCCGCCCGATCCACATCCGTCGAACCCTTGCCGTTCATCCACGCAGGAAAATATCCCACGCGCAGCCCTTGCACGCTCGCACCCGCATCGAAATCCAGCTTGCTTGGAACGCTGTCCAAATCCCCGGCATCCGGACCTGTGATCGCCTGCAGCACCAGCATCGCGTCTTCCACGCTGCGCGTCATGGGCCCGAGCTTGTCCAGCGACCAGCACAGCGTCATCGCCCCCGTGCGCGCCACTCGCCCGTACGTGGGCCGCAGTCCGGTCACCCCGCAGCGCATGCTGGGGCTGACGATGCTCCCGCCCGTCTCGCTCCCCACCGAAAAACCCACCAGTCCCGCGGCGGTGGCCGAGCCCGGCCCTGCGCTGGACCCCGACGCGCCCTCCTCCAGCAGCCACGGGTTCATCGTCTGTCCGCCGAACCAAATGTCGTTGAGCGCCAGCGCGCCCAGGCTCAGCTTCGCAACCAACACCGCGCCGGCATCGTGCAGACGCTGCACCACCGCCGAGTTTTTCGCCGGCACGCGGTTGCGAAAAGGTTCGGCCCCATAAGTCGTCGCAATTCCTGCCGTGTCCAGCAAGTCTTTGCCGCCCCACGGGATGCCGTGCAACGGCCCGCGATATTTCCCCGCCGCGATTTCCGCGTCGGCCTGTTTCGCCTGCTGCAGCGCCAGCTCGCGCGTCACCGTGATCACGCAGCGCAACTGGGGATTGAAGCGCTCGATCCGCTCCAGATAAATATGCGTCAGCCGCTCCGAGCTGAGTTGCCGCGCTTCCACCCAACGCGAAAGCTGCGCCACCGAAGCAAACGCGATGTCTTCGTCGCGCGCCGGCAAAGCACCCGCATCGTTCTTGCTGCGAATAAATAAATCGCGCTCCGGCCGCGCCTTCATCCCGGGCAGCATCGGATCCCACCGCGACGCCGGCGAAAGTGTCGCCTCCAGCGCAACCTTGCGCGGCCCGGTGCGCCGTTCGTAAAGCGCCGCCATGGAATTGCGCCAGTTGCCCGCTGCCTGCGCGCGCTCCGCCGCGGTCAATTCCACGCGCACCAGCTTTTCCGCTTCGGCAAACGTCCCTGGCGATACCTCCGGCCCCACCGCCGGAGCAGTGCCGAACGCGGACGGCGTGCCCGGTTGCTCCGCCGCGGCCGCCGCTGCTGGCGCCTGCGTGGCAGGCTTCTGCTTCTGCGCCTGCAATGACGCCGCCGCCGCACCCAGCAGCCCCACCGATGCCTCAGTCAAAAATTCCCTGCGCGATTTCCCCATGCGTCCTCCGCTGCTAGTTTTTTTCTGCGGGTTTCCTGTGGGCGGCGTTAGCAATCCAGTCCTGCGACATCCGACGCCACGGCGCGCCGTTCCAAACGTCATCCGCTTTCAACACCGCGCGCGCCACACATTTCTAACATCACCCGCACACCGATAGCAAAACCTCGTCACGTGTCTCACCACGGCCGCCAGCGTAATAGTTATGGAAAAGTTGTCGCCGCAAGCGATCACGCAAGCGCCGAACGAATGCGGCACTCGCTACATAGGCGCAACTCGGACCAACTATCTTGCGAAGAAATCCCCTATCGCGCTGGCGATGGCGTCAAGCTCTTCGTCGCCGCTGGATCTTGCACGCGCACCACTGTCGCATGGTACTGGTTGCCGTGATGATTCGTTCCGGTCGATCCCGCTATCTTGAATATCCCGAATGCCGCTCCCGTGAATTCATTCTCGAACACCGTGTTGTTGTTGCCTTGAATATACACAGCAGCGTCATCGCTGCCGCTGATGTCATTGGAACTCACCGAATTGCCGTTGCCCACCAGCGCTATTCCATCCAGCGCCACGGAATGAAACACGGTGTTCTCTTCGATCTTGCCCTTGTTTGCCGCAATAAAAATTCCCACCTGGCTTGATCCCACCGTGTTGCGTTCCACGCGAACTCCGTCAGACTGGTAAATCAATATCCCCGTAGCATTCGACGGGCAGTTCGTCGTGGATTCGCACGGCGAATAAATATTGTCCGCCACCACATTATTTGTCACTCGCCCCTGCGCGCCGAATCCAATTTGGATCCCGTTCTGCGCCGCACCCATTGTCGGCCCCAAGCCCGTCACCGCGTTATCGCTGACAAACACCTCCGTCCCAGCCTCGTCCGCCGTAATTCCATTTTTCTGATATCCGTCCACACTGTTGTCCGCGATCGTCACGTTCGATTGCCCGCTGCTGCTGCTCTCCACGTCAATCGCCAGGCCACTCTGGCACCCCTGCAAGCTGTCTGCCAGCCGCACGTGTCGCACCGCATTGTGTTCAATCGAGCCCGAAGAGTCCTGGTACAAAATTCCAATCAACGTCGGACCACATCCCGTCAGTCCATTCGCGCTGCCATCCACAATCAGGCCCTCCAGCTCCACGTCTTCCGCATTCTGCACCAGAATAATCGCCGCGATCGTATCGCCGCTCGACGAACTCCCCGCATTCCCCACCACATTGCTGGGAATCACAATCACGCCGTTGTCCGCTTCCACACTCAACGATTTGCCAATCACCACTTGCTCGGGATAAGTCCCGGCGCACACGCGAATCACATCTCCGGATTTTGCCGCGTTCACCGCAGCTTGAATCGTGGTGTACGCAGCCGTCGGGCATTGCACTTTGTCGTCATCCACCAAAATGTCCGGCTTCTTGTCATTATTATGCGCGACAGCTGGACGCGTTGCGAAACACACCACCAGACATGCCAGAAGAAAAAGCGCGGAAAACTTTTTCATTTGCGTCTCCTTCTCAAGATTCAGGACGCAGGCAGGGGTGCGAAGCAATCTTGAGCTTCCAGAATTTGCCGCATTATAGTCCCGCGAATTCGAATTCGCCATGCTCCCACCGTAGTTCCTCGCGAACTTCCCTACACCGACCCGCCTTTTGTTCGCCCGAATCGCCTTGTTGCAGTTCCCCCGCGCAACTAACTAATATAGCTCGGTCGATTCCGCGATGAGGTGACCCATGAAGCGATTCGCCGCAACAACGATCTTCGTGCTGGGAATCTTGCTGGCCGCGCAAACCATTGCCGCGCAGGAATGGTCACAACCTTGGGCGCGCGAACGCATTGACAAATCGCCGCGCCACAGCGAGTGGGTCACCGTAAAACACGATGGCCGAAACGTGGACACGCTGGTCGTTTACCCCGAATCGAAGGACAAGCGTCCCGTGGTCCTCGTCATTCACGAAATCTTCGGCCTCAGCGACTGGGCGCAGGAACTCGCCGACGAACTCGCCGCCGCGGGTTACATCGCCGTCGCCCCAGACCTGCTCAGCGGCATGGCGCCCAATGGCGGCCGCACCAAAGATTTCCCCACAGGTGTCACCGAGGCCGTCAGCAAGTTGAATCCCGACCAGGTGACGGCGGATCTGAACGCCGCCGCGGACTACGCACTCAAGCTGCCCGCCGCCAACGGCAAATTGTATGTCGCAGGATTCTGCTGGGGCGGCGCGCAAAGCTTCCGCTTCGCCACAAACCGCGGCGATCTTTCCGCAGCTTTTGTTTTCTACGGCTCGCCACCCGCCACAGACGCGATGCCCCGCATCAAGGCGCCCGTCTACGGCTTCTACGCCGGCAACGACGCCCGCATTGACGCCACCATCCCCGACACAATCGCCGCCATGAAAGCCGCAGGCAAAACCTACGACCCCGTCACCTATGACGGCGCCGGCCACGGCTTCATGCGCGCCGGCGAAGCCCCCGACGCCTCCGAGCCCAACAAAAAAGCCCGCGACGAAGCCTGGCAGCGCTGGAAATCCCTCCTCGCCCCCTGATTCTTCTCGACGCCCTCCTCGATATCTCCATGCCCGCCATGGACGGCCTCTCCGCCGCCGAGCTCATCCGCCGCGACTCCCCCAACTCCGAAATCCTCATCGTCACCCAGTTCGAATCCCTGGACCTCGCCCGCTACGCCGCACAAACCGGCGTCCGCGCCTACATCTCCAAATCCCGCATCGCCACCGACCTGGAAAAAGCCATAAAAGCCGCCTCCCGCCACCAATCCCCGTAACCCGCGCCAAATTTTCCCCCGGGTCCGCACCGTCGCCCAACTAAACACGTTGTCATCCCGCAGGGATCTGCTTCTAGCCGTTGCCGCATCTCCAACGACGCTGCGGCCCCACAGCGCTCCGTGCCCGCATCGC
This sequence comes from uncultured Acidobacteriota bacterium, assembly GCA_963742475.1. Taxonomy (GTDB): domain Bacteria; phylum Acidobacteriota; class Terriglobia; order Acidiferrales; family UBA7541; genus Palsa-295. The sequence goes on along the minus strand of CAVULY010000002.1, from coordinate 471,406 downwards.
GATCCCAGCGCAACGCTGTCATCCCGCAGGGATCTGCTTTTCGTTGCCGTCGCTTGGGACCGCAAACTACCCGAACTGTCGCGACGCCCCGGGACAGTGCCAGGGTTTTGCCGGTCTGCCAACGATGTGTCGATTGCTCTTTGGAGAATTTATCGAAAGATGGTGTCTTCCCCGAAAATTCGCTAATTCGGAGAGGTAACCGAGTCGGCGGGAATCAGTCCGATGTGGCATTCATGAGTGTAAGTGGAGCAGGTGACCCAAGCTCGCCGGATCAATGTCACCGGAGTAGAATCCGGAAAAGTATCCGGGAAATGAAGAGCGCGAATGTCAGTAGCCGTGGCTTTCATGGCATCACCGCCGAGAATGAATTGAACGGCTTCCACAGTCGGGCCCGGCTTCAACAGTAACCATGCCTCTCCGTTATCGGCTGCTCGACCTGGGTTAGGGAATTTAATCCCGTCTGCAGCGCCGCGTTTGTCTTTTGCTTTCCTGATTCTCGCGTCGACATCGGTGCCTGGCGGAAGCAGCGCGACCAGGCGCGGCCGCGTTTCAGGCGGGACGACAAGCTTCCCGAGCGTGATCTCATATTGAACGATCGCGTCCGCTTTGCGACCTTCTTTTTCGTAAATCTGTCCAAGATGGTCGCCAATTTCCGTGAACTCACACAGTCCCCACGCCGCCGCGATGAATTTTTCGGCCTGCGGCATGTCGCCCTCTTGGAATTTAATCCACCCTAGCGTGTCCCAGTACGCGGCGAGCTCGCACATTCGGCGCGTATCGGTAACCGAAAGCTCGGATAGATCAGCCGTGTTCGTCTGTGCGGAGACCGTGGCGATTGCCGTTTTCACCAATCCTTCTGCACGGTCGAGATGCACGTTCATTTCCGCCATTTCATATGCCACGCTGTTCTGCATCGAGGGCACCGGCGAAAGTTCCAGCGCGCGATCCAAAGCTTTCATCGCTTTCTCCGCCTGGTTCGCTTTGGCGTAGGCGTGACCGAGGCGCTCGTTGATGGTGACGTCGTCGGGCGATGCCTTAGCGGCCATCTCGAACTCGGCCGCTGCCTGCTCGTATTCTTTCGTTTGCAGGTACAGGAACCCGAGATTGGGGTGAACAAATCGGTCGTCTGGACTCACTTCAAGCTGTTTCTTGAAGGCCGTGGTCGCTTCATCGAATTTTTTCTGGCGCATCAATGCCAGCCCCAAGTTATTGAAGGCGTACGGGTCTTCGGGGTTGACCTCCGTTGCTTTGCGCAACGCGACAACGGCTTGCGGCAACTCATTCAGTGACATGTATGCACGGCCCAGATCATTGAACGCCGAACTGTTATGGGGGTCGCGAGCCGTGGAAGTTTCCAGTAATTCCACCGCCGCGTGATAGTTGCCCGCCTTAAACGCCTTCATGCCCGACGCGTACAACTGGCGCGCTTCCTCTTCATCGCTAGGTGAGGAAGGATCCGCTGACGACGCCGACACGGCAGAAGTTGCCGAAGCTGCCGCTGGCTTACTGCTCTCCACGCTCTTCATGAAATTATTCAGCTTTTCCAGGACGTCGTCACGGAAGTGAGTGTACTGAGGCACGTGGCTCGCCGAGATTTCCGAGACTCGAATATTCAAATCCAAATCTACCGCAACGACGTGACCTTCCGTCGAACCGGCCGCGTCAAACTGCCCGAAATCCGTCGTGATGTGCGCCGGTTGAAATTTGGGGAGCTCCTTCGCGTCAGGCATGTCTAAATTTACTTTCAACACCAGTTCCTTCGGCCCGTATAACGAGAGCGGCCCAGGGGGCGAGGGTGGCTCCGGAAGCAACAGCTTCAGTGCGTCGTTCGCGTCAGATTTGCTGAACTTGGACGAAGAAGATGTAGTGGTCGTGGAGGTCTCCGGCACGTCCACGTTCATTCGGAGCTCCACGCGGAAGGGCTTCGTGGTGTCAAACGGGTCTCCCGCTTTCAGGTCACTGAAGGAAGCGTTGCTATTTCCAGAGGACTGTTTCGCGCCCAAGGTCATTGCCTCAGCCAGTTTGTTGGCCGGCAGGTTGAGGGCTGCGGCTCGCGCTATAACCTCCAGATCTCCGCGGCTTTCAAACGCGATCTGCACGTTTACATTCCGCTTGGTCACGCTGCCGTCAACATCCAGCCGGTAATATTTCGAAAATTGCAGGTCCGCGGGAGTTTTGCGCAATTCCGCACCGTTCTCCGAAAAAACAATCAGCGCATCCTTGCCACGGAGTTGTGGCAGCAGATACTCAAAAGGCGCCACCTGCGCCGTCGAGTCGAGCCAAATCCCCTTGTCTCCCAGCGAGACGTAGGAAATCGCATGATCGAACTGGGACGGAGCGGGAACGTCCGGATCAAGGTCGAACTTGCTATTGATCAAGGCCGTCGAGCTGTGAATCCCCTTCGCCTCCAGCAAAGCGTCGAGCAATGTCGCCTTGTCTTTGCAATCGCCGTAGCGGTTCTTCAGAACTTCCTCGGCGTAATGCGGTTGATACCGGCCTACGCCGAACGAAAGGCTCACATAGCGGATGTTGCGTGTCACCCATATATACAAAGCCTGAGTCTTGGCAACGTCGGTCGTCGCGTCTTTCGTGATTTCGTCCGCTTGCGCTTTCAGTTCGCCCGTTGGCGTGCGACGCTCACGTTCCAGCTGCGAATACCAGCCGCCCACCTGCGTCCAGCTTTCGAATGTACTGAACATGACCTTGCGGAAAGGCGGAGTCACCGCGCCCCGCAACAGGGTAGTCGGATCGAATCCTTTCGTCTTTGCGAACCCCGGAAGTGGAGTGTCTGCGCCCTGCTCGGTAGTGGTCTTCCAGACGTATATCTGGCGGTCGCCTTCCACGTGAGAAGCAGGCGATACGTCCGGAGGGCTCTTCATTTTAAGCGACCGGTTGCGCGGAACATTCAGTTCCACTTGCTCGTCGAGGCAGGGAGCGTCGCTGATGAATCTCCAGGTCTGCCAAAATTGCCCGGGCGTCAAGGGCTTCACCGTCGTGGTGATCACGTCATAGTCCACCGTATCGCCAATCGAAAGCCCGGCGACCGTAACGTGTTTTTGCCGAGCATCGCTGTACATCGGCGCTTGCAGCGCCACCGGCGCGCTCAAATCCTGTACTGCTTCCGGCCCGCTAATTACCGTTCGGCCGTCCGGCTTAGTCACCTGGACGCGCACGATGTCCAGCTGCTCATTAGCGGCGCTGTATTCGAAAATCAGTTGGCCGACTTTTTCGATCCCCATACCGCTCTGAACTTTGATGCGAGCCTTGATTTCGAGTGTGCCGGTGCCGTCGTTTTCGTACCGCATGGCTCCACGCACCTGCTCGTAAACGTAGGGCTCCTCCGAAAGGTTAGGTGCTTTTGCTCTTTGGCTCTGCGTGGAAGGAGCCGCCGCCGAAGCCGCCGCTAACGCCGGTTGTCCCGTGGTTGGATTCTTCCCGTCGTCACCCAGCGTGAAAACGACAGTGACGGTGGTGTCCACTTCCCTAGCTTTGCCATTGACCAAAGTCGGCTTGTAGACCCATTGGCGTACCGCGTCCATGCGGACTTCAAAAGCAGCGGTGGCCCAGATACGTATTCAAGTTGCTGCACGGATCCATCTTTGGCGATGACGCAATGGAGTACGACGGTGCCGCTGATATGCGCTTGCTTCGCCAGCTGCGGATAGATGGGCGCCACTTGATGGACCAGGGCCGCAGCCTCAACCTTCCCACCGACGCGAATTCTTTGCGAATCCTCGGTTGGCGCTGGCGATCCCTGCTCTTGCTGCGGCGGATTAGCGGGCTGCGCTGAATTAGCTGTTGGGTTGGAAGGCGCTGCGGAATCCTGGGCCCGTACGCCGGCGGTCGCCGCGAACATTAACAGCGCAACCGCTCCTGGGGTACGTTGCCACGTAACCATTCGTCGCCCCTTAGCTCAAAGCGCGATACATAACCAAATATGCGGGTTCCTGTACGTGCCTGTATATCAAATCCCCGGGGGAAATCGAACTTATTTCTGGTGGGCGGTGTCAAGCCGTCAGTTTGCGCTTGAATTAACGTAACTACTGTGCTATCATCAGTCGTGCGCTAATTTCGGCTCGACAAGGGAGATACATGGTCCACGCTGCTCGCACTTCCGTGAATCGCCCGCCGCGGCGGGCATTCATCCTGAGAAGCGGCAGTGCCGCTTCGAAGGGCAGCTCGACGGCTCCTCCCTCTTACTCGCGACTTTCTAATCGCTGGTGAAAAAATATTAAAAACAGAGCTAACTCCTTCCGTACCAACACCGAATGCATTTCTAATCGCTGGTGTTTGCGCCACTTTTTCGCCCGCCGCCACGCGCATTTCTAATCGCTACACCAAATTATTAGAAATCGAGCTAACTCACTCACAACAAACGAGAAAACATTTTCTAATCCGTACGATTTGTCCCACCTCCACCTCCGCGTCGCGCTTCACTTATCACTTGTCACTCATCACTCGCCACTGCCTCACCCCATTTCTATTCGATACAAATAAACCTCACAAAATCATCATTCTCGTGAGCCTTCCAATGAAAACAAAGGAGAAACAATTTTCTATTCGATACAAATTTGCCCTTCGTGGCACAGGCCTGCCCGCCGCGGATGGCAATCTTGTGAATCGCCCTACAGGGCGATTCATCCCGAGATCCCGCCGCTCGGCATCGAAGGGCCGTGCTCCGTCATTTGGCTCCGTAGCAGCCGGATCTCCGGATCAACCGCACCGCCGCCTTTCCGCACCAGCGATTTTTGCGATGCCTTCGATTCACCACGCGGCGTTGACATGCGGGCGCACCACACCTAGAATCGCGCCCACACGGGTTGGCCGGCTGCGCCGGGTGGAGCTACACCGCGCCAGTCCCGCTGGAGACTGCTCATCACGCCTGCGGCCCCGAAATCAAAAATTGCGGTTGTGGATGATGACGCGCGGATGCGCGCAAGCATCGTCGCGGCGCTGCGCTCCACTTTTGACGTGGTGGAGGGCGAAGATTACGAAGCCGCTTACAAATTGCTTCAAGAAGCTGGTCTGGATGTTCTGCTGCTCGCTCTCCCCATGGAATCCGGCGGCCTGCGCGAGTGCACCGAACTTCTCAGCCGCCTCGCCGGAGGTGACATAGACACCCTGGTGATCGTGCTCAGCACGGACCAGACCAAAGACACGGCGCTGAAAGTAATTGACGCCGGCTGTTACGACTACTTCATACAACCGATTGATACCGACGTGCTGCGCCTGCTGCTCGAACGCTCCATCGAAAAATTGCACATCCAGCGCGAGAACCGCATCCTGCGCGAGGAAATCAGCCGCAAGAATGCGCTGGGCGATCTGATCGGCGCCACGGACGCCATGCGCCACGTGTTCGACTCCATCAAACGCATGGCGCGCGCCACGACGAACGTGATCATCCGCGGCGAAAGCGGCGTCGGCAAAGAGCTGGTGGCCAAGGCGCTGCACGAGCAGAGCCCGCGGCGCAATCGCGCGTTCGTCAGCGTGAATTGCGCGGCGCTGCCCGAAGGATTGATGGAAGCCGAACTGTTCGGCTACGAGCGCGGCGCGTTTACCGGCGCGGTGGCCACAAAAGAAGGCCGCATCGAGCTGGCGCATCAGGGAACTTTGTTCCTGGATGAAATCGCCACGCTCACGCCGCTGCTGCAGAGCAAGCTGCTGCGCGTGCTGGAGGATCGCTCGCTCACGCGCCTGGGCGGCAAAAAATCCATTAAGGTGGATTTTCGATTGGTGAGCGCGACCAATGAGGACTTGGAAGACATGGTGCGGCAAGGACGCTTCCGCGAGGATTTGTACTATCGAATCCACGTGGTGCCGATTTTCGTGCCGGCCTTGCGCGAGCGAGTGGAGGATATTCCGGTGCTGGCGGATTACTTCGTGAGCGTATATTCCGCGGCGAACAGCTTTCCGCCGAAGCATATCGCGGACGACGCCATGGCCGCGCTGAAGCGCTACGCATGGCCGGGCAACGTGCGCGAGCTGGAAAATGCCATCCAGCGTCTGGTGATCATGACCGATGGCGACGCCATCACGCTGAAGGACCTGCCGGCGGAAATGGTGCAGTCCGTGGGCCGCGACCAGCGCAACCGGTTCCACCTGCCCGCCGCCGGGATCAAGCTGGACAAGGAAATGGAAGCGTTCGAAAAGCGCTGGGTGCAGGAGGCCCTGGAGCAGACCAAGCACGTGAAAGCCGACGCCGCAAAATTGCTCGGCGTGGATCGCAACCGGCTCAACTACCTGTGCCGGAAGTATGAGTTGTGATGGAGCAATTGGGATGAAACTGCCTCGCTCGCAGACGCGCCGGATCAATCCGAAAGCAGCGCGGTTTCGTATGCGAATCGGGCGCTCGGCGCTGCATCGCCAGGGAGTGTTTGCGCTGGAAGATATTCCGGCTGGCCGCCGCGTCATCGAATACACCGGCAAACGCCTCACTCTCATGCAGGCATTCAAAATACGCCCTCCGCAGGACATCTACATCGCGTGGATCAATCCCAAATTGTATGTGGACGGCAGGCAGCAAGGCAGCGGCGCCGAGTTGATGAACCATTCGTGCCAACCTAATCTGGTGTCGCGGCGCATTCGCCAGCGTCTGTACCTTTTCAGCCGCCGCAAGATTCGCGCCGGCGAAGAACTGACCTGGAGTTACCGTTATCCAATCAAGGTTCAACGCATTCCCTGCCGTTGCGGCGCCCGCCGGTGCCGCGGCACGCTACGGGTTCTATTGAGGTGACGCTGTCCCCTGCTACGATGCCGGGGCCAGGCGCGCGTTGAATTTCTCAACAGATGCTGAGGAATTCAACGGATTACGGCGTCGGTGCAGGACGTGAAGATGTTGGGAACGCGCAAAAGCCAATAAAAAGAGGGCTTCGTGGCGGACGAAATGAAAGTGGACTTTGGCGGACGCTTTGCATATAAGGGCAGCGATGCCCGGCTGGGCAAATAGGTGAGGAGAACAAAATGACCAAGAAAGCCAAGAAGCCGTTGAAGAAAGCGAAGAAGCTGGAAGCAACCAAGCCGCTAACAATTCACAACAATTTCGGGTACAAGAAGTAAGGCCAAGTTTTATTGTCAGCAGCGCGCCCGGCAAAGTCCGCGGCACGCGGGCCAAGGATTCTCGGAGAACACAAGAGGCTGCAGCCACAACGGTTGCAGCCTTTTTTTTCGGGCACAGCGGCAGGCCGGAACTGCAACGCTGAGCAGTGAACGTTGAAATTCTCAACACGCGATGAATAATTCAACACTGAGCGGAGGCGTGGACGGCCACGTGCGGATCGTCGGTAACGGCAAACCGAACAATCTGAACAGGTTGCAGTCGGTTGCTTCGCAGGTGTAGTTTGGCGATCGCTTTGCATATAGATACCGCGACGTTGAGCAGGACAAAACAAACTAGGGGGAACAAAATGGCCAAGAAAACCTTGAAGAAGTCGAAGAAGCTGGAAGCGACCAAACCGCTGACGGTAGCGATCGGGCGAAGGTAGTAAGGTAGAGCGTTACCTTCAGGAGCGCGCCGATGGACACGACGCGGCCTGAGAAAAGCACGGAGAAAGACAAGCAGGGCCGCTACCTCGCCGGAAGCGGTCCTGTTTGGAGTCTGGCAGTTCCGGCGAACACATTGAAAAGTTCGAGGGAGATCAGGTTATGGCCAAGAATTCGAAACCAGTGAAGGGCAAGAAAACCGGGACGGTGAAGCCGCTGATGAAGCGGTCGGATCTGCCGGCCGTGAAGCCCTTGATCCGGTTCTAGGTATCAAGTTCCCGGAACCCAGTCTGAGGAATTACGTTTCAGGAACATCGCAAGCTTCTTCGGTTGGGCCCCTCGCCTTATCGGAGATTGTGGTAGCAACACCCCCAGGGTCGCCGTCCCAGGAACGGCGACCCTTTTTTTTGCTACGGCCTGATAGGATTTATTTCGCTACCAGGCCTGGCTGCGCGCCCAACGCCAGGTAGCGCGCGCCGCTTGATACGCCAGGGAAGAACGCTTACCAGAAATCTTCGCGGTTCCAGTCATGCCTTCCCGCAGCGAGCCATCGGGATTGGCCAACTCCATATCCACGGCAAAATAATTGGTGAGCTGCTGGCCCAAGCGTTCGAGATTCTCGGTTTGGGTTACGGGGCGATCGAGCGCGGAAGCGGGAAGAATTCGGTCCACCTTGCCGGAGTAGGTGCGGTAGGGAAAGGGAACGGCCTTCACTTTGACGGCGGCGCCCTGCTGAACGTCCTGCAGATCCCAATCACGCACGAGAATGCGCGCCTTCATGGTGGAGCGATTCACGACGCGGGCAAGTTCGTCGCCAGCCTCAAGAAATGCACCGGGTTTCTGATCGAAATCGCTATTGGCGATGATGCCGTCTATAGGCGCGCGAATTTCCAACGCTGCGAATCTTTTTTCGGCGACAGCAACTTCCTGTTGGAGGCGAGCGCGCTCGCGCACGGCGCTGGCGGCTGAGTCGAAATCCGAGCGATCCTGACCATTGCGCAGTTTGCTGTTGGCGAGGGCCAATTCCTGGCGGAGGGATTCCGCGTCAGCCTCGATTTCGGGATTCTGCAGGAGAGCGAGGACCTGTCCGGCCTTCACGGTGTCTCCGGGCTTGGCGTACACCGTCTTAATCTGGCCGGGGACCTCGGCGCGCGCACGCGCCGATGCTCCCGGCTCCAGCACCAGGCCGGTGGTGACGGACGAAGATACCGGCGGAATCAGAAGCAGGAGCGCCAAGCCCACTGCTCCGGCTTGCTGGGCTCGGGACATTTTCCAGGCCATATAGTCCTCCTTCTTCTGGCGGAGCCAGGCACGCACCACGGGGAACGCTTGCTGAATTCCTTTTCTCGCGAAAAAATAAATGACGCCAAGGGTGGCCAGGTAGCCCCACTCGTCGCCCAGTTTGCTGACTAGAACATTTTTTGCGAAGACGATACCGAGTACGAGCAAAGAAGTGCTGTAGAAGATGGCGGTGACGCCGAAGAGAAAGAAAATGCGGCGCTGACGCTTGCTGGCCGGGGGCAGATCAATATCGCGGCGCAGCAAATATTTCTCAGCCCAGGCACGGAGAAACGCAAAGGATTCTTCGCGGAGATTGTCAATGTTCAAGAATTGCGAAAGCGCATAGTAGCCGTCCGCCTTGATCAAAGGATTGAGATTGAGAAGCGCTCCTTGAATCCCACTGAGCAGCATCATTTTGTAGGCGATGTCGTTCAATACCGAGCCAATCGGAGAGAAGTACCAAACCACGCCGGAGAGTCCACACAAAACCAATTCAATCCAAATGCCGGCGAAGATGACCCACTGGCGCTGGGAACCGCGCTTGAAGAGAAGGATATCGGTGGTGTCCGTGTAAAAGGCGGGAGTGAAATAGATAAGCAGGAATCCCATCTGGTGCACGTCGCCGCCAAAGTGCTTGCAGGTGAGGCCGTGCCCGAACTCATGGATGGCGCCGAGAACGAGCAGAAGAATCCAGAACATCCAGATGTCGTAGGCGCTTTTGCCTGAAAAACTATAGAGGGCGGAGGTGTCGTGTTGCACGCGAGTCCAATCGGAGGCGAGCAGATAGGCCGCCACGATAAAAATGAGGATGGAGAAAACGACGAAGCCGGAAGTGAACATCCAGCTGAGGTAAGGATCGAGTTTGGCCAAGGTTTTGTCGGGGTCCCAGGCTTTGAAGCTCATATAGAGGACGCTGGATTGGTCCACGCGGCCCTTGCGTTCGTCGCGAATTCTTTCCAGAACCGCGAGATTTTTTTCTCCGACGGAGCGCTCCCAGAGCGCGGGCTCGATGCTGTCCAGGAAGTCGAGGACTTCGGCTTCGCCGAGAGGCGATTCGGGATGGAGTTCGGTGAGAGCGTCGGAAATTTCCGCGGCAGTGCGCGTGCCGTCACAGAGTTGCAGGACGCCGTATTCAGTGGCGCCGTAACGATTGTAGGAATTGGTTTCGTAGTTTTTGACGACGTAGCTGGTTTCGCCGGCAATAATTTGTTCGCTGATGCGCAAGTCGGTGCGCAGTTTGGGGCGGCGCAGGCCTTTGGCCAGAACGCTGGAAACTTGCAGGCTGGTGGGTCCAAAACGCATCGGAGGCTCTCCGAGCCGAGTGTTGAAAATGGTTAAAACAAAGCAAAAGCGGGCACAGCTGCGGTGCCCTTGCAAAGCCAAACCCGCGGAGGCGGGTGGTGCGCCGTCAGCGGCACATTACCAATGGCGCACTGAAGTGCGCCGCAACAAAGGCAAAAACAAAATCAATGGCCACGAGCAGGGGTGGCGTGCGCGGCGCCGGGCCAGACGACTCTTACGGCCATGCCGGGGCGTAGATCGGAAATGGCGGCGGTATTCAGCTGCGCGAGGACGTCGTAACTGTCGCTGGCGGCGTCAATGGTGGGACTGACTTTGATGACGCGAGCGGAGAGCGCGCGAGTGGAATCGCCCACCAGGGAAAGTTCCACGGGGGTACCGAGCACGGGGCGGCGTCCCGAGGATTCCGGAACCTGAAACTGAACTTGAAGCGGAGCGAGCTGGCTGACGCGGAAACATTTGTCGCCTTTCGAGATGGCCTGGCCTTCGCGGATGTAACGGCGAACGACGACGCCGGCGAAGGGAGCGTGGATGCGCGTCTGCTCCTCTTCCAATTTCAGGCGATTGATTTCGGCGCGACCGCTTTCGACGAGCGCTTCGTAACCGCGGAGGTCGTACTCGGCGGCCTTGGCTTCGAATTCCGCAGCTTCGAGGTCCGCATCGCTGGAAAGACCGAGGGCGCGAAGCTGCTGCTGGCGGCGGAGAGCCGCACTCTTGGCTTTGAGTTCTGCTTCCTTATATTTTCTGTTGTTGTCCTCGACCTGAAGATCGGAATTCGCTTTTATGATTTCCATTTGCAGGCTGCGGTCGTCAATTTGGCCGAGCACCTGGCCGGCCTTCACGGGGCTGCCTTCGTCTTCGATAACGGACATGACCAAACCATCGCGCTGCGCAGTAATGTCCACCTGGTGTTCGACGGTAAGGACGCTGAGGATGTCGCCGGTGTTGGCTGTCCGGGAAGGAACATTCGCGGGAGCGGTGACGGCGGGGGGCGGAGCGGGATTCGGGCTGGAAGCGACGGAAGAATTATCGCAACCGTTCGCGGCGAGCGCCAAGGCGGCGACGAAGAATAAGTTTAGACATCTGCTCATGATGAATCCTTTTGGCATGCGTTGGCCTGGCATCGAGACGCGAGCGAAGTTCATGGCAGCCAGTTCCATACTTTCTCCCAAAGCCAGCGGAACGGTGAACGCAACAGAGTGTAACCGACCGGATACCAACCGGATTGGAACCATCCGCCGGCGGTGTGAATCCTGGCGCGGCCGACCATGCCGTCACGCGCCATTCCACGAGGATTATTGAAGACGGCGCGGACCAGGAAATATTGGTCGCCTTCCGCCGCTTGGGTTTGCGCGCCCAAGCGTTCGACGGTTCCGTGAAAAGTGGCGGTGGGGAATGCATTCAGCTTCAGGGCGACGGTGTTGCCGGGGCGCACCAGTTCCAGGTCCATTTCCGGGACGCTCATTTCCGCGGCCATGCGATCTTGCCCAACGATTTCGGCGAAGCTATCGCCCGGCTTGACCATGGATCCAGTTTTTTCTTCCACTTTCGGGGTGACCACGATTCCAGCGATGGGCGAGCGCAATTCGGATTCGGAGACGCGCTGCTGCTCGAGTTGCACTTCGGCTTGATGCAAGTCGGCACGGATTTTGGCTTGTCCCGCGGCGGAGGGATCGTTGTGGAATTCGGCTTCGGCTAGTTCGCGGCGGGATTGGGCTAAGGCGGCTTCGGCTTGCGCGAGCTTCACGCGATCCTCACCGTCATCGAGCTGGGCAAGAACCTGCCCGGCCTGCACGAGATCGCCTTCGTGCACGAAAACGTGCTGGACGACACCGCCATCTATGGCGCTGACCATGCGGCGTTCCGCGGGGACCATGGTGGCATCGGTGCTGACGCGCAAGGGCCAGGGGACGACAATCAGAAGGATGATGCCGATGGCGGCGCGCCGAGCGTACTCCGCCCAGCGGCTGCGCGGCATCGCCGCCAGCAATTTCTTTTTTCGCTGGGAGAAGGGCTGGAGCAAATTGGCGAGCGGGACTTGCTGGTAGAGTTGCGCGTTGCGAATCGCGACGGTGGTCTGGTTGGCGAGGATGGCCACCGTTTCTTTGTTGTTCTCGGTGAGGAAATCGGCGTCGCTGCTGAGCAGAGCGAGAACGCCGAGCGTGCCCTGATCGTCGCGGAGGGGCAGCGCGTAAAAACCATTTTCGTTGTGTTCTTCGAGGAACGAAACAATCTGCGCGTGCGCGTCGGGCGGTTCGACGTGCCAGCCATCGTCGTATAAATCCGCTGAGACAGACTTTTCCTGATCGGCAACCCATTCCAGACGAGTGCGCAGGTCGCTCATCTCGCGCGTCTTGGGCACTTCAGTTTCGCCGGAGAGAGCTCCGAGCACAAAGCGACGGCGATCGAAGAATCCGATGACGCAGCGATCAAAAGGCACGACGGACGCGGCCTGCTGAACCACGGTAGAGAGCACATGGTCGAGGTCGAGAGTGGAAGTAATTTCCTGCGAAATTTTCAGGAGAGCGTCGAGGGCGTGAACCTTGCGCTCGGCGTCGAGCATGTTGGCGTTGTGCAGAGCTACGGCGGCTTGCTCGCTGATGGAGGAAAGAAAGAACAGGTCGTCTTCGTTGAAGGGAGTGCCGTCTGCTTTATTGACGAGCTCGACGACGCCCATAACATCGTTTTCCTTGCGCAGGGGCGCGCCCATCCAGGACTGTATTTCGAAATCGCCGCCCGCCTCCAGGCGCTCCGCAAGCGCGGGCTCTTGCGCCGGATTTTCGACTAATTTTGGACTCGCGGACTGGGCAATGCCGCCGAGCAGACCTTCGGTGAGCGACACGCGAGCGTCGTCTTCCACGGTGGGGTCTTCGCCGACCTTTTTCGCGAGATAGAGATCCTGCGAGCCAGCGTCGGCGAGCCACACGCTGCAGGCGCCAGCACCCATGATGTCGCGAATTTTTCCCGCGACAACGGGAAGCAGGACGCCGAGTTCGAGGGTGGAGGTGAAGGTGCGGCCCAAATCGTAGAGCGCGGTGAGGCGTTCGAGGGTGAAGAGCTGCGCCTGACGCTCGCCCTCAATGGCTTCGAGATTGGTGAGCGCGGAACCGGCGAGGCGGCTGGCTTCTTCGAGAAAATGCGCGTCCTCGGCGGTGAATTCGCCCGCGCGCTTGTTGAGAACTTCGACGACGCCTTCGGCGCGTTGCGCGCCCGGCAGGGAGACGACGATGGCGGATTTGACGCGGGCGCGACTGAGTTCGTCGAGATGCTCGAAATCGTCGGCGGTGATTTCTTTGCTGCTGACGCGGCGGGTTTCGGCGGATTCGTAGACGTCTGCAAGCAGGCCTTCGCTGACGGCTTCGCTGAGGGGAGCAAAACGTTCGCCCGGCTCGTTCCAGCGCATGCGGCAAGTGAGACCTTCGGCGCCTTTGGAGGAAGAACCGTTGGTCCATACGAAGACGGCGCGAGCGCCGAGGGTGGCACCGACGCGCGCGACGAAAGTTTTCAGGAGGGTATCCTGGTCGCGGCACGCCAAAGACACGCTCGCAAGTTCAAAGAGCGCGGAAAATGTTTCCATGATTCTCCCACGGGAAGGGGGACATCCGCTTGCTGACGGCGGGCGTCACCCACGCCGGCGACAGAAGCGAATGGGCGCAGCCTAGCAAATCGGGAGAGCGGACGTCAAGGAAGGGGGGGTGCCGAGATCGGTGCGAACGGAAGGGAGCGGCTGATCGCAAAGGCGCGGAGGAAGGCGAGGGCGAAACAACAGCAACGGCTGCCCGGTCCGGTGAGACCGGAACCGGCCGCTACAAAGTCAAAGGCAGCGTCAGGGAAAAAGGCAGTGGCTAGTGATGAGTGGCTAGTGGCTAGAAGTGTTGAATGGCGCGACGAAACATTTCGTGGGTTGGAGTCGTATCACTTTGCACGGTGGAGATGCGCGGAGTGGTGTTCGCGCGTCCCAAATGCGGACGTTGTGCGCTATCGGGAGGGTTGGGACATGGGAACTGTTCAGCGATCAACTGAGGCAAGTGCTGCGACGGCTGGGGCGCGCGCCGCTTTTTACGATGGTCACGCTGATCACGCTGGCGGCGGGCGTGGGCGCGAACACGGTGATCTTCAGCGTGCTGGAAGGGGTGCTGCTGAAGCCATTGCCGTATCCTCATCCGGAGCAGTTGATTGGAGTGTGGCACACGGCGCCGGGAGTGGGGATTCCGATCCTGAATATGTCGCCGTCTAATTATTTTATTGATCGCGAACAGAACACTACGTTCCAGGACGTTGGAGTTTATGACGCGGATTCGCTGAGCGTGACGGGAGCGGGGGAGCCGGAGCAGGTGCGCGGGCTGGACGTTTCCGATGGAACGCTGCCGATGCTGGGAGTGAAGCCGGCGCTGGGACGATTGTTCACGCGGGAAGATGATTCACCGAGCGCGCCGGATACGGTGCTGCTTTCTTATGGATACTGGCGGGAGAAATTTGGCGGGGCTGCTTCGGTGGTTGGCCGGTCCATCACGGTGGATGGAAAATCACGGGAAATTATTGGAGTGTTGCCGCAGGGATTTCACTTTTTGGATTATGAGGATGCTTCGCTGGTGTTGCCGTTCAAGTGGGACCGGAGCAAGACGAAGCTGGGGAACTTCAGCTTTGAGGCAATGGCGCGGTTGAAACCGGGAGTGACGATGGCGCAGGCGAGCGCGGACGTGGCGCGCATGTTGCCGATCGCGAACCGGACTTTTCCGGCGCCGGATGGATTCAGCGTGGCGCTGTTTGAAAAGGCGGGGATCGCACCGAACTTGCGGCCGTTGAAGCAGGATGTGGTGGGAGATATTGGAAAGGTTTTGTGGGTTTTGATGGGATCGATTGCGATGGTGTTGCTGATCGCGTGCGCGAACGTGGCGAATTTGCTGCTGGTGCGCGTGGATGGCAGAAGGCAGGAGCTGGCGATTCGCGCAGCGATGGGCGCGGGATGGAAACGCATCGCGATGGAATTGATGTTTGAGAGCGTGGTGCTGGGGCTGCTGGGGAGCTTGCTGGGACTGGCGCTGGCTTATGGAGCGTTACGCGTGCTGGTGGCGATGGCGCCGACGGGTTTGCCACGCATTCATGAGATCGGAATTGATTTGCCGGTGCTGCTGTTTACGTTTGCGATCGCGCTTTTTTCCAGCTTGCTGTTTGGGTCGATTCCGATTTTCAAGTATGCGGGCGCGCATTTGAATACCGGCCTGCGCGAGGGCGGACGCGCGTTGAGCCAGAGCCGCCAGCAACATCGCGCGCGCAATGTGCTGGTGGTGGTGCAAGTGGCGTTGGCGCTGGTGTTGCTGATCTGTTCGGGACTGATGATTCGGACATTTCGCGCGTTGATGCACGTGCCGCCGGGATTTGTGGGGCCGGACTCGGTGCAGACTTTCCGGTTCTATGTGCCGGAGACGGAAATTCCGGATAAGGACCGCGAGCGGCTGGTGCGGATGGAACAGGGCATTCTGGGAAAACTGGCGGCGATTCCGGGAGTTTCGTCAGTGAGTTTTTCGAGCGATATTCCAATGGATGGACGCGGCTCGATGGACATTTTATTCGCGGAGGATCACGCGTACGCCGAAGGGAAGCTTCCGCCGATCCGGCGTTTTAAGTTTGTGTCGCCAGGATTTTTGGCCACGATGGGGACTCCGCTGGTGGCCGGACGCGACATCACATGGGAGGACACGTATCAGAAGATTCCGGTGGCGTTGATCTCTGAAAATTTCGCGAAGGAATACTGGCACGACGCGCGGAATGCGTTGGGGAAGCGAATTCGCGTGGCGAGTACCGACGACTGGCGGGAAATTGTGGGCGTGGTGGGGGACGTGCATGAAAACGGAGTGGAGAAGCCGGCAGGGAGCGCGGTTTATTGGCCGATAATGATGGATCAATTTGAAGGGCAAAAGGAGCAGCTGCGACGAGGGATCGCGTTTGCGATACGCAGCCCGCGAGCAGGGTCGCAGGCTTTTCTGAACGAGGTGCGCGAGACGGTGTGGTCGGTGGATCCGAATATTCCGCTCGCGAACTCGCACACGCTGGGTTATTTCTACAAGGAATCCATGGCGCGGACTTCGTTCACGCTGGTGATGCTGGGCGTGGCGGGAGGAATGGCGCTGCTACTGGGGATCGTGGGAATTTACGGAGTGATTGCTTATTCGGTGTCGCAGCGGACGCGAGAGATCGGAATTCGCATGGCGCTGGGAGCGCAGAGGCGGACTCTGGTGGGAATGTTTGTGCGGCAAGGATTGTGGCTGACGGGTGTGGGGATTGTGTGCGGGCTGGCTGCGGCGTTCGCGGTGATGAGGTTGATGTCGTCGCTGCTGTTTAATGTGAGCCCGGTGGATCCGGTGACGTATTCGGCGATGACGCTGGGTGTGGTGGTTACGGCATATCTGGCGTGTTATTTGCCTTCGCGGCGGGCGGCGACGGTGGATCCGGTGGACGCGTTGCGCGCGGAATAGGATGAAGCTCTCGCGGAGAAATTGATACGCGGGAGGGAGCATGCTTGAAGCACAGGAGTTTGTTGCATCCCCTTGATTGGCAAGGCCAATTCGGTTAGCTTTGCTGGGCGCAGCGAGGGGCATAGTGAATATCGGTATCCGCAAAGCGGGGCGAGCCACGATCCTGGACCTCGACGGAGCGCTGAAACTGGGCGACGCCGAGGAAGCCTTCCGGAATCAAGTGCAACAACTGATTGAGAGCGGCTCGTTGTACGTCGCGGTGAATCTGGCGGGCGTAACCGAATTGGACAGCTCAGGGATTGGGGCGCTGGTGCGCGCGTTTACGACGCTGAAGCGCGCCGGCGGTAAGGCGACTTACTTCGCGGCGAATAAACGGGTGATGATGCTGCTGAAAATGGTGCGTCTGGATTCGATACTGGATTTGGCTGAAGACGAAGCGTCGGCGCTGACACGCATTTAAGAAATTCTCTTCGATCTGGAAGTAAGCCTACCTGCTGGAATCTACATAGTCGAAGTGCGTGTGCTCTCGTATCCTACTGCTGCAGTATTGAGTGAAGGAGCGTGATGCGCGCGCCGGAATGGATACAGATAGGGTGCACGGTGGCACTGGCGCTTTTTGCGTGGGCGCGGCCTCTGGAGTTGCGGCGGCGGTGGCGGATTGCGTTGCTAGCGGGCGTCACGGTGGCTGCGATTTATTTGGCGCGATTCGCGTTTCCGGCGCGGGTTTCCTTTGTGGTGCGCGATTGGTTGCCGGTGGCGCTGTTGCTGTGTCCCTATTGGCAGGCGGGACAATTTTTCAGGAGCGCAAATCCGCGGATCGAGCAGCGGCTGGAGCGGATCGATGAGCAGCGTGTTGGATTGGATGGGAGGGCATGGGTTGCGGGCGGCAGGTTCGTGGTGGAGTGATTTTCTGGAGCTGGCTTATCTGATGTGCTATCCGCTGGTGCCGCTGGGGCTGGGGATTCTGTATTTGTGGGGGCAGCGGGCGGCGGTGGATTTTTACTGGGTGGTGGTGCTGCTGGCGAGCGACATTTGTTTTGCGGTGACGATATTTGTACCGGCGATGCCGCCGCGCGCGCTGGTGAAAGATTTGTCGGCGGAGGCGGCGCGAGGAAATGTGCGCAGGCTTAATTTTGCGGTGCTGAATCGCGGGAGCATACAGGCGATTACGTTTCCCAGCGCGCATGTGGCTTCGACGGTGGCTTGCGGGTTGGTGCTGTTGCGATATGCGCCGGCGGCAGGAGTTGCGTTTTTGGCGGTGGGGGTGGGAGTTGCGGCGGGAGCGTTTGTGGGGCGGTATCATTATTTATTGGATGTGGTGGCGGGGGTGGTTTTGGCAGTGGGAGTTTTTTTGGGGTGTGTTTGGTTGAGGTAGGCGACGGAGTGAAAGGCGAAAGATTTGACACAGAGGGGATGGAGAAAAGGCGGAGGTAAATCGGAGACGGCAACGGCTTTACCTCAGAGGCGCAGATCGCGCTGCCGTCCCTGCGGCGGCAGGCAGGATATCGCCCGGCATTGAAACGCAATCGGCCGCCGGGCTCAGGATGACGGGTGAATCGCGCGGCGGGACGATCCAGTAAACCGAGGAGCACAGGCAAGATTGCCCGCCTTCGGCGGGCAGGCCTGTGCCACGTTAACGTCTATCGAGGGCGGGGTGGCGGACGTCGCGGCCGGCTACGAAGTAGATTACGTCTTCAGCGATGTTGGTGGCGTGGTCGCCGATGCGTTCGAGATTTTTGGCGACGAGGATGAGTTCGAAGGCCGCGAAGACTTGCGCAGAATCTTCCATCATGTAGGTGAGGAGTTCGCGGAAGAGTTGGTCGCGCAGGCGGTCCACCTGATCGTCGCGACGGAGGACGCTCTGCGCGAGGTCCTGATCGCCGCGGACTAATGCGTTGAGGCTGTCGCGGACCATGGCTTCGGCGAGCTCGCTCATGCGCGGCAAGTCTACGTAGGGTTTAACCTGCGGATGACGGAGAATGCGCGTGGCGGATTGGGCGATGTTCACGGCCTGGTCGCCGATACGTTCCAGGTCGCCATTGATGCGGGAGACGGCGAGGAGGAAGCGCAGGTCGGCGGCCATGGGCTGCTGAGTGGCGAGCAGGCGCTGCACGCGCTCGTCAATTTCAATCTGCATTTCGTTGATGGCGTCTTCTTCGGAGAGGACGACTTCGGCGAGATGTTCTTCGGCGTCCAGAACGGCATGCACGGCCTGATGGACGGCGCGCTCGGCGAGACTTCCCATCCAGAGGAGTCGCTGTTTCAGTTCTTCGAGATCGTGATCGAAATGTCGTTCCATGGTTCCTCAGTGTTCGAGCCGTTCATCAAGCGAGGCCTGTGCCGCAACGGACGCTGCTGCAAAAGCAGTGCCAACCAACACCAACTGCCGCCCGGTTCGATGAAACTGAACCGGCCGCTACAAATACAAAGGCAACATCAACTGCAAAGGCTGGCTGTTCCCGCTTCGCGGGACCGCCGCTACCCTTCGAATCGGCACTGCGGTTCGAAGGGTGAATCGTCCCAGCGCTGCGGGGGCGATTCACAACTCAACGACAAAATCTTAGCCGAAGCGACCGGTTATATAGGCTTCCGTGCGCGGATCGGTCGGCGTTGTGAAAAGTTTGGAAGTTTCGCTGTGCTCGATCAGGTGGCCATCGAGCATGAAAGCAGTGAAGTCGCTGGCGCGCGCGGCTTGCTGCATGTTGTGAGTGACGATGGCCATGGTGCAGCTGTCTTTCAATTGAAACATAAGCTCTTCGATTTTTGCGGTGGTGACGGGATCGAGAGCGGAGCAAGGCTCGTCGAGCAGGAGCACTTCAGGATCGACGGCGAGAGCGCGGGCGATGCAGAGGCGCTGCTGCTGGCCGCCGGAAAGTGCGAACGCGGATTTTTTCAGGTAGTCCTTCACTTCGTCCCAGAGGGCGGCGCGGCGAAGGCTGTGCTCGACGAGATCGTCGAGGCGGCCTTTGTAGCCGTTGATGCGCAAGCCGTAAGCGACATTGTCGTAAATTGATTTGGGAAAAGGATTGGGGCGCTGGAAGACCATGCCGACGCGGCGGCGCAGGCCGACTACGTCGAGCGAGTGAATGTCCTGGCCATCGAGGAGGACTTCACCTTCGACGCGGGTGTTGCGAATGGTTTCGTTCATGCGATTCAGAGTGCGCAGGAATGTGGATTTGCCGCAGCCGGAAGGACCGATGAGAGCGGTGACGCGGTTGGTGGGAATTTTCAGGCTGAGGTTGAAGACGGCCTGCTTGGGGCCATAGTAAAAATTGAGATTCGAAATCGTCAAGCGCAGTTTGTGCTCGATCGTTGGTGACGTTGTTTTTTCCATAGGCACCGGATCTCTGAACGCTTTGACTGATAGCGCGGGTTGAGGTGATCCACTCACAATGTTGTCCTTCGTTTGGCAGCTTGCGAAAAACGAACTAAACTTTTCCCTCAGGGCGAAACCCGATCAAACGCTGCCCGGTCCCATAAAGC
Source organism: uncultured Acidobacteriota bacterium (assembly GCA_963742475.1). GTDB lineage: Bacteria > Acidobacteriota > Terriglobia > Acidiferrales > UBA7541 > Palsa-295. The sequence goes on along the minus strand of CAVULY010000002.1, from coordinate 451,388 downwards.
GGGACCGGCCGCTACAGATTCAAAAGCGACGGCAACTTCAAAAGCAAAAGAGCCGGCGGGACGCCGGCGCTACCGAAGCAAAAGCAAAACCAAAGCTGCCCGGTCCCATAAAGCGGGACCGGCCGCTACAGATTCAAATGCGACGGCAACTTCAAAAGCAAAAGAGCCGGCGGGACGCCGGCGCTACCGAAGCAGAAGGTAGCGACAATTAAACTGCTTTACTGCGCGCCAGGATGAAGCGGGCACCCAGATTCGAAACCAGAACCAAACCCAAAAGGACCAAGCCCGCAGCCCACGCTTGCCTATGCCAATCATCGTACGGTGCGACGGCGTAAGTGTAAATCATGACCGGGCAGGGAGGCGATGGGCTGCCCCCAACCCTGGCTCCAAAAGCGATTGCCGAAGGCGGTAAAGAGCAATGGGGCGGTTTCGCCGGCGACGCGCGCGAGGGCCAGCAACATGCCGGTAAGGATGCCGCCGCTGGCTGCGGGCAGGACCACGGTGGCGATTGTCTTCCATTTACTGGCGCCGAGGGCCATGGCGGCTTCACGCATGTTGCCGGGAACGGCGCGCAGGAACTCTTCGGTGCTGCGCACGGTGATGGGGATGACCATGATGCCGAGAGCGACGCCGCCTGCGAGCGCGGAGAAATGTTTTACGGGGAGGACTACGAGTGAGTAGGCGAAGATGCCGATGACGATGGAGGGCACGCCGTTGAGGAGGTCGGTGGTGTAGCGGACGATGAAGGAAAAAGTTTTGCCGCCGAATTCGGCGAGATAGACGCCTGCCAGCAAGCCCACGGGCAAGCCCATGACGGAAGCGAGGAAAAGTAGTTTGAGGCTGCCGACGATGGCGTTGGCCATGCCGCCGCCGGTTTCGCCGACGGGTTTGGGAAGCTGCGTGAAGAAATTCAGGCTCAGCGAAGTGCCGCCGTTCCAAAGCAGGTAACCGAGGATGAGGAAGAGCACCGAGACGACGGAGAAGGCAGCAACACCGGTCAAGGTGAGCATGACGGCATTCAGGGACTTGCGCCACATGATGCGCAGAGAGCTCATGCGGGGCGACCTCCGCCGCGTTCGGTGGCGACGATGAGGATGCGCGCCATGCCGTTGAGGATGAAAGTAATCAGGAACAGCACCAGGCCCAATTCGATGAGCGAACTCAGGTAGAGATCGCCGGTGGCTTCGGTGAATTGATTGGCGATGGTGGAGGCGATGGTGTCGCCGGGGGCAAGCAAGGAAGCTTTGATGGAGGCGGCGTTGCCGATGACCATGGTGACGGCCATGGTTTCGCCGAGAGCGCGCGCGAGAGCCAGGAACACCGAGCCCATGATGCCGGTGCGGGCCCAGGGGACGACAACCTGCCAGGTGGATTCCCAGCGCGTGGCGCCGAGGGCCATGGCGGCTTCACGCTGCTCGCGCGGAACGGTGAGCAGAACTTCGCGCGAGACGGAAATGATGAATGGGACAACCATGATGGCCAGAACGATGCCCGCGGTAAGAAAGCCGACGCCGTAATTTGGTCCACGGAAGAGGACGCCGACGTAGGGAAGGTTGCCGACGGTATTGATGAGCAGCGGCCCCAGGGTGGTGCGCATTAAGGGGACGACGATGAAGATGCCGAGCAAGCCGTAGATTACGCTGGGGACGGCGGCGAGAAGATCAATCAAGAATGAAATGACGTCGCTAATTTTTCGGGGAGCGAGCTCGGAGAGAAAAATTGCGCTGGCTAATCCGAGGGGCACGGCGAGCACCAGCGCCACGGCAGACGTGACAATGGTGCCGTAGATGAAGGGCGCGGCGCCGAAATTATCGAAGTTGGGATCCCAGACTTTGGTCCAGAAAAAATTCCAGCCGAAGGCGGTGCGCGAGAGGTGCGAATTGACCCAGAGCTCGTAGACGAGCATGGAGGTGAGCAAGAGAATAATGGCTGCGAAGGTGAGGGTGATAAGGTGGGCGATCTCGTCACCTTGACGGAGGCGGTGAAGAAACGCACGAAGCCCCGTGTTCGGCGGAACTTCGTGCGCGATCGATGTGGCGGCCGCGGACATTTTACTGAATCAGCGAAATCGCCTTGAGCTCCTTGCTGATGACGTCCTTGGGAAGCTGTGCGTAGGAGAGAGCTTCGTTGTACTGCTGACCCTCGGTAAGCATCCACTTCAGAAAGGCCTTGATGGCGTCGCGCTTGGCGGCGTCCTGAATTTGCGCGGGAATCAGCAGCCAAGTGAAGCTGGAGACGGGATACACCTTGGGGCCGGGCGCATTCGTGATGGAGACTCGGAAGTCGTCTGGGATGCTCTTGGCATCGGCGGCAGCCGCGGCCGTGACGCTGGCGAGGTCCGCCTTCACGAATTTTCCGGCGGCGTTCTGAACATTTCCGTAGGGAATTTTATTCTGAACGGCGTAAATCAATTCGATGTAGCCGATGGAATTGGGCGTTTGCTTGACGAGGCCGGTGACGCCTTCGTTGCCCTTGCCGCCGAGACCGACGGGCCAATTTACGGACGTGGCGGCTTTGCCGACTTTGTTTTTCCAGTCGTCGCTGATTTTTGCGAGGAAATCGGTCCAGATGTAGGTTGTGCCGCTGCCATCGGAACGATGTACTACCACGATATCGGCGTTCGGGAGATTCACGCCGGGATTGGCTTTGGTGATTTCCGGGTCATTCCACTTGGTGATGGTGCCGAGATAAATTCCGGCGAGAGCTTTCTGAGTGAAATTCAGATCTCCGGTTACGCCCGCGATGTTGTAGCTGGGCACATCAGCGCCGAGGACGGTGGGGAAATGCAGAATTTTGAATTTGGATTGCGCGAGTTGATCGTCGCTCATGGGGCCATCGGACGCGCCGAAGTCAACCGTGCCGGCTTGCAACTGGCGGATGCCGCCGCCAGAGCCGATGGATTGGTAATTGATTTGAATATTGGGATGCGCGGTGTGGTAAACATCGAACCACTTGGAATAGATAGGATAGGGGAAGGTAGCGCCAGCGGCGTTCAAAAGTACTGTACCGCCCTGCGCCGCAGCACTCGGCGTGTTGGGCGCCATTGCGAGCGCCATCAAGAGCATCGTGAGCCACACAACCAGTAAGGTCTTTTTCATATTCAGGGAGTCTCCTAGCTACCATTTTTTGACTGTAATGTTACAGGCGTGTTACATCGGCGCGAATTGGGAGTGAAATCACCAAATAGCACTGGAGTAAGGGGAGGCGCAGCCCCGGGGGTGTGGTCGGGCCGCGCCTCGCGGGTGGTTGGCACGTGGGGTGCTGCTTCCAGCGCTGCATGAAGTAGCGCAGGAACTTGTTAAAGCCAAACTTGCGGTCCACCGATCTCGCAAGGTAGAGCAAACTGCGGTTGCGACGGCGGAGCAACGTGCCTTCCGGACCGAGTGCATCCTAAAGGGCACACTTGAATCGCAGATGACCGCGCCGTGAAATGTGCATTACTCTCCGGCCGCAGCTGCGGCCGCGGGACCGCCAGCATTGAGTTCCATCTGTTTGGCGCGACCGTGGCGGACTTCCAAACCGCGCACCCAGAAGAGAATGTCCTCGGCGATATTGGTGGCGTGGTCGGCAATGCGCTCCAGATGGCGCGAGGCCAGGACGTAATGGAGATTGGGAGCGGCCATGGCGGGATTTTCGGTCATGCCGGCGAGCAAAGCTTCGAAGACCTGATCGCGATAGCGATCCACGACATCGTCGCTTTCGAGCACCTGTGTGGCGAGATCCACGTTCTGATAGATGAGCGCGCCGAGGCATTTGGAAACCATGGCACGGACGGCGGTGGTCATGGGCTCGAGATCCGCCGGGATGGAGACGTCACCCATCTGGGAGAGAGAGATGGCGCGTTCGCTGAGATTGACGGCGAGATCGCCCATGCGCTCGAGGTCGTTATTGATTTTGAGAGTGGCCACGATGAGGCGCACATCGGTATCGAGCATGTCCGCCTGGCGCAACATGCGGATGGCGTGCTCGTCAATCAGGATTTCCATTTCGTTGATGCGCGGCTCGGTGAGAAACACTTCGCTGGCGAGGCGCTCGTTGCGCTCGAGGAGGGCCCAAAGGGCGCGATTCACAGAGGCCTCCACGGTGCGCGCCTGGGAGACCAGGTAATTCACCAGCACACTTTGATATATGCCTTCCGCACCCATTTTGGTGGACGCCACGTCGTAAAACCTCCTACAGAAAATCGAAGCTGTTTTAGTACTGGCGTGTACAGGATGGGGCAGGGAGATTGCAAGGGCGTGAATCGAAGGTAAATATCAGAAGACAGGGCAGAGCTTGGTTTGGATTTGGCATGAGCGAATTCCGTGGAAACGGCGGTACGCATGAGCTATCTTCGTAACGGCTCAGGGCAATGGCTTGGGGGCGTCCAGGGAAACCGTCGCTGACAGTTGAGGTCGCGGCGACTCCGTGGCCGACATCGAAGAAATGAGCGCCCGAGAGAGGTGATGGCATGTCGTACGAAGAAGCGTTGCGAATTGCGAGCCGAGACGAAAGATTTATGGCCACCGTGTATGCGATGAACAGCCTTTTGATCCACAAAGGCGTGTACACCCATCAAGAGTTTCAGCAGGTGTTCACGGAGTGGGTGGAGAAGGAACAGAAGAGAACCGCGCAAACGCAGGATGCTACTTCCCAGGCTTCCCGCGCTTCCCACGCTTAGCGAAGACTTCCGCCCACGTTGGATAACCGCAGGCAGGCCTCTTGCAGCAATGTTCCCCCTGATCGCAGCGAGCACATTCACATTCGCATTTGGGGATTGCTGGGGAGGGCGGTGTTTTTTTCTTCATCGCAGATGCGGTTCAGGTAGATATGGCGAAAGTGTAGCTCCGTTTCAAAGTTAATTGAAGCGCGTCTGTCCGTACGACATTCAATCCATCAAATCGAAAAGCGAATCCCTCGCTACGTCCCGCGCCCACCAAACCGCGGTGGGAAAGAAAAAGCGCAGGACTGCGCTCGGGATGACACTTGCTACGTTTTTTTGTGTACTGCCTGGATCAATGAGACGGCAAAGAGCCGGCGAGACGACGGCGCTGCGAGAACCGAGTGCGGCGTTCGACTAGAGGTCGAGGGGGAGGGAGAAGGAAAATTTGGAGCCTTGGCCTACGGTGCTTTCGACCCAGAGTTTGCCGCCGTGAGCTTCCACGATGTGTTTGGCGATGCTGAGGCCGAGGCCAGTGCCGCCGGCTTCGCGGGAGCGCGCGGCGTCCACGCGGTAGAAGCGTTCGAAAATGCGTTCGGAATCGCCGAGAGGGATTCCGATGCCAGTGTCGGCGACGGTGACGACGGCTTCGCGCGGTCCGGCGGAGGCGACGACGGAGATATGGCCACCGGGCGGAGTGTACTGGATGGCGTTGTCGAGGAGATTCTGCAGCACGTCGCGCAGTAAGGCGGCATCGCCACGCACGGCGGGAAGCTGCGGAGGCACGGTGATTTCCAGAGTGATTTCCTTGCGGTTGGCCTTTAACAAGGTGGTTTCGGTGCAGGCTTCGATAAGCTCCAGCAACCCGACGGAGGAAAATTCGAGTTCCAATTTGCCGGCTTCGATGCGCGCGAGTTTCAGCAGGTCGTTGGTGAGACGCGCGAGACGAATGGCGTGATTGCGGATGATTTCCAGGAAGCGGCGATTGTTTTCGGGATCGTCGAGGGCGCCGGCGAGCAAGGTTTCGGCGAAGCCCTGAATGGCGGTGAGCGGCGTCTTGAATTCGTGGGAGACGTTGGCGACGAAATCCTGACGCACACGTTCCAGGCGGCGGAGTTCGGTGACATCGTGAAGCACGACGACGGCTCCGGAAGGTTTGCCGGGCGAGGCTTGGCCGGATGCGGAGGCGTCCAGCGCTTTTACGGGCGCGGCGGTGATGGAGAAACTCTGCGTCTGGGTGATGCCCATGGTGATGTCGCTCTGCAGGCCTTCATCGCCGCGCAGGGCGCGACGAATCAAGCCGACGAGCTCGGAATTGCGGACGACTTCGATGAGCGGGCGGCGTTCGGCGCTGGCGGAGTCCACATTTAGAATTTCCGAAAACGCGCGATTGTAAAAAACGAGGCGCTCTTCGGCGTCAATCACGGCGACGCCTTCGACCATGCTGCGCAGGATGGCGCTGGAGCGGTTGCGTTCACCGCTCAAGAGGCGAATTTCGCGATCCATCCTCGCGGCGGTCTGGTTGAGTGAGTCGGCGAGATCCGAAAGCTCGTCGCGCGGGCCTTCGCGGAGCAAGGGGCGGAAATCACCTTCGGCGATGCGCTGGGAAAAGCGCTGCAGGCGCTGCACGCGCGCGGCGAACATGCGCGCGAAGGCGAAGGAGACCAGACCGCCGATGAGCAGGGCGACGAGTGTGGCGATGAGCAGGCGTTGGCGCAGCTCGATGACGGAGAGGTTGATTTGCGAAAGCGGCAAGGCCAGGCGGACGACGATGGGCGCGCTGCCGGAGCGGTCATAACGTTGCGCGCGATAAACCAATTCGCGGTCGAGCGTGGCGCTGCGGCGCACGGAGTGGCCCGTTCCGCCGGCAAAGGCTTGTTGAATTTCGGGGCGACTGGCGTGGTTTTCCATTTTGTCGGCGTCCGCTTCGGAATCGGCGAGGACGCGGCCGGTATTGTCAATGATGGTGACGCGCGCGCCGCTGCGGGATGCCCTGCTGGCCCAGCTGCGGAGTTCGGCGGGGTCATCGGATTGCGGAGGATTGGCGAGAGCGAGACTTAGGAGTGAAGCGAGTTCATCGTTGGCGGAACGAATGGCTTGGCTGCGGATGACGCGAGCGGAATAAAGCTGCACGGCGAGTAAGACTACCAGCAGCAAGGCGCCGTAGGTAAGCCCGAGCTTCCAGAAAAGTCTAGCTCGCACGGGTTTCGAAGAGGTATCCGGCGCCGCGAATGGTTTTCATGAAGACCGGGTGCTGCGGGTCCGATTCGATTTTTTCGCGCAGGCGGCGCACGTAGACATCCACGCTGCGCGGGGTGACGAAGCGCTCGGTGCCCCATACGGCATCGAGCAATTGATCGCGAGTGAAGACGCGATTGGGCCGCGCCGCGAGGAAATAGAGCAGGCGAAATTCGAGCGTGCTCATCGGAACAGGCTTGCCGGTGCGCGTGACGCGATAAGCGGCGGGGTCAATGCGCAGAGCGCCAATTTCGACGGGTTTTTCAGATGGAGTGCCGGGCTCGGCGCGGCGCAGCAGCGCCTTCACGCGCGCGACGAGTTCGCGCGGACTAAAGGGCTTGGTGACGTAGTCGTCGGCGCCGAGTTCGAGGCCCACGACGCGATCGGCTTCCTCGCCCTTGGCGGTGAGGATGAGGATTGGAATGCGGTTGAGGGTGACCTCTTTGCGGACTTCCTTGCAGATTTCCAGGCCCGAGAGCTTGGGCAGCATGAGGTCGAGCACCAAGAGATCCGGCGCGGCTTTCCTGATTTGGGCAAGGCCGGTGGTGCCATCGCCGCTGGAAGTAACCTGGTAGCCGTCTTTCTCCAAGTTATAGCGCACCAACTCTACGATGTCTTTGTCGTCTTCAATTACCAGAACACGTTTCATTTGGCTTCTTTCTTGGGATCGGACACAACATACGGGAAAGCGGGCCTCGGACGCAAGGAGTAGAGGAGGGGTGCGGGGTTTTTTAACATGGTATTAACAACGTGTCACAACGGCACGTGGCGTCCCAGATGAAACACTTATTCCTGATTCGACCCGCGGCCGTCTGCGAAACGAGTCTGTCATTTCATTGATTCCACGCGTGTTGGATTCGATTCCCGAAGCACACTTTGGCCACGCTTCTGCATGGCTATTGGTGGCACGGCTCATGGGATGGGAGCCGCTATTGGGCAGTGCCGGAAGGCCGGCGGGAGGTTTAGCAAAATGGACGCCTCTGTGAAACGTCAATTGGATCCGGCGCGCCGCAGCGTGGAATCTCGGGATTTTGAGGCGGGGCTGCGGCGGAAGATTGTGGGGCAGGACGAAGCGGTGCAGGCGGTGGTGGATTTGTACCAGGTGTTTCGCGCCGGGTTGAATTCGCCGGGGCGGCCGGTAGGGAATTTGCTGTTCTTGGGGCCGACGGGTGCGGGGAAGACGCGCGTCGTGGAGGCTACGGCCGAGGTGCTGTTTGGAGATCCGCGCGCGGTGATCAAGGTGGACTGCGCGGAATTTCAGCACTCACACGAAATTGCGAAATTGATTGGCTCGCCTCCGGGATATTTGGGACACCGCGAGACGCATCCGCTGATTACGCAGGAAGCGCTGGCGCAGTATCACACCGAGAAGCTGAAGATTTCATTTTTGCTGTTTGACGAGATCGAGAAGGCTTCGGATGCGCTGTGGCAACTGCTGCTGGGAATTCTGGACAAGGCGACATTGACGCTGGGCGACAACCGGCGAGTGGATTTGTCGCAGACGATGATTTTCATGACGTCGAACCTGGGCGGCGTGGAGATTACCGAGCTGATGACGGGCGGGCTGGGATTTGCGCCGCTGCAGCGCGCCGAGACCAAGGCGGGCCTGGACGAGAAGGTGGAGAAGACGGCGTCGGAAGCAGCGAAGAGGAAATTCGCGCCGGAATTCATGAACCGGATTGACAAGACGGTGGTGTTCCATCCGTTGCGGGCGGCGCAGCTGGAACAGATTTTGGAAATTGAATTGGGGATGGTGCAACAACGCGTGCTGGAGACGGCGAAGGGACGATTCCTGTTCCGCGTGACGCAGCCGGCGCGGGAATTCTTGTTGAAGGAAGGGACAGACATGAAATACGGCGCGCGGCATTTGAAGCGCGCGATTGAGCGGCACGTGGTGTATCCGCTGGCGAGCTTGCTGGCGACGGAACAGGTGTCGCTGGGCGATGTGATTTCGATTGACTGGCACGGCGGGGAGCTGGGATTGACGTTCCTGAAGGAAGCCGAAGGCGCGCTGGTGCCGATGGCTTCTCCTGCGCCGGACCGCCTGACCGAAGCCGCCGCGGCGAGTTCGGATGCGCGTACGGTGCCAGCACCTTCGGCGCGCGCTCTGGGGGAGCGCTTTACGGTTCGGCCCATTCGCTGAGATCGCCGACGAAGACTTGGTGCAACGGGTTTGCGCTGTGCAGGCGGTAGACGGGGATTTCAGTGGAGACGGGCTGCGATGGTTCAGCACAAGACCGTTCATTTGTCGCAAGTTCGTGGCATGCGAGTGTGATGGCATGTGTCGCGACTATCGCGGGCGCGGTGAATTCCGTACGGGATGCTGAACGGGACGCTGCGCGACGCACACGGTAATTCGTTTCGGCCGCAGGAGGTGTGAGGTTGAGCTCGGAGTCGAAGCCGCAGCGGCGAACCGTGCACGGCAGACGGTCCACCTGGGGAAAGGCTTGGCAGAGGAACATGGTCGCGAGGTTTATCGCGGCATTGCGGAATCCGTGGCGCATCGTGCCTGCGTTGGTATTTGCCGTGCTGTACGTGGCCTTAGATCGAGTGACAGTGTTTTTCCAGATGTGGAAGGGCGTGAGCGCGTGGTATCCGCCCGTGGGCCTGGAAGTGGGTTTGCTCACAGGCCTGGGGCTTACGTACGCGCCGGTGATGGTGGTAGCGGGCTTCAGCTCGTCGATCCTGAACTACCATCAATCAGCGCTCGCATTATCAACCTGGCTGATGGTTGGCGTTTCGGTGGGAGGGTACTGCGGCGCCTCTTACCTGCTGCGCCGGATGCTGCGAGATCATGCGCCGTTCCAGAGTTTGGGAGACGTCTTTCGATATTTGTGCGTGACTTTGGGCACCGCCGTGTTCGTGGGAACGATAGGGCCGCTGGCTCTGACGTGGGATAAGACCATTCCGAAGGCAGATTATCCCAGAGCTGCGTTGAGCTGGTTTATTGGCGATTCGGTGGCGCTGGTGTGCCTGACGCCATTCCTGCTGGTGCACGTAACGCCGTGGCTGCGCAAACGAGCGGAGCAGTACGAGCGGCCGGAGCAGATGCCCACGCCACGCACGCAGCGATTCCGCGCGAAGCCGTTTGGAGCACGGGGACCGCTGGAAGTGATGGCGCAGGCTGGCAGCATCGTGCTGGCACTGTGGATAGTTTTCGGGTCGCATGTGGCGCAAAGCTACGAGCTTTTCTATTTGTTGTTTCTGCCCACGATCTGGATCGCGGTACGGCACGGGAATGAGCGGCGCCACGAGCGCGACGCTGCTGCTGAATCTGGGCGCGATGGTGATGCTGAAAATTGCGCCAGAGGATATGCAGCGGCTTGGGGTACTGCAGTTTTTGATGCTGATTGTTTCGCTGACCGGTCTATTCCTGGGAGCGCTGATTACCGAACGCGAAACCAGCGAACAAGAACTACGCGACAACGATGCGCGGTTGCAAGCGATGGTGGGGGCGATTGACGAGATCGTGTTTGAATTCGACAACGAGGGAATCATTCGCAACGTGTGGACGAGCAATGAATCGGCGGTGGCGCGGCCTAAGAAGGAGCTGTTGGGGGCGAGCATCGCGCAAATTCTAGGAGAGGAAGTCGCTGGCGGTCTGATTGAGACGATCCAGCGGGTGGTCCTGACGGGCCGAAGCGAAAGCATCGAATACGCGATTTCCAGCCGGGCCGAGGCACGCTGGTTTCTGGGACGCGTGAGCCCAATCCGCGCAGCCGATGGCGCGACGAGTACGGTGTGCATGACTGCGCGCGACATCACCGCGCGGAAGAATGCGGAGGATGAACTGCGCCGAGCCAAAGAAGCGGCGGAAGGAGCCAGTCGCGCCAAGAGCGAGTTCCTGGCCAATATCAGCCACGAATTTCGCACTCCGATGAACGGAATTCTGGGGATGACGGAGTTGATCCTGGACACTGAAATTAATCCGGAGCAGCGCGAATACCTGGAAATGGTCAAGACTTCCGCCGATTCATTGTTGTGGCTGCTGAGCGACATTCTGGATTTTTCCAAGGTGGAAGCGGGAAAGTTGGAGTTGGTAAACCAGGAATTTGCCCCGGCCGAGAGCCTGGCGGAGACGCTACAGGTGATGCGTTTCCGCGCGCATCAGAAATCCATCGAGCTGCGCTGGGAGATTTCCGCGAACGTCCCGGAGCGAGTGATTGGAGACTCGATGCGGCTGCGCCAGGTGCTGGTGAACCTTGTTGGAAACGCCATCAAGTTTACGGAGAGAGGCGAGGTGCTGGTGCAAGTGGAAAGCAAAGAGCAGGTGGGAGAGCGGGTGGTTTTGTATTTTCGGGTTACGGACAGCGGCATCGGCATTCCCAAACACAAGCAGTCCATGATTTTTGAAGCATTCACGCAAGCGGACAGCACGACAACTCGCAAGTACGGAGGAACGGGACTGGGCCTGGCAATCACCACTCGCCTGGTGACGCTGATGGAAGGAAAACTTTGGGTCGAGAGTGAAATAGGGCAGGGCAGCACGTTCCACTTCACGGTTACGTTTGGCCTGGTGCCGCAGGAAGCGGCGCTGGCCAGGCCAGAGCGAAATCACGAGGGCGCACAATGACAGAAGCGAAGAACGCAAGAAACAAAGTTTTGATTGCGGAGGATGATCCGGTCTCCCGGCGCCTGCTGGAATTGTTTCTGGTGAAATGGGGTTTCGAAGTGACCATCGCCACCAGCGGCACGGAGGCGCTGCACCTGTTGGAGAGAATGGACGCGCCGCGACTGGCGATTCTAGATTGGATGATGCCGGGCATGGAAGGCATACAGGTATGCCAGAAGTTACGCGAAACAGCCGACCGGCGCTATGTGTACGTGCTGCTGCTGACCGCACGCACGCAGAAGGAGGACTTGCTGCAGGGACTGAAATCAGGCGCAGACGATTACCTGACGAAACCATTCGATGCGCAGGAACTGCGCGCGCGACTACACGTGGGGCAAAGAATTCTGGACCTGCAGGACCAACTAATCGCGGCCGGGGAACAACTTCTTTATCGCGCGACGCACGACAGCCTGACCGGAATCGTGAATCGCGGAGTGATCATGGACACGCTGCGCCAAGAACGCGCTCGCCAGGCGCGCGAGGGCGGCTCATTCGGCTTGATCCTAGCGGATCTGGACCACTTCAAGTATGTGAACGACACGTACGGCCACTTAGCGGGGGACGAAGTGCTGCGCGAAGCAGCGCGACGCATGACGGCAAGCATCCGGCCATACGATTCGGTGGGACGCTATGGCGGAGAGGAATTCCTAATCGTGGTGCCGTCATCTGACGCCAAGGGTACGCTGGGACTTGCAGAAAGAATCCGGCGGGCGATAGAAGCGCAACCCGTGCTCGCGAACTCCATTCCAATTTCCGTGACCGCGAGTTTGGGCGTAACTGCCAGCGTCAGTTCGTCCCCCCTGGATGCGCAAGAGATTTTGCGGCTGGCGGATGCAGCGCTGTACCGCGCGAAAGAGCTAGGACGAAATCGTTGCGAACTGGCGAAAGCGCCGGAGCCGGCTACGACGCCAATCGTAGCACTCGATGACCTGGCGCAGAAAACGGCGCGGCATTAGAGAGCGATTCCAAGCGTGGTGGGGAAGCAATCTCGGCGGCAAAATCGCAGGGGAAACGATGTTGGGTGTGGCGCGAAGCGGCCGGCACATGGCACGATTTGCTTCCCGCGTCCGCAAAAATCAGTGAGCTGGCTGAGCGGGAAGGATAGGCTGAGAAAATATGGCGCGGCCGAAGGTGTTCGTAGCCGCCTCGAGAATTGAGGCATCCGCGGAAGAGCTGTTTCGCTGGCACGCGGAGGCCGGGGCGTTGGAGCGCCTGACGCCGCCGTGGGAACGGCTGGAAATGATAAAGCGCTCGCCCGGAATTCGAGAGGGCGATGGTGGAGCGATGTGGGTGCGCTTAGGCCCGTTCCGCAAGCGCTGGACCTTCGTTCATTGCGACTACGTCGAAGGCCGCCAGTTCCGCGACGTGCAGACTTCCGGACCGTTCCGCCGCTGGGAGCACACGCATTTGTTTATTCCGGAAGGAGCGAACGCGTGCCGGCTGGAGGACCAGCGTGGAATACGAGCTTCCCTTGGGAGCCCTGGGAGATCTTTTTGGGGGCTGGGTGGTGCGGCGCAAGCTGGCGAGGGTCTTTGAATACCGGCACCGAGTCACGGCAGAGGCGATGAGCGCGAGAAGGGAGAAGCGCCCTGGAAAGTGAGAAGGCAGAGGACTTAGTAGTTCGCCATACGGTAACGTATGGAGCGAGGTGCTGCCTGATTGCATTCATTCTGCGAAAGCGATTCCGCGCGCGACCGAATTTGGTGTACATTCTAAGGTGGAAGCGAACCGCGCCGAGAAATAAGCTGCGCCTCGAAAGGGTCCGGTCATGAATCCGACCAAACCAGGATCGGTGGTGAGCAATGAGCCTGCCGCGGAGACACGCCGCGAGACGCTGAGCGTCACTGACAATCGCACGGGCCGGCAGTTTGAACTTCCCATCACGAACGAGACGATCCGCGCGCTGGATTTGCGTCCCATGAAAGTGCACGACGGGGATTTTGGGATGATGAGTTACGACCCGGCGTTCACCAACACGGCATCCTGCTCGAGCAAGATCACCTACATTGACGGCGACAAGGGAATTCTGCGTTATCGCGGCTATTCGATCGAAGAGCTGGCGGAAAAAAGCACGTACATCGAGACGGCGTTTCTGATTTTGTATGGCGAACTGCCGACGAAATCACAATTGGCGAACTGGTCGTACCACGTTACGCACCACACTTTCATTCACGAGAGCATCAAGAAATTCATAGATGGTTTTCACTACGACGCGCATCCGATGGGCATGTTGATTTCGACGGTTGCGGCGCTTTCGACGTTTTATCCGGACGCCAAGGACATATTTAATCCCGAATCGCGCCGCAAACAGACTTACCGGCTGATTGGAAAGATGCCGACGCTGTCGGCGTTCGCCTACCGGCACATGCTGGGGATGCCGTTTGTATATCCGGACAACGATCTGAGTTACTGCGGCAATTTTTTGAACATGCTGTTCCGCACCACGGAATTGAAATATCGTCCGAACCCGACGCTGGAGCGCGCGCTGGATATTCTTTTCATTTTGCACGCGGACCATGAACAGAATTGCTCGTCCACGGCGATGCGCGTGGTGGGCAGCTCGCACGTGGATCCGTATTCGGCCACGGCTGCGGCCACCGCGGCGCTCTACGGGCCGCTGCACGGCGGAGCCAATGAAGCAGTGTTGCGCATGCTGCTGGAAATCGGTTCGGTGAACAATATCCCCGCGTACATCAAGAGCGTGAAAGCGGGAGAAAAACTGCTGATGGGATTCGGGCATCGCGTTTACAAGAATTACGATCCACGCGCGCGCATCGTGAAGCACATCGCGTACGAAGTATTCGACGTGATGGGGAAAAACCCGCTGATCGAGATTGCGCTGGAATGCGAGCGGATCGCGCTGGAAGACGAGTACTTCGTGAAGCGCAAGCTTTATCCCAATGTGGACTTCTATACCGGCTTGATCTATCAATCCATGGGATTCCCCACGACGATGTTTCCTGTGCTATTCGCCATCCCGCGCACGGCGGGGTGGATTGCGCAATGGGAAGAAATGCTGCTGGACCCGGAACAAAAGATTTCGCGGCCCCGCCAGGTGTATCTTGGCCAAGATCTTCGCGCGTACGTACCCCCCGAAAACCGCAAGTAGCGCGCGCGGACGCGCGGGTGCGCTTCGCCTGGTATTCACCGCAAGCGGCTCCCCTACCGACCCGACAGCGGAAAAGTGATTGCATCTGACGGGAATCTCTGGCAAAACACTCTATCGCCCCGCGGGGGGTCAATCCTGATGGACATATCAACGCGCCAATCTGGAACTGCGACGATTGTGGACGTGGTAGGCGACATTACGCTCTATAATTCGCCGCAGGTCCGAAAGGTGCTGTTGGACTTGCTGAAGGATAAGAAAGCGCCGCGCGTAATCGTGAACCTGGAGAGGGTACGGTACATTGATAGCGCGGGAGTGGCGTCACTGGTGGAAGGATTGAAGGTTTCGCGCGACCTGAAGAGCACCTTCGCGCTGTACGGGTTGAGCCGGACGGCGCGGGAAGTTCTGGAGCTGACGCGACTGATCAAAGTTTTCGAGGTCTATAACAACGAAGAGGAAGCCTTGCGCGGCGGCAGCACCAACGTTGCGCCCGCCAGATAGAACTTCGGGCAGTCTTTGCGCGGAATCAGAAGTACAGTTACACCCGTCCGGACTCACAGATGCCACTCACAGAGACTATTGGCGCGGCCACGATCGACAGTCTGGCTTATGTAGGCGGCTTGGCGCGTTTAGTGGGTGGCGCAATACGGGCAGTGTTCGTCCTTCCCTTTCAAGGCAAGAAATTCCACATGAGCCGTGCGATCCATCAGGCGATGTCCGTGGGCGTGGAAGCACTACCGATCACTTCGCTGATTTCCTTTTTCGTGGGGACCATCCTGGCGGTGAATGCCGCGTATGAGTTGCGCAAATTGGGAGCGTTGCATTTTGTGGCGAGCGGAGTAGCCATTGCGATCACACGGGAGCTGGGTCCGTTGATGACGGCGATCGTGGTGATTGGGCGTTCGGGGTCGGCGTTCGCGGCCGAAATCGGGACGATGAAAGTGAACGAAGAAATTGACGCGATGGAGACGATGGCTCTGGAGCCCGTGCAGTTTCTGGTCGCTCCTAAATTTCTGGCGATGCTGCTGATGGTGCCGTGTCTGACGTGCTGGGCCGATTTCATGGGGGTGCTGGGCGGAGGCATGTTCGGCGTATCGAGCGCGGGATTCACGTGGGCTACCTATATTCAAGCGACTCTGGACGCGCTGGTGCAGCGCGATATCACGACCGGGCTGATCAAAGCGGCGATGTTCGGACTGGTGATTACCGCGGTAGGGTGCCAGGAAGGATTTTTGACGGGGCTGGGGTCGGAGCAAGTGGGCCGCTCGACAACTTCGGCGGTAGTGAAGTCAATTTTCCTGGTAGTGATGGTTGATCTGATTTTCACCACACTTTTCTATGTGACGGCGCCGCGGTAAATGCCCACGAATCCCACTCCAACGCCTCCAGCGTCTCCATCGTCGCAGGCTAGCGCGTCTCCATCGGCGATTTCCGTACGCAACCTGCGCGTGAAATACGGTGAGCGTGAGATTCTGCACGGCATCAGCTTTGAAGTGCCTGCCGGGGAGACGCTGGTGATCCTGGGCGGCTCGGGCTCGGGCAAGAGCACGCTGTTGCGCACGCTGGTGGGCCTGGAAAAGCCCAGCTCGGGAGAAATCTGGATTCAGAACAAGGATTTCGCGTCCATATCGGACGAGGAACGGGACGAACTGCTGAAGAAGATGGGAATGTCGTTTCAGGGAGGAGCGCTTTTTGGCTCGATGACCGTGGGAGAAAACGTAGCGCTGCCGCTGCAAGAGCACACCAACCTGGACGAATCCACGATCGAAATCATGATTCGCCTGAAGCTGGACCAGGTGGGGCTCTCCGGATTTGAAAACTACATGCCGGCGCAATTGAGCGGCGGGATGAAGAAGAGGGCGGCGATTGCACGCGCGCTGGCGATGGATCCGGAGATATTATTTTTCGACGAACCTTCGGCAGGATTGGATCCGATCATCGCCGCGGGAATTGATGAGCTGATTTTGAAATTGAAGAAAGCGTTTCGCATCACGATCGTGGTGGTGACGCACGAGCTGGCTAGCGCGTTCTTAATCGCCGACCGCATGATTCTGCTGGATAAGGGCGTGATCGTGGCCAACGACACGGTCGCGGAACTGCAGAAGAGCCAACATCCGCGAGTGCGGCAATTTCTGGATCGGGTGCCGGAGCCGGAATTGACGGGGGAAATTGATTATCTGCAAATGCTGACGGGTGACGTACCGCCGCAGCGACAATAAGAACAGCCCAGAAATGGCTTAGCAGGCCTAGCGAAGTGAAAGGCACGTGTTATACTCCCCCGCAAACTTGGGGGCAGCCGCGCCGAGCGCGCGGGAATCACAGAGGACACGGATGGAATCGAAGCGCGAGCAAGCGTACGTAGGACTTTTCGTGTTGGTGGTAGCTGCCTTGCTGATTGCCACGATTTTTGTGCTATCCGGCACGCTGGAGAAGTCCGATACGCCCTACCACACGTATTTCAAGAACGCCGGCGGGTTGGGGCCGGGAGCGGAAGTGCGCTACCTGAACGGGCCGCCGGTGGGACGCGTGCAAAAAGTACAGTTTGATCCACAAGATTCCTCGCGGATGAAGGTGGATTTCACGGCAAAACCGAATATCCCGATAAAAACCGACAGCGTTGTGATCGTCACCAGCACAAGTCCGCTGGGAGAAAATTTTTTGGGGATTCTAGCCGGTTCTGCGGGCGCGCAGCGAGCGCAGCCGAATGCCGTGCTGAAATCGAAAGAGCCGGTAAGCTTTTCGGACATCGCGGACAAAATCAACGAGCTAACACCCGTGGCGAACGAGCTGCTGACGAATCTGAATGCACGGGTGGTGGAGCTGAAGGTCACGCTGGCGCGGGTGAACGACCTGCTGAACGATGAGAATCGCGAAAACGTTTCCGCGACGTTGAGTAATCTTCGCGGCATGCTGCAGGAGAACCGCCCGGTAGTGCGCTCGGCGCTGAATCATGTGAATGAAGACGCGGCGGACTTGAAGCCCCTGATCGCGAGTTTCCAGAAAGCTTCCGAGCAGGCGAATCAGACGCTGCAGCACCTGGACGGAGTGATCACGGAGAATCGTCCGGACATCCGCCAGGCGATCATTGACCTGAAGGCTGCGCTGGTGAACGTAGATTCGATGGTGGCGTCGCTGAATAATACGGTGACGAGCAATTCCGAAAATCTGGACGAAATTATAGATAACCTGCGGCACGTGACGGAGAACTTGAACTCGTTCACGGAGGAAATCAAGACGCGGCCATATTCAATCATTCGGGCGGCTGATCCGAAGCCCCATAAGCCGGGTTCGCCGCCGCCGAAGTAGCGGCACGGATGCAGAGCAAGAGTTTGTTTGCAGAAACAGCCAGACAAGACGCGAAGAAGAACCGCGGGAAGGAGCGAAGAGTGTTGAGCCGTCGCATGCAAATTAGCGCACTCCTGATGCTGGCAACGTGGGTAGCCGGATGTGGCGCGGCACGCCCCGTAAAATATTACGTGCTGGATCTGAATCCTGCGCCAGCCAACGCCACGGCGCCGCAGATTCCGGTGACACTGCTGGTGGGCCGCCTGGTTGCCTCACATCTCTATCACGACGACCGGCTGGTTTACGGCTCGGGGCCTGTGCAACTGGGAACGTACGAGTACGACCGCTGGGCGGAAGCTCCGGCGGACATGGTCCAGGATATGCTGGTAACGAGGCTGCGCTCGACGGGCCAGTTCCGCTCGGTGTCCCGAGTCACGAGCAATGTGCGCGGCGAGTACGTCGTGCGCGGGCATCTGTACTCGATGTACGGAGTGGACCAGCCCGAGTTAGTGGCGCGCTTCAGCATACAGCTGGAGCTGTACGATCCGAACTCACGGACTACGGTCTGGAGCCAGATTTACACGCACGATGAACCAGTGGGAGCCAAGACCGTGCCGGCCATCGTGGAAGCAATGGATAAGAACGTGAGCGCTGGATTGCAGCAGCTTACAGCCGGGATCACACAATACTTCGCGAGCCACCCGCCGCAACAGTCTCAGTCTGGAGAGTGATACGGCGCCGTGCAGGCCTCTAAGCGTCAGTTGATTGGTCTAGAGGTAGGAGTAAATCCCGCTAGTTTGCGGTAGTGCAATGGCAGACGCACGGGCGTGGTTAATCCACTCTGTTTCATTTCGGTTCACCCCGCAAGGCTGTTACAAGTGTTTCGCAATTCTTCCGATTAGTCCTTCGTAGGACTCCGTGGTTGTGAGCGCGCTTAGATTCGGGAATGTGTTTCTCGGGTTTTGCGCGCGAAAAGCGTACTGGCGCAGTGCGGAGTCCGGCGGAAGGACGGCCATGGATTTTCTACGACAACTGTTCGGACCGGGCGACTTTATGCCGCATGGCTACTGCTACCTGTGGAACCCGGGGCTGGTTTGGCTGCACGTAATTTCCGACACGCTGATCGCGATTGCCTATTTCACAATCCCTTTCTCACTGCTGTGGTTTGTGCGCAAACGGCGAGACTTGCCGTTCAGCTGGATCTTCGTGTTGTTTGGAGTGTTCATCGTGGCGTGTGGCACGACGCACGTGATGGAAGTATGGAATCTGTGGCACGCCGAGTACTGGCTGGCGGGCGTGCTGAAAGCTATTACCGCGACGGCTTCCGTGGGTACGGCCATTCTGCTGGCGAGGCTAGTGCCACAAGCACTCGAGCTTCCCCACGTTGGCCAATGGATGCACACAAAGGCGGCGCTGGAAGCAGAAATCCACGAACGGCGCGAACTGGAAATTGATCTGCGTATCAGCGAAAACCGTTACCGCGAACAGGCGGAACTCCTCGATCTAACCTCCGACGCGATATTCATCCGCAACGTGAAGGGAGAAATTCTGTACTGGAACAAAGCCGCGGAACGCCTGTACCAATGGCAAGGCGAGGAAGCGCGCGGGAAAGTGGCGCAAGAACTTCTACGCACCATTTTCCCGAAACCGCTCACAGAAATTGTCGCGGAGGTCTTGGAGCGCGGCGCCTGGGAGGGCGAATTGATTGAGCAACGGCGCGACGGCCGAGTCTTGAATATTTCATCACGATGGGTAGCGCGTAAGGACGGGGACGGCAAGCTCAACTCTATTTTGGCGAGCAATCACGACATCACGGAACGAAAGAAGTCAGAGCAAAAATTCCGCGACCTGCTGGAGAACGCGCCGGACGCCATTGTCATCGTGAACCAAAGCGGAACAATTCAGCTGGTGAATGCACAAACAGAAAAGTTATTCGGATACGAGCGCAGCGAGCTGGTGGGAATGGCCGTGGAGACGCTGGTTCCTCAGCGCCTGCAGCACCAACATTCGAGTCACCGCAAAGAGTACGCGCAATCGCCGCGGCCGCGCGCGATGGAAGCGGGGCTGGACCTCTACGCGCGACGCAAAGACGGAACTGAATTTCCGGTGGAGATCAGTTTGAGTCCACTGGAAAGCGCGGAAGGCACACTGATCTCCAGCGCGATCCGGGACGTAACGGAGCGCAAGCGACTGGCGGAACAATTACTGCAAAACGAAATGCGGTTCCGGCTGTTGATTGACGCGGTGAAGGACTACGCAATCATCAGCTTCGATCCGGAAGGATTGGTGACCAGCTGGAACAGCGGCGCAACGCGTCTGAAAGGCTACTCGGCGGAAGAAATCATGGGCCAGCACATCTCGCGGCTGTATCCAAAGGAGGATATTGATCAAGGAAAGCTGGAGGAAGAGTTGCGGCAGGCCGCTGCGACCGGCAATGTGGAAAATGAAGGCTGGCGGGTGCGCAAGGATGGTTCGCGGTTTTGGGCGCAGGTGGTGACCACGGCGTTGCGCGACTCCGGCGGAAAGCTGATCGGATTCGTGAAAATTGACCGGGACATAACTTCGAAGCGGGAAGCCGAGAAAAAGATTCAAGAGCTCAATCTGGAACTCACCCAGCAAGTGAACGAGCTTGGCAACGTCAATCGCGAACTGGAATCCTTCAGCTACTCGGTGTCGCACGATCTGCGGGCGCCTTTGCGGCATGTGGACGGTTTCGCACGGATCCTGAAAGAAGAATATTCGGCCGGTATGACGCCAGAGGGGCTTCGCTATCTGGAGCGCATCCTGGAGGCTGCCACGCACATGGGTCAACTGATAGACGACCTACTGAACTTGGCGCGGATAGGCCGCAAAGAACTGAACCGCGAACGAGTAGCGATCGCCCGTGTAGTGAAAGAAGCGATGGCCGATCTGCCGGCCGAGGCGAAGGAAAGGAGCATTGAATGGCGGATCGAACCGCTGCCAGAAATGAACTGCGACGCGGGGCTGGTGAAATTAATTTTTACTAATCTGCTTTCGAACGCCGTGAAATTCACGCGAACGCGGGAGAGTGCGGTGATCGAAGTGGGTTCGCGAGTCAGCGACGGCGGACCGACGATATATGTGCGCGACAACGGAGTGGGCTTCGACCCTCAGTATGCCGATAAGCTCTTCGGAGTCTTCCAGCGCCTGCATCGCCAGGAGGACTTCGAAGGAACGGGAGTGGGGCTGGCCACGGTGCAACGGATCATTCGCCGCCACGGAGGTGAAATCCGGGCGGAATCGCAGCTGAATTCCGGAGCAACTTTTTTTTTCACGCTAGGGCGCCAGTCACTCCTGTCCGAAGCCGCCCGGACGACGGAGCTAAAACATGGTTGAGACAGAATCGGTGGAAATTCTGCTAGTGGAAGACAATCCCGCTGACGCGGAACTGGCGATGCACGCGCTGAAGAAATGCAAAGTGGCAAATCACATCCTGCACCTGCGCGATGGGGCGGAAGCACTGGATTTTCTGTTTCACCGCGGTGAATTTTCCGGGCGCAGCGAACAGAATCGACCGATGCTGGTGCTGCTGGACTTGAAGCTGCCCAAAGTGGACGGGCTGCAAGTGTTGAAGCAAATCAAGAACGATGCGCGCACCAAAGCAATCCCGGTGATCTTGCTGACTTCGTCGAAGGAAGAGTCGGACGTGGCAGCCGGATATCAGCTGGGGGTGAATAGTTACATCCAGAAACCGGTTAACTTCGCGGAATTTCAGGAAGTAGTGCGGCAACTGGGAATGTACTGGCTGCTGGTGAACAGCAAGGCGCCAGCGTCGGCATTCCAGAGTCTCTAGGAGCTCGTCGAACCATGCCTGCGATACACACGAATGACTCTAGCGGTCCGGCGAAGCCGCTGCGGATCCTGATCGCTGAAGACAGCCGGGACGATCTGGAACTGACTATTCTTGAACTGAAGAAGTCCGGGCTGGAGGTGGAGATCGATTCGGTAAGCACGCGCGAAGCGTTCGTCGAGAAACTGCGCAACCAAACCGTAGACATGGTTCTTTCCGACTACCGCATGCCGGGGTGGACCGGCATGGACGCGTATTCAGAAATCGTAAAGACTGGGCGGGACGTTCCGATGATTCTGGTGACCGGCACGCTGGGCGACCTGAGAGCCGTGGAATGCATCCAGATTGGAATCGCGGATTACGTTCTGAAGCAGCAGCTGGGTCGTCTGCCGATGGCCATCCTGCGGGCGCAGGAGGGAAAACTGCTGCGCGACGCCGAGAGGGAAGCTGCTAAAGAACTGCGGGAGAGTGAGGCGCGCTATCGGGAGCTGGTGAACAACGCAATCTACGGAATTTACTGGGTGACGCTGAAGGGAGAGCTACTGGATGCTAACGCAGCGCTGGTTCGAATGATGGGATTCGAATCGTTGGAAGCGCTTTTGGCTCTGGGAAGCACCAAAAGCCTTTATTGCAATCCTGCGCAGCGCGAGGAACTGGCCAAGTGGTATCAAGAAAATGACCGCGGAGACGCTACCGTGGAATGGAAGCGGAAGGATGGCAGAATCATTACGGTTCGCCTGATCGGGCGACGCTCGCGGGACTCCCGACGCGATAGCGATGGCGTGGAACTGGTAGTGGAAGACGTAACCGAACGCATCGCACTGGAAAAGCAGCTGCGGCAAGCTCAGAAGTTCGAAGCGATCGGGCAGCTGGCCGGAGGAATCGCGCACGACTTCAACAACATGATCGGGGCAATACTGGGGTGGGCGGAGATTGGCCTGGACGAAACGGAAGCGGACACGCGTTTACATCGGCACTTCGACAAAGTGCGCGGTCAAGCAGTGCGCGCCGCGGCTCTGACGCGCCAATTGCTGGCGTTTGCGCGGCGCCAAATTCTGGAGCCGCGAAACATGGATTTGAACCAGAGCGTTACCGAAACGTTGAGCTTGTTGGAGAAAGTTATCGGCAGCAACATCGAGATCAAAGCCAATCTGGGCGCGAATCTGACTCTGGTGCGCGCCGATCCCGCGCAGGTGGATCAAGTACTGATGAATCTATGCATCAATGCGCGTGACGCGATGCCGGAAGGCGGGCGCCTGATCATCGAAACGGGCGATGCGGTGTTCGATGAAAGGTATTGCGCCGCGCAGACGTACGCACGCCCCGGTCATTACACGCTGCTGGCGGTGACGGACACCGGCACGGGGATGGATGCCGCGACGCTGGATCGGATTTTCGAACCTTTTTTTACGACCAAGGAACTAGGCAAGGGCACGGGCCTGGGCCTGGCGACGGTCTACGGAATCGTGAGACAGCATGGCGGATTTGTGCATGTGTACAGCGAGGTGAAGGTCGGCACGACGTTTCGGATATACCTTCCGGTTACGCCAGGTGGCGAAAAGACTCCAGTGAGCATTGAGGATTCGCAGCCTGTGCGCGGCGGGCACGAAACGATTCTCATAGCCGAAGACCACGAAGGACTGCGCGAGCTGGCGCGGGAAACGCTTGCGAACCTGGGCTACGACATCGTGCTGGCCTGCGACGGCGAAGAAGCTGTCCGCCTTTTTCGCGCGAACCGCGACCGCATTGACCTGCTGATACTTGATGTAGTGATGCCTAAGGTGAACGGACCCGAAGCGTACGCCCGCATATGCGCCGACAAGAAAGACGTACCTGTAATATTTGCTACCGGTTACAGCCCGGAAATGGCGATGCTCGATAACGCGCAGGAGAAAGGTCTCACGATACTGCAGAAGCCTTATGTGCCGCGAGACCTTGCGCGCCGCGTGCGCGAGAATCTGGATCGCCAGCCAGCGAAAGTCCAGCAAGGTTAGCGGCGACGAACCTTGAGGTGCTGTGGGTGCGCGGACACACGGCCCGTGCACAACGTCCATGGAGCATGGGACGGGGCTCAAGAATCGCGACGTGGCAGTTGCGGAGCCCCAATTGGAGTTGACACCGTTTCTCTCCGCATGGTAAGGAATCTTACAACAGTGGATTCCGGCGGAAACGCTGGATTGCCAGGGCGTCAGGCTCTCCACACGCAAGCCATATCTGCGACGCTCTCGCAACAACCCCACCCACCCCGGGAGGTGGATGCTACCTGGCATCTGCCTCCCGTTTTTATTTCTGGGGGGCTTGGATAATGCGTTTAATTTCATCGAGATACGTGGCGGGACGAAAATCATAAGGCGGAAGCCACGCCACGGACCGCGTCTACCACGGCCGACGCCGCTGCCTCTCGATTCGTGACGGTAGCACAGCAGGCTGAACCGTCCTAGGCCTGCGGGGCGATTAACGTGAACCAAGTCAACGGCTGCCCGGTTCGATGAGGCTGAACCGGCCGCTACAAAGTCAAAACCCTCGTTCCGACAGCTTATGTGGCGCTACGACCTGCGCCGACTATCGAATTGAGACACGCAATCTTTTGTGGCGCGTACAACGCGCAGAACTTGCGTTGGTAACTGCCGAAAGGGTTATAATGCGGCCACTTAGCCGCGTGTCCAGCAATTGGCGCGGCCGCTGGGCGCTGACGCTCGACGACGGGCGGATCCTCTGCCTGGAGAATGCCACGTAAGTGCAGGGTCGCGAGCGCGGCCTGGGAGGCGAACATGGGCCTGCAAATTTCGGCGCGAAAATCCGGGAACGTCACGGTCCTCGATGTGGTGGGACGCATTATCATCGGCACGAGCAACGACACGCTGAGTGCTGAATTGCGCAAACTGGCTGAGGGCGGACCGTCTGAGGTGGTTGTGAACCTCGCATCCGTTTCACAGATGGATAGCTCGGGCATCAGCACGCTGGTGCGTTCGTTTGTGACGCTGGAACGTCAGGGTGGCGGATTGAAACTGCTGAATCCTACGGGACATGTGCGCGAAGTTTTGGAACTGACGCGGCTGATACAGTCCATTCCTACTTTCACGGATGAAGCGAAAGCTGTCAGTCTGCATTTCGCGGCGGCGCGAAGCACGCGTAACTCGTACCCATAGACTATTCGCGCATCATTCGTTGCATTTGCATCACTCGCGTCCCCGAGCGTTTCCCTGCACAATTGCCGGACATGGAGCCGCTCGCGCAACGCATGGCGCGAAACCATCGTTAAGTCGAAACTAAAATCCGTGTTGTTCTCGATTTCGTTGGTCCTGACAAAAAGATTTACAGAACTGGGTCAGGACGCTGGCGGACAAACTCAGCGCGGATTTAGCAAATCAAGTGACAAGTATCCATCGCTGAGCGTGGACGAAATCGCCGAAACCTGGCGAGAAAGGGCTTGGCGCCTCAGAGTGTCACGACCTTATATCGCTATTGGGTTGCGGGCGATCTCGGTGTGAAATCGGTTGTGATTCGGAACGACTTGCGGTGTGGGAGATCGCTCGGAAATTGATGTGGATGCTTCAGGTAAAGTCCAGCAAAGGGATCAACGGATTCAAGATGGGTTCGTCGATCTCCGATGACATGAGAAGGCTGTTGAACTGAACGTCTGAATATCCACCACTCGAATCTGATCGGGCATCCCCGCTTCAGGAACAACGGATACACTTTCCGAAATGTGCTCACTGCCCGCAGGCTACGTACACCCGTGCGGCGATCAACGATCACTACAGGGAACCGTAATCGCTATCGGTTGTGATAGGCGCAGACGGGCGAGCTGACGAGATCGTCGTGCAGAAGGCGCTGCGCGACGGTCTGACCACCAAGGCGATCGAATCCGTGACATCGTGGAAGTTCATGCCCGCGATGGATCCGGATTCGGAAACCGGCAGCCGTCCGGCAGGTCGTCGAAGTAACCTTTCATTTAAACTGAAGTACGGAACTGCGAATCGCAGTTTGTGATTTCTACGCGTTTTTTTTCAGTTCGGCGAGGACTAGTTTGGCTACTTCTTTGAGGGTGTCAAAGACGCCTTGGCCGGTGACGGCCACGGCTTCGAGCGTGGGCTCGCCTTTGACCAGGAGATGCTTTTGCAATTCGGCGACGGGGAGAATGTTGGGCAGGTCGCGCTTGTTGAGTTGCAGTACGTAGGGGATCGAGGTGAAGTCGAGGTTGTGATCTTTCAAGTGCTCGCGCAAGTTTTCCAGCGTTTCCAGATTGGCATCGAGACGCTCTTCCTGCGAATCCGCGACGAACACGACGCCATCAGCGCCTTTCAGGATCAAGCGGCGGCTGGCTTCGTAAAAAACCTGTCCGGGAACGGTGTACAAGTGAAAGCGGGTGCGAAATCCACGCACGGTGCCCAGATCGAGCGGAAGAAAATCGAAGAAAAGGGTGCGGTCGGTTTCGGTGGCAAGCGAAACCATCTTTCCCTTTTGATTCGCTCCGGTGTGCTCGTAGATCCACTGCAAGTTGGCGGTCTTGCCGCCAAGGCCGGGACCATAGTAAACAAGCTTGCAGTTAATTTCGCGAGCGGGAAAATTTATAAACGGCACAATTTCCTCAAATTAGGCAGCCTCGTACTTATAGCATAGCCCCCCACCTGCGGCCAACGCGCCCCCGCAAATGATGCTTCGCAACTGATAACCCGACGAAGGCGGGTGGGCAGGGGTTTTCAGGCTGGCCGAGGCGGAGAGGGGGGCCGCTGGCATGCTCTTTGGAGTGTAGACAGGCGGCGCGAGGGGTGGAAACGGGAGGGGGCGGCAACCAAAAACTAGAATTCCAGGCGCGCCTGGAAGGCAATCATGCGCGGGGTGCTATCGCCACCGAGGCCGACGCCGAGCAATCCGGTGGGAGGAGAGGTGGTGTAGGTGAGCGTGCCGAATCCCGTCTGTGTGGAGGGCTTTCCCGGTATGCCCGCCAGCACCATGCTGGGCAGCGCAAAATTCGGATGGTTGAAGATGTTGAAGAATTGGGCGTCAAACCTCAGTTTCATTTTCTCCGTTAAAGGAAAATATTTTGTGAGGTAGAAATCGCTCCAGACGAAATTCGGGCCGCGCAGGCTGTTGCGGCCGAGATTTCCGAACTGGCAGATCTGGGGACTATCGCCCTCGAAGCAAGCCCCGGTGCTGGGATCTACAGAGGATTGGAACGCGTCTGGATTCAGCCACTGCACGGTGCCCTGCTGCGTGACGCCCGGAATCGGATGGTGTGTGTAGAGTGGCACGCCGGGAACGACGCTGGCGAATTGCGGGCCGCTGCCCTGCACGATTCCGTCTCCATTGGCTGAATAAGGCGTGCTCAGAACGGAGAATGGAATTCCGCTGTGAAAAAATGCCGTGCCGGAAACCTGCCAGCCGTTGATCGCATAACCCAGCACGCGATTACGTACTTTGCCGGGGAGTTGATAGACGTACTGAGCGCTGAGATTGTGGCGGATATCGTAATCGCAAGGACCGTAATCGCGCGCGAGTTCTCCGGGCAACGGCGAGAGAATCGCGCCAGCGGAAAATTGCAGGAATCCGCCATTGGAAACGGTGTCCATGCACCGGCTGAAGGTGTAATTGACCTGCCCCTGCAGACCGTGAGAGAGGCGTTTCATGGCGGTGAGTTGCAGGCCGTTGTAATGGCTATTCGCGCCGGTGGCAAATTGCGTGACGGCTCCGAAGCGCGCGTCGGTGGGCTGCTGGTAAGGATACGGAGCGAAGCAGCCGTCGCACACCGTCTGGAATCCATTCACCTGCGTGAGGTATGGCTGGTTTATGGCACGGGTACCTACATATTGGACGTGCACGCTTCCCGTATTTCCGAACTGGTGTTCGATACCCAAACTCCATTCCATGAAGTAGGGCGCGTGAAGCGTCCCATTGGGAACGGCGGCAAGCGCCACGGGAGGGAGGCAAGTGGCCGGATTCGACTGCGAAGATGCGCAGGAAAGCTCGCCCTGTGGAAATCCCGAATGGAAAATTTGATTGGCGGCGACGGCTGCATCCACCGCGCTGCCTGGGACACCGGGAGCGATCGCAGTGCCGCCGACGGTTCCGAGAAGGCCTCCTTGGAACGTACTGACGTAGGGCGGATTGACACCAACGACGTCTGCGATGGCGCCCGGCAAGATGTCGCTGAAGATTCCGAAGCCAGCACGGAGTACGGTCTGGGGTTCAAACTGCCAAGCGAACGCAGTTCTGGGCTGCAGGATCGCGAGGGGCGTCGAGGAAAATATGTGGCCGAGGCCGGTTTGAATGGCGGCGTTCAGCGGCTGATTTAGCTCGTGATTGACGGAATTGAAAGCACCGCTGAGCCGGGCAATTTCGTGATGCGGGCTGTAAGGATTGGAATTCAGAGTGTCGCGGAGTCCAAACGTCCAGGTGAGTTTCGGCGTGACCTTCCAAGTGTCTTGCGCGTAGAGGTCGAGATTCAGGAAGTTGAAGGGTTCGTTCGGCGATTGCGGAAAAGATTCTGAGACCGTGGACGCAACACCGTAAATGTATTGCGGCAGAGATGTGTAAGTGGCCGTGGGGACCGTGCCTTCACCGAAGTCGTAGTCATTCAGGCGGAAGATCCGGGTGTTGGTTCCGAAGCGGAGTTCGTGAGCGCCGCGGCTCCATGCCAAATTATCGTTGATGAAAACTCGAGCAGCGCGGCGGCCTTGCACCCAGGTGTTATCGAGACCTCCGACGGTGGTGAAAGGGGCGTTCGCGCCGCTGCCTTGCAAGACAATTGGAAATGCAGCGAGTGTTTTCTGAAAATCGGCGGGCTGGAACAAGCTCTCGTACCAGGAATAACCGGGATTGAAATAGTTCACAAGGTTCTGCGAAAACACATGTGTGTATCCCACAGCAAAGGAGAATAGAGGCTGGGGTGACAGCGCGTTGAACAAGGGATTGATCGGATCGGTGTAGGCGGCCTGCAGTCCGGTATCTGATTGAAAGCGAAACCAGGCGGTATTGTTCTGGTTGACGTTGTAATCCACCCGGACGGTTTGCACTTGCTCGCTATCGTCGCTGGAATGGGAAACGCTGCGACGATTCGCACAGCCATTGCCATTTGGAGGAGCGCCAACGGCGGCGGTGCCATCTGAATCAAATGGGCAGCCGAGCACGGCGAGTGGCGTTCCCTCCGTGCTGCCATAGAGCGCAAACATTTTCTGATAGAACGGGACGGATTGCGGCGTCGGCTGGTAAACGGATCCGGTAACAGAGTCCGTGCCACCCAGCGGCAATTGCTGCAGCACGTAAGTCTGAAACGCTGAAGTAGGAACGGTGGTGGCGGTGACGATCGGAAGGGCGATGCGCACCCACTCGCTATCCACGAAAAAGAACAGCTTGTCGTGGCGGATGGCGCCGCCGAGGCTGCCGCCAAAATGATTTACGGTGGAGCGCGGCTTGTGATTTCCGGCGGTGGCGTTCGTGAAATAGTCCGCGGCGTTGAGCAATGAACCGTTCCAGAGTTCGTAGAGATTCCCATGCCACTGATTGCTGCCGGACTTGGTAACGTAATTGACCTGAGACGCGCCATAGCGGCCTTGATCAACCGAATAGGAAAGAGTGTTGACGGTCACTTCGGAAATTGAGTTCAGGCCCAGCACCAGGTTCGTCGAGAGGCCGCTATTGAGATTGGTGAGGGGATCGTTGGTCTCCAGGCCGTCAACGATGTAGCCATTGGAAAGCGCCGGCAGCCCATTAAACTGCACGTTGCCGTAGCCGTTAGTGCCGCCGACGAAATCATTGCCGCTGCCCGCCGTGTTGATGAGGGCCCCGGCAGCAAACTGCAGCGGGTAAGTGAGGTCGCCACCGGGGTTGGGGAGATTTTCGAGTGATCGAGCATCCAGATTCGTGGACGTGTTTGCATTAGCGGGATTGAGGAGCGCGGCTTCAGCGGTGACTTCGACGGTCTGATTGGATTGGGCCACCTTCAGAACGAAATCTACGGTCTGCTTCTGTCCCAGGCCGGAAAATACCGCCTGATTTTGCTGCGGCGCGAAGCCTTGGGCCTCCACTGCCACCGAATAGGTGCCAGGCTTCAATTGGGGGAAGTTGAATCGGCCAGAATCGTCAGTTTTTGCGCTGCGTTTGAGACCGGTATCTTGATCGGTGATGGTCACCATGGCGCCGGGCACGAGCGCGCCGCTGAGATCGCTCACCTGGCCGACAATGGCGCTAGTGGTTTCGCCTTGCGCCAGGGCCTGCGCTGGCAGCAGAAGCAGCGAACTCAGCAGGAACAACATAGATGTAATTATGCGCGAGATGGATTAACCCCAGATGATATCTTATGTTAACGCTAGTTAATCACGAAAGTAAACGTAGCATTTATACAAAGGGGCGCTGTCGCTGCGATGCGGCGCATTTGTGGCGCGTTGCTCTGACCCGATTTGGAGTCGCGGGCGCGCAGCTGCGAGACTGCGCGATTCATGATATTTTGACCGCGGATTTCGAGGATATGAGCGCAGGCACAGGGGTGATGAGCAAAGACATTAACAAGCTGCTTTTCGCGGTGGATTTGGCGGGGACGCTGCTGTTTGCGATTGAAGGCGCGACGGCGGCGATCGCTGGGAATCTGGATCTTCTGGGCATCATGGTGCTGGCGTTCGCGACGGCGTTAGCGGGCGGAATTATCCGCGATCTGCTGATCGGAGCGACACCGCCTGCATCGCTGCGCGATTGGCGTTATGCGGCGATGGCGTTCACGGGCGGCGCGATCGTATTTTTCCTGCATCGCTACGTGTTGGCGATTCCTGGTCCGGCGATGGTGGTGCTGGATGCGGCAGCGCTGGCGCTGTTTGCGGTGGCGGGCACGGAGAAGGCGCTGGATTTCAACATCCATCCGTTCATCGCGATTTTATTGGGCGGAATGACGGCAGTAGGCGGAGGAACGCTGCGCGATATTTTGCTAGCGCGAGTGCCACTGGTGCTGCGCGCGGAAGTGTACGCGACGGCGGCGCTGGCAGGGTCGGCGTTGCTGATCATCGGCAGAAAAATGCGGCTTTCTCCGACGCAGGCGGCGGTACTGGGCGGAACTTTTTGTTTTTTGCTGCGGCTGGTGAGCGTGTGGCAGCACTGGAATTTACCGAAAGCCGTCGGGGACTGAGCAACGCAGAAGCGTCTGCCTTCGTATCTGGTATCAGACCCAAAGCCACGCTACCAAGCACCTAGTCCTGTCAGTTTTGCCAATGGACCTGGAAGGATCGTCCGCGCGAACCTGTGCTACTCAGGCTTGCATGGTTTGAAGTTAAGGAGGTGTGCAATGGCAGTGCCACTGGGAAAGCGCGCGGCGGCGGAATTCTTCGGAACATTCTGGCTGGTGTTGGGAGGGTGCGGAAGCGCGGTGATTTCGGCAGCGTATCCGGGGCTGGGCATCGGGTTTCTGGGAGTTGCGCTGGCGTTCGGTTTGACAGTGGTGGTGATGGTTCAGGCGCTCGGTCATATTTCGGGCGCGCATCTGAACCCGGCCATTTCGTTGGGCTTGGTTGTGGGGAAGAGGTTTCCGGCCTCGGATTTGATTCCCTATATTGTGGCGCAAGTAATTGGCGGCATCGCTGCGGCGGGCGTGCTGTATGTGATCGCGTCAGGGAAAGATGGATTCTCGCTTGCGGGCGGGTTTGCTTCTAACGGATACGCGGAACATTCGCCGGGCGGATACTCGCTGATGGCTTGCCTGGTTACAGAGATTGTGCTGACGTTTGTATTTTTACTGGTGGTGATGGGAGCCACAGATCACCGGGCATTTGCGGGATTCGCGGCGATTGCCATAGGGTTGTGCTTGACGGGAATTCACCTGGTGGGCATTCCGGTGACAAACCTTTCGGTGAATCCGGCGCGCAGCACGGGGCCTGCTCTCTTCGTGGGCGGCTGGGCCATGAAGCAACTGTGGCTTTTCTGGGTGGCGCCATTGATCGGAGGAGCGCTAGGCGGCGGCGTGTACCGAGCGGTACTCGAAGAATAGCTTTGAAACTGCGGGAGTGAAAAACAGAGAGCCGCTCCGGATTTTCGCCGGAGCGGCTCTTTTCGTTTGCAGCTTCCGCATTTGCGTTACTGCGCTCTCGTGAGCCACGGAATGTGAGTTGCGATCAGTGTGCGAAGCTGACGTTGATCCCCGTCGAGAAGATGATGTCGTTGGATTTTGTGCCGGCGATGGGAGGATTGGTGACGTAGCGATCGCTGAGCGTCATCTGCCAACCGAGCCACTTGTTGATTTTGGTTACGGACGCGGCGTCTAGCGCGAAGCGATATTCGCCCGTGTTGCTCAGGTCGGGGTAGAAATAGAACACTTCGGTGACCGTGGTTGATTTTCCGAATTTGTGCATGAAATCTTCGCCCACAGTAATACCGGCGAGGTTTCGCGACACGTAGTCGGCGCCGCCGCCGTACGTTTCACGCGTGTAGTTCGCGCCGGCCAGCACATCGAACGTGGTGGTGGGAGTGTTGATCACGTGCACGCCCAAGCCGCCGCTGTAGATCTGGCGCAAATTCAGGTCCTGCAGTTCATCGGTGTTATAGTCGGCACTGACGAAAACGAAAAGACGTTTGCTGATGTTGTGGTCGTACTTCGCGCCGGCGAGAATGGAATTGGCGGTAACGCCGCCGCCGGGCTGATCGTTGCTGGTATACAAGGAAGATTCGTAGAGGGTGAGTTCGTCGGTCAAGGTTTTGCGGTCGGCTGCAAAGCCAGTGGTGAGGTTGGTGGTCTCGCTATTTCCGCGCGCGATCGCGAAGCCCAGATTTACGCCACCCTTCCACCCTTCCATCAGACTGGGGTGCAGGCTTTTCTCATAGGCTGCTTCCAGGTCGGACGAGCGCACCACGGTTACCTGCGCCATGGGGACCTGAACTGTGCCGTTATTCGCAGTATGGACGACTAGATTGGCGCCATCGGTGGAGACCGTGCCAGTGACCGTTCGTTTGTCGGGGGTCACCACGTAAATCGCCTTGTCCGTCTTGACCTCCTGAACGGAAGCCCAGGTGATCTTGATTTCGCCAGCGAAGTCAGTCTTCAGAGTGACGTCCTTACCGTCGGAAACCTCGACCGTTCCGGTGAGGTGATCTCCGTTTTTCAGTAGGATGGTATCGGCACGGGAGGTAGATGCCATTGCGAATGCACAGACGAAAATCGCCAGCAATTGCTTACACTTCATAATTTTCCCCCGTCGAAAAAATTAGAATTGGGACGTAACTAGAAATTGCAGGTGAGCTGGGCGCCCATATCATACGACAGACGAAGGCGATGGTGTGCAGCTTTCGCCCCCCTTTCGATTTTCTTGACTTGCGCGGTTGTGGATTGAATTCGAGGCCGCCGCAATAAAATGCGCGACGTGGCGGATGCGAGCAACCCCCCGATATCCCCAGGCGCGCCGTGCGACGCGTGTCCGCTTCAGCGACATCGCTTCCCAGAAACGGGCAAGTCCCGACCTGTGGCTAGCACGCGCCGACTGCTAAACCATTGCAGCGCTTGAATTTCTCGATCTTCAAGGGAGGCCTCGAAATTGCGTTAGTTCTTAGAACATTTCCCGGGGAGGTGTCTACTTGGCAACTCTGTGGCAGGACTTAGGATACGCATTACGAATGCTGCGGAGGAGCCCGGGGTTTACCGCGGTCGCGGTACTGACGCTGGCGCTGGGGATCGGCGCAAACACGGCGATCTTCAGCGTGGTCAGCGGAGTGTTGCTGCGTCCGCTACCCTACCCTGAGCCTGGCGAGTTGGTGCGAGTCTTCACGGTGTTACCCACGCAGCCGCATTTTCCCATCGCAGTAGCCGACTTCTACGATTATCGCGAACGGACCAAGGTGTTCGGGAGTTCTGCGCTTTATGCCGAGCGCGATCTGGATCTGACGGCCAACGAGCGGCCGGAACATCTTTCCGGTATGGCGGTGACGCATGAATATTTCCGGGTGCTGGGATTTCATCCGATTCTGGGGCGGGATTTCGAGGAGTCCGAGGAATACAAGAAAAATAATCACGTAGTCGTGTTGAGCGAGAGGCTGTGGCGCACGCGATTCAATGCTGATCCGGCCATCGTTGGGAAAAGCGTGCTGCTCTCGGGCGATTCGTTCACGGTAATCGGCGTGATGCCTGCGGGGATACAGCACGTGGGCGGCGATTTTCACACGCCGGCGCACGGCGAAACGGTGGATTTATGGTGGCCGCTGGCGTTGCTGCCGCACGACGCGGCGGGTTGCGACCGCGGCTGCCATTATCTGAACATGGTGGCGCGGCTGGCTCCGGGGATTTCCGCCACGCAAGCGGGCGCGGCGATGAATTCAGTTTCGGCGCAGCTGGCGAAAGAGCATCCGGACGACGCGCATCAGATTCTGGTGGTGCCGCTGAAGGAAGAAATCGTGGGACGCGCGCGGTTGACGCTGTTTGTGCTGCTGGGTGCGGTGGGCTTTCTGCTGTTGATCGCGTGCGTGAATGTGGCGAATCTTTCGCTGGCGCGAGCGACGACGCGGCAACGGGAATTCGCGCTGCGTTCCGTGCTGGGCGCGGGTAATTTCCGGATCTTGCGGCAACTGCTGACGGAGAGTTTGCTGCTGGCATTTTTTGGCTGCGGGCTGGGATTGGTATTCGCAATTTGGGGAGTGGATGCGCTGGTGGCGCTGGGGCCGGAGAAACTGCCGCGTCTGCAGGCTGTGCACATGGATGCGCGGGTGCTGGGGTTCGCGGCGCTGATCACCCTGCTGACGTCTGTGATTTTTGGATTGGCGCCGGCGCTGGCGACGCTGCGAACGGACGTCAACCAAACATTGAAGGATGGCGATCGCGGGACGACGCAGGCGTCTGGAAGCGGCGGGCTGCGCAACGTGCTGGTGATTGTGGAAACGTGCCTGGCGCTGGTGTTGTTGGCGGGGGCGGGATTGCTGATGCGCACGTTTATCAATTTGCAGCACGTGAACGCGGGATTCCAATCGGACAATGTGCTGACATTTCGCGTCGAATTGCCCAACAAGCGATATCCGGACGATGCCACTTCTATTCGGTTCTACAAAAATTTGGTTGAGCGGCTGAAAACGCTGCCCGGTGTGCAGTCCGCGGGAGTTGCGTCGGATATTCCGTGGACTGGTTACGACGAGAATTCGGATTTTCACATCGAGGGCAGACCGGAAAATCCTAACGAATCGCCGGAAGGGCGGTATCACTTCGCGACGCCGGGATATTTTGAAACGATTGGCACGCCTCTGCTGAGCGGCAGGTCGTTTGCGCTGACGGACGATGAAAAGGCGCCGAAAGTGATGATGATCAACGAGGCGTTGGCGCGACGGTATTTCCCGGGAGAAGACCCGGTGGGCAAGCAGGTGTACCTGTGGGGCATGAAGGGCGTGAAAGTAATCGGCGTGGTGGGCGACGTGAAGGATTCTCCGGATGCGATGGCCGCGAAACCGGCGTTCTATTGGGACGATTGGCAAAACTCAGATCGCAACGCGCGAGTAATTGTGCTGCGGTCCACTTCGAATCTGGCGCCGCTGGTGCAGGCGGTGCGCGCGGAAGTGGCGGCGCTGGATAAGGATTTGCCGGTGACGGACATCCGACCCATGGAGAATGTGGGAGCCCACGCGCTTTCCAGCGCGCGATTTACTTTTCTGCTGATCGGCTGCTTCGCGGGATTGGCTTTGCTGCTGGCGTGCGTGGGGATATTTGGAGTGATGGCGTATTCGGTGACGCAGCGCACCCATGAATTTGGAATTCGAATGGCGCTGGGAGCACAGCAGCGCGATGTGATGGGCATGGTGCTGGCGCAGGGAGCGAGGCTGCTGATTGCGGGAGTATTTCTTGGATGGATTGCGGCGTTCTCATTGACGCGAGTGATGGCCGGGCTTTTGTTCGGAGTGCGCGCGGGGGATCCGTGGACTTTCGCTGGCGTTTCGGCTCTGCTGGCGGTGGTGACGATTGCGGCGTGCGTGCTGCCGGCGCGGCGGGCAACGAAAGTGGATCCGATCGAGGCTTTGCGGTACGAGTAAGATTTGGACTCTGCGGGCGGCGGGAAATTTCGGGGGCGATGTCGGGGTTCGGTTCGGGTTTCGACAGGAACTGGTAATTGAATCTTGAGGAGGCGCCATGGCTGAGAGCGAACGCATTCGCGAGTCGTTGCAGGCACCGCTGGACGCGACGTACGTAAAGCAGCGCGAGCAGGCTGGATGGAAATTGGTCGCGGTGGAGTGGGAGCGCGCGGCTGCGGCGCCGATTGCTGCAGCGCCGCCTGTCGAGGTGTCGCCGAATCTGGAAGATGCGCCGTTCGGATTGCGCGTCGCAGGGGACTGCGAGCACCTGGAGCAGAATCCCGCCGAGATGGAGTTCCTGCTTTCGATGATGGAGCTGATTATTCAGGATATTTCGCTGGTGAAAGTCGCCGAAGAACTCAACCGCAAAGGATTCCGCACGCGTAAAGGCGCGGAGTGGGGCCCGGTGGCGGTGTTCAACATGTTGCCGCGCCTGATCGAGCTCACGCCGCGAATTTTCAACAACGAAGAGTGGCTGGAACGCCGCAAGCATCTAACCCTCGTTTACTGAGCATCCCAGCGATCCAGGCGGATTAGGCAAATCCGGCGCGTTTCTGCCGAGGCTTGACAGAAGCCGGCGGGCTCACTAGAGTCGCGGCACTTGGCGGAACTTCCGCAGTCCTGTACTATCCCACGCGAGAGTGCGAAACAGCGCAAGACCCGCCGAACGAGGAGATCGCAATGCAGAAACCGATCCTGAAACTGGGCATTTTTCTGATCGCCGCCGCACTATTGGCAGTTGCAGGTACGCAGCAAGCACAGGCTCCAGCAAACGCAACGGTGACGACTGTGGTCACTGTGCTAGGGCCAAAATTTACGGCGCCTCCCGCGATTAGCAAAGATGACATCAGCGTTTACGAGAGCAAGGACAAGAAGGAAGTCAGTGGCTGGACCCCGGCACAGGGCGAAAAGGCTGGTCTGCAGCTCGCGATATTGATTGACGACGCCAGCTCGAGCGATCTCGGCAGTCAGCTCAGCGACATCAGGACCTTCATCAACGGCCAGCCCAAGACGACCGCCATCGGCCTGTTTTACGCCAGCAACGGCGGAGTGCAGCCGGTTTCGCAGTTCAGCACGGACCACGAGGCTGTGGCCAAGACTTTGCGTTTGCCGCTGGGAAATTTTGCCGCGTATTCCAGCATTTACCTTTCAACCATGAGCTTGATCAAAGGATGGCCGGCTACTGCCGGCGTGCGCCGCGAAATTCTATTGATCGCCGATGGAATTGACCGCTTCCGCGGCGACCCAAACAGTCCCGACATCCAGAGCACCTACGTGACGGCGGAGAAAGCCGGGGTAATCATTCATACGCTATTCTGTTCCGGCGTAGGCCGCGCGAGCCATAACTCGTTCCGGGTAAATTACGGACAGAGCAACCTGGCGCAGATCACAGACAAGACTGGCGGCTATTCCTTTTTCCAGGGATTGCAGACGCCTATATCTTTTGGGCCGTACCTCGAGCAGCTGGACACCATCCTGAAGAACCAATATTTCCTGAGCTGGAGCACCAAGCGGCCCGCGAAAGGAAAAGGCGAGTTGCGCACGTACCGGATCAAAACCGAGCTGCGCGACATTGACATATCCAGCTCGGACCAGGTGTTCGTCCCCGGACCGTGATGTGATTTGGGAATTGCGCTGACGGTTTGGCGAGCGAAGGTCGCGTGGGGCGGGCCGCAAATCCGCTCCTTTTTTCCGGCTACGAACCTACAGCAGTGTTCATTGCGATCCACGGCACAAAGTCTCGCTTCACTTTTTGAATGATTCTCGCGTAAGGTGTTGCCAAGCAGCATTGCTTTCTGCGCGAGGGCGACATGACCCGAACCGGGCTTCTTCTGGCGATCCTATGCGCCGCGTCCTCACTATCAGGCGCGCAGCAGGCCGCCAAGCCATCGCCGCAGACTGCGGCGCGCGTGAGCGCCGTAGCGGTATGGAGCCCCTCTCCCGACGCGCTCTCCGCCATTCGCCAGAAATGCGGCGAAGCAGATCCCACACACATCGAAAAGTGTTTTCTCGACGAAATGAAATCCGCCGGCGCGTCCGCCGAGGCGGTGGCTTTCTCCGAAAGTCTCGCGACATCGCTGGGCGTGGTTTATCTGCGAGGGTTCCGGCGACTGGAACGGGTGGACGTGGCTTACATCGAGTATGTGTTCCGCGCGAACGAGCTGGAAGGCGTGCTGCTAGTGAACGGCAGCCCGTCGCCCATTGACGTGGACGACGACAGTTTTACGCCAGATGCGGAGATGCGGAAGAATCCGGCGTACGCAGCACTCGCTGAGCAATATCCGCACATCAGCGTGTGGCCCGGCGACCGCTTCGATAGCAAGCTGCCGGCGGCGACATCCTCCGGCTGGGGATTCCAATCATTTCTGGTGCAGTACGTGTTACGCGACGGGTGCCATGCCTGCGCTGAAGTAGGGACCGCCACGCTATCGTTCAATTTCGACACGCAGGGAAACTTCCAGGGCGCCAAACTGTCGAAGGTCCAACCTGTGGCGCCGCGGCCCACCGCAATCCAGACGAACTCGACAGGATTCGACGCGGCGGCCGGAGTGGAGCAGATACGCGTGCTGGCAGGAAAGCAATTTTCGATAACGCTCGCCGCCAACCACACTACTGGATTTAGCTGGCGACTGGCGACGACTCTCGATCCTGCGACGCTGAAGCAGATCAGCAACGATTTCCACGCGCCCGCTTCTGACGCGCTTGGCGCCTCTGGTGAAGAGGTCTGGACGTTTGAATCCGTGGCCCAGGGCACGGTAGAGCTCGACTTCGAATACCTTCGTCCGTTCGAGAAGGATGCCAAGCCCGTCAAGAGAGCGAAGTATTCGGTGGTGATCGAATAGATCGCGAATGCGGACTCTTTGCTCGAGCCGAGTCAGCCCGTCTTTTGTCGCAGAGGCGCGGACGACGGGCCGGGCGGAAATGTTTGCCGTGTGCTTGTTTCAGGCGGCGGAAATTAATTCCTGTCAGTTCACCATTAGCGGACCTGCAAAGCCGGATTTTCGCGATAACCCGTGTGCCCCCAGCGACTGGATTAGAACGATATGAAACGCCGTTGTGGCTGGCGTTTTGCAAATGCGTGTGGGAGAGGAGCCGGCGCCGCGGACAGTGTTCAAGTCCGCACAGAGACTGCCGATGCGAGGGTTGGCCGCGCCGCCTGTGCGAATTCTTTTCTGACTGGTCCACATTACCTCCGCGGCGGTGGGACCGTATCAATCCGGAACATACAGAACGCAAGAGCAAATCGGTCGGTGAGGTGAGCAATGTCAATATCAAGCATCGCGAATACAGCTTTGAGTTCCTTGTTGAACGCGACACAGAGCGCACGGAGTGGCCAAGGAAAATTTCAGCAGGTACAGAGCGAGTTTCGACAGCTCGGTCAGGATCTGCAGGCTGGGAATTTGACGCAGGCGCAGCAGGACTTCGCGACGCTTTCACAGAATTTTCCGAACGCGTCGGGCGGTACAAGTACGCCCGCGAAAGCTAGCGGTGGAAACCCGATCGCCCAGGCGTTCACGGCGCTGGCGCAGGACCTGCAGAAGGGCAACATTTCGGGCGCACAGCAGGATTACGCGACGATCCAGCAGGATTTTCAGCAGCAACAGCAAGGTGGCAGCCAAGTGCATCATCATCACCACCATCACGGAGGCGGCGGGCAGCAGGGGAGCCAGGTTTCGCAGGCGTTGAATTCGCTTTCGTCGGCGCTGCAGGCGGGAAATCTATCGAGCGCGCAGACGGCTTTTGCGGCGTTGCAACAGGATCTGGAGCAGTTCAGCGTGGCAGGGAGTTCGGGTTCGACGAGCGGGCCGAGGTCTTCTTCGACAG
The DNA here is from genome assembly GCA_963742475.1 of uncultured Acidobacteriota bacterium. GTDB lineage: Bacteria > Acidobacteriota > Terriglobia > Acidiferrales > UBA7541 > Palsa-295. The sequence goes on along the minus strand of CAVULY010000002.1, from coordinate 411,856 downwards.
CAACCACTAGCGGGCTGAACGTTACCGCTTAAGCGATTGTCGCGACAGCGGTGGCGTTCGCGGCGGCGGGCACCGCTACGAATGCAACTACAAGGCAACGGCTGCCCGGTTCGGTGAACCTGAACCGGCCGCTACAGAGTCAAAAGCATCCTCGGAAAATAAAAAAGCCCCGTCCCGCGACTGCGGGACGGGGCTTGCGTTTGTCTGCAGCAAACTCGTTTGACTTGATCGGATGGTACTTACCAGAACCCGTCGGGCTTTGAGAGCCGAACCCGGTTCACGAAGGAACCGGTGGAGAGCCGTACCTGCTACCGAAGCAGGTCGTACTCCCTTTTCTTTTAGAAAGGAGGTGATCCAGCCGCAGGTTCTCCTACGGCTACCTTGTTACGACTTCACCCCAATCATGAGTCATACCTTGAGCGCCTGCCTCCTTGCGGTTGGCTCGGCGATTTCTAGTACAGCCCACTTTCGTGATGTGACGGGCGGTGTGTACAAGGCCCGGGAACGTATTCACGGCGCCGTTCTGATGCGCCATTACTAGCGATTCCGGCTTCATGCAGTCGAGTTGCAGACTGCAATCCGAACTGAGCGCGCTTTTTTGCGATTAGCTCCCCCTCGCGGGTTCGCGACGCTTTGTGGCGCGCATTGTAACACGTGTGTAGCCCTGGACATAAAGGCCATGCTGACTTGACCTCATCCCCACCTTCCTCTCCGTTATCCGGAGCAGTCCTCATAGAGTTCTCCCTTGCGGGTAGCAACTATGAGTAAGGGTTGCGCTCGTTGCGGGACTTAACCCAACACCTCACGGCACGAGCTGACGACAGCCATGCAGCACCTCTACACAGGTCCCTTGCGGGAAGTCTCTGTTTCCAAAGATGGTCCTGTGCGGTTCAAGCCCAGGTAAGGTTCTTCGCGTTGCGTCGAATTGAACCACATGTTCCACCGCTTGTGCGGGCCCCCGTCAATTCCTTTGAGTTTCAGCCTTGCGACCGTACTCCCCAGGCGCAGGACTTAACGCGTTAGCTACGGGACGTGCCCCGTACAGGGCACACCCCAAGTCCTGATGGTTTAGGGCTAGGACTACCAGGGTATCTAATCCTGTTTGCTCCCCTAGCTTTCGTCCCTCAGCGTCAGTTGTGATCCAGCGAGCCGCCTTCGCCTCGGATGTTCCTACGGATATCTACGCATTTCACCGCTACACCCGTAATTCCACTCGCCTCTCTCACACTCTAGCATGGCAGTTTCGGAAGCAGCCTCTGGGTTAAGCCCAGAGATTTCACTCCCGACTTGCCACACCGCCTACGGACCCTTTACGCCCAGTAATTCCGAGCAACGCTGGCCCCCTACGTATTACCGCGGCTGCTGGCACGTAGTTAGCCGGGGCTTCTTATACCCGTACCGTCAAACCCTTGCGGGCATTCTTCCGGGTCGAAAGGGGTTTACACTCCGAAAAGCTTCATCCCCCACGCGGCGTTGCTGCATCAGACTTTCGTCCATTGTGCAAGATTCCCCACTGCTGCCTCCCGTAGGAGTCTGGACCGTGTCTCAGTTCCAGTGTGGCCGGCCAACCTCTCAGTCCGGCTACCGATCAAAGCCTTGGTGAGCCATTACCTCGCCAACAAGCTAATCGGCCGCGGATCCCTCTTCTGGCGCCTTGCGGCTTTGAAGACAACACCATGTGGCATCGTCATGTTATGCGGTATTAGCCCAATTTTCACTGGGTTATTCCCCACCTGAAGGAAGGTTATCCACGTGTTACGCACCCGTTCGCCACGCGCCCACACCCTGTATTGCTACAGAATGCTGCGCGTTCGACTTGCATGTGTTAAGCACGCCGCCAGCGTTCGCTCTGAGCCAGGATCAAACTCTCGTTTGAAATCTGGTGTTTCCAAGCGTGTGCATTGTCGATTCGCATCGAAATGCCACGGATGGGAACGAACTGTTTAAATCGCTCGGTTATCTCAAATGTGGTACGTACACCGGTACACCCGGCGCACGAACCGTAACCAAACGGGTTCTGGCATGTATCATCCGATTGTCAAAGAGCAGGTCAATCCAGGCCAGCTGGAAGGACTACAGACGAACCCCGATACTACCGAACAGGTGTCAAAGTGTCAAGCTGTAATGCAAAATTAATTTGGGCCTCAATCTGTGGAAATTTTCGCGCCTGTGGATTTCTACGGAGCCTCAAGCAGCGCGCCAGACCAGCGCGCTTAGCTTGAAGGGACCGAGTGAGTGCTGGGGAAGTAGAAGTTATTGTCACGTTCCGAGGTCACTTTCGTTTTGCGAATTGCGGAATCTTTCCCTTGTGCGTGGCAGGCCACGCGGATTACTCTCAGAGCCAACCAGCCCTCCCACGGAGGGATCTTCATAATGGATGCGTCTCACTCCGAATCACCGCAATCTATTACCGAGCGATTGGAATCGAGCACGAAGGAATTGCAACAGCTCGAAGTACTGGTGAAGTCCGGCGACCTCGATTCGCGCGTGCTCAATGAATTCCGCAATGCCGTAGATCACATTCGCAGCACCACGTGGGCGGTGCAGAGATGGCTGGGGCTGAGCCACGAGTCCGGCGGTGATCCTTTTTCCGTGCTGCCGATTCTCGCCGAAGAACGCGTGCGACGCGCCACGCAGATCACCAGCGACTTAGTTCTCGATCTTCAGGCAGTTGACGTTGGCGTTGATACGAAGGGTATCGGCGAGCTTGCTCAGGCCGTGAACGACCTCAACTATCGCCTTACCACACTTTTGAAACGCCCGAATTGACGCGCGAAGGTCGCTTTGCGGAGTGGAGTTTTTGGCGGCGGCTCAGGTGATTAGAGCGCCTTTGTTCTCGTAACGTTTTGCTGACAACTCATTGAGCGCGGGAAAAGATAGAGGCTGAGTCAAGGCAAGCTCGGCCGGACGCGCGCCATCGTGCAAGGCTTTGCAAATCATTTCGACCGCGAGAGTTGTATTGGGGGGGATCACCACGGTTGCGGCTAGCGCTCCGCTGCCGACCTGCTTCTTGCCGGTGTTGGTTAATCCGTCGCACCCCAGGAAGGGCAAGCTCACAACTTTATCGCGCACAGCCGCGTTCGATTGCTCTTGGAGCGCTTTCCTCGCACCGAGGGCCATCGCGTCGTTCTGGGCGACCACCGCGTCAATGGGCAACTTGTCGGAAGTGGAAAGGCGCAACCAGGAACATACGGCGTTGTAGGCGCTTTCTTGCGTCCACTGGCCCTTCATGGCGATGAGCTTGATGTTGCGAGGCATGGTTTCCTGCATTCCGATTCTGCGCTGAACGGCAGCAGCGGTGTCCGACGGACCCTGAATAAATAGCGCTGCGCCGCCTTGTGGAACAAGAGCCGCGAGCTGGCGGCCTTGGATGCGCCCGACTTCCAGATGATCGGAACTGACGCAAAATACCGGCGCGCGGCTGGTGCGGCGAAGTTCAGCAAGGTATTCGGCCTGGCGGTTGAGAACTACCCAGGCGATCCCGGCGGCAGCAGCAGCGCGGCCCACATGGGGCAGAGCCGTGCCGCTAACCGGCTCGAAAATAATCGCGTGGGGATGTTTTGCGGCGTCTGCTTGGATGACGTTCAGGAGTTGCTGGCTCTGATTGATGGAGTCGTTGGCGGCGTAGATGATTTCGACGTCAACGCCGAGGCGCTGAGCGGCAGCTTCCGCCGCGCGTGCCTGCTCGACTTGAAAATCATTATCATCGGTGATCAGCGATACCAGGAAGCTGAGCCTCTTCATGAACGGCACGCTCCACGAAAGACGGAAACCTGGTCCAAACATACAGGGAACCTGACGGGGACGACAAGAAACTATTGGTCGTCGTGCTCATTTAGGAAATCGCGCGAGAGCCTACGCGCCGGCGGGCGGATCGGCGAGACGAATCAGGACCGTGCCGGCTTGCATCCAAAGGGCGCGGGCACGGATGAAGTTCTAAACATCACTTAAACATTGAAAGCTGTGCGACCATTGACTGCTAGCTGCATGGCAACGAAAACGCGGGTGCGTTCGAGATCCGGCAGAGAGAAAAAATGAAAGTACTTTCGGTAAATGTAGCGCTGCCTCGCCTGGTGGCATGGAAGGGCCAGACTTTTAAGACCGGAATCTTCAAGAAGCCAGTTGCTGGGCCGGTGATGATGCGGCAGCTGGATTTGGACGGCGACCGGCAAGCGGATTTGTCGGTGCATGGCGGTCACCTACAAGGCAGTGTATGCGTATCCTTCGGAGCACTACGTGTTCTGGAGGAAAGAATTGCCGGAAATGGAATTGCCTTGGGGACAATTCGGCGAGAACCTGACAACTGAAGGGTTGAACGAGAAGGACACACACATTGGCGACGTCTTGCGAGTGGGACAGGCCACCGTGCAGGTGACGCAACCGCGAGTGCCATGTTTGAAATTGGCCGCGAAATTTCAGCGCGATGATATCTTGCAGCGGTTTGTGCAAAGTGGCCGCTCTGGATTTTATTTTTCAGTGATCGAGGAAGGGCTGGTGGCCGCGGGAGACGTGATCGAGCCGCTACAGCAAGACAAGAACGGCATTTCCGTGAGCGACATCAACAGACTCTACTACCAGGGAACAGATCTTCCCTTGATGCGACGAGTGGCGCAGCTGGACGCGCTGCCGCTGGATTGGCGCGAACACTTCGCCGAACAACTCGCCGTGCTGGAACAGCGGTCAACGTAGGGGCCCATTCGATATGCAAGTGAAATTTATTCTCCACGAATCATTCGAAGTGGGCATCTCGCTGAAGGGCATCGGCGCGTTGTTTGAAATTGTCGGTGGCGTGCTGTTGTGGTTCTTAAACCCGTCGCAAATGAACGACATGGTGCGCAAGATGGGTGAGAACCTGCTGGCAGATGCGCCGCATCACCCGTTTGCCGTTCACGTGCTGAACGCTTCACAGAGCATGGCCGATCACGGGACTACGTTCGCGTCGCTTTATTTGTTCTCGCACGGAATTGTGAAATTAGCGCTGGTGATTTGCCTCTTGCTGAACAAACTCTGGGCGTACCCTCTGACGATAGTGGTCTTCATTGGTTTTATGGCGTACCAAGTGCGCCGCTTCACGCATACGCATGCATGGTCGCTGATCGCGCTGACTGTTTTTGATGCCGTGATTGTTTTTCTGACGTGGAAGGAATATCAACAGCAGAAAGCCGCGCGTGAAGCAAAAATGGCCGCGCAATAATTGAATCTATTCGTCGAGCGGCTCTGCGTCAATACCGATGTTCTTTTCTCCCGCAGCCTTCTTTTCATTGTACTTCTTTACCCACGCGGCAAAACTTTTACCGGCGGCGGTGTCGCGTCCGGTGAACGCCAAGGCGGCAATGTCGCTATAAGGGATCGAGAGTTTTCCCGGCTGGTCCTTGGGCATCACGCGGATAAAACAATCGGAAAGCGCGGGGCCCGTGATCTTGCGGTCGAAAATGTAGCCTTCTATCTTCTGGCCGTTTTTTAGAGTGATGGTGAGGTCGCCGCGATAGTCGAACGCCTTCTCGAGCGCCTCATGAATTTCGGAGACGGATGCAAGCGTAGGAATCCATCCCTCAAGATTTTCGTGGACGACCCCGAGATGCTCCTCGGCGGCAGTTTCGAGCGAACTGGATGGATGGGGATCTGACATTGCGATCAGGAACTGCTAAGCCTTCGGCGACATGGCGATCTGCACGAGCTGCCCGGATTTATTTCCGGAGTTTTTCGTGGCGCCGCCCATGGCATCGGGATCTTTGTATTTGTTGAAAAACGTCGCGCGCACCGTGCTCAAGAATCCGCCGAGCGAGCCGAACATATCGTCCACGGCGCTGGCTTCATAGCCGCTGTGGACCATGCAGTTCGCGCACTTGGGATTGCCGCTTTCGGTGCCGTAGCGGTCCCAGTCAGTTTCGCGGATCAATTCCTCAAATGTGTCGGCATAGCCGTCTTGCAGCAGGTAGCAGGGCTTCTGCCAGCCGAAAATATTGTAGGTGGGCATCCCCCACGGCGTGCATTTGTAATTGCGCTTGCCCATCAGGAATTCCATGAACAGGGGGCTGAGGTTGAAGCGCCAGCGTTCGCTGCGGTTACTCAAAATCTGGCGAAAAAGTTCGCGCGTCTTTTTCCTGCTGAGGAAATGTTCCTGGTCGGGAGCCTTATCGTAGGTGTAACCGGGTGAGAGCATCATGCCCTCGACGCCCAGGTCCATCATATCGTCGAAAAAATGGCGAACGCTTTGCGCGTCGGCGCCGTCGAAGAGCGTGGTGTTGGTGGTTACGCGGAAGCCACGCTGCAAGGCCAACTGGATCGCTTCGACGGCTTTGTCGTAAGTGCCTTCGCGGCAAACGGCGAAATCGTGTTCTTCGCGCTGGCCATCCATGTGAACCGAGAAGGACAAATATTTGCTGGGGGTGAAGAGGTGCAGCTTTTCTTTCAGCAGCAGCGCGTTGGTGCAGAGGTAGATGTACTTCTTGCGCGCGACCAGTCCGTCCACGATTTCGGCGATCTGGGGATGCATCAAAGGCTCGCCGCCGGGGATGCTGACCATCGGCGCGCCACATTCATCAACGGCGCGAAAACATTCCTCGGGGCTTAGCTGCTTCTTCAGAACGTGCGCGGGATATTGGATCTTGCCGCAGCCGGCACAGGCCAGATTACAGCGGAGCAGAGGCTCCAGCATCAGGACGAACGGGTAGTGCTTGCGTCCCTTCAGCCTTTGGCTGATGACGTAGGAGGCCGTCGTCCACATCTGTGAAACTGGAACTGCCATCTGATCCTTTTCGCGCTTGACCGGCGCCGACGCTGCTCGGCGCACAGTGTTTAGACTCTAATGGTACCGGATTCGATGCTTGCTGTGAACTTAAGAGTCATAGCGAGGGTGACTAGAAGGGACGTCGCGGCAGCGCCCGTCCAAGTGACTGAATGTGCGAAAGATATGAGCGTGTTGTGGGTGGCCTTGCGTTCGGTTTTCGTGTAAATTTTCATATCGTGACAACGCAAACAAAATTTGGAGTCGGTTTGGTGCAGATGGCTGTGAGCCGCGATCCGCGGGAAAATCTCGCGCGCGCCACTGCGAAAATCGAAGAGGCGGGGCGCAACGGCGCGCAAGTGGTGTGCCTGCCGGAATTATTTCAATCGCAATATTTCTGCCAGCGGGAAGATACGGCCAATTTTGATTTGGCCGAGGCTGTTCCGGGCCCGACGACCGAAGCGCTGGGCCGCGTGGCGAAGAACGCTGGAGTCGTGGTGGTGGCGCCGCTATTCGAGAGGCGAGCTGCCGGCGTGTATCACAATACGGCGGCGATTATTGATGCAGACGGCAAGATCGCGGGCGTTTACCGGAAGATGCACATTCCCGACGATCCTGCTTACTACGAGAAATTTTATTTCACGCCGGGGGATTTGGGATTTCGCGCGTTTGAGACGCAGGCGGGCAAAATCGCGACCCTGATCTGCTGGGATCAGTGGTACCCGGAGGGAGCGCGCTTGGCGGCGTTGAATGGCGCGTGCATTCTTTTTTATCCGACGGCCATCGGCTGGCATCCCAGCGAAAAGGAATCCAATGGCGCGGCGCAACGTGATTCATGGCGCACGGTGCAGCGCGGGCACGCCATCGCCAACGGAATTTATGTGGCAGCGGTGAACCGCGTGGGCCACGAAATCCCTGTGGCGGGCGGCGATGGCCTGGAATTCTGGGGCGGCTCTTTTCTGTGCGACCCGCAGGGCGTGGTGATTGCGGAGGCTTCCACTGATCGTGAGGAAATTTTGTACGGCACGGTGGACCTGGCACATCTGGAAGATGTGCGCCGCAATTGGCCGTTCTTGCGCGACCGGCGCATTGACGCTTACCACGGCATCGAACAACGATTCCTCGACGACAAGCCTTGAAACGGCCGCTGCATACAAACCTTATGCGTACGAATGAAGAAGCCACGCCTGCCGCTCTGGGTTTTTCCATGCCCGCCGAATGGGAGAAGCACGAAGCCACATGGATTGGCTGGCCGCATAACCCCACGGATTGGCCGGACAAGCTTGAACCAATTCAGTGGGTGTACGGTGAGATCGTACGGAAAATTGCGCCCGGCGAGATCGTACGAATCCTGGTGAATTCGGTGACGCATGAAAAACAGGTTCGCGGCATTCTGAAGCGAGTGGGCGCAGACCTGAAACGCGTGCAATTTTTGCGTTTTCCGACGAATCGCGGGTGGACGCGCGACTTCGGACCGATTTTTGTGAAGCGGACCAAGCCGCGGCGCGAAGTCGCCATCGCGCGATTCCGATTCAACGCTTGGGCGCGCTATCCGGACTGGCGCAAAGACGATGCGATTCCCGGACAAGTGGCGCGGCGCTTCAAGTATCGCATTGTACCGGTGCGCTACGGCGGACGCGACGTGGTACTGGAAGGTGGAAGCATTGACGTCAATGGCCGCGGCACGGTGCTCACCACCGAGGAGTGTTTGCTGGATCAAAAGCGGCAGGTGCGGAATCCCGGCTTCAGCCGGGCGGATACCGAAGCGGTTCTGCGTGAAGGCCTCGGCGTGCGAAACGTGGTGTGGCTCGGCAAGGGCATCGCGGGCGACGATACCCACGGACACGTGGACGATCTTTGCCGGTTCGTGAATGCGCGCACAGTGGTGCTGATTCGCGAGAAAAACCGGCATGACGCAAACTACAAGCCGCTGGAGGACAACTGGGAGCGTTTGCGCAGCGCGCGTCTCGAGGATGGCAGTAAGCTCGAGGCGGTGGCGCTGCCGATGCCTGCGCCGATGCATTTCGAAGGCGTGAGGCTGCCGGCGAGCTACGCGAATTTTTACATCGCGAATACAGTCGTCTTGGTTCCCACATTCAACGATCCGAACGACCGCGTGGCGCTAGGAATCCTGGGTGAACTATTTCCCGGGCGTGCGGTGGTCGGAATTCATGCCGTGGATCTGGTGTGGGGATTCGGCACGCTTCATTGTTTGACGCAACAGCAACCCGCGCGATAATACCTGCCGCAATTGCGACACCGATTGCGTGATGAGCGAGGCGAGGTCCGTGCCGAAACGAAACAGCGCGGATGCACGGTGAAATTATGCGCGGGCTGATTGATTAACGAATGCTAATGCCTGCGCAGAGCTGCAGCAATCGTGGGCTCGCAATTCGCTCCTCAGCCAGTACCGTGCAAACTCTTCGCACGCTTTGAAGCCCGCGACGACAACGTTCCGCACAATGCTCTTTTTCAAAGGACTTTGAGCAATCGGCAACGCGATTGCCTGATTGCGTGGGGATATTCACGCGCACAAGTGTGCGTTGCGGCTCTACAACGCGCTTCCGGAGAGAACAGAACGATGGCATTTCCGATGCCCGAACCGCGGCAAACAGAAAACGGCGGCGACGACAGCGCGCCGCAGCGGCCGCTGAACATTTTGGTGATCCATGAAATGTTGCCACATCCGGATCGTCATGGGGCAGACGTGCAGTGGATGCAGATATTGCGCGAGCTGCGCGCGCAGGGGCACAAAGTCGTGCACGTTGCACGGAGCGGCGTGAATCGCGCGCGATATGCCGCTGGCGTGGAGGAGTTGGGGATACCGGTGAATTGTCCGGACGCCGAGCGCATGCGATTTTTGGGATTTGATTTTCCGGTGGAATGGACATTCGAAGGGTTACTTCAGGAAAATCAGTTCGATCTCGCGATTTTGTTTCATTGGTTCTGGAATGGCATTTCAATTCCCGAACACTACATGCAAGAAATACGGTGCTGCTCGCCGAAAACGTTTATCGCAGTGCTGACGGACGATCAGCATGGCCTCCGGGAAAAGCAGATGGCCGACCTTACCGGCCGATGGTCAGATTACGAACGAGCGCAGGACTTCACCAGCCGCGAACTCCTAGTGTATCGGCGAGCGGATGTGGTGCTGACGATTTCAGAGGACGACAGGCACGCTTTCTTGCTCGCGGCTCCTGAACTAGTCACAGGAAGCATGCCCATGATCGCGACGGTAGGGCCGGATGGAGCAACGTTTTCGGAGCGCTCGGGGATGCTGTTCCTCGCGAACTTTGACAATCCGGCGAATCGCGACGCCACCGATTGGATGCTTGCGAAGATCTGGCCGCGCATCCGAGCACAGATTCCGGCGGCGGAGCTGGCACTGGTGGGAAACAATCTGCCCGCTGATCTGGGTGCGAGGGAGAAGGGTGTGTTGCGCGTAGGGTACGTTGCGGATCTTGAACCGATTTTCGCGAAGTGCCGGGTGGCCCTGTCGCCCGTGCGGTTTGGCACAGGGATCAAGACGAAGAATCTCACTGCTCTCGCGCGCGCGGTACCGCTGGTGACGACCACGGTTGGCGCGGATGGCATGGCGCTGCGCCACGACGACACCGCGTTAATTGCAGACACGCCGCAGGAATTCGCAGACGCCGCGGCCCGCATATACCAAGACGAAAGTCTCTGGCACAGGCTCGCGCGGCAAGGACGGGCGCACATCCTCGAATATTTCAGCGAAAAACGAATGCAGGAGGCGGTGCGCGACTTGATTCGTCAAGCCCGGTACACGAGCCCGAAAACTTATGACCCTGATTTTGTGTGGCCGTACCTGTTGGTGGAAAAACGTTTTCCTGAAGTAGCAACCGGCGAACCCGCGGCGCAACGACTGTTACTTCGGATGGCGCGCTACACAAGCCTCGCGGAAGAATTTCTCGAGCAACACCGGCCAATCGAAGCTTTGGAACAACTACGATACATTTTCAGTCACGTGCGAGGGCGGGTGCCGGCAAGCGGGCTGTATCTGCGGGCTGTACAACTGATGTCCTATTGTTACCGCGAATTGGGCGACGATGAGAAAGCAGCACGGTACGCCGCCAGAGTCGAGAAAGCCTTGTCGAATGGGAACCTCGTTTTGCGGTCGCCTCCGGAACAGAAAAATGAGAAGAAGGTTCATGGCCAGCCGTTCGCACCAGTGTTTTCCGTAATCATCCCAACCTACAATCGGCAGGAGGTGCTGGCGGAGTGTCTGGAGGCGCTGGGCCGGCAAACCGTGCGGCCGGAAATGTTCGAAGTAATCGTGGTGGACGATGGCTCCGCGGATGCGACGGAGCAATTCTGCCGCAAATTCCAGCCCAACTATTCTTTCCAATACTTGCGCCAGCTAAATGCAGGCGCCGGAGCGGCGCGGCGACGCGGCGTGCAGCACGCCCGCGGCGAGTACCTCGCGCTCATAAATGACGACACAATTTCTGCTCCTGAGTTGCTCGCCGAGCATTGGAAGGCGCACCAGACCCGCCAGGAGCTACGGCAATGCGTGCTGGGAGATTTTCGCTTTCCGGCCGCGGCGCAGCAGCGCGCACTGACGCGATTCCTAAGTCAAAGCCCCTTCTTCTTTCCTCAGGCGACGCTGCAGGCCGGCGAGTATTGGGAGTACACCTACGTGGTGACGTGCAACTTAAGCGTGAAGCGGGACGCCGTGCTCAGCGTAGGTTCGTTTGATGCACGTTTTCGCGTGGCGGAGGATTCGGACCTGGGGCTGCGATTGAGCCGCAAAGGGTTTAGCGTTCGCTACGTACCCCAGGCGCGAGCCATCCACCAGCATCTGCCGTTTACAATTGCGGACATGATACGGCGCGCCACAGCTTACGGCGCGAATCAATTGGCTTTTCTGCGGAAGCATCCGGCGCTGCTGGGAGGAGGAAAAACGTTTTTTGGAATGCTCGACGATGAGGCCGCGGACAAATGGCGCTCACTGATAAGCCAACGAAAGCGAGAAGCCGAATCGCTCGCGGCCACGCTTACGCGAATTGATGCTGTGGACTTCGCGCCATTTCTCACTATGAAAAAGGGTAACGGAACGGTGGCAGACGAGATTACCAAGCTGTGCCAGCGCGCGGTGCCGGATGTCTACTGGTATTACTATTTTTCGGAATTGTTGCGCACGTGGGAAGCGGAGCGCGTTCATCCGTCCAAAGAATCGCTGCGTGCGGCGATCGTTCGAGACGAAGCATACATTTGATGGCTGCGAACTCTCGCCCGACCGTTGATATCGAGCGTTCCAATTGAGTTCGAGCTGCTCCACATCATTAATATCGCGGTGTAAATCGAGCCGCGATTCCAGAGCGGCGGTCCTGTAGTATTGTTTCCGTGGAAACACGCCGGCCAATTCGGCCGTCACATGACAAACGACTTCTCGAACTGGCGGAATTGGCCACTGGCCGAGCGCGAGCGGCAATATTCGCCGAGCAGCTGCGTGGATGCGATTGGTCCATACCTGGAAGCGTATGCCACGCGCAGCCGCGACGCCGAAAAGCATTTTCGCTGCGAGAAGAACTTGCGCTGGGGCGACCAGCCAAATGAAGTGTTCGATTATTTTCCGGCCGCGAACGCTGCCGCGCCCTTGCTGGTTTATTTCCACGGAGGCTACTGGCAGGAGCTGTCGAAGAACGAATCGCTTTTTGCAGCGCCGGATTGCGTCCGGAACGGGATTGCGTTCGCGGCGATTGATTACACTTTGGCGCCGCGGGCGACGCTTGGAACCATCGTGGATCAATGCCGGCGAGCGATATCCTCACTGCATCGCCTGGCCCCAACACTGGGGTTCGATGCGCGACGCATTTATGTTGCAGGGAGTTCCGCCGGAGCGCATCTCGCCGCGATGCTCTTGATGGAGGGCTGGCAGGGCGCGCACGGAGTTCCTGACGACGTGGTAGCCGGCGGCGTGCTCCTCAGCGGAATCTACGATCTCGAGCCGTTAATGGGCACATATATTGATGCGGCGCTGCATCTAACTGCCGCGGACCTCGCGACGCTCAGCCCTGTGCGCCTGAAGGCGGGGCGGCCGGTAGGAACGATCGTCGCGTGGGGCGAAAATGAGACTGCGGAATTCAAACGGCAGAGCCGGTCGTTCGCGTCGGCGCTCGCGACCGCCGGCTTTCCGGTTTCTGTGTTTGAGGTTGCCGGGGCGAATCACTTTGATATTGTGTTTGGGCTTGCGAATCGTGAGAGCGTGTTGGGTCGAGCCACAATCGGCCTTATTCGCGGCATGAAGAACGAAGACGCGTAGTCACGTCGGCGGGCAGGTCCGGGCTTGGTGATTCGTTCCGCGGATCTTACGCTTTCATTTCTGAAAGAAACTTCTCCGCGAACGCGTGGACGTCCAGAAACGAATTGTAGAGGGGAACCGGCGCGACGCGCAGAATGTCCGGCTCACGCCAGTCGCAGATTATTCCCTGGTGCGCCAAGCGATCGCAGATGGCGCGACCGCCTTTCCGTATTTGCAGCGAGAGTTGTGCGCCCCGTTGCGAGGGATCGCGGGGAGTCAAGACGGAATAGTCCTCGCAAGGCTGCTGAGCGAGCAGAAATTCCAGGTAACTGGTGAGTGTTTCACTCTTCGCACGAAGCCGCGTCATTGTAACTTCATCGAAAATATCCATCGAGGCGCGCAACGCAGCCATGGACAAAATGGAAGGATTACTCAGTTGCCAGCCTTCGGCGCTGGCGATGGGTTGAAAGTTCGGCTCCATGCGAAAACGATTGGTTTTATCGTGACCCCACCATCCGGCAAATCGAGGCAGCTCCAGATTCCGCGCATGCCGTTCGTGGACGAAGCAACCGGCGACGCAGCCCGGACCGCCGTTGAGATATTTGTAGCTGCACCACACGGCAAAGTCCACACCCCAATCGTGAAGCTGTAGCTGCAAATTTCCGGCGGCGTGGGCCATGTCGAAACCCACGACGCAACCCTGAGCGTGCCCAGCCTGAGCGATTCGCGAACAGTCGAAGGCCTGGCCGGTGTAGTAATTCACCCCTCCGAGCAGGATCAACGCGACCTGCTCGCCTGTTTCGGCTAGCAGCTGTTCGATATCCTCGGTGCGGATCGTGGTCTCGCCGGAGCGGGGCGCAATTTCGAGCAGCGAGTCCGCCGGGTCATAGCCGTGGAAGGCGATCTGCGATTGCACGGCATACTGGTCGGAAGGAAACGCGTTGGATTCGATGACGATCTTGTGGCGCGCAGGCGTGGGGCGGTAAAAAGAAACCATCATCAAGTGCAGATTTACGGTGAGCGAGTTCATGACCACGACTTCGCTGGGCAGCGCGCCGACCAGCCGCGCGGTGGGTGCCGTCAGGATTTCGTGATACGGCATCCAGGGATTTCTGGCGTGGAAGTGACCTTCGACGCCGAAGCGTTCCCAGTCCTGGAGTTCCTGTTCGATGTAGGCGCGCACTGATTTCGGCTGCAGGCCGAGGGAATGGCCGCAGAGATAAGCGCAGTCCGAACCTGCGGACGTCTTGGGAATGTGAAAGCGATCGCGATAAGCCGCGAGTGGGTCGGCAGCGGTTATCGCCAGCGCGAAATCCCGGCCGATTTCAAAATTGACGCTGGGCACTTAGAGAGTCTCCAAGGGCGTTAGCTCGCGATGGATCAAGCTATCCGCTTTTTTCCAGTCAAGATCTTCGATACGAGCGATGGAATCGCACAATTCAGCGAGCATACGATCCTGAATCTTTCCGCGCGAAAGCGCGACGGAGTACGGGACGCGATGAAAAGTGACCATCGCATATTTCGGAACGAAATGGCGCGGATATTTGGATTCGAGCGCGAGCTCGACTTTCTTTCTGAAGAGAAACCGGGGATCGGCGACGCGATCGCGCATTTCGACGAAATTCTCCAGCGCGAGATCGGCGATGGAATCCGTATTGTGCTTGCGGGCCGCCTCGAATTCCTGGAACAGCGCGGGCCAGTTGGGGCCGTGGCGATCGAGCAGCTCCAGAAACACGGTGCAGTCTTCAAACGCGCAATTCATGCCCTGGCCAAAGAAGGGCACGATGGCGTGAGCGGCGTCGCCCAGCAGCAATACTTTTCCGCCTACTTGCCACGGTGCGCATTTGACGGTGACCATCGAGCCGGTGGGATTGCCTGCATAGCTTTCCTGGAGCTGCGGCATCAGTGGAACTGCATCCGCAAATCGCTCGTGGAAAAAGTGCAGCGCCTTTTCGCTCGTATCGAGCGTTGCAAAACTTTCGCGGCCTTCGAACGGCAGGAACAAAATGCATGCGAAGGTGCCGTCAATATTCGGCAAGGCGATGAGCATATCGGAGCCGCGCGGCCAGATGTGCAACGCGTGGGGTTCGAGAAGATGCTTTCCGCCGGGGGCCGCGGCGATCGTCAATTCCTTGTAGCCGTAGTCGAGATTGTCCTGCGAGAAATTCAGGCGGCCCAGTTTCTGCATATTGAGACGAAGGGCGGAGGCGGAGCCGTCCGTGCCGATCACGACTTCGGAATCTACCGTTGTTTCGCGGCCGGTCTCTTCGTTGCGGAAACGCGCGCCGCCAGTGGTCCAATCCATTCCGATGCAGCGTTCACCGAAATGAATCGTGACGCCTTGGGCTTCGGCCGCGTTCATCAGCGCGACGTTTAAGTCTGCGCGCGAAATGGAATTGATGACCTCGGAGTCGTTCTGGCCGTAGGGCTGAAACGTGAGTTCGCCGGTGAGCGAATGCATCATGCGGCCTTTCATCGGGATGATGATGCGGCTCATATAGTCCCACAGGCCGGCTTCGCGCAAAGCGTGAATTCCGCGCGTGGACACGGCGAGGTTGATGGAGCGGCCCGCGCTGGAGCGAATCAGGCGCATATCCGGGCGGCGTTCGAAAATGTGCACGCGGAATCCGCGCTGCGCGAGGGAAATCCCGAGCAAGGGACCGGTGAGACCCGCGCCAACCAGCGTAATCGTTTGGGAGCGATTCTGCATTTTGCGGGAAGGCGCCTGGCCTGCGGCAGGATCGCGGCTCAAGCGTTCATCCTTCCAGATACGTTCGCGCTTCCCAAAGTTCGGGGAAGAATTTCTTTTCCAGCGTGAGCTTTAAGTAGGACGAGCCAGCGCTGCCACCCGTGCCCATGCGAATACCGATGGTGCGTTCGACCATCTGAATGTGGCGAAGGCGCCAGCTTACGACCAGTTCGTCGAACTCGGTGAGGCGTTCGCAGACGTCAATCCAGTCGCGATGATGGCGTTCGTCGCGGTAGAGCGCGTGAATCGCCTTTGCGCGTGATTGAAATCGTTCTTCCTCGGTGGAGCCGGCGGCGGGCGGTTGCAGAGTGCCCAAGGCTTCCAGGGCTTTGAAAAATACGTCGCGCAATGAATCTTCACGCAGGCGGCGGAAGAGGATGGCGTGCGATTCCGGCGTCAGCTCGTGGTAGCGCAGCATTTTTTCGTCTTTCAGGCCGCAGAGGAATTCGAGTTCGCGGAATTGTTCGGATTGAAAGCCGCTCGCGGGAGCCAGTTTTTCGCGAAACGCGAGGAAGTGAGTGGGCAGCATCGTTTCGAGAATGGTGAACTGCTCGACCAGCACACGCATGATTTCCGTGCAGCGGCGGAGCAGGCGCGCTGCTTCGTACACGCCATCGCGCGACGTGGGATTCTCGCAGGTGGCGCGCAGGTTCGCGACGACCGCGTCGAGATCGTGGAGTAATTCCTTAAACCAAAGCTCGTAAGTCTGGTGAACGATGATGAACAGCAATTCGTCGTGGTGTTCTGGAGAAGACTCGGGACGCTGAAGACGTAGCAGTTCCGGAACTTGGAGGTAGGAGCTGTAGGTGAGCTTCTTCCCGGATCGAGCATCGTCATTTTTGTTCGTTGCGCCGGAGTTGTCTGCGTTACTGCGGGCAGGGCAGCCGAGCGAGCTGTGAGTTTGCGTAGTCTCAACAGCGGCGGGCGCAGAAACGGCTGACGCCGAGCCGGTCGTGACTGGCTCGTGAAGCAAGCCGAGCCACGATTGCGCGTTCGCACCGAGCAGCTTCGTTTTCGTCTCCGCGGCGAGACGGCTGCCGCGAATGAGTGCGCCGACGCGCTCTTCGCCGAGCGGGAACGGATAGTCAGAGCCAAGCAGGACGCGGTCCGAACCCATGATCTCCACCAAAAATTGCAGCGTTCGTTCATCGAAGACCGCAGAATCGACATAAAATCTGTTGAGATAGTGATTCGGAGGAAATTCTGAGAAGCCACGCGCGACTTCGTGGTGTTGCCAGGCGTTCTGCAAGCGGCCAAGAAGGAACGCAAAACTTCCGCCACCATGCGCGAAGCAAATGCGCAGGCTTGCAGGCAAACGGTCGAACGCGCCGCTGACGATCAGCGCGACCAACGACAGCTGTGTTTCCGCCGGCATGCCGACGGTCCACGGCATCATGTACTTGGGCATGCGTTGCGCGGCCATCATGTCCCAAGGGTGAACCAGAACGGCAGCGCCTTGGTCAGCGCAATGATGGAGGAACGTGAGAATTCCCGGGTCATCGAGATTTTTGTCGCCGACGTGATTGCCGATTTGCACGCCGAGATGGCCGGCCAGCATGCAGCGCGAGAGTTCGGCGCAAGAAGCATCAATATCCTGCAGCGGCACCTGGCAGAGAGCGCGCAATCTTCCTTCGCCGCGGGCGCACAGCTCGAGCGCCGCGTCATTAAACAAGCGAGCGCAATCCAGCGCGTGTCGCGGCTCACGGTTGTAACCAAAAAGCACGGGGGTGGCGGAAATTATCTGGTTATCTACGCCATCGCGATCCATTTGTTGCAAACGCACATTCATATCCCAGCAGGCCGACGTGATGTTCCGGAAGACGCGATTGCCGATCATGATCACAGCTTTACCGGGCTCGGTGTGCTTGATCCACGGCCAATCGGGCGTGCCGAATCGCGCCGCGAGGTCCGGCCATGATTCCGGGAAGAAATGAGTGTGAATGTCGGTGACTGGCATCTCGTTTTCGATTCGCGAACCGCGCGCTACTTCTTTACCGGTTTCCCGGGATGAATTTCGCCACAATTGGAACACACGCGTAACTTTTCGTTCTGATAAAACTGCTCGAACAGCGGCGGCAGATCCGTCACGATGCTCTTCAAAAGCACTTCGGCGCGATGAACCAGGTGGTGACATTTCCCGCAGTACCATTCAAAGCCGTCTTTCACGCCTTCCGGGCGGGGAATTTCGACGACCAAGCCAATCGTTCCGGGAGTAAGCCGCTGCGGCGAATGCCGCGCGTGTTTCGGGAGCAGAAAAATCTCTCCCTCCTTAATGGGAATTTCGATGGGCGGCTTGCCCGGCTGTTCCATCACGCGTATAAAAATGTCGCCCTTTAGTTGGTAGAAAAATTCTTCCGTGGGATCGTCGTGGTAGTCCGCACGATTGTTCGGGCCGCCGACAACCGTGACGATGATATCGCCGTCGTCCCAAACCTGGGCGTTGCCCACGGGCGGTTTCAATTTGTCGCGATTGGCGTCAATCCAGCCCTGAAAATTGAAAGCTTTCATGGTCTTGATGGATGGCATTATTTTTTCCTTTCTCGCTTCGGCGACCGGCTTGTAGGCGATCGCCTTCATTTCGATCAACAGATGCGGGTGAGGCAATTGATGGACGGCGACGGTGGTGCGCGCCGGACCTTTTTCATCGAAGTATTCATTGTAGATTTCGTTGTAGCCGGCAAAATCATTCATGTTAACCAGGTAACTGGAGATCTCGACGACGTCGCTCAATTTCGCGCCCACACTAGCCAGAATGTCGCCGATATTGTCGAGCACAGCGCGGGTTTGCGCACGAATGTCGAGATGGGTCGAACCGAGGGCGTCGGCTTCCGCGCCCGCGATGGTGTTGTCAGCGCGGCGAGAACTGGTGCCGGACACGAACAGGTAATCACCGGCGCGTTTGACGTGCGGGAATTTGCCGCGCGGCTGCGCTTTGCCTGGGACGACTTTGCTTTCCGTAGCCATCAATCACTCAACTTAACGCAGATATTGTTCAGTTCCGAATAAAAGTTCAGCGAGTGTACCCCGCCTTCGCGGCCGATTCCCGAAAGCCCCATTCCGCCAAACGGCGTACGCAGGTCGCGCAAGAACCAGCAGTTGACCCAAGTGATCCCGACGCGAAGTTTTTCGGCCACGCGGTGGCCGCGTTTGAGATTCGAGGTCCAGACCGAACCCGCCAGCCCATACTGGGTGTCGTTCGCCTTGGCGATGGCCTCTTCTTCGTCATCGAACGGGCGCGACGTGGCAAACGGGACCGAAGATTTCTTCCTTCACGCAGCGAGCCGATTCAGGAAGCCCGGTGAAAATCGTGGGCTGAACATAAAAGCCACCGTCGCGAGCGTCGTGAAATTCAGGTACGCCGCCACCGGTGACAACCGTCGCGCCCTCTTCCCGCGCGAGTTGATAGTAGGCGAGGACCTTGGCGCGATGTTCTTTGGAAATAAGCGGACCGGTGGTGGTGGCCTGATCCGTCGGCCAACCAATGCGCAATCCCTCGGCCTTTTGTTTCAGCGCCGACACGAAGCGATCCATTAGTTTGCGCTCAACATACACGCGTTCGGCGCAAAGGCACACTTGGCCGGTGTTGAGGAAGACGGCATCTGTAAGACCGTTGATCGTTTCTTCGAAATCGCAGTCGGCAAAAACGATGGCGGCATTCTTGCCTCCCAACTCAAAGGAAACTGGCTTCACAGTGGGAGCGACCGCGCGCATGATGGCCGCTCCGGTGCGCGATTCTCCCGTGAAAGTGATCGCGTCTATCCCCGGGTGCGAGGTCAAGAATTCTCCCGCCGAATCAGGACCAAAACCGTGAACCACGTTGAAAACACCGGCGGGCACTCCGGCAGCTTGCATGACTTCCGCCAGCAAGGTGGCTGTGGCGGGAGTTTCCTCGGACGGTTTGACGACGACGCAATTACCGCAGGCCAAAGCCGGAGCCACTTTCCATGTAAGCAGAAGCAGCGGCAGATTCCACGGCGTGATAATTCCAACGACGCCCAGCGGCTTACGAACTGCGTAATTGAGGGCGATGACGCGGTCGGGAGTTTCCGTGCGAAATGATTCCAGACCGGCGGTTTTGATGACGTCCGCAAATGCGCGGAAATTCGCCGCACCGCGGGGGATATCTATGCGCGAAGCGAGCGATATGGGCTTTCCGGTGTCCGCTACTTCCGCCTGAAGAAAATCCTGGAAGCGCGCCTCGATTCCGTCGGCAATTTTGTGCAGCATCGCTGCGCGAGCGGGAACCGGCAAGCGGCCCCACTCTCCGTTCAGGGCCTCGCGCGCGGCGGCTACAGCTTCATCCACCAGACCGCTACCAGCTTCGGAAACCCGAGCGATCACGGAACCATCGGCGGGATTTACGTCGGCGAACTCGCGCGCGCCACGCACAAAACGGCCGTTGATGTAATTTTGCAGGAGTTTCACGGAAGCATCTGCACTTCTGGGCGCATCAACCGCCGCACATCGCAGCGGCTGAAGAGCAGTTAGCACGATACCAAAATCACGAGCACTTGGAACAAGGAAAAGGTTTTAGAACCGCGCAGGGAGCGTCCGCTGCCGCAGTTCCTTCCCTATTTGGTCCCTTGCGGAGGCGAAGGCGGGGGTGGTGAATCCTGATGAAGGACCTGTTGCGGAGTTGGAATCTGTGACGCATCCCAGCCGCCGCCCAGGGCCTCGATAAGTTGGACGCTGGAAGTCATTTGCAGTATGCGCAGATTCACGTCCGTCTGTTTGTTGCTGAGGAGCGTGGTTTGCGCGGTGATGACGTTGAGGTAGGGGTCGATACCCAATTTGTAGCGATCCGTGGCGATCCTTAAATTGCGCTCCGCGGAATTCACGGCGGTGTCTTGTTGCTGGATTTCGACGGAAAGAATCCGCAGCGTGGCAAGATTGTCTTCCACCTGTTGAAAGGCTGTCAAGACGGTCTGCCGGTAATTCGCCACGGTCTCGTCGTATTGCGCGCGATACTGCATCACAGTGGCGTGGCGCAATCCGCCGTCGTAAATTGTTTCGGATACGCCGGGTCCAGCGGAAAAAAATCGGCTGGGCCATGTAAACCAACTTGTGAAAGACCGCGATTCGAAGCCGGCCGAAGCGCTGAGAGTGAGCGTGGGATAGTAGGCGGCGTATGCCACGCCAATCTGCGCGTTGGCTTGTTCCATCAGGCGCTCGTTCGCGGCAATATCCGGTCGGCGTTCGAGCAACTGAGACGGGACACCGAAGGGGATCGCGGGCGGATTGGACTTGAGAGGCTCCGCGGGAATCGAAAATGTGGAGGCCGGCTGTCCGACCAGCATGGCGATGGCGTGTTCGTATTGCGAACGCAGGATGCCGAGGTTGGTGTCTTCTGCCTGTGTGGTTTCGAGCTGAGTTTCGGCTTGAGCGACCGCTTCGTCAGAATCAATTCCCGTATCGTAGAGGGCTTTGGTGAGGTCCAGCGACTCTTGATAAGCGATGACCGTGGAATCGAGCAATTGTTTCAGATCGTCCTGCCCGCGCAGCTGGTAATAATCCACAGCGACTTCGGCCTGGGCGGTCAAGCGCGCGTTCTCGAGATCGGCCGCGCTGGCTTGCGCTGAAGCTGTGCTGCCCCGAACCTGATTGCG
The DNA here is from genome assembly GCA_963742475.1 of uncultured Acidobacteriota bacterium. Lineage (GTDB taxonomy): Bacteria > Acidobacteriota > Terriglobia > Acidiferrales > UBA7541 > Palsa-295. The sequence continues at coordinate 390,509 of CAVULY010000002.1, read as the reverse complement.
AACGCGGCCCCAAAGATCGGGCACCCACGCGGCGTCGAACGGCAAGCTGTAAAACACCGAGGTTCCGGGCGTGACGGCGAGCGAGGCCGCAGCGCCTTGACGCGACCCCGTGATCGCAGGGCCCACCGAGACCGTCGGGTAATATTGCGACCGAGCTTGCTTGACTATGGCGCGCGCGGCCATGTAGGTGGCCATGGCCGATTGAATGTTCTGGTTGGAAATATTCACTTGTTCTTCGAGAGCATTCAGTTGCGGATCATTGAACATCGTCCACCACTTGCCGTGAAGCACGTTATCTTGCGGTTGAGCCACTTTCCATCCGTCGGTCTTGCTGAAGTCCGCGGGGGTAAGTTCCTTGTAAGCCGCGGGGGCCGGCGCGGAAGGTCGTTGATACTTAGGACCGACCGTGCAACCGGTAAACAGAAGCGCGGCACCGACGGAAACAGCTAGAAGGCGCAGCTCTGATGGAAATATCTCCATTATAGATATCTCATGATTGCGATTTTCCGCGGATTCGCGGGCCGTACTCATTCGTAGCGGGATGCGATTCATCAGTCTGCTGGCTCCTCTGCCGCAGTGCCTATGGCGCGATGATGTGTGCGAGCCCAGCGAACTCGCAAGCGATCCAAATAAAGGTAAACGACGGGCGTGGTGTATAGAGTGAGCACCTGGCTGACGATCAGCCCGCCAATAATCGTGATGCCCAGCGGCCTGCGCAACTCCGAACCCGTGCCCGTTCCCAGGGCAAGCGGCAGAGCGCCGAACAATGCGGCCATTGTAGTCATCAAGATTGGCCGAAAACGCAGCAGGCAAGCCTGGTAGATGGCTTCCTGGGATGTCTTGTTCTCCTGGCGCTCCGCCGCCAGGGCAAAATCAATCATCATGATGGCGTTTTTCTTGACGATGCCGATGAGCAGGATCACGCCGATGAGCGCGATGACGCTGAGATCCATGTGAAAAAGTAAAAGCGCCAGGAACGCGCCCAGGCCCGCGGAGGGCAGCGTGGATAAAATCGTAAATGGGTGAATGAAGCTTTCGTAGAGGATGCCGAGCACGATGTACACAGCCGCAAACGCGGTTATAAGCAAATACTTCTCGGTCGAAAGAGACGACTGAAACTGCTGCAGCGCTCCCGAGAACATCCCATGGATCGTGGATGGCACGCCCATTTTTTGCTGCATCTGGGTGATGGCGGTGGCTGCGTCGCTGAGGGCCACGCCGGGCGCGAGATTGAAAGACACGGTAACGGAGGGAAATTGGCCCTGGTGATTGACGGACAGCGGAGCGGTGGTCGGCGCAAAATGCGTGACCGCACTGAGCGGGACTTCTTTACCGACTGATGGGCGGATATAAATGTCATTTAAGGATGCGGGATCCTGCCAGTACTGTGGGGCCACCTCCATCACCACGTGGTACTGATTCAGAGGGGTGTACATGGTGGAAACCTGCGCCTGGCCGAATGCTTCATACAAGGTGTTGTCAATCATCTTCGGGGTGATGCCCAATCTCGAGGCAGTGTCGCGGTCGTAAACCAGTGAAGCTTGCAATCCGCTGTTCTGCTGATCGGTATTAACGTCCGTGAGGATGCGGAGTTTGCGCATTTCCGTCAAAAGGCGCGGGCCCCAGCTCACCAGGTCATCAATGCTGTCGCTTTGAATTGTGTACTGATACTGCGCGTTGCTCTGGCGGCCGCCGATGCGCAAGTCCTGCCCCGCTTGCAGGAAGACAGTGGCGCCGGGAATTGAGATGAGCTTGGGGCGCAGGCGGTCAATCACCTGGCTGGAGGTGATCTTGCGTTCGTTGAGAGGCTTCAGCGCAAGATACACGAAACCGGTGTTGACGGCGCCACCGCCGCCGGTGAAGGCGCCGACGTTTTGCACGGCAGGGTCGGCCTTGATGATGTCAACGAAGCGCAGCGTCAGATTTTGCATGGCCTGGAAAGAAATGTCCTGGGCGGCCTGAATGCCGCCAAAAACAGTGCCGTTATCCTGCTGCGGAAAGAAACCCTTGGGCACCACCCAGAAGAGGAAGAAGTTCAGACCGATGGTCACAAAGAGCACAAACAACGTGATGGCTGAGTGCTGCAGCACCCATTTAAGCGTTCGCTCGTAGAATCCCAGCATGCCGGAGAAGATCTTTTCGCTGGCCATAAAGATTCGCCCGTGCTGTTCCTCGTGAGGATTCCTGAGGAGCCGGGAACACATCATGGGTGTCGTCGTCAAAGAAATGGCGAGCGACACAAGAATGGCCACCGAGAGCGTGACGGCGAATTCGCGGAACAGGCGTCCAACGATTCCGCCCATCAACAAAATGGGAATGAAGACCGCGACCAGGGAGATGCTGATGGAGAGCACCGTGAATCCGATTTCCTGCGCGCCTTTCAACGCGGATTCCATCGGACTCATCCCCTGCTCGAGGTACCGCGATATGTTTTCGATCACGACGATGGCATCATCCACCACAAATCCTGTGGCGATGGTCAGCGCCATTAGGGATAGATTGTCAATGCTGTATTTGCACAGGTACATCACGCCGAATGTGCCGATCAGCGAGACGGGAACCGCGACGCTGGGGATCAGGGTCGCGCGAAAATTCCGCAGAAAAAGAAAGACCACCAAAATTACCAGCGCGATGGAGATAACGAGAGTCCGTTCGACATCGCTTACCGACGCGCGGATCGTGGAAGTGCGATCCAGCACGATCGTGAAGTCAATTGCCGCAGGGACGGAAGCCTTTAGGGAAGGAATGGCGTCGCGAATGCGGTCTACGGTCTCGATGATGTTGGCGCCGGGCTGCCTGGAAATAATCAACAGCACGCACGGTTTACCATTCATGAATCCGGTGGCGCGTAGGTTTTCCACCGCGTCGCGGATGTCGGCTACATCGGAAAGCTTTATGGCCGCGCCATTGTGGTAACCGACGACCAAATCCTTGTAATAGGCGGCTTTCAGCAGTTGGTCGTTGGCGACGATATCCGCGGTGGTCTGGCCATCGGTGATCTGCCCTTTGGCGATATTCGCATTTTGGGTGTTCAACATCGAATTAACATCTTGCAACCCAAGACCGTAGCTGTTCAGTTGCGTGGGATTCAGCTCCACGCGAACGGCGGGCAGCGAACTTCCGCCGACGCTCACCTGTCCGACACCCTGAATTTGCGAGAGCCTTTGCTGAACGATGGTGGATGCCGCGTCGTACATGGGACCGCGATCGTAGACGTTGGACGTCAGGCCCAGGATCATGATCGGCGCGTCGGCGGGATTTACCTTGCGGTAGGTTGGATTGGAGGGCAAGTTTGCGGGCAGGTAGCTGCGCGCAGCGTTGATGGCCGCTTCCACGTCGCGGGCGGCGCCGTCAATATTCCGGTTCAAATCAAACTGCAAAGTGATGCTGGTAGTGCCGAGAAAACTGGAAGACGTCATTTCGGTGATGCCGGCGATCCGCCCGAACTGCCGCTCAAGCGGTGTGGCCACCGAAGAGGCCATGATTTGGGGACTGGCGCCTGGCAAACTTGCTCCGACTGAAACCGTCGGGAAATCAATCTGCGGAAGCGCGGACACCGGCAACACCCGGAACGCGACGGCGCCGGCGAGCGCAATCGCGATCGTGAGAAGGGTCGTGGCGACCGGCCGATGAATGAATGGCGAGGAAATACTCATGGCTAATCCGCTGGAACCGACTCCGTACTTCCATGGCCCGCGCGCGATGCCGCAATTTTCTTGGCCAGGTCATCGAAGAAGATGTAGATCACAGGCGTGGTGTAAAGAGTGAGCACCTGGCTGAGCAAGAGGCCGCCCACCATGGCGATGCCCAACGGCTTGCGCAGCTCCGAGCCGATGCCGGTGCCCAGAGCGAGCGGCAGACCGCCGAGGAGCGCGGCCATGGTCGTCATCATGATGGGACGAAACCGCAGCAGGCAGGCTTCGTAGATCGCGTCCTCGGAGCTCATGCCGTGCTTTCGTTCGGCTTCCAGAGCGAAGTCAATCATCATAATTCCGTTCTTTTTCACGATGCCGATCAACAAAATAATTCCTATCAGCGCGACGACGCTGAGTTCCTGGCCGCAGATCAGCAACGCCAGGATTGCGCCCACTCCTGCGGACGGCAGCGTGGAAAGAATCGTGATCGGATGAATGTAACTTTCGTAGAGAACGCCCAGCACGATGTAAACGGTGACGAGCGCGGCCAGAATCAAGATCGGCTCATTGCTCAGCGAAGCCTGGAACGACGCTGCGGTGCCCTGAAATGCGGCCTGAACACTGAGTGGCATTCCGATATCCTGCTGAGCCTTATCAATTGCTTTCGTGGCTTCGCCCAACGACGCGTTGGGAGCGAGATTGAAGGAAATGGTGACGACCGGAAATTGCCCCTGGTGATTCACCGATAATGGCGCGGTCCGCGATTCGAAATGGGTGAACGCGCTGAGCGGCACCGCAGCTCCATTCGGCGCAGAGACGGCCGTGGGAGTTGCCGAGCCGGAACTCGCGGCCGATTTGCTGGATGCAGGACTCGGAGACGAATTGGAATTGCCGGATGCTGTGGTGGAAGTCACGACGTTGCTGTTCGAAGTCGAAGAGGTGGTCAACGAATTGGAAGCGAGCGCTGACCGCACGTAAATGTCCTGCAGCTTCGAAGGATTTTTCTGGAAGTCCGGCATCGTTTCCAGAATCACGTGGTACTGGTTCAGCTGCGTGTAGAGCGTAGTCACCTGCCGCTGGCCGAATCCGTCGTAGAGAGTTTGATCAATCGCGGAAGGCGTGATGCCCATGCGCGAAGCGGTGATGCGATCGATTACGAGCGCGGCCGCAAGACCGCCGGTCTGTTGATCGGTGGCAACGTCGCTCAGCTCAGGAATTTCCTTGAGCTTGGCGACCAGCTTCGCAGTCCAATTGTTCAGTTCGTTCAGATCAGGATCTTCCAAGGTGTACTGATATTGCGTTCGGCTCACCCGATCCTCGACAGTTAAATCCTGGACCGGCTGCATGTACAACGTGATGCCATCCACTTTTTCGAGTTCGGGCTGCAACCGGCGAATTACTTCGGAAGCATTGATGTGCCGTTCCTCCAGTGGCTTCAGATTGATCAAAATCCGACCGCTATTGAGCGTGGTATTGGTGCCGTCGATTCCGATAAAAGAAGAAAGGCTTTCGACGGCAGGGTCCTTCAGGATGATGGCGCTGAGCTGCTGCTGCTTCTGCGCCATCAAGGGAAATGAAATGGACTCGGTAGCTTCCGAAATTCCCTGAATGATGCCGGTATCCTGCACCGGAAAGAAACCCTTGGGCACGATGACATAGAGAATGATGGTCAGCACGAGGGTGGCGACGGCCACGATCAGCGTGGCCACCTGATGTTTCAGAACCACTTTCAGGGTCCGTCCGTAAAAATCAATGATGCTCTGAAAGCCGCGCTCGGAAAGCTTGTAGAAACGGCCGTTCTGCGCTTCGGGGTCGTGCTTCAGCAGGCGAGAGCACATCATCGGCGTCAGGGTAAGGGAGACCACGGCGGAAACGAGAATGGTGACGCTGAGAGTGATGGCAAATTCGCGGAAAAGCCGCCCGACGATGTCGCCCATGAAGAGCAGCGGAATCAAGACGGCGATCAATGAAATTGTCAGCGAGACGATCGTGAATCCGATTTGTTCGGAGCCCAGCAGCGACGCGCGCAGCGGATCATCGCCCTCTTCGATATAGCGGACGATGTTCTCGATCATGACAATGGCGTCGTCCACCACGAAGCCAGTGGAAATCGTGAGCGCCATGAGCGTCAGGTTATTCAGGCTGTAACCCGCCAGGTACATCACTCCGAACGTCCCAACCAGCGAAAGCGGAACAGCTACGCTGGGAATAATGGTGGCGCGCACATTGCGCAGAAATAGAAAAATCACCATGACCACGAGCGCCACGGTCAGCATCAACTCAAATTCCACATCGTTTACCGACGCGCGAATAGTTACGGTACGGTCCGTCAGAACAGTCACGTGGACGGCCGCTGGCAAGTTGCTCTGCAGTAGCGGCAGCAAGGCTTGCACGCGATCCACCACTTGAATGATGTTGGCGCCGGGTTGCCGTTGAATGTTGACGATCACCGCGGGCGTCTCGTTCATCCAAGCGGCTTGCCTGACGTTTTCCACGTCGTCCACCACGTGCGCCACGTCCGAAAGGCGCACGGGCGATCCGTTGTGGTAAGCGATGACAACGTTGGCGAATTCCTGGCTCGTCAACAGCTGGTCGTTGGCGTTGATTTGATAGTCCTGATGCGGTCCGTCGAAATTTCCCAACGCGGAATTCAGGCTGGTTGATTGCAGCGCGGTCCGAACGTCTTCCAGATTGATCCCGTAGGAAGAAAGGGCGGTGGGATTTACTTGTACGCGCACAGCGGGCTTTTGGCCGCCGCTGATGCTCACCAGGCCCACGCCCGGCAGCTGTGCGATTTTCTGAGCCAGGCGCGTGTCCGCCAGATCTTCCACTTGCGACAACGGAATCGTCTTGGACGTCAAGGCCAGCGTCAAAATCGGAGTGTCCGCGGGATTGGTCTTGCTGTAAATCGGGGGCGTGGGAAGATCCGCGGGCAAATAGGATTGCGCAGCGTTGATGCCCGCCTGCACTTCCTGCTCGGCGACGTCAATATTGAGTTCGAGCGAAAACTGCAGGACGATCACGGAGCTGCCGTCGGAGCTCGTGGAAGTCATTTGGCTGAGGCCGGGAACCTGTCCGAACTGCCGCTCGAGCGGCGCCGTCACTGCGGAAGCCACTACGTCGGGATTGGCCCCGGGGTAAAACGTCACCACTTGAATCGTGGGGTAGTCCACCTCAGGCAGCGCCGAGACGGGCAGCTGCGTGAAGCCCACGAATCCGGCGAGGAGAATCGCGGCCATCAAGAGAGAGGTCGCGACCGGCCGGATAATAAATGGGCGTGAGGGATTCACGGACGGTTGCCCCCATTGCCTGGCGTCTGGGTGCCGGAACTATCAGTCCCCGTGCTTGTGGCAGCTCTGTTCCCGGAGGCGTTGGTGGAACCGCTGTTGTCGCCTGCCGGCTTTTGGACTGATACCTTTACGCCGTCCTGGAGTTTGTCGAATCCGGTAATCGCAATCACGTCGCCGGAATTCACACCTTGTACGGCAGCCGTACCGCCGTCCGTGGTGCCGATCGTGACAGTCTGGATCGCGGCGGTCTGATTGGATTTCACGACGTAAACGAACGCTCCCTGTGCGTTGCGCTGAATCGCCGCAGTGGGCACCAGCGTGGCGTTCGGCTGCGTATCCACCAGAAGCCGCGCGTTCACAAACTGATTCGGGAAGAGCGCGGTATCTGTATTCGCAAAGATCGCCTTCAGTTTCACGGTGCCGGTGCTGGTGTCAATCTGATTGTCCAGGGTCAGTAGCTTGCCGGAAGCCAGCTTGGTTTGCTGGTTACGATCGAATGCATCCACCGACATTTTATTTCCCTGGCGCAACTGTTTTTGGATCTGCGGCAGATAGTCTTCGGCGACGCTGAAAATCACCGTGATCGGTTGCAGCTGGGCGATTACCACCAGAGCCGTGGTGCTGCCGGCGGTGACAATATTCCCGGGATCTACCAGGCGCAGGCCAACGCGGCCATCAATCGGCGCTTTGATGGTGGCATAGTCAAGATTGGTCGTGGCGCTTGCTACGGTGCCCTGGTCGTTCTTTACGGAGCCTTCGTATTGCTTCACGGTTTGCGTTTGATCGTCGAGTTGCTGTTTGGCGATTGCGTTTCGATTGAACGCCAGTTGGTAGCGGTCCAGGTCAATACGCGCTTCGCTGAGTAGGGCCTCGTCATGCGCCAGCGTTCCTTCGGCTTGGGTCAACGCGGCTTGATAGGGACGCGGATCAATCTGGATCAATACGTCGCCCTTGTGAACCATCTGACCTTCGACGTAATTGACGCTGACGATCTGTCCATCCACGCGGCTGGTGATGGTGGCCGTATAAACAGGCGTGACAGTTCCAAGAGCGTTGATATAAATGCCGATGGGGCCGGAGGTCACGGTGGCAGTGGTGATTGGCACGCTGCGATTGGCTAGTGCCGCTTTAGCTTTCGCGGCTGCCGCCGCTGCTTGTTGATTGCGGTAGTAATACAACCCGCCGATGCCGAGTAGGAGGAGGACCACAATCCAAATCCACAGGTAACTCTTGCTCTGAGGAATGTCCTCTGGTCCGGCCGGTCGTGGTTTCGTCGTGGACCCGGTCGAGTGAGCAGCTGTGGTAGTGGTCGAGGCGTTGTCAGAGCTTCCGGTCTTGGAGATATTATCTGGCACTTTGCTCCCTCATTGGATAGTTCAACATTGAGCTGCGGCTTGTCTCTAGCTACTGGCGACATCGGCCAAAAGAACGCGTCTTGTTAGGCAGCAGTTAATCCAGCGACGCGTGGATAGCCTCCAGGGGAAGACGGCCTAGGGTAAATTTAACACGCATTATGTTCCGACGAAGCAGCGGCAGATATGGTTTCAGCCCGTTTCGCGGACATTCCACAAAATGCGATTTCTGGCGATTCCTGCGCCGACGAACCGTGTGACGAACCCGCTGACGAGTCAGGGGCTTAGCGGGGTTTCTAGCGACGCGCCAGGGTGGCATGTGAAATCTATCGTTGAGCCGGCGCGAGCCACTGTGCCGCGGCTCCAGCGAGCGCGGATTGGGAACCGTAGCGCGCATTCAGAATTCGCACTCGATGCGCATACGGGTTGACTGCCCAGGTTTCCAGAGTCCGCCGCATGCGGTGGCGAAAAGAAGTCATCACGCGCCCGAACCCGCCTCCCACAACGATTACTTCCGGCTCCAGCAGGTCAATTATGTTGCCGAGCCAGATGGCGAAATGATCGGAGGCTTCTTCCAACACGTGCATGGCCAGTTTATCGCGGCGCCGCGCGGCTTTGCTTACGATCTCTGCGGTCACATTGGAAATTTTTCCGCCGGCCATTTTCAGGATTTGAGAGCGCATGTTCGGGTTCTTGGCGAGCAGGCTGCGGGCGCGTCTGGAAATTGCGGTGCCTGAGGCGTACATCTCCACGCATCCCCGCTTACCGCAGCCGCACAGCGGACCATTGAGGTTGATCGTTGTGTGGCCGCCTTCGCAAGCGCCACCGGTTCGTCCATGGTAAATCTCGCCGTGCCGGATCATCGCTGTGCCAATACCCGTGCCTAAAGTCACATAGAACATGCTTTCATATCCGGCGCCTGCGCCCCATTTTGCCTCTGCCAGCGCCGCTGCACTGGCGTCGTTGGTAAGCCGGGTGGGCAATCCGTAATGTTTTTCGATCCTTCGCGCCAACGGAAAGTTTTTCCAGCACGGTAAATTTGTGGCGCTGAGCAAAACTCCATGCTCGCTTTCCACCCATCCCGGCGCGCACACACCAATCGCGTCCACTCGCGCCGCGCGTGGGTGAGACAGGACGCTATCAATGGCGTTCTGCACGGCGCGGAATCCCTGCTCGGCCGTCCCGCGTGCGACCATTGCAGCCGCGGACGGCGTACAGAATTTGGCCGCGCGAGTTCACCAAGCCAACCGCAACTTTTGTGCCGCCAATATCAACACCCAGAACGAGTTTGTGCGTGTTTCGGGCGGGAATGCGATTCTTCAAAGACTCATTTCCTCTCCGTGATTTACGCAGCTTGGATAATACAAAAGCGCTCGATTGAAAGGCAGGCCTAAATGTTGGATTGCCCACGAGCGCGCGGTAAAAGACCCGAGTTGCCGCTAAAGCCAGCGACCCGTCGATCCATCGAGGGCGCATTTGGTTGCGGTGAATTCCTTGAATTGATTATGATGATTGCTTCTCGGAGAAGTGCGCGATCGCCGTCGCGCTAATCGGCGCTGAGCGCAAACGAAGGTCCATTTCGATCTATCGACAGGAGGAACGCGATGAAGAAACAATGGATCTGGATTGGAATCGTTGCCGCAGCAGGAATGGCGGCGCTGGCGTTCGGGCAAGGATTGCCCCCCGGGCCGATGCCGGTGCCAACGGTGAAGGTGGGTCCGGAAGTGGCCGCCAAGGCGGCGAATCCCGCTCCGAGTGTGACGGCGAAAAATCAGGGTCAAAGAACGGGGATAGGAGTGGGCCCGGCGTCGGTGCTGGCTTCGGGACCCTCGGCGTACTGGACGGACATGGTCGACCTTAACGGCAATGGAGTCGAACAGGACACGCAGTTTCTGTTCGATAAGCAGCGTGGAATCCTGTACACGTACAAGCGGGACAATTATCAGTGCGCGAATGGGACCTCACAAAATGGGGACGTGCTGATGGGAATTTATACGCAGGGAAATACCGCGGGACGACCGTCGGGCTCGGGATGGTTTGTGGTTTCGGTGAAGGCGGGGCAATGCGGCGAAAAAAAGGCGGGGCTATTTGGGTGCCGTTTCGACGCGAGCGGAAAGATGACGACCTGCGGCACGGCGAAGGTGAAAGAAGAGTCTGGAGAACTGGAGGTGTCGGTCAAGAAGTAGAGCAAGCCGCAATCGCGGTTGTATGAGCCGTGGAGTAACTGGATCCAGGTTGTCTGCTTCTACGCATCGGCTACTTTCAGAATGAGCTTTCCGATATTTTCGCCCTTGAAGAGTTTCAGTAGCGCGTCTGGAAATGTTTCCAGGCCCTCAACGATGTCTTCGCGCGATTTCAGTTTGCCGGCAGCCATCCAGCCGGCCATTTCGCGCGCTGCGTCAGCATAGCGATCGGCATAGTCGAATACGACCATGCCCTTCATGCTGGCGCGATTCACGAGCAGCGAAAGATAGTTGGAAGGACCTTTGATCGGAGTGGTGTTGTTGTACTGCGAGATGGCGCCGCAGATCACGATTCGCGCGCCCCGCGCGAGTTGAGTAAGCGCGGCGTCGAGAATGTCGCCGCCCACGTTGTCGAAATAAACGTCAATGCCCTTCGGGCAATGCTGCTGCAAAGCTTTGCGGACATCCTCCGACTTGTAATCAATGGCAGCGTCGAATCCGAGATCCTTGACGATGTAGTTGCATTTTTCTGGGCCCCCCGCAATGCCGACGACCGTGCAGCCTTTTATTTTGGCGATTTGTCCCACAACCGTGCCGACCGCACCAGCCGCGCCTGAGACGACTACGGTCTGGCCCGGCTGCGGCTGACCGATATCCAGCAAGCCAAAATAAGCGGTCATCCCCGGCATTCCGAGCGTGCCCAGAAAGACGGGAAGCGGAATCGCGCCGGCGTTCACCTTGGTGATGCCCTTTGCCGTTCGATAGGGCGAACTCCTGGACGCCGAAGGGTCCGTACACGTGATCGCCGACTGCGAACTTAGAATTTTTGGAAGCGATTACGCGTCCCAGCGCCAATGCCCGCATGACTTCGCCGATCTCTATTGGGGGAACGTACGACTTCCTGCTTTCGTTCATCCAGCCACGCATCGCGGGATCGAGCGAGATATAGAGTATCTTAACGAGAAGCTCGCCTTCAGTTGGGTCGCGAACCGGCTCTTCCTTGTAGGCCCAATCGGTTCGTTTGCACATCCCCACCGGACGCGTCGCAAGTTCGAACTTATGATTCAAATGGTTCATAGGATTCACTTGCTGCTTTCCATGTGAGCCCGGGACGTAACCCAGTCACATTGTGATAGGCGCTTACAGATGACACCAACTATTGCGGCGGCCATTGTATATAATTACCCGCGCCACGCCAACCGAGGCGAACGCCTTCGCTGTCGCCGAACGTGATGCGGCAGCGCACGGGAGGGCTATATGCCAGGAGCACCTGCAAATGTATTGAACATCCCGCGACCGCCAGTTTTTGCCACCGCCGCAGAGGAACGGTTGCATCGCAAGCGGATGCTAGCCGCCGCCTTTCGGCTCTTTTCGCGATTCGGATTCGACGAAGGAGTTGCCGGGCACATCACGGCGCGCGATCCGGAGCAGCTTGACCATTTCTGGGTGAATCCGTTTGGCATGCACTTCGGCCAAATTCGCGCGTCCGATTTAATCCTCGTGAATCACCGCGGCGATGTAGTCGAAGGAAAGTATCCGGTAAATGGAGCGGCTTTTGCCATCCACTCGCAGGTGCACGCCGCGCGGCCGGATGTGATAGCGGCGGCGCACGCGCACTCGATGTACGGAAAATCCTGGGCTTCACTGGGGCGGTTGCTCGACCCTATCACGCAGGACTCCTGCGCATTTTACGAGGACCACGGATTGTTCGCCGAATTCACCGGCGTCGTTTATGAAACGTCAGAAGGCGAGCGGATAGCGCAAGCTCTGGGGCAACACAAAGCCGCAATCCTGCGAAATCATGGATTGATCACCGTCGGCCAATGCGTCGAGGAAGCGGCGTGGTGGTTCATCACCATGGACCGCAGTTGCCAGGCGCAGCTGCTTGCAGAAGCGGCCGGTGTACCGGTGAAGATCGATCATGCCACCGCGGTTGCTACCCGCGAGCAAGTGGGGAGCCACATGGCGGGATGGTTCCAGTTTCAGCCGTTGCTCGCGCGCATCATTCGCGACGAACCCGATTTGCTCGAGTAGTTTCTCGAGGCGCCACTTTTCGATTTCGCAGTCGCTGCACTTGGAAGTTGCCGGTTGCTCGCTGCGCGAAAGACCCGAACACCCGGACAGAACAAATGGAAACCCAAGAGCATTTCGACATACTGATCATCGGCGCCGGGATTTCTGGTATTGATGCGGCCTACCGTTTGCAGACGGCCTTTCCAGGAAAGACTTACGCGATTCTGGAGGCGCGTGATTCGATCGGTGGAACGTGGGATCTCTTCCGTTATCCAGGAGTCCGTTCGGATTCGGATATGTACACCCTGGGGTTTCCTTTCCGGCCGTGGCAAGCGGAGGAGGCGATCGCCGGCGGACCCGCCATCTGGAATTACATCCGTGACACCGCGGCGCAGTTCGGCATCGATCGCCACATCCGATTCAGGCACCAGATGATCCGGGCTTCCTGGTCTTCGGGCGAAGCGCGCTGGACGGTTGAGGCGCGGGTGAAAGACGACGGTCGGATTGTCCGCCTGGACTGCAAATTCCTTTACATGTGCAGCGGCTACTATAGCTATGAAAAGGGATTCAGCCCGGAATTTCCGGGCATGAAACGGTTTCAGGGGCGATTCCTGCATCCGCAGGCGTGGCCCGAGACGCTCGACTATGCGGGGAAGCGAATCGTAGTGATCGGCAGTGGCGCTACGGCAGTGACGCTGGTTCCAGCGCTCGCAAAGGATGCCGCGCACGTCACGATGCTACAGCGCTCTCCCAGTTATGTGGTTACCCGTCCGGCGAAGGATGCCCACGCCATCTGGATGTATCGGCACTTACCAAAAACGCTCGCCGCGACGCTGACAAGATGGAAAAACGTAATTTACAGCATCGCGATGTTTTCTCTCGCCCGCAGCCGCCCAGACATGATGAAAGGCTTGATCAACAAAGCGATCAAGCAGCAGGTCCCACCCGACTATGACGTGAAGCGGCACTTCACGCCTCGCTACAATCCCTGGGACCAAAGGATCTGTCTGGTGCCGGACGGCGACCTGTTTGCAGCAATCCGCTCCGGCCGCGCGGAGATTGTTACCGACACGATCGAAACATTTGTGGAGTCCGGCATCCTGCTGAGCTCTGGCACAACGTTGCCGGCGGACATCATCGTTTCCGCCACCGGTCTTGCCGTAAAGATGATGGGCGGCGCGGAGATTGTGGTGGATGGCGCGGCGGTTAAATTTGAGGAGAAACTGGTATACAAGGGCGCGATGTTGAGCGGCGTGCCAAATCTGGCCCTTGCCTTCGGGTATACGAATAATTCCTGGACGCTGCGTTGCGATATCACGGCGCGGTACGTTTGCCGGTTGCTTGAATACATGGATCGCAACGGCTGGTCCGTATGCGTGCCAAGATTTCCCGATGCTTCCGTTGTGCCGGTGCCGTTGCTCGATTTCAGTTCCGGGTACATCCGCCGCGCTGATGGCGTGCTGCCCAGGCAGGGACAAAAAACGCCATGGCGGGTGCATCAGAATTATGTGAAGGACCTGGCCGCGTTTACTTTTGGCTCGATCAGCGACGGGACCATGGAGTTTCGGCGAGGCTCGGAAGGTCCCGAGCTTAAGCGAGCGTGAAGTAGCGGATTAATTCTCCCGGCCACAGATCGCATCGAACCGCCGGGCCCCGTAACTGGTGCACCGTAGAATTTGGACAAGCTTGGGGACTGGGCGCGGCTAGCTGCGCGCGAAATCCGGCCTGCCATGATGATCTCCGCGCAGGCAATTATCCAACGTCAACGGAAGGGAGCCACGGCGGACTTGCAACTTTGCGTTGGTCACTATAATGTTAGAGTCACTACCGAAATGTGAGCCAGGCACCCGAGTGGGTGCGACACGCAGGAGGATCGGCATCATGGGTCGCGCAAAAAGTGCAGCGAGACACACATCATCGCCAGCACCTGACAGCCTCACAGAGATTGCAGCCGAAGACAAACGGCGCGGACATGCGGGCCACGGGAAGGGGCCCGCGACCGGTCTTCGCGAGCGAAAAAAAGCGCGCCTTCGCCAACAGATCGTCGAGACGGCTCTACATCTTTTCCGGCAGCGCGGCTACGAAAACACGCGCATTGACGACATCGTGCAGACCTCTGGAGATCAGCCAGCCCACTTTCTTTCGCTATTTCCCCAGCAAAGACGCGGTTTTGCGTGAAGTGGGGCGCCGCGCATTCGCGCGCCAGGCCGAAAGCCTCAGGGCCGAGCTTTCCACCAAGGCCTCGACCGCGCAACGCTTGCGACGATTTTACGAATCCCTTGGAAATGTGACGGAAGTGGGGCGTCCGCTCTGGCAGGCCGTAATTCTCGCCGGCGCGATGGACCCAGTGCGCTCACCGGAGTTGCGCGGGTCCGAGGCGGCAACCGTCAGCCTGTTGCGCGAAATCATCGCGGAAGGCCAAAAGAACGGCGAGATCACTCGCGATTTTCCGGTTGTCCATCTTGCGGAATTCATGGAAGGCCTTTTCAATACCGTCGTCCGTCAATGGGCCGTTGACCTCACCGGACCTCACAAACTCACCGAACGAGTACGAAATGCGGTGGAATTTTTCTTGCGCGGCGCCAAACCGTAGTAGAGATTCATTCTCATCTGTACCCCGATGGCACGAGTGCGCGCGCATCCGAAATTCGCTGAGGTACACGCAATGAAGGCAGCCGTCCTGCGCGATTTCAAAGCGCCTCTGACCATCGAACAGATCGCCCAGCCGAAGCCGGACATCCATGACGTGGTTATCGAGGTGGAAGCCTGTGGCGTCTGCCATTCCGATTTGCACGTGGCGGATGGGGATTGGCCTCAGATGCTTCGCATCACCAAGAAGCCGCTGATTCTCGGCCACGAAATCGCCGGCCGTGTCGTCGAAAAAGGCGCCTCAGTGGAACATTTAGAGGTCGGCGACCGAGTGGGAATACCCTGGCTGCATTGGAGCTGCGGCGAATGCGAGTTCTGTCGCGACGGCAACGAAAACCTCTGCGTCAAACAACAAATTACCGGCGTAACCGTGGATGGAGGATTCGCGGAATACGTCAAAGTTCCCGCAAGTCACGCCACGAAGATTCCCAGTGGGCTTTCTGCGATCGAGGCTGCGCCGCTTTTCTGCGCTGGAGTGACCGTGTACCGCGCGCTACAGCACGCCAAAATTCAACCAGGTCAGCGTTTGGCGGTGTTTGGCGTTGGCGGGCTGGGTCACCTGGCCGTGCAAATCGGCGTCGGGCTGGGAGCGCTTGTTACTGCTATTGATGTCTCCGACGAGAAGTTGGCGCATGCCAGGAGTCTGGGCGCAATCGCGACAATAAACGCCAGTACAGAAAACGTTGTTAAGGAGATGCGCGGAGCGGGGGGAGCACACGCCGCAATCGTCACCTCCGCGGCGAAGGCTGCTTATGACACCGCCTTTCGATGTGTCCGGCCGAGCGGTACGCTCCTGGTGGTCGGCCTGCCTTCTGAATCCATCTGCTTTCCGCCCATAGCGATGGCGGCACTTGAGGTACACATTAAGGCGTCCTCCGTCGGCACGCGACAAGATCTGCGCGAAGTGCTGGCAATGGCAGCTGCCGGAAAGATTCGCTGCCAGGTGGCCGCCCGGCCGCTGGAGCAGGCGAATGAAGTAATGGCCGAGCTGCGGAACGGGACCGTTTCCGGTCGTATCGTGCTGACCCCCCGCTGAGGCGTATTCCTCTCGAGCAGCTCTCCTTTCGAGTTTCCTCGTGGTTCCATTCCCGGACTAACCCTCCTCCCGGAACCCTCTGGACACAGACATCCAAAATCCTGATGGGGCGCATCCGTTTTCGTATTGACGTTAGGAACTATGATGTGATACCTACGCTCACAATTCCTTATCTAGGGGCCGGGGTGGCTATCGTGTTTCTGGGAGATCACGAAAAGCGGACCGTAACCGAGCTTCTCGCAGGACTCTCTGGGGCGCGATTTTCCGAAGGCCATTGAATCGGTCCAGGGGTGAATCGACTATGGCGAACCGCCGCAAGAATACAGCCCATGACTTGTCTCAAACGTTAGTGACTTCGCTCATCGTTTCTCACACGCGAGGTCATGGCGTTCGCCCACAGCAATCTCCGAACAGTCCAATCTCGAATTTTTCTGAAGACTCAAGAGGAGGAGCCATGCGAGAACTGATCTCACTTACGTGTACCGTGGTGCTGGCGGCGTGTCTGCTGCTAGCGGTTCCAGGCGCGCACGCCCAAGGTGTGGGCGTCTCGGGAAGCGTAAGCGGAACCGTGAGCGATCCGACGGGCGCCGTCATCCCCAAGGGCACGGTGACGGCGGAGGATGCCGCCAGGGGTATACGCATTACGGCCTCGATTGACGGTAACGGCGTATATCGTTTCACGAACCTACCTCCTGGCACTTACGATCTCACCGTGCAGATTCAGGGATTCCAATCGCAGGTCCAAAAGGGCATCGCGATCTCCGTCGGCCAGTCGGCCATTCTCGATTTTCATTTGCAGGTGGCGACGACGAACTCGGTGGTGGAAGTCTCGGCCGCTCCTCCTGTGGTGGAAACAGAACGAGGCAGCCAGTCGAATACCATCACCCAGCAATATATTCGAGAATCTGCCCATCGACCGCCGCAACTACCTTAACTTTACTTTGTTGCTGCCGGGAGTCGCCGATTCCACGCGCCTCACCGACGACCAGGATTTTCGCGTCAAGCAAACACCGCAAAGCGGACTCTCCTTCTACGGCAGCAACGGCCGCGGAAACAGCGTGACCGTTGACGGCGGCGAGGCCCAGGACGATGCCGGCGGCGTTCGCCCCACCGTAAGTCAGGACGCCGTGCAGGAGTTCCAGGTGAACCGCAGTAACTATGCGGCGGACCTGGGCGGCGCCAGCGGCGCGACGGTCAACATCGTAACGAAATCAGGCACCAACGATGTGCACGGCAGTGTGTACAGCTATTTTCGCAACAGTGGATTGGATGCCCGTGATCCCTTCGCCTTTACTCAGGCGCTTGCGCCCGGAGCCATCTTCAATCCCGCCGAACCAGATTCCGTAGGTCAGCCGGTGAAGAACTCCCTGTCACGCTACCAATTCGGCGGGCGCGGTCGGTTTCCCGATTCACAAAGACAAGACCTTCGGCTTCCTGGCCTTTGAAGGCTTACGCCAGGACTCCGAGAGTGCTGTTCCCCTTTTAACAGATACAAATATTTTTCGTCCCACGGCCGATCAGAACGCCATCTTCAACTCGCTCATCGCGCAGGGTGGCACCCCCGTACCTTGCATCAATAATCCCGACGGCACTGTGCTCACCCTGCCTGCCAATACATGTGCGGGTGCCCTGAATAAAGCGTTGACAACCAGCCAGCTCGACGGACTGACCCCGGGACAAAACTAAGATCAACACCTACCTCGTGAATCAGATGGAATCCAACGGCGGGCTCTTCAATTACACCACTCGTCAGTACTTGTTCTCTGCGCGCCTGGATCATCGTTTTAGTGAAACGGACAACGTTTCTCTCACCTATCGCTATGCCCACGACCTGGAAGAAAATCCGGACGTGCAGTCTCTGACCGGCTTTTCTGCCGGCAGTTCCATCCACAACTATGACAACAACCTGCAGGCTTCCTGGTACCACGTTTTCAGTCCGCGAACCCAGAATGAGCTTCGCGCGCAGTACGATTACGACAGCTTCAACGTAATCCCCAACGAACCGGGGCAGGCGGGACTGCAGATCGCCGGCTTCGCGAATAATCTGGGTACCAATATCTTCCTTCCCAATTTCACGATTCTCCGCCGCTACGAGTTCGCTGACAACGTCACCCTGATCCGCGGCAACCACACCATCAAATTCGGAGGCGCGGAGGTTCTGCGCGGCAATCACACCGAATCCCACACGTTCATGCCGGGCCGCTTCGTCTTCGGGCCGCTCCCAGGCTCCCTCCTTAGCCCGCAACTGGCTACTACCGAGCTAAATTCCATGCAGGGAGCCTCTCTGGGGCTGCCGCAGGTTTATCAACAGGGCTTTGGTAACGCGGACTATCCTGCCTACACCCGTCCCTTGACGGCTTTCTATGCGCAGGACTCCTGGAAAATAGCCCCCAATTTCACACTGAACTACGGGCTCCGCTACGAAATCGACTCGCAATATCTCCCACTGAACACTTTCTTTGGCGATGTCGCTCCCCGTCTTTCGTTCGCCTGGGATCCCTTCAAGGACCACAAGACCGTGGTGCGCGGCGGCTTCGGAATTTTCTACGGACCCATTGATGCCCAGATCCCCCAGGTAGATTTGAGCCTTGGGGTGCTGAACAAGAATAAGAGCACCGTAGAAAATCAGAACAATCCCGCGCAGGTTCCCTATCAAGTACAGAATGCGGTCGGTACTTGTGGAATTGGTGTCACGAATCCTCCCATCCCCCTCGGATTTCCGGGCAATGGAAGCAGCCCTTGCAACCGGTACATTTCCATTTCCGTCGACCCGCTCACTCCAACTCCTATTCCATTTCTGCAGAACTCGGCGACCGTGTTCCAGACTCTGTTCGGCGCGGGCCTGATTCAGTGCACTACACCGACCGCAGGCAATGCCGCCTGCATTACGCCCCAGTCGCTTGGCCCAGTCGCAGCCGGCGGCGTCTTTCCCCAACCGCTTGGGTTCCGGAATATTCGTGCAGAACTCCGGCCAGATCGCACCGTTGACCGTACTTTTCAGCAACCCGCCCAACTATCGGCCTCCCTACTCGGAACAGGCTTCTCTGGGAATTGAGCGCGAAATTACGCCGGGCTTCTCGATTTCCGTCAGCTTTATTTATTCCCACACTCTGCGGCTCCCCGTTCCGATTGACACCAACTTGCTCCCTGCGACGCCGATGAGCACCGTGACCCTGGCGAACGGCAAGCAGGTTTCCTACCGCAATTGGAACCTCAGTCCGGCAACGGACCCGCTGGGCGGCACCGAAGGTCTGCCCTGCGCGCCGAACCCGTTCGCTTGCTTTGTGAATCCGCTGATCATTCAGAACAATCAATACACTGCTCAGTCTTCCGGTCTCTATGAGGGTGGAATTCTGGAAGTCAACAAGCGGTTCAGCAATCACTTCTCATTCTTCGGAAACTACACTTACAGCAAAGCCTTTGACACGGGGACCGATTTCAACACCGACTTTGGTCCGCAAGATCCCACAGACTTGAGCTTGGAGCGCGCCCTTTCCGAATTTGATGAACGGAATAAAGTGGTGCTCGCCGGCGTCTTCGATAGCCCTTGGAAGAATGCATTCTTGAAGGGTTTTCAATTCTCGCCAATTTTCCAGTACCACAGCGGGCATCCTTTCAACTTGCTGGCAGGCGGCCAGGTCAATGGCAACAATCACATCACCAACGAACGTCCCATTGGATCCCCTCGAGACACTGGTCTCGGTCCAAGCTTTGTTGATTTCGACATGCGCCTCACCTGGCAGCACAATCTGGGCGAGAGGCTCAACCTGCAACTCACCTGCGAAGCCTTCAATCTCGCCAACCACACGAATTACGCCAGCGTGAATAACGAGGTGAGCCCGCTGTTCGGATTCCAGCCAGGTTTCACTACCTTCAACGTGCACGGAAGTTCGAATCTCTCGCCTAGCACGCCATTGGGCTTCACTTCTGATTTTGCGAAACGGGAATTTCAGCTAGGCCTGAGAATGAGTTTCTAGTTTTGAAGAGAGTCAACGCCGCGGCTCGCAACGTGAAGACCTCTCAGATATTCGATCTAACCGGCCGCGTCGCCATCATCACCGGCGGTTCCGTGGGCCTCGGCCGCCAAATGGCCGAGGGCCTTGCGGAAATGGGCGCAAGCTTGGTTATCTGCGCTCGAAAAAAAGAGCGTTGCCTCCGGACCGCCGCGGAACTGCAAGCCGCCGGCGCTCAAGTGCTCGCGCTGGCTTGCGACGTCCGAGATCCCGCGAGCATTCAAGTGGTCGCCGACGCCGCGCTCGAACGATTTGGACGCATCGACATCTTGATCAACAATGCCGGCACTTCCTGGGGTGCGCCGGTAGAATCGATGACGCTGGAGCAGTGGAATAGAGTGATCGAGACCAATCTCACAGGAACCTTTCTGTTCTCGCAGGCCGTAGGGAGAACGATGATTGCGCAGCGCGGCGGAAAAATCATTAATATCGCGTCAGTCGCCGGACTGCGCGGATCTTCTCCGAAGTTTTCCGCCATTGGCTACAGCGCCAGCAAAGGCGGAGTGATCATTTTCACCAAAGATCTCGCCTGCAAATGGGGCATGCACAATATCCAGGTGAATGCGATCGCACCCGGTTGGTTTCCGACGGACATGTCCGAAAAAGTTATCGAGCGAAATAAGGAGTCACTCTTGGCCACCATCCCCTTGGGACGATTTGGCGGACCTCAAGATCTGAAAGGCGCTGCTATTTTTCTGGCATCCGCGGCATCGGATTTTGTGACTGGGCATGTCCTCGTCGTTGATGGAGGTCAATCCGCCTGATCCAGGCGAGGCACGCCATGAATATTCCACTCACGCCTTTGCGTTTTCTGCGTTACGCGGTGAATCAATATCCCCGCCGAACCGCCGTCGTGTGCAATGACGACAGGTTCACGTACGCACAACTGGCCGAGCGAGCCAGTCGCCTGGCAGGCGCTCTGCGTCAGGCTGGCATTAAGCCTGGCGAGCGCGTTGCGTTCCTTAGTTGTAATTGCCATCGCTTACTCGAGGCGTATTACGGTGTTTTGGAAGCCGGTGCCGTCTTGCTTCCGCTGAACATTCGGCTCACACCGGGCGAACTAGGCTACATTCTCAACGACGCCGGCGTGACCGCTCTGTTCGTCGAGAAACAGCTCCTTGGAGTAGCGGAAGCCTTTCGCAATGACATTCCTTCGGTAAAGACCATCTGCCTGCTTAACGGCACTCCCGAAGCAGCTTGGCTCTCGCCCTACAACTACGAAGAACTCCTTGCCGCGGCCACGCCTCATCGCGCTGACATCGCTTCCATTGACGAAGATGCCGTCGCAGAACTTTTCTATACCAGCGGCACCAGTGCCAATCCCAAAGGGGTAATGCTCACGCACCGGAACATCTATCTGCACGCGGTGCACGTCTGCTTGGGATTACAGATCGAAAGAGGCGCCGTAGAGCTTCACACCATTCCGCTCTTCCACGCTAATGGCTGGGGCGTCGCGCACTTCCTTACCATGCTCGGCGGAACGCATGTAATGATTCAGCGTTTCGACCCCAAGGAAGTTTTCCGCCTCATCGAAAATGAGGGCGTGCATACCCTCAGCCTGGTTCCCATCATGGCCACGACGTTGGTGAATTGTCCGGAGCGCCTCAACTACAATTTGACCACCCTGCGCCGCATTATCATCGGTGGCGCAGCGTCCTCACCCACCCTGATTCGCGAAGTCGAAGAAAAACTCGGTTGCGAGTGCTTCTCGGGGTACGGCCTTACGGAAACATCCCCAACGCTTTCCGTGTCTCCCATGAAATCCGGTATGGATTGGCAAGGAGAGCAGCGCTACGCCGGGCAAGCGATGGCAGGTTACGCGATTCCCGGCGTGGAGATGCGCGTGGTAGATGCCAACGAGCGCGACGTGCCGCACGACGGGCACGCCGTCGGCGAAATCGTCGTGCGCGGTGACGGCGTGATGGAGGGCTACTGGCGCCAGCCGGACGCCTCCGCCGAAGCCCTGCGCGGCGGCTGGTTCCACACCGGAGACATGGCCACGCTCAACGAAGACGGTTACTTGCTGATTGTGGACCGTAAGAAAGACATCATCGTGAGTGGCGGCGAGAATATCTCCTCTCTCGAACTCGAGAAGGCGATCCTGGCGCATCCCGCTGTGCTGGAAACCGGAGTGATTCCCGTACCCGACAGCAAGTGGGGGGAAGTTCCCAAAGCGCTGGTGGTTCTGAAGCCGAATGCGGTCGCCACGGAATCTGAACTCATCGAATTCTGCCGATCGCGCCTGGCTCATTACAAGTGTCCGCGCTCCTTCGAATTCGTGGATAGCCTGCCCAAGACCGGCACCGGAAAAATTCTAAAAAAAGATCTCCGGCGAAAATATTGGCAGGGCCAGGAAACGATTCGTCCGGAATTCGGCATAGCGAAGCCCAAGGCAACTTCCGGCACTTGAGCCGTGTGCATTCGCGGAGATTTGCCACGTACTCGTGAAACATTTAGTGCGCAGTCCGCGCCCGGTGACCCTAAGGAGTCTTGTTCATGGATCTGAATTTAACCGAAGACGAATTGGCTTTTCGCGACGAACTCCGCTCTTGGCTCGCTGCCAATTTTCCCAAGGATTGGCCCGACTGGCGCGAAAAGCCGATCGAAGAATCGTTCCCGTACCTGCGCGCCTGGCAACGAAAGCTTCAGGAAGGCCGCTGGGCAGCGGCTTCCTGGCCCAAGGAGTACGAGGGCCGCAGCGCCACGTTGATGCAACAAGCCATATTTTGGGAAGAAATGGCCCGCGTCGAGGCGCCGCCCATGGCCAATTCCCTGGGTCTGGGACTCATCGGCCCCACCATCATTGCCTTCGGCACCGAAGCGCAAAAGAAACGTTACATCCCGAAAATTCTGAGCGCGGAGGAAATCTGGTGCCAGGGTTTCTCCGAGCCCAACGCCGGTTCCGACCTGGCCGGCTTGCAAACCGAAGCAGTTCTCAGCGGTGATCACTACATCGTAAACGGACAGAAAGTGTGGACCAGCTACGGCTGGGTTGGCGACTGGTGCGAGCTCGTGGTGCGGACTGACCCGCATGTACCCAAGCACAAAGGTCTCACCGTGCTCCTCGTGGACATGAAATCTCCCGGCATCGAAGTTCGGCCGCTTCGCCAGATGACCGGCGAATCCGAATTCAACGAGTTGTTCTTTCGCGATGTGCGTGTGCCGGTTGAAAATGTTCTCGGTAAAGTGAACGACGGATGGAATGTCGCAATGAGTACGCTGATGTACGAGCGCGGCTCCTACGGCGCCCGCCTGCATCTTATTTTCAAACGTTACATTACTCGGCTGATCGAGCTCGCGCGCAAAATCCAACGCGACGGCCGGCCCGCCTCTCAGGACCCCATCATCCGCCAGAAGCTCGCGCAGTGCAGCGCCGAAATTGAAATTATGCGCTGCAACCAGATGCGCGCCTTCAGCCGCGTCACTGCCACGGGCGTGCCCGGCCCCGAAGGCTCCATCCAGAAAATTTTCTGGAGCGAGCTTAATCAGCGCCTCCAGCAGGTCGCGCAGGAAATCCTTGGCCCTTACGGCCAACTTCTCGCCGGCGACCCGCGCGCCGTTGACAACGGCATGTGGTCCTACGCTTATCTGCGCACTCGCGGAAATACCATCGAAGCAGGCACCTCCGAGGTGCAGCGCAACATCATCGGACATTTTGTTCTCGGCCTGCCCAGAAGCTACTAAGGGGATACGCCATGCAATTCGGTTTGAGTGAAAGCCAGGAATTTCTGAAGGACAGCGCGCGCAAGTTCTTCGCCGGTGAATGTCCCAGCGCAGAAGTGCGGCGCCTGATGGAAACGGATACGGCGTACGACGCATCGCTTTGGTCCAAGCTTACGGACCAGGGTTACACGGGCATCATTTTTCCGGAGGCATACGGAGGAGTCGGCCTGGGCAAAGTCGAACTGATGCTGCTGATGGAAGAGGCAGGCCGCGCTTTGCTGCCCGGTCCGTTTTTTTCCACTGTAGTGCTGGCCGGAGCCGTGTTGGACACGGTGTGCTCGCCCGCGCATAAGCACAAATACCTCGCGCCCATCTGCCGCGGAGAAGCTCGCGCCACCGTCGCTATTCTGGAATCCAATGCGAGCTGGAACACGCGGGATATTCAATTGGCCGCTGGCAACAGGAAGCTCACCGGTGAAAAAGTTTTTGTCACAGACGCCGCGATCGCCGATTTCATCATCGTGGTGGCGCGCAATGGTGTCTTCGTTGTGGACTCCCAAGCGAACGGACTGAAAATATCTCCCATGTCCGCCGTGGATCTTACGCGCAAGCTTTACGTGGTCGAATTCAGCAATACCCCGGCGGAAGAAATCGGCGCCACTGCGGATCTCGCTCGCGCGTTTGACATCGCTACGGCTGCGCTGGCTGCCGAATTAGTCGGCGGCATGCAACGCACTCTGGACATCACCGTCGAGTACGCCAAGACTCGGAAACAGTTCGGCAAACCCATCGGAATGTTTCAGGCCGTGCAGCACCAGTGCGCGGACATGTATTTGGAAACCGAAAGTTCACGCTCCGCTGTCTACTATGCGGGGTGGGCGCTCGAGGAAAACTCTCCGGACGCAGCGACGGCCGTATCCATCGCCAAAATGTATGCCAGTGATGCCGGCCGCACCGTCGGCAATCGCGGAATTCAGATTCACGGTGGAATGGGCTTCACTTGGGAAAACGATATTCACCTGTATTATCGCCGAGCTAAGGGATCGGAAACGGCGTTCGGCGATGCCACGTTTCATCGCGAGCGTATCGCTTCCGTGGTGATTGACTCCGGCAGCGTCTCAGCGAAAAGTGCATAAATCCGCAAACCAAGGAATCTTTCTATGACCGATCTGGTGCAGCTCACAAAAGACAACGGCATCGCCGTCATCACCATCAATAATCCCCCGGTCAATGCGCTGAGTCCTGGCGTCCCGGAAGGCATTTCGGAGGCGTTGGATCAGATCGCTCAGGACGGCAGCATCGAAGCCGCCGTCCTCATTGGTGGCGGACGCACTTTTGTCGCCGGCGCGGACATTAAAGAATTCGGCAAAATGACCTCTGGCAAGCCGCGTGGCGCGGGCCTGCTTCCATTGCTTCTGAAAATCGAAGACAGCATTAAGCCGGTGATTGTGGCCATCCACGGAACGGCCTTTGGCGGCGGATTGGAACTGGCGATGGCCGGGCACTATCGCGTTGCAGTTTCTACCGCGCAAGTTGGTCAGCCGGAAGTAAAGCTCGGAATTATTCCCGGCGCGGCCGGCACGCAGCGTTTGCCGAGGCTTGCGGGCGTCGCGAAAGCCGTCGAAATGTGCACCAGCGGCAATCCGATCAAAGCCGAGGAAGCACTGAAGTTCGGAATTGTTGACCGCATCATCGAGGGCGACCTTCTCGCTGGAGCAATCGCGTTCGCTCGCGAGGTCGCAGCGAAGCCCGCCCCAAAAACGCGCGAACGCAACGAAAAGCTCGGCAGCGCTGCCGACAACGCGCCGATTTTGTCCGCCGCGCGCGAAACTGTGGCGAAGAAACAGCGCGGCCTGCTTGCGCCCGTCGCCGCCATCGCGGCAATAGAAGCAGCCACAAAATTGCCGTTCACGGAAGGCTGCCAGGCCGAGCAAAAACTATTTATCGAATGCCTCTTCTCCGACCAGTCCAAGGCGCTCATCCACGTTTTCTTCAGCGAACGCGAGGTCGGAAAAATTCCCGACGTTCCCAAGGAAACGCCCCTCATTCCTATAAAATCCGCCGCGGTAGTGGGCGCAGGCACCATGGGCGGCGGCATCGCCATGGTCCTCGCCAATGCAGGTATTCCGGTGCTGCTGAAAGATGCGGACCAGGCCGCGCTCGATCGCGGGCTTGCCACCATCCAGTCAAATTACGCAAATTCAGTCAAGCGCGGCCGTTTCTCTCTGCAGGATGCCGACGAGCGATTCAAGCGCATCACTCCCACGCTTTCCTACGACGATTTCTCAAAAGTTGATCTGGTCATCGAAGCTGTTTTCGAAGGCATGGCGCTCAAGAAAGAAGTCTTCAAAGAACTTGACCGCGTCTGCAAACCCGGCGCCATCCTCGCCAGCAATACTTCCACACTAAACATCGACGAGATCGCTTCCGCTACTTCGCGTCCCGCATACGTCATCGGCACGCATTTCTTCAGCCCCGCGAATGTGATGCGCCTGCTGGAAATCGTCCGCGGTAAAGCCACTTCCCGCGAAGTGATCGCCTCTTGCATGCAACTTTCAAAGACGCTTGGCAAAGTGGGCGTACTGGTCGGCAATTGTCGGGGCTTTGTCGGCAATCGAATGTTTGGGCCCTACCGCCGCGAAGCTCAGTTCCTCGTGGAAGAGGGCGCGAGTGTGGAAGCCGTGGACAAGGCTCTCTCCGATTTCGGTATGGCCATGGGTCCTCTTGCGACTGGCG
Organism: uncultured Acidobacteriota bacterium; assembly: GCA_963742475.1. Taxonomy (GTDB): domain Bacteria; phylum Acidobacteriota; class Terriglobia; order Acidiferrales; family UBA7541; genus Palsa-295. The sequence goes on along the minus strand of CAVULY010000002.1, from coordinate 363,939 downwards.
ATCTTGCCGGCCTGGACGTTGGCTGGCGCATCCGCAAGGAATATCGTCACCTGGAAAAGCCGGGCATTCGCCAGCCATTCGTCGAAGACAGCCTTTGCGAGCTCGGCCGCTTCGGCCAAAAAACTGGCGCCGGCTGGTACAAATACGACGAACAGCGTCGCGCAATGCCGGATCCCGTCGTTGATGAACTGATTCGCAAATGGGTGTCGGAAGCGGCAATCGTGCAACGTGAAATTTCCGCTCCGGAAATCGTCGATCGCTGCCTCTACGCTTTGGTCAACGAAGGCGCGCGCATTCTCGAGGAAGGCTACGCCCTGCGCGCTTCGGATATCGATATCATCTATATAAATGGCTACGGCTTCCCCGCATATCGCGGCGGCCCCATGTGGTATGCGGACACAGTCGGCCTGAAACAGGTCTACGCGCGTATCTCCGAATTTCACCGCCGGCACGGTGAAATCTGGCAGCCGGCCCCGCTACTCGCGCGGCTCGCAGAGCAAGGCAAGACCTTCGCCCAATTCGGCAAAGAAGAGGGCGCCGCTGTCTAGCTTGTGCTAAAAAAACGTGGATAGTCATCCCGAGCGGAGCGAGAGATCTGCTTTTTCGCCTCATCGCCGCCGCAACTTTTGCGTGATACTAGCGCCTGGACCTGCGCACTTTTCAACGTCACAATATCGGTGACCCAATCGTGAAGAAACAACCAACCTGACATGGGAATTCTCTATCTCGTCCGCCACGCGCAAGCATCCTTCCTCCAGCCGCAGTACGACAAATTGTCCCCGCTCGGAGAAACGCAATCACGCCTCCTCGGCGCACACTGGGCGCAAAGCACAATTATTTTCGACCGCGTCGCCGTCGGCCCCTGCGCTCGCCACAAAGACACTGTAAATCTCGTGAGCGCCGCCTATCGCCAAGCCGGACTGAATTTCCCCGAGCCTCAAATGCTCCCAGAATTCGACGAATATCATGCGGAAGAAGTGCTTCGCGGTACTCTCCCGGCACTGTTGGAAAAAGACCACAAAATCCGCGAACTCCACGCGGCGTTCCAGTCCGCTGCCAGCAACACCGAGCAACGCGTAACTTTTCAAAAATTATTTGCGACCGTAATCCTCGATTGGGTCCGTGGAGTGATCCGCGCAGAAGGCGTGGAAACCTGGCCGGAATTCTGCGCCAGGGTGAATTCCGGCCTCACAAAATTCCTCGCCGCGGGAGCACGCGGCGAACGCGTCGCGATTTTCACCTCTGGCGGTCCTATCGCGGTGGCCACACAACGCGCTTTGCATCTCTCTCCGGAAAGCACCTTGCAAATGACGTGGATGTCGCGCAATTCATCCTGGAGTGAATATCTTTACAGCGCCGAGCGCTTCACGCTCAGCAGCTTCAATGTCCACGGACACATCGCAGATCCCGTAATGCTCACGTACCGCTAGGGAGATTTTACGATGAGCGATTTCCTCGACCATCCAACCTCCATTCGATCTGGCGAAGAGCTTCCCTTAGCCACCCTCGATGCCTATCTGCGCAATCACTTTCCCGCCGAAGCAGGCGCGCTCGCCGTTCGCCAATTTCCCAGCGGCCACTCCAATCTCACATACTCGCTTCATCTCGGCGGCAGGGAATTAGTTCTCAGACGGCCACCCTTCGGCAGCAAAGTGAAATCCGCCCACGATATGAGCCGCGAATTTCGCGTTCTTTCCAAGCTCCACTCCGTTTACCCTCCCGCTCCCGAGGTGCTTTTATATTGCGACGACAGTTCCATCATCGGCGCGCCCTTTTATTTGATGGAGCCAATACACGGAATCATTCTTCGCAGGACGCTCCCCGCCGGGTTCGATTTTCCTGCGGACAAAGCGCGGCGCCTCAGCGAATCCTTTATAGACAATCTAATACTCCTGCACCGGGTCGATTACGCCGCCGCAGCTTTATCTGACCTGGGAAAACCCGAAGGATATCTGGAGCGCCAAGTACGCGGCTGGACGGAACGCTACTACGGCTCGAAAACTCACGACTATTCGGAAGTGGAGATACTTTCCGCGTGGATGCAGCAGCACATGCCGGCGACCCGCGCAGTTTCGCTGATCCATAACGACTACAAGTACGACAACGTCGTGCTCAATTCCAACGACATCACCAGAATCGTCGGCGTATTGGATTGGGAAATGTGCACCATCGGCGACGCGCTCAGCGATCTCGGCACCGCTTTGGCGTATTGGGTGGACAAGACAGATCCGCCGGAAGTGCAGCAAAATCGTTGGGGGCCCACAACCGAGGTCGGCAGTTTCACACGCGCAGAAATCGTGCACTATTATGCTCAAAAAACGGGATGCGACACTTCCCAAATCGCTTTCTACCTTGCTTTTGCCCGCTTCAAACTGGCCGTAATCGTGCAGCAGATCTATTTTCGCTATCACCAAGGATTGACGAAAGACGAGCGCTTTGCATCCATGCCCGAAAAAATCCAGATGCTTTTCCGCGCTGCCCTGTACAGCGCGCAGACCGGGAAAATCTAGCGCGGATTTAAAATTGCGAGCGGGTCTTACAAACCCACGCTGAAATCCCAATTCCTTACGAGTAGTAGCGGACGATCCACTCCGCAACGCATGCTGGCTTGTCGGACTGTTCGATCTCCACCGTCACGGCAAAGGTCGCTTCCACCGCGTCAGGAAGTTCTTTCACAGCGAGCACTAGCACACGCGCGCGAATCCTGGAATCCGCTCGCACAGCAGCAGGAAATCGCACGCGATTCAATCCGTAGTTCACTGCGAGCCGCACGCCGCTCTGGATGCTCATCACATCCTTCACTAAATGGCTGATCAAAGAGAGCGTGAGAAAACCGTGAGCGATCGTGGCGCCATAAGGCGATTCCTTGCTCGCCCGCGCGCGGTCCAGATGAATCCATTGCCGGTCTTCCGTGGCTTCGGCGAACTGTTCAATGCGCTCCGGCGTAATCTGAAACCACTCGGAGACGCCAATCTCGCGGCCCACAAATTCCTTCAGTGATTGCGGCGTTTTGGCAACGAATGGCGCCATCAACGTTCGTCCAATCCGCGGACTTGTGTCCGCCTCGCGCGATTGCCATCACAATCATTTAGTGCAATCCTGCCGCTCCGTCCGGTTTACTACTCTTCGCCAGCTCCCATTTCGCGATCGATTCGATATGCACCTCATCCGGCCCGTCCGCCAATCGCAACGTCCGAACCATTGCCCACGAGCTAGCGAGAAAAGTATCCTGCGACACTCCGGCGGCGCCATGCGCTTGAATCGCCCGATCTAGCACGCGCAACGCGACGTTTGGTGCTACAACTTTGATCATCGCAATTTCAGCGCGCGCCGCCTTGTTGCCCACCGTGTCCATCATATGCGCCGCCTTCAACGTCAGCAGGCGGGCTTGTTCGATCTCCATGCGAGACTCGGCTATGCCTGCGCGAATCGTTCCCTGTTCAGCCAACGATTTTCCGAAGGCCACTCTCCCCTGAACTCGTTTGCACATGGTTTCCAGCGCACGCTCCGCCACGCCGATGCATCGCATGCAGTGATGAATCCGTCCTGGGCCCAGGCGCCCCTGAGCAATCTCAAATCCGCGGCCTTCGCCCAGCAACATGTTCGCGGCGGGAACGCGCACATCATCGAATTGAATTTCAGCGTGTCCGTGCGGCGCGTGGTCGTAGCCGAACACAGTTAATAGCCGGACGATTTTCACTCCCGGCGCATCCAGCGGAACCAGAATCATGGACTGCTGTTTGTGCGGTGGAGCAGCGGGATCGCTCCTCCCCATGAAGATCGCGATCTTGCAGCGCGGATCGCCCGCTCCGGAGGCCCACCATTTCCGTCCGTTAATTACGTACTCCTCGCCGCGCCGTACGATGCTCGCCGAGATGTTGGTGGCGTCTGAGGAAGCCACGTCCGGTTCGGTCATCGCGAAACAAGACCGAATGTCCCCAGCCAGCAAGGGTTTCAGCCATTTTTCTTTCTGCTCCGCCGTTCCGTAGCGCGCCAGCACTTCCATATTCCCCGTATCCGGCGCCGAACAATTGAATACTTCCGGCGCCATGTGGCTGCGCCCCATGATTTCGCACAGCGGCGCATATTCCAGGTTGCTCAGACCGGCGCCACTGGGATCTTCCGGCAAAAATAAATTCCACAATCCCTCGTGCCGCGCTTTCGCCTTCAGTTCTTCCACGATCCGCGTCGGCTTCCATGGTTCGCGTGCTACCTCCTCCTCAAACCGCTTTTCATTCGGATAGACGTGCGCATCCATGAAGCTCTGCAACCGCTGCTGCAGTTCCTTCGTCTTCGCGCTCGGCTCGAAGTTCATAGCTCGCTGCTATTTCCCGGTGAAAACCGCGGCGCGTTTTTCCACGAAGTGCGCCACGCCCTCTTTGAAATCTTCGCACTGCAGGCTCGCCAGCATTTCCCGCTCGGCGATTTCGAACGATTCCCCCAGCGTCTGGAACATCGCGTCATACACTTGCCGCTTGATCACGCGCAACGATCGCGGGCTCACGTTCGATGCCACGTCCGCCGCATATTCCCGCACTCTCTCCTGAAACGATTCCTGCGGATACACTTGATTCGCCAGGCCCATTCGAAACGCCTCGGCGGCGTCAATCATTCGTGCGGAAAACAATAAATCCAGAGCGTTGGCATGTCCCACCAGGCGCGGCAACATCCACGCCATGCCATACTCGGCGATCAGACCCCGCCTTGCGAACGCGGTGCTGAAGCGCGCCGCATCCGAAGCAAACCGCAAATCGCAATATAAAGCAATCACCAGTCCCAAGCCCACAGCTGGACCGTTGACGGCAGCGATGACCGGCTTGCTCAGCGCCGGGAAGTACGAATATTTTTTCTGAAAATCCGCGCGCGTGCCTTCGCTCGCGCCTCCCGCGGCTTGCACCGCCTGGGCGCGCTGCGCGGCGTCGAGTCCCTTCGCTGCCACCGTGCTCAAAAGCGACATGTCCGCGCCCGCGCAGAATCCGCGCCCCGCGCCTGTCAGCACAATCACGCGAACGTTTTCGTCGCTCTCCGCCGCCGCCATCGCGGCCCGCACTTCCTGTTCCATCACGGCCGTCCAGGCGTTTAATTTGTCGGGCCGATTCAGCGTAATCGTCGCGATCCGCTCGGCTACGTGATACTGCGTTTCTTGGTTTGGCATGGTGAGCCGGATTATATACAATGGCGCCGGAGTTAGTAACGTTCATCTGTGAGCGACTATCTGATTCCATGATCCGCTCGCGGGACGGCCAGCCGGCTACCATTTTCCGCAACCCGAGGTTCCATGCCCTTCATTGAAAATCAAGGCGCCAAAATTTATTGGGACGAACAAGGCTCAGGCGAACCTCTCCTGCTGATCATGGGCCTCAGCTATCCCTCCTACATGTGGCACCGCACCCGCCCCGAACTTGCGCAGAACTATCGCACCATCGCTTTCGACAATCGTGGCGTTGGACAAAGCGATGTGCCTCTCGGCGTTTATCCCATCGCATTGATGGCCTCCGACGCAGCTGCCGTGCTGGATGCTGCAGGCGTGCAGAACGCGCACGTATTCGGCGTTTCGATGGGCGGCATGATCGCGCAGGAATTCGCACTGCAATATCCCAAGCGCGTGCGTTCGCTGATACTGGGTTGTACCGCAGCAGGCGGTCCCCACGCAGTACAGGCTGCACCGGAAGTGCTGGCAACACTGATGCGCCAGGGTATGACCCCGGAAGAAGCCAAAGAGGCCATCATCCCGTTCATCTACGACGCTGGCACGCCGCGCGCGCGGATCGACGAAGATATGGTCATCCGCATGAAGTGGTACCCCACTCCTCAGGGATACATGAGTCAACTCCAAGGGATCATCGGCTGGGAAGCTTACAGCCGCATCGCGCAAATCACGGCTCCAACATTGGTCATTCACGGCGAGACCGACCAGCTCGTTCCAGTGGCGAATGGCCGCCTGATCTCCGACCGTATTCCTGGCGCGAAACTCGTGCTGATTCCTCACGCCAGCCATATTTTCGAGACCGATCAGCCGGGTGTCGCAAATCGCGCAATCCTGGAATTTCTAGCCGCTGAGCGTGGCCGTGCGCAAGGTTCCGCGACGTAGAGGTTCACGCCAGCCGTTGAACCCGCATCGGCATTCCACGAAACTGTATGAATGGGCGTATCCTTGCTCGCGCGAAGGAAATTATGACGAGCGTTATGAAACTCAAGGACCGGACGGCGGTGGTCACCGGCGCCGCAAGCGGCATCGGCCGCGGGATCTCCGTTTCGCTCGCGCGTCGCGGCTGCCACCTGGCACTGGCGGATCTGAACGACGCGGGAAATTCCGAGACGGCGCGCATGGCGCAATCAGCGCATACGGAGCCGCTGAGTCCGCTGCGCATCACGCAACATCATCTTGATGTTGCAGACCGTCGCGCCGTGGCGGCATTTCCACAAGCGGTAATGGTTGCGCATCCCGGCGTGGACATTCTCGTTAACAACGCCGGCGTCGCCATCGGCGGCACGTTCGAAGCTACCAGTGAGGAAGATTTCGAGTGGCTGTTCGAAATCAACTTCTGGGGCGTAGTGCGCATGACGCGAGCATTCCTGCCCCTGCTGCGAAAAAGCGCTGACGCGCGCCTGGTGAATCTTTCTAGCCTGTTCGGACTGATCGCGCCCCCCGGGCAAACCGCCTACGCAGCGAGCAAGTACGCCGTGCGCGGATTTTCTAATTCACTGCGGCACGAACTCGCGGGATCGAACGTCGGAGTCACCGTCGTTCACCCGGGCGGCGTCGCAACTTCAATTGCGGACAACGCTCGGACGCCTAAGGATATGCCCCCGGAAGAAGTCGCGCGGCGCAAAGCCATCGCAAAAAAGGCATTGCGGCTGCCGCCCCAAACGGCCGGCGAAATTATTGTGCGGGCCATCGAACGCCGCTCGCCGCGTGTACTCGTCGGCAACGACGCAAAGCTCCTCGCGTTCGTCGAACGCCTGGCGCCCGCCTCGTATTGGAAATTCCTCAGCCGGTTGATTCCCGGTCCCTGATCGCTTCATATTCGACTTCGAAGCGTGGGGCGCAAGTACATTGATACCTGAATAGCGAAGGAACGGATTTTGGATTCCGCCGAAATGCCTTAGAATAGAAGTTCACCCCTACTGTGGGCGTGTAGCTCAGCTGGGAGAGCACCTGCTTTGCAAGCAGGGGGTCACCGGTTCGATCCCGGTCACGTCCACCAATGTTTTATTGATGTTGTCAAAATTTACTTCCCGAATCGTGCGTCCGCCCCAGCCCCCTTATGGTTGTTTCCCAGGCAATGGAACAACTTCTGCAGCGGCCCGATGCGCTCGCGTCAGCCCGAAACGTGGCGCGCCAAGGCGATAACGCTTGGCCGTCAACCCCCGGGCGCTGAGGTCAGAAAGCACGGGCGTCATTTGTGAATTCGATCCTGATATTTCTCCGCCGATTGTGATCCATGCGAAACGATTCGAAGACTTCTGTCACTACTCTTCTCAGGAATAACTCGGCGCTCGCAATTTCATTGAAACGAACAGGCAGAGAAATGCACTACTGGAGAGGAAGCACAGCGGCGGGCCGACCTCAATTTTGTCAAGGAAAAGGGCAGTCACCGAAGGCGCTGAAGGGAGACGACAATGAGGAATACATTCCTGTTGATAGGCCTTCTTGTTCTGCTGTCCGCGAGCGTAGCGGCGCCATTATACGGATGTGATGACGAAGTCCACATGATGGTGGCGTACGTGGCCTACCAGCAACTGACGCCAGTCGCGCGGTCCCGCGCGAACGCGCTCCTGAAATTGAATCCGAAATACAACGACTGGCTGGCGACGCTGCCCACGACGGCATCGCAGGCAGACAAAGACATGATGATTTTCATGATCGCGGCCACTTGGCCCGACAAAATCAAGCTGGATCCAAGTTACACGTCGGACGGAAGTGATGATGGCGATCGTCCCGACGGAAGCCCGGACGCCACGCGCAATACGGGCTACGATGACAAACTGATGCACAAATACTGGCACTTCGTGGACCAACCATTTGCGACGGACGGCTCGCCGTTACCTTCAATCCCGACACCTAACGCGGAAGATCGCATCGCATTGTTCCGCAGCGTCCTGGCCTCCGACGCAAGCGATGCCCTGAAATCCTATGATCTGGCGTGGCTGCTGCATCTGGTGGGAGATGTGCACCAACCCTTGCACTGCTCGACTCGAGTGGATCGGAACGATTTACAGGGCGACGCAGGTGGAAATGACGTGGTGTTGCACTGCAGGGGATGCCAGAGTGAGTTGCACGCCTACTGGGATGATGTTCTCGGCACAAGTAAACCACCACGCAGCGCGATAACCGCAGCGAAGAAGCTTCCCGTACCGGATCCGATCTTGGCCGCTAAGAGGAGCGAATCAGACTGGGTGATCGAGAGCTTCCAGGACTCAAAACAGGACGTGTACGCCGATCCAGTCGGAGACGGCCATGGACCATTTCAATTAACTACGGCTTACAAGGCCGCGGCGAAGAGTCTAGCGCAGCAACGTATTGCTCTTGCCGGCGCACGGCTGGCGAACTTGCTGAATACCGAAATGAAGTGAATGCCCGGGCTGCGGAGTTCAATATGGCCCCATCTGCAATAGAAAACATACTCGTCCAAGAATTCGCCCAACTGGAGATATCACGACGGCTCAGGCTAGGCGACGATGCCAAGCGCCCGACTGCGGAGAAGAGCCTGGTGGGCCTCGCATTTTCAGGTGGCGGAATCCGGAGCGCGACGTTTAACTTGGGATTTCTCCAAGCCCTGGCTAAGGCAAAAACGCTAAGGACGTTTGATTATCTGTCGACGGTATCGGGGGGTGGCTATATCGGCAGCTGGCTGATGGCTTGGATGCATCATCAGAGAGTCGGCATCAAAAAAATTGAAGAGTATCTTGCAACGAACGACGCATCTCCCTCTCGCACCTTCGAAAGGCCCGAGCTGCGATTTCTGCGTAGTTACAGTAATTACCTGACGCCGCGGAAAGGTTTTCGAAGTGCTGATTTCTGGGCTTTTGCGGCTAGTTACCTGCGGAATACACTTCTCAATCAGCTGATCCTCGTCCTGCTCTTGCTGTCGGTTCTGCTGCTTCCGCGCTCGATTGTGATGATGTTTCATATCCTCGAAATCGTTGAGAATTCCTTGCAACAGCACTGTGCGGTATTTCTGCAGCGATACATGTACGCCCAATACTTTTCAGCAATACTAGGATTAGTCCTCGGTGGGATCGCGATTTTTTATATGGGACGAAACTTAGTAATACCCACCGCTGAGAAGTGTGAAACATATCCGTGGTTTAGCGGCCAACGCCCCATCCAATTATTGATCGTTATACCGCTGTTCCTCGCCGCGGGGCTACTCACCTACGCGCTAGCGCATTTTTTGATCGATTATCCAATTCTTAAGCATCCGTGGACTCTATTACCGCTTCTCGGCGTAGCCCTCTACGGTGGGCTGTGGGCCGCCGCGTTGATGGTACGAACTGTATTCTTAGACGCGAGACAGGTCACAGGAACGGAAAGCCCAAACGCTTGGCTGCTTTTTGGCACCGCAGTCGTGTCGGGAGCGCTTACCAGTTTTCTATTCCTCCCATACTCGCGAATCCTCATCGTGGCTCGTTCTACATCGGGGGACGAATGGAGAGCTGCTACAAACTGGCACGTGCTCACCTTCGGCACCCCTGCGTTTATTTTGATCATGCTGGCCGCTGGCGCGCTGCACATCGGTTTGATGGGCCGCCAGATGAGCGATGCTCACCGAGAATGGTGGGCGCGCCTCGGTGGCTGGTTAATCGTCTATGCCATCGGATGGCTGTTTCTCTTTCTTGTCGCGTTATATTCGCCATATTGCGTTGAGAGGATTGTTAATCGATTTCACGGCCACGCTCGAGGAGTAACGGTTACCGGAGTTTCCGCATGGTTGTTTTCAACGGGGTACGGCGTATTGTTCGGGAAGAGCGGCGCGACGAGCGGATCGCTGGCAACCGACTCACTGCGCAAGAAGTTGTTAACTACCTCGCGCGGCTGACTCCTTACATTTTTATTCTCGGTCTCCTTGTTGCCCTCTCGCTTCTTGGCTCCAAAATCGCGCACGAACTCGTCGGGCTCAAAGGTCCCATTCTTGGTCTGCCGAAAGAGGCGGCGTTCTATCCGTGGCAAGTGCCAGCCCTTTGCGTTCTCTTTCTCGTGGTTGCTGTGCTCATATCGTGGCGGGTGGACGTCAACGAGTTCTCGATCCACTATTTATACCGCAACCGATTAGTGCGTTGCTATTTGGGCGCATCGGTTGAAGACCGCAAGCCGCAGCCGTTTACCGGTTTTTGCGATGCAGACGACGTTCCGCTTGCCAGTCTCCAAATTCCGCGCGAGGGGGTAGATGGAATCGACGATCGGCCTTTCCCCCTCCTCAACACCACCCTAAATGTGGTGCGTGGCAAGGAACTTGGCTTGCAAACACGCAAGGCGCGTTCGTTTCCGTTCACGCCAGACGTGGTCGGATTTACGCGGCCCGAACCCGGTACGTCTGAGGTTGAGTCATTCTTTGCTTCCGCGGCACTGCTTGGTTCCGACCGGCCCGATTCTAAGCACGGAGTTCGATTGGGAACGGCTATGGCCATTTCTGGTGCGGCCGTGAGTCCTAATATGGGGTTTTATTCCGAGCCGGACCTTTCGTTTCTGATGACAATTTTCGACGTGCGACTAGGAGCGTGGCTCGCGAATCCTAGTAAAGGCCCAACCAAAAACTGGCGCGTCGGAAGCCCGAACGTTGGCTTTTATTGGCTACTGCAGGAACTCCTCGGTAACACGAGCGACGATAGCAAGTACTTATATCTCTCAGACGGTGGCCACTTCGAGAATTTGGGAATTTACGAGTTGGTCCGCAGAAGGTGCAAGCTCATCGTGGCTTGCGACGCGTCGGGTGATGCTCTCTACGGATACGGCGATCTGCACAATGCCATGGAACGGTGTCGAGTTGATTTCGGTGTTGAGATCGAAATTACTGCTGACGAAATCGGCGGGATCACACCTGCAGGAATGCCACCGCGTGCCTCTGCTCACTTTGCAACAGGTTCGATTCATTACACTCCGGGTGACGTGTCAGACGATGGAGTTTTGATTTACGTGAAACCGGCGCTGCAAGCCTCTGATTCTGCGGACCTGTTGGGTTACTCGCGAACGAACCCTGACTTTCCGCACGATAGTACGGTCGATCAATGGTTCGATGAAGCACATTTCGAGAATTATCGGGCGCTAGGGGAAGCCGCCGGAAGGGCTGCTCTCGGCTCGATCCGAAGCGCCATAGAACCTTTGCTGCATATCAAATTACCGCCGGTCGCATCGCCGCCGGCGCCTGACCGGCCAAATCAGGAGTTCCTCACTTAACTCCGGTGGGAGGGATTGGCAATATGAAAAAACTGATTCTTGGCGCCGCGATCGTGATCCTAGTCATCCTAATCGTTTATGGGGCAAAATATTTTCGCGATAATTTTACGGTCGAACTGCCGGAGTATCCACCAATTGGCAAGGTCGTTTGGCTCGAGCAGAACTGGACTGCCGAGCAGCGCGACTGGTTTCATCACGCCGACCAGGGAACGCAGACCTTCGGCATACCCTATGAATGGTTTATCGCTCTCGAGCAGCCTTCGCTCTCGCTCGGCACCCCGGGACTTCTGAGCGACCCCGCATATCTCGACCGCTACGGCTTCATTCCCGACAACGCGCACCCCGGTAAGCCTGAATTGCCGATAGGGTTTGCCCACGGCGGCCTAGTGCTCGATGCCTCGGGCTCACCTCTACGCAATCCCCAGACGAATGCGCAGATGACTTCGCTGGGCCTGACCTGCGCCGCCTGTCACACCGGCCGCTTCACCTATAAGGACACTACCTTTCTCATCGACGGCGGCCCGGCTCTCACGAACGTCCAGAATTTTCAGAAGGCCGTTGGACTCTCGATCGTTTACACCCACGTGCTGCCAGGCCGGTTTGCTCGTTTCGCCGACCGCGTCCTCGGACCCGGGGCCAGCGACGATGCCAAATCAAATCTGCGTAAACAATTTGATCCGGTGTACAGCCAAGTCAGAGAGGTCGCTAATCTGGAAAAATCGGTCAAAGCTCACTCGGTCAACGAAGGGTTCGCCCGGCTGGACGCGCTCAGCCGCATCGGCAATACTGTCTTTGCTCTCGATCTCGACCATCACGAGAATTTTGTCGCTTACTCGGCTCCCGTACATTTTCCACGCATCTGGAATGCTTCTTGGTTTCAATGGGTGCAGTACAACGGTTCCATTGAACGGCCAATGACCCGCAACGCCGGCGAGGCTCTGGGTGTCCGCGCCACCGTAAATTTCCCCGTCGCAAAAGACCAGCTCCCAACCTCCAGCGTGCAAGTCGACACCATATTTAAAATCGAACAACTCCTTGCGGGAGATAAGCCGCCCAATCCGAACGAAGGCTTCGCTGGGCTCGCTTCGCCAAAATGGGATGACGCGAAAATCTTACCGCCTATCGACACCAGCCTCGCGGCGAAAGGCGCAATCCTATATAAGGCGCATTGCCAGCGATGCCACCTGCCCACCACCTCCGATCCTGAGTTCTGGACCGCGCCCCAATGGTCGCCGGTGAATGCAGCAGGTGAGCGTTACCTCGATCTGAACATGGTAGACATCGAGCACGTCGGCACCGATCCTGCGGAAGCCGAAGACATGAAAAACCGTACAGTCTCCGTTCCCGCCAGCATCGGAATCACTAATGGTTCGGGACAGGTTGTCACCACCGGCGATTTCGGCAATGCGCTTGGCCAGCTGGTCACGGCGGTTGTGAATCGTTGGTATGACAGTCAGGTTCCACCGACTCCACCCGCACTGCGCGAAAGAATGAACGGCTTCCGTCCCGACGGCATTCGCGCTGCGCTCCAGTACAAAGCGCGACCCCTCAACGGCATCTGGGCCACGCCTCCGTACCTGCACAACGGCTCGGTCCCAAATCTTTACGCCTTGCTTTCTCCTGTCGCAGAGCGTCCGAACCGTTTTTACCTCGGCAATCGGGAGTATGATCCCGTCAACGTCGGCTATAGCACCCAGGAACTTCCTGGCGGCTTCGAGCTCGACACTGGGATTCGAGGCAACAACAACACCGGCCACGAATTCAACACGGGCACAGGCAAAGGAATCATCGGCCCGCTGCTCACTCCCGACGAGCGCCGAGCCTTGATCGAATTTCTAAAGACTTTGTAGCTTTTCGCTGATCGCCAGCGCATCAGCAATTTCCAGGGCGTCACAAATCTATGCTTGCGACTTCAGGAGAATCACATGAACAGTTCCGCGCTCCATACCTCGCGTCATCTAAAACTAGCGGTCCTGGGAATCCTGCTCGTCTCCACGGCATGCAACAGAACACCTCCGGCAGCGGCTCCAGTCCTGAAACGCCCGCTGCCGTCGCACCGATCCAGCTTAATGCTCCACTCTCTGCTAACGATGTCTCATGGCTTTTCCCTGCGCCAACCCGCGCCGCGGATCTTGCCAATCTCATCGCCATCCGCGACGTGACCACACCGAATCCCCAAGATCCGACCAAGCGAGATCCCGTCTGGTCGGACTCGGCTTTCCAACAGTTCCTCAATATCGTCAACGGTGCGCAAGCTCAAGTCGCCGGGACGAACGCTCAAGTTAGCCTTCCCGCAGAAGCACGCTCCATCGACGCTTGGTTCATTGCCGGAATCCGCATCGACGCCGGCGCACCCGGTCTCTCTAGCGACATCCACGCCCAATACGGCCAGCTGCCCGAAATTCGCCTGATTATCCAGCCGATCATCAAGAACCCCGATGGCAGTCCGAAAATTCTAGATGTCGCAGGTCATCTGATTTTCGACTTCATAATCCTTCCTCCGGACCCTCCCGCATCATCCGATTGTTTTCCGCGCTTTCAGGCTGACATGAACGCATTTGGCCCTGTCGTGGCAGACGTCGCGGCTTTGCGAACCAAGCTAAATAATGGCCAGCTCGGCGGGCACGCGATATCAACCGTCGGCGTCCCCCTTGGAATTCATCCTGGTTTGGCCGATTCCGCTACGTCTAACAGTGTGCGCAACGAAATGTTGTCGTTCCTTGAAAGCCACATCTCCGCCCAGCGTCTGGGTTCTATGGCGATCGCAGGACTTCCTGCCAAGGCTCCCGCGCCATGGATTTTCCTATCCATTCTCGGCGATAGAGCCGGTCACTTCGGACCCGCACACGGGCCCACCCTCGACGGCGCCCAACAATTTGCGCAAATGTTAAATCCCGTGGGAACCAACCCGCGCGTGGTACCCGAACCACACACCAACAATCTCAACCCCGTCACCTGTAAGAACGCCGCCGTTTCGGCCACCAGCTTGCCGATTTCCGCACGCAGCGGCGTCGCAACATTCTCGCTCTTCGCCACTCCGCCGCCCTCTCCGGAGCAATCGAAACAAATTCTCGACACGATTGCCGATCCTACAAAAAGTTTCTTCTTCAACACCGATTGCATCAGTTGCCACACCGAAACACGCCGCGCCATGGATCTTCTGAAAGTCACCGAGATACAAGGCATCAATACAGCCGCGCTCCCAAATGGCCAGTGGGATGTCCGAAATTTCGGTTGGGGCGATGCAGGAAAAGCCGGCATGCAAGCTACCGTAACACGTCGCACGGCCAACGAAACCGCCGCGGTGGTATCGTTTATCAATTCAGAATTGCTCACCAACCAGACGGCGCTAAATCATTAAGAATATTCTCTGTCAGCACGAGAAAAGCGGAGGTTGAAATATCGACGACAGAACATTGGGTGACCGAACGAAATATTCTCATCAATCGCGCGCCCGTCGGTAGGCGGCCATGCCCCAAATAACCGTCAATTTCACTTTCCATAGCGGCGTAAAGCGCAGCCTATTCCGCAACGTCAAATTATCGGGAAGCTGGGACGCAGCCGGCAGATTCTCCGCTCAGTGGACGCAGGCAGCGATGACGGGCGCGGCTTTCCATTGAGGAGTGCCTCAAAAGGCCGAGGCAAAAATGCAACGTCTGCGATCGCTCGGTGTGATCGCTCTTTGCTTGCACAAGGCTTTCACGATCCTGATTTGGGGTTCAGACCGCGAGAAGTTTGGGGCATCCGAGAGTGAGTACAAAAGTTTGCGAGTACGCGTAGGCACGATCACCGGCTACCGCGGCAGACCTGAGATTGTCGCGAGTGAGCAAGGACGGATCGAACCTCAAAGGTTAGTACGCGCGAGCTTCGCGCACAATCTCATTTACGCTCCTTATGTAATGCTGTTCGTTCACAGACACATTCGCGTGAACTCGGGAATGGTGGTCACCTAAGGCTTCAGCGCGGGAGAACTCGCCGACGGTCCGAGGGAAAAATAGGCCCGCTTTGACGCCACTCGGCCGAATTGGACAACTGGAAGACATCGAAATGCCGGTACTGTTCCTCGCCTCGTGATGCGCATGCTGGATTACGGGCGAAACGATGATCATCTCGGGCGGCGAATGAGTTCATCGGCCGGTTGCGTGCATCGCGCGGCGTCAATCAGGCGGAGAGTTTCTCTAGCGCAGGCCGTAAGCGACGGTAAGCGGTTTATAATACGCGCGGAGTGAAGGCGGGACGCGAGGAGGAAGATGGCCGGCGTGGGTTCTCCGCAGGTGGTAAGTATCGAGGATCTGAGGCGGCTGGCGCAGCGGCGACTGCCCAGGGCGGTGTTCGACTACATGGACGGCGGCGCGGCGGACGAAGTGACGCTGCGGGAAAATTGCCGCGCATTTCAGGAAGTGACGCTGCGCCCGCGGCACGCGGTGGCTAGCGAGAACTGCGATTTGCGCACGCGCGTGGTGGGGCACGATATTTCGTTTCCGGCGATTCTGGCGCCCGTTGGCTACAGCCGGTTGATGCATCCCGGCGGAGAAGTGGCTGCGGCGCGCGCCGCCGGGGAGAGCGGGACGGGATTTATCCTTTCGACGATTTCGGGTCACAAGATGGAAAAAGTGAAGGAGGCTTCCAGCGGGCCGGTCTGGTATCAGCTCTACGCGATAGGTGGGCGCGCGGCGACGGAGGCGGCGATTGAACGAGCGCGCATGGCGCGATTTTCCGCACTCGTGGTCACGATTGATACGCCGGTGGCGGGGCTGCGCGAGCGCGACGTGCGGAATGGCGTGAAAGAGCTGATGGGCAGCTCGTTGCTGGCGAAGGTTCCATTCCTGCCGAACCTTCTAGCGCACCCTGGATGGCTCGCGGCATTTCTAGCCGACGGCGGCGTGCCGAAGCTCGAGAATATTGTAACAGCCAATGGTGAGGCTATGCCGATGACGGATGTGGCGGCCGCGCTGGCGAGCGCGGTGGTGACGTGGGATGATTTGCGCTGGCTGCGCAAGGCGTGGCGCGCGCCGATCATCGTGAAGGGCGTACTCACGGGCGACGACGCGCGACGGGCGATTGATGAAGGAGCCGAAGGAGTGGTCGTATCCAATCACGGCGGTCGCCAATTGGATGGGGTGGCAGCGACGCTCGAGCGTTGCCGGAAATTGTGGCGGCCGTGAACGGGCAAGCAGAAGTATTGATGGATGGAGGCGTCCGCCGCGGCTCCGACATTGTGAAAGCGATTTGCATGGGAGCGCGAGCAGAGCCGTGCTGGTGGGGCGCGCATATGCGTATGGTCTAGGCGCCGCTGGGCAAGCTGGAGTAAGGCGAGCGGTCTCGAGATATTGCGCACGGAAATGGAGCGAACGATGAGGTTACTGGGTTGCGCGTCGATGGCGGAGCTAGATTCGTCGCTGGTGGAAGTGCCGGAGCACTGGTTGGCAAGAGCACGCGGTTAACGATGCGAGGGGCGGCGTCACCCGAGGACTGCTTTTAATCAACGGATTGGATACTGCAAGCGCCGAAAAGCTCGGAGAGACGGGCGACAATTTTCGATACTGCCGCATCTAGCGATTGGGACCCAGCGCGTACAGGCCGCCGTCAACCAGCAGGTTCTGGCCGGTGACCGCAGTCGCGGCGGACGCAAGGAAAAAAGCAACTTCAGCGCATTCGGCGACGGTAGCAAGTCTATCGAGCGGCGTGACGCGCTCCTCGACGTCGAATACCGAATCGGAATCAGGACGACCGGCGAAATGCGTGCGGATGAGACCTGGGAAATTGCGTTGACGCGAATTTCGGGGCGAGTGCGCGGGCGAGCGATTTCGTCATGGTGATCACGCCGGCTTTGGCGGCTGCGTAGGCCATCGAACTGCCTACACCGGTAGAGCCAGCGACGGATGCAATGTTGACGATCGATGCGCCGGGTTGCTTGAGGAGAGAGGGACCGCCGCGCGAACGCAGTAGAAGACGCCGTGAAGATTGATGTCGAACGTCTTGTTCCAAATCTCGTCGGTGAGTGGTCGAGGTTGCGATGGGGAACCCGCGTGCTCCAGCCGGCGTTATTGACGAGCACATCGAGGCGTCCGAATTCGCGCTCGACTTGCTCGATCATGGCGCGGACTTCGGATCATTCGAGACGTCCGCCGAATCGCAATCGCCTTCGTCCCCGCCGCGCGGATCTGCGAGACGACTTCCTCGGCTGCGTCGCGCGAGCGCCGTAGTTCACCGCGACGTTTGCGCCTTCGCACGCGAAACGCTCGGCGATCGCGCGGCCGATGCCCGTTGCGGCGCCGGTTACCAGTGCCACTCGTTCTTGAAGCGTCGTTGTCCTGAGCTCCGCGACCCGACGCCATTACTTCTTTTCGATCTGCTCCTCAAATTTTGATGCATCACGATACTTCACGGTCTGCAAATGCTCGCAGTACAAGACCAGCTCGCCGGGCATCTTGAAAACTTCGTAGGAGACGCCGACCATTCCCATCGTCGGATATTTCGGACGTTTTTCGAGATTGGTGCGAATGGTGTAGATCGTGTCGCCGATGAAGACCGGCTTGATGAAGCGCAGCTTGTCGTAGCCGTAGCTGAAGGTGTGGATGTTATTGTGCGCCATGAGGACCGAGGCCCCCTGAACACCATCGCGCCGGCGACGAGGCGCGTCCGAAGATGCCTTCTTCTTGTGCGAATACATCATCGGCGACGTAGCGATGCATGTCGAGCACGAGGGCATTGAAGACCATGCTTCGCCCTCTGAGATGGTGCGACGGATGGAACGCGAGCGCTGGCCGACTTCGAAATCCTCGTACTGCCAGTCCTCGTGATTCCAGATGCGAATTGCCTTGTGCTTGGCGGGATCGGGATTTGGATTTTTCACGGTGCTCCTTCTTGCAGCACGATCCAATTTCTTCTGAGCCGCAAGCCGCCAGGGCGAGATGTCGGAAAACTGTGCGTTCAGCTGCTAATCTATGCAGATCGATCGTTTCGCCGTTCAGACAGCGATTGATCTCGATGCCGGCGGATTCGAAAAAACGAACAAATCCATTGAAGCGCGGGCGCACATAAGCTTATTGCAGAGTGGCGAGAGTGCCGGAGAAAAAACCGCCGGTGGCGGCGTTGTTTCCGGATCCGCCACGCCGCGAGACTGGCGGGCTGCCCGCCTTCGCTAACATACGCGCCGCGCTGATGCCCGAGGCTGGCCAGCCATTTCGCATAGGCGACGGCCTCGTCGCGATGTGGACTCGACTTGGTGACAGCTACGCCTGTCCCGCCGAGTAGCGTTCCGGCGCAACCCATGGTGCCCGCGGCGGGTGCGTCCGCAAATTGCAGCGCACGTAATGCCGCGGCGAGAATAATTCGAATAGCCAAAGCCCCACGGACAATAAACCGCGTCCGACGACGACCATGAGGTCGTACACCTGGATGGGGTTCCAACTTGACGGATTTCGGATGCGCGATGGCGATTAGTGCGTGCAAGCGATCAAGAACCTCGCGCGCGACGGCGTGCTCTAAGAATGGCTCGGCATATTCGGCGATAGGATGGCCCAGGTTCGCGGTCATAGTGAAGAAAAGGCTGATTGCATCTATGGGGCACGCCGCCAGGACGATAAATTTGCCGTTCGAGCGCGCTTTGTGTCCCAACTGGAGGACCGCGTAGAGCGTTCTTGGCGGCTTCGAGGAAAGCTGTCGCAGAAGGTCAGGGCGATAAGAGGCGACCTGCGTTGCCGCATCCACCGGCAACGCCCAGAGGCCGTCAGCATACCGATAGGACTCCGCAGAAGGGCCGGCGGAGTCGCGTGCAAGGCTGGCGTTTTCATCCGCGCTGAGAAACGGGTTCAGGTCAACCAGCACGTCATGGGCGGCGGCGAATCCGACGAAAGGATGATCCATGATGATCAGATCGTAGCGATCAAGATATTGCTCGATCGGAGCTTCGCCGAATTCACGCAGGGTGCGGCGATCCCAATAGATCCTAACTCCCGGATGGGAATTCTCGTATTCCGGAGCGCCTTTCAGCAGCGGAGCGTAGCCACGCGGATGGTCCCAAGTCAGACCTTTTAGTGTGAAGTCCACATTCTCCTCACAAGCGCGCGGTCTGGCGGAAGCGTCATGCCTTGCCCGGCGCCGGTTTCATTTGCACGACGAGGATGTGTTCGCAATACATCACGACTTCGCCGCGTTGGTTGATTACTTCACAGGCTTCGATCACGCGGCCGCAATCGGGGCGCTTGGCGTCTGGCTGCTTTTCTTTGATGGTGACGCGCGTGTGGATTGTATCGCCGATGAACACCGGTTTCGGAAAGCGCAAGACGATCGTACCCGTACGTGAACGCGGCGGGATTGATCTGGCCGGCGGTGAGGCCGATGCCGATCGCGAACGTCATCGTGCCGTGGGCGATGCGCTGGCCGAAGGGAGTGTCGCGCGCGAATTCCTCGTCCACGTGATGCGGGAAAAAATCGCCGCTGTGGCCGGCGTGGAAGACGACGTCGGTTTCGGTGATCGTGCGGCCGGAGGTGTTTCGCTCCGCGCCGACTACGTAATCATCGAAGTATTCCGTTTTCGTCATGGCTGAGGCTCCGGAACTCATGAGCGGTGCTTTGCGCCCACCGATGGCGATGGGACGCGCCCGGCTCGCTGCCTGAAGCGCGGCTTTCACTTGCGCTGGGCCAACGCGGTCGCCGATGCGAGGCAGAAATGGCACTGAGAGAGCTGCGATGGCTTCGTGATGCTGATTTAGAACTGGGTAGCTGATATTCACGACGCCCGCGACCTGATAGCTGGCCATTTCCTCGTAACCGTGTTCGCGGATGCGTGTCAGGTGTTCCTGCAGATCCGGTGGAAGTGTCCGGTCGGTTCGGCGCCTCCACGCAGCGAGGGAGCGCGCGCGCGCACCTCACCGGGCTGAAAAGCGAGGATAGAGGTGCCCGGAAGCAGTGTTCGATAGAATGAATCTTCGCGCCAACTCTCAAAGCGAAGCCCGCGCTGCCGGGAGCGTCCACCTGAGTGATGACCACAACTTCTCCGTCGCTGGGCATTGCGAGATGACATGACTGGCGGGTTTTGTGCGCCACTTCTTCCATAAGCGGGCGCGCTTTGGCGACGAACCGCTGCAGTGGATGGTGCCGGTGCGCGAGTTCAAAAAGTTTCAGCGTTAGTTGGAAGCGTTCGTCGGGCAGCACCTGAGAAATATAGCCGCGCTCGGCAAGGCAAACGAGCATACGGAAAATTTCGCCGACGGTCCGACCGAGGCGGCGAGCGACCTGGCTGGTAGTAAGCCCGTCGGGTTCGGAGGCGAATAGCTCCAGGATGTCCAGACCCTTGTCCAGGGCGGGAGCGGCATAGCGCGCGCTGGGGTGAGGCGCCGGGAAGTGGACCCTCCGTTTGAGGCGTGTAGCTCGCATCGGACTGAACGGCAGTGTACACGATAATTTCTCTAATGAAAATGACATTTCATATATGCAATACTCTAATTCGAATGAAGCGGAACTTGAGGCTACGCTAATGACGAAAACCGGATTCTCGACGAATCTTCTGAAAGATCAGCCATTACAGGGCCTGCTGGTTCTGGATTTCAGCCAATTTCTTTCTGGGCCGCTGGCGACACTGCGGCTCGCAGATCTGGGCGCGCGCGTGATAAAGATCGAGCGGCCTGGGCAGGGCGACCTGGGACGGACGCTCTATTTGAGCGACACGAACATCAACGGCGAAAACACGCTCTTCCATGCCATCAATCGGAATAAGGAGAGTCTGGCTACGGACCTGAAGAATCCACGCGACGTTGAAAAGCTGCGCCGCCTGATCGCCCGCGCAGATGTGATGGTTCAGAATTTTCGTCCCGGAGTGATCGAACGGCTGAAGTTGGACTACGAAACGATAGCGCAAACGAATCCGCGCATCGTTTACGGATCGGTCAGCGGTTACGGTGACGCCGGTGCATGGCGCGATCGCCCTGGACAGGATCTGCTAGCACAAGCGCGATCGGGGATTATGTGGTTGAGCGGCGACGAAGGCGACCCGCCGACTCCGTTCTCACTGGCGATCGCGGACATGCTGACGGACACAATCTCTGCCAGGGAATTCTGGCATGTCTGGTGCGGCGTGGAATCGCGGGACGAGGCGGGCTTGTGGAGGTCAGCCTGCTGGAATCGTTGATGGATTTTCAGTTCGAAGTCCTGACGACGTACATGAATGATGGAAGGCGGCCGCCGCGGCGCGGCGCGTTTCGCAATGCGCACAGTTATCTCGCAGCGCCGTACGGCGTGTATGACACGAAAAATGGGCACCTGGCCCTGGCCATGACGCATCTTCCAACGCTCGGGACGTTGCTCGGAATTCCGGAACTGACGCAAATCAAAAACTCCGCTGAAGGATTCCAGCGGAGAGATGAAATTAAGCGCCTGATCGCGGACCGGCTGCGCGGAGATTCTACAGAGCATTGGCTGGGCATCTTGGACGCCGCCGATATCTGGTGCTCTGAAGTGCTGGATTGGCCGAGACTCCTCGAGAGCGAGGCATTCCAGCAGCTCGACATGCTGCAAACGCTTGCGAACGGAAACGGCTTGGAAATTCTTACGACGCGCTGCCCGTTTCGCTTGGATGGCAAGGTATTGAAGAACGCGAAGCTTGCACCAAAAGTCGGTGAGCACACCGAGTTGATAACGAAAGAGTTTGCGCTGTAGGCTTCTAGAATCTTCCAAATTGCCGGAACGCTTCGAGCGGATGGGCGCCCTGCAGGATTGATTTGCGAACGAGATTTTCGGTTTGCACGACTGCTTCGGCTTTGGACACGACGTCTGCCGCGATGGATTGCGGAATAACCAGCACGCCATCGCGGTCACCCAGGATGTAATCGCCGGGGGCGATATGGACGCTACCGATAACGATCGGGACGTTGTGAGCAACGAGCCTCCAGCGGCCGACAATATCTACCGGAGTTTTGTAACGAGCAAAGACCGGGAAACCAAGCTTCAGGATGTAGTCTGTGTCGCGCGCGCCGCCGTCGATCACGGCACCGCACGCGCCGCGGTATTGCGCGGTCTCCGTGGAGAGTTCGCCTAGATGAGCCGCGAGATGGTCGTTGGGCTGGTTCACGAGTACGTCGTCAGGCTTGACGTCGCCCAACATCTTCAGGAACGGAACAAAAATCACTTCCGGATCTTCGCTTGCGGTGGGCTCGCCTAGGATCGTCAAGGCTTTGCCGACAACAACGTGGCCGGGATGAAGCGACTGGATTTCGTGGGGCAATACTTGATTGTGGAATCCCATTTCGTCGAGGATGTCGCTGACGGCTCCGGTATAAGGAATCTTGGCGAGGCGTTCTACGAGTCCGGCGGTTTCTTGTTCGCTCATAATAGTTGGTGACCTTTCATCGTTCACTGACTGTATTCAGTCGAGCCGGTAGATTCGGACTGCGTTATCGTGGAAAAGTTTGCGTTGGTTCGCTTCCCCAGCGGCTTGCGTCAGAGACAACAGCGTCGCGACCCAGCGCTGGTAACTGGCGGTGAGGTTGCATACGGGCCAGTCACTTCCAAACATCACGCGGTCCCAACCAAAGGATTCGAAGGCGTGATCCAGGAATGGACGGAGATCTTCGGGCTGCCAGTTCGCGGGGTTGGCATACGCGACGAGGCCGGAGATCTTGCAGGAAACGTTGGGAAGTCTGGAAAGTTCGCTGATATGCGCGCGCCACGGGTCGAGGGCGTGGCCCTTTACGTCCGGAACTCCGCAGTGATCGAGTATGAATGCAACATTCGGGCAGCGCGAAGCTAGGTAGAGCGCGACGGGAAGCTGGCGCGCGAGCACGCATAGGTCAAAAGAGAGGCGGTAGGTTGCGAGCCGCGCCACATTTTCGACAAACATCTGTCCCTGTCCGAGTTCGTCGGGATGGGTGTGAAGAATTCGTCGAATGCCTTTCAGTTGCGGATGCGCGGAAACTTTGTCGAGATATGCCTTGAAGCCATCTTTTTCGGGCCGACCGGAGGCCACGACACCGGCGATGCGATTGGCTCCGTCATTCGCGAGGCGCAGGACGTGCAAGGCTTCGTCCAGTACCTGGGCCTCATCTACATCGCACTCGACAAATACGGTCTTGGCGATTTCCAGTCCACGCGTGGCTTCGGAATAATCGCTGAGGCGAAACGAGCGGTCAAGGATCGGCAACGGTTCGAGCCAGTCATAGTGAAACAGGTCTTTGTCCCAGAGGTGTTGGTGGGTATCAACGATTTTCATGGGTCCTTCGAGGGGCCCCGCAAGACGCGGCTGAATCTATCGAAATGCCCGCGGCGCGTCAACAAAGTCCGCGCACTTCGTTGAATTTTCCGGGATTTCAATACTCAAAATATGGTGAATTCTGCGCGGAATTCGAAGCGCCGCTTGCGCAGCGACCCACGCAACGATCTAGTCCATGTGAAATACTTCCTCCATTTCGGCCCACCACTCTCCCTCTTTACGCGTAGCCAAAGGCTGCTGCATTGGCATCATCACGGCCCACCACTCCCGGGTCCTGAGATCGGCGGCCATTTTGGCCATATCCGCCGGATAGTCGGTCCCATGATATTCAAAGTATCCGAACAGAAAATCGTCCTTGAGATAGATGGAATAGTTTCGGATGTTGCATTTTCGAATCATGTTGAGGATGTCGGGCCACACGGCGGCGTGATACCGCTTGTATTCGGCGATTGCGTCGGGCTTTACACGGATGACTGAGCCATAGCGTTTCATTAGAGTGGATCCTTTCCGGCGGCGAATTACCTGCTACAGGGGAATCGCCGGGATGGTAAGTTGTGAGATTGTTTGCAGGCGACTTATCCTTAATAAGAACGCTCCGGCTGAAAGAGTTACGCCGTAATCTCTTCGGGACGCACCGCGCGGCGTTCGGCCATCGATTTGTATTCTGCGAAAACGATCTGCAGCGTGCGGAGGTTGTCCCGACCGCTGGTTTCCGGCTCGGAATCATCTTCGATCGCACACATCAGCGATGCCATGGGACCGATGAAGGCATCGGGGATCCACATGGTGTCCAGGCGCGCGGAAAACCAATAGCTGGGGTTACGCTTGGACATGAATTCAAGCGTGTCCGGACGCCCTGAGGGATAGTTGTACATCAGCCCGATCGTGCCCTTGATGACGCCTTCTGTTCCTTCAATTCTGAAGACGGCATAGGGGTCGTCTGTCCACGTCGAATGGCAAACGTCGATGAGCACCTGAAGACCGGAGTCATACTCCCAAGTAGTGAGAGTCTTAGTTTCCGCGGAGGTCTTTTCACCGGGGGCCCGGGTGCCACTGGTGAATACAAAGTTCGGCTGTCCCAGCAAATAACGCAGCGAATCAATGTAGTGAATGCTGTGGAACATCACTTCGAGGCGCTTTCCAGCATAGATCCAAGGCCACAGGCTCCAGTCGGTCTTGCAGTGAACCTGAATCGTGGCATAGAACGGCGTGCCGACCCAGCCGTCCTGCATCAGCAAGCGCGCACAACGAATGCCGGCGTCCCAGCGCATCTGCTGGTTCACGGCGATCTTAACGTTCGCTTTTTGCGCGAGATCGACGCAGCGAACTGCTTTGGCATATTCATCCGCGAAGGGCTTCTGGCAGAGCAAATGTTTTTTAGCGGCGGTGACCTGCTCGACGATTCCGAGTTGGACATCGGGGTAGACCGCGACGTCCACGATCTGAATTTCCGGGTCGGAGAGCAATTCGTCCGTGCTTGCATACACTCTTGGAATTCCATGTTCGCGCGCCGTTTTGTCGGCCTGAGCATGATTTTTATCTGTGACGCCTACGACTTTGAAACCAGCCTTTTTGTAAGCCGGCAGATGGGCGTAATTAACGATTCCACCCGCGCCGATGATCCCGATTCCCTGGTCCAGATTGCGCGGCAATTTCGGCTTGTGATCGAGATGCGGAAAAACATCGGTCATTATCAATCACCTCTTCGTAAAATAGATTCATGGCGTCTGTGCGGCGCGGGTTTTCTGGATGGCGGCCAGCGCCGCCTTGGCGTCGGCGTCGTTCGGATTCAAGTTGAGCGCGATTCCCAGTTCTTTTTCAGCTTCCTCTAATTTTCCGGTGCGAAAATACATCCATCCGAGGTTCTTGTGCAGATGGCCGACCTCTGGACAGGAGCCGCAAAGTTGTATGGCTTCTTGAATCTGGGCGAATGCTTGAGGCCAGTTTTGCGCGTCTGACGCCGCGAGGGCGAAATTTCCAAGTTGTTGCACGCGGTCGGAGATTTGCTGGTCTTTCTGCAGCTGGTCGTAGCGATCCTGATACTTCTGCGCTTCGGGATCATTCGTCTTCTTCAAAGCACGCGCCAAATTGTAGAGAGCTTGTGAATAGTTGGGGTCCGCCTGCAGAGCCAATTTCCAACGGGCCACCGCGTCGTTGATGTTTCCCTGGTGCTCCAGATTCTGGCCCAGGAGGAATTGCGCATCCGGATTTCCGGGCTGGAGTGCGAGTAGCTTCTCGAAGAGCTCGGTGGAGCGAGGGAGATCGTTATCTTGCTTCGCCGCAAGGGCGAGAAAGTAAAGCGCTGGCGCATAGGTCGGATCGAGGCGTAAGGCTTCCTCGAGTTCCTTACGTGCGTCGTCGTACTTGGCGGTTTCGAAAAAGAAGCGGCCCACATTGTAGTGCACGGCCGGAGATTGCGGAGCGAGGCGCGCAGCCTGCTGGAATTCCTTGAGCCCGCCGGGGCGATCGTACTGATCCACCAAGGCGATGCCGAGATTCAAATGCGCTTCCGCTGAATCGGGTTGGAGCGAGACAACTTTGCGGAAACTTTCAACCGCTTCGCCTCCTCGCCCGGATTTGCCCTGAATCATTCCGAGAGCGGTGTATGCAGAGGGATCGCTGGGGTTGATCTGAATGGCCGCGCGCAATTGCTGCTCTCCTTGAGCGATCTGGCCACGCCGGGCGAGCAGCAGACCCAAATTCACCAGAGCTTTCGTGTATTTCGAATCGCTATCGATGGCTCGCTGATAGAGCGTTGCCGCGTCTTGATCTTTGCCCTCGCGGTTGTAAAGTACGCCGAGATTGTTCTGCGCTTCCGCGTAGCGCGGATCGCCGGCGATCGCTTTCTTGAATTCCTGTTCGGCTTCGGAGGTGCGGTTACCCTGAAGAGCTAACACACCCGACTGGTTGTGAGCGACGGCGAGTTCCGGATCGAGCTGGATGGCTTTTTCGAGTTCTTGATGTTCGGTGGCGCGATCGCCGAGCTGATCCAGCGCGAGAGACAGGTTGTAGTGCAACTGTGGATTCTTAGGGTCGGCGCGAGCGTTGACCGGTAGGCATCCGCCGCCGCGCGCGCATCTCCTGCTGCCAGCAACTGGTTCGCCTGTGCATTAAAGTTACTCGCGGCGGCATCCGGATCACCGCGCGAAACGAGCGCAGCATATTCCGCATGTTCCTTGCGGGCGAGTTCTTCCTGGCCGGTCTTCGCGAGCAGCTGAGCCAATTGATCGTGGGGGTCGGGCGCGGACGGCCGGATCTTTTTCGGCCACCTGCAATTCGCGAAGGGCGTGCTCGTTCTGGCCGGCTGCAGCAAGCACCAGCCCGAGTTGGTAGTGGACCTGGTAACTCTCAGGATCGAGCCGCGCGGCCTTTTGCAAAGATTCAATTGACGAATCCCATTGCCGGAGGCCTTGGTAGGCCAGCCCAGCCGCGTAATAACCTTGGAAATCGCGAGGCTCATGCTCGGTGTATTCCCGCAGCGGAGCCAACGCATCGGAATACATCTGCCGCGAGATTAGCGCGCGCCCCAGCGCAAGCCTGGCTTCGTCCTTGGCGGGATCGAGCCGCAAGGCATCGCGAAATTCGGCAATTGCCCCTTCCAGATTCGGAGGCTCAGTCTCGGCATAGACCGTTCCCAGGCCCACGTGAGCGTCCGCGGAATCCGGGTTAGTTGCTGCGAGTTTTTGCAGCGTCTGCGCGGCTTTGGCCGCGTCTCCAGTTTGTGAGTACGCCAGACCGAGCGCCACCGTAACGGGCACGAGTTGCTCGGCGGGAGGAGGTTGCGCGAAATCCGATTCCAACAAAGCAATGGCGGCTGCTGAGTTCCCTTGCGCGATCAGCACCTGGGCGCGACTGATGATGGCACCGGGGAAATTGGGATCAATCTTTATTACTGCGTCGAATTCGGTTGCGGCCGGTGCGAGCTTTTTTTCGTTGTAGAGCAGCGTGCCTAGCGCGAAATGCGATGTCGCTGAATCCGGTTTCTCGGCAATGGCGGCTCGAAGCTCAGTGGTGGCACGGGCCGGGTCGCGAACGGTTAGTAGCGCGAGCGCCAAGTTATAATGAGCTTCCCAATTCTTGCTATCCATGTGCAGCGACAACTGAAAAGCGGGGATGGCGCATTTGACCTCGCCTGCAGCTGCATAAAGTGCGCCCAGAGTGTTGTAACCGCCGGCGGTAGGATGATCTTTACCGTTTCGAGCAAGGTCACCAGTTGTTCGGAAGCGTGTTCCTGCGACAGACAAGGCTTGGGCAGAGCGCTGGGAGTGGCCGAACGATTCGGCAAAGATCCTTGGCGGGCTGGTGCAGGCGATTGAGCGGCGCAGGGCGGCGGGGCCGCGAACGCGGCTGCGAAGCCGAGCGCCAAACGTCGCGACAGGGCCCCTTGAAAGCGCGATCTTCCACTACGGAGCAATCGAGCTCGCCTGGAGCGTACCCTTCCACGCCCAATTTTTTCACAAGTATATTCCGGCCGTCGCGCCAAGCTACAGGAACGGACCGACGCGACCGAACGAGAGAGGAAGTGGGCAAGAGCACCTGATAATCGCTGCGGGCATGGATTCCGCGATGCAGCTGAAAGACTAAGCTGTCTCCGGCACAAAGACCCCGGGAGCGACACCGCTGGGGTGGTGGGGGCCACCTCGCGCGCGTACGGCTCGCCAGCCGCTACGTACAGGATGCGACTGCCACTCCCGGACCTTCGCGCGGGCACTCGATCAGCGCCCCGCGCGGGGGCATTTTGCAAAAGCTAGAGAGTAAAACTTTACGCCGTACTGCAATTGCCTGGCGGCGACGTTTCGAGTGGATGAAATCGTGTTGAAATTCTTATCCTGAATATTTTGGTCCGGGAAGCCCCATGTCGGCGTGTTGAACAAATTAAACGTCTCGAACCGGAACTCGATGCGGTAACGCTCGTTGATGGGGAATTGCTTGAACAGCGAGAAGTCCAAGTTCTTGAAATTATCCCCGCGCAGTGCATCGCGGCCCAAGTCGCCGTATGAACCGAGCGCCGTAGGTGGCGTCGAGAACGCGTTCACATTCAGCCACGCGGCTGGTCCTTGGTTGGAAGCATAGAACGGCTGGCCGCTCACTACATTCAACCGGTCGTAGTATCCGTTGCAGCATCCGAAGTTCTGCGTGAGCGCGGGGTCGCCGCCCACTCCCACGTCGAATGGCGCCCCGGAAGTAAGGGTCAGGATTCCGTTGAACGCCCAACCTCCGAGCACATAGTTCAAGGCTTTGCTACCCGAGGAGAACTGCTGCCCGTTTCCGAAGGGGATCTGATAGGTCCAGGAGGCCACAAAAATTTGCGGCAGGTCAATTGCAGAAGGACCTTCGTTCGCGTTGACATTGTAGGGATTTTCGATTCCGCAACCTTCGACGCCGTACCAGCCGGTACAGCCGATATCCACGCTCTTCGACCATGTGTAGGAAATGAGGTAGGTGAGACCCTTGTACTGCTTGCCGTTCAGAGAGACTTGCAAAGCGTTGTAGTGGCTTCTGCCACCGCTGTAGTCCCAAGCGGTAGGAGTGATGAACGAGAACGGCTTTTGGCCGGTGGCGGGATTCACGGTATTGGCGTATGGACCTAGATCAAGTCGCCCGCCGTGGGAGCCGACGTAGTTCGCGGTCAGTACCGTGTGGGTTCCGAGTTGCTGTTGCACACCCAGGTTCCACTGATCGGCGTAAGGCCGCTTCATGTAAGGATCTGCAAACCAGGTAGATTGGGTAAACGGGGTGGGACCGGTAACCGGAGGCGTGGTCCCCTGGCTGAGCGGGTCGTATGCGAAAACATTCGGCAGACCCGTAATCGGGTTAGTGTTGCTGGCGCCGAGCTGGTCAAGGCTGGGCCAGGTCCCTTCGAAGTTCTGCGCCGTCTGAGTGATGGCAGCCCAGTTATCGTAGAACCTCCCGTAGCCGGCACGGAGCACCGTTTTTTCGCTGAGCTGATACGCCAGACCGATGCGGGGCTGGAAATTGGTCAAATCGTTGTGATAGATGCCTCCGTTGCTGAGCGGGGTGAGGGAAACGTTTGCCGGAAGCACTCCGCCGGGAATACATGGAGCGCCTACGGTAGGGGGATCGCAAGGAGGAGCGTTGCGCTCTATATAGTAGATTCCGTGCCGGGCATCCAGGTCGCCCACAAAATTGTTAGCCGAGCCATTGTTGCCGTAGATCGGCATCAGCGTCAGGTCATAACGGAGACCCAGGTTGACAGTAAGCTTGTCGGTAGCCTTCCACTGATCCATGAAATAAGCGCCGTCAACCCATCCGCCGTGTTCTGTCTCGACGACATTGCGGCGGGTGGCATTGTTGGGCAGGCCGAGTAAGAAGGACGCAAGCGCGTCTCCCGTGGCCGTACCGATTTGGGTATCGGTGTTCGCCGCAGACGTATTGGCTGCCGCAAAGACGACGCCGGAGTTCAAATATTCGGCGTTGGCATTGTTGCTGGCGAAGTCCACACCCATCTTGAACGTGTGACGTTGATAGATTTTCGTGTAAGCGCCGCCACCTTCCCAGATGTCGGACGCCTTAGTGTAGTCAAACTGAGCGGCATTGTGAGCGCTGGCGTTCGAATTGCCGATGTACCCCAGGATCGCGACCTCTGGAACCATCTCGGCACCGCCCCTGAAATTCCCGGCGTAGTTTGGATTGAAAATCGTCGGCCCGAAACTAGGAGGCGCACCGGAAGGGTTCGAGCTTTGATTGATCGTCAGAACGACGCGCCCAAACCTCGCTTCAATTAAACTGCTGCTGGAGAAAGCGTGGCTGTATCCAACACCAAGATTGAAGCCATCGGTCTTTTGCGAATGCGGCAGCCCGACGAACCCTCCCGAGTCAGTGACAGGTTGCCAGAATCCCACGTAGCGCGCCCAGAGGTTATCGCGCTCGGTGAACTGGTGATCGATCCGCAGTGTCCCGGTGTCCTGGCGGACATTTGAAGGAGTGGTGTCGACGCCGTTAAAATTCGGGTTGCCGGTCAGGTTAGGAGCAGGGAAGATCGTTTGCGCATAGGTCACCATGTTCGGATCGATGAGTGTCGCGGGGATCATGTTGCAGGGAGTGCCGGACGCCTGGGTCTTGTTCGGCAGCAGCGGCGAAGGGAGGCCGCCCGTGCACAAGAAGGGAGAGTTGGTGAAACCAGAGGGGCTGGAAGCATCTGGGACAACGCTATACGGGTTGTAAATCTGGTTGGCGACGGAGGAAAGGTCGCCGCCGAGTTCGCTTGAAACGTTGGGCGTAGTATAGAGAGCGCTGGCGGATTGTGTATAGCGGTATCCCTCGTAAGCGGCATAGAAAAAAGTCCTGTGCGCGGACGAGGCGTGCCAGGGAATGACTACCGGGCCGCCACCTGCACCGCCAAACTGGTTTTGGCTGAATTGATAAGGTTGAGTTATCGGGTAAAATGTCGGCCGGGCGTCCGATGCGGCGCCTCGGTAGAATTCCCAGGCCGACCCATGATATTCCTGCGATCCCGATTTGGTGACGACGTTGATGATTCCGCCTAACGCGCCGCCGAACGAAGCGTCATCGTTGTGGGATTGAACCTTGAACTCCTGGACGTCGTCGAGAATCGGCGCGACGGCGTAGGTGCTGCCGAACGATCCCTGATTGTTCACACCGTCCAGCAGGAAAAAGTCACTGCGGTTGGTCTGTCCGTTTATCGACGGATAGCTGAATGATCCCACCGGGTTCGACCACACACCTCCGAGGCTGCCATTTTGCGAAACGTTGATCGTGCTGACGCCCGGCGTCAGATCCAGCAGCTGAGTGAAGTTTCGTCCGTTCAGCGGGAGGTTGTTCACTTCTTGTCTTACGATGGCGACGCCCAATTCGGAAGTGGATGTTTCCAGCGCCGCGACGGTCGCCTGCACCGTCACTGTTTGCTGCACAGTGCCGGGATCCAGCGTGTAGTCAATGGTCGAGGTCTGATTCACATCTACGGTAACATTTGAGCGCTGCGACGTCTTGAAACCGGGTTTGCTAACTTTGAGGTCGTATTCGCCGGGCTGAATATTGGTGAGAGCGTAGAAACCGGCGCTATTCGTGGCCGCGTTGCGATCCAGGTTCGTGCCGCGGTTGTGCAGGACGACGGATGCGTCCGGGATTACTCCGCCGCTCGAGTCGCGCACCGTCCCATTGATCGCGCCGGCTGCCTGGCCGCGGGCGGTTGCCGGCAGCAACAGGGCCAGACCGACAAAGAGCAAGACGAGCGAACTCAGAGAGCAAAACTTCGAGATCCGGCGCTGCCTTTTGGATGTCATCATCGCTTCTCCCAGCCGCAGGTGAGCAAAATCGAGCGACAACTGTTGCTCCCGTTCGTTTGGAGAGAGTCGAAAAACGCGAGGTTAGGTCGGCAATTTCCAAGCCCACCCCAAGCAGACTCCCCCAATGTTCACGTCATTTAGCAACAATTATGAATGGTGTCAATCAAAAACTTTTATTCTTTCGAACGGCGTTTCAACATATGATACAAGCGTCTGTGCCAACTGGCCTCGTAACCGCGATCTACTGGCAAATTGGGACTCGTAAATTTCATACAAGCTTCGCTCGTTTCATATTTTGGAACCAGATATCACTCTGTTATAGTGCGTAGTCGTGGCGGAACAATACATCTCGGAGGTCGACGGACCGTGGCTGTAGGGGTGATTTCAAAGGTGTTTCGCATTCTTGAGGCGATTGAGGCCGCGCCTTCCGGACTGGGCCTGAAGTCCATATGCGACGCGACCCGACTGAACAAAAGCACCGCGCATCGCTTTCTCAAGCACCTCGAACGAGAGGGATATCTAATTCGCGCCGACGGAGGAAAATATCTGATTGGACCGAAGCTCTCGCAAATGGGAGCTCGCGCTGACCATCGCGCCACGCTGCAGGCGGTCTCGCGGCCAATCCTTTCCGAGCTATGGAAATCAACTCGAGAAACGGTGAACCTGGCGACACTGGATCAGGGCAATGTGTTGTACATCGAAGTTCTTGAGAGCCCGCACGAATTTCGGCTCTCTTCGCGCGTGGGTAGCCGGCGCTCGCTGCACGCGACCGCGCTGGGGAAAGCGCTAGCGGCGTTCCTGGACGAAAAGCATCGAGAACGGATCTTGAGCGGATTGACTTTTCAGGCGCTTACGCCGAACACGATCATGAACCTGGTGCAATTCCGTCAGGAACTCGAGAAGGTCCGGCGGCAGGGTTACGCGGTGGATGATGAGGAGGTAACGCTCGGCGCCCGCTGCGTGAGCGCGCCGATTCTAGGTTCGGACGGTGAGGCGGTAGCAGCGATTAGCGTATCCGGTCCGGTCACGCGCGTGGGACGGGAACAGGTAGGTGCATTATCGGCGGCGGTGATTGAGGCAGCCAAGGCCATTTCGTCTGCGATGGGATTTCATCAGGAACCGCCCGCTCTTGAAATGGAGCGGAAGATTCTTTCGGTGCGTTCCTGAATTGCCGCGCTCCTCGAAGATACGCTCGCCGACCGATGAGCCAGGGTCGCTCATGGTGCGTTCCCGGTTGGAACCGTTTCTTCGGAATCCTTCAGAAGTTTTCGCAAGCCCGCATCCTGCGGAAAAACTCGCACTGCTTGCCGCAACAGTGCGGTGGCTTCTGAATTCTTGCGAAGCGAGAGATAACTCGAGCCGAGTAGTCTGTAAAGCATCGCATCGTAGGGCATCTGTTTGATGCCGCGCTCCAGCGCGTCCGCGGCTTCCTGATAGCGTCCCATTTTGATCAAGAGACTGGCCAATTGTTCATAGATTTCCGGCGAGGTGGCGCCTTCTTTCACGGCCGCATCGAGATAGCGGACGGTCGCTTGATCATTCTTTTGCTCCATAGCTAGAGCCGCCAACGCCCTAAGCACGTCCACGTTATTGGAATCCGCCGCCTCCAGCCGTTTCGCGAGAGCGAAATATCGTTCGCGATACTGTGGATTCGGAGTCATCAGCTGGCCGTAGGCCTGCAAGAGAATTAATGGCGAGGCTGGCTCATCGCGTTTGCCCGGAATCGAGCTGAGTTGAACAAGGTCTGGCATTTGCGGCGTGGTCATGTGAAACGCAGCGTCCGGGTAAGGCTCTTCGGCTTGTGCGACGATGCGATGATTCGTCAAGACCGCATGCGCAATTATCTGCACGTCGCGTTTGGGCATGTGGCATCCGGCGCAGTCGTCTGGAGGAGTTTTGCGCTGTCGGATTCCGAGCGGCAGCGCGCAGCTTTTTTCCGTGTGGCAGGAGAGGCATTTCGTCCTGTAATACGCCGGAGCATCCTGTGCAGCTGGTTCCACGTGAGGATCGTGGCACGTGATGCAACTCAGACGTCCGCCGCTGCTGCGATAGCATTTGCTGAGTGTCATGGAAAAGTAGTGTTCCAGCAGATCCGTCTGGGGCGAATCGCGCCGCGGCGGGACCATGAAAATCGCGAGCGTATCGTCAAGGGGAGTTCCGGGCTTGAAATCGCGATAGTCTTTTCCGGGTTTCAGAACAATGGCATCGCCCGTCTGATGGCAGGACATGCAAATGTTATCGGCGAGCCAGGGTTCGAGTTTCGCGGGATTCACGATTGAATGCGTGTTGCTCTCGGCGTCCGAAGCGCCTTCGCGCATTTCGCGCACGTGCGCTTCTCCCGGCCCGTGGCAGTTTTCACAGCCTATGGCCAATTCACGGAATGGCGGATCGAGGAATCTGCCATTGCCGCCCAAGACCGCTTGCGGCCATCCGCTGTGGCACGCGATGCAGCCGGGCAAAATTGGGCGATTGAAACCATAGTCGCCGAACTCATATCCGGGTGAGAGGGCCCACGTCTGAGTCTTTGAATAAAAGGAAAGAGGACCCTCAAAAAGAAATTCATCCCGTCTGATGAGCGCGCCGAAACCATTAGCGCCCGAGCCGATGATCCAGTCCACTGGATGCGTTTCTCGAAACACTTCGTTGCCGTCCTTACCTATTTCATATTCGCTTTGCAAGAGCTTTCCATCATCGGCGCGTACATCGAAGTGGCGATGGATGCGGTCATCAACGATGGAAGCGGCAGTCGGAATTTTTTCAAGCAGCGTAGGTGTGACCTCGGACATCGAACGTCCCATGTCCGTTCGGGAGTACTTGCTCGCGATCGGGGCATGACACTGCGCGCACACTTTCGAGCCCACGTAGCCAGCGCGGTTCGGCGCGATACCCGAAATCGCTGCGGTCGCGGGCGCCGTCGTCGTGTTGTCTGTATTGCGCACGGAATTCTTGCGGTTACCAGAGAACGAGGCCGCTGCCAGTAAGAGAATCATGACGCAGAGATAAACGGCCAAGCGAACTCCGCGATTGAGCCGATTTGAAATTGCTTCTGGGTGCTTCGCCTGCCGGATAGGCACGTTAATACGCTGCTTTCCAACTGGAGATTTGTTGTTTCACCCAGAGCGCGGTTTTGTCGGCGTGGCACAGGAGGCACGCATTAGGGCTTTCGGATTGCCCAAATCGCTGAGTCATATCCGGATTCGGAATATCGTCGATCTGGTGCGTTCGCGCCCGAAACAAAAGTGCGTCCATAATGCGCGGCATGTGGCACGGACGCACACTGGCTGCCTTCCGAATCGGCGGAGTGATGTGTGTGGGCTGTTAGCTTCGACTTATCCTGGAACTGCGTATGGCATCCGGTGCACATCTGGTCCGGATCGTCACGAAACTTCAGGGCGGTTCGATTCGCTGCTTCGTCGTGCGTATGAGGATTGTGGCACGTGCCGCAGCTGACCTGCCCTCGCTGAAAGCATTTCGAACGCTCGAGGGCCTCGACGATGAACGTCGTCTGGCGAAAACGGCCGTCCTTGTAAAAGCCTTTGCGTGAAAATTCGCTAAAGGGAATGATCGGATCGCGCACAAAGAACTTGCCGGTGGTGGAGTAGTTCAGCTCGCCGTGCGGCCCGGGGGTGCGAATCGCGGATTGCATGTGGCACTGCGAGCAGACTGCCACAAAATCGCGATTGTCGATTTTTTTAAACTCGATGGGCGGATCGAGCGGCCCCTTGTTTACTCGTCGCCGTTGTTCATCGACGCGACGTGCTGGGCAGATGGGCCGTGGCACATTTCGCAGTTGACACCGGTCTCGCGAAACTCGAGGTTATCGGGTTCGAAGCCTCCACCTTTCACGTTGCGCAATTGGCTCGTGTGGCAAACGGCGCAAACAGCCTGGTAGCTCGTCGTCGAGTCCAGTTTTTCCCATAAATGCAAATCCGCGCGTGAGCTGCCGGGCGAGTCAATCACTTTCCAGTAGTTCAGCCACTGCTTTTCGAGGGCGCTGTATTGAATCGGGAAGACATGAATCTGACCGTTCGCCAATTTCGTGGCATACGCCTGCTGCCATTTCGAACCGATCGTGTAGTCGACCGGGTAAGTGTGCCACTGGCCATCGGATTCGAAGATGTTGAAGTAGTGCTTGCCGTCGCGGAGTTCCATGCGCGCGAATGGCGAGCGTCTCTCGCCGCGAATGATTTGCAGCTTTCCGTCCTCATACTTTGGTTCGTCACCGGCGAAGAATTGATTGTTCTCGGTGAAATCGCCGATCACGTTCTGCGGCGCGTAAGCGCGAAACATTTTCGACATCCCGGATTGGGACCAGTTGCGATAGATACCACTATGACAGCCGCGGCAGGAATCCGATCCCGCGTAGGCTGGCAATTGCCACTCCACGTGGACTTTTCTGGCACTGGCTGGTCCGGGCCTTTCTTCTTCGATTCCGCGGCGCGCGCCACAAAGGAATCGAAGTCGCCTCGAGCCTTCGGATCGAGCGTCATATAAATCGTCTGCAGGTGTTCGAGCGCCTTGGGCGCAAGTTCGTCTTTCTGCACGTAAACGGCAGCGAAATTGTCCGCGGCGGATTGGAAATCACCAGATGAAAGGCGCACCAAGCCAAGAATGTAAACGATCTGCGAGTCTGTGGCATTTAAGAAACGTGCCTGCTCAAGCGCCGCTGCCGACTCTTTCAGCAGCGCACTTCGCTTTTCGCCTGCTGGCCCAGCGATCGCTTCCTGCAACAGGGCCCGCCCCAGCGCGAAATTCGCTGTGGCGCGCATGCGGCGTTTCAGATCCGGCCACTCGCTTTCCGCAATTGCCCCGGGACGGCCAAAGCGATCGAAATAGTACAGAGCAGCCCGGGCATTCTTTATTGCATCGCCGTTCAGATGCTGGCGCGCCTCGACATCCGTAACGGCGACTAGTAGCTGTGGATTCTCCGGCAGATAGGTAAGTGACTGGTGTGCATAGTCCAAACCACCCACATAGTCGCCCATGTCAAAACTGCTGTCGGCAGCAACCTCATACGCCTGTGCCAGGAATGCGGATTGAGGATAATTCTGAAGGAAACTTTTCGCGGCCTGCAACATGACGCCGGCCGCTTGAGGCTTGTAAAGTTTGAGGAATGCGTCACGCTCGGCGGGATCGCGGATCTGGTCTGCAACGGTGGACGGACTGCGATTCGTCGTCGTGACGAGCGTGTCGATGTCTTGGGCCCTGACTGGGATTGCCGCACTCATCAACATCCCGAAAAAAATGGCCGGCAAAAATCCGCTGCGCATCGCTGGCATCCTGAGCCCAAGGAGCGGAGACTGGCAAGTCGATTTCGTTACGGCGAAACCGCTTGTCGAAATCCTCCGCTTACATCGTTTTCGTCGTGCACTTGTCGATGAAATTCCAGTCCCAATCGACTCCGATTCCCGGCGACTCCGGCACGTGTGCATAGCCTTCCGTATCGACTTGAATGGGCGTCTTCATTCCAAAATCCATGTACGAAAGCGGGTAGAGTACCTCGAAGAATTCACAATTCGCGATCGCGGCACAGCAGTGTAAATTGACGATTTCCAGCGGATGATAAATCGTAGTGTGGAGTTCGCAGTGAACGCCGAACGATTCCGCAAGGTGAGCCGTCTTCATCACCGGCGTCACGCCGCCCTTCCAGGAAACGTCGGTGCGGACGATATCCACAACGCGCTTCGCTATGCATTCCGCTGTCGAGTAGTGCGAGCCCGCGAGAACTTCCGTTCCACAAATAGGAATATCGAGCTTGTCGCTCAGTTTGCGGAGCCCGGTGAAGTCTACGTCGAAAAGTGGCTCCTCAAACCAGTAGTAATTCAATTTTTCGAGTTCGCGCCCCACGCGCAGAGCTTCCTCGTGTGAGTATGCTGCTACGGGATCGGCCATGAGCTTGAAATCTGGCCCCACTGCCTCACGACACGCGCGGTACGCGGCCAAGTCAAACGCAAGCTTTCCCGGCGGATGGAGTTTGTAGGCATGCCATCCGCGCGATTTCACTTCGAGCGCTTGCTTCGCATAATCCTCTGGCGAAGAGAGCACAAAGGAGCTGGCATAGATCGGAACCTTGTCGCGATACGCGCCCAGCATCTTGTAGAGCGGCATGCCCGCCTTTCTCGCAGCGATATCGTAGAGGCAGATATCGAAAGGCCCATAGGAATAGATCGGTACGTGATTCCACCAGCGATCGTAGGTCCGGAAATCCTGCCAGTGCTTTTCGCGCAGCAGCGGATCTTTGCCGAGAAAAAACGGCTTTAAAGCTGAAGCCGCGACCGCTCCCGCCATCTCTGCGCCACGCCCTGCGAACCCGAATGAGTGCCCATCAATTCCTTCATCGGTCTTCATCGTGATAACGAGGAAATCAAAAGTGGACTTGCCGCCCGACCGCATCTCAGAATCAGACATCGCCGGCCGAGTGTTCTGGCAAACGCGGATTTGAATCGAAGTTATACGCACTAGCAGTCCCCGCCTTCGCGTGCTGGCAGTGAAATTTTTTGAACTTACGCAGAACGCATCGCAAATCTAGCGAAAGCAACGGGCAGCGTCAATTAAATCAGGTTTCAGCTCATGAAACGGCGCTGCGAGTACTGGTTTTGTCTTGACGTTCGCACGTGCATGCCTCATTTTGTGCGCGCTTCCGTTTCCCCGATCGCACGACGCGACAGGTGATCTGATGACCGCACAGATCGTGATTGGCTTTGGCCTTGTCATGCTGGCCGGCCTTTTGAACGGCAGTTTTGCCGCTCCGATGAAGGGAATGCCAGCTTGGCGCTGGGAAAACAGCTGGCTGATATTCGCGGTAACGGGCCTGATCATCTTTCCGTGGATCATCACGCTCGCGACCACTCCTCAAGTCGGCAGCGTGTATGCGGGAACATCTGCAACGACCCTGTGGAAGGTCGTGCTCTTTGGCATTGCGTGGGGAGTCGGTTCGACCCTTTTCGGAATCGGAATCAACCGGGTCGGCATGGCCCTCGGGTTTGCCATCATTCTCGGAATTACTGCCTCGTTTGGATCGCTCTTCCCCCTTGTGGTTCTGCATCCGGAGGAACTTCATTCGAAACGCGGGGAAACTGATGATTGGCACTGCAATCATGATTGTAGGTCTTCTTTTTCTCGCGCTCGCCGGAAAGCAGCGCGAGCGCGATGCGGGGTGAGTGGGACGCCGCGTTCGGGATTTGCGTTTGGGCCGGTAATTTGTATTTTCTCAGGGATTTTTTCGTCGATGCTGAATTTCAGTTTCGTATTTGGCGACGAGATTCGAATCCGCGCGCTAGCGGCTGGAGCAAGCAATTCGATGGCTGCGAACCCGATCTGGTCACTCACGGTCACGGGCGGCTTCCTCTCAAATCTCGTTTATTGCGTCTACTTGCTCAACAAAAACAAAACCTGGGGCGTTTATCGCGAAGGGAATCAGTCGACTTATTGGCTTCTCGGAGGGCTCACAGGACTTCTCTGGTACGGAGGTGTCGTGGCCTATGGCATGGGCGCTGCTGCGCTAGGGAAACTCGGCGGCATTGTCGGCTGGCCGGTCTTCATGACGCTCGACATAATCGCGGGAATTTTCTGGGGCGCTGTGACCGGCGAATGGAAACAGGCAAGCAAACGTGCGCTGGCCTATTGCTGGACCGGTGTTGGAATCCTGATTCTAGCGATCGTCGTGATTTCGATTGGCAATGCGTCCTGAAAAGATTATTTCGAAGCGCTGCCACCGGTTTTGATCACCAGTCCACTCACCGGGTGCGTTTGCTTTGCGTCGACCCCGCTGCCTTCCCTCACCACGTAATATCGATTCGCGGGCAAATCGGTAAGAGTTTCCACCAACCCGCTCGGCCAGCGAATTACAATTTTGTCCGCCTTGGTCGCTTGACCCAAACCGAAATGCAGTCGCAAGTCGCTTTGCGAAATATAGCCATCGCCACTGCGAACTTCTTTCTCGCGCTTGTCCGCGCCCTGCTCGAGTGTGACCGCTGCTCCCAGCGCGGCTCGGTTTGATTTCACCCCGATGAGTTGCAAGCTGATGAAATTGCCGATCGGTGCTGTGTTGTAATAGATTGAGGGCGGCTCGTTCATGTTATTCACCACCGCCTCTTCACGCCCGTTGTTGAAGAGATCGCCGAGGGCCATGCCATGTGCTGCGTGGGCCTCAGTCAGCGCTGCACCGGCCTGCGCAGTGATATCGGCGAACTTTCCGTTGTGAAGATTGTAATAAGCCACTTTTGGTTCGCGATAGCTCGTGCCTAGCCCCTTGCCATCCACCTCCGGATAGACATGCCCGTTGGCGATCAGTATTCCGGGCCAGCCGCTGTTGTCGAAGTCGAAGAACTGGACGCCCCAGCCTAGGAGCCTCGTGATCTTGGCCAGGCCGGCGATTTGCGTGACGTCGTCGAAGAGATTATTTCCGCGGTTTAGATAGAGGGTGGAGGTATCGTCGCTGAAATTCGTTTTGACGATATCTTGCCGGCCCGAATGAGTGAAGTCGTCGGCCGATACTCCCATGCTGCCCTGCAGAGTGCCGTCTTCGTTATAGGCTACCCCCGCGGCCTTGGCCATCTCCGTGAAGGTTCCGTCATGATTGTTGTGGTAGAGAAGGCTGGGGGTCGAATCGCAAGCCACGTAGATGTCCGGCCAGCCATCGTGGTCAAAGTCTGCCGTCACTGATGTGAATCCGTAACAACCGGATGTGTTCGTGATTCCGGATTTCTTCGATACGTCGGTGAATGTTCCGTCGCCATTGTTGTGGTAGAGCGCATTGACGGGGATCTTCAGGCCGCGGGGGCCGCACATCACGTTCAATCCCTTCCACTGGCACCATTGTCCCTGGCCGGGCCTGGGGACGGAATCGTACGTAAAGTCGACGTAGCGCGCGACAAACAGATCCACCTTCCCGTCGCGGTCGTAGTCAAGAAAGCTGCAGCCGGTGTTCCATTCGTCGCGTGAAGTCTTCAGCCCTGCTTTCTCGGTCACGTCGGTGAACGTGCTGTCTCCGTTGTTGTGATACAGAGCGTTTTGCCCCCAATAGGTGACGAACAAATCCAGATTGCCGTCGTTGTCGAAATCGCCTGTGCAGCCCCCCTGCCCCCAACCTCCCCGCGCTAGGCCGGACTTTTGGGTAACGTCAGTGAATGTTCCGTCGTGATTGTTGTGATACAGATGGCCGGTTGGTTCTTTTCCTTTCGGGAAACCCTCCACAGTTGAGCCGTTGGGAAGAAAAACGTCCGGCCAGCCATCGTTGTCGTAATCAAAAACAATACTTCCGTTACCAGTCGTTTCGATGATGAATTCCTTGTGAGTGTCGCTGCCGTAGAAATTCTGCATCGCGATTCCCACCTGCCTGGCAATATCTTCGAAATGCACCGCGCCGGGCTTCAAGGCGGCGGTAGATTGCTGCGTACCTTGAGATTTTTGTCGCGCACCGAGACTTGCGAGGTTCGCGACCAGAATGGCAGCCATGAGAAGAGATGGCGACAAGTGCTTCATGCGAAATTTTCGGAATTCGAGTTGCACTTTTCGATATATCTGACCGGATTGTGCCGCGGCAGGAAATTTCCGGGGAGATAGAAGCAATCAGACGTTGTGTTCATTCCGCATGCCACAACCTCCTGCCGCGACTCGCCGAGGCATTCAATTCCCAGCGTCACCGTGTCGCCCGGTTTGAGGTAAACCGGCTGCTCCATTCCCAATGCCACTCCCGGCGGCGTTCCCGTGCTGATCACGTCGCCAGGAAGCAGCGTCATGAATTGGCTCACGTAGCTCAAGAGCTCAGCCACGCCGAAGATCATCTGTTCAGTATTGCTATTCTGCCGCATCGCCCCGTTCACCTTCAGCCATATTTCTAGGTGTTCCGGTTTAGAAATTTCTTCGCGCGTCGAGACAAACGGCCCTAACGGCGCAAACGTATCCGCGCTCTTGCCTTTTACCCACTGGCCGCCACGTTCCATTTGAAATGCCCGCTCAGAATAGTCATTGTGCAAAACGTAGCCCGCGATGTGTTGGAGAGCGTTGTGCTTCTCGACATTCCGAGCTTCTTTTCCGATTACGAAAGCGAGTTCCACTTCCCAATCGAGTTTCGCCCCTCCCTT
Organism: uncultured Acidobacteriota bacterium; assembly: GCA_963742475.1. Taxonomy (GTDB): domain Bacteria; phylum Acidobacteriota; class Terriglobia; order Acidiferrales; family UBA7541; genus Palsa-295. The sequence continues at coordinate 321,981 of CAVULY010000002.1, read as the reverse complement.
CGGCATGATCACTGCATCGTTCGGCCTGCCAGCGCGCTGGTAGCCTTAAAGAAAATCACCGGCTCCTTCGGAATAGGCTGCCTCGTTTCTGCAGCGTGATCCTTGTAATTCAGCCCGATGCAAACAAGCTTGCTCGGACGGCAGATCGCCGGTCCCCACCGCACGGACGATTCTACCCGAGGGAGGACGGCAGCATTCTTCTCCACCCAGCGGCGCAAGCTTTCAACACCTTTCTCCCCGAAAAACCCCTCGTCATAGTCCATCCCGAAAGAGGAAACGTCGACGCGAGTGCCATCATCCAGAAGAAGACCGGGCTTTTCCTTGCCGTGTTCACCGATTCGGACGAGTTTCATAAGTTGTGCGGTTCCCTACGGTAAATCAGGACAGAAAACGGCATCACTTACCTAATTCAGTGAACTCAATTCAGTCAAGGATAATCGGGTAATTCGCGAGGGTGATTTCAGCGGTTGAAACAAATGGCCCCAAAAACACAACCCCGTCGAACTTTCGTGTGCCGAGAATCGCGCGCCAGGGTCCCGCTTCAATTCTCGGTCGTAAGAACCATTCCTTAGTGCAGCCCTTTGCTCGCAAGCTCTATGTCAACCACCGCGGATGCATCCAGGCGAGCAGAGATCGCCCTGGCACTCGTCATCACTGCTTTCGCAAGAAATGGGATCTTATCGCGCCCGATTCTTGCGACCGGCCCCGCGACACTGATCGCTGCCGCCACTTTGCCATTGTCAACAACGACTGGAGCGCTAATGCAGCGGGCGCCGAGCGTTGCCTCTTCATCGTCTAGCCCGTACCCTCGCTCGCGGATGCTTTCGAGTTCGCGCTTGAGCCGCGATGCCTGCGTAATCGTGTGAGGGGTGAACCGTTCGAATTTCAAAGAACCTAGGACGTGCTCCTTTTCTTCCGGCGGCAAGAACGCAGCGAGCGCCTTTCCCATCGCCGTGCAATAGACAGGGCGCCACGACCCGATCGGCGAAGCCATCCGGAACGGATGCGGGCTCTGCAGCACATCCAAATAGAACACGTCCTGCCCGTCCAAAGTTCCTAGGTTCACTGTTTCATTAGTTATCTTCCAGAGATCGTGAAGCACCGGGCGGCTGATTTTTCGGATCGAAGTCTGATAGCTGACTCCGGAGCCTAGGCGAACCAGCTTGGGCCCGACCAGATAGGCCCCCGCATCGTCACGAAACAAGTAGCCTTCGAACTCTAGATGGGCGAGGAACCGGTATGCGGTGCTCTTGTTGATGCCGGTTCTCTGCGCGACGTCCTTGAGCTGCAACCCTTCCGGCGACGAGTTCAATGCTTCAAACACTCGAAGAACCTTCGAAACAACTCCCACGGGAGCTGATTTCGACTGCCGTGCACGAATCATGAGTACCCCCATCCCCCACGGGCCGCAGCGGGGCTTCTCGGCTGGCCCAAAAGGACCTTGAAAAAGCAACACTGGTTGAGGAACTGTATACCTCAGATTTTGATATGTGAAAACTGAATTTTTTATCTTGAAAAACTTTAGCCCCCTTGCTATATCGCTTGAGCACTCGGATTGTGTATTTTATGGAAGCAGTACTTGGCCAGTGGGTGCTTTGCGATGGTCGCGTCGAGCAACAGCATCAAACAAGAACTCGTGCTCAAACTCAGTCCCAGAGACAATGTGCTGGTAGCCCTCTCGGATTTGCGGAAGGGCGATATGATCGCTTGGTCTGGGTCCACTTACACGCTAGCCTCAGACGTACCCGCAAAACACAAATTCGCGACTGAAAATCTTGCTGCCGGCAGCGACGTCATCATGTATGGCGTCCTCGTAGGGAAAGCCGTCCAGCCGATCGCTCAGGGCGAAGTTTTAACGCCCCGCAATACCCACCACGAGGCTGCTCCCTACCACGAGAAAAATGAGAATTATCGCTGGACGCCTCCCGATGTGTCGCGATGGCGCGGGACCACCTTCCAGGGATATCGGCGCGCAGATGGCCAAGTCGGTACGAGAAATTATTGGCTTGTCGTTCCGCTGGTGTTTTGCGAGAACCGAAACATAGGGGTGCTGAAGCAGGCTTTCGAGGAGGAGTTGGGATTTGCCGCTCCGCAGATTTATCGTCAGCAGGTAGCTGACCTCGTTCGTCGGTACCGAACAGGCCGCGCGAATGAAATAGATGGCGGTGACACCCCGACGAGCGGCGCGCCTACATCGCCCCCCCGCGTCTTCAAGAATGTGGACGGAATTAAGTTTCTGGCGCATGAAGGTGGCTGCGGCGGGACAAGGGAGGATTCCGATAATCTTTGCTCTTTGATTGCCGGTTACATCCACCACCCTAACGTCGCTGGCGCCACCATTCTGAGCCTTGGCTGCCAGCATTCGCAGGTCGCGATTTTGCTCGAGCAAATCAAGAAACGCGATCCGAAGTTTTCTAAACCTCTCCTGGTGTTCGAGCAGCAGCAAAGCGGATCGGAGCTTCGGATGATGTCGGAAGCAATCCGCAAGACGTTCGCCGGGCTCGTGGAAATGGATGAGAATTCGCACCGCACGCCGGCACCACTTTCGCATTTGTGCATCGGCCTGAAATGTGGCGGCTCCGACGGTTTTTCCGGCATCTCCGCCAATCCTGCCATCGGCCACACGTCGGATATCCTGGCAGCGCTTGGCGGCCGGACGATCCTGTCGGAATTTCCCGAACTGTGCGGCGTCGAACAGGAATTGGTGAATCGCAGCGTGCGCAAGGAAGTGGCCGATCGCTTCATTCAATTAATGCGCGACTACGCCGCGAGGGCAAAAGCCGTTCGTTCCGGTTTCGACATGAATCCCTCGCCTGGAAATATCCGCGACGGTCTCGTCACCGACGCGATGAAATCCGCTGGTGCTGCGAAAAAGGGAGGAACATCTCCGGTCACCGCCGTGCTGGATTACGCCGAGTATTCAACGGAGCCAGGTCTGAATCTTCAATGCACACCAGGTAATGATGTGGAATGCGTGACCGCGCAGGTAGCGGCGGGAGCCAGTGTCGTGCTTTTCACCACTGGCCTGGGCACTCCGACGGGCAATCCGATCGCGCCCGTCGTCAAGATTTCCACGAATTCGGCGCTTGCACAACGCATGCCGGACATCATTGACATTGATACAGGCGACATCATTCTCGGCAAAGCTACTATCGACGAGATGGGCGAATTGATCCTTGACCGCGTGGTCGAGGTAGCAAGCGGTGAAACCCAGACGAAGGCCGAATTGATAGCCCAAAATGATTTCATCCCGTGGAAACGAGGAGTTTCCCTCTGAAGACGGCGGCCCAGAATTCGAATGGCTTCCGGCTCGACGGGAAAACCGTGGTCGTCACCGGCGGCGCCAGCGGCATCGGCCGCGCCATCTCCCTTCGGTTTGCGACGAGCGGCGCCCGCGTCTATGTAATCGATATTCGTGCAAAAGAGGCGGAAGAGACGGTCCGGGAAATTTCGGAGGCAGGCGGCCAGGCGTCCGCTCACGAATGCGACGTCACAGATCAGCAGGAGGTACGAGCCGCGTTTCAATTGCTGGCCAAGCGTGGCCGAATCCACACCCTGGTGAACAATGCCGGCATCTCCCACATCGGCAAGCTCGAAGCAACAACCGAGCAAGATTTCGACCGCGTGTTCGAAGTCAATGTAAAAGGCTTCTATAACTGCATGCTCGCCGCTGTAGAACACATGAAAGCGAACGGCGGGGGCGTGATCCTGAACATGGCCTCCATCGCAGGCTCATCGGGCCTGGCAGACCGCTTTGCTTATTCGACGAGCAAGGGCGCGGTGATTGCCATGACCTATTCGGTCGCCAAGGATTACCTCGCCTGTAACATCCGCTGCAATTGCATCTCGCCAGCTCGTGTCCATACGCCATTCGTCGACGGATACCTGCGTCAGCATTATCCGGGACGCGAAGCGCAAATGTTCGTTGAGCTTTCGAATTCGCAGCCGATTGGCCGGATGGCGGAGCCCCACGAGGTAGCGTCTCTTGCGCTATATCTTTGCTCCGATGAAGCTTCCTTCTTAACCGGTGTGGACTACCCTCTTGACGGCGGTTTTTTCAATCTCCGTGGGCAATAATTTCGATTCGCTTCCATCCGTTTGCTCGGCACGGGGGTAGAGCATGGATCTCGGGCTGAACGATCACGTCGTGCTCATCACGGGGGGCGCGAAGGGTATTGGAGCGGCGATCACGCAAGCCTCGATTCGAGAAGGCGCTATCCCCGTAGTCGTCGATAAGGACCAAGCCGCGTGCGAGAAATTGTTTGCAGAGCTCAAGCTCGCCCCCGGTCGCGGTCACTACGTGATTGCCGATCTCCAAACGGCCGAAAATTGCGTGAAGGCTGTCGAAGAAACCGTGCGCACTTTCAGCCGAATCAATGCATTGATCAACAACGCCGGCGTAAACGACGGCGTGGGACTCGAGCACGGCAGTCCCGAGAAGTTTGTCGCTTCGCTCGAACTCAACCTCCTGCATTACTACAACATGACCCACTTTGCCCTGCCTCATTTGAAACGCACGCGAGGCTCCATCGTAAGCATTAGCTCCAAAACTGCCGTCACCGGACAAGGAAACACTTCGGGTTACGTTGCCTCCAAGGGCGCGATCCTAGCGATGACGCGCGAGTGGGCGGTTGAACTTCTGCCGTACGGCATCCGCGCCAACGCGCTGGTTCCCGCCGAGGTCATGACGCCTCTTTACCAGCAGTGGCTCAGCAAATTCCCTGACCCGGAAGCAAAGCTCAAAGCGATCACCGCCAAAATTCCACTCGAAAAGAGGATGACCACGCCCGAGGAGATCGCCGCTATGGTGATGTTTCTGATTTCCACGCAGGCGTCTCATATCACTGGGCAGCATATGTACGTGGACGGCGGTTACGTCCACCTCGACCGGGCCTTGACTTAATTTGAGTTGACCTAACGGAGACGCATGGGAAGTCCTTCGGCACCAATCACAGAGCGAAGGTATCTGGTTCCTTTTATTCTGGTCACGAGCCTTTTTTTCCTCTGGGCCCTTGGCGTCAACCTCAACGACATTCTGATCCCGCACCTGAAGAAGACTTTTAATCTCACAGATTTCCAATCGTCACTGATTCAGACAGCATTCTTTGGTGGCTACTTCCTTGCGGCATTGCCCGCGGGTTGGCTGATGGAGCGAATCGGATATCGAAAAGGCATTCTGGTAGGCCTGGGAACCTGCGCCGTCGGAGCACTCCTCTTTATTCCCGCTGCTTCGATTCGCACGTACGGTTTTTTTCTGTTCGCGCTGTTTGTGATGGCCTGCGGACAAGGCGTTCTTGAAGTGGCCGCGAACCCATATGTTACGATTCTTGGTCCGCCGCAATCGTCCGAGCGGCGCCTGAACTTCGCGCAGTCCTTCAACGCCGTGGGTGCGTGGGTAACGCCGTATATCGGAAAAACCTTCATTCTCTCGGGAATTGAGTACTCCGCTGCCACGCTCGCCGCGATGACTCCCGAGCAATGGCAAATCTATTCGGCGTCCGAAGCCAAGCGTGTCACCGGCACGTATTTGGCGATCGCAGGAATATTTTTGTTTGTCGCAGTGCTGATCTATTTTGCAAATCTGCCCGAAGTCCGCGAGTCGAGCGGCGAGGCGTTGCCCGAACCGGAGGCCGCGCCGAAGACGCACAAGGCATCTGGCATTACAAACATCTGATTCGCGGCGTCATCACCGAATTCTTCTACGTGGGCGCGCAGGTTGGCGTCACCAGCTTCGTGATTCGCTTTACGCAACACGCGCTTCCTGGCACGCCGGAAAGAACCGCGGCGAATTACCTGAAGTGGCACCTATTCGGATTCATGATCGGGCGGTTTGCGGGTTCCGCGATCATGAAACGCATCGCGCCTCCCGGCTTCTCGGCATTTTCTCAACGGCTGCGGCCTTGTGCACCATCGTCGCGATTTTCGCGACCGGAAGCGCCCGTTTGGGCTGTCGTCCTGCTCGGATTCTTTGATTCGATCATGTTCCCGACGATTTTCGCGTTGAGCATCAAGAATCTCGGCTCGTACACCAAGCTTGGCTCTTCGCTTCTGGTGATGTCCATCATCGGAGGCGCGATCGTTCCTGCGGTTATGGGCTACATTTCGGACCGTCGCTCGATCCAGGCGGCCTTTGCAGTTCCGTTGTTCTGTTACGCGATCGTGATTTATTTTTCTTTTGTCGGTTATAAACCATCGCTGGCAACGGCAGATGACTAAGCGAGCGACCCCATGAGCGAGCGCGCGAAGTTCCTGGTGACGGGTGGCTTGGGCTTCATCGGCCAAGCGGTCGTACGCAATCTGTTGGAGCGCGGCATTCCGAGCGTCGCAGCCGATCAATCCGCAAATGCCGAGGCTCAGGCCGGCTTGCGCGTAGTCGCCAGCCACACTGGCGCGACTTTCGATTCTGTTTCCACGGACGTCAGCGACTTCCGCGATGTACTGGCTGTCTTTCACAGGCATCCTGACATCACCCACGCCATTCACCTGGCCTATGTGATGGGACCGCTGGTCGATGAAAACACTTCGCTCTCGACTCGCGTCAACATCCTGGGCATGACCCATATGTTCGAAGCGGCGGTGCAACGTAAGCTAACGCGCCTGGTGTTCACGAGCAGTGAAACCGTATCCGGTCCGTCGCAGCAGGTTTATGGCGATCGGCCAGTGACCGAGGACGACTTCTGTGATCCGGCGTCTCACACGTTCACGTACGCCGTGATGAAGCTCCTGAACGAACATATGGGCAGACGATATGTTGAGCGTTATGGAGCAAACATCGCCTGCACGCGGCCGCCTGTTGTTTTCGGTCACGGCCGCAAGCGCAGCGCAGTGATGTGGGCGGAGCATTTTGCATCCAAGCCTGCGATCGGCGAACCCGTCACGCTGCCGTTCAGCGCACAAACACGCGATACCTGGATCTATAAAGACGACTGCGCGGAACAACTTGTGCGGCTCGCGCTGAAACCCAAGCTCGCCCACTTCGTCTACAATAATGGCGGTCACTGCATCACAGCCACACGACTCGCGACGATCGTCAGAAAGTGGATCCCCGACGCGCAAATCACTTTTACGGAAGGCGCCGGTACGCCGCTGATAGACGATCAAGACGGTACGCGTTTGATTCGCGAGATCGACTTTGCTCCGCGCGCCCTGGAAGAGGGAGTGAGAGCGCACATTAATGAGGCTCGCTCAGCCGCGAGCTTGCCGCCTGTCTAGGACGCTGACTAACGATCTATGCCACCATTCCTCAGTACCGTCGTGGGCAGCTATCCACGAAATACCAACGTGGTAGATACGATGAAGAAGCCCTCGCTCAGCCGCGCGGAAATTGATGAGCTCATTCGATGGACGGCGCGCGATCAGGCGGACCTGGGACTCGACATCATCACAGATGGCGAGGGCTATCGCGAAAATATGTATTATTTTTATCAGAAGCGCCTCGATGGAATCACCTTCGAAGACATGTTGAAGCAATCCTTCGGCACGGCGGGATTCGGAATCGAATGCGCGCGCGTGATCGGCAAGATCAAGAATCCACGCTTCGAGCTGGCCCGCAATTGGAAGTTGGCGCGCGATGCAGCTCCTTCCCGCTGCCGTGTCAAGCAAACAGTAACGGGCCCGCATGTGCTTACGCGCTTTAGCGTGAATCAGCGTCCGGACCTGTATCCAGACGAGCAAACTTTGTGTCGCGCTTATGCGGAGGTTTTGGCGGCAGAACTGCGCGAGGTGATTGCTGCCGGATGCGACTACATTCAGTTCGATGAACCGATGTGGACCGAGTCACCCGAAGATAGCCTGTGGGCCGCGGAAATATTGAATGAATTGATCGATTCTCTGCCGCCTGTCAGGTTCGGGTTGCACGTCTGCGGCGGTAACCCCAGGCGAAAACGGATTTATTTCACAAAATATACGGACATCGTGCCGGCCTTCCGTACCGTCAAGATTGATGAAGTCTCTTTGGAGCACTGCACGCTCAGCTACGATTTGATGGAGCTGTGGAAACAGTGGCTTTTCAAAGGCGACCTGGCGCTCGGCGTGATTGACCAGCGCAGCGATCCGATTGAAACCCCGCAGCTCATCCGCGAACGGCTGACCCCTGCGCTCGCTTATTTTTCTCCCGATCGCCTCCTGCTCACGAGCGAGTGCGGTTTCGGACATGTGCCGCTCGAGATCACTCGTAGCAAGCTTCGAGTCCTTACCCAAACTTGCGTCGAACTCAGGAAATTATAGCCCCGGAATTATGGAAAATGGGCCGCGCTAGTTATCATGGGTCGCATGTTTCGCAGTGACGAATATCGGAATCTTTCCTTCGGAAGGAAGAGAGTTGGAGCAACGTCCAAGAGATTAGCTTGGTTGCGCAAAGCGCCTCACGAAATCGGATGGCTCGACTGGGGCTCTGGGCCTCTTGGCGCGCCTCCTGCCGTAACTGGTCTGGACATGGTGGTTGCGGCAAATGGCCGCACAACGACCTCGTACACATTTCTCGATCCACAAAAGCTAAAATCTGGTGGGCAGAATTACGTGACGGGTATCGCTTCAAGGGTTCATCTCCTGGGCGACACACTGGTGCAGGAACTCAAAGCGAGGTCGCTTCGAACGCCAGAAACCGAAAACTGGACATATCCGGAAGTTCGTACACAAACCGTACCTAAAGTGCTCCAAAACAGCCCGAACCGCACCGAATAAAGGTGATCACACCGAACGTAAGGTATTGATCCCAAATAACTGCGACACAGGGGCGCTGATTTGCAAGCAGGGGGTCACCGGTTCGATCCCGGTCACGTCCACCACTTCCTACGATGACCTACATCGCGTTCGCATTCGTTTACTCGCCACCGCGCAGAAGCTCGCGGCGAACCGGTCCGTCTAACTCCTGAAGGAGAGGCCAAGAAACCTGCAAACCTGCCGTTGTTCTCCGCTCACCCCGCACGCTTACCTTTGACTCGCGGCCAATGCGTTTGCGGCGATGAGCGGGAAGCCGCGCGATTTTGCGTCGCGCGCCAAAGCCTGCAGCGTAGATCGGCCGGCATTCCGTTGGTCAGCTCGCATCTGAATTTCGCCCAGGGCCAAACGAGCCTCGAACTCGATTTGCACCAGCCCGCCATTTCGAGCCTCCGCTTGGATCGTTGCGAGTGAATGCAGAGCGTCGCCGCCCTTCCCGCTCCGCGCGTCCACTTTTGCAGCAACAATTGCCGCATTCAGTTTCAGCGTCTTATCGTTCGAACTCTGCGTCAGCTGCAACGCTTTCTTGATTTCCTCCTGAGCTCCGCCGGTGTTGTTCGCAACAAGCAGCGCATCGGCCAGCACGGAGCGAGCCTGTGCTTCGCCGTCAGGATCGTTTTCAGCAGCCAGTTCTGTCGCGGCGTCTCCCGCGTATTTCTGCGCTGAATCAGCGTGATTTTCCGCAAGCGCCAGCGACGCCAGCGAAATGCGAGCGTACGATTCGGCGCCGCGCGCGCCAATGCCTCCCAATATCGAAAGCGCTTCCGTATAGTTCTTGTTCGCGGCCTCCAGCTCGTTCTGTGCCAGCAGCACGTCGCCGAGATTGGTCAGCGAATTCCCGATCCCTGCGCGGTCATCCGCGGCCCGCCGCAAGCGAACCGATTCCTCGCAGTTACGTCGCGCTTCGCTCACAAAGCCCGAAGAAAGATCGAATATGCACTGATTGGTCAAAACCGAAGCCTGGATATACGAATCGCCGGTATCGCGCGCGATCGCCATCGCGCTGTCCAACATCTTCTTCCCTTCGGCCCGGTTGCCATCCAGATATAAATCGATACCGAGACTTTCCTGCGCGGTGGCTACATCGGAAAGATCACCGCGTTCTCGCGCAATATCAATGCTCTTGCGATAGTTCTGAATCGCAGCCGCGCGGTCACCCAGGCTGTCGTGAATTCTCGCGAGGTTGTTGATCGCTCCGGCTTCGTCCTGTTTGTCGCCGATCGATTGCGACAGACTCACGGCCGTCTCATAAAGCGGGGCCGCCTCCGCGAATTTTCCCTGCTCGTAAAGCACATTCGCTGTTTCGTTGCTCGCGTTGGCTGCCCCCAATTGATCGCCCGCGGCAGTATTCAATTTCATCGACTCATCGCATAGCGGACGAGCCTGATCGAACTCGCCCAGACTTGCGTGCGCGGAACATTGAAACAATCGTGCGCGTGCCAGCAGCAAGTTTGCGCCAAGCGATTGTGATTTCTGCGCCGCCGCATTCGCCGCCGCGAGTTGCTTGTCGTACGCCGCCAATGACCGCTGCGCCTCCGCCTCGGCCAAGTCCGCTTGGGCCGCGATCCCGACCGGAAGATTCTGGCCGCGAAGTTGAACCAATGTTGTCAGCGCATCTTTTGCCTTGCTCGCATTAATCTGCGTTCTGGCGAGCAGCAGCCCGTATTGCGGGTTATCCCGATACTGTGACCACAAGGAGGAATACTCCTGAATCGCCTTCGGCCAGTCATGCGTCGCTTCGTAATAACTCGCCGTCACCAGTCCGCGCGCCTCACTGGACAGTCCGGAAGCTAGATCGAACGCTTGCTTCGCCTGTTCCTGTGCCTTTGCATCGAATCCCAGTATCACCCAGGCTTGTGCGAGTGCGCTGTGCGCGCGAGCGAACTTCGGGTCTGCTGCGATCGATTTATCCAGAAGCTTCGTCGCGGCAAGGATTTCGAAGTCGCGCAATTTTTCGCGAGCCTCGGCGTAGTAACGCATCGCGTCCGGGTTCGCGGAAAGCGATCCATCCATGCGAGCTTCTTCCGACGGCGTGACTTGAATGTTCAAGCGCTGCCGGATCAGGCGCCCCGCATGCACTACCAGATCGTTCAGGTCGGATTCCTTTCCGGACTGCTCCACTGAACCGAGACTCTCGTTTCCGGCAGTGTTCAGCAAATGAATGTTCCACTGTACGTTCGCATCGCCCGGAGGTCCTTGCGCCGTATAGGAGCCGGTGATCAGCACGTCGGCTCCCAGATATTTGCGGATGGCCACCACTTGATCGTTTGAAAGCGAGGCGGAGAGATCGCGCAATCCGAGGTTGCGCTTCATATCGTCAACGTCGCTGGGCACGATGAAACGGATTTCATCGGTATCGAGTTGGGACCATAAGCCGTCCGCAAGAATATCGCCGAGCAAATCCGCATCTTTACGGCCGGAAAGGTTGGTGAATCCTAAAATTGCCACGGCCTTGCGGCCAGAGGGTACAGCCGCATTTTCCTGCGCTCCGAAGCGATGCTTCAATTGCATAACCGCAAACCCAGCAAGAACAAGAAAAATCACGCCAGCGATCGCAGCAATAATCCACCGCCGGGAATTCGACGGCGATATTTCAGATCCTGCCCCGCTCGCGGACGTGCTCGCTGGCAGCGCAACGGATTCCCCGGCCAGTGCCTTCACCACATCGTCGGTCGTCGCGTAACGGTTGCGTGGCGCGCGTTCCAGGCAGCGAGCAACCACTTTTTCCCAAACGGGATCCGCGTCGGGAAACCGGCTACGCAACGCCGGAGCGGGCTGATTCAGCCGCTTCATTGCGGTGGCAAGAGGCGTATCGGCGGAGAAGGGCAGCTCACCCGTGAGCATCTCGTAAATCACCACGCCCAGCGAGTAAATGTCCGTCGCGGGCGTGATCTCGCCTCCCTCGATTTGTTCCGGAGCCATGTAAGCGGGCGTGCCAACGATATCGCCCGGCCGCGTGAGCGTATGCGAGCCTTGGAATTCTGCGTGGGCCAGCCCGAAGTCGGTGATTACTGCGCGCGTTGACTGCGAGCCTGACTCCTGCGCAATCAGAATCACGTTTGCGCTTTTGAAATCCCGGTGAATGACCCCAACCTGATGCGCCGCCGAAAGCCCAGCAGCCATTTGCTTCACGATGGGAAGCGCGGTTGCCGTCGTCAGCCGGCCTTCTCGCTTTATGAGTTTGTCGAGCGTTTCTCCGCTCAGCAATTCCATGCTGACGAAAAGAGTTTCCCGGCTCGAACCGTCGTGGGCCGTCTCCGTGTGGCGAAACACGTCAAATGTTCGGCATACATTCGGATGAGTCACTTTGCGGGCAAGCTGAATTTCCCTGCGGAACCGCTCAATTTCATGAGCGCCTTGTATCAATTCCACCCGCGCCGTCTTCAGCGCAACTCGTTCGTTAAACTCCAGGTCTTCCGATTCGTAGACTTCGCCCATTCCTCCACGTGCCAGAAAACGCAGCACCTTAAATCGGCCGGCCAGCACGTCACCGGGGAAAAATGTGGAGACTGCCGCGGCACTCAAGTCTTGGGTTTGCCGTAACTTGAAATCCGAAGTGGCCTGGGAATCAGAATTAGCCGCAGGGGTCTTGTTCGCGGAATTCGGGTCGCGCTCGGCCATGTGAAAAGTCCAGGAAGACTGGGCGCATTATGCCACAATCGTGGATGACACCCTTGCCTTGGGCCGAACGGCGTGCGGCGAAAAGGATCGCGCGGCAAAGTACTAAGCAATACTAATACCCGCTCGCTCGCAAAATTCTTCGATCTCGCTTGACAATCAATTCCTCGCAGACTTAAAGTTTGCCAACTAAGTCCAAAGGATCACGCTCATGAACCTTCGCTCCTGCTTGCCGATTTGCACCGGAATTCTCGCCCTCTTCATCTCTTCGCCAGCTTGGGCCAATCACGTTGATCGGCCGGCGTCTAACCACGGTACGGACGATAGTTGCACCTCGGGCAACGAAAATTGCCAGACATTCGGGACGCCATTTACCGCGAGCGATGGTCTTTCCGTCACTCCCTACACTTTCAGCGATGATGGTAGCGCGACCTTCAATTATCTCGACATCTTCGCGGTCACCGGAATCAATGCCGGGACTACGGTATCCTTTGCTTTCGCGACGCTTCCTGCAGACGGGCAATTCGGCGTGTTCGCCTGCGATAATCAGGGCTTCGGTACCGACACCAATCCTGGCGACGCCGTGGATGCGAGCGGTGCCTTTCTCTCCAATTCGTGCACGGGTATACCTTCAACAAGCGCCGCCAGCGACTTCCTCTCGAATCCAAGCGGACCCGTCACTTCCTGGGCTTTCAGCAGCAACGGAGGAACTACCACCTGGTGGTTTTACGCGCTTGCCACAGGACCGACCAGCGCAGGTGCGTCCATCTACCTTCCAACGAGTGTCACCGTAACGAGCGGCACTAGCACCGCTCCCGAACCGGGCACCCTGTTGCTCTTGGCTTTGGGAATCGCAGGGCTTGCCGTACTGCGGCGGCGCCAGGCACACGCGTAGTTTCCACACTTAAAAATGTGATCTAGTTCGGACGCCGCGCGCGTCCACCTTCGCTTTGCTTTTTATCGTGAAGACTCGTCTGCGCGGTCGCGCTACTTGCTTGAAGTTCAGCGATTCGCCGCCGTGGGAAGCAGCCGTTGCAACGTGTCCGCGACGCCTTGAGGTTTGAAGCCGAATGGACCCGGCCGAGCCTTGTACGCCACACGCCCGTCGCGATCAATCACGTACAGCCGGTCGGGCCAGCCCGTGTAGTCCCGCTCGGTGGCGTTGTCGAACCCATCCACGACGGCCGGAAAATGAATCCCCAGTTTCACCACGCACAATTGCCCCATCTCGCTGCGCTCATCAATATTTTTGGGGCTCGCGAAAATAACGTGGTCATCCACATTGTCAGGATCCTGCCACACGTCGCTGGTATGCGCTTCGCGTATGTACACCACGTAGAACGCCACCTGATCCTTATATTGTTCGTACAGCTTGTTGAGAGCGGGAACCTCCCGCCGGAACGGAGGTCACGTGTAGCTGCCGAAAACCAGCACCACCGGTTTCTGTCCGCGCATGGACGACAGTTGGAACGTGCTTTTGTGGTCCGGGCTCTCCAGTGAAAAATCCGGAGCCATGTCGCCGATCGCCAGATGGCCCTTGCGCGCCACGTTCCACAGCGGCTTGAAGGGCAGCACCACGAAAGCAGGCCACGGCACGTATTTCATCGTGCCGGCAAATTTGTCCGGCGATTGCAGCATGATCGTGAAACAGCGCGCCCGTCACTACGGCATACAGCGCCACCAGCGCGCCCGCGATTTTCAGCAACTTGGTAGCGATGGAAATCAATTGAACGTTCAACGGCACGGTGTCCCTTTCATATTGTTGATGTCCCGGCTCACTTGCGAGCGTATCCGTTGTGCGCAATCGCTTGCGCATGCTTGCGATGTCCCGCGCGTTTTTCGCAGCACCAGCCAGTAGACCTGAAACTCACAGCGCGTGTCTCTAGTATTTTCCCACTATTGCGATATCCCTCAGTCACCGTCAGATTGCAACGCTAATTCCGGACGCGTAAACGTTTTCGGAAACAAACGGAGGCTGTGGATGAAGCTATGTCGGGCGTGCTGTGTCTTGCTGTTTGCGTTGTTACTCGCGACGATGGCCTCCGCAGTCCTCGCGCAGGTGCCAACCAGCACCATCAACGGAATTGTGACGGACCCACACCAGGCGGTTGTGAGCGGCGCCCGCGTTGTGGCCACTGAGCGGGCCACCGCAGTCATGCGCGAGACAGTCTCCAATACCAACGGCGTGTACTCGATTCCCAACCTCCCCGCAGGCGTCTACGATGTGCGCATTGCAGCGCCCGGTTTCGCTCCCAGCGAATTCCACGAAGTCCAACTGCAAGCGGGCCGCGCGTCCACGATCGACACTGAATTGAAACTGGCCGTGGTCGGGGTAAGCGTCAACGTCACGGACTCCACCAACACCATCGAGCAGACGCAATCCATGATTCAGGGCCAAATCACCTCCACCACCATCGAAAGCATTCCTCTGAACGGCAGAAATTTCCTCGAACTCGCGTATCTGGTCCCCGGCAATCGTCCCGCGCCCAACTTCGATCCCACGAAAACAAACACGCTGGAAGTAAGTTCCACCGGAAGTGTGGGCCGCGGCGGCAACATCATGGTGGATGGCGGTGACAACAACGATGAAGTCGTCGGCGGCACACTATCGAATTTTCCGGAGGATTCGATTCAGGAATTTCAAATCGCCACGTCGCGCTTCACCGCCGAAGCGGGGCGCTCCGGAACCAGCATCGTCAACATCGTCACCAAGTCCGGCACCAATCAGTATCACGGCTCGCTTTTCGATTACGAACGCAACGGCCACTTGCAGGCCCTGCCCTACACGTTTGACAGAGCTCTCACGCCTCCCGCCTTTAACCGCGAACAGTTTGGCGGCTCGGTCGGTGGTCCCTTCAAGAGGAACAAAGCCTGGTGGTTTGCTTCCGGAGAGTACCGCAATCAAAACGCCGCCATCGAAACCGGCGAGCGCGATTTCAGCAACGACACGATTTTGAATACGTTCGCCTCCGCGCCGCTCGGCGAACTTCTAGTTTCGTCGCGCGTGGATTACCAGATCAACTCGAGCAACACTCTCATGGCCAGATATTCCTTCGATCGTTCCACGGACACCTCCGCCGCCGAACCCGCAACGGTCACGCCCTCCAGCACTGCGGCAGAACGCCAGAACTCGCTGAATCGCTTCAATTCGCTGGTGGCCGGTTGGACGAAAACATTATCCCCGACCCAAGTGAACAACCTGCTCTTTCACTTCGACACGTTTCTGAACATCATCCCCGTATTCCCGAACGACGCTCCCACCACGGATCCCAACCTGAACCTCACCAACGAGCTGATATTTCCCGGCCTTGCGGACGGCGCAAATTTCAACCTGCCGCAGAGCACGCATCTGAATCGTTATCAGGCGGAAGATAATTTTACGTGGGCTCTGGGCCGCCACACGCTCCATTTTGGCGGCGAATATCAATACGCGCGAGCATTCGGCGAAATCAATGTCTTCGGCAGCGGCAGTCTATTTCTCACTTCCAATTTTGGCTTTGCCGATCTGAATGGCGACGGCGTCATCAACGATCTTGATATTCCCATCGGCGGCGCCGCCAAAAGCGCCGCTCCCATTCAGCCCGTGCCGATTCCCAAAATTTCCAATAGTTACATCGGCCTTTACGCGCAGGACGATTGGCGTGTCACTCGCAACCTCACTCTGAACCTCGGCCTGCGCTGGGATTACGATACCGACGCCACTGGCACCAGCTCTCCCTACGGCCCGTGCCCCAACCTCACCGAAGTGCCCACCGTCCCCTGCGTGTGGATGGCGAATGTGATTGACCTCAGTCATCATCCGGATAATAAAAACTTCGGCCCGCGTGTGGGCTTTGCCTACAATCTGTTCGGGCGCGGCAGCACCGTGATTCGCGGCGGGTTCGGTATTTACTACGACCGGATCATCTTTGAAGTGCCCGGATATGAAAGAGTGCAGGACGACCGCGCCCTTACCGTCAATCAATACTCCGGTTCTGTTTGCACGATTCCGGGCGATCCCGCTCCCCCCAATCTCAATAACTGTTTCGCCCCCATCCCCGGCGTTACGTTCGCACCGGGGAGTCCCACGATGGCCAATCCATTCAGCGGCCAGCGGCAGACCAGCGGCGTGGGAATTATCGTCGTGGACAAAAACACGCACCACCCCATGTTCCAGCAGACGTCGCTGGGCGTTCAACAACAGTTCGGCTCCAGCTGGGTACTCAGCGCCGATGGACTCTACGTCTTCGGCCAGCGCCAGATCATCGCCCAATTTCTGCGAACCACTACCTCCACCTCACCAGACATCGTCTGCCCGGGCAACAACGTGCCATGCACGGCCACCGACCCGCTAACCGGAATTCCGGACCAGGTCACCGTCGGAACCTCCAACGCACATTCCTGGTACGACGGGTTGCTGGTCAACCTGCAGCACCGGCCCACGAAAGTTGGTCCCGTCACCTATCAGTTCAATATCGCCTACACCTATTCCAAGACGCTGGATTATTCCGACGATGACCAGGTCCCTTCCTACACCACCGTCGAAAACGTGAACCTGATCGAAGGCACCGTTGGCCCGCAGACGGAAAAAGGCTACGGGGCGAGTGACGAGACGCATCGCTTGACCGCGTTCGGCATGCTGCAAATGCCCTGGGGCTTTTCACTCTCGCCGCTCTACACCTACGGTTCGGGCGTCCCCGCGGACACTTATCTGCCGGATCTCAATTTGAACGGAGTCTCGCTGCCGGCGCGCTTGCCGATTTTGGGGCGCAATTCACTTGGGCGCAGCGTGAAAAACAGCACCCAACTGAACAACGTCATCAATGAGTGGAACGCACTGCCGGCGTGTCCGGCGCCGGCCCCCTGCAACGCCGGTGGGCCGCTGGAAAACGTTCCCGATGGAATCAATTTCAGCAGTCCTTTCAATTCTCTGGACATGCGTTTGATGAAGGACTTCTCCTTCAAGGAACGCTACCACTTGGATTTGATTGCCGAGGTTTTTAACCTTTTCAACAACGTCAATATTCGTGGTTTTACAAATACCACCTATTCCGGACGGAATATTTCCCTGGTGCCCGTCGGCACAGATCCGATTACCCCTTCGAACCCCAATGGCCTCAACCAGACTTTCTTTCAGCCCGTCAGCACCGCAGGCGGCTTCTTCGGTTCCGGAGGCCCGCGCGCCTTTCAGTTTGCGGTACGATTTACGTTCTAGCATTGCAGAAATAGCGCTAGTCATCTGCCGAAGGTTTCTACCTCAGCGGCAGCGTAACACCGTACGCGCCAGCCCGTATCCGCCCGTCCCGAATATCAGCGCTCGCGACGATTACGGTGCGGACTTCCCGAACGAAATGGGACGAGCGGAGACGATGCCGGCCCCCTCTTTCACCGTTATAAATTGATTCGGACTGACCTTCGCGATGGATTCTTTTCCCCCGCTGGGCCACACAATTTCCAGGCTCACCGTCTTACCCGCTTCCGTCTTGCCCAATCCGAACGTCAGCGGCAGCTCACTCTGCGACGCGTAGCTGGAACCCGTCTTCACCATGCGGAATAGCCGCGCGCCCGTGCTCGTCGTCAGCGTCACTTTCGCGCCGACGCCGTCGCGGTTCGAGCGCGTGCCCACCAGCTTCACGCGCAACACATCATTTTGATTGCCGTTGTCATTGCGCAGCAGCCGCGCCGGCCCGTTGTTCGCCGTAATCACCAGATCCAAATCGCCGTCGTTGTCATAATCCAGATACGCCGCGCCGCGGCCGACCACCGGCTGCTGCATCGCGGCACCCACCTTTGCCGAAGCATCTTCAAATTTCCGATTGCCTTTGTTGTGGAACAGGATCGCGGGCTGCGCATATCTCAGCGTCGGCTGCACCACGCTGATGTCGTCGGAGACGTGGCCGTTCGCCGCGAATATGTCCAGCCGCCCGTCCAGATCGTAGTCGAAAAAAAAGCAAGCAAAAGTAAGCGCCTGCAGCGACATCTGGCGTATCCCGGACGATACTTCCTCATCCACGAACAACCCGGAACCGTCGTTGCGATAAAGCGACATGCTCTCGTTCGTGAAATTTCCGATCACCAGGCTCTGCCATCCCGAACCGTCGTAGTCTCCCGCGTCCGTGCCCATTCCCGCGCGCACCCTTCCTGACTCGCTGAAGGCCACGCCCACCTGCACGGCGACGTCGCTGAAAGTTCCGTTGTGATTATTGTGGTAGAGCTTGTCCGGCTCAGTATCGTTCGCCACAAAGAGGTCCATCCAGCCGTCGTTGTCGTAATCCAGCATCGCCACTCCCAGCGATTTGCTGGTCGGGTCATGCAGCCCTGCGTGTTTGGTTACGTTTTCAAACGTGCCGTCGCCCTTGTTGTGAAATAGCGTCGAGCTTTCGCCCTTGTACGTTTGCGGCGTGCAGTACGACTTATTTTTATTGTCGAGCGTGCAGTATTGATCCTTCGCGATGGACCAATCAATGTAGTGCGTGACGAACAAATCCAGCTTGCCGTCGTTGTCGTAGTCGAACCACACCGCGCTGGTGGCAAACCCGGGATCTGCGACGCCCGCTTTGGCCGTGACGTCCGCGAACTTGCCGTTGCCGAGATTGTGGTAGAGATGATTCGACCCCACCGTCGTGATGTAGATGTCTTCGAATCCGTCGTTGTCGTAGTCCGCCACCGCGCAGCCCAGCCCGTACGACTCCACGGCGAGCCCGGCCTCGCGCGTCACGTCCGTAAACGTGCCATCCTTATTATTGTGGTAAAGCGCGGGGTAGGATTTCGCCGTGCCTTTATGTCCCGGCCAATCCATCGAGTTAACGAACAAAATGTCCTGCCAGCCGTCGTTGTCGTAATCCAGAACGCACACGCCGCTCCCCATCGTTTCGGGAAGATATTTTTTGCCGAACGCGCCGGAATTGTGTTTGAAGTGGATTCCGGCTTGCGTGGTCACATCCCGGAACTCAATCGGACCACTCGGGCGTGCCGGCGATGGCGCCGCCGCGCCCTCGGAAGGCCTCGGAATATAGCTCATGCACAAAATAGCTACCACCAGCAGCGCACAGCACGTCTTGCGGCGATCTTGCATCAACGCGTGATTTCCTTTCGCGGAACGATTCGTGATTTTCTGCTGTCCGCTTCAGCGAGCGTGGCACTAGGTGCCTTCACAATCACCGGCTACGCAGTCGCAACGGCGTTCTTCCCCGGCGCGCGCCGCGAGTCTAGCCACATCTCCACCAGCATCGCCGCCGGGCCCACCATAAACAGCGCGTAAAATGGCGCGTATACCACCTGGTTCAGTCGCAGCAGAAATTCAGCGAACGCCACTAAAAATACCACCACACACTGACCACGCTTCGAACGCACCGTCGTTTTCGGATCCGTGATCATGAAAAAAATAAATAGCTGATACATCGGGCCCGTCAGCGGCGCGATTTCCGATTGCCACGGACTTCCCGTGATGTAACTGCGCAAAAACGCAAACGCGATGAACGATGCCACGTAGATGCCCGTGATGTGGAACCGCCGCAAGCGCCAGATGATCACCGACCCCAGCGCCCAAATCACCATCATCGGCAAAAGATAATTGCCCCACTGAATGCTCAACGTCGCCACCGTCTCCGGCGCGAGAAACAGCATCGCCGAAATGCCGAAGTTGGACGGGTTCCAGATATGTCGTCCCTTCACGCGCAACACATACTTCGACGTGATCGAAATCACGCTGCACAAAACATAGGGCCAGAAAGCCGGTGAGCGCACCAGAATGCCCACGCTGATGCCCGTGATGTAGGCGCTCGCGACGTTGGGCCACTTGCCGAAAAACACGCGCCCCAATACCAGATCAGCCAAAATGCTGGCGACGATGGCCAGCGCCGTCTTCTGATAACTTTCCAGCACGCCAAACGAAAAATGCGCCGTCACCAGAATGCACGTAATAAAAATAGGCGCGATGTAGCGGTTATCCAGACTCAGCCAGCGTTTCCACGAAGCCGCATCCCCAGAGTGCGCGGGCGGAGCCACTGGCGCAGTGGTCTGCTGGCTCACGCCGGCTCCTTGACCTTCAGAATCTGATTCACCGCGGGATTATTTATGGTTTGCATCTTCCCAGACGGCCAGCGAATCACGGCCTTCTCCACTCGAGGGTCCTTGCCCACGCCAAAATGCAGCCGCCGGTCGTTCTGCGCCGCGAAGCCGCTGCCGCCTGAAACTTCCTGCTTCTGCTGCTGGCCATTCCAATAGAGAGTCACCTGCGCGCCAATCGCGCTGCGGTTGCTGGCCGTGCCTTCCAGTGCAAACTCAATCCATTTATTTTCCGGCGTCACCGTATTCTTGTAAATCAGCAGCGGCCCTTTCTGATTCGCCACCACCGCATCCAATACTCCGCGATTCCACAAGTCCACCAGCGCGACCGCGCGTCCATCATAAGTGTCCGTGACGCCCACCGCCTGCGCCACATTGATAAATTTTCCCGCGCCGTCGTTCACCCACACGCGCTTGGGCTGATATCCGGACAAACTGCGCCCCTCCATTGCCGGCCAGTTCTTGGCGTCAATAATAATGATGCTGTTCCCGCCCGCAATTTTCGAAAAGTCGTACCAGTAGCTGCGGTCGCGGTCCAGCGAAACGTATCCGTTCGTCAGGTACAGATCCAGTGTCCCATCATTATTCAAATCGCCGAATTGCGCGCCAAAACTCCACCCGCCGAGCTCCACGCCCAGATCGCGCGCCATATTTTCAAATTTCAGCCCGTCGCCCGACGTGCCTTCCTTCGGCATCCACAAATTATTTCCCTGAATCAGCACGCCATCTTCCGAAATGTTCGAAACGTAAACCGCGTACCGCCCATCGTTCAGAATATCGCCCACCGCTGCGTTCATTCCGCTCTTTGGCGAAAAACCCACGCCCGTTTGCGCGCTCACGTCGTGAAAACTCTTGCCGTCGTTGAAATAAAGTTCAGAAACCCCGTAATCGTTCGCGATAAATAAATCAGGATGTCCCGTGCCGCGCAGATCCGCCGCGGCGG
This sequence comes from uncultured Acidobacteriota bacterium, assembly GCA_963742475.1. Taxonomy (GTDB): domain Bacteria; phylum Acidobacteriota; class Terriglobia; order Acidiferrales; family UBA7541; genus Palsa-295. The sequence continues at coordinate 300,656 of CAVULY010000002.1, read as the reverse complement.
ACGCCAGCGCCCAGCGGCGGCTATTGATTCCGACTTGCGCGCTCACTTCCTCAAATTTGCCGTTGCCGAGATTGTGAAACAGATACTTCCGGCCGCCGTTCTTCGCATACTCGAAACTGTCCGGCATAATCTGCGTGGTTTTCAAATGCCACAGGTCCACGTCTTCCGCATAATAGCCGCCAATAAAAAAATCCAGCAGCCCATCGCCATCGTAATCAAACCACAGCGCGGTGTTCGCATTCACCCACGGCGGCAGTCCGGCTTTCTCCGTGACCCGCGTGAAACCGTGCCCGCCATCATTATGAAATAGTTCAGGACGTCCCCATTTGATCAGCAGCAAGTCCTCATAACCGTCGTTGTCGTAATCGCCCCACACCGCGCCCATCGAAACGCCGGTTCCGGCCTGATTCACGTCCGCAATCCCCATTTCTTCGGCCACGTCTTTGAAAGTGCCGTCATGAAGATTGCGGTACAGCGCGTTTTTGCTTCCTTCGCCGCTGTTCGTCACGTAAATGTCCGGCCAGCCGTCGCGATCGAAATCCACAATCGAAACGGACGCGCCCATGGAAGCCACCTGCGGCATGATCGGAGCCAATTGAGGATCGAGCGTGGGCGCCTGATGGACGAAATTGACGCCCGCAGCGTGAGAAACCTCTTCGAAGTAAAATCCGTGGCGAGCCAGCGCCGTTTGCGCGTCAAGCTTGGATTTGCCGCCGCCGCGGCGTGCAGCTTCCCACTTAATCACCAGAGGTGCTGCTAACATCCCCACGAACAGAATGCTGACGATAATCCTTGCGACGCGATTTTGCTTCACCGGGGAGGATCGCTCCTCAACGAGTTCTGGAAAACTTCCGGCGTCATGTAACGCGTGTGATAGTTCTGCCAGTCTTCGGGATGCTGGCGATAGGGCACTTCGTCCTCGAGCGCGCCCGGCCGCGTCGATGTATTGCTGTTTGGCGTGGTACGGCAGCGGCAACACGGTTTTCGAAAAAGTCGAATTGAAGTCGCCGTCCTTGATCCAGCCGTCGCCGATCACCACGTAATCGCGCAGCCATCCGGCCGGTGGTGGAGGCTGTTCGGTGAAACGCAGCGACATCTCGTCACCGGAATTCACGATCACATAGCGATCGTCAATCTGCGTCAGCAGCTCGCGCACGTCGCCATAGCGCGTGTAATATCCGATCAAATCCCGCCAGCGCTGCTTCGTGCTCACCAGATTATTGTAGTCCGGCACTTCCGGCGCGCCAGAATCCGGCCGGCTGATGCTCGAATACCCGCGATAATGCAGGTCCGCGTAGCTCGGCTCCAGGCGCGCCGTCTTCAGCTCAACATCCGGCATGCCCTGCGCCCACTCGATGCAGTCCCAGTAAATCTCCAGATTCGTGCGGATGCGCACGCGGCGCGGCGTGCCCGGGCGGAACACATCCGTAAGATTGAACAGCACCGTCTTCTTTCGGCCTGCCGGAAATCCCAAATTCGATTGCGCCGTCACCCAGCCGCCATGTCCGTCGGGAACTTCGATGCTCATTCCCTGCGCGCGCCAGCGGTGCCCTTGTGTAATCGCCACGTTCAACGACGACTCCGTGTCGTGAATCGACCCTTGCCCGATTAAATAGAGCGGGCCGCTTTTCGGCGCATCGTCTCCCAGGTCCACTTCCACATAATGATCGCGCGTGATCCCCTGATACTGGCCGCGCCCAAAATCATCCAGCGCTTTTCCGTCGAGAGTATTTACCAGAGCGGTCACGTCTCTGCCGCCGTCATCAATCGCGCGCGCAATCTTGTGCGGCGTCGCGACGGTCGTAACTCCCAGCTTCGGCGGCGGAATTGAAAATCGCTCGTCCACGTAGATTTCCGTTCCCGCCGGATGGTCCACGGTCATCAGCGCCAGATAATCGTAGTAGTACACCTCCCACAATTCCGCGGTGACGCGCAAATCGTAATAGCCATCGTGCGGCACCAGCTGGTCGCGCCGGATCTTGTACCACTCGCCGGTCGTTTCCACGCGCGCCGTGCCGATCGTATTAATCCGCAGACCAATCGCGGAACCCCACGGCACCGCATCCTTTATAAACTCCATGCTCTTCCCGTTGTACGCAAACAGAAACGGGCAAGAAGCTTTCAGGCGCTGTTCGGTCACCACTTCCGTGTCCGCCGCCACGCCAAATTCAGCGCGCACCGTGCCGTTCGGCCACACCACGCGCACCACGTCCGTGCTGGTTTGGTTTCCCAAACCAAAATGTACTTGCGGTCCGGTGATCGGCTGTTTCTGTACCAGCATGCCGGATCGAATTTCAATCTCGCCGCCCACTCCAAATGGATTGATGCGCTGATCGCCCACCGCTTGCTTCGCGTGCGGCCGCACCACTTGCCAGTGATAATTCTTCGTCCCGTGATTGACGGCTTGCAATGGCTGCCCGTCGGCGCTCAGGGCCAGCAGATCCATGCGGCCGTTGCCGGCGAGATCTGCCGCGTCAGAAACCAGCGCTGGTGCCTGCGCCTGCCCGAACGGATGCTCGAGTAATACAAATTTCCCTTTTTCGTCCGCAAGCCAGATCAATACTCCGTCGGCATTGTGGCTGGCGCCGGACGATGCCGACGTCAAAAAAAGATCGAGTGCGCCATTGTTATCGAGATCGCCGACGCCCAAGCGTACTTCGCCGGCCAGATAATCAGCGCCACTGGAACCACTCGGGACCCGCGCAATCTCCGCAACGTCCAGCACCTTTCCTTCCTGCTTGTCGGAAATTCGCACAATCGCGCCGTCCGTCTGCACCGCCAGCAGATCGAGCACTCCATCATCGTCAACGTCAGCAACGTTGAGAGCCTTCACCGATGGAAAATTGGCCGGCAAGGGAAGCTCGCGGAATTGCGCTTGGCGCTCGTTGTGAAATACATGCAATCGGCCCGCGCCATCCACCACCGCTGCGTCGGGATTGCCGTCTCCATCAAAATCCGCCCACGCAAACGCGCGCAGGCCCGCGACGCCGGGAAACGGATGAATCGCGGTGAAAGTGCCGTCGCCATTATTTCGCAGAACCAGCGGAAGCCCATCTTTCGCGCCCAGCACAATATCCAGATCGCCGTCCGCTTCGATATCCACCGCCCAAGCGCCCGTGTAACTCGCATTGCTCACGGCCTTCGGCAATTTCGCTTGCGCCGTCACGTCCGTAAAAGATTTAGGATTGTCCTGCCGCATCAAGCGCACACCGCCGCTGCCTGCCAGGACCACGTCGGTGTTGAAATCGTAATTGAAATCGATCGGCAAGACGCCTTCTGGCAGTGGCGCAACGCCGGCGGGCCCGCCCGGAAACGGAAAAGTTGCGCCAGTGGAAAGATGCACTTCGCGGCCATTTGCCAACGCGACGATGGGTGGCCCAGCGCTGCCCAGCGGGATCGAGCCAATCCATTCCCACCTTTTCGCGCCAGGGGTCGTGCCACGATCTGCGCTCGAATTCGCGCCCAGACTCGCAATCGATTGCGGCGTAAATGTCATCGCCATGTCCGCTGGCGCCGGAACGAAAGCTGGCGGCTGCAATCGCAAAAAATGCGTGAACGGTTCCGCCTCTTCGCCGGGCGCGGCTTGAAGCACGGCTAGGCTTTCGCGGAATTCGGGAACGCGCATCAGCGTGTTGCGCAAGAAAGTCGTTCGCGTGGCGGCCGCATGTGCATCCGGACCGGCTGCCGCCGCCTGCAAAGCCGTAAGCTGCTGCTGCACTTCCGGCGGCCACTGGGAAGATTGCGAGCTGACTTGCGCGAGCACGGACTTGAGCGTCGCGGCGTCACCGCGCTTCGCGGCCACTCGCGCGAGATCGAGCAAGGCCGCCAGATTACTTGGGCTGTGCCTTCAGAATATTCTGGATCAGCGATTGAAACTCCGCGTCGCTGTCCGGCCCGCCTTGGCGCTCAACTTCCTGCGCCAGCTGATACGCGGCGCGATAGTTTTGCGGATTAATTTCCACGGCCTTGCGCCAGTCGGCGATCGCTTCCTTGGAATTGCCGCGCGTGCTTTGCAGTATTCCCAACAAATAATAAATTTGATCGTTCTTGGCGGCCAGATCGCGAGCCCGATCGTATCGTTGCGAGGCCGCATCAAAATTTCGTTGACGAAATGCCAGCACTCCCCAATTCGCCCAGCCGGCCGGCTCGCCCGGCGCCAGCTGAGTGACCTGCGCAAGTTTGCTTTCGGCCGTAACGTCGTCGCCCACTTGCAGCGCCGCCAGGCCCGTGTAGAACGCGGAGACAACCTCGGCATATTCCTTCGACGATTTTTCAGGCAGCTTGCCGCTGGATCCGCAACCCGCAAAAGTCACAGCGGCGGCGCAAACGCAAAGCACCATCGCCGTTGGCAGCCGCACCGACCAACAGCTGCGCGCAGAAGCGTCCGGCGAACTCTTGCTGGGAAAGCGAATCCCGCACTGCGCCCGGAATTCCGCGCGGAAGATTCTCGAAGCAAATTCTGAAATCGCGTTCAGTGTCAATTTCATACCTTTTGCAGTTGGCTTTTCCGGTACTTTCGTTTGCGCATGATCACTTGGAACCACAGAAATCCCACGCCCAGAAACGGCAGCGAAAACATCAGCAAATCCCAGCGGCCTAACCCCGGCGGAGTCACTTCCACGTCCGCCGTCGCCTCGCCGTCCCCTTGAGAACTTTTTACGATCAGCCGCACGTGCCACAGCTCTTGCTGATCAAACTCCGCTTCCGTTCTGTATTGTACTTGCCCGCGCTGGTTTTCCAGCTGCGTCGGGTAAATTACTTCGGCCAGGCGGCCCGTCACAGGTCGCACGCCAATTTCGATTTTCAAATCCGGCGGAATCGCGCCTCCCGGACGCAGGTTCCACGATCACGTAGAACAATCCAGTTCCCACGTCCGGATGAGTCCACAACGAAACGACCACCGGGCCCACTCGCTTGTCCGAAATAATCGGAAACGGCGGCCCGTTGTGCGCGCCCAGCGGCGAACTGGCAATCAAAAGCAGCATCGCCAGCGTCACGATTTTGCGCCAAGCTGTTCCGCGCGGATTGTAAAAAGAAATCATCGCCCTTGTGCGCGACCTTAAAAACCCCGCAGCCAGCCTAGCCCGCCAAAAACGTGCCGCGCATGTCCATCGGCTGAAACATCATCCACATCGCCGCGAGCCACAAAACCACCGATACGGCGGCCCACGGCGCAAAAGCTCGCATCGGACGCTCGGCGCAATCGCTTTCCGCCAACTGATGAATTACCAGTAGCGAACCCGCCAGGCCCAGCACCAAAAATCCAATCTCCAGCGGTTGCACCACTCGCATCGGGAATTCCCAAGCAACGTCCAGCGCGGCTCGCCGAATAGCGTCCAACCCAATCGCGCAAACGCGCTCTGCGTTACCGGCACCACTGTGTACAGCCCCGTCAAAAAATGGAAACTGTAATGCGCCAGCCACATCCCAAATCCTAGCGGCACCAATCCGTACGTGTAGCGCACTGCCAGCGGCACCAGCGTCTGCCGGCTGCCTCCAAACATTTGCGTCGCCCACGCAGCCAGTCCCAATAGCACGGCCGGCTCGAGCACCAGGAACATCGCGAAAAGCACTCCTAACACCGGAGCCTTGCTGTTCACATGCAGAATTCCGGCCAGCCAACTCTCCAACGCGTACACCGGACTCACCATGCCAAAAGCATTCAGCAGCGCGCCGAAGCTGAATACAATCGCGAGCGCAGCCAGATCCCTCCGCTGTGAAAAACGCCCGATTCCCGAGCGCCGCGGATCCACCATCAATTCGCTCGCGGGCAAGCGGCTCACTATTCCGACGTTGTCGTGCGGGCAGGCGTGCACGCAGTCCAGGCAGAACGTGCAATCCATGTTTCCCACTTTCAGCGGCTGGAACAGCGCCAGCTCGCACCCACGCTGGATTACCACCAACTCCGAGCCGGGCGCGCGCCGTCCGCGGATGCAGTCCTTCGTCCCGCACTCGTCGCACACGTCCAGATCGCGCACCTTCACTTCCAGCGGCGAAATTGTGGACGCCACAAAATTGAATTGCCCGATAGGACAAACAAATTTGCAAAAGGTGGCATGCTTGAAAAGCCCGTCCACCACCAGCACCGCCAGAAAATACGCGACAATCAGCCAGGCGGTCCACCAAGGTGAGGACCACAGACTGAATTCCTCGTAGCAAAAAAGAATCAGCGCGAACAGCCCCACAGACAACCATTTGTTGCGCAGCTTCTGCGGCCAGTTCAACCGCGGTCGAAAAAATCGCCGCGCCATATTGCGCACCAGCATGAAAGGGCAAGCCAGGCAGAAGAAATTCCCGGCGCACAGCAGCACCAGCACCAGCGCTCCGCGAAAGTGCACCCAACTCAACGTGGTCGCCAGATTTTTCGGCGCGAGTGACGGCCCCAGCAATCCATCCAGAATCATCGCGACGCTAACAATCAGCAGTGGAATTTGCAGAGCCGTGCGGAGATGACGCCAGTGGAATAAACCGCGCAATCCGGGCACTTGCATCAAATCGAACGGGGGTGGCTCGGGCGCTACGGGCGGGTTGTGCGCTGAATTGGACAACGTAACCTAGTTTGCGGTGACGCTCGCAACATTCACCTGCCGATCCAGTTGGCGGCCGTCGCGCAGCGTAACATGAATCAGAACCACCCAGTCGCCCGCCATCGCCAATTCCACGCCGCCCTGATATTGCCCGGGCTCGCCTTCCTTCGCTTCGCCGAACGCCGGGGCCATTCCCGGATGCGACATATTCGCCTCAATAGTGACGCGAGCGCCCGCGACTGCTTTGCCCGCAGCGTCGCGCAATTTCACGGTGAGAACAGCGGGGCCAACTCGGACTGGCTGTGGGCTGATTCCGTACTCGATCGAAACATCCGATTGCCGCTCAATCGGCTTACGGCATCCCGACGCCAGCAAAATTGCAGCGCACGCGAACGCCCACAGAATTCTGCTCCGCCGCGTCCGCCGGATTCCCATCCCGAATTCAGTTCGAACGCGCCATCCTGACTGAAAAACGCTGCGCGGATCCGAAGTAGTCCGGAACTCCGGAATCACGCGGCTTGCACTCTCGCCAAACCTTTATGCCACGCGCAAGTGCACGCGTCCTGGTTCGCTTCGTTCTCGGCCGGAAACATATGGTAGTACATGGCAATCACCATCGGGACAAACACAATCGAGTTGTAGAACAGATGTAGCTCCACGCGCGGCACGAAGAATTGCAGCACGCTCATCGGCACCGGCCTGCCAAATAAATTGTGATGGAGGGTTGCCTGGCTGATGAGCAGCAAGTGCTCGATGTGGTGCCAGAACTGGATTACCAGCGCGATCGTCCACCAAGTGCGTGCCTTGCCACTAAAGCCCTTGCGCAGCACCCACAGCCCGATCAGCATGACCAGAGCGTAGGCATAGTGCAGCACTTCAGACTTGATTAACCAGGGATACCACAGGCCCAGCAGGCCGTTGGCCTTGGGGCGCGGCCATCCCATTACATAAATTTGATACGCCTGGACAAGGTGCTCAGCCCAGTGCGCGAGCACGATCGCCATGAAGATCTGGAGGGCGCGTTCATGCCACACGGTGTTTAGCTTGTCATAAAAGCTGCTGGGCGCCGTAGACTCGAAATGAGCGCTCTGAATACTTGGACTCGACACCGCCATCGCCGTGGCCTCCCAAAAAGCCAAGATGCGCGCCAAGAAACACTTGTCCCGGACGTTCGCACACCCGCCAGGCTCGTTCAATAATGCAATTATACTAGTCCGCGGTGGCATGGCCGCGCAACGTAGCGGCACCGGGCCCACCACTCCCGCGACAGGCGATTCCGCGCCCTCTCAGAACCATTGACGCACCGCTGTATCCAGAAGAAGATGCGAGGCATGGCTGGGGTGCAGTCGCTTCCTTTCCTGCGCCCCGGTTGTACCAGCCGCGGACCCAGGAGGCCGCCTATAAATGTCCGAAAAAGACGTCATCGCAAATCAAAAACGCATTCTGGGGAATCAGAAGACGATCGTCGCCAATCAGAGTGAAATCAAGTCGAATCAGCAAGCCATAAAGAAGAACCAGGCCGCCATCTTGAAAAATCAGCGCGCCTTGCAAACCATCATCAAAAATCAAAAGCGAATTCTCTCTCTGCTCAGCAAATAGAAATCGCTCGCGCTGTTCGGGATCCCCGGATTTTTGTGGGATGAAAAGAAAAAGGGTCGCCGTTCCTGGGACGGCGACCCTGGGGGTGTTGCTACCACAATCTCCGATAAGGCGAGGGGCCCAACCGAAGAAGCTTGCGATGTTCCTGATACGTAATTCCTCAGACTGGGTTCCGGGAACTTGATACCTAGAACCGGATCAAGGGCTTCACGGCCGGCAGATCGGAGCGCTTCATCAGCGGCTTCACCGTCCCGGTTTTCTTGCCCTTCACTGGTTTCGAATTCTTGGCCATAATCTAATCTCCCTCGTGCAATTGAATGTGTTCGCCGGAACTGCGGGGCCTCAAACAGGACCGCTTCCGGCGAGGTAGCGGCCCTGCTTGTCTTTCTCCGTACTTTTCTCAGGCCGCGTCGTGTCCATCGGCGCGCTCCTGGAAATAGCGCTCTACCTTAGCCCCTTGGTGACCCCTTGGTGGGTAAATGCATCGTCAACGGCTTGGTTGCTTCCAGCTTCTTCGACTTCTTCAAGGTTTTCTTGGCCATTTTGTTCTCCCTAACTTGATTTGCCCTGTGGGGCATCTTCCTGCCTAATTGCAAGACCGTCGCCAAACTTCTCGCTTGATTCGCCCAACCGCAACCCTCTCAGATCGTGCAACTTAGCTCTTCGGCCCTCTTACCTGCTGCAGGAATCTTCGGTCCCCGGCGTTGAATTAATCAACGGCTGTTGAGAATTTCAACGCTTGCACCCTCGCGGGATCCGATTCCCGTGCTCTTTCTTGCCCAGGATCGCATTGAACCAACGCTCGCCACAGCGGTGCGCTTGCGCAATTCTTCCTCAAACCAGGATAGCGTGTCGGCAGCAAAACAGAGAGGTTGCAAAAGCATAGCGCCCGCCCGCAAGCTGATACGCATGCCAGAGCTGCCGGATATCGCCGCCTACATCAGCGCGCTCGAACCACGCATCGTAGGCCAGCCAATCGAGAGTGTCCGACTCGCGAGCCCTTTTCTGCTGCGCACCGTAGAACCGCCGCTCACGCAAATCGAGGGCCGCACCGTCCGCGAACTGCGCCGCATCGGCAAGCGCATCGCCATCGGCGTGGATGGCGACCTCTGGTTGGTGCTGCACCTGATGATTGCCGGCCGCTTGCACTGGCGCCCGCCGCGGGCGAAGCTCGCAGGCCGCAACAGTCTCGCAGCGTTCGATTTTCCCAACGGTTCTCTGCTGCTCACCGAAGCCGGCACCAAGCGCCGCGCATCGTTGCACGTCCTCGCTGGCGAGGAAGCCTTGCGTTCAGTCGACCCCGGAGGAATCGACGTCTTCGCGAACGACCTCGCCGCGTTTCACGCCGCGCTTACAGCCGAGAATCGCACGCTGAAGCGCGCGCTTACGGATCCTCGTCTGCTGAGTGGCGTCGGCAACGCCTACTCGGACGAAATCCTGCACGCAGCGCAACTTTCGCCCGTCACCCTCACGCAAAAACTTCAGCCGGAAGAGTGGGAACGCTTGTTCGCTGCGACGCGCGATACCCTGACGCTCTGGATCGACCGTCTCCGAACAGAGGCGAGCAAAGGATTTCCAGAAAAGGTGACCGCTTTTCGCAAAGGCATGGCCGTTCACGGCCGCTACGGAGAGCCGTGTCCTAGGTGTGGTGAAAAAATCCAGCGGATTCGCTACGCGGACAACGAGACGAACTACTGCGCGCGATGCCAGACGAGTGGAAAAGTTCTTGCCGATCGCGGCTTGTCCCGCTTATTGCGGTCGGACTGGCCGCGCACGCTCGAAGAACTCGAAGCCCTCAAGCGCCGCTAGCTGCTGGCACCTCAGCGCTCCCACTCTGTTCCCATGTTATCGTCGGTCACCAATCGCTTGCCCTGCAGCCGCTGCCGAACGGTCGCAATATATTCCATCGTGTCGGGACGGAACTCAGTAACGACATTTGTATATTCCAGGATGCCGTTCTGTGTTTTCATGCCGCCTGGTTGCTCGGCATCAAACACAGGTCTTCCATCAATCGTGTAAGCCATCAGGACACGCCGCCATCTCTCCCGATCCACTTGCACGGGGCTGTCACTCAATACCAGAAAATCATCCATCCGCAATCCATACGGGAATACTGTCGCGCCGGTGATTTGTACTTCGTCGGATCCAGTCGTGTTGTAGAAGAAGACGCCACCCGGATTGAGATGTGCGCGTATGAGCTGCAGAAACTCCACCGAAAGCAGATTCGTTGCGTTGGCGCGCCAGTTGTAGGTGCTGCCAACGGGTTCGAGCGTTAAGGTGTCTATGCGATAAATTCAGCGTTTTCGCCTATGAGTCTGCGAACGGTCGGCAAATTCGACGTAACGTAAACGCTCACATCAGTTCCTTTCGCCGTCCCCGCGACGTGTCGCGTCCGGCACTACGCAAGGGAACACGCCCGGCATACCGCGGAGTCGCGTCGGGCCGGAACCTCCATCCATCACGCCTACCGTAAATACCGGCGTCACCCGCTCAAATAGTTATGCGTGACGGTTTTTCCTGCTCTTTTACGCATAGCGTATTGAGTGTTTACAACCGAAACACCCGGCCAACTGTGAAGGACATGCGTGCCTGCTCAACGCCTGAACTCGAACCGTCTGCCATGCGCTGCGGTGAAGAGTGAAGCGGATCTAGACAGCCGCGGCGAAGACACCATGCACTTATCGCAAACGCGGCAAAGCGGAGGAACAACATGCCAGGATATCAGAGTCAACCGGTAGGCGACGGAACGGAGATCTCCACCACTCCAGAACCCGTGCCCGCTCCGTGGTTGCTGGTGGCCATTCCCGGTGGCCTGCTGGTCTTGATTGCCCTGTCCACGGGCTTCATCTATGGGGTGATTGCCGCCGGTTTCGTTTACGGGGCGATGTACATTCTGATGCACTCGAAACAAGCTACGCAGTACCGTATGCCGGCCAGATTCCGCGTCTCTAAGACGGGCATTGATGTTGCCGGCACCAACATTCCGAAAGACTCCATCCATCGCATCATTATTCGCAACCACGTTCTGAAAGCTGCCGGAGATGTGATTGTTGTCGCCGATCCCCACCCCAACAGCGGTCAGCAAAATGTGGTCGCGGGAATGAATTGGGCCGTCAGCAAGCTTGGGCCGATTTCCTACCGCGTGGACGCCGAGGCGCGCGGAGTGCCCACCACTCTAGCAGGCGGCTTGGATGAGCCTACTGCATCCGCGATTACGATGGACGTCAACAAGATCTTGCAGATGTCCTGAGTCGTTTGCGTGTCGCGAGCCGGATGACGACGACCATGCGAACAGTGTACGCAGTGGTGTGCCTCAGGCCCGCGCGGCTTGCGTCGTGGTTATCGGGGAGATGAAATGAATCTGCGCAGTTCGAAATGCTCTGCTGGCAGCACTCGCCTCACGTTGAAGACAGGCGCAGCAATATTAATGTTCCTTTTCGCGGCCGCTCTCTGCCGCGCGCAGGACATCGCCATTGGTGTCACCTACGTTTGCAGCGGCGAGCACATCTACATCGAAGGCTGCAACATTCGCGACACTTCGGACACCTCCACGTGCATGGTCGCGCATCCCGACCACCTCACCTCCACCGGCCTGAATACCTACACCTCCATGACCCGTGGCGCCCTCAAGAAGCTCTTGCCCACTTGCCAGCAGCCAACGGCAAAACAGCTTGCCGCCGCGAAAGCGTTTCAGAAGAAGCAGGAAGACACCTCCAACGCCAACGAGAAAAAGGCCACAGAGCAGCTGAATGCTGCAACCCAGCCCGCCACTTACGGACAGCCGCAAAAACCCAAGACGCCCGAAGAGCGCGCCATGGCCAGATGCATCACCGCCGGACGGCTGCCCGCCACCTGCACCGGCAATTCGCTCCTGGGCGCATTTAGCCAGATGGTTGGCCAGGTGCTTCCATCACTAACGAAGGAACCGGCGCCCGGCCCGAACATGGCCGGCGTGTTCGAAGGCGCCGGCAAATGGCGCCTGGACTTCATTGACGGCGGCGTCCTCGTCAACTGCGCGTTCCTCTCGCCCGATCAGCACAACTACAAGATCGAGTTCAAGAACGACCGCACCGTCATCGTCATTGACACGACTCCGAAGCCGCTGGTCCTCACCCTGAAAGCGGATGGCACCATCGTCGGGCCCGGCCCCCTACAGATTGACGGAGTTGTCGCCAGCGGCTACACCAGCGACGGACCGGATCCCACCGCGATGAGCGGATACACAGACAAGTATGGAACGCACCTCACCAATCAGCAGGCCTCCACGACCTCGGACCTCTATAGCAACGGCCAGCCCTACTACGGTCACGTCAATTCCGGCGGCGGTCACACTACCTTCGCTTCCAAGACGGCCACGTGTCCTGCACAGAACCTGTCCTCGAAGGGCGCTGGAGTTGGCGTGCAGACGATGCAGACGGATCTACTCAAGACGATGTTCGGCGGCGACAAGGGACCGCCGACGCCGCCCGGCATACGGATGCACGGCATCTTCGCGGCATCCACGGGATTCAGCGTCCAGTTCTTCCCGGAGTCCGCGGTGCTTGGCTGCGGGCCGGACGCTGCGCGCGCGTATCCTTATAGTGTCGTCGCGGACGGCACGAAGGCAGTGATCCATATCAACGCGCCGGATCACCCGCTGACGCTGGCGTTCAAGGCGGATGGATCGCTCGACCCAGGCGGAAGCGGACCGTATCAGGTGCATGGGCGAACCGTCACGGGCCAGAACGACGACGGCGACTTCACGTTCGCGCCGATGGAGCAGTCCTGCAACCTTGCGGTGCTCACTGCGAGCGCGACGATTCCCGCGAGCGGCGGAGCGGCTGCTGCGAGCAATGCGTCCGCGGGAACGCGCGGAGGAGCGCCGGACAACGGCGGCGGAACTCTCTCGGTTCCGGACAAGCCGCTGGGCAACGCGGTTCTGACCGTCGTGTCGAAGCTGCCCGCGCAAGCGGGCGCGGCGAACGCGCTCGGCGGACGTCCATATGTGCTGCTGCGGAATAGCTACGCGAACCTAGTCGCGAAAGCTGGCGTGACCGTTCCTGCGGGAATGACGCCGTACAAATACGTCGCCACGATCTGCGTCAACAAGTCGCCGGAATGCCAGAAGGTCACCGACGCGATCAAGGCTGACGCTGCTTCGGCGGTCCGCGCGGACGCGAGCGGCAACGGGATCTTTCCCGGCGTTCCTCCGGGAACCTACTACCTGATGATCTCCACGCGGTACAACAACCAGCCGCTCGCTTGGGGCCAAGCTGTGCAGCTGAAAGCCGGGCCAAACTCGATGGCGCTCGATCAGAGCAACGCAACTCCCATCAACTGACAGAAGTACTCTGAAGCACGGGTGCTTTTCCGGCGGGTTCGCGGATGGTATAGTCGCGAAACGTACCGGAAATCGGGGGAAGATGTGTTGTCCGAATTCTCGCGCATATTCGAGCTGCGATTTGACGCGCTGGAGAACTTTCGGGACAACTTGCGCGGCAACCTGCGCGAGAACTGGCGCGACAATTTGTGGATGATGCGGGGAATTTTTCTGTTCCTAAATTTGCTGTTCCTCTCGGTGGTGGCGGGGAGCATCACTGCGAAAGCGGGCGGGATTCAGAATCAAGCGGCCACAGCGGCTGGGCCGGGACTGACTTTTGCGATCGCCGATTTTGACGGCGATCATCACTTCGACCAGGCCTCGATTCAGCCTGGCCGTGGCGCCGAGGGCGACAGCACCTACTGGATCCAGTTTCAGTGCTCCACCGCCGGGCGACAATTCATACGGCTTGTCGCGCCTGCGGGCGGGCTGCTGATTGAAGCCCGCGACGTCAACGGCGATCACACCGTTGACCTGGTTTTCACCACCGCGTGGTTCCGGCAGCCCGTCGCGGTGCTGCTTAATGATGGGCACGGCCGATTCCTGCGCGCGGAACCTGGCGCGTTTCCCGGAGCATTCCGCGAGTCGCACACAAGTTTGATTGCGGCCACGAGCGTGCCTGCTGGCGTGGCTGGTTTGCCGCCGCAGCCGGACGCGGGGATGCACGCTGCGGCAGATGGTCCATTACACCGCGGCTCGCCGGCGAAGCTGGCTCTGCCTGCGGCTGCGGATTCTCCCGTTGATCCATTCTTATTCTTCTCGGCAGGTCGCGCTCCACCATCCGAAACCTCGTACCTTTAATCACGCGGTTCGTCCTATAACGCGCTGATAGAAACATGGGAGCTGCTTCAACTGCACCTGCACCGCGCGCGTTTTGGGCGACTTCCAAATCCACAACCAATTTCACAAAGACACATTTCATTTTCTGAGGGAGGATCCAATGTCATACGGGAGTGGCGAAGCCCCCAAGTTGGGCGATTACGTGAAAAGCAAATCGGAGCAACCCGGGACGGTGACGGCCGTGGTGGCAGCACAAGCAGGCCACGAGCTGGTAAGCATCCAGTGGGACGACGGCGAAACCAACGTTCCGCTGAAGTCTGCGGACGAGTTTGTGCTGGTCGCCCGGAAAAGTTAGTGGCGGATGAAAACGTGAATTGCATCAGCTAGCGCCCCTTTCCCACGGCGGCGGGACCCTCACGGAGGCCATTCCCGCCGCCGTCGCTGCTTGAATGCCCATGTCCGTGTCTTCGAAGACCAGGCAGCTTTGCGGCGCGACTCCTACCTTGGCGGCGGCCAGCAGAAAGGCTTCCGGGTCCGGCTTGCTCTTGCGGTAGTCTCCGGCGCAGACCAGCACGTCGAATTTATGCAGCAGCTTCAGCGAATCCAGCGATGCGGTGACCGATTCGCGCGTGCTGCCGGAAACAACCGCGAAGGGAATCCGGCCGTGCTGCGCGTCAATATGCTCCACCACTTCAGGGACCGCTTTCAGTTGCGGCAGCAGCTCGAAATAGATGTCCTCCTTTCTTGCGGCCACCGGTTGCACCGGCATGTTCAGCCCCTGCTGCTGGTTGAGCATGGCAATGATCTCCGCTGTAGGCATGCCGCCCAAAGCGTAGAAGAGCTTCTCGTCAAATGTGCAACCCCATTCCCCAAGGGCCTGCTTCCAGGCGACGTAGTGCAGCGGCATGGAATCGGCAATCGTGCCGTCGCAATCGAATAGGTAAGCTGCAAACGAACCAGCCGGCAATGGAAGTTTCACGTGGTGTTTGATCCTCTTTGTAATCATAACGCATTGCCATTGGCGCCAAGCACGGCGGAAAAAGCGAAGAGAGATCCTGCGTCGCAGCGCTGCGCTCCTCAGGATGACGGCTTGGCGCATCGCACTTTATGCATTTCCACGCCTCGAAGAAAAAAAACGGACGAATCGTACCGATTAGAACGGGTCGCTGATGTTTGTTTTCAGTCATTTGCGACCGTTTCTAATCGGAGGGCTGTACCGATTAGAATTATGCATAACGCGCCCGGAATCGCGAAAAATGGGACAAATCGTAGCGATTAGAACGGGTCGCTTTTGTTTGTTTTCAGTCATTTGCAGCCGTTTTTAATAATTTGGTGTAGCGATTAGAATTATGCAAAAACGCGCAGAGATGGCATGGAAATGGGGCGGGTCCTGTCGCGGCGGGAAGTTTCATTTTGGGAACCGGTCCCGCGACTGCGGGACCGGTTCGAAGGGGCCCGCTCGATCGTGTGTACGTTTTCATATTTTGGTTGCCATTGGAATGTAGCGCGAAGGCGCGGCGATAACAGCTGTACGCTGGTACAGAACTGGTCCAGAACCATTACGAGCGCCCGAAATCGCACGAAACCTGCACCAGTTGCGGCGAACAGGCGTGGTACAGGTTTTTTAAATCGCACTACAGCGCGCAAGAACGCCTTGGAATCAAGAAACTGGAAAGCGCTTGCTGCGAACGGGCAAGCGTGGGATATTTCTCAAGTTAAAATACCCCTCCTTCTCCAAGGGGAAAGCCGCGTGCTTCTATGAACCGAGACGCGTTTGGGTTCCGGCACTCGCGCCAAAAGTCGATCGCGTCCGATGTTACATCCGAGCCATCCCGAGTAGCAGATGTCGTCCGACCCCCGGGTCGGCTCCGTGAAATTTGCAGAAATAACCATTTAAGTGATTTATGGCTCAAACGGATTAAAGTAAGCAGACTATGACTACCGAAATTCGAAAGACAGGAGACGCGTCTAGAAGGGCACCGACCGATAAATTGAGGAATCCGGCCGTCATCGAGGCGGTTTGTGAGTTTCGATTCGCCTCCGGCTCGTCCTATACGGTCGTTCCTGGCGCGATGATGGAGCGACTCAGGTCGCGTTTCCCGGAGCATGAAGTTCTTCCGACGGCCTCGATCATGGCTGGTTTATCCGACCAGATGATACTACCCCCGGTGCCCCTTCACAGATTCAAGAGCCAGACGCCAAACGCGCTGGTGCAAACGGGCCCTCGGCTGCTAACTGTAAACATCCTTCCGGTGTATCCGGGCTTCGAAGTATTTAGAGATTTGATTCTGAGCGTGCTGGAACAATATCAGGCAGTGGCTAACCCAGGCAGTCCGTCGAGAATTGGCCTCAGATATATCAACCACATCGCTGGTTCGATGAGTACCGAAACACTCTCCGACTACTTCAACTATCGCCTTGAATATCCGGAGACGCTCCCGCGACCATCTCAGGAGACCTCGGTGCGATTGGTCTTCTCCTTATGGGAGTCTTGGAAGCCTTGCACTCGCTGTTGCATTTCCTGCTCAAACCGGAAAGGGTCAGATCGGCGCTCTCCTCGATTTGGATTTCTCTATCAGTGACCCGAAAGATTTCGATCTGAGAAGATTCCCGGAATGGCTGGATGAAGCCCACGGATTCATCTACCAAGCGTTTATATCCACCGTGGCGGAGAAGGTGATAAGCCGAATGCGAGGTGGAAACAATGCTTGATAACCAGCACTGTCGCGAAGATCGGTTTGCTGCTCCCAGTGTCAGTAGCATCATATCCGCGCCTCCTCAGCAGAACTCATTTGTCTCCACAGTAACCATCGGTGTACCACTCTTGGATGCTTTTGCTCTTGAATGCCTAACGGGCTTTGATGAGTCAGCCACTGAAGCAAAAATCATCGGAAGCTGGTTGCGAGGTACCTATGAGCTGCGAAATAGTGTTGCTACTTACAGCGCCGAATATTACCGAACAAGCTTCCAATACGTCCTCTGTCACTCTAACGCTTCCGAGCTACGCGGATCTGACAAAGGTGCCGTCAACAGCTGCCCGCCGATTTCCGTTCGTGACCCACTTAGACCTGTTGGCCTCTCCCGAAGAAGGGACATTTTTCGATCCCGATGATTTTGTCGATCGCTAGGCGAACGAGGAATGCCCGAGTCCTTCTACGAGAAACCAGGCTCGTTGCTTTCTCCGGGCGACATCTTCAAGAGTCTTCCCTACATAAGGACACAGAAGCCGCTCAGGATCGCACGCAAACCCTCGCACACCCTTCCAAAGGGATTTCAAGGCAGAATAAAGGGAGAACTTAGAGAAATCCTTGAGGTCGGCCAGCCAGGTATTAGCCCTCCAATTAATTTTCGGCCGCCAGGCGAAGAAGTGCTTGCGAATGCGAAAATTGCAAGAGCGATATTCCTGACCTGGGGAAGCGAGGTTGAGGATGATCAGAGGAGAGTTCGCTTCATAAGCGAGACTCGGCTTATTGCTCCGGTGTTCTCGCTGTCTGAATTGAAAGATATAAAAGTCCCACAGACCGAAATCTTGATGGTTGATGCGATCCGTGAAGGTAAGTCCCCTCGATTCTTCCCGCTTGAGGCCTTTCCGGGCACCCAAGAAGAGCTATATGTAGACTTCCGGAAAATATGTACGTTGGCGGCGGATTATTTCGATCACGGATCAAGGGAATGGCATCTCACCCACCACGCTCTCAATGATTTCTACCATCACCTGATTTGGTTTTTTACCCGGAAGAGAATCTTCTTTGAACCGCTGAGATGCTCCAACTGTGGCGAGTTGGTTGATCTCGAGATCGAATTTGAGGCTCAACTCATTGAGCCTGAAAGGCCGTGAGTTCACCCTTCTTCCGACGATTGACGCGCGATCAAGTGCCGTAAACTTGCATCTCCACCGCGAGTAATTTCCTAGTTACGGTCGGCATGAACTTTGCGTACCTGTGACCCGTTTGTCCGCCCTCTATTCTAGTGATTGAGATACATTTTCCAACCAGATCGGAACTTTCAACTTAACTCAATGGTCAACTTACCTGGACTTTAGTCATTTGCCAGCCCTTTTTAATCGTATTCTATTCGCCGCTCCCAAACACTTGACGGAGGAGAGCTATGAATGGATTGATCGGCTCCCAATCCCACAGGGGTTTCTAACCGACGCTCAGATTCGACTTGCTTTGGAAAACGAAGATCTGATCGTCCCTGGGAGCTGGGATGCGAACTGTATTCGCCATGCCAGTTACACGTTGCGATTAGGCACTAAAGTTGAAATCGCTAGCGCGAGCCGAGCAAATGCCGAGGAGGGAAGGGATTTCGCTGTCAGAGACTTGCACACTGGAGATCATTTCGACCTAATGCCGGGAGATACGGCGAAACTGTACTCGACCGAGATGCTACGCTTACCCGACTGCGTATTAGGGTTTACTGTCGCGCGGGGGTTGATGTTTTTTGAGTCTTTAATACCCGAAAATACGTATGTTGATCCGGGATTTAATGGTTCTCTATACACAACAGTTACGAACTTGTCCCATCGCGTCGTAAGGCTTCATCAGAATGACCCAATCGCACGGCTCTTTCTTTATAAACTTTCGGAACCAGTACGACAAGCCTATCAGCAGGGAGCGGCGAGGGGCCTTAACAGCGTTTGGAATCGTTCCGGGCAACAAAGTTTGGGACGCAGTTGGAATGCAGCGCTGCGACGAGCAACGATTTGATTGAGGACCTTAGCCGCCTACCCGCTGGCGGCAGTCAACTGGCTGAATTATCGCGACGCCAACGTCGAGTGTCAGTCGCGTTATTAGGCTTCTCCTCGTGCTGGCCTCTGTTGCTATTGCTTGCCAACTTCAACGCTTGGGTTCGAGACAAAGCTAACTTCGCGGTCCGCACATTTGTCGCCGTGGGATTCACGGTATTGATCTCATATGGCTTGCCCAAATTGTGGACGAAGCTGAAGAGATTATGAAATCACATTCAAGCTTTGTCTCGCTATCCCGGCAGCAGTTTCGCCGATACTTTCAACCCTCTCGAATATTGCTGGGCGTCATTCCGATTCCCAGTGAGAGTCGCGTAAATATTATTACGCTCTGTTTCTCGATGTACTGTTCATATAAGCCGCCAATGTTGGCGATTGCGATCCAGAAAATTAACGCTAGTTATGACCTCATCCAAAGTGCCAAGGAATACGTGCTATGTGTGCCTGGCCCCGACCTGGCCCACGAGACACTTTACTGTGGAACTGAGTCCATCAGTAAGGTTGACAAAGTGAAGGAGCTGAAAATCCAGCTAGTTCGGAGCGAACGGATAGGTGTTCCGGCCGGCAAGCCGCCATCGCCAATATAGAGATGGTGAAAGAAACTTCCTTACAGACCGGCGATCACGTTCTCGTTGTGGGGCGGGCTGTAAATTTTAGAGTAAATAACCGTCTGCGGTCGCTACCACTTGTTTTCGATGGGACCTGAGACTTCCGGTTACACGGTGCTAGCGCAGCACGGGATTCATCGGATAGGAACTGTGAAAGCAGGTTGAAATAGTCAGACGCCGCACCCGTCCACCCCGCCGAAGACTAGTCTCTGGATTGTCCGCGTGCCCCAGCCTCGCCCCGCTGCAGCCAGCTGGCGGTGGCGCGACTCGTACAGAGTGAGCGTCGCAAGTTCAAAATCCGTACTTCAGCGGCTAAAGCCGAATTGACTTTGTTGCGCTGATGTCGTGGCTGAAGCCATGACCTACAAAGATTCCCGGTTGCCACCCGAGCGCTACATTTTCCTTTCAGGCAAGTCGCTTGCGCTTGCTCCAACCGCCGCAGGCGACGATCACTGGTGTGGCCGGGCTTGTGTCAGCGACCTCCACCGCGACCTCCACCACAACCTCCACCGCAAAATAGGTTCCGTCCGCGATGAGCTGGCTATCCACTCCATAGACGGAGTGGAGCGCGCCGGCAATCTGCGCCGGCGTGTAATCCGCCGCTTGCAGGCCGCGCACCGAAGCGTCAATCACTTCGCGCAGTCGCGGGACGTCTTCTGGGGCTGCCTTGCGTACGAGAAAGCTCATTGCGTGGGGCTCCTCCGGTGAATTCGGATAATTCTAACTGAAAGGCGGTGGATGGCTGTGCGGCTGCTTTTGCCGTTGCGCGCGCAGCATGAGAAGGCAATGCAAAGGCAAAGAGCACAGGCAAGATTGCCTGTGCCACGCGCGAATCAGGTAAAATCCGTGCGCGAAGCGGGAAAGCCATACCGAAGGGCGGCCGATTTGAACACGTCAATGAATGAAGCAACTGGCAAACCAATACTGGTGCTGAACTATCAGTACACGAAGGATGTGGAAGCGCGGATTGCGCGGGATTATACGGTGCGGCGGGTGGCGAGGGAGTCGCCGGAGCGCGAGGGATGCGGAGGGAGTGCGAGAGGACTGCGGGAGGAGGTGTTGCGCGCGCTGGAGGGGGCGGATGCGCTTTTCTTCAATCCGCCGCTGAGGCTGGATGGGGAATTCTTCCGGCGGCTGCCGGGGTCGGTGAAAGTGATCGCGACATTTTCGGTGGGCTACGATCATATTGACCTGCGGGCGGCGGCGGAGAGAGGGATACCGATCGCGAATACTCCGGGGGTGCTGACGGATGCGACGGCGGATTTGACGATGCTGCTGCTGCTGGGGGCATCGCGGCGGGCGTATGAATCGCAACAAATATTGAGGACGGGGGCGTGGGCGAAGAGAACCGAGGGTCCGCTGTTGGGATGGCAGCCGACGGGGAAAGTGCTGGGGATTTATGGAATGGGGCGGATCGGGCAGGCGGTGGCGAGGCGTGCGCGGGCGTTTGGGATGAAGATCCACTACTGCAATCGCAAGCGACTTTCTGAGGGCGTGCTGGCGGAGGAGCTGGCGGGGGACGCGGTGTATCACGCGGATGCGCGGGATTTGCTGCGGGTGAGCGAGTTTTTGAGTTTGCAGGCGCCGCACACTCCGGAGACGCATCATTTTCTGAATGCGGAGGCGATTGCGCTGCTGCCGGCGGGAGCGATTGTGGTGAACGCGGCGCGGGGAGGGCTGGTGGAGGATGAGGCGTTGATCGCGGCGCTGCGGACGGGGCGGGTGGCCGCGGCGGGGCTGGATGTGTTCGAGGGCGAGCCGAACATACATCCGGCGTATGCGGGGATGGCGAATACATTTTTGCTGCCGCATGTGGGGAGCGCGACTCTGGAGACGAATACGGCGATGGGGATGCTGGCGCTGGATAATATTGACGCGGTGCTGGGGGGAAGGCAGGCGCCGACTTTGTTGAAATTGTAAATCGTGATTGAAACTGTGATTCGTGAGTGAAACTTCAGAGTGAGGACGGAGAGTTTATGAAAGCGATACGCGTGGAAAAATTTGGCGGGCCGGAAGTGATGCGGTTGGAGGACATGGCGGATCCGAAGCCGACGGGCGCGCAGGTGGTGGTGCGGATACGCGCGGCGGGAGTGAATCCGGTGGAGACGTACATACGCGCGGGAGTGTATGCGCGGAAGCCGGCGCTGCCGTATACGCCGGGGACGGACGGAGCGGGGACGGTGGAAGAGGTGGGGCCGGATGCGCGTCGTTTCAAAGTGGGGGAGCGCGTGTACGTGGCGGGGAGCTTGAGTGGGACGTATGCGGAGCTGGCGCTGTGCGAGGAGGCGTCGCTATTTGCGCTGCCGGGGAATGTGACGTTTGCGCAGGGGGCGGCGATGCATGTGCCGTATGCGACGGCGTATCGCGCGCTATTTCAACGGGCGCACGCGGTGGGCGGGGAAACTTTGCTGGTGCATGGCGCGAGCGGGGGCGTGGGAATTGCGGCGGTGCAACTGGCGCGCGCGGCGGGGCTGCGGGTGATTGGCACGGTGGGATCGGAGCGAGGGCGGGCGCTGGTGTTGGCGGAGGGCGCGCACGTGGTGCTGGATCATTCCGCGGCTGGGCATTTTGAGGAAGCGATGGCGGCGACGGGTGGGCGCGGGTACGACTTGATATTGGAGATGCTGGCGAATGTGAATCTGGGGCGGGATCTGGGGATACTGGCTCCTGGCGGACGGGTATCGGTGGTGGGGAGCCGCGGGAATGCGGAGATTTCGCCGCGGGATTTGATGGGACGCGATGGCGCGATTTTTGCGATGAGTTTGTGGAACGCGACGGCGGAGGAGTTGTACAGCATTCATTCGGCGCTGGTGGCGGGGCTGGAGAATGGATCGTTGCGGCCGGTGATCGGGCAGGAAATTCCGCTGGGGGAGGCAGCGCGGGCGCATACGGAGCTGCTGGCGCCGGGCGCGTATGGAAAAATTGTGCTGGTGCCGTAGAAATTTAAATTAATCGTGCAGCACGACGCTGAGGAGCGAGGTGTTGATCTGCAGGCCGCCGTTATATTTGATGAAGCCGAGCCTGCGGAATTTGTTCATGAAGAAATTGACGCGGGAGCGGGTGGTGCCGACCATTTCGGCGAGCGTTTCCTGGGCGATTTTCGGGAGGACGCGCTGCGGTTTGTCTTCGGTGCCGTAGCGGGCGAGGAGTAGGAGCGTGCGCGCGAGGCGTTTTTCGCTGGAGTTGAAGAGCTGGTCAACGAGATCTTCTTCGACGCGGATGTTGCGCGAGAGCATGTAGGTGATGAAGCGGTCGGAGAAGGCGTGCTCGTCGTGGAGGACGCGGATCATTTCGGATTTTTCGATGACCAGGGCGGTGGTGGGCGCGATGGCTCTGGCGGTGCCGATGCGGATGGGCTGGCCGGCGAGACAACCTTCGCCGAAAAAATCACCGGGGCCCAAGACGGCGACGACTGCTTCTTTGCCGGCTTCGTTGACGACGGAGAGGCGGACGGCGCCTTTCTGGATGTACATGACGTCTTTGCAGACGTCGCCCTGCGAGAAGATGGTTTGCTTTTTCTGAAATTCGGTGACTTTGCGGGCGACGCCGGCGGAATCGAGAAAATCCTGGGCGTTGAATAATTTCTTACCGTTGTTCGTGGCGCTGATTTTGACGCGCTTTTTGGCTTTGCTGGGCATGACTGCGGGCCTCTTCCTGGCTGGCATTTTAGCACTGCTGCGCCGTGGTGCAATTAATATCCGCATTGTGTGCAGTAGTGAACAGATATGGGTATAGGACTTCTCTAAGATGTTGCTGTTGGTGAGGCAATTGGACGAACGGTAAATTGGGTCCAAGCGCGTTCACCTGAAGAACACCGGAGTTCGCAGGTTCCTCCCACTCCAGCCGCCGGTAACAGGCCTTACGTCAAACCAGAGATTGGCCAGAGATTGGCCAGAAACTAGACAGAAATTGGGTAGGGAAACCTGGGACGGGCCGGAGTGTCTGCCTGCAAAGAGAAGGGGGTCAAAAGGTTATGCCGTTACTTCAAGTGTTGCTGGTGCTGGTGGTGGTAGGAGTGCTGCTGTGGCTGGTGAACAACTTCATACCGATGGCGGGGTCGATCAAGTCCATTTTGAACGCGGTGGTGGTGATTGCCACGGTGTTGTGGCTGCTGAACATTTTTGGACTGTTTCATTCACTGTCCCATATGCGGGTTGGGGCGTAACAAATTCTGAATTTATGGCAGGGGAATGAGCTGCGCCGCATCGGCGCATTACCGGACCATCGCAGCAGAGCAACAACGATGCGTTACGCGGTGAAGGAAGCAACGTGCGAGACGCGAAGAGCGCCTGCGCGGAGATTTGCTCTATCTGGACTAATGGAGGCACGACTTATGAAACGATTCGGAGTACTCAGCACGGCGGCTTTGCTTTTGTTACTGGGCAGCACGGCCAGTGCTTACGCTCGTCAGGAGCAGCACCAAGAGGAAGCTAAGCCCGAAAAACAGCAAGCGGCAAAGCCGGCGAAAGAACAGGAAGCAAAACCTGTAAAACAAGAACAGGCCAAGCCGGCGCAACAGGAAGCGGCTAAGCCCGAAAAGCAGCAGGAAGCCAAACCCGCGAAGCAAGAAGCGACGCAGCCTGCAAAACAACAGCAGACCAAGGCTGGGAAGCAGGAAGAGGCCAAGCCTCAACAGCAAGAACAAGCCAAGGCTCAGCAACAACAAAACAAATCAAGCAATCAGCAGCATGCGCAGCGGACTCAATCCGAAGTGCAACGGCAACACGACGTGCCGGCGCTGCGCTTGAGCGCGAGAGGCAGCGGTCGGATTCCTGATGATCGCTTCCATTCCAATTTTGGCCACGAGCACGTGTTCGTCATCAGCCAGCCGGTGATGGTCGAAGGATATTCGCGTTTTCAGTACGGCGGATATTGGTTCGGATTTGTGCAGCCGTGGCCGGTGGAGTGGTACTACACGGACGACGTGTACGTTGATTACATAGACGGCGGGTATTACCTGTGCAACCCGTACTATCCCGGCGCTCGTGTTTCGATCAGTGTGGTGCTCTAACCGTCCTGGCAACGCGTACGTTGTAAGCGGAATTTGCAACCCAGATTCAGGGGCGATGGTGATCGCTGCGGATTGCGTCGCCCCTGCCGCGCAGCAGAACCGAAGAGTTTGGTGCCTACATCAATCGGACAGAAAACCGGAGACGAAAATGCTCGGAACGATACTGATTATCTTCTTGATCCTGGCGCTGGTGGGCGCATTCCCGCGCTGGTCACACAGCCGCGGGTGGGGCTATTTCCCGACGGGCGGATTGGGATTGGTGCTGCTCGTGGTGGTAATTCTGGTTCTTCTTGGTCGCATTTAAATTCTGCGGCGTTCGTAGACGTGAGCGCGCTGGGCGCGGCTCGCAAGCGTCTGTGAGGCCGGAGGTGGACGATGCGTGACACGCAAGAACAAGCCGTCAGGTTTATCGAGAAAGAGATCAAGACGTACACGGCCCTGTCTCTGTTCTTGTCCAAGAAGCGCATCCGCAAGCAGCTGGGCGCGGGCGTGAACCAGGCGTTGATGAGTCCCACGTTTTACAAAGAACGAGTGAAAGAAGCGAAGAAACTGGTCTATGAGCTCCGGAAATCAGACTCGGACGCGCGTCTGGCAACGTTTCGTGCCCGGTAACCAGGCGCGGGGGGCGGTCCGCGTGGCGGCGGTCATTCTCGCCTTGCTTCTGTGGAATGTTCCGACCTTCGCGTATTCCGTGCTCACCCACGAGGAGATCGTGGACCTGGTATGGACGGATGAGCTGCGCCCCCTGCTGCTGCAGCGATTTCCAAGCCTTACGGAACAGCAGCTCACAGAAGCTCATGGCTACGCCTATGGCGGAGCCGTCATCCAGGACCTCGGATACTATCCATTCGGCAGCGTGGAATTCAGCAACCTGGTGCACTACGTGCGCAGCGGCGATTTCGTGCGCGAGTTGCTGTCGCAGAGTCAGGATGCGAATGAGTACGCCTTTGCGCTGGGGGCGCTGGCGCATTACGCGTCCGATATCGCGGGACACCCCGCGGTGAACGAGGCGGTGGCGATGCAGTATCCGAAGCTACGCGCCAAGTACGGAGATTCGGTGAAGTACGCGCAGGATCACACAGCGCATTTGAAGACGGAGTTCGGATTTGACATGGTCCAGGTGTCGAAGAATCGCTACGCATCACAGCAGTATCACGATTTCATCGGATTCCAGGTGTCCAAGCCTCTGCTGGAGCGGACGTTTCCGATCGTCTACGGATTGGAACTGAAGGACGTGCTCGCCGATGAGGACCTGGCCGTCGGTTGCTATCGCTATTCGGTGAGTCGCATGATCCCGGAATTGACGCAGATCGCGCTGCGCACTCACAAGAAGGACCTGATCAAGGAGTCGCCAAATTTTGAAAAGAAGAAGTTCCTCTACCGTCTTTCGCGCTCCGATTATGAAAAGGACTGGGGAAAGGACTATGCGAAGGCGGGGTTTAAGACTCGCGTATTCTCCGCTCTGCTGCGGTACTGCCCGAAAATCGGACCGTTCAAAGCGATGGCGTTCAACAGCCCGACTGAGCAAACGGAGAACTTGTATTTTAAAAGCATCAATACGACGGTGGACCAATACCGGGCTTTTCTGCAAGAAGTGGGAGCAGGCTCGCTGGAGTTGGACAACAGGGATCTCGATAGCGGCAAGGAGACCCTGGCCGCAGAGTACACGCTGACGGATGAAACCTACGCAATGCTGCTGGCGCAACTGACCAAGAGCAAATTCGATCGGACTTCATCAAGCCTGCGCGAGAATATTCTGAACTTCTACTCGGATATTTCCGTTGCGATCGAGACAAAGAAGGACGATGCCCGCTGGCAAGACGTATTGGCTGATCTGGATCAGCTGAGGCTGGTGATTCCGGCACCTATCGTCACAGCCAGCGCTTCCAAGTGACCGGCAGACGATTGCTGAATTATGTGCACAAGTGAACAGCTACCTGCGGCAGTTCCAACTAATCTGAAAGCCGTGGAGTGAGAGAGCTGCTTCGCAGGCTGGGCGGCGCGCTATGCAGCACCCGACTCGGCTTCGAACTTGCACACTACAAGAGGAATAAGGGGTCAAAATGCTTTGGACAATTTTCGTGGTTTTAGTTGTTTTATGGCTCTTGGGGATCGTCACTTCGTACACGATGGG
The DNA here is from genome assembly GCA_963742475.1 of uncultured Acidobacteriota bacterium. Taxonomy (GTDB): domain Bacteria; phylum Acidobacteriota; class Terriglobia; order Acidiferrales; family UBA7541; genus Palsa-295. The sequence goes on along the minus strand of CAVULY010000002.1, from coordinate 273,891 downwards.
TGGATTTATTCACCTGCTGTTAGTTCTGGCGGTGGTGGTGCTAGTAATTCGGCTGTTCCAGGGCCGCAGCCTGACTTCCTAAGGACGGAGCTGAGATTATGAAATCAATGTCTCTGGTAGGGATTCTGCTGGTGGTCTTGGGGGCGCTGGCGCTGGCCTACCAGGGCATCACTTACACGCACCGGGAAAAAGTACTGGATGTGGGACCGATCCACGCGACGAAGGACACGCAAGAACAGATACCACTGCCGCCGATCATCGGGGGCCTGGCGCTGCTGGGCGGGGTGGTGCTACTCGTCGCGGGCGCAAAGCAAAAATCTTAACGGAAGGTTCCTGCCGGGGATAGCGGGCGAACAATTTTCACGCAACGCCGGCTCCGGTTCACGGCGTGGATTCAGAGCGCCCTCACAAAGGTTACGGAGAGCACAAGCTCCGCGGCCACAACTCTTCTGATCATGGAGGTCAGCAATGATACGCAATTTAATACTGGTGGTGTGTTTGGGACTGTTCGCAGCAACTACAGTTCAGGCTCAGAACAAGGAACAAAAGCGGCTGGAAAATTCCGGGGTGGTGATGCAGGAAATTATGAACGTACCGGACAGTATCCCGCACGATGTGATGGAAAAAGCGGAATGCGTGATCGTGTTTCCGTCCGTACTGAAGGCGGCTTTCGTGGTGGGCGCCAGCTATGGCCGCGGCGCGATGGTTTGCCGTACCGGCAAGGAATTTCGCGGACCGTGGGGAGCGCCGGCGATGATGGCTCTGGAAGGCGGCAGCTTTGGATTCCAGATTGGCGGACAGGCCACCGATCTGGTGCTGCTGGTGATGAACGACAGAGGGGCGCAGTCAATTCTGAGCAGCAAGGTGAAGCTGGGCGGAGATGCGTCCGTCGCAGCAGGTCCCGTGGGCCGCGACGCCTCCGCGGATACCGATGCGTACATGCGGTCGGAGATTCTGAGCTATTCGCGCACGCGTGGTCTTTTTGCGGGAATTTCTCTGGAAGGCTCCACGCTGCGCCCGGACGATGACGCCACATTTGATGTATATGGCCGCAAACTCACGGCTCGCGAAATCGTGCTGGGCGGAGAAGTGGGAGTTCCGCCGTCCGGCCGACACCTGGTGAGAGTGTTGCAGAAGAATTCACCGCGTAATGAGTCGAAGGAATCCGCGGGTAATAAGTAGTCGTTCGAGACTTGCCGTTGTATTTGGAGCTGGGCAGGATTGGGACCGGGTAAGGAATTTCTTGCTGGGTTTCCAATCCTGCCGGATTCCGTGGACGCAGCGCTTTACCCGGCAGGAGTTGCTCCCGCGCGCTCAGCACTCTTTTTTATGCACGCCTCGTCCCATCTTTCCCCGCCACTGCACAGTAGTATCTTTGCATTATTGCCCGAGTTTTTCTGCGTACTACAATCACGCCACTTTTGGCTGGTAATTCGCTGATTCGTTCGATCTGCGCTTATGTGCCGCCGGGATTTCGAGCCGGTGATGAAGATTTCCGGCTTGCCGAAACGCGGCAGTAGACGCCTAACAATTGGCGGGAGTTGCGGGGCATCGCGGTGTAACCCAATTTTTCGGAGGAGCTATTGAAAACGCTCTGGGCATTTTTCGTGATGCTATTGCTTGCCGCGCCCGCGATGGCGCAGTCCGAGCAGCCGGCTCCCATAGTAATTGACGGAGTCACGTTTTCTGGCAAGTATCCGCGAGCGGGTGGAGGCCTGGGACTGGTTTGAGCCGGCCGAGGGACAAAACCTCTATGCGTTCTCCGGCACTCTGATGCGCTTTTCCTTTTCGCAAAAGAAACAGACATACGACTGGAACATCGAGATGGCCGTGCCGGTGCTGCTGGGTCTACCGAACGGGGCGGTGGTTCCGGCGCCGCAGGGTCAACTGGGCCTGGGAGGAAATTATTACGCCGCCAACGACAACACTCAGTACACGGCGTTCATTTTCCCCAAGCAAGCGTACATACGCTACAAATGGGATCACTCCAGTTTGCAATTTGGGCGTTTCGAATTCACCGACGGCGGCGAGGTAAAGCCCAAGGATCCGACGCTGGCCATCCTGAAGAATGATCGCATCGCCCAGCGCCTGATTGGCACGTTCGGCTATACCGATGTGATGCGCAGCTTCGATGGCCTGCACTATCAGTATTCGAATGGGCCGTGGAACTTCACGGCGGTGAGCACGATTCCGACGCGGGGCGTTTTTCAAGTGGACGGATGGGGCTGGGTGACCACGCCGGTTACTTACGTGTCTGTGACCAAACAGATGGAATTCGGATCGAGCCACGCGGAGTGGCGAGCGTTTGGAATATTTTACTACGACGATCGCAACGTGCTCAAAACGGATAACCGGCCCGCAGCGGTGCGCGCCGCCGATCACGACGCCATCGCCATCGGCACTTACGGCGGACATTACATCATGGCGACCAACACTAGCGGGGGCACCATTGATCTGCTGGGTTGGGGCGCTTTACAGAGTGGGCAATGGGGAGAGCTGGCACAAAAATCAGGCGCGGGCGCGATCGAAGTCGGTTTTCAACCCAAAGGTACTGGAGCGCGTGCGTCCATGGTTCCGCGCGGGGTTCGACGAATCAAGCGGCGATGGCAACCCGAACGACGGAACGCACGGGACGTTTTTTTCGGTGCTGCCCACTCCGCGCCAATACGCCCGGTTTCCATTCTTCAATTCGATGAACAATCGCGACGTCTTCGGCGAAGTGATACTGCGCCCCACGAAGACATTCACGATACGAAGCGACGTTCATGGGCTGTGGCTATCGAGCTCCGCGGACCTGTGGTACACCGGCGGTGGCGCGTACCAACCCTGGACGTTTGGCTACAGCGGACGGCCTTCCAATGGCGGGTCGAAGCTGGCCAACCTGTATGACATCAGCGCCGACTACAACTGGAAGAACGGAATTTCTCTGGGGCTTTACTTCGGTTGGGCGCAAGGCGGCGACGTGATCAAAGCAATTTATCCCGCAGACGCCAACGGAGCGCTGGGATTCACGGAATTCAACTACCGTTTCTAAAGTTTTGGCCGGGCTTCGCGTGGCGCGACTGGAGGGTCGATCGCGATTGCTAGCGGTTCGCGGAATGTGTGGAAGCGGAACAGCTGAGAGCGATGAGCGATTAGAATATGAGGATATTCGAAAGGTGGCCGCTGCAAAAAGCGGCCGCCGGGAAAACTTTTAGGCGTTCGCGGTTCGCGCGATCTTGATGTCCGGACGAATCAGAGACCCCGCAGCGCGTGCGCTAGGCCTCGCAGCCCTCGGAGTGCCGAGGATCTTGACCACATCTTTTACACCGTAGAAATTTTCCTTCTCGCAAGCCTTGCAGCGCAAATTGAACACCACAGGCTGGTTTTCGGCTCCAGAATCGGGAGCCTCCGTTTGCTGTGCGAGCAAAGCTTTTTCCGCCCTGGCGGGCAATGAAACCGGCTCTCCACAGGCGCGGCAATAGACTCCAGAGTATTGCTGGGTTGCGATGACTTGGTTCACGGGACACCTCAATTCGAGATTAATTAGTTACTGGTAGGAAGCTACATTATACAATTTTCGGAAGCGCGAGGGTAGCCTCATCCTGTGAATTCCAGCGCGAGCCTGTGAATTTTACGGACTGTGTGAGGAATAGTACGCATATCTATGTAAGCCGTTGTGTATCAATGGTTTGAAGGGTAGCTAGGGCGTCACGGCGACGCATTTTTGGCCCTCCATCGTGCCAGAATTCCACAGGAGTGCTGTCTTAGAAGGCGCTTGCGCAGCATTCCAACGGGTTCGATGCGCGGCGTGAAATGCCAGAAGATCGCGCGGTGGAACCAGTCGCGGTGGCCGCTCTACGGTTTGCTTGGCTCCGTTTTCCAGAAGTCAATGCCCGCGGCTTGCGTGGGGACATCGAGAGTGGCGACAGTGGTGAGCGTGGCGAGATCAATCACCTCGACCGTGCCGGGATCGGAGCCGATGCCCTCGACCGAAATGAATGCGTAGCGATTGTCCGGGGTGACCACTGCGCCGTGGACGACTTTGCGCTTGGTCGGCAGCTTCGCCAACTCTTTGCCGGACTTCGGATCGAAGATGGAAACGGACTGGTCGCGCTTGTTGGTGGCGATGAGGCGGCCGTCCTTGGTCATCGCGAGATTATAAACGCCGTTGGCGGCGGGGAAGCGCTTCAGCATTTTCCAGGAGGCCGCGTCCACGACGACGATGTCGTTGGATTTATTGCACGCGACGTAAATTTCGGAGCCGTCGTTGGAAGGCTGCGCCCAGGTGGGCACGCAGGAGAGGTCGGCCATTTTCATTTGCGAATCTGGCGCGCCTTGCATGCCCATTTCTTTTCCGACGGAGAGCACGAAGTAGCGGGAAACGGCGAATTTCCGGGTATCAATTTCGGCGAGCATGTCGTCCATCATGCAGGCGGAATAGTGTTTAGTGCCGTCGGGGCTGAGGCGCGAGCCGTGCGGCATAGTGCAAGTGGTGATGCGCTTTACCTCGAGCATCGCTTCGGTGGCCACCACGGAGATCGAGGAGGGAACCATGTCACCGTGGAAGTTGGCGTTGGCGACGTAGAGAAACTCGCCGTCCTTGGAGATGTCCGCGGTGGCGGGAAATAAACCGAGCGGCGTGTACTTCACTACATCGTCGGAGCCGGCCTTCAATTTCCAGGCGGAGCCGTCCGGGCGGCCGTGGCCTACGGAGACGTAAACGAATTGCTTGTCTGGAGATACGGCGATTCCGTGCGGGCCATTGATATCCACGGGCAGCAGGCCGATGTGAGTTTCATGTTCGATCTGAAAGCCGTGCGGGCCGAAGCGCAGGAGCACGAGCTTGTCCGCGGATTCGCAGACAACGTAGACGAGGTAGTCTTGGGTCGGACCGGAGGGCGAGGGTGCTGTGGGTGACGAGGTGTGCGTTGCTGCGGGCGCAGAGGTGGCTTGCTGCGTCTGCGCAGGCGCGGGCGGTGCAAATATTGCGAGCAGGAGAGCCGCGAGAATCAGGATATGCGCTATGGGCTCGACGGGAATGCGATGGAAGCTGCGCAGCTGGCAACGGGCAACATTCGACGACGTGATCACGCCTGTCGTCAGGCGTGTGGAGCGCTTCAGCATCCCGTCACCTCGTTCGTGTGGCAGCAACCGTTGGACTGCAATTCGGAAAAAATACAATATTCGCATGCAGGCAAGTCTACATCGTAAAGATTCCAATGTTGGATAACAAATCGCGGGATTGAAACGAGAGGCGGGCAATGTCTGCTTTGGAGGAGTGCGAGCTGCGCTCAGTCGTTAGCGGTGGCGGGAGAGGAGCGCCAAAATCCCGGCGCGGATTGCAGAAATTCCAGGCCCGCCAGCAGCTGACCGCGTTCGCTGCGAATCAGGCGCGCGACGCGGCAGGGCAGATCCTGGTTCGTTTGCAGATTCGTCAAAATTAATTTTTGCGCGCGCACGACCCCGGCGGAAATCGGGACCAGGCCGCCGCAAGCGCTGACGTTAATGGTTTCCGTGGCCTCGGAAAACGGCACGCCGTCCAGCTTGCCATACACCTGCACCGGCAGGTAAATCGGCAAACGCTGCGCCCGGCGTTGATCCTGCAGCAAACCGATCATTTTTTTGCCCGCCTTCTGAAGAAATCGGCGGCCGCGCGTGCCTCCAATCCAGGAGAAAAACCTCAGCAAACCCACACGCACCCCACGAAAGAATTGCTCTGAACCAACATGGCCCGCAAGGAATTTCGAGGAGGGGAGGTTACCGTGAGGTCACATTCAAAACGGGAAGAGGTAGGCTTTTTGTTTTCTGATAGTTACAGGGCTTGCCAGCCGCCGGGCGCAGCGATTACGGCGTGGATTGTCGCCGAGTGCATGTGACTGTCAGTACTGACAATTACGCGCCGTGAATGACGCGGGCAGGATTGCTTACTGGCCGCAGCGCGCTTGCGATGTTAGTGAATGGGGCGGTGGCGGGGTAGCTCATCCATCTGGAAAACTTGCTGGGAGGTCTTTATGAAGCGGATATGCAGAGCGGGCTTGGCTTGGGGATTCCTGGGACTACTTCTTGTGTCAGCGGTGCCGCTGTTTGCGCAAGATGCGCCCGTCGCCCCGGAGGGGACTCAAGTTGGCACGGACCAGACGCAGGCGGCGGCCGTTAATACCGACGCATTGAGAAATGCTGCGCAGAACCCAGTGGCCAGCCTGATCAGCGTTCCGATCCAGGACAATTTCAACTTCAATATTGGGCCATCGGACCGCACCCAGAACGTCTTGAATATTCAGCCGGTAATTCCGATCACTTTGAATAAGAACTGGAACCTGATCGCGCGCTGGATTACGCCGATTGTCTACCAACCGATTGGTGTGCCGCAGGAAAGCGGGCCGCCGACGCAGAACACCGGAGTGTACGGGTTAGGCGACATGAACCCTACATTTTTCATCTCGCCAAAGAAGAGCAAGGTGATCTGGGGCCTGGGACCGACCTTTGTATTGCCGACGGCGACGAACACAACTTATCTGGGGCAAGGGAAATTCAGCCTGGGGCCGTCGCTAGTGGTGCTGGTGCAGCCGAAACCGTGGACGATCGGGTTTCTTGCCAACAATGTTTGGTCTGTGGCCGGTCATTCCGATATCGACAAGCCGCCCGTGAACCAGTTCCTGCTGCAGTGGTTCGTGAACTACAACATGAAGAAGGGTTGGTACCTGACCACGTCGCCGATCATCACCGCCAATTGGAGAGCACCGAGCGGTGACGTGTGGACAGTGCCGTGGGGCGGAGGCGTGGGAAGAATCATGAAGCTCGGATTCCAGCCGGTGAACATCACGGCGCAGTTTTACGCCAACCCCACGCGTCCGGCGAACACTTCGCCGTGGGGCATGCGCTTGCAGTTCGTGTTGCTGTTCCCGAAGCTGACCAAGGAGCAGGAGAAAGGATTGCTGGAGCAGAAACTGAAGCAGATGAACGAGGAGCAACAGCAACCGCAAAAGCCGTACGGCAAGAGCGGTTGGTCTCAGCGCGCTTGGCGACCATCGTTAACGGTGATAGATTCGCGCGGCGTGCTTGCGGGAACCTGGCAACCGTCGCGGGCGCGTTTCTTCTTGTCAGCCGACGCTCCATCTCGCGACGCAGCGGCAAGCTCTCCGCAAACGGGGCCGCGGCCGACGCTTGCGGCGCGGCTGGGATTATTCGACGCCACGATGCTGGTGATGGGCGGCATCGTGGGTTCCGGCATTTTCATCAACCCGTACGTCGTGGCCGGATTGGTGCACACACCCGCGCTGATTTTGGGCGCGTGGCTCGCAGGAGGCGCGATCGCACTGGCGGGGGCGTTCATTTACGCCGAGCTGGCCGACCGCATGCCGAAAGTTGGCGGCCAGTATGCGTACATACGCGAGGCTTATCATCCACTGCTGGGTTTTCTGTACGGCTGGATCAGCTTGCTGGTGATTCACGCCGGCGGAAGTGCCGCGGTGGCCGTAACGTTCGCGAAATATTTTCGCGTATTCTGGCCTGGGGCGATTCCGGAAAAAGTTATTGCGGTGGCGGTGGTGCTGATTTTCACGGTGGTGAATTGCCTGGGCGTGCGCGCGGGCGGCGGAGTGCAGAGCGTGTTCATGCTGCTGCGGATTGTGGCGATTGCGATGATCGTGGTGTGCGGCGCGCGATTGATTTTCTGGCCGCCGGCGAACTCCGCGCAGACTGCGTGGTTTCCGATCCTGGACCGGCCGCTCTCGTTTGATTTGCTGACAGTGTTCGGCGCAACGATGATTCCGGTGCTTTTCGCTTACGGCGGGTTTCAGACGTCGAATTATGTGGCCGGCGAAATCCGCGAGCCGCGTAAAAACTTGCCGCAGGCGTTGCTGTTTGGCGTGATTGGCGTGATTGTGCTGTACGTTGCGGCGAATTTCGTTTACGTCCAGGCGCTTTCTCCCGCGGGCCTCGCGGCTACTTCCACTCCGGCATCGGCGGTAATGAGCCGCGCGCTCGGCGGGCTAGGGGGATCGTTGATCGCCATGGCCATTGCGATTTCGACGCTGGGATTTTTGAGCCAGGCGATGCTCAGCTATCCGCGCGTGGCGTTTGCGATGGCCGAGGATGGCGTGCTGCCGGGAATTTTTGCGAAGTTGGGAGCGCGCAGCCGCGCGCCAGTAGCGGCGATCGCGCTGCTGGGCGCATTGATCAGCGCTACCGTGCTCCTGGGAACGTACGAGCAGATTTTGAGCTACGTGGTGGTGATGGACTGGCTGTTTTTCGGGTTGTCTGCCAGCTGCTTATTTGTTTTTCGCGCGCGCGACGCCCGGCGCGGCGGGGGCGCGGTGCAGGAACGTGGCTACCGCGTGCCTGGACATCCGTGGACGACCGGCGTTTTTGTTGCGGTCGCGTGGTTGGTGGTATTCAACACCATCTACAAATATCCTCGCAATGCAGGCGTGGCTCTGTGTATTCTTTTCGCTGGGGTCCCCGTCTATTTCCTGTATCGCTGGTTCGTAACACGACTGCGGCGTTCCAAATAAGAATCCGATGAGTCCACAACGACGAGAAATTCGTTCGGCCTATATTGAATGGGCGAAGCTGCGCTCGAAATCCCGCTACAATCTGGCGATCAGCGACGTGGTGCATTTTCCGCTGGCGGATTTGCATCCAAGCATTGCGGATCTGGAGCTTTCCGGCGCCGACGGCTATGGATACCAACCGTTGCTGCAGAAGCTCTCGGTGAAATCCGGCGTGCCGGTGGAAAGCATTGTGCAGGCGCAGGGCACGTCGATGGCCAATCACCTGGCGATGGCCGCGCTGGTGGAGCCGGGCGATGAAGTTCTGATCGAAGAGCCCTCCTACGGGGCGATACTTTCCACCGCGGAATATCTGGGCGCGAAGATCCGGCGCTTCCCGCGGACATTTGAATCGGGATTTCAGCTGGACCCGCGCGAAGTGGAGCGCAATATTTCTGCGCGCACGCGGCTGATCGTGATTACAAATTTGCATAATCCCAGCGGCGTGCGCACGACGGATTCCAAGTTGCGCATGGTAGGAGAAATCGCGCGCAGCATGGGCGCGCACGTGCTGGTGGACGAAGTGTACCTGGAAGCCTGCTTCGATTCGCCGTGGCAGAGCGCGTTCCTGCTGGGCCCGAATTTCGTGACCACCAGCAGCTTGACGAAAGCTTACGGCTTAACGGGATTGCGCTGCGGTTGGATTTTTGCGGCGAAAGCGCTGGCGGAGCGGATGTGGAGATTGAACGATCTGTTCGGCGTGGTGGCGCCGCATCCCATCGAACTGCTGAGCGTGCTGGCTCTTGAGCATCTGCCGGAGATTGCCGCGCGCGCGAAGCAATTGCTGACAACGAATCGCGCTCTGCTGAAAGAATTCTTCAAGTCACGCAGGGACCTGCTGGCGATCTGGCCGGAAGCTGGAACGATCGCGTTTCCGCAACTCACCAGCGGCCACGCGGACGCTTTCTGCCAGTTGCTACGCGAGAAATACGACACCAGCGTGGTGCCCGGCCGTTTTTTCGAAGAGCCCGAACATTTTCGCATCGGGATCGGCGGGAAGACGGAGGATGTGCGCGAAGGCCTGGCGCGCATGGGCGCCGCGCTGGATGAGCTGGCCGCGAAGAGCTAACGCTGATTCGCCGCGCCTTTCGCTTTCGACTGTGCTTTCTTGCGCGGAAGGATGATGTCCACCAGCGCCTGCGCCGCGGCCGTCAACGGACGATCCTGCCGGTACACCAAATAGAGACGGCGCTCGAAGCGCATCTGGGTGATTCGCAATTCCTTCAAATCTCCGCGCGCCAATTCTCCTTCGACGCACATGCGCGGCACGATGGCCACGCCCTTTTTCATTTCCACGAATCGCTTGATGCTTTCGATGGTGGGGAGCTCCACTTCCATGCGCAGCGGGACTTTGTGTTTCGCAAACAATTGGACCACACGATGGCGATAAGGCGATTCCACGATATGCGCGACGAAAGTCTCCTCGCCCAACGCGGTGATGTCCACGTCGCGGCGTTTCGCCAGGCGATGCCCGGGCCAGACAACCAGCACCAGGGCGTCGCGATAGAATTCCGCGGTGGTGAGCTCGCGTTCTTCGGGTAGATACGAAATTACTCCGATGTCCAGCTGGTGATTCAGCAATTCGCGCGGGACTTCGCGCGAGAACACGCGATGCACGCGAATGTGGATCCCGGGATGCAGTCGCCGGTAACGGTCCAGTGCCGGCAGCAGCGCGTGGATGGAGCTTTCGTTTACACCCAGAGAAAGTTGACCGCGTTCCAGCCCGCGTAGTTCCTGCAAGCCTTTGCGAATTTCCTCGCGCATGTTCAGCATGCGCTCGGCGTATTCCAGCAGCAGCGTGCCGGCGTCGGTGAGGGTGCGGGCGCCGGAGCCGCGCACGAAGAGCGGCTGGCCGACCCAGTCTTCCAGCTTGCGCATGGCGATGCTGATGGCGGGCTGGGTGCGGAACAGTTTTACCGCGGCGCGCGAGTAGCTACGCTCGCTCGCCACCATCTGAAACATCTGCAATGCCGCCAAATCCATGCAGCGAGCCCCCCGACCAGTATCGTATATAAGAGAGATTTATCCTACATGCAAGAATTATAAATTGGACTCCCCGCGCTGCACACGAAACACTGGTATAGTCCAAAGGAGTCTGCATGGAACACGTCCACATTTTTGATACGACGCTGCGCGACGGCGAGCAATCCCCCGGCTTCTCCATGAACACGGAGGAGAAGCTGCAGCTGGCGCGGCAACTGGAGCAGCTAGGCGTGGATGTGATCGAGGCGGGCTTCCCGATTTCCTCGCCCGGCGACCTGGCAGCGGTGCGCGCGGTAGCCGCGGAAATCAAGGATTGCCGAGTGGCGGCGCTGGCACGCGCGCGTCAGGAGGATGTGGACGCGGCGTTGCGAGGGATTGAGCCCGCCGCGAAACCGCGCTTACACATTTTTCTGGCTACTTCGGACTTGCACCTGAAGCACAAGCTGCGGATTTCGCGGGGCGAGGCGCTGGCGCAAATTTCGAAGGCTGTGGCGTATGGCTGCGCGCATTGTGACGACGTGGAGTTTTCGGCGGAAGATGCCAGCCGCACGGATCTGGATTTCCTGTTTGAAGCGATCGAAGCCGCCGCAGCGGCCGGCGCCAACATTATTAATCTGCCGGACACCGTGGGTTATACGACTCCGGACGAGTATGGCGACATGTTTCGCGCTGCGCGCAAGCGCCTGGCGGCCTATCCGAAAATAATTTTCAGCGCGCATTGCCACAACGATCTGGGCCTGGCCGTGGCCAATTCACTGGCGGCGATTGCCGCGGGCGCGCGCCAAGTGGAATGCACCATCAACGGCATCGGCGAACGGGCCGGAAACGCGTCGCTGGAAGAAATTGTGGTGGCGCTGCAAGTGCGCAAGAGCCACTTCGCGGTGCGCACGAATATTACGTTGGAGAAGATTTACGCCACCAGCCGCATGCTTTCCGCCATCACCAGTATTAATGTGCCGCCGAATAAGGCGGTGGTGGGCGCGAATGCTTTCGCGCACGAGGCGGGAATTCATCAGGACGGCATTCTGAAAAATCCGCTGACGTACGAAATTATCCTGCCGGAAAAAGTGGGCGTTCCGGCGCGACGGCTGGTGCTGGGCAAACATTCCGGACGAAATGCGTTGCGAGCGCGATTGGAAGAGCTGGGTTATACGACCAGCGACGCGGAGCTCGCCGAGTGCTACGGCATGGCGACAGCGCGGGCCGACGCCGCGAAGCAAGTGACCGATCGCGACCTGCTTTCGATCATTCATAAGGTACGACGCGCGCGCACACACGCGCCGGCGCGGCAAACAGCGGCCGCTGGGGTGACGCGCTGAAGAATTGTTAGGGTCACGGGAGATCAAAGCCATGTCTGGAGTAAGGAAAACCATCGCCGTGCTGCCGGGCGACGGAATCGGGCCCGAAGTAACGCATGCCGCGGTACAAATCCTCGGAGACTGCGCGAAATCTTTCGAACACAAATTTGAATTCCGCGAATTGGCGTTTGGCGGAGCTGCGATTGAAAAATTCGGCTCGCCGCTGCCTGCCGAGACGCTGGCGGGCTGCCGTTCGGCCGATGCGATTTTGCTTGGCGCGATTGGCGGACCGCAGTGGGACGGGTTGGCGCTGGATAAGCGTCCTGAAGCGGGCTTGCTAGGATTGCGCAAGGCGCTGGATCTGTACATAAATTTGCGGCCGATACGGTTGCGTCCGGCGCTGAGCGCGATTTCGCCGCTGCGGCGCGAGCGAATTGACGATTGCGATATCGAGATTGTGCGCGAGCTGGCGGGCGACATTTATTTTGGCGAGCATGAAATAAAGGGAGAGGGCAGCAACGCGCGCGCGCGGGACGTGGCCGAATACAGCGCGGCTGAAATCGAGCGGGTGGCGCGCTACGCGTTTGAGCGGGCGGCCGGGCGCAATCGCCGCGTTGCGAGTGTGGACAAGGCCAATGTGCTGGCGACTTCAGCGCTGTGGCGGCAAACCGTGACGCGCATCGCTCGCGATTATCCCGAAGTTACGCTGGAACATCTGTACGTTGATAATGCGGCGATGCAGCTGCTGCTGAAGCCCGCGCAGTTCGACGTGATCCTGACCGGAAATCTTTTCGGCGATATTCTCAGCGACGAAGCGGCGGCGCTTGCCGGTTCGATCGGGCTGATTCCTTCGCTGAGCCGCGGACGCGACGGGCAACCCGCGCTGTACGAACCGATTCACGGCTCCGCGCCAACGCTCGCGGGAAAAGATGTGGCGTGCCCGCTGGGCGCAATTTATTCCGCAGTGCTGCTGCTGCGCGAATCGTTTGGACTGGAGATTGAAGCGCAGTGGATTGAAGCGGCGGTTGATCGCGTTCTCGATCACGGTTATCGCACGATTGATATCGCGGAGACCGGCGGGCGCGTGTTGCGCAGCTCTGAATTCACCGAACACATTCGCGCGGAATTGCATGACGCGCTGGTTCATTCCGAGCGTTACGGCTGGGGAGTGTAGGCCGGGGCTTCAGGGGCTGAAGCCCCGCCCTTCCGCGGTCGCTGTTTGTAGGCGGATTCTAGGTCCTTCTCAAGACGAGGCAGCTCGCAATCATGTCGTGCAGTGCTTGCTTCTTTTCTGTAAATCCCGCCATGGCGTAACCGATCCCCAAGGGAACCAGGCCGGAGATTATTTTTGCGAAATACCTGCCGCTGGCGTGGGCGAAGCTGATCGGCCGCCCTTGCAGGTCGGTGACGATTAAGCCGAGCGCCATTTTCCCCAGCGTCCCTTGGTGCCGGGAACTTTCCATCGCTGCGTTGTAAATCCACGCGAGCATAAACGCCGCCAAGCCCACAAAGATGAGCATGGATATTGCGACCGCGGGCAGCTCGGGGTTTTCGCCATTCCCCGCTTCAAACATTGGACGGAGCGAGCCGACGCCAATGATCGCGACGCCGATCAAGACCAATATTCCGATTCCGATGCCGAGGATCACATCGTCAATCAGGTGCGCCACGACGCGCAGCCAGAACCCGGCATAAGGAGACGGTGGAAGGGGCGCGATCAGTGGCGGAGCGTAGGGCGCCGGCAGCCCGGCAGGTGGCAATCCAATGGCCGGCGAAATGGCAGCCGGATGCGCGGGCGCGCTGCCAACCGGCGTCACTGGGCTGGTGGGTTGTCCGCAAGCACTGCAAAATGCCGCACCGTCCGTTACGTTGGCCCCGCATTTTGAGCAGTACATTGCGCTCCCTTGCTTTAACTACGCAGCCGCAGCTGCGAATGTTCCTACAATTTTCGAATTACCAGCGTGCCGGCAATGATGTCATGCAATGCTTGTTTCTTTTCCGTGAAGCCGGCCATGATGTAACCGATTCCGACGGTCATAACGGAAATCCAGCGGGCAAAATAACGGCCGGTGGCGCGACCGAAACTGATCCGGCTGCCTGCCAGGTCGGTGACCTCAAGCCCCAACGCTTTTTTCCCAAGAGTTCCTTGCCACGACGAGCTTTCCAAAAGCGCGTAATAGAGCCAGGACAATACGAGGACGATCAAGAAGACTTTTTCCATGCTGGCAATCAGAGGAAATAATTCTTCGGGCGACACGGGTTGGTGATGTCGCAGGATTTCGCGCAGGCCCATGGTTGCCGCGAAGGGAAGAGTGAGAATCGAGCTGGCCACCTGCAAGACGATGCGATCGATAATCCATGCGACGAAGCGCAGCCAAAATCCGGCGTAGGCTACGGCCGGACGCGCGGCGGGAGCTTGCCATCCGGCTTGCGCAGGAGGAGCGTAGCTTGGCACCGCTGGCGCAGCGGCGGGTGCCGAGGGAATTCCCGCGGCGGGTTGCGCCGCGGAGAAGCCCACGACGGGCTGGCCGCACGCGCTGCAAAAAGCAGTACCGTCCGCAACATTGGCCCCGCATTTTGAACAGAACATTGCGCCTCCGCGCAGCCGCGCTGGGCCGCGCCGCCGAGAATATTGCAGCGCATCGTAACCAAGCGGCGAGCAGCGGGTCAATGCAAATCGTGCCGCGTCATTTATGACTGGCCGCGGTGACGCGCGGTGTGGCGAGTTGCTCGACTGCGGCAACGTCGCTTAAACTTGTGACGCTAACTCGTTGCTGAGGAGAACCGATGCGCATCCAGCTTACGAAGGTGGGAAAGATTTTTTGCGGCGCGCTGGCGGCCGCGGCGCTTTTTGCCAGCGGTTACGTGGCGGGACAGAACCGCTTCGGCCAGCCGAAAACAATTCTTCACGTGGTGGAACTGAAATGGAGCCCCGCGGCCAGCGACGCTGACAAGCAAAAGGCGATCGACGGCATCAAGGACATGGCGACCAAAATTCCCGGCATCAAGAATATTTGGATCAAAGGCGAACGCATGCAGCCGCGAGATTTCAATGCCGCCTACGCCATCGAATTCCGTGACCGCGCCGCCGCCGACGCGTACGCCGAAAGTCCCGCACACGCCGCGTGGGAAGCGCAATACGTTCCGCTGCGCGCCGCAAGCGTCTCGATTCAAGTGACGAATCCGTAGCCGGCGACGTTCCACCGAAACACTGCACGACTTCAGCGCGACGCAAATATCGCTATCGTGTCTAGCACGGTGGTGCTAGGCTGCGCCTACCGGAGAGCGCCGACACGCCCTCCAAGCATTTCCTTCTCAGAAATTTCCCCGGGGCATCAAAATCTGACGGTGGGAGGCGATCACGGCCATGAAGAAACTGGTTTTGGCGACTGTGGCGGGTTATGTGGTGCTGATGCTGACGAATTATCTGGTGCACCAGGTTTGGCTGATGAGCGACTACGCGGCGATTCCGGCGAGCCATCGCTCGACTGCGGGAATCATGCACCGATTCTGGGTGATGGCCGTCGGGCAGTTCATTTTTGCGGCGCTGTTCGCATACGTCTACACGCGCGGCGCGGAGAAAAAACCGTGGCTGGCGCAGGGAGTACGCTACGGGATACTCATCACGTTTCTGACGGTGATTCCGACGGCGCTGGGTGAGTATGTGGTGTACATCGTGCCGTACCAGTTGGCGATCAAGTGGATGATCGCGGGGGGAATTCAGCTGGTGATTCTGGGGCTGGTGGTCGCGGGCATCTGCCAGGAATCGGCGGCCTGAGAGAGCGCGCCGCGGCAGAACATCATCTTCAGTCGTGCGCAAAATCACGCGCGAGCAATCCTCCGACGTGTACCGCGACGACTTCGTCGTCTTGCCCCTTTGCTTGAGTGAGTTTTGACGGAGGCCTTTCGACGTGACTAAACTTCCGCTCTTCGTACTCGGTGTTTTGTTGCTGGCCTCTTCCGCGTTCGCGCAACAAACCGTTCCTGCGAATCCCGCGGCCGCCAAGCCTGCTTCTGATTGCGCCGACCTTCCCGCGATGCAGAAGCAATTGGACGTGGATACCGGTAAGCTGCGCGATTGGGCGCAACTGGAGCGTTACCGCGAAGCCAACGCGAATGCGCTGCGTCCCGCCAAAGACGAAATTCGCGTGGTGTTCATGGGCGATTCCATCACCGATGGCTGGAGCAAACCAGAGTTCGGCGGATTTTTTCCCGGCAAGCCCTACTTCGATCGCGGCATCAGCGGGCAGACCACGCCGCAGATGCTGGTGCGCTTTCGTCCGGACGTGATTGATCTGGAGCCGCAGGTCGTCGTGATACTCGCCGGAACGAATGACATCGCCGGCAACACCGGTCCCATGACGGTGGAGCAGACCGAAGGCAATCTTGCAAGCATGACGGAACTGGCGCGCGCGCACGGCATACGCGTGGTGCTTTCCTCGGTGATGCCAGTGCGGGATGGTCTGAAGAACAAGAGTGGGCAGCAGCTGGTGCAGACGAAGAAGCGCCCTCCAGAGACAATTTCCGCGCTGAATGAATGGATCAAGAAATATGCCGCGGCGAATCATCTCGTCTATCTGGACTATTTCGCGGCGATGGTGGATGACCAGGGCTTTCTGAAAGCCGAACTTACTTACGACGGCCTGCACCCGAATGCTGAGGGATACCTGGTGATGGCGCCGCTTGCCGAAAAGGCGATTCAAGCGTCGCTCAAACTCCAACCGTAGAGAATTCGCTCGAGCGCAAGATCGCTACAGGAAGTATGGTATTGAAAGCGCGGGCGGATCGCGGGAAATTGCATGCGGGAGGGTAGTGAATGATCAAAAAGGTAAAGGCCGGATATAAAGTGGTTTCCGAGAAGACAGGGAAAAACCTCGGAGGCCCGTACAAGACGCGGGAAGAGGCGGCGAAGCGCCTGCGCCAGGTGGAATTCTTCAAGCATAACAAGGGATGAGCCATCGAAGTACCTGCAACGCTGTAGACTGGTTCCCGTGCGGCGTCTTGCACACGAACGGTGCTGCGTGGGCCCGTCGGTCGGTGCCGACGAACCTTGTTCACAAGTACATTTCGTGATCCAAGGGATCGTGGGTCATCAATTAATAATATTGCACTCTAGTAGCCCGCGTAGTATTTTCCTGGACTGAGGGCGCTTGGGGAGCATGGGAATATACACTGAATATTTGGACAAGAACCTGTCCTTTGATGACCTGAATCGAGAGAGAAAAAAACAGCTTCTCAGAATCTCCGAAAAACGCAAACGCGACATCCTGGTCTATGCTTCCGACTCCGCGAAAGCCAAAGCCTCCGTAATCCCTGTCGCGTTGGATAACTCCGATATTCTCCCGACAAACGATCAACTTTCAAATCTGGGCGGGAAGGCAATTGACGTAGTGCTTGAGACTGGAGGTGGTAGCGGTGAGACCGCGGAGGATATCGTTCACCTGCTGCATCAAAAATATGAGAGCGTTGCATTTATTGTTCCGGGGATGGCGAAAAGCGCCGGGACAATAATGGTTATGGCCGGAGATGAGATCCTAATGGAGCCCGGCGTCTCGTCGCTTGGGCCTATTGACGCGCAGATATTTTGGGAAGGAAAGGTGTTTTCGGCGGAGGCTTTCCTCAAGGGCCTTGAGCGAATTAAAGAAGAAGTGGCAAGCACGAGCAATTTGAATCGTGCCTGCATTCCAATGTTACAACGTATCTCTCCTGGCGAGATTCAGCATGCTGAGAACTCACTCTCATTTGCGAAGGTGCTCGTAACGGAATGGCTAAAGGATCACAAGTTCAAGAACTGGACGCTCCATCGAACACACAAACCCGGCACCCCGGTGAGCGAGGAACAAAAGGCAGCTCGCGCAAGATCCATCGCGGACCAACTCTGTGATCATAGCCAATGGCTAAGCCACGGTCGTTCGATT
Organism: uncultured Acidobacteriota bacterium; assembly: GCA_963742475.1. GTDB lineage: Bacteria > Acidobacteriota > Terriglobia > Acidiferrales > UBA7541 > Palsa-295. The sequence goes on along the minus strand of CAVULY010000002.1, from coordinate 256,161 downwards.
AAGTTAGAAGATTTGCAACGCATTGGCCTAGAAATAACCGATTATAGTAAGGATGCTGAGCTAGCGGACGCCATCCGCCGTTACCGCACACTGCTTCAGATGACATTTGAAACTACCAATATTTATAAGATTTTTGAGACACCCAACTCCCAAATTCTGAGATTCGTCGTCAATCAACAGATACAGATCGGGATGCCGATTGCGATGCCAACCAATCCCCCGGTGATTCCAGGTATCGGGCCGGGACAGCCGCCAGCGCAGATGCCTATTCAGCCTATGGCGGGGGCTTTGGTAAATTTCACCTGTAACAGCTGTAAGAAGAATCATGTTCTTCAGGCAGACTTTGATACTATTCAGCCGTTACAACCTGGAGTTGAACGATTCCCATCTAATGATATTTTAATTTGCAACCACTGCCACAGCAGTAATAACCTAGTAGCACTTCGCAGACAACTGGAACTCCAAACAAAGAGACGGGTGGCAAGATGACAGACAAATTTTACGTCCGGGCAGAGAACGTCGAAGCAGGCCCGAACCGTTTCTATCTGATATTTGATCAGATAGCCGCGGCGAACGCTGAGGATTGTCTTACGGCGGAACAGATAATCGAGGCCCATGAGATCGAGCAGGTGATCCGGATGGTACAAGATTCTTCCGGCGAGGAACGACCCCTCTTTATGACTTCGACCTAGCATGTCGGATACGCAACAGTTCGTTGAAGATCTGCCGAGACGAAATCCGGCGGACGGATATCCACAGAAGCGGGTGATATCCACAGAAGTATGCGAAAAAAATAAATCATAAATACTTGACGAAATTTCTAAACTTGCTATACTCCCCTGATGCGAACACACGCCTGCAAAGGTGTGCGCTTCGCTGACGAACCGGTTTGCGCCTTCTAATCGAGGTGAGTTTGGATACAAACACCGGGTAGAACGAAATCGAGCAACGAGCACGTCCGCCCTAGAGGCCACGCGAAGTGGCTGGCAGGTTCGGCGGATCCGCCCGGCGCTCGACGCCGGGTTTTTTATTGTCTGTAGAGGTTTTCGCAGCAGGGGCTCCAAACCTCTGATGCGCTCCCCCGGGAGGGGAGACAATCCAGTCGGAAGTTGTTGACAGGATTGAAGTTCTTTGACAACTGAAGGAAGCTGGCACTACGTTATGCGGGTTTCAAGTCTCGCATGGCGTAGTAAACCGCAAATATTTGCTCGAGAGTAGCGCAATGTGGAAAGGCGAATTTACTCCACGCGCGGTGTCGTACTTCTGCATGAGTGATCATCCAGGGGGCGGCGAAGGCGACGTGTTGGGTAAGTTTTATGGTTAAGCTACTAAGGGCGTACGGTGGATGCCTTGGCGCCAACAGACGAAGAAGGACGTGGCAAGCTGCGATAAGCCTCGGGGAGCCGCAAGCAGGCTTTGATCCGGGGATTTCCGAATGGGGAAACCCATCCTGGTAAAACCAGGTTACGGCCGACTGAATACATAGGTCGGTGCGAGTCAACCCAGGGAAGTGAACCATCTCAGTACCTGGAGGAAAATAAATCAACGAGATTCCGAAAGTAGCGGCGAGCGAAATCGGAACAGCCCAAACCGGGGTATTTATATCCCGGGGTTGTAGGATCCCATAAGTAGAGTTACCAATCCGGAGGCTAGGTGAACTTGCTGGAAAGCAGGGTCAAAGAGGGTGAAAACCCCGTAACCGAAAGCTTACCGGACTCGAAGGGATATCCTGAGTACCACGGGGCACGAGAAACCCAGTGGGAATCCGGGGAGACCACTCTCCAAGGCTAAATACTCGTTGGCGACCGATAGTGAACTAGTACCGTGAGGGAAAGGCGAAAAGAACCCCTGCTAGGGGAGTGAAATAGAACCTGAAACCGTATGCTTACAAGCAGTCAGAGGGCTATGCCGTGTCTTCGGATACGGAAATGCCTGATGGCGTGCCTCTTGCTTAATGAGCCGGCTAGTTATTCTCACACGCAAGGTTAAGCGAAAGCGAGCCGTAGCGAAAGCGAGTCCGAATAGGGCGTTCAGTGTGTGGGAATAGACGCGAAGCGGGATGATCTACCCTTGGCCAGGTTGAAGGTCGCTTAACCGCGACTGGAGGACCGAACCGGTGTGAGTTGAAAATCGCTCGGATGAGCTGAGGGTAGGGGTGAAAGGCTAATCAAATTCCGTGATAGCTCGTTCTCCCCGAAATGCCTTTAGGGGCAGCCTCGTATGATTTGCCACGGTGGTAGAGCACTGAATGGACTAGGGTCCCATCCAGGATACCGAATCCAATCAAACTCCGAATGCCGTGTACAACAGTACGGGAGTGAGACTACGGGGGATAAGCTCCGTGGTCGAGAGGGAAAGAACCCAGAACGCCAGCTAAGGTCCCCAACTGTAGACTAAGTGGGAAAGGACGTGTGAGCGCACAGACAGCCAGGAGGTTGGCTTAGAAGCAGCCATCCTTTAAAGAAAGCGTAACAGCTCACTGGTCAAGTGTTCACGCACCGACAATCCAACGGGGCTAAGTCTACGACCGAAGCTGCGTAATTGGCGATTTCTACGGGAATCGTCATTTGGTAGGGGAGCATTCTGTTGAGTTCGACGGTAGATCGAGAGAACTACTAGACGCAACGGAAGAGACTCTGCCGGCATAAGTAGCGATAAACACGATGAGAACTCGTGTCGCCGAAAGTCTAAGGTTTCCTGAGGAAGGTTAATCCGCTCAGGGTTAGGCGGGTCCTAAGGTGAGGCCGAGAGGCGTAACTGATGGACAACAGGTCAACATTCCTGTCCCGCCATTTGAACGTTATACGATGGGGTGACGCAGAAGGATATGGGAGTCGGGTGATGGATGTCCCGATGTCTCGGTGTAAGCCGGATCTCGCAGGAAAATCCACGAGGTCATTCAACGGTGAGACCGGGTCCGAGGCCACACGGCCACAAAGTCTCTGATTTCACGCTGCCAGGAAAAACCTCTAAGGAGTTCAGATGGTGCCCGTACCTCAAACCGACACAGGTAGACAAGGTGAATATCCACAGGCGCTCGAGAGAACGCTGGCTCAGGAACTAGGCACATTAGCCCCGTAACTTCGGGAGAAGGGGTGCCCCGCTAGGGTTTATAGCCCGAGGGGGCCGCAGTGAAATGCGTTCGGCGACTGTTTAACAAAAACACAGCTCTCTGCTAAGTCGAATACGACGTATAGGGGGTGACGCCTGCCCGGTGCCGGAAGGTTAAAGGGAGGGCTTAGCTGCCGCAAGGTAGCGAAGGCCTGATCTGAAGCCCCGGTGAACGGCGGCCGTAACTATAACGGTCCTAAGGTAGCGAAATTCCTTGTCGGGTAAGTTCCGACCTGCACGAATGGCGTACCGATCGAACGACTGTCTTGGCCAACGGCTCGGCGAATTTGTGGTTCCGGTGAAGACGCCGGATGCCCGCATCTAGACGGAAAGACCCCGTGCACCTTAACTGCACTCTGGTCATGATTAACGGTACTGCCTGCGTAGGATAGGTGGGAGCCTGGGATCTCCTGGTTTCGGCTGGGAGGGAGGCAACGGTGAAATACCACCCTGATAGTTCTGTCGCTCTAACTTGCACCCCTAGACGGGGTGGAGGACACGGCCAGACGGGTAGTTTGACTGGGGCGGTCGCCTCCTAAATGGTAACGGAGGCGCTCAAAGCTCGGCTCAGGCGGATTGGAAACCCGCCGTGGAGTGCAAGAGCATAAGCCGGGTTGACTGCAAGACACACAGGTCGAGCAGGCACGAAAGTGGGATCTAGTGATCCGGTGGTTCTGCGTGGAAGGGCCATCGCTCAACGGATAAAAGGTACGCCGGGGATAACAGGCTGATCTAAGCCAAGAGTTCACATCGACGCTTAGGTTTGGCACCTCGATGTCGGCTCATCGCATCCTGGGGCTGTAGAAGGTCCCAAGGGTTAGGCTGTTCGCCTATTAAAGCGGTACGTGAGCTGGGTTCAGAACGTCGCGAGACAGTTCGGTCCCTATCTGGTGTGGGCGCAGGAAACTTGAGAGGAGCTGTCCCTAGTACGAGAGGACCGGGATGGACGGACCTCTTGTGATCGAGTTGTCACGCCCGTGGCATAGCTCGGTAGCGAAGTCCGGAAGAGATAATCGCTGAAAGCATCTAAGCGAGAAGCTCGCCTCGAGATAAGGTTTCCCAACCCTCCTGCGGGGGGGTAAGAAGGCCAGTCGAAGACTACGACTTTGATAGGCGGGAGGTGGAAGCGCAGTAATGCGTGTAGCTAACCCGTACTAATCGGCCGTTCGGCTTAACCATAAAACTTTCCTAAACCGTTGCTCCACATTAAAAGTGGACGCGGAGGAAAGACGCACTTTTCGCATTGACTACGATCAAGCGAAATTGCGGTTTGTTGTAACCAACTTCCTTCAGTTGCTCATCGAAACTCTGAATTTCGGTTTCGAGCCGCGGCGTTCGCGCTGCGGCTCGAATTCCGATCTCCAGTTTCGATGCACAAGTTTCCTGGTGGTCTTACCGCAAGGGTCACACCCGTTCCCATCCCGAACACGGAAGTTAAGCCTTGCCGGGCCGATGATACTGCGCTGGAAACGACGCGGGAACGTAGGTCACCGCCAGGATTAAAATTCAAAAGGCCGCAACGCCAAAAGCGTTCGCGGCCTTTTTGTTTTCTAGAGTCCCCTTGCTCCGGACACATGACGAAAGGGGGACGCCACTTCGTGTTACACTTTTCAACACGGAGATTTACTGTGAAAGCGAAGCGGGAATTCACGGTGGTGATCGAGCGCGATGAGGATGGATATTACGTCGCGCACGTGCCGGAGCTGCGCGGCTGTTATACGCAGGCGAAAAATCTGGATACGCTGATGAAGCGAGTCCGCGAAGTCATTGAACTTTGTCTTGAAGACGGTGATTCGGCCCAACCCATGGAGCTTGTCGGAGTGCAACGCATTGCCGTATGACCCGTCTTCCGAGGCTTCGCGCGAAACAGCTCATCCGAGCCCTCGAACGTGCCGGTTTTGAAATCGAGAGAACTCGCGGTAGCCATTCCCGTTTAAAGCACCCAGACGGCCGGATTACATCCATCCCTTCGCATGCAGGTGAAACGATTGGTCCCGGACTCCTTCGCGCAATCCTCCGCAACATCGAAATGACCACAGACGATCTCGTAAAGCTCCTTTGATGATAAGTCTCGAATTCGTCACGGATGTCGGCGGCGATGCCTCGCGACATTCTGCGAAATTTGGATAATTCGGCGCCCCAGCACGGGCCGCTGGTACCAGCAATCGCGCCACGCACGGCTCTATTTCCGATTCAAGAAACCGAGCGTACCGAGCCACTCGAGAAATCGCTCGGGCCAGCTGGCGATTGCGCCGGTGTTTGCGCTGCGTACGCCGAAGCCGTGTCCCACGGCGGTGTAAACGTGCAATTCCGCGGGCACGCCGGCGTGTTTCAGCTGGACGAAAAGTTCGGGAAGCCCTTCGGAAATTCCGGCACGATCATCTTCGCCGCAGAGCAGGAACGCGGGTGGTTCGTATTTTGAAACCGGGAGATCCGGCGGAAGTCCGGGATAAATGAGCGCCTGGAAGGCCGGCTTCGAGCCTTGGCGATCGACAGGATCCGCTGCAGCGGGATTACCTGCATCGAATTGCGTAGCCGCTCGCGCGGCGAGGTCACCTCCGGCAGAAAAACCCATCACGCCGACGCGCGCCGGGTCTACACTCCATTCTGCGGCGCGGCTGCGTACCAGGCGGATGGCGCGCTGCATATCCGGCAGCGAATTTCCCTCGACCGTGTAAGTCGAGCCCGTCTCACGCGCCAGGCGATATTTCAGAACGAAGCCCGCGACGCCATGTTCGCTGAGCCATTGCGCGACGGTAAATCCTTCGTGGTCCACCCACAATTCCACGTGACTGCCGCCTGGCGCGATCACCACGGCGGCGCCGGTCGCCGTTTCCTTCGACGGCAAGTACACCGTGATCGACGGCTGGTGCACGCTGGAAATGACGTGCTCGCCGTCCGGCGTCGATGCGGACCTTCTCCGGGCCGGTCTTGCCTTCGGAGCCGGGCGCGCCATTCGGCCAGAGCAGCACAACGTTTTGTTCTGCGGCTGCTGCTGCCAGCGCGAATACGCAGAATAGTGTCGCGAGACAAATAATTGACTGCTTGAGCGTGCGGTTGCGGATTTTTTCCACGAATGATTCCTCTGGCGATGAAAATCGCGGTGCCATATTACTTGAAGCTCCGGGAATTCTGGAACGTAGGGTTGTGTCAGTTGAACGCCACATCGATGTGGCGACCGTCTGACACTTCCCAGAATTCCAGCCTTGCGGCTGAATCGCGCGCAGGCTAGCATAGAAACAGATGACTCTTTACAGCTATCCCATAACCATCGAGAAGGAAGGCAAGCAGTACTACGCCTACAGCGACGATTTTCCAGGTGTTTATGGCCTGGGCAGAACCATGGAAGCAGCCAAACGCAGTATTCTGGAAGGCATGCGCATTTATATCGAACAATGCCGCAAGAGCCGCAAACCCATCCCGGCCACTCGGACGGTTTATGCTGAGACCGTGACCCTAGCCTTGGAATAAATGCCGAAGGCTGCTGAGTTGCTACGCTTCCTGGAACGGCAGGGATATCGAAAGATCCGCCAAACAGGTTCCCATCTAATCCTCGAACATTCCGAACGGCCGATGCTTGTGGTTCCGGTTCATCGCGGTGATCTCGCACGGGGTCTGTTTCTGAAAATTCTCAAAGACGCCGGATTTTCACTCGAAGAATTTCGCAGGAAATGAAACCAACATCGCAGCGTTTTTCGGCGACGATTTACAAAATCTGGGTGATGCGGCACGTGGATGTGCCGGCAGCGGTTGCTGACGCGCTGATTGCGCAAATGCGCGTCCGCAAGGACGAACGTTTGGGCAGCAAGGGTGAGCACACAGGCAGCGACCGCACGGCAGCCATAAAGCGCAGCAAGCTGGCGAAGCCGAAATATGTGCCGGTGGTGGCGAAGGTGAATGGGTGCAGCGCGCGCGTCACGTTGATGCCGGCGGGCGGAGGGCGCTATCGCATACAGCTCAACACCGCCCTGCGTAAGGCTGCACGCGCGGATGTGGGCGACGTGGTCCGCGTGGAACTGCAGCTGGACCGCGCGTCGCGAGAAGCGCCCGTTCCCGCTGACTTGCGCCTGGCGCTGAAAGAGAATCTGGCAGCGCGGCAGGTGTTCGACGCGCTCGCCGCGGGGCACCGCCGGCAATTCATCAAATGGTTTGACTCCGCCAAGGGAACCGACACGCGCATACGCAGGCTGGGCCGCGCGATGGATTTTCTGCTGGCGCGCGCACTTTCGCGCAAGACGAAGCCTGCGCGAACTCGCCGGAAGTGACTGCTAGAAGTAACCTTTCGAAATAATCTCTCGACGATTTTCCGCAGCGGTCCGGAAGTGCGTGCCGCGCGTGCCGCATCTGCGATATCGTATCCCCAGATAAAAATATGTACGGGCAAAACATTCAACACTCCGAGCCGATTATTCTGTTGCTGCTGCTGTGCATCGCGGTGCTGGCGACGCTGGCCAAGCGCTTCAAGACTCCTTACCCCATCGTGCTGGTGATCGCCGGCCTGATCCTCAGCCTGATCCCGCGTGTGCCGCGCATCGAACTGAATCCGGAAGTCGTGTTTCTGCTGTTCTTGCCACCACTGCTTTTTTCCGCGGCGTTTCAGACTTCCTGGCGCGACTTTCGTTACAACATCTCCAGCATTTCGCTGCTCGCGCTCGGCCTGGTTTTGTTCACCGTGTATGGCGTGGCCGTCGCGTGCCGCTGGATTCTGCCGGACTTCACGTGGAGGCTCGGCCTGGTTCTGGGCGCGGTGATATGCACCACCGACGCGATCGCCGCGACGACCATCACCCGCCGCCTGGGCTTGCCGCAACGAGTAACCGACGTGATCGAAGGGGAAAGTTTGGTGAACGACGCGAGCGGCCTGCTCGCCCTGCAGATCACGGTTTCGATGGTTGTGACTGGACATACGCCGCCATTTCACGAGCGCATGACGCGATTGTTTTTTTTGATTGCCAGCAGCATTGTGATCGGCCTGGTAATCGCGAAGCTGGTGGCGTGGCTGATCAAGCAAATCACGGACGCGCCGGTGGAAATCACGCTGAGCATCATCACGCCGTACTTCGCGTATCTGGTCGCGGAAAGCGTGCACTCCTCGGGCGTGCTGGCCACGGTGGCATGCGGGATGTACCTGGGACATCAGAGTTCGCTGTATTTTTCGACGCGAGCGCGACTGCAGGGTGCGGCGGTGTGGGAAACGCTGAGCTTCGTGCTGAACGGCATCGTTTTTATGCTGATCGGACTGCAGCTCCCCTACATCCTCGGCGAAATTCGAAATCACAGCCTGTTTCGATTGATTCTGATCGGCTTGCTGGTCAGCGTGGTGGTAGTTGTTCTGCGGATGCTGTGGATGTATCCCGGCGCATGGGCGTCGAACTGGCTGCGGCGCCACTTCCAGCATCAGCAGGACCCGCTGCCGAGCGCAGGATATATTTTTGTGCTGGGCTGGACGGGGATGCGCGGCGTGGTGGCGCTGGCCGCGGCAATTTCGCTGCCCAGGACGCTGAGCGACGGGTCGCCGTTCCCACAGCGAAACATGATCATTTTTCTCACTTTCTGCGTGATTTTCGTGACGCTGGTGTTTCAGGGCTTGTCGCTGCCGTACTTCATACGACGGTTGGGATTGGCCGCCGCGGTGGTGAAGAATCCCGAAGAGGAGCGGGCACGTTACGCGATGATCGAAGCGGCGCTCGCGTATCTGGAACAAGCGCGTGACATCGACGACGACGTGTACGCGCCGGTCTACGATGATTTGATCCGCAATCAAAAACACCATTTGAACTTGCTGCCGGGCGAGCGCTCCGTTGACACTGGCTACACGCCGAAGGATTACGTGCGTTATCGCGAGCTCACGAAGAACATACGCGCCCTGCAGCGCGCGGCACTGCTGAATATGCGCAATCACAATAAGATTAATGATGAAGTGTTGCGGCGGCTGGAGCAGGAACTCGATCTCTTCGAGGTGCGCTACGCAAGCTCGCAATAGAGCGGCCGGAGGACTCCCTGGAATGAAGTCATTTTCCGCATTACTGATTGCTTTGGTCCTGGCGTCAGCGGGCTTCCCGCAAGCCAAGCCGGCTCCTGCCAAAGCTGCCGATCCCGACCGGCTGGGGCTTACCTGCACGCAAATTCTGCAGATGAGTTCGACCGCGTGGGTCGCGCACTTCGAGGAGAAAATTACGAAGGCAAACGATGCGGCCGCGCCGGCAGCCGTTCGGGCGATCAATGTTTACGGCAAATGCTACGACGCGCGCACCAACCAATTGGCTGCGTCGCTGGGCAAGGCCGGGAGAGGACCGTTGATGGGCGCGACGGGAAACTTCCGCGACTTTCAAAAGGCGCTGGATGATTTCACCGCAAAGGCTCTGGCCGCGACGGATAAACGGCCCGGAACGCAGGAAGCTGCGTACGCCGCACTCTATGAGAAGCAATTTCGATATGAGTTCTACCAGAGATACGAACAGCGGATTACGGGAAACCGCGCGCTGACTGCCGAAGAATCCGCCGAATATTCCAAAGCCAAGAATCGTTTTGGCGAGTTTCTGGGATTATTGCCGGAGGATAAGGCGCACGTGGTGCACGCTGCCTTCAGCCAAATTTTCGACCCCGGCCCGGTGAGCGACATCACCAAGCTGGAGCTGTACCGCTTCGCCATTTCCTGTTCTCGAATCTGCGAAAGACACGCCCTTCTCTCCGCCGCCATTTTGACCGCGGGGACTCCGGTCTGCTAGGCTCGGTCGTTCCTTTCCTGGGGGAGAACAAATTGAAATCTAGGTCTCTGTTCGCGCTCGCGATCATCGCGAGCTTTTTCTTTGCAGGGGCGCTGCACGCGCAACTGAACGACGCCACCAAGCAACTTGCGCGCGACATTTTCAAGCAGCTGGTTGAAATTAATACGACGGATTCGGTAGGCAGCACTACGATCGCGGCTCAGGCGATGGCCAAGCGCTTGCTTGATGCGGGTTTTCCCGCGAGCGACGTGCAGGTGCTGGGGCCGAACGACCGCAAGGGGAATATGGTGGCGCGCATTCACGGCACGGGCGCGAAGAAACCCATACTATTCATCTGCCATCTGGACGTGGTGGAAGCGCGCCGCGCGGACTGGTCCATGGATCCGTTCCAGCTGATCGAGAAGGACGGATACTTTTACGGCCGCGGCACGGGAGACATTAAGGATGGCGACGCATTTCTGGTCACAACGTTTATTCGGCTGAAGCAGGAAAATTACAAACCGGATCGCGACTTGATTCTCGCGCTCACCGCCGATGAAGAAGGCGGAGCATCGAATGGCGTCGCATGGCTCATCAAGAATCATCGCGAGCTGATTGAAGCGGAGTACGTGATCAATCCGGACGCGGGCGACTTCGAGCTGGAGAACGGCAAGCGGCTGCTGGTAGGAATTCAAGCCAGCGAAAAGCTGTATCAGGATTTTGAGTTGACGGTTACCAATCCCGGCGGGCACAGTTCGCTACCCACTTCCGAAAATGCGATCTATCAGCTGGCCGAGGGCCTCACGCGCCTGGAAAAATATCAATTTCCATTCGAACTCAATGAGGTTACGCGCGAATATTTCGCGCGCGAGGCCGATATCGTGGGCGGCCAGACCGGCGCGGACATGAAAGGCATTCTGAAGACGCCGCCCGATCCCGCCGCATTGGCGCGGCTTTCCGCCATTCCGTATTACAACGCGCGAGATACGCACCACCTGCGTCGCCACGCGCCTGGACGGCGGCCACGCCAACAATGCCTTGCCGGGAATGGCGCGCGCCAACGTGAATTGCCGCATACTGCCCGGCCACTCACCGGATGAAATAGAGGCCACGCTCGTGAAAGTGCTGGACGACCCGCGCATCAGTGGTGGCGCACGCGGCCGGGCTCGCATCCAGCGGCATTCCCAATCCGCCGTCGCCGCTGCGCCCGGACCTGATGGCCGCGCTGAAAAAAGTGGCGAACGAAATGTGGCCGGGCGTGCCCATCGTTCCGGTGATGGACGCGGGCGCGAGCGACGGCGCGATTTCCCGCGCGGCGGGGCTGCCGACGTACGGGCTTCCCGGATTATTCATGGATGTGGACGACGATCGTTCGCACGGGCGCGACGAACGCATCCGTGTGGCTTCTTTTTATGATGGCGTGGATTTCTACTACCGTTTGGTGAAGGCGCTCTCTTCTCCGCAATGATCGTCAACTAAAGAAGAAAACGATGAGCCAGTCATGAATCCGATGCGTCGCGCAATTCTGGCGGCTTCGCAAAATCAGTGGATGCGCGAGCACGCGCCGCGCTTCGGATTCATGCGCCGCGCCGCAGCTCGTTTTCTGCCGGGTGAGGACGCGCAGGACGCCATCACCGCTGCGCGCGCTCTTGCCGCGAATGGCATCCAGTCGGTGCTATCGCATCTGGGCGAAAATATTGCTGACCGCACCGAAGCCGCGGAAGTGACGCGGCATTTCCTGGAGCTCAACGATCGCATCCGCGCCGCGGGCATTCCCGCGGAAATTACGGTGAAGCTTACGCAGCTCGGACTGGACCTCGATCCGAACTTCTGCTACGAAAATCTGGCAGCGCTGATTCAAAATACTCCAGCGGAAAAAATTCTGTGGATTGACATGGAGGGAAGTCCGTACGTGGACGTTTCCCTGGAACTCTATCGGCGCGCGCGGAAGGCGTACTCCAACGTCGGGATATGCCTGCAGGCCTATCTGTACCGCACGGAAAAAGATCTCGATACGCTGATTCCAGAGGGCGCGGCGATACGCTTAGTGAAGGGGGCGTACAACGAGCCGGCGGAGATTGCCTATCCGAAGAAGAAAGATGTGGACGAGAACTTTCTGCATCTCGCGCAACGATTGCTCAGTCCGGAAGCGCGGCGTGCCCGGGCACGCGTGGCCATCGCCACGCACGATCGCGCGTTGATCGCCAAGATTATTGCCTGGGCCGCGGACCAGCATGTGCCCAAGGAATTGCTGGAATTTCAAATGTTGTACGGAATTCAGCGCGCGGAGCAGTTGCGGCTGGTGCAGGCCGGATATCGTTGCGCCGTGCTGATTTCCTACGGAACGTACTGGTTCCCGTGGTTCATGCGCCGGCTGGCAGAGCGCCCGGCGAACGTGCTGTTCCTGGCGAGAAGCTTCTTCTCCAACTAAGCACGCACCCGCTGTAGCGGCGATTATTTCTTCCTCGTGTAAGTCGTCTCTTCGATTGCAACTTCCTTCTCGTCGCGACCCGCGCCCGTTACGGTGACGGAGAAATGGTCTATGTCAAACAGACGGATCGTTATTCCCGCCGGGTGTGGGCCAACGATGCATCCGCCGAGCCCAATCCATCCCGAATAGGTAACCGTTTTCCCCTCATCCGAGCTGGTCCCAGTCATCATCTGCATTCGTCGCGATGTTGAATCCATCCAAACCGCTTGATATTCGTTTCGCAGATGATCGTAGCCATATAGATGCACCTCGGAGTGTTTCCCATAAGCGTCGGTAAAGGTATCTTCGCGTATGAACTTTCCGTCAAGAATTGGCGAAATTCGCGCCGTGCCAACAAATGATGACTCGCCCGGATATAGAAGGAGCTTCGTCACAGTTTTGTATTCGCCTGTGCGGTTTGCCAGAGATGCTTCAACATTTGTCTGCGAGGAGACCGCCGTCACCCTGCTAGCTTCCGCCTTCGCGCGCTTCGATTCAACGTGCGCGGCTTGCAGTTGTGTACCCACAAAAATGGCTACGCAACTCCCAAGAGAGAGTACCAGTATCAAACGTACCGAACGCCGCATCTGAACTCCTCCTCAAAAAGCCGTCGGCTCGAAACCGAACGCCAATAGCAACGCCGTAAGATGATAGGAGCAGTTTGGTAGTCCCGGAAAGGAAAAACCTCTGGGGATGAATTACTAAAATCGACACACTTAGCGGGTCCGTTCGTCGCGTTCGACTTTGCCATCGCGCAGGCGAATCACGCGATGGGCGTGCGCCGCGATGTCTGATTCGTGCGTTACGAGGATGATGGTGTTGCCCTGCTGGTGCAGGCGGGCAAACAGGGCCATGATTTCTTCGCCGGTCTGCGAATCAAGATTTCCGGTGGGCTCGTCGGCCAGCAGGATGGAAGGATTATTCACCAGCGCGCGCGCAATGGCCACGCGCTGACGCTGGCCGCCGGATAGCTCGTTGGGCTTGTGCATCATGCGCTCAGCAAGGTCCACCTGCTTCAGCGCCTTTTTCGCGCGTTCCAGGCGTTCTTCCGAAGCGGTGCCGTTGTAAATCATGGGAAGTTCCACATTGTGCAGCGCGGTCGCGCGGGGCAGCAGATTGAAGGTCTGAAACACGAAGCCGATTTCTTTGTTGCGGATGTAGGCCAGCTCGTCGTCGTCCAGCTGGCTGACCAAGCGGCCCGCCAGCCAGTAGCTGCCCTTCGTGGGAGTATCCAGGCAGCCGATCAAATTCATCAGCGTGGATTTTCCGGAGCCGGAAGGACCCATGATGGCGACGTACTCGCCTTTATGGATCTCGATGGTCACGCCGCGCAGCGCGTGCAGTTGCTCCGCGCCCATCTCATAGGTTTTCCAGAGTTCCTCGGTCTGGATCACGATGCCCGTGTCCACGAGGTCCTGCCGGAAACTTTGCGACGGGGCGATTTCTTCCACTGCCATGGGCGCGCGCTCCTGACTTTCTGTTACTTACGTGGCGGACTCTTCCCGCTTGGGCGTGGAGTTATCCACCTTGATGGCGGCGCCAGGCCGCAGCGTGCGCAGCGCTTTGTAATTGCCGATGACGATTTCGTCGCCTTCTTTCAGACCGCTTACAATCTCGATATCCGTGACGCCAGTAATTCCCGTTTGCACCGGGACGAACTCCGCCTTCTTGCCGCGGATGACAAAAACGCCCTGCACATCCACTTTTTGTGACGCTTCGGCCGGAGCAGCCGGCTTCGACGCTGCCAGGGTCACGTTGCCACCCTGCGCCTTTTGCGCTTCTTCCAGATCTTTCTGCGTGCGCACTGCCAGCGCCTGGATCGGAATCGTCAGGATGCCTTTCTTCTGCTCCGTCTGAATTTTCGCGCTGGCCGAAAGTCCCGGTCGCAGATCGGCCGGCGGATTATCAATGGTGACCACCACTTTGAAATCGCGCGCTTCCTGCGTGTTCGCGGTGGCCTGCGTGGTGGCGGCTTGCCCGGAGGAACGCAGAATGGCCAGTTCACCCACCTGGGTCACGTGGCCCTTGAAAACTTTTCCAGGAATCGCATCAATCGAAACGTCGGCAGGATTTCCCTGGCGCACATTGGTGATATCGGTTTCGTCCACTTTCACTTCGGAAGTAACTACGCTCATGTCCGAGATGGTCATCAGGAAACTGCCTTCGGCGTTCTGAATACCGGGGACGACGTTCTCGCCCACGCGCACCGCGATGTAACTGACGATACCGTCAATCGGAGCGACGTAGGTGGTTTTCCGCAACACGTCCTTGGTGTGCTTCAGGATGGCGCTGGCCTGATCCAGGTTGTAACGCGATTGCTCGCGGCCGGCGCGGCTTTGTTCCACTTGAGCCTTCACCGCGTTCAGACCTGCGGCAGCGGCGTCGTAGGTGGCCTTGCTCGCGTCGTAATCCGATTTGGCGATGAGCTGTTCTTTATAAAGTTGCTGCGCGCGCTCCCAGTCGAATTTGGCCTTCTCCAAATCCGCCTGGCGTTGAGCGAGTGTGGCTACTGCCGAATCATAGCTGGCAGCTGCGGCATGGACGGAGGCTTCCGTTGAGTCAATCGCCGCCTGCTGGGCCTGTACGTCGGCGCCGGGCTGGATGTTCTCCAACCGGAGCAGGATGTCGCCCTTCTTGACGTGGTCGCCTTCTTTCACCACGATTTCGGTGATCTTTCCGATGCCTTCGCCCAGGACGTTGGTGTAGTTCTTTGGGCGGATTTCGCCGGACGCAGTGACCACTGAAGTCAGGTCAGCCTTCAAAACCTTCCCGGTCTGGACCGCCACCACGCCCTTATTGACCTGGTAGGCGCTAAACCAGGCGATACCCCCTAGTACGAGGACGACACCCGCACCTATCGCTGCCTTCTGCCACGTTTTCATTGCTTTACCCTTGGACTCGCCCCATGAGGCGACGACATTTCCATGAATTAAATACGTTCCGGGGACACGAAATGTTTCTCGGTTAGAGTTAGACGCCGCTCCGAACAGAAGGACAGGCGCGAATATGACATTTCGGAGATCTGCTGTCCGCGTTACAGGCTTCCAGGTCCCGGAGTCCACCGCGTGCACACTGGTCCGCACGCGTGGCGCAGATTAATCCCTCTGGTTACCATCCCATTGTAGAGCTATTTGCGTCGCAAGAGAATAGGGCAACTCGATGGGACGAGTCGCCGCCGCAGAGACCCGCACCCGTGGCTCGTGGCAACGCAGACGGGTTCCCATTTCGGGCTGGCTCGACTAGCGAGCTCCCCCCTCCCGTATGGGACGCCCGGAGATCCTCCGGTGTTGCGTAGGCCGCACGTACGTTCGAGCGGTGCGAGGCAACCCCGCGCGCCCAGTCCGATTCCAATGGTCCAAGGACAGATAGGGGAATCCGACATTGACCTGTACCATTGGACAGGTTAGAATTTTGTGCCTCGGGGCAAAGGCTTAAATATGCGTTCTACCGTCAAAGTGTTTCTTTTCGGCATTTTAGCTTGTGCACTGGTGTATGTACCGAGGGTTGCCGCGCAAGGCGAAGCTCCCACCCAGCAACCGGACCCAAACGACAAAAAGGCCCAGAAGCAGGCCGCCAAGGCGCGTTCCAAACGAGAGAAAGACCTATTCAACGAACTCGATTCCCAATATAAGAAATGGCTGAACGAGGATGTGGTTTACATCATCTCTCCGGAAGAACGTAGCTCGTTCCTTCACCTTTCAACCAACGAAGAGCGCGAACAGTTCATCGAAGCGTTCTGGCAGCGCCGCAATCCTGATCCGGACTCCGCAGAAAATACTTTCAAGGAAGAGCACTATCGCCGCATCGCATATACCAACGAGCATTTCTCTTCCGGAATTCCCGGATGGAAAACCGACCGCGGCAGAATCTACATCATGTGGGGTCCCGCGGATGAGGTGCAAACGCATCCGGCGGGAGGAAGTTATGACCGCCCGGCCAACGAAGGCGGCGGCGAGACCTCCACGTATCCATTCGAAGATTGGCGCTATCGCTATCTGGAAGGAATCGGGGAAAACGTTGAAATCGAATTCGTAGACCCCACCATGAGCGGCGAGTACAAGCTCACCATGGACCCCAGCGAAAAGGACGCTTTGCTGTACGTTCCAGGCGCCGGGCTCACCCAAATGGAAGCGATGGGGCTATCCAGCAAGACGGCCCGCTTCAATAATACCGACGGCTCGCACATGGCTCAGCCGATGGGCGGTATGCAGCCGGAAACCATGCAGGAATTTTCGCGGCTGGAACTGTATTCGAAGATTCAGCAACCACCGCCGGTAAAGTTCAAGGACCTGGAAGCGGTGGTCTCGTCCCGCTTGGTTCGCGATCAGGTGAAATTCCAATATCGCACCGACTTCCTGCGCATCACTTCGGATACGGTGCTCGTGCCGATCACGATTCAGATACCGACGCGTCAGCTCAGCTTTCAGCAAAAGAACGGCGTGGAGTCCGCGTCTGTGAATTTGTTCTGCCGCGTGACGAGCTTGAGCGGCCGCATCGTGAACACCTTTGAAGACAACGTGCGCCGCGACGTGCCGTCTGCTTTGCTGCAACAATCGCTGGCCACTGCGTCCATCTATCAAAAGGCGATTCCGCTCAGTCCGGGACTGTACCGCCTGGACATCGTTTTGAAGGACACCAACAACGGCAATGTCGGCGTCGTCAACACGCGCCTGGCGGTGCCGCGCTTCGAGGATGACAGTCTTTCGTCCAGCACGTTGATCCTGGCGGACGAAATCAAGCGCGTTTCCGCGCACGATATTGGATTGGGCCAGTTCGTCCTGGGCGATGTGAAAGTGCGCCCGCGCATTGACGCTTCCTTCACCGCCAGCGATGAAATGGGTGTTTTCCTGCAGGTCTATAACCTGAAGGTGGACGACAAGACCCACAAGGCCGACGCCACCGTGCAATACCGCGTGACCATGGACAAAGAAAACGACCCGGTTCTGAAATACGATCTGGGTGGGGACAAGCTGCCTCTGCACGGCGAGGAAATGACGCTGGAAAATATCATCACGCTCGGTTCGCTGAAGCCGGGCAAGTACAAACTGGAAGTCGCTGTCACCGATAATCTAACGAAGAAAACCATCACGCCGGCAACGGAATTTACCGTCCGGCCAAACGGTGCGCCGCCGCCACAGGCGAAGTGAGCTACATGAATTTTCGGATGATCCGCGCCATGGGTTTGGGCATGATCCTATGCCTGTCCTGGTGTGTGATCGCCGTACCAGCTACCGCCGCACCGGCTTCCGGAAAAATCACTGGAGTGGTGGTGGACGCAGCCGGCACTCCGCAGATGGGCGCCACGGTCATGATTACTTCCGACCAGCTCCTGAACAGCGTGGCATTTCAGCTACTCACGAATGATCGCGGGCGCTTTTCCAGCGCCACGCTGCCGGCCGGCATTTATTCCGTCAAAGTGACTCTAGCGGGTTTCCTGCCAGCGGTGGAGCAGGACATACAGGTGCGCGATGAGCACACCACACTGCTGGAAATCGTGCTCGGCTCGGTCTTCAGTTCACTGGAAAAATTGCGCCGCCAGCCCGATCAGCAAGTCGCCGCCGACGATTGGAGCTGGGTGCTGCGAACTTCCGCTGCTACGCGCCCCGTTTTGCGCTGGCAGGATGGCGATGTAGTGCTGGGTGCGCGCGCCAATCCCTTTGAAAGGCCGCAGGACCAAACAGCGCGTGCGCGCTTTGAATTGACTTCGGGTTCCGATCACCCCGGTTCCGTTTCCAATCTCGCGGATACGCCCGGAACTGCTTTTGCCTACAACTATGAGCTCGGTGGACTTGGCAACCTACTGATGGCCGGCCAGCTGAGCTATGACGCGGGTTCCGAATCCACCGGATTCGTCGCGCAGTGGCTGCCTTCCGGCGATTTGACCGCGGGTCCGGTGACCACTGTTTTGATTCGCGAATCCCAGCTGGGTGCCGATGGCCCTTCGTTCCATGGCTTGCGTGTGTCTCACGATTCTGCGTTTCAATTGGGGGATCGCGTCAGCATTCGCTACGGCAGCGATTTCCTGATGGCGGGGCTGCAGTCAACCACTACGTCGGTACGTCCTCGCGCGGAAGTGGCTGTGCGAATTTCTCCCACGTGGCAGGCTTCCGCGTTGGTCACCACTAACACCTGGCAGGATCCGTCCGGGGCGCCGGAAAGTCTGCAATCCACCATCAATCAGCTCGATTCGTTTCCCACGCTGCTGCTGCGCGCCGGACGTCCGGTGCTGGAAGACGATCTCCACGCGGAAATTGCGGTGGAGCATGACCTGACCAAGAAATCCAGTGTGACCGCCGCCGTGTTTAATGATCACTCCAACAATACGGCCGTGTTCGGCCACGGAAATTACTCCGGGCCGGATTACTTGCCCGATTATTTTTCAGACGTGTTCGCTTACGATGCGGGCGCGATGAATTCCCTGGGCGCGCGGATCGTTTATCAGCAAAAATTCTCCGACAACCTGGGCATGACCGTCATTTATGCTTACGCCGGAGCTCTGGCACCGAACGAAAATCCGGCGGAGGGCGCGATTCGCAATCAGCTTTCCACGCAATATCGCTCCAGTGCCGCGGCGCGATTTGCGGCTACGATTCCGCGAAGTGGAACCAGAATCATCTCCAGCTACAAATGGATCAGCGGCCCAGCTGTTTCCCAGCAGGACGCCTACGGCCAGAACACATACCACATTGACCCGTACTTGAGCGTGGAGATCCGCCAGCGCCTGCCTGCGTTCATCCCGGGACATGCCGAGATCCTGGCGGATTGCGGCAACCTGCTCGCGCAGGGATACGTCACGCTCGCCACGAATGATGGCCAAGTCGTCCTCGTACCGACGTATCGGTTCTTCCGGGGCGGCTTGAGCTTCCAGTTTTAAGTACTAGCCCCGATACTGTAATTGGGAAGCTACCTTCCACAAATGGGATGCGAGCCTTTTTCAGATCCGACCCCATCTGTAACTCACTTATAATAAGGCGGTTACATAATTCGGAATCTGTGATTCGCTGGAAGTTGACGTGCTACCATATTGCTTCAAGGATATTGGTGTACTCGGATGAACGATAGTCTGCGAATGCGGCTTGGCGCGGTGGTCTTGGCGCTACTCACATTGGCAGCCATTGTTTTCGCAATACTGAACTTCCAGCAGCGCTCCCTGTACGTTCTGCCCGATGACGGGGTCACATGGATGGACTCCGCGCAGGGTGTCTCCGCCTGGCACGTGGTCGCCGATTCGCCCGGCGCCAAAGCTGGCATCCGCCGAGGCGACATTGTCGAAGCCGTGCGCGGGAACACGATTCACCGCGCTGTTGACGTAACTCGGGTGCTGTTCCACGTGGGTCCCTGGACCGAGATCCGTTATGAATTGCGGCGCGATGGCCGCACATTCGAAACGCCGCTGGTGACCGCGCCGCAGGAAAATCCCTCATCCATTGAAAATTATTTGCGCGTGCTTGGGCTGCTTTATCTCTTCATTGGCCTGTTCATTTTTGTGCGCCGCTGGAACGCTCCGCGCGCCGTGCATTTCTACATTTTTTGCCTGGTCTCATTTGTGCTGTACAGCTTCCATTACAGCGGCAAGCTGAATTCCTTCGACTGGATTATTTATTGGGGCAGCGTGGTGGCGGTGCTGCTGCAGCCGGCCATGCTGGTGCATTTCGCGTTGGTGTTCCCGGAACGCCGCGGCACGCTGTGGCCGAAGCTGGCAGCTGTGTATAGCGTTCCCGCCGCTCTCCTGGCGCTGCACATCTTCATCGCCACCGGCACGCTGGATTTCCTGCCATCGTTCGGCACGCGCTACTGGCTGGACAAGGTTGAACAAGTCAACTTGGGGATGTATTTCGTCCTGGCCGCGTTCATTTTCTTTTTCAGTTTTCGTCGCGCGCCCAGCGGAGTGCTGCGCCAGCAATTGAAATGGGTCACGGCCGGAGCTTTTGCCGGCAGTTTGCCGTTCGTCTTCTTCTATATCGTGCCCTACGCTTTCGGTTGGGTACCCGCGCCGTGGATGAAAATCTCCGTTTACTCGCTGGCATTTATTCCGCTGTGCTTCGGCTACGCCATCATCCGCTACCGGCTGATGGATGTGGACATCATCTTCAAGCGCGGCTTGTCTTACACTTTTGCCACCGCCGCCGTCGTCGGCATTTATTTTGCTTTGATCGCAGTGATCGGCGAGCTGTTTCACCGCCCCGGTCTTTCCACCGGACCAGCGGGTGGCATCATTGCGATCGTCGTCGCCGCATTTTTGATCGAGCCTTTGCGCGAGTGGGTGCAGACGCGCCTGGACCGTTTCTTCTACCGCGATCGCCTGGATTACCGGCGCACGCTGATCGAATTCGGCCGCGCGCTCACCAACGAAGTGCGTCTGGAACCCCTGGTCGGTTCCGTGCTCGATCGCGTTTCGCAAACTCTGTTGGTTGACCGCCTGGCGGTGTTTCTGGAAGATCCCGCGTCGCCCGGGCAATTCGTGCTTTCGCGCTCCATGGGTTTGCGTCCGGAAGGCCCGCTGGACCTGACGTTCCTGGACCCCGCTCGCCCGGCCTTCGAGCGTGGCTGCCTGTTCTTCGAATCTGCGCGCACCGCTATTCACGAATCCGAATCTGTGCGCCGCACACTCGAAGAGCTCGATCTGAATTATTTCATTCCTTGTCGTTTCCGCGAACGCACCGTCGCGATTCTTGGCCTGGGCAAGACCGTGGACGGCGATTATCTCTCCAGTGACGACCTCGAACTGCTGTTCACCATCGCCGGATATGTAGCGATCGCGATCGAAAACGCCGGCCTCTATCATTCCCTGGAACAGAAAGCGATGCAGATCGAGCGCCTGAAAGACTTCAGCGAAAATATCGTGGAGTCGCTCAACATCGGCGTCGTTACCGTGGACCTTGAGGACCGCATCGAATCCTGGAATCCGCAGCTGGAGGATTTGCTGGCCATTCCGCGCGCCGAAGCGCTGCAACGACGCCTGCCGGAAGTGTTGCCGCAGGATCTGGTGGCCGAAATCACTTCGCGCGCGGCCAGCGATCACGTTTCCGGCATCTACAAATTCCGGCTGAACACGCGCGCCGGCCGTCACCTGGTGATCAACGCGTCCATCGCGCCGCTGGTGGGCAAGAATGGCGCGCGCCTGGGCCGCCTGATTCTGCTTGACGACATCACGCAGCGCGTTCGCCTGGAAGACCAGATGGTCCAGACCGAAAAGCTTACTTCGCTGGGCCTGCTGGCCGCCGGCGTGGCGCACGAAGTGAATACGCCGCTCGCGGTGATTTCCAATTACATTCAAATGCTGGCGAAGCAGATTCCCGCCGACGATCCGCGCCAGAAGACCATCGAGCGCATTGTGAAACAGACGTTCCGTGCCAGCGAGATCGTCAATAATCTTTTGAATTTCTCGCGCACCGGCGCCGCTGAATTCATCGAAGTGGATATCAACAACGTGCTGGAGGAAACCCTCACGCTGGTGCAGCATCCGTTCAAGACTGCGCAGGTGAATGTCGTCAAAAATTACAACGAACAACTGCCGCCGGTGCTGGGTTCGATCACGCGCCTGCAGCAAGTTTTCCTGAATCTTTTCATGAACGCGCGCGACGCCATGCCGCAGGGCGGAATGCTGGAAGTCCGCACGGCGGCGCAAAATGGCTCCGTGGAAATTGAAGTGACTGACACCGGCTCGGGCATTCCGCCCGAGCATCTCCATCGTATCTTCGATCCATTCTTTACAACCAAGGCCACCGGACGGGGCACCGGGCTGGGTCTTTCGGTGAGCTACGGCATCATCAAAGAGCACGCCGGCAAAGTCGACGTACGCTCAACTCCAGGCAAAGGCACTTCCTTCCGTCTGGAGTTTCCCGTAGCCAGGAAAGTCGTCCATGCCTAGAGGTTCGATTCTGGTAGTTGATGATGAAATAGAAATCAGGGAAGGGCTCGAAGCGCTTCTCACTTCCGAAAGTTTTCAAGTCACTCTTGCAGAGACAGGCGAGGCCGGTCTGCAGAAGCTCGAAGATCAACCCTTCGATTTGATGCTGCTGGACGTGAGCCTGCCCGACCGCAACGGCCTGGAATTGCTTCGCGAGATTCGCCGCCGCGATCCGCAGCTCTCCGTCATTCTGATCACCGCGTTCGGCTCGATTGATATGGCGCGCGCGGCGTTCAAGGGCGGCGCGCAGGATTTCATCACCAAGCCGTGGTCCAACGACGAATTGATCGCGCAGATTTCCCTGGCGATCGAGGGCCGCCGCCTGCGCGATGAAAACGTGCAGCTGAAGCGCGCCCTGAAGCAGCGCTACAATTTTCCGAACATTGTGGGCAAGAGCGACAAGATGCAGGCCGTCTTCGACCTGGTCACGCAAGTCGCGCCGTCGCGCTCCACCGTGCTGATCTCCGGCGAGAGCGGCACCGGTAAGGAAGTCATCGCCAAAGCCATTCATTCGGCTTCCACGCGCGCGGACAAAGCGTTCATCCCCATCAATACCGGTTCGATTCCAGTGGACTTGCTGGAATCGCAGCTCTTCGGCCACGTGAAGGGCGCTTTCACCAGCGCGGTTGCTTCGAAAAAAGGTCTCTTCGAAGTCGCGGACCAAGGCACGATTTTCTTCGATGAAATTTCCACCATCGGCCCGGAAACGCAAGCCAAGCTGCTGCGCGTGATTCAGGAGCGTGAATTCATGCGCCTGGGCGGCACGGAAACCATAAAAGTGGACGTGCGGATTCTCGCCGCGTCCAACGAAGATCTCAGCAAGCTCGTTCGCGAAGGCCGTTTCCGCGAGGATTTATTCCATCGCTTGAACGTCATCTCTCTGCACCTGCCGCCGCTGCGCGATCGCAAGGAAGATATTCCGCTGCTCATCGATCGCTTCCTCGGCCAGTTCTGCACGGACAACGGCAAGCCGCCGCGCCTCTTCACGCACGGCGCCATGAAACTGCTGATGGATTACGATTGGCCGGGCAACGTTCGCGAGCTTGAAAACGTAGTCGAGCGCGCCGTGGTGCTTTCCACTGCGGAATCCATGGACGCCGAAATTCTTCCAGAAAGCGTGCGCACGCGCGAAATCGTTCGCGGAGTCCGCTTGCAGCTTGCGGAATTTCTGCCGCCACTGCCCGGACAGGTGGGCGCGCCGGGCACGGCCCCGTCGCTGTTTGAAATTTTGGAGGAAGTGGAGCGCCGCATCATCGTGGACATGCTCGAACGCACCAACTGGAATCAGACGGAAGCGTCGGAGCGTTTCCAGGTGCCGCTTTCGACGTTGAATCAGAAGATCAAGCGCCTCGGCATCGAAACGCGCCGCCGCAGCTTGTCGTCGCGCGGCCCCGGCGGTTTCGGCGAAGACCCGGCCGAATTCGCCGCCGGCAAATAACCAATTTCTTCACGCATGTAGGGTGACGCGCGACCTCTCGCAGACCCGCTGCGGCTGGGCCTGGCCTGCGGCGTTCCTTCGCATGTAACGCTTTTTCTTCGTTGCAAACTAGAGCACGGCCTGCCCTCGCCGTCTTTGACTTGGCGAAACCTCAACCCTAAGCTGGCTGAGTAGGCATTTCACCGTCTCAAAACAAGAGACTCTTAGTGCCGTTAACTCAGCTGCCCACGAAGCCACTCGAATCGTCTGCGCCTTCCACTGAAATTCGCCCGGAAAGCGTCGCGGAGGCTCGCTCTAACTCCGCTCCCTCGCGGCTCTCAGGCGGCCTCCGGAGCAAATCGCGCGAGTTGCGCTTGCGCGTGCCCTGGCTGACCTTTTTTCTCGCTGGCGCGATTGTCGCCACATACTGCTTGCAAGTTCTCGCCGATGGTTCCATTCCCAAGCAACCGATGGATCCCGTGCTGCTCGCCGTCGGCATGAAAGGCGAAGCCGTGTTCGCCGGACAGTGGTGGCGGCTGGCCACAGCAATATTCGTACATGGTGATCTGTATCATCTGATTTCCAATCTTTCGTTCCTGTTGCTCTTCGGATTTATCGCTGAGACGGTTTTTCAGCGCGGCGGCTATCTTGCGCTTTGGTTTCTCACTGGAATCGCCGGCAGCATGTCGCAATTGGTGGCGCTTTCGCCGAACTCCTATGGATATGGAGCGAGCGGCGTGGCGTTCGGTCTAGTGGGCGCGCTGTGGGGCGCGTATTGCCTCGAACGCGTGCCATCGCCAACGATCGTGCGGCGGTGGTCTATCGTTATTCTCCTCGCATTCTTTATCGTTCTTGGATTTTTGCCGGACTGGCTGCATTCTCATTCGTTCAACGCCGCGCACCTCGGAGGTCTGCTCGCCGGCATGGTCCTTGGTCTGGTGATGCCCATTCGCGCGACGCGAGCGCCCATCCGGCGGCTCTTCTTCACGGTCGCAATCGCCGTGATTGCTCTTATGGGCTGCGCCAAAATCGCGCGCGCCAAGCAGGAACCGCTTCTGCAATTATCCGCAATCGAACGGGCTCATCCAGACCTGCTGCAAAATTCCACGCTCTCGCCCGCTGAAATGTCGAAACTGCAGGACATTGCGATTCATCATCCGGAACTTACCACCGCGCATCTGCTGCTCGCTCGCGCTTACAACAAAGCGCAACGCTACGGCGATGCCAGCCGGGAATATTCGTTCGCCTTGCCCGCGCATCCGCAGGACGCCGCGCTTTGGAACGAAGCCGGCCACGCATTTCTGGGCGCGCAGCGGTACGCGGAGGCGAGCGTCGCCTTTTCTCACTACCTGGAACTGATTCTCGCGGATTCCGGCGCCGCCGGGGTGAATGCGAACGCCGCGCAAATTCTGCAAGCTTTGAAATCGCTGGCGCAGGCCTTCGAACTGGGAGGTCAAGTGGACGAAGCGATTCAGGTGAATCGGCAAATTCTGCGCGCGGATCCGCAGGATCTTACGGCCGAAGAAAATTTGCATCGTTTGCTGAAGCTCCGCGAATCAGCCGCTTCACAATCAGAACCCACCGCAGCTCCGCGGCATTTGCAATAATCTTGCACGCTTCAATCCAAGATTGTTACCGCCGCGCGGAGTGTTATCATTTGTCGCCGTAGCGTCGCGCACGTGAAGTGTTTCGTTCGCAATCGCGACGCGCGCTGTCCGTGCACGATTCGAGCCCGAAAATATTGCACTCCCAAGGAGCTGTTTTTCTTCACTGACGAATGGCATCCGCCACGGCTAGCACTCCTCCACCACACGAAGGGCTCCGTCGCCAACTCGGCCTGGGCTCCGCCGCTGCAATCGTAGCCGGCGAAGCCATCGCCGTCGGCATCTTCCTGACGCCCGCGGGCATGGCCAAATCTCTCGCGTCGCCTTTTTGGCTGCTCATCGTCTGGCTCGCCGTCGGCTCCATGACGCTGAGCGGCGCGCTCTGCTTCGGCGAACTGGCCGGCCGTTTCCCCAGCGCCGGCGGGGCGTACGTTTACCTGCGGGAAGGTTTTGGTCCACTCACCGCGTTTCTCTATGGCTGGATGAGCTTGCTAGTCCTGGATCCCGGACTGACTGCGGCGTTTGCGGTGGGGTTCGCTGCTTACGCCGCATATATTTTTCACTGGCCGCCGCTGATTGTAAAAATCGCCGCCGTCGCGGCCATCTGGATGATTTGTTTTTTGAACATTTTCAGCACGCGAATTAGCGCGGGCTTTCTGCGCTGGATTACCTGGCTGAAATTTGCGGTGCTTGCCACGCTCACGGTGTGGGCGCTGGTATTTCGCCTCGGCTCCTGGTCGAATTTCGTTCCTTTCGTCGCGCAGCGTTCCGGAGCGTTGCCACTGGCCCCGGCGTTGGGTGCTGCGTTGGTCGGGGCGTTTTTTTGTTTCGGCGGCTGGTGGGACGCCGCAAAAATTGCCGGCGAAGTGCGCGACCCGGGCCGCACCCTTCCACGCGCTCTGGCTCTCGGCGTGATTGCCGTCACTGCCGTGTATATCGTAATCAGCGCCGTCTTCATTTATCTGGTGCCCATCGAAAAAGTGGCATCGGACGGCACCTTCGTTGCGCAGGCTGGTGAAGTGCTCTTCGGCCCAGCGGGCGGAATTGTTTTCGCGGCGATCGTCATCGTGTGCGTGCTGGGCAGCCTGGCGGCGTTCATAATGTCCGCGCCGCGCGTGTACTACGCGATGGCTCGCGACGGCCTGTTTCTGAAATCGGTGGCGCGCATCCACCCGCGATTCGGCACGCCCGCGCGCGCCATCATGGTGCAGGGGGTCATAGCCTCCATTCTGGTGGCTTTGGGCACTTTCGAAGAGATCATCGCGTATTTCTTTTTCGTCGCAGTTCTTTTCCTGGGCCTTACCGTCGCGGGTCTCTTCGTAATTCGCCGCAGACCGCAGCAGGCGGAGACAATAATTCTTACGGCGGGCTATCCTTTCACGCCTATTGCGTTCCTGACGCTCGTAGTTATCATGTTGATTCTCCTGGCGACCCGTAATCCACGAGAAGCCGCGCTCGGATCATTGTGGTGCTGGCGGGCTGGCCCGTTTTTATCTTGAGCCCGAAAGTCCTTGGCTGGATTCGCAAGCGTCGCGCCGCGGAGGGAGGTTCCGATGTCCAGCGATGAGAAAAGCAAATTGCCCGGCCCTGCTGGCGGCAAATTCTCCACGAAAATCCGCATCACTGAAGACGCGGAGGCCGCCGGCGAAGTCGCCGCCGCTTACGATTTCTGGCGCGCCGGCTCTGGGCGTCAACAGGTGCCCGGGATCATCAAATGCTTCGGCGCGCGCCCCGATTTTCTTCGGCAAGTGGTGGAATTCTCCAACAAAATCCACTTTTCGGAAGGGCATCTCATTCGCCGCCACAAGGAGATGATCGCCAGCTACGTCTCCTTCCTCAATCGCTGCCCGTATTGACTGGACAGCCATGCATACTTCCTGCGTGTTCAGGGAGCCAACGATCAATGCGTAGCGGCAATACTGGAGGGCAAGCTTGATGAAGCGGGCCTGACGGCTGCGGAGCGCGCGCTGATGGTTTATGTGGAGCTGGTCACAAAAGATGCAGCGCGCACCACACACGCGGACGTGCAGAAATTGCGCGATGCCGGATGGAAGGAAGATCAGATCGCCGAAGCCGTTTACATCACCGCGCTATTCGCGTTCTTCAATCGCGTGGCGGACGCGTTCGGTGTGCCGTCGCAGGATTACCTGACCAAAGGAAGAATGACTCCGTAACGCCGGCGAGCATGGGATGCATGTGAAGCCTTTGTAGCCGCGCCACCGATGGCGCACTAACGTGCGCCGCTACGAAACCAGTGGCCGCCCGGCAATTCCTTCGAGGATGCGAAACGGCGCAGCTTCCGGAGCTACCAGCGCCTTCGGCGGAATCAAAAATGTCTGCTCCACGGCGTATTGTCCACTCAACGCTGCGTGCGCCACACCATCGGTGAAAACCACCCAGGTCGCGAGCGGCGGAAATTCCATACGGATCTTCGGGCAGTTCGCCTGAAACGCGGCGTTCTCCTTCAAATAATCGTGGAAGCGCAGCATGAACATGTCGTACGGCGTGCGGCTCATTGTGCCGATCCCGAGCTTCGCACCCAGATTCTGCACCGTGCGCCCCAAGAATGAATCGTCGTCGGCAATTTGCTGCAGTCCCGCGGCCTTGGCGTATTGCCGCGCGAGCGCTTCGAAACTCTCGGTGGTGGTCCACACCCGCGGCCGCGTGGTATTCAAGTTTGTGAACACGCGCAGAATTCGCCCGCCCCGCGTGGGCCGGCTGGGAAACGCATCCATGTGCAGCAGGTCGTTGCGTTTGTGCAGCGGCAGGTCGCGGTTTTCTTCTTCCAGCGGCCGGAAGCTCGCGAAATCCAAATTCCATTTACCGCTGTAGGGCGAGAGAAAGTTTCCGACGAATTCGATGATCTGCGCGCTGTAATTGCGCATGATCGAATGTAGCCGCGCCACAGTTTCCGCGTTTCCCGAAACGCCGCGCAAAAGATCGTCGCTCGGCCGGTAGGAGACGTTCTTATGCAGCCGTAGCTCAGTCCATTCTTGCTCGCGCAGAAATTGCTGGTCCTCAATAGGTAAATGAAAAGGTAGTTCGCGAAAAAAAAGGATTTGCCCGCGCTCCGCCAGTTCGCAGTACGCCCGCGCGCGCGCTTCCCGCTGCTCGGCGCCCACCCAGCCGCCGGGAAACTTGTAGTCTTCGACCATTATCCAAGGCAGGTTTGTCATCGTGTCTTGCGCCGGCTATCCCTAAGGCCGTGCGGCAGGTTGCGAACGCCCGCAGCTCTCCGGCGCTTTATCGGTGCGCACAGAATACCGCAGCTACCAGGGGCATTCAATTTCGACTCGGGCGGTGATTTCTTTAGCGAACGGCTTTCCTGGTGGCTGACTGTGCGGCGTAGAAATGCGATGCTGCAGTTATTTCTTGACGCTGCCGCGCGCCGCGTATCCTGGCGGCAGCAGCGCAGTGCTCAAGTCCAGGCCTGAGAGGTCCACGCCTTCCAGATTCGTCTCGCGCAAAATCGCGGTGCGCATTTCCGCGCCGCTGAAATCCGCGCCGCGAATCTCCGCGCTGCGAAAATTCGCCGCGCCAAAGTTCGCGCGTCGCAGGATCGCTTGCCGCAAATCCGTGCGGAATAATTCCGCGCCACCCACCTGCGCCTCCGTCAAGTCGGCGCCGGCCAGATTCGCTTCGGTTAAATCCGCTTTGCGCAGGTCGGCGCGCCGCAGCTTCGCCTTGCTCATATCCACCGACGAAAGCCGCGCGTTGTAAAGCCGCGCGCCTTCCAGATTCGCTCCCTGGAAATTCACCAGGTCCAGATTCATGTTCTCCAGATTCACGCCCGCCAGATTCGCGCCGGAAAGGTCCGCGCGCGCGCCCGTCTCGTCGCCGCGCACGAATCGCTGGTGCGCCTCGATAATTTCCGATACTCGCTTGCCCTTATGCTTAATGCTCTTGGGGGATTTCACACCACTCCTTTCAATGCCGCCCGTATTTCCACGATTAGCAGATCCGTCAGGATGGTTGCTTACCTTCAAATTTTACTAGCAATTGTCTCTGACGCGACAGTTCAACTATCGCAAGCCGGCGAACTCTTCCAGCGAAATTCCTAGTTGTCGCAGAATCTTGTGGAATAAGGGCGGCCCGATTTCCCTCCCACCGTGAAGTGGGATCGTGACCGACCGGCCATCAGGATGATTCCATCGCTCGTGGCTTCCCGTCGTCCGCCGAAATACGAATCCGACTTTTTTCGCGACTGTTTGAAATTCGCGCGCTGTCGCGCTAGGCATGCAAAATTTCGGTGGTGTCGGCTGGAAAGGACAGACCCTTGTCGCGATATTCGTCGGCGATCATTGCAAAAACTTTCACCAGCTCCGCGAGCGCTGCTTCGCGCGTCTCCATCAGCGCATAACACCCGGGGATCGCGGGAATCTCGGCGACCCACGACCCATCATCCTGTCGATATAGCACTGTCTTGTAGTCGTTGACGGTCACGATGCCTCTTCCGGTTAACAAAGTATATCACGGACGAAAGTGGGACAACTTATTCCGCCTTCACGAATTGTGGTACCGTCGAGTTATGATCCGGCTTTCTCGCATTGTGGAATTCGAGAGCCGCAATGCCCTTGCGGTACTGCTGATCGCTGCAGCCTTTTGCTGCAGCCTTTTCGCGCCGTCAGCCTCCGCGCAGCAGGTTCAGGAAGTCCCGGCGGAAGAAGTGGTAGTGAGCTTCGCGGCCGGGCGGGTCGTCATCGCCGTTGTGAAAGATGCGATTCTGATCGGCACGATTGAAAATAAGATCGAGTCGCAAACTCGTCCGCCGATTCCGGTGCAGATGAATGGCAGGCGCGCCGGAATTCTGCTCGGCGCCGTGGATTGGTTTTCACCCTCCTCGCAGCTGCAAATTGCGCGCCTGGACCTCGAATTGCCGCGCCTCCATGGCCATTTCGCGGTGGCTGGCCCGCATCTAAATCAGGCGCCGACCACCGCGGAAGCTTCTGACATCGAGGCCGTCGGCCAGAATCTTTTTGATCGCCTCAATGTTGTCGCCGGAAATCTTCACGGCAAGCTGGAATGGCCGCCAACCGAGCCCGTCGCCGAACTCGTGCTCGCCGATTTTCTGCCGGGATATGGCCCGGAAGTCTGGCAGCTCACCTTCGACCTGAAGCAGGAAATGCAGCGCATCGACTACTACGATACGCACGTCTCGCATCCCACCTACCTGCAAAGCTGGCCACCCGAAAAAGGCCAGCCCCACACCCTCGTGGAATTTCAGTATCCGCCAGAAAACCCGACGCCCACTCTGCTCGAATTGCTGCGCCAAAAAGACCCGCGCTTGGAAAAAATCTGCGCTTCCGACGCAAAAATGCGGGAGGTTGCCGATCATTTTCTGGAAGGGCAAAGCGGCAAGATAACCGCAGTGGACGCCACGCAATTTCTGCGCGCCGTCGTTGGCGGTTTTGGCTCCGCCGAGCGCTCGGCAGACGATGGCGGTAATTGGCTTCGAATCCGGCTTCGAATGGGTTCTGCGCCCGCCGCCGGAACCGAAGAAAGCACCTACACCGGAAGATCAGGAAAAGCCCGCAGACGCCCCTTCGCTTCTGAAGGGTTCATCACCGGAATAACTTCAACGGTGCTACTTACTTCCGTTCGGCGAGCTGCTGCTGCAGTCGCGCATTCTTCTCCGTCACCGACTTCGCCAGTTCTTCCTTGTGCTCCACCAGCTTTCGCGCGATGCCCGGATCGGACAAGCCTAAAATCTCAGCCGCAAAAATCGCTGCATTCACGGCGCCGGCCTTATCAATCGCCATTGTCGCGACCGGAATTCCGCCCGGCATCTGCACCGTGGAAAGCAACGCGTCCAGACCGTTCAGCGAACTCGTACCCATGGGCACGCCGATCACCGGCAACGTGGTATTCGCCGCGATCACTCCCGCCAAATGCGCCGCCGCGCCCGCCGCCGCGATCAGGACCTTCAGCCCGCGACTCTGCGCCGTGGTAGCGTATTCGTGCGCGCGGACCGGAGTGCGGTGCGCGGACATCACTTCCATCTCATATCCAATTCCAAATTTATCCAGCACTTTTCCCGCTTCGCTCATCACCGGCAAATCCGTATCCGAGCCCATCAACACGCCCACATGTATCGCTCGCTGCTTGTTCGCTGTCATCACCTGGACACTCTCTCTTCCATATTGTTAGTCGCCACCGTCTCTCCAGCCTGTGCTACCACTTCGATCCGGTCGCCTCGCCGGATTATTCCTGATTCCTGCACGCGGCACAGCCAGCCCCGCTGACCCCGCAGTTCCGCTTGCAGCCCCATGCGAATCTCGTCCATCCGCGCGCATGGGTGGCACGGTCCGGTAATCTCCAGCACACAATTTCCGATGCGCAGAATGTTCCCCGTCTCGAGCGCTTGGAAGTTGAGCCCGCGCGTCGTGATGTTCTCCTTCACGATGCCCGGAGCCACGCCAAGCTTGTCCAGAGTCTCGCGATCCATCAGCGATACTTGCCGCTTACTCCCGGGCCGCCCGTGAATACATCCCTTAAATCCTTTGTCCTTAATCACTTCTACTTCAGACAGCTCCTGCATCGGAAAGCGATGGACGAGGCACGTGAAAAGATGCAGCACTTCACCCATTCGCACGAACCCCCGCCATCTTCGACTGTTTCGCGGCCGCCATGCCAATATCTTTCCGGTAGTGCGCCCCCGGTATCTTTATCCTACTAGCCGCGTCGTAGGCCGATCGCGCCGCGGCTTCAAGCGACTCGCCGACCGCAGCAACTCCTAGAATTCGTCCACCACTTGTGTAGTAGTTGTCGCCTTCGCGCCGAGTCCCCGCGTGGAACACTGCCGACATGCGGCACCTTCTCGGCCTCATCCAGCCCGCCGATGGACTTTCCCAATACGGGGTTTGCCGGATAGCCTTCGGACGCCATCACCACGCAGACGCTAGCTCCCGTGATCCATTTTGCCTGGGACGCGTCGAGCCGCCCGGTCGCCGCGGCCATGCACGCCGCCGCAAAATCGAAATCAGCGCGCAGCAAAATTGCCTGCGTTTCCGGATCGCCCAGCCGGCAATTATATTCCAGCACTTTCGGCCCATCGTTCGTAAGCATCAGCCCAAAAAAAATAAATCCGCGATACTCCATTTTTTCTTTGCGCAACCCCGCCAGCGTCGGACGAACAATTTTCGCCAGAATTTCTTCTTCGAGCTCGCGCGTCAACATTCCGTCTGTTGAGTACGTTCCCATCCCGCCGGTGTTTGGCCCTTCGTCATTGTCAAACGCGCGCTTGTGATCCCGCGTCGGCGCCAGAGAAATGAAATTCGTGCCGTCCGTCAAAATAATGTACGAAAGTTCTTTGCCGGCGAGTCCTTCCTCCAGCAGCACGCGCGCTCCTGCCTCACCAAATTCACGGCTAACCATCACGCGCTCGATAAATTCTTTCGCTTCGCTCGCCGACGACGTCACCAGCACACCTTTCCCCGCGCAAAGACCGTCTGCCTTCACCACCATCGGCCAGGAAGCGCAATCGAGCTTTGCCCAAGTGTCAGCAGCAGTTTCGCAGACGCCGTAAACACGGGCCGTAGGAATTCCATTACGTTCCATGAATTCTTTCGCGAAGATTTTGCTGCCCTCCAGTTGCGCTGCGATTTTCGAAGGACCCAGAATCGTCAATCCCCGCCGCTTGAATTCATCTACAATGCCCTGCACCAGAGGTAGTTCCGGCCCCACAATCGTCAGGTCCGCGCCGAGCTTCACCGCCAGATCCGCGGCCGCTTGCACGTCGCCCACGTTGAGCGGCACGCATTCCGCGTCCCGCGAAATTCCGCCGTTGCCCGGCGCGCACCAGATTTTTTCCACGCGCACGCTCTGTCGCAATTTCCACGCAATCGCGTGCTCGCGTCCGCCGCCGCCGATGATCAGAATGTTCATGTTGTTCGTTTGCAGGAACAAGAACGATACGGCGGCGCGTCCATCAGTGTCAACTGGCGTCAGCTCCCGCAACCGCTCACTTGCACTTCGGCTTGCTTCCTTCCCAACAAAAGTGTTTTCATTTATCGCCATGCATTGGGATTTCGCTCTCATTCTACTTTTTCTGGGCATTGCCGTGCCGCTGCTCGGGCGCCGCCGCGTTCGCCAGTTGATGCGTATGCCTAGCACCACAAAGATGGATCGGATTTCGCTTTACGCTTCCACACTCGCGTTTCAATGGATCGCCGCCGGAGTGATTTTGTGGCGCACCAACGCGCATGAAATTCGCGCGAGTCAGCTTGGGTTGGCTGTACCCAATCCGCCCCTTACTGCCACTGTCACGGTCGTCCTCGCTGCGCTCATTCTGCTCAATCAAATAATGGGCTTGCGGCGCCTGGTCGCGCACCCTGCAAAAATTCAAGGAATTCTGCCGCAGCTGGCCCTGAAGCTTTTTCCTCAGGATGACGTCGAACGCCTGGCTTTTTTCGCACTTGTGACGACGGTAGCCCTATGCGAGGAACTGATTTATCGTGGTTTCGTGCAGCGCGTGTTTCAGGACTGGTTTCGAGGCTCGGTGGCTGCTGCCGTCGTGGCTTCGGCCGCTTTTTTTGCTCTTGCGCATCTGTATCAGGGCCGCCGCGGCCTCGTTTCCACTCTTACTATTGGCATTGTTTTTTCCGCGATACGCGAATGGACGGGCAGCTTGCTGCCGTGCGTTGTGGCACATTTCGTCGCGGATATCACCGTCGGGATGCTGGCTCCGGGAAGGCTGCGTGCGGCATTAGCGGCCAGCTACATGCAAGTGATTGATAATAAGCGTGATGCTGATACTTCCGAGATTGAAGCAATACTATAACGATAGTAGATGTCCGTGAAACAACTCACAGATCGCCAAATCGTGGCGGCTCTCGAGCCGTACGGCATCACCGCTTCTGCGCTGCTTTGCCACCAGATCAGGACTTACACTGATCTACTGTTGCGCTGGAATCAGAAGACTTCCCTCACGACGATCACCGATCCGGACCAAATCCTGCGCCTCCATTTTGGCGAGAGCATGTTCGCCGCAGGGGTCATCCCCATACGGCATGGTCGGCTCGCCGACGTTGGCTCTGGTGCCGGCTTCCCCGCCGTACCAATCCGTATGGTTTCGGAAGGTTTGAGTGTTACCCTGATCGAATCGAATCAAAAGAAGGCCACTTTTCTCGCAGAGGTCGTCAGAGAATTGCATCTGACGAGCGTCGAGGTGCGCAGGAGCCGTATGGAAGACATCGACTTCGACGATGCACCTGTAGATTTCGTAACTGCGAGGGCACTTGGAATTGATGACGCAGTTTCTGAAATGGGCGAATCACTCGCTAGACTCCAGCGGATCTGTGGTTCTCTGGCTCGGTGAGACTGATTCGAG
Source organism: uncultured Acidobacteriota bacterium (assembly GCA_963742475.1). Classification (GTDB taxonomy): domain Bacteria; phylum Acidobacteriota; class Terriglobia; order Acidiferrales; family UBA7541; genus Palsa-295. Next base: position 221,614 of record CAVULY010000002.1, on the reverse strand, counting down.
TGAAATTGTGCGGAAGAATGGATGGAATTGGGCTTCACCAATTAGAGTTCCTCAATCTGACAGGCGATTTATTCTGCGCGGGTCGAAGATTTAGCGCGTAGGGAATGTTCCACGTGGAACGATACTCCTGCGACATGCGTGTTCCACGTGGAACTACCAACAATTTATACTGTTTCACGTGAAACATCTTGCCTCTCTGTAAATCTCTCTGTTACATTTGCCGCGCATCTGGGGGAACTGCCGTTGGCTCGTGTCATCGCGATTACCAATCAGAAAGGTGGAGTAGGAAAAACCACCACCGCCGTAAATCTAGGGGCCTCACTGGCCGCCTCTGAACAACGCACTCTAATAATTGACTGCGACCCGCAGGGAAATACAACCAGCGCGCTGGGCTTTCCGAAGGATCCGGCTCGCCGCACGCTCTATCAGGCCCTGATTCTCGACGAATCCATCGACAGGATCATTCTCGATGCACAAGTCGAGGGTCTTGACCTAATTCCGTCCGATAAGAACCTCGTCGGCGCCGCAGTTGAGCTCGTAAACCTGGAAAATCGCGAATATCGGCTGAAGGCCCTCGTATCGAACATCCAGGCGCGCTACAACTACGTTCTAATCGATTGCCCGCCATCGCTCGATCTACTAACACTGAACGCGCTCGCAGCCAGCGATTCCGTACTGGTCCCGATCCAGTGCGAGTATCTAGCGCTCGAAGGAGTATCGGAGTTGCTCGATACCCTGATGCGTCTACGCCGCACCATAAATCCGTCGCTCGCGATTGAGGGCATTCTCCTCACGATGTACGATGACAGAACCACACTCTCAAAGCAGGTAGCCGCTGATCTTCGCAGCTTCTTCGGTGCGCAGGTCTTCGAAACCGTAATTCCTAGAAATGTACGCCTGGCTGAGGCACCCAGCCATGGAATGCCTGTAATGTTCTACGACATACATAGTAAAGGTGCCGAAAGCTACATTCAACTAGCCAAGGAGGTTATCGCTAATGCCCAGAAACGCGTTGGGCAGGGGATTGAGCGCGCTGATTCGGGAGCCGGAGCCAGCAGTGGCCCCGCCGCCTCCGCAGCCGCAGCGGGAGCCGGTGCCAGCGGGGTCGCCAGCACGCCCGACGTCGGTCGGAGCGATGCCGGGAACGATACCGGGATCGACGGCGGCAGCGACGGCAGCGGCTCCGGCACCATCTGAAGGCTTGTTTCAGACAGACATCGATCTGATTGATCCAAGCCCCTATCAGCCGCGCACACGCTTCCGCGAAGAAGCACTCGACGAGCTGGCTCGCTCTATACATTCCAGCGGCATCGTTCAGCCGCTCGTAGTCCGCAGGGTTGCCAGCCGATTCCAGCTGATTGCCGGCGAACGCCGCTGGCGAGCAGCGCAGCGCGCAGGGCTGCTCCGCGTCCCGGTGGTCGTTCGCGAGGTCTCGGAAGAGACAGCGCTTGAAATGACGCTGGTGGAAAATCTCCAGCGCGAAGATCTGAACCCCATCGAACAGGCGCACGCCTTTCAGCGCCTGATTGACGAATTTCACCTCACGCAGGAGCAAGTCGCCGAACGCACCGGCAAAGACCGCGCCACGATCGCCAACGCAGTCCGCCTGCTGAAGCTCGAAGAGCCGATCCAGGAACTCCTCGAAGAGGGCCGCATCACCGCTGGTCACGCACGAGCTCTGTTAGCCGTCGACGATTCGCAGTCGCGCCTGAGCATCGCTCGCACGTGTCGCACGCGGCGGCATGACGGTACGCCAAGTCGAAAGACTCGCGACACGAAGCGGGAAACCGCATGTCGGCGCGCCAGCATTTGCTCTGGACGCTAACACCAAGGCTGCTCTGGAAGAGCTGCAACGCGAGTACGGCACGCGCGTGCACATGAATCCGCGACACGGCAACAAGCCGGGCCAGTTAGTATTTGAATACTACGATGATAGTGATTTGGCGCGCCTCTACGACCAACTCATGCGAAAATAGTGTTACGCTATTTAGGTAGCGTGGGGAAGACGCATGGGATGGTTTGACCGCAAACGACACGATTCCGGGGAGTGGACTGGTTTCCTCGACCAGGGCGTAAAGCTGGAAGGGCGTCTGGAATGTGCCGGCACCTTTCGTATTGATTCCACTATGAAGGGGACTCTGGTCTCGCACGAAACGCTGATTCTCGGCGAGCACGCCAAAGTAGAAGGGCAGATTGAAGGCAACTACGTCATCATCGGCGGGCACTTCGACGGCACCATAAAAGCTTCCGGCAAAGTGGAAATTCAAACCAAAGCTATCGTCACCGGCGAAATTCACACGCCGTGCCTGATCATGGAACCCGGCGCCATCTTCGACGGCCGTTGCCACATGCTCGCGGCCAAAGAACCTGCCAAGCAAATTACGATTCCCATTCGCTCGGCCGCCGCGCACGCATAGCCGACACGGATTTTCTGGCGAACTACATCCTCGCTTTTTCGCACGAAGCTCGCGACTGCCCGCGCGCTATAATCGTTCAATCTGTTCCACGGAGAAAACGCATTGGCGGAACAAGTTCGTCTCACCACCACGGCAAAAGCCGCAGGCTGCGCAGCAAAACTGAGCCCCAGCGTTCTCGACGCGGTGCTCAAGCGTCTTCCGGCGCAGCTCGATCCCAATGTGCTTGTCGGCTTCGAAACCAGCGACGACGCGGCGGTTTATCGGCTCACCGATGATCTCGCCATCGTGCAAACCGTGGATTTTTTCACACCGATTGTTGATGACCCCGAGCTTTTCGGTCAGGTAGCCGCCACCAACGCACTCAGCGATGTGTACGCGATGGGCGGCCGGCCAATTTCGGCGCTCACCATTCTGGCGTTTCCCGCGGCCGGCGCGCCGGAAGTCCTGGAACAGATTTTGCGCGGCGGCCTGGCGAAAATGGCGGAAGCGAAATGCACCGTCGTCGGCGGACATTCCATACGCGACGACGAACTGAAGTTTGGCTACGCGGTTACTGGCGTAATCGATCCGAAGCGAATCTGGAAAAATGTCGGCGCGCGTCCTGGCGATCTACTGATCTTCACTAAACCGCTCGGCACCGGAGTGATCTCTACAGCGCTGAAGCAGGGTAAGGCCGAAGAGGCATGGGTCGCGGGCGCCACCGCGTCCATGACGCGGCTGAATCGTGATGCCGCCGAAGCTCTGCACGAAATTGAAGCAGCGCGCGCGCCGGAACAGCGTGCGGTGCACGCCGTGACAGACGTCACGGGTTTTGCGCTGCTCGGCCACGCCCGCGAAATGGCCATTGGCAGCGGCGTTTCCATGAAACTAGATCACGCGCGCATGGAATATCTTCCCGGCGCGATTGAGGCGGCTCGCGGCGGATTTTTTTCCGGCGGCATGAAGAACAACCGCGATTTTGTGGAGAGCTGCACTGCGTTTGCGTCCAGCGTCCCGGACGAATTCCGCGCTTTGCTTTTTGACCCGCAGACTTCGGGTGGTTTGCTCGTCTCCATCGCTCCGGATTCTGCCGACGCCGCATTGGCAGCCCTGCAACGCCACAATGTTTCCGGCCGCATCGTGGGAGAGGTTACCGCCAGGCGCTCTCCGCTTCTCGAAGTCGTTTGATTTTCGCGCAATCGTGTACACTCTTACTTTTTCGAATCTTGCATGGACACGATAACTCACGGAATTGTCGGCGCGCTCATCGGCAAAGGATTTTTCTCGGAGCGTAACGGGCGGGTCGCCACATTAGCCGCCACTGCGGGCGCCATGTTTCCCGATGTGGACGTCGTGCAGGAAATTTTCTCCAGCGATCCTCTGGCCATCGTCAGATATCACCGCGCCATCACTCATTCGTTCATCGCGCTGCCATTTTTTGCCGCGCTTCTGGCGTGGCTCACGCGCGCAAGTTTTGCGTTCGCAAAAAAACGTTGGGGCCTGCGCGATTGGGATCCGCCTTCGTGGGGAATTCTCTTCATCATTTACGCCATCGCCATCGCCAGTCACATATTTCTGGACGTCATGACATCCTTCGGCACGCGCATCTGGTATCCGCTATCGCAGGAACGCGCGGCTTGGGACTTGCTGTTCATTATAGATTTTTCGTTCACCGCGATTGTGCTGCTTCCGCAGATCGCCGCGTGGATTTATTCGGAGCGCAGCAAAATGTCCGCGCGCGCGACTGCGATGTGGGTGCTGTTTTCGCTCTGCGCGTTCGGCGCGTGGAAAATCGCCGCCGCGGTGGGATTTCCGTTTCATCTGTGGATTGTGTTTCTGGCCGTCGCAATCATCGCCGCGCTGTTTTTCCTTCCTGCCATTCGCGGCGGCGGTTTCCGCGTCACCGTCGCGCATTGGTGCCAGGCAGGTTTTGTGGTGATGCTCGCCTATCTCTTTGCTTGCAGCGTCGCCCATCATGCCGCGCTGCTGCGCACCAAGAGTTTCGCGGCCACGAATAATATCCCCATTGACCGCATCGCGGCGCTTCCCCTGCCGCCTTCGCTGCTCGATTGGGGCGGCGTGATTCGCACCACCGACGGCGTGTACCAGTCCCGATTCGATCTGCGCGATTCCGCCGCGCCGGTATTCGCATTCAGCGCCGATTCGCCGCCAAACGACTTCGTCGCGCGCGCCTTGCTGCTTCCCGAGGTGCAGCTCTATTGGTCCTTTGCGCGATTTCCGGTGATTCGCACTTCGAGCGAAGGTGGCCGCCACTACGTGGATTTCAACGAGCACCGCTTCATCACGCGAAATCGCCAGGGGCCCGCGCCGTTTTCTTATCGTGTAGTATTTAATGATGCCGGCGATCCCATCGAGGAAGGCTGGCAGGCCGATGGCATGGACGTGCGGCGCTTGATGAAAATTGCTCCCACGCACAAGGGAAACGCGCGATGAAAATACTAATCTTCAGCGATATTCACGGCGACTTGCGCGCGCTGGAACGCGTGGTCGCGCAACCCGCCGACATTTACATCGCCGCGGGCGACCTGTGCAATTTCGGCAAGGGGCTGGATCGCTGCGCGCCGATTCTTCAGCCGCTGGGTGAACGCCTTTTCGTCTTGCCGGGAAATCATGAAACGCACGAGCAAACGAAGGCTTTTTGCCAGCAGCACGGGTTCGTGGATTTTCATCGTCAGGCGCGCAAGTTGGATGGAACGAATTGGGCAGGCCTCGGCTACAGCAATATCACTCCGTTCAAAACACCGGGACGAATATTCGGAAGCAGAAATCGCCGCGGCGCTCGCGCCATTCGCGGGACTGGAAAAACTCTACCTCGTCGTGCATTTTCCGCCGCGCGATACAACGCTCGACGAGTACGCACCGGGTCAGCACGCCGGAAGCCCCACGCTGCGCACCTGGGTGGAAAAGGAAAAACCGCTCTATTTATTCTGCGGGCACATTCACGAAACCGCGGGAATGAGCGATCGTTTGGGAACGACGCAATGTTTCAACGTCGGAAAAGAAGGCTACACAATCGAAGTTTAGGATACGAAGTTTGAAAAAATTAGAATTTTGGCAGGACGTGCGCGCGAAGTAAGAGCGCACGAAACACCAGTCACCACTCACTACTTACTTCTTCACCACCGGATACACCACCAACTGGCGCCGGTCGCCCACTCCTTCACTCACGGTGCGCACGCCTTGCGCGCCGCTCAATTCCAGGTGAATCAGGCGCCGCTCGCGCGGCGACATGGGATTAAATCGAAACGCCTGGCCCGTCTCACGCACACGCTGCGCCGCCACGCGCGCGGAAAGCTTCAATTCCTCCAGGCGCAGCGCGCGATATTCACCGCAATCGAAACGCACGCGATCGTGCAGCCGCGGATCGAGGCGCAGCCAGCGATGGCCCACGTGCTCCAGCCCCAGCAGCAATTCCGCGTTGTGCTCCAGCAGAAAATCCTGGTCAGCACCGTGGAACGCGACCAGCACATCTTTGTCATCCGCGCCGCCATCCACCGTCGGCGGCGTGGAAATTTCAAACGAGATGTCCAGGCCCATCTCGCGCACAGCCAGGTCGAGATAGCGCTGCAGTTCCGAGATCGCGCGCTCGCGATCCAGCCGCGCTTCACCTTGCGCGTGGTCTCTGGTGTAAGGCCGCTTGCCGGCCCCTGCTGCGTTCTTCAGGCATCGATTATTTTCTTTTTAAACTTTCCCTTCGCGGGCATCGGCTCCGATTTATTCAGATAATACTGCTGGCCGATTCCCACCAGGTTGCTCGTGAACATGTACAAATTCAATCCGCTGGAAAGCCGGAAGAAAATGAATCCCATCATCAGCGGCATCAGCGCCATCATTTTCTGCTGCGCCGGATCGGTGGTGGTCTGCGGCGTCATTTTCGTCATCAAGTACATCATGATGGTCATGCCGATCGGCAGAATATAATACGGGTCCATCGCCGAAAGGTCATGAATCCAGCCCATCCAGGGCGCGTGGCGCAATTCGATGGCGCCGTTCAGCACGCGCCACAAGGCCCACCAGATCGGCATCTGAAAAAGCATCGGCAGGCAGCTGCCCATGGGGTTGATGCCTTCGCGGCTGTAGACGGCCATCACTTCTTCGTTCATTTTTTTCTTGCGCGGATCGCTCATCGAATATTTCTTGTAGCGATCCTGAATCTGGCGGATTTCCGGGCCCACTTTCTGCATCTTCTGCATCGAACGCCAGCTCTTCATCTTCAGCGGGAACATCGCGATGTTGATTACCAGCGTCATCAGCACGATGCACCAGCCCCAGTTCGGCACCTTGGTGTGCAGCGTCTGCAAAATCCACAGCAGCGGCTTGGCGATGATTCCGGTCCAGCCAAAATTAATCAGTTCCGCGAGCGGTGGCTGAAGTTTTTCGAGCAGCCCCAGATCTTTCGGCCCGACAAATACGCGCACGCGCAAGGGTGCGCCCGTCGTGGTCCCCGCCGCCATCTCCGCTTCCGGCTCGCTGGTCTGCTTGCCGTCCGCCAGCACGGAATGGTTCTGCATCCAGTGCCACAGCGAAATGTCCGTGCCGTCGGGCAAAAACGCGGCGGTGAAAAATTGGTCCTCGACGCCGGCAAATTCCAGCGGGCCGTACTGTATGGCCGGCTGGCTCTGGTTTCCGGAAACTCCCAGCTTTTTGTACTGCAGTAAATTCAGTTTGCCGCCGGTTTTGTAATACACGGTGACCAGTTGCGCCGCGTTGTACACAGCCTTGTCGCCGAATCCGCCGCGCCAGGCCACCGCGACGGGCTGCGGCTTGCCGTCCAGCGTTACGGAGACATCCACGGTCGTTTCGTAATTAAAATCGAATTTCAGTTTTTTCTGGACGTCCAGATGGCCGTCGCTCCAGTGCATATCCACTTCAATGGGCGCGTATAAGCCGGGGCTGGATACCGGTGGAACAAATGCACCATTGCCGGGCTTCAACTCTGACTTGGAGGCAGCTGCACTGGGGATTGCGTGAGTCTCGATCTTATAGAGTCGCCGAATTCGCCTTGGCTTCGAGCTGCGGATCCGTCAGGACCAGTGAAAACGGCCAGCCGAGCTGCTGGGCCACGCTGTCGTTCACCAGATCCAGCGGATGGGGCGGCTTCTGATCGTCAAAATATTTGTTCAGCTGCCAGGTTTTCACCACGCCGCCGCGGTTCGATAGTTCCACGCGATACAGCGCGCTCTGCACCACCACGTTTTTTTCTTCGCTGTCTTCTACCACGGAGGGATTCGTTGTTGCCGTCTTGCTTGTCCCACCGGATTTCGCAGCATTGGACGAGGACGCATTCCCTGCCGCTCCCGGCTGCGCGGAGCCCTGCTGCGACGCTTGCTGATTTAACGGCGCGGAAGTTTGCGATGGATTGGTCTGGGGCGGAGGAACGGGCGGCTTATAGAAATGGCCCCAAGCGAAGAGAATCAGCAGCGACACAACTACGAATAATATTCCGCGGACCTGGTCGGACATTTCCTTCACTGCGCGCGCTCCTTGCTTTCCATACTTCCAGCGAATGGCGCGTCGCTGCGCAGCCAGGCCGCGTCCGAATCTTCCGCGTCCGGCACTGGATCAAATCCGCCCTTGGTGAAGGGACGGCAACGGCCCAACCTTTTCAGCGCGAGCAATGTGCCGCGCCGCGCGCCGTGCAATTCGATCGCTTCCTGCGCGTAATTCGAGCACGAAGGATAAAACTTGCAGGCTCCGCCCAGAAAAGGCGAAAAGAAAATTTTATAGAAACGCACGAACGCGAGCAGCCACCACGCGCCGAAGGTTTTTGCGGACTCGCGCGGATTCTTCGGCGCTATTGCGGCGTCTTCGCGCTGGCGGGCATCAGTCTCAACAGCTCCGCCTGTAGCGACGAAAACTCCGCCGTCGCGGCCGAGCTGCGTGGATGAATCACAATGTCCCATCCCGGGGCGATCTCCTGTCGGTGCAATCTTACTATTTCGCGTAGGCGTCGCCGGATACGGTTGCGCCGGACCGCGTTACCCAGCGCCTTTTTGATGCTCCAGCCGAACCGGCTGCTGTCGAGGCCATTGGGACGAAGAAATAGCGTGAACTCGCGGCTGCTGCGGCGGCGCCCTTCGCGATAGACCGCGTCATATTCGGCGCGGCGCATCAGGCGAAAAGCGCGCGGAAGATGCAGCCGCGTCGCGCCGTCAGACGCGCGTGAGGCTGTGGCGCCCTTTTTTGCGGCGTCCTGCAAGAACTTTCCGTCCACCTTGGGATTTCATGCGCTTGCGAAAACCGTGTTTCTTATGGCGGCGCCGCACATGCGGCTGAAAAGTGCGTTTCGGCAACGAATTGTCTCCTGAACTGCCCCGGTTCTGCGGGGCGTTTCACCCAGGGATCCCGCTGTGCGGGAGCGAAGGGTTTATTTATTGTCGCTGGCGCACTACGGCGAATCCAGCGTCCAGTCGAAACAAGCAGTTTAGACGACCTGCGCGCGACGGTCAAGGAAGCGTGACGGGCCGGCATTACCGCCTGCGATCGGCGGCGTGATTTGAGTTTCGAACCTGCGGCGCAAACGATCTAGACGGAAGCAACGCCCACCCCTGCCGACGCGGCGGCGCGGCGAAGGTTATTGTCCGTGGTGGCTAGAGGCAAGTGGGGGCTTAAGGCAACAGCCAGATACGCCGCGTCGTAATTCGTCAATCCGTGTTTGTGGGCGAGAGTCGGCAAAGCGAAAATTTCGGCTGCGTTCGGCTGCGCGGGGTCAATCGGAAGGGCCTTCAATCGAGTCAGGAATCCGTCCACTTGATCGAGGGAAATTCGCTTGCGGCGATAGGCCATCAGAAGCCAATTGCCTACTTCGTAGCACCACAGCACCGGTACAAGCGCGCGTTTCTCCGCCAGGCTGGCTAGGACGCCGAGACTGTATTTCCTGTCTGTTTCGTCTTCCAGAAACCACTGGAGCGCCAGTGACGCATCCAGCACAAAATCACTCACAGACGGTGGCCCTCGTGAATCAGTTGTTTCACCGAGATGGCATCCAGGCGTGTATGGTTCTTCTCCACAAAGGCGAGCATCTCTCGCACCGCCTCGCGCTGCCGGCCGTTAGGCCCGGCGGCGCTCACCGAGCGCTCCTTTTCCCGCAGAGCTTGCAACGCTTCGGCGATCACTTCCTCTGCGCTGCGGAACTGCCCGGATTTCAGTTCGTCCTCGACGATTTTTTCCTGCTCGGGGTTGAGTTTGATATTCATCGTCTCGCTTCCACTGCTGCCAATACCCCATGATACCAGCCTCCGGACGTCAAAAAACAGTGCAGCGCGGACTGCGTAGCGCTCCGGTCACCGCACGTCAAGACCCTCACCCTCAGCGTGTTTCACGCCACGCGCCAAGCCCCGCCGCGTTGACCACCCCGCATCCGTCCCCTACAATGAAACCTGTGTCCTGCGCTTTCCATCGATTTTCGTCTTGCGTCACAATCGTCGCGGAGCACGAGACATTAGGATTACGAAGCACCAGTCACTAAACATGGGTTACCTGAATGTTTGAAACACTTACAGAGAAACTACAGCGCGCGTTCAAGAATTTGCGGGGGCAGGGGAAGCTTTCTGAGGAGCACCTGGACGCGGGGCTGGCGGAGATACGCGAGGCGCTGCTGGATGGCGACGTGAACGTGGGCGTTGCTGATGAATTTATTGCGCACGTGCGGGCGAAGGCGGTGGGGTCGGAGGTTTTGTTGCAGCTTTCGCCGGACCAGCAAGTTGTGAAGATTGTGCGGGACGAGTTGGGCGATTTGCTGGGGAAGGAAGCGAAGCCGCAGTATGGGTCGAAGCCGCCGGCGGTTTGGATGGTGGTGGGGCTGCAGGGGTCGGGCAAAACTACTTCGACTGGAAAAATGGGGAAATGGCTGGCGGAGCACGGGCACAGGCCGCTGGTGGTTTCGACGGACGTGTATCGTCCCGCGGCGCGCGAGCAACTGGCGCAGGTGGCGAAAGCGACGGGCGTACCGCTGTGGCCGGGAACGGGGACGGACAAGCCGCTGGAAATTGTGCGCGGGGCGTTGCGCGAAGCGAAGATGTCCGCATGCGACGTGGTGCTGGTGGATACGGCGGGCCGGCTGCATATAGATGATGAATTGATGAAGGAACTTTCGGAGCTGAAGCGCGAGCTGAATCCGGCGGAGCTGCTTTTTGTGGCCGACGCGATGATCGGGCAGGACGCGGTGCGGTCGGCGGGGGAATTTCACAAGCGGCTGGGAATTACGGGCGTGGTGCTGACGAAAATGGATGGCGACGCGCGCGGCGGGGCGGCGCTTTCGATTCGCAAGGTGACGGGCGCGCCGGTGAAGTTTGTGGGCGTGGGCGAAAAGTATGATGCGCTGGAACCGTTTCTGCCGGATCGCGTGGTGTCGCGGATTCTGGGCATGGGCGACGTGCTGGGGCTGATCGAGCGCGTCGAGAAGACGGTGGATTTGAAGCAGGCGCGCGAGCTGGAACGCAAGCTGCGCGAGGACGATTTCACGCTGGAGGATTTTCGCGACCAGTTGAAGCAGATACGCAAGATGGGGTCGCTGGAATCGTTGATGGGTATGCTGCCGAAAGTGGGGCCGTTCGCGAATTTGCCGAAGGATACGCAGATTGACGAGAAGCGGCTGGGGTCGGTGGAAGCGATTATCAATTCGATGACGGCGAAAGAGCGGGCGAATTCAAATTTGATTGATGGGAAACGAAGGAAGCGGATTGCGGCGGGCAGCGGGACGTCGGTGCAGGAAGTGAATCAGGTGCTGAAGCAGTATGCGGACATGCGCAAGATGATGAAGCAGTACGGAAGCTATGCGAAGACGAAGATGCGCGGGCTGGGCAAATTCGCTGGATTGAAAGGCGGGTCGTAGCGCCGGTCCTTCGATCCCGCACCGCGGGATCTCAGGATGAATCGCGCTGTTGCGCGATTCAGGCAAGTTTGGCGGGACGAATTAGAGTAGCAACGGATTGCGGCAACAGCACAGCAACTGCTGCCCGGTCCCGCTTCGCGGGACCGGCCGCTACAACATCAACGACAAAATCGAAGTCAAGATCAATGCAACGGCAAAGAGCCGGCGAGACGCCTGCCTACCGGCGGCAGGCCGGCGCTACTAAAACCGGGCGGTCGTCGAGGCTTACGGCGGAGATGACGCGGCGCTAGCGGAGTTTGTCGGGGCCCTGGTCGGGGTCGAGGACGATGGGGCTTTTGGGATCGAGTTGCGGCACACCGTTCGGGCCCATCACGTAGGGATAGCCTTCGGGATCTTCCAGAGTGCCGCCGACCAATCCGGCGTCGCGCAGTTCCTGCATCGTGGTTGGGAAGCGGCCGAATTTTCTCCAGTAATCTTCGGAGCTTTCATTTAATTTCTTCAGGCCCAACGCTGCGTCCAGAGAATGGATGTGCTGCAGCGCTCGGCGGCGGACCAAATCGTCCTTGGTGGTGGCGTACACTTCGCTCCAGATGAGCCGTGAAGTTTCGAGCGCGTTGCCGGTTTCGGCGACGCGCGCGGCCATCACTTTCATCCAAATTTGCGCGTGGGGATTTTTGCTGCCTTCCAGATACGCCTCGGAAGCTTTTTGGTAATCCTTCAGATGGATCGAGTAGAGAAATCCGAGATCCTGATAAAGCCGCCATTCATCGGGATTTTCAGCGATGCCGCGCTTCACGAGATCCACCGCAATATCCGCGCGTCCTGCGCCGCCGGGCGGCTGCTCGGAGAGAAAGATCGCGCCGAAACGATAGGCAATCATCAATTTGGGATCGAGCGTGGTCGTGATGTCCAGCAGCGGCCAGAGCGATTCGTACGTGGCGCCGGGTTTGCGGGCGCGGCTGCCGTAATATTGCACGGCTTGGGTCCAGTAAATGTCGGCGAGCAGCGGGTCGTAGCCCAGGCTAAGTTTTTTCAGAAGCTGGCCGGAACGCAGCAGCAGCTCTTCTTTACCCTGCGTCATCAGGCGAGTGTCGGCATCAATGCGCGTCTGCAGCAGCGCGAGCATCGCGAACAGCGCCGGCACGGCCAGCAACGCCAACAGCACCGCGCGGAAATGGCTTTTATTGTAGGTGAGCGTACTCATTTCAGATTGCGTCCGGAAAACACGGCGGAGGCAGAGATCAGCAGCAAGATCACGTAGAGGACGGCGTAGAGTGTGTTGTGCCAGATCAGCGCGAGCGGCACCGCGTCGCCGTGCGCGGCCGAGGCGATGACGTTGAAATCGTGAAAATTCGGCAGGACGTAGTAGACGAACCGCGCGATGGCCGCGAGCACCGGGTTCGGAGTGAACTGGCTGATGCCGAGAATGCCCGGCGCGAAAACTCCCGCGACGTAAATTCCCAAAGTGTAGAGAGTGGAGAGCATGGGACTGGTGAAACAGGAAAAGAACAACGCCAGGGCGGTGATCAGCGCGAGTTCGAGGAGAATAAAATAAACGGCGACCAGAATTGTGGCGTCCGGCCGCTCGAATTTCCGGCCAACGAACCACAATGCGGCGGCGAGGCCGAGGGTCATCAGCGAAGTATTTACGACCAGCGTGAGCAGCAGGCCGCCGAATTTTCCCACCAGAAATTCCCAGCGGCGGATGGGTTTGGAGAGGATGCTGTAGAGCGTGCGCTTTTCCATTTCCTTGTAGACGAGGCCCACGCCGATAAAAATCGCCATGATGATTCCGAAAATCGAAATCGCCGAAAGGCCGAGGTTGATGATGACGATGCGCTCGATGCCCAGCGAAATCTGGCCGACGAGAATTGCCGCGCCGATCATCATGAGGGCGAAAAAGATCAGGTTGTAGAGCACGCGATCGCGCACGGCTTCGCGGAAGGTGTTTATGGCTACGACTCCGGGCAACGCGCTCATCCCACACCCACTTCGGTGGCGGGCACCGACGATTTTTTCCGCCCCACCAGGTTGAAGAAATAATCTTCGAGCGAGGGGCGCAGCGGCGCCACGGAAAGAATGCGCGCCTCGCAGCCGCGCAATTGCTCCATCATGGGGTAGAGCTCCTCTTCCGCCACTTCGATGCGATAGCGATTGCCGATATTTTTCGCGCGCGCCAGGATGTTGGGCGGCAAGGTCTGTTCCCTGGGCAATTCGAAAAAGACTTCCATGCCCTGCACTTCCATGGAGACGATTTCTCCCGGCGAGCCAACGCCGCGCAATTTTCCTTCGACCAGCACGCCGACGCGATCGCACAACATTTCCGCGTCAGAGAGGATGTGTGTGGAAAAGAAAATCGTGCGGCCCTGGCGCTTCAAATCCAGAATGATGTCGCGGACTTCGCGGCGGCCCACCGGGTCGAGGCCGGACATGGGCTCATCGAGAAATACCACTTGCGGATCGTGCAGAATGGCCTGCGCGATGCCCACGCGCTGCAACATGCCTTTGGAGAATTTGCGCAACTGCACGTCGGCGGCGGTGCCGAGGCCGACCAGTTCGAGAAATCGCGTGACGCGCTCGTTGCGTTCCGCGGCGCTGTAACCGAAAAAGCGCGCGAAGTACGCGAGCAATTCGCGCGCCGTGAGGTAATCGTAAAAATAGGGCTGCTCCGGCATGTAGCCGATCTCACGATGCATGAGCACGTCGCCGATGGAGCGGCCGCGCACGCGCGCTGTGCCGGCAGTGGGAAAAATCAGGCCCATCAGCAGCTTCATGGTGGTGGTCTTGCCCGCACCGTTGGGCCCCAAGAATCCGAACGATTCCCCTTCTTCCACACGCAGATTCAAATGGTCGAGGGAGCGACGCATTTTTTTGCGCCAGAACCCCACCGGGTAGTCCTTGGTCAGTCCGTTTATTTCGATTGCAGGATTCGCCATGGCTTTCATTATGAATTTTTCCAGCGCGGAACGGTTCATGTCAATTCGCTGGTGTTGTTATCCGCAATACACCCCTGAACACAGCGCTGCGAGGGGTTCGCGGTGCTATTGCGGAGAGAGGGCTGACGGGACGTTGACCGGGTCAGGGAGACGCAATTTCTGGAAGGCATCGCCCGTCTTGAACGCGCTGGGAAAAGTCTCTTCGTAGCCTGCCAGTCCCCGGCAAGTTACGCGGTGCGCGCTGGAAAATCCGAAGGCCTGCATTTCTTTCATGGCTTCTTCGGCCGACCAACCCTGCGCGCTGATGCGGTAGGCCGCGACGGACATGCCGGTGCGGTCCGTGCCCAGCTCGCAGTGGACGAAGATTTTCTTGTCGGGATTCTCGCGTAGCAAAGTGAGAAAGGCGGCGATCGAGGCGTCGTTGGGGTGGTAGCAGTGCCAGGGAATCGAAACGTAACGCATGCCGAGTCTGGTTGCTTGCGCTTCTTCGTCCGGATGTTCGCCCGGGCGCAGGTTCACGATGATGCCGACGCCCATCTTGGCGAGGAACTCGAGGCCTTCGCTGGACGGCTGAGCTCCTCGAAAAAGCTGGGGAGTAACCTCGCCGAATTTGGGAATGCTCTGCACTGGAATCATCTTAGCGAAGGCGTGATCGGGGTGTGCGGGCGCTGGATTCGCGTCGTTTAGAGGTTTGTTGATTGAGTTGTTGGCTGCGGAGTCTGCGGCGTTCGATTGTGGCGCGTCGGTGGCGGCAGATTGGAATGCGCGGGCCGCGCTGCACGTGAAAGCGAAGGCCACCGCGGCAACGAAGACTCGCGAAAAATTGGCGGAGGAAATTTTCATACTGTTAGTTTGATGCATTTGCGAGGTCTACCGTGGGGTGCGTCCGTTAGGATACCCACCACAATAGGTAGACGCTTTCGACACGGTAAGCATAAGATTTTGTGGTTTGAATATGAATTTTTCTTGACAAGTTTTCCACAACCCCCGATACTGCGCTTCCAAGCTCGGGGGAGCATTTGTTGGCTGCAGCGTTTTTTCGCTGCCTCCAACCAGTCGGAGAGCCGGACCGAGTTTAACCGAAAATTCAGAGGGGCAACACCCCACTTAGCACCGCGCCTTAGTTTTCTTGCGCGGCTTAGCTGGGCTTTTGTCGCTTTTTTTCGGTAGACACGGCATTTATTGCCGCGGCAAGTTCCGGCTGCTCCCCACAACGGTAATTTCCGTGCACCGGCAACGGCGCGCACCACATCAACCACGGGGCGGCAGTTTGGAGTAGAATGAAAGTTCTGCTTCCGCACGGCCCCCCGGCTTATATGCAAATGGCACCACTGCCTGCGCGGAGGCAAAATGGCCGAAACAAGGACGGTATGGAACAGCATGACCGAAACGAATCAGATTGCGCGGCGAGCCAGCGGGCTGGAATTCCAGCGGCGGTTCACCGACGGAAAAGTTTCTCCCTTCGACAAAGTTGAGTGGGAACGTCGCACAGCTTTAATCGGTAACGATAAGGGCCAGGTAATCTTCCGCCAGGAAAACGTGGAAGTCCCCAAGTCCTGGTCCATGACGGCCACGAACATCGTGGCTTCCAAGTATTTCCACGGCAAGCCCAACACGCCGGAGCGCGAGACTTCGGTGCGGCAATTGATTGGCCGCGTGGTGGATACGATTGTGCGCTGGGGCGAAGAGGGCGGTTATTTCGCCACGCCCGAATCCAAAAACATTTTCCGCGACGAACTGACGCACCTGCTGGTGGAGCAGAAAGTGGCGTTCAATTCCCCGGTGTGGTTCAACGTGGGCGTGCAGGCCAAGCCGCAATGCTCGGCGTGCTTCATCAATTCCGTCCAGGACAACATGGATTCGATCATGAACCTGGCCAAGACGGAAGGGATGCTGTTCAAGTGGGGATCGGGGACTGGGACGAATTTTTCGACGCTGCGCGGCAGCAAGGAATCGCTATCGGGAGGGGGCATCGCTTCCGGGCCGGTGAGCTTCATGAAGGGCTTCGACGCTTTTGCCGGCGTGATCAAGAGCGGCGGGAAGACGCGGCGCGCGGCCAAGATGGTGATCCTGAATGTGGAACACCCGGACATCATGGAGTTCATCCAGTCCAAGACCAAGGAAGAGCGCAAGGCGCACGTGCTGATCGAGCAGGGCTACGATCCAGCGATTGACGGCGAAGCTTACACGTCCGTGTTCTTTCCAGAACGCGAATCACTCCGTGCGCGTGACTGATGATTTCATGCGGGCGGTAGAAGAGGATCGCGACTGGTGGTCGCGCAACGTGAACGACGGCAAGCCTTGCGAAAAATTCCGCGCGCGCGATCTGTTGCACGAGATGGCGGACTCCGCGTGGCGCTGCGGCGATCCGGGCATGCAGTACGACACCACGGTGAACCGCTGGCACACCTGCAAGGCCACCGACCGAATCTACGCTTCGAATCCGTGCTCGGAGTACATGTTCCTGGACGACACGGCTTGCAATCTGGCTTCGCTGAACCTGATGAAGTATCTGGGACCGAACGGGCAGTTTGACGCGGACGCGTTCAGCCATTCGGTGGACGTGACCATCACGGCGCAGGAAATTCTGGTGGACAACGCCAGCTATCCGACGGAAAAGATCGCGCGCAATTCGCACGATTACCGACCGCTGGGGATCGGCTACGCCAACCTGGGCGCGCTGCTGATGTCGCTCGCGCTACCCTACGATTCCGACGGCGGGCGCGATTTCTGCGGCGCCATCACCGCGTTGATGACCGGCGAATCCTACGCGCAATCGGCGCGCATTGCCGAACGCATGGGTCCCTTCGGCGGGTATCCGCGCAACCGCGAAGCCATGATTGACGTGATTCGCATGCACCGCGATGCGCTGCGTCCAATCAAGGAAGAGCACGTGCAGCCTTCGCTGCTGCGCGCGGCGCGCAAAGCGTGGGACGACGCGCTGGAGCTTGGCGAAAAATTCGGCTACAAGAATTCGCAGGTTTCCGTGCTGGCTCCTACCGGCACCATCGGTTTCATGATGGATTGCGACACCACCGGAATCGAACCGGATCTGGCGCTGGTGAAGCAGAAGAGGCTGGTGGGCGGCGGCGTGATCAAGATCGTGAACAACACCGTGCCGCAGGCTTTGATGAATCTCGGTTATCCCACGGAACAAGTGGCGCAGATCGTGGATTACATTGACGCCAACGCGAAAATCGAAGGCGCACCCGGACTGAAAGAGGAGCATCTGCCGGTTTTCGATTGCTCGCTTACTCCCAGTGGCGGCGGCCGGTCGATCGCTTGGCGCGGGCACCTGCGCATGATGGCGGCGGCCCAGCCGTTCCTTTCCGGCGCGATCAGCAAGACGATCAACATGCCGGAAGAATCCACGGTGGAAGACATCATGCAGGCGTACATCGAATCGTGGAAGTATGGCCTGAAAGCCGTGGCGATTTATCGCGACAATTCCAAGCGCTCGCAGCCGCTATCGGCCGCCAGCAAGAAGGAAGACGAAAAATCAGCGGCAGTAGCGGCGCCGGTGGCAGAAGCTGCCGTTGCTCCCGCGGTTTCCGCGCCGCAGCAGGAAGAGCTTTTTGCGCGTGGCGCCAGCCGCCGCAAACTGCCCAACGAGCGCAGTTCGATCACGCACAAATTTTCCATCGGCGGGCACGAAGGTTACCTGACTGTGGGGAAATATGCGGATGGCGCTCCGGGCGAAATCTTCATCAAGATGGCCAAGGAAGGGTCCACGCTTTCGGGAATCATGGACGCCTTCGCGCTGTCCGTTTCGATCGCGCTGCAATACGGCGTGCCGCTGCGCGCGCTGGTGGACAAATTTGTTAACTCGCGATTTGAACCTTCGGGCTACACCGGCAATCCCAATATCCGCTACGCAAAATCGGTGGTGGATTATATCGGGCGGTGGCTGGGCGCGAAATTCATTTCGCCGGACTACCTGGATATAGACGCCACAGTCGAAAGCGATGCTCCGGCTGCGGTAGCTGCGAATGCCGCACCCGCGGCGATTGCAAAGGTCGCAGACGCGGATCCTTCCACGCGCCAGCGCGCCACGATTGACGATGCGCCGTCGTGCTCGGAATGCGGCATGCTGATGACTCCCAACGGCAGCTGCTACAAGTGCTCGAATTGCGGCGGCACGTCAGGTTGCAGCTAAGCATAGCGGTCGGGCGGTAAGTTTTTCGGAAGGAATTAAAGGGGCGGGTCCCGCAAGATGACGTGGGACGAGCCGCCTAATTTTTTGCCCCGCCGAATTAACTGCGGCTGAAACTCACGCGTCCGGCGTCGCTGCCGACTGCTGCAACGACCGCACGGCGGCATATCCGAGCAGCATCACTGCAACCAGCAGCACGAGCCACAGAAAAATATCGTGCGTTTCGGTCCAGGGACGCGGATCCACCCAGCCGGAGTTTATTTCTTCGGGACCCAGCTGGCCTGCTACCGCTGCGGTCATTTGTGCGGCATCCTCGCGGCGTCCCAGATCGTACTGCGCGGCTTCTATCCGCTCCTGCCCGTAGATCAGCCGATAACTTCGTCCGGGCAGCTGCTCGAAGACGATATGTTGTGGCGTGACGTACAGCTTTGGCGCTGCTTCGACCAATGGTGCGTCGTTGCCATTCACAATTTCCACTCGCAGGTAACGCGATTCCGCCGAGCCATTGGACACCGGCACGGCAAGCTGTTCCTGCTGGGCGTCCGCCTGACGGTAGCGATAAATTTCAGCGTTGCGCAGCGACCACCAATCCTTACCATCCGCGCTCGCTGATATTTGCACCGAGCGAATGAATTCGGGAGGCGCGTTGACGTCGAAACGCACTTCGGAGACGAGTAGCGTGGCCGCGCCAAGGTCGGCGCTCCAGACGCTGCGGCCCGTCGGCTGCTTTGCGTCCGCGACCATTGCAGTTTCCATCGGAACGCGCTCAGCCGACTCCGAGGTTTCCTGCAATATTTCCCCGCCGTTTGCGGGAAACTTCTTGTCGCCGTCCAGGATGCGTACACGTAAATACTGCGCGTTATTTTCGGAGTAGTGCACGACCTGCGTGCCTTCGTGCGAATCCTTGCGGAAGCGGAATATCGGTGCGCGCTCCTGCACCATCCTCCAGACGTGGCCGTCGTCGCTTGCTTCCACCTGCACCCATTCGATGAAGTCCGATGCGTCGGTCAGTATGCGCACGGTGTTGTGAAACGGCGTGCGTGGTCCCGCGTCCAGCACCAATTGGGTAAAGGCGCCCGCCGTGAAACTGTCTTCGCGCAACGTTGTTGGCAGCGAAGCGGAATTGGAGGTTCCGAGGCGCTGGAACATCACGTAAGGAATTTGCGCGCCCTGGTCATCAATTACACGTAGGTCGGCGAGCCGCGGCTGTGCATGCGCGTACATGTCGGGAGGCGCGACGACGCCTGCGAGCTGCGAGGAACCCGTCGTCATACCGGGCCTGGGCAGCTCGATTGCGCGGGAATAGTGCCAGTGCTTCCAGGCTGCGGGGAGCGAGGTTTCTGCCACAGCGGCGATGGTTGTGAGCAGTGCCGCGGCAATCGCGGCAAGAACGAAGATGCCGTGGCGCAACTGCCTGGGTGACGGCGCGCTCACGCTTTCTTCTCGCCTTTGCGGCCGAGCAATTGGCGCTGGTAGTAGAACGAAATCAGCATCAGGGCGAGGCCCAGCAGGAGGAAGGAAACGATGCGATAGAATTTCTCGAGGAACGAAAGATCGAACAGGAACACCTTCACGATCACCACGCCCAGCAGCACCAGCGCCTGCCAGCGGATTGTTTGCGACTTCTTCCACAAGCCAACGCCGAGCAGGCCCAGCGCCCACACCAGCCAGAGCATTGAGAGCGCCAGTTCTTGCGCGTGGCCGCGGTCAATTCCCAGCGAGGGCATGCGCTGGAAGACGTCCCACACTTCCATGGAGAATGCGGCGAGCGCCAAAATATTCGCTGCCACGGCGATGATCACGAAATTCATGCTTTCCTGCTCGTCCAGCTCTTCATCGCTGGTGGCAGCGAAATAACAGCTGAGCACGAAGCAAGCCACGGAAATCGCGAAGGTGGCGAAGCGCGCGTTCAGCAAGAAGGTATCGGCAGGAATCGAAATCAACGCCAGGCGCCCGGTTACGATGGCAAACAGAACCAGGCCGGCCCAACGTAGCGCGGCGAAGCGGGCGCGCAAGCCGCTCCAGATGAGCACAGCGCCCTGCACGGCCCAGGCGATGGTGATCCATCTGCCGTCCAGCCGGATGGGAATCGCGAGCGTGACGAACGTCATCCCCAGGCCGGCATACAAGATGCGCGCCAGGCGCAAATCCGTTCCAGACTTTTGCGGCAGCATGCGCTCGGCGGCGAGATGCACGGCGGCCAGCGCCAGCACAGCGACAGTCAAGGCCCAGCGATTATCCGGCCAGAACATCACGCGCAGCGCCACCAGGTAAGCCAGTGAATTCACCAGCACGATGGCGGCCTCGAGGCCGGACAGCTCGCCATCGCGCCGACTGCGCACCAGCGGCAACGCAGCGAACAGGACGAAGAACACCGTCGCGAAGAAGACGGTGGTGGCCAATTGATCCGCGCTGTAAAAATCGCTGTACCAGCCCCAGAAATAAACCAGCGTCGCGAGAAATTGCACGGGGGGCAGCGATTTCCAGTCGCGCACCCAGGCAATGCCGAGGACGCCCGCGCCGAGAATTGCCAGGTAGGTGAAGAGAGAAACCTCGTGGTTTTCGCCGGTGCTGACCAGCATCGGCGTGAGCAGGCCGCCGACCAGCGCGAGGCACGCGATGCGCTCGGAGTTGCGGCCGACGGCCACCACCAGCGTGACGGCGGTGACCACGATCATCAGCGCGAAGGCTTCGGACTGCGAAAAAATCTGGTAGTAGTGCCAACCCGCCCAGAGCGAGAGATACAGCACGGCCGCGCCTAGCCCCGCGATGCCTTCTGAAAAGTATTTGTAGCCGCGGGCGAGCAGATGCTGGCTCCACGGATAGAGAGCGCTGCCGGCGAGCAGGCCGATGCCCACACGCCCACGCGGTCCGACCCAGTTATTGTCGAACGCATATTTCAAGAAGAAGGTCACCGCGAAGAGCAGCGCGAGGATGCCGACGTAATTCAGCCAGCGCCCGGCGAATACTGGCTTCAAAATTTCCGCCGTCATCGGTGCGGGCCACCGATGGAGCGCTGTATGCGGGCGGTGAGAGGACCGGCGGGTGTTCACGGTTCTGCGTGGACTGGGGCGCGGACTGGTGCGTGGGCCATGGAGGCGGCGCGGCGTGTGCGGAAGGCTTGCGGCGGCCATTCAGTTTGCGAGGGTGCAGTCGCGGGCGGCGGCGCTGGAGATGGGTGCACGGCAGGCGCGGGTGCCGGCGGCTGGGATGCTTCGCGCTGCGGAATTGCGGCACCCGGGAGCGCCGAGCGACGCCAGGCCCTTTTCGATCTGCGCCATCTGTTGCTCGAGCGCATAGATCCTGCGGATCAATAGCGCTGCGTCCGCCTCCACGCTGCGCTTGACGGCGCTTACACGCACGTACGCAACGATGGATAAGACGGGGACACCAATCAAGACAAGGAAGGCGATCAAGATCAACGGCGTGGCATCAGGTCCCATGCGTGAGAGGGTGCTTGAAAACGAGGGTATTACAACATAGCCAATAACGGCGGGCAATATACATGCGAGGGAAGCGCGTCCAAGCTGCCAACACAAAAAAATAGGGGGCCCCGTCGGGCCCCCTTTTATGCTCTACCCCTAGTTCCGGTTTCAGCGCGGCGAAACCGGCCCACCCCGGGATAAGAGACAGCCACAGAAGAGATTGCACGCCAGATGCCAGCGCGAGTCCTATTACCCTAGTTTTAGTATGTGATGTGCCGGCTGGGTTTAGCTCCCATGAAACGGAATTTGCCTATGGTATTGCGGTTTGAACATCCAGTTTCTGAAAGAGGGATGCCATTTTTCTATGTTCTTTGGAAGAAAATTGAAGCTAGCTCTGAGCACGGCGGCGGAAACGCTTCCAAGCGAACCACGCGGGGACCAGCAAGATGGCCAGCCAGAAGAGGATCGAGGGCCCGGCCTCAAACAGGAAGACCAGAAGAGCGACGGCGCCATCCCGGAGGTTTCTGAACCCCTCGACGAGGGCGTTGCGCAGCTTCGTTCCGGTGGAGATTGCGCCCGAGCCCAGAACCTGGCGGTATTCTTCGTTCAGGTTCACTTCCACCGTCGCATAGTTCACCCGGTGCACCAGGAGCGCGCTCTGCCCCTGCATGCTCTCGATCTCGCCGCGGATACGGGCCAGCTCGCGTTCGGCCTCGAGCACGTCCTGGAGCTTGCCGGTGCGCGTGCCCAGCAGCTCGATCAGGCGCTGCTCGGTGGCGCGGGCGCTCTTCAGGCGGGCTTGCAGGTCCACGTACTGGTCGCTGACTTCCTCGTTGGAGCGATTCTCTTCTTCGACGTGGCCCAGCTTGCGGACGTCGGCGAGGAATGCGTCGAGCTGCTTCGCCGGGATGCGCAGCGACGCCGAAAGTTCGCGGGCGTTGCCGGTTTGCGCTTTGGCGTCCAGCTTTTCCACGTAGCCGCCGTGTGCTGCAGCCAACTTTTCGATCGCGGCGCTGGCTTCGTCGTAGTTTGTGGCCAGGATATTCAGCGAGGCCGTTTGCACGATCATCGGGCCGACGGATTCGGGGGCTTTTAGATCGTCACCTGGCGGAGGAGGTGGGGCGCTGCGGGCGCGTCCCACGCCTCGCTCAGTTCAGATGCGCTCGTTGCTTTTTGATTGACGGCCTGTGAATTCGCAGCCCCAGGTTCGATTCTGACAAGATGCCCGAACGATGGGCCGTTCATAGGGATCGCGTGCTCCCGAAACAAGCTCGGTATCGCGACCGCGGCAACCGCAACGACGGTTACGGCGCTCACAATGGCCCAATTACGCGGACGCGCAAACAGATGTCGCCAATTCCAAGATTTGCGATCTGCGGCATGCTGCACGCCTGCTGTAGTCGGAAGTTTGGCTGAATCCAGCGCAGCGAGCACTGTTTCGTTCATGTGCACCGAGGGAGGCTCAACGTCGAATTCCAGCATTTTTTCGGAGAGCGCGCGAAAGCCCTGGGCGACTTCCTGGCAGGCGGCGCAGTGTTGCAGATGCGCGGCCAGCGCGGTGGCTCGCTGCGGTTCCAGCTCGCCGTCGAGATAGGCCATCACTTCTTCGGGTTCAAACGCGTGTTGTGTGGAGCGTTCCATAAAATTCCTCGGGCTCAATCCTTTACTGGCATCAATTGATTTTTCAGCGCGGTGCGCGCGCGGAATAGACGCGAGCGCACCGTATTTACCGGCATGCGCAGCACGGTGGCAATTTCGCCGTAACTGAGTTGCTCGTACTCGCGCAACATCAGGATCTCGCGTTCGTTTTGGTCCAGATGGCCCAGCGCATTGCGCACCCAGATTCCTGCGTCGCTATTTTCGGCGGCGTTTCCTTCCACCGGGCGGCTATCGAGCTTTTCGTTCTCCGCTACTTCGCGGCCTGCTTTGCGGCGTTCCGCCGACACCAGATGGATGGCGATCCCGTACAGGTAGCTGCGAAAACTGGCACGCGGTTCGTAACGCTGCACGTTCTGGAGCAGCGCGAGAAAACATTCCTGCGCCAGCTCCTCGGAGCGCGCGGGATGGTCCAGCCGGCGGCGGAAGAATCCATAGATGGGTTCGCGGTAGCGTTCGAAAAGCTCGACGAACGCCTCGCGCGAGCCTTGCTGGAATTCCAAAATGAGCTGGTCGTCGCTGTTCATAACGTAGTGCCGCGCTGCTTGCTGGCTGCCTTTTTGTGCTGCTCAACCGGGCTGGCCGGTTCGGCCCGCGCCTCTCACTACTTAGAATGTCGCCAGGCGCGAAATAGTTCCCACGAAACCCGCGATTTTCTGGAAATCAGGCAGGAGAGGCGGCATGGCGGCGAAGGGCAAGGACGCAGGTGGTCAGCTTAGTTTGAATATGACGCTTATTGTGGTGTCCACCTCGACGGGATTGCCTTGAAACAGAGTCGGCGCGTAGCGCCAATTCTTGACGGCAGCCAGGGCCGGTTCAGCGAGGACGCAGACGCCCTGCACTACTTCGGCGTCCCGGATCGATCCGTCTTTGCTGATGACGGCGTGAATGATCACCGTCCCCTGGATGTGCGCATCCTTCGCCTCTTGCCGGTATTTGGGTGCCTCCTGGTGAATGAGCTTCGCGGCTTGCACGTTGCCGCCCACGCGAATTCTTGGTTGCGATTCGTCCTTCGCAGGCTGCGAGCCCTGTGGCGCGATGGGCTTCTTCGGCAAGGGTGGCGGGTTGACCGAAAGATTTCCGACGTAGCGAAAGCCTCCGTCAACATACGCAAAATATGACCAGATGGATTCCGAGGTGGCGTCTTTGAAACGAGCGTCGTACAGAGGGACAGGGCTGTGACGCTGGAGCAGCAACGGATATTCCTTTTCCGTCGCGTACTTGTCGCACGATTTCTCAAACTTGCGCGCTTCAATCGTGGTCCTGTTCTCTTTCAACATCGTCGCCAGGGTTGAAGGAAACGTCGTCCCGGCGCCCGAACGCAACGGCGCTGAAGCGGCGGCGTGGCGTGGACCGTCGTCACCAAACACGGAACTGAACCAATCGTCCGGATTGGGAAGCGTCAACGAGTTCACGTAGGCAGCGAGAGCCTGGTTATCGCCGTCTTTTGTGAGCTTCATCATGTCGCTAAGCAGTTTTTCCAATCCCCGGGGCGTATCGGGATATTGCGGAATGGTGACGGCTGACGCAGCAGGCGCCGAAGTAGGCGGGCTCTGTGCCGAGCTCGAGGAAGCGACAAAAAGAATGCAAAACGCGAGCAACAGGTTTCGCGATTGATCCATGGCGGCCTTCCGGACAGCGCGCGCAAAGTATCTCGGCGACAAGTAATATACGAAGTAATGCGTGCAAGCAATCGCGAATTCCCGGAGGTGTAGACTTGGGTTGGTCGCGTTGCGGCCTACGCGCCGATGGCTTGGCGGAGGGCGCCGGCGAGGGAATCGGTCCAGCGGCGGACGTCGTCCTCGTGCTCGGCTTCGACCATGACGCGGGCGAGCGGCTCGGTGCCGGAATAGCGCAGCACCACGCGGCCGGATTTGCCGAGGGCTTTTTCCGCATCGGCCAGGCCGCGCGAAACTTCCGGCAGGGATTCGAGCGGGGGTTTCGACTTCACGCGCACGTTGACGATCTTCTGCGGAAAAATTTTCAGATCGGCGAGCAAAGTATCCAGCGGGCCGCGCAGCGCGACGATGGACGCGAGTTTCACCGCCGTCAACATTCCGTCGCCGGTGGTGGCGTCGTCCAGGAACAAGATGTGGCCGGACTGCTCGCCGCCCAGGTTCGCGCCGGTGCGCAGCATTTCTTCCAGCACGTAGCGGTCGCCGACGGCCGTGCGCGTGAGCTTCAGGCCGGATTTTTCCAGCGCGCGTTCGAGGCCCAGGTTGGCCATGGTGGTGCCGACGATCACATCACCCTTCAGTTTCCCAGCGGATTTCAGATAACGGCCCGCGACCAGCAGCACGCCGTCGCCATCCACGAGCTTGCCCGAAGCGCTCGAGAAAATGGCGCGGTCCGCGTCGCCGTCAAAAGCCACGCCGAGCGCCGCACCCGACTTTATCACGCGCTCTTGCATCGCTTCGGGATGCAGCGAGCCGCAATCGGCATTGATGTTCCGCCCGTTGGGCGTGTCGTTGATGGCGATCACGTCCGCGCCCATGGAACGGAATAAGCGCGGGCCCAGCTTGCTGGCGGCGCCGTTGGCGCAGTCCATCACGATTTTCATTGCGGAGAATTGCGCACCGGGCAGCGCGGCGGCGCGCAGGCCGTCGAGATAATCGTCGTCAATTTTCTCGTTGTCGTGCAGTTGCAACGCGCCGCGCGATTCCGGCAACGCGCCGGACGCGAGAATAGTGCGCTCGAGCTCCGCTTCTACAGCGTCTGGAAATTTCATCCCCGTGGAGGAAATCAGCTTCACGCCATTGTCGTGATAAGGATTGTGCGACGCGGAAATTACCACGCCCGCCGCGAATCCTTCGTGATGCACCAGCCAGGCCACTCCGGGCGTGGTGAGCACTCCGGCGGAAACGGCTTCCGCGCCCGCGGCAGCCAAGCCGCGCGCGATGCGTTCGGTGATGTGCGGGCCGGATTCGCGCGTATCGCGCCCGATCAGGACGCGCGGGCGCGACTCCGGCCGAACGCGCATGCGAACTGACGTATTCGCCGAGCGCCAGGCCGACGCGGTCGAGCGTGGCGTCGTCCAGAGGCGCTTCGCCGGGCACGCCGCGAATGCCGTCGGTTCCGAAAAGTTGTTTGGCCATGGAATTGGTAAGTCGCGCCAAAAAATCAGGCACGTGATTCTATCACTGCCTTCGTGGCGGAGTCGCGCGGCGGGCGAATCTACCAGCGAAAGGATTAACTTCGCCAAGGGCGCGGGGAAGCCAGTGTACGCGGGGGCACAGCGTTATTTGCGGGGCGCGGGCTGTGTTATCGTAGCGCCATGCCACTTGAGGAAGCGAAAATCGCGTCTTCCAGCTCCGCCAGCGGAAAAATCATCGCAGCGGGAATCGTGATCGCGTTTTGCTACTGGGCGTCGTCGATATTGGTGACGCTGCTGGTGGCGGTGCTGCTGGCATATTTCCTCGATCCGGTGGTGAACTGGCTGGAGGATTGGCATGTGCCGCGCGCGCTGGGCTCGCTGCTGGTGGTTCTGTTCACGATCGCGGTAGTGCTGGTCGTGGCATGGAGCATGATCGAGCGCGTGGACCAGTTCGGCCGCGACTGGCCGCTGTACCGCAAGCCGCTGCATCAAGTGGCTACCGTTATTGAGCAGAAACTCGCGAACTTTGAGGAACACGTTTCAGAGATTGAGCCGGGAGCCACGCCGGGCGACCACGTGGTGGCTGTGGCGGATTCGCATCCAGTGCGCCAGGCGGTGCTCTCGCGGCTGAGTTCGTTGTATGAAGTGGTGGTGGCTGCAACGTTCGTGCCATTCCTGCTTTTCTTCATGCTGGCGGCGAAGCGCCAGGTGTGGCACGCCACCATGCAGTTATTTCCGGCGACGCGGCGCACGGAGGTGAAGGAAACGCTGGCGGACGTCACGATGGTGCTGCGCAGCTATGTGGTGGGCACGGCGCTGGTGGGACTGGTGCTGGTGGTGTTCAGCTGGCTTTTCTTCTGGGGCATGGGACTGGACTTTCCGTTCTTGCTGGGATTGATGTCAGGACTGCTGAATCTGATTCCCTATCTCGGCGTGGTGCTTTCCTGGGTGCCGCCGATTCTGATCGGCATCAAGCAATTTCACACGCCGGGGCCGTTTATCGGCATCTTCACGATCCTGACGCTGTTTCATTTTATCGCGAATAACTTGCTGGTTCCCGCGCTGGTGGGCTGGCGCGTTCGGCTGAATGCCTTGGCGCTGACGGTGTCGCTGCTGTTCTTCGGATTTTTGTGGGGCGCGATGGGTTTGCTGCTGGCGATTCCGGTGACCGCGGTGATCAAAGTGATCTGCGATCACATTGAGGATCTGCAGCCGATCGGCCGGTGGCTCAGCGGGTAGCATATTGAGGTGGGCTTGCAACTGATGGCGCACTAAAGTGCGCCGCTACGAAGACCTACCCTGCGCGTAATCGTTCGACTACATCCTGCATGGCCGCGGTGTTCTGCGGCTCCTGAAACATGCGAATCGCGGCTATTCCTGCTGCTCCTGCGCGAATACATTCCGCTGCGTTTTCCTCGCTTACTCCGCCGATTGCTATCACTGGAATTGTGACGCTGCTGCAGATTTCTGCCAGGCGCGCGACGCCTTGCGGTTGGCCCATGGCGCGCTTCGACGGCGTATCGAAAACAGGGCCGAAGAAAATGTAGCTCGCGCCGGCGGTGTGGGCTTCGCGCGCTTCTTCCAGGCTGTGACACGATACGCCCACCAGAAATTCGGCTGGAGCGTTTCCGCCGCGGCACCAGCGCACTACGTCCTGAGCGCTGAGTGATTCCCGGCCGAGATGAACGCCCGCGGCTCCAGCGGCGAGCGCCACGTCCAGGCGGTCGTTCACGATTACTTGCGAAGCGCTTCGCGCAGCTGTTGTTTCGCGCGCTTGCGTGTTGGCGATTCCGACTGCTGCTTTCGCGAGTGCCAGGAGTTCCCTTCCGGATAAGTCCTTCTCGCGTATTTGCACCCAATCCACGCCGGCTGCGACGGCCGCGCGAATTTTTTCGAGCACAGCTTCGGCGCTATCGCCCGCTGCGAGCGATTTCCGGTGGGTCACGTAGCAAACGATCGGTTTTTTAGGTGCGGGTGACAACGGTGGAAGTCCGGCGGCGAAACGCTTCGAGCGCGAAGAGCACGTTCATCACTCCCAGGCCTGAAATCATTCCGCGCAAATAGGGGTTCTTCAAAAAAATCGCGGCGGCCGGATACTGAAACACAAAATAGTTCCCGTCCCAATATTCGGACCACGGCAGCACGATCACCGCCAGTCCCAGCTCCATCCACAGCAGCAGCAGCAAGACGCGCAGAATGCGAATCAGCATGATTGGATTACGATTATGGGAGATTATCGCCAGAGTCGCAACCGCTGCGAGCATTTTGTCTTGCTGCCAATGGCGGCGAATCGAACCGCGGCTCGGCAAGCTGTTGTCATTTTCGTGCACTGCCGGGCACAAACGCC
This sequence comes from uncultured Acidobacteriota bacterium, assembly GCA_963742475.1. Lineage (GTDB taxonomy): Bacteria > Acidobacteriota > Terriglobia > Acidiferrales > UBA7541 > Palsa-295. The sequence continues at coordinate 192,753 of CAVULY010000002.1, read as the reverse complement.
CGAGCGCGCCGCACCAGCCGCGCCGGAACCCTATAAAATTGTGGCGCGATGAAAAACTGCGGGAGTGCGGGAGTGTATAGCAAGATCGCAAGCGAGCGACGACCGAGCGGTGGAATGCATAGGCGCCCGGTGCGCGTGGCCGTGACGCTATTCGCAGCGCTGCTGTACGCGATGATTTGTTCGGCGGCCGGGGCGCAGAAATGCAGCGTGAAACCGGCGGCAATTTCCTTGGGCCAAACCGTTCGCGTTTCGTGCCAAATCGCGGCCAGCAGCGCTCGATTGAATGGGCGCTCGGTGCCGATGTTCCGGCAAACGAATGGCAGCTGGTTCGGGCTGATGCCGGTGGCGGTGGCGGACGTTCCTGGCGCGTACTCCGTGGAATTTCTGGGCGAGGACGGCGCGGCAGTCGCGTCCGCGAAGCTGACGATTCGCGCGACCAGGTTTCCTACGCAAAATGTGGTGCTGGCGCCGCAAATCGAGGCGCTTCATTCGACGCCGGAGGACATTGAAACGCTGACGGCGTTTCGCAAGTCCGTGTCGGACGAAAGATATTGGGACGATCCGCTCACGGCTCCTGTTCCGGGCTGCGTGCTGTCCCCCTTTGGAGTAAAACGGCTGCACAATGGAAAACCTACCGGCGAAATTCATGCTGGAATTGACCAGCGCTCGGCTGCGGGACTGCCGGTGCACGCGGTGGCGGGCGGCGTGGTGAAAATCGCGCAGACTTTTGCGGTGCTGGGCGGCACGGTGGCGCTGGATCACGGGCAGGGGCTGGAGACGATGTACTTGCACATGTCAAAACTGGTGGTGGAGCCCGGCGCGCGCGTGAAGAAAGGCGAAGTGATCGGATATGTGGGAGCGACGGGACGCGCCAACGGGCCGCACCTGCATTGGGTGGTGTATGTGAATGGCGTGCCGGTGAATCCGCAGCAATGGGTGGCGCTGAAAGCGTGCGGCTCCGAGAAGGCTAAGCCGAGTACGAAATAACTTGGATTGGAAAGCGCGTGGGAATTAATGCTTTTGCAGGGTGGCGATGCGGTCGGCGACGTCGCGGTAATCAATATTGGCGGCGTAGACTTGGCGGAAACTGTCGAGGGCTGCATCCGATTCGCCCGCGGATTCCAGCGCCAGGCCGAGATCGTAGCGCAGCGCCAGCGCGGATTCTTCTTCGAGGTCCGGCACTTGCAAGGCGCGCTTGTACCACAGCGAAGCGACTTTCGGCTCGCCCTTATCCATGAACGAAAGCCCCAGCATCACGGAACAATTCATTTCGTAGCGGAAGGGTTTGCCCTTCTGCACGGCCTTGGCCACTTTCTGGAATTCACCAATGGCTTCGTCGAGCAGGCCCATTTCGCGGTAGGCGATGCCCAGATTGTAGTGCGTCTCCAGGTCTTCATCCTCTTCGCCCATTTCTCCGAGTTCGGCGCGGAATTCCTGGAAGACTTCCGAAAGCTGGTTGAGATTTTCCAGAGTGCCGGGAGTGGCGGCCGCGACAGGCGGGTGGCTGGCGCCATTCGTCGGCGGCGGTGTGATGGCGGCCATCGGCGTGGCGTTCGCTTCGGCGAAGACTTGTTCCAGATGCGCGTGCGTGTCGCTGGTGGAAGAGGCGACTGCGGGCTCCGGCGCTTGGGTTTGAACATGTTCTTCGGCCGGAGCTTCCATATCGTCCAGCTCGGCCACTAGCTCGCTGATGAAATCCTCGGTGGTGGCGGCCCCGGCGTGATCGCGCGTGGACGCGGTGTCCGGCGTGAGCTCCAGCTCGAATTCGGCGCCGCTGGGCGCAACTGTCTCGCCAGCCGCTTCTGCAGGCGGCTCCGCCGCGGGCTCCTCCACGAATTCCAGCGGGATCTCTGTGATTGTTTCCGCGGGAGACCTATCTGCCGCGAGCTCCTCGATAATTTCGATTTCAGGCTGGGCCGCCGCTTCCGCGGGTGCTTCAGCCTCCGGCACGTGCGCCGCCATATCGGATTGAGGAGTGTTGGCTTCGATATGGTATGGCTGGGGCCTCGCGGCCGGGTCGGGCTCCTCATCGGCCAACGAGCTAACGTCGAATACTGCTTCCAACGCTGCTTTCGTATCGGCGGATTCTACTGCTTCGCTCGAGACGGGTTCTGGCTCCAGTACGGGATCCAGCTCCAGGCTCGTTGCCGTGACCTCTTCCGCCGCAGGCGCTTCGGGTTCTTGCACCTCAGCCGAAATTGCTTCCCATTCGTCGGAGAGATCCAGCTCTTCGCCGATGCCTGCGAGCTGGGTATGCGCGGGTTCTTGCGCCGGTGCGGCGTCTTCCGCAGCTGCGTCCTGGGCCACAGGCGCTTCCGCTTCGGGCGCAATGGCGACTGGCGCTTGCTGTGGCGGCGCTTCAGGTTCCAGGCCAGCCAAGGGAATCTCGAACTCGATGGGCGCAGACTGAGGCGCGGGAACTTTTGCAGCAGGCGCAGGTTCCGGCGCAATCTCAAAAGGCGCAGGCTCCGCGGTGGCAGGAGCGGATGCCTGAGCGGAAATCGTGCTGGCGGATACAGTGACGGGCTCCGGCGCAGCGGGCGTTGGCGCAGCTGGCACAGATGGAGCCGCCGGCAAATCTTGCTCCGCGATCCCCGCGACCTTTGAATATCTCTGTCGCAGCTCGGCAAAGCGGTCGGCGTTGACGTTGTCGTTGCGCTCGCGATGAATCTGTTCGAGCTGCGACGCCAATTCAGCGGTGCGGCGATCGTTGGCAGCGCCGAGATGCAGGTCGAGCAAACGCTCGAGCGTAGGGGTATGCCGCGGAGCGCGTTGCAACACGTTTTCCAGTAGGTGCGTAGCTTTCTGCGTCAGGCCATAACTGGAGAACAAGTCCACGTCGGTAAGCGCCTGCGCGATGTACCGCTGAGTTTCTTCGTCGAGCGCTTCCTCGGCGATCACCGGCGGCGCCGGCGGTATCAGCTTGTTCTGTTCCTCGGCGACGCTTTCGCGGGGGCCTGCGTGCGTTTCTGAAAGCACGGCCGCGCTTTCGGCGCTGGTGCCGCCCGCGACAGGCGCACCGCCCGAGCGCGCGCGCAATTCGTTCAGCCGGTCCACCAGCCGTTCGTCGTTCTTGTTGCGTTCCACCAGCTCCACGAGCAATTCTTCGGCGCGGGGGAAATTGCCCTTTGCGGCATAGGCATCGGAAAGCTGGCCGAGCGCCGCGTTCAAGCGGAAGGGATCGCTAGTGGTGCGGCAGAAGTCGGCGAGAGTTTCCAGCGGTTCGGTGCGCCCCGGCAGCCGATCGCAAGCGCTGGTAAGCAATTTTAAGAAATGGTCCTGCGCACCCGCTTCAATCATGGGCGCGCGCAACTCGGCGAGAAGGGGCAGGGCGTGATCCGGCTGGGAGCCTTCAATATGCGATTCGGCAACCTTGTAAAGCAGGCCGTAATGGGCGTGGCCGCGCGCCAGCTGGCGCCGCGCGCGGTCCGCGGCATGGTCATGGCGCTCCGCCTGCAGCTCGTATTCCACCAGCAATTTGGTTACGTCGCCGTCGGTTTCCGCCTCGGGATGCTTGTTCAGAATCTCGATGGCGTGATCGAGCTTGTTGGCGGCGCTAAGGATTTTCGCTTTCAGCAAGATGGCAGCGGCGTTGCCGGGGTCCACTTCCAGCGCGCGTTCCACCAGCTTTTCCGCTTCTTCGGTTTCGCCGCGGTCGAAGAGGCGGTGCGCGTAGGTCTGATAGGTGAGCGACGCTTCCTTCTTCAGGCCCATCATGCCGTAGAGTTCGGCCAGGCGCATTTGCACGCGCTGATTTTCCGGCTCCACTTCCAGCAAGCGGTGCAACACCTCAATCGCTTTCTGGGCGTGATTCGCTTTCAGATGTGCTTCGGCAATTTGCAGGAATAGGGGACGCGCTTCGCTGAGGACGCCTTGCTGCACGTACAGGTCGGCGAGCCGCTCCAGCGGCGCCAGTTCATTGGGCGCCAGCTTGGCGATCTTCTTGTAGATAGCGATGGCTTTGCTGTTGAAGCCGTCGTTCAAATAGACTTGCGCGAGCCTCTCGAAGTATTCGATGGCCTGCGTCATGTCCCCCTGACGGGCGAACAAATCGCCAACGGTCATCAGGGTGGCTTGATCTTTAGGGTCTGCGCGGAGGATTAGCTGGTATTCGCCGATGGCCTGGGCGACCTTCCCCTGGTTGAGGAACTTCAGCGCATTTTCCAGCGCTTTGCTTTTGTTGAAGGCCATGGATGATTTTCGCCTGCCGGACCCCGCACACTCCGGCAATGCTTTTCAGCCGTACGGACGGCTTAGACATGAAGGTTAGCACGCGCCAAAAACAAGGAGCAACGCGGCTCACGAGGGGCAGGTGCCAAAGGCGACAACAGTGCCTCTTGGGCACCGGGGAGGCCACCAGCCGGGTGTTTACAGGGTCAGACCGGCACCGACAGGCTCGGTTTCCAAGGCAGGGTGCGAGCTGGGCTTTCAAATGCGGCGGGCGGATGCGGCGGGATACGCCCGAATTATCTAGCTGGTGAGGATGCCGGTGGCGGGGCTTAGCGGCAAGGGATTCTGTGTTGCTCCGGAAGCCCAGCAGGCCGACTGACGCACAGGCGCGTAGGAAAACCGATGCAGTGGCGTAGGCCCGTGGCGACGAAGAGCTTCCAGATGCTCGGGCGTGCCGTAGCCTTTATGCTGCGCCAGGCCATACATCGGATACTGCTGATCGAATTCTTCCATGCGCCGGTCGCGCTCTGTTTTCGCGAGGATGGATGCTGCCGCGATGGAAACCGAGCGCGCGTCCCCGTGAATCAGCGCTTTCTGCTCGATGGGCAGATCAATTTCCATGGCATCCAGCAGCAGATAATCCGGCAGGGGGTTGAGCTGCGACACGGCGGCCATCATCGCCTGGCGGCTGGCCTGATAAATGTTCCAGGCGTCAATGCGGCTGGCGTCAATTTCCGCCACGGCCCAGGCCAGGGCGTGTTCGCGTATGCGTGGGGCCAGTTCGGTGCGGCGCTCGGCCGTGAGTTTTTTGGAATCGTCCAGGCCCACAATCCGCCGTCGCGGATTCAGAATGACGGCGGCAGCGACAACCGGACCGAATAGCGAGCCCCGTCCGGCTTCATCAATCCCAGCGACGCGCAGCCACCCGCACTGCCGCGCTTCGCGCTCATATCGCGAGCAACAAAGTCTTCCCATCGGCTCGGGATTTTAGCACAAGCTCGAAGCACACCTCGCAGTCAGATCGCATTCAATTTCTATTTCTGTTGCGCTCGCGCTTGTAGTCGTAGGAATCATGGTATTCGATTGATCCAAACAATCGCAAAATATTCGTTTGTTTGTACTGTCTGATGTATTCCTCGAGCGCGGCAATCACCGCATCTTTCGCCGTTCGGTGATGTCCCAGCTCTTGCGCTTCCAAAATCAAGCGGGCGTCAATCGCTACTCTTCTCGGCATCTCTGCACCTCGTCCGCCCGGTAGCTTGTCCTCTTAATCGGCCACGCGACAACTCAGTCCACGAAAATAAAAAAGCCCGTCCCGTCCCCCGACTGCGGGACGGAGCGGGCTCGTTGAAATTTGTGGCGCGATTTTACTTTGCGGCGGCGGCTGCTGCTTCCTTCGGAGCTTCAACCCGCGTGGCGCGCTTGATACGCGCGGCCTTGCCGGTGCGCTTACGCAGGTAATTCAGCTTGGCGCGGCGCACGCGTCCGGCCTGCACGATTTCGATCGAGCTGATCATCGGGGAATGCACCGGGAAGATGCGCTCCACGCCGATGCCGAAACTCACGCGGCGCACCGTGAAAGATTCGCCGAGCAGCTCACCGCGGCGGCTCATGACCACGCCTTCAAAAGGCTGGATGCGCTCTTTATCGCCCTCGCCTTCCTTCAGCCGGACGTTAATCTTCACCGTATCGCCGGGACGGAAATTCGGATGATCCTTGCGAATTTGGGACTGCTGCGCTTTATGAACGATCGGATTCATGACATTATTTCCAGGCAGACCCGCTCAGGTGGGGCCAGCACACGACGCACAATCTCCAATTCTAGCGCATTTACCCGGGTTTTTGCCACAGCAAAGTACACTCGCAGGGCGCTGGAATTGTGCGCGAGGTAACCACTGGTTTTACTTCAACGTGGCGCGGGGCTACGCGCAATCTCGTCCAGCAGGCGGCGATCCTCGGTGCCAAGCCCTGCGCCGTGGAGCAGGTCGGGACGATTGCGCCAGGTTTTCTCCAAGGCACGTTTTCGGCGCCACTTGCGGATTTCTTCGTGGTTTCCGCCAAGCAAAATTTCGGGCACATCCCAGCCACGAAACGACGGCGGGCGAGTGTAATGCGGATAATCGAGGATGCCGTGATTTGTGGCTCGTGATTCGGAACTCGCGGAAGCCGCAAAATCAGGTGGCTGTGCCGGCACAGCGCCTTGGCCCGCGCAGTTCCGCGCGTTGGCTCGCTGAAGGATTCGTTCACGATCGAATCCTCATTTCCAAGCGCGCCGGGAATCAGCCGGGTTACCGCATCCAGAATCATCGCGGCCGGCAATTCGCCGCCTGACAGCACGAAATCGCCGATCGAAATCTCGTCGGTCGCCAGATGTTCTGCTACGCGCTCGTCTACTCCTTCATAGCGCCCGCAGATCAGCACGACACGTTCGAGCGTCGCGAAGCGTCGCGCGGCCTGCTGCCGAAACATTTTCCCCGCAGCGGAGAGCAGCACGATGGCGGTATTGGCCGGCGGCGTCGCAGCGCTGGGCGCTTCGAACAGCGATTCCACCGCCTCGAAGACCGGCTCCGGTTTCATCACCATGCCTTCGCCGCCGCCAAACGGGCGGTCATCCACGGTGCGGTGACGATCGTGCGTGGACTCGCGCAAATCGCACACGCGGACATCAATCAGTTGCGCTTCACGCGCGCGGCGCACGATGCCGTAGCCGAGCGGCCCGGTGAAAAATTCAGGGAAGATGGTGATGATGTCGAAGCGCATCGCTGCTAATCCTACCGCAAACGCGCGCTTCACGCTGCGGCGGGAGTTCTAACCGTGGTTCTATTCGAGGTTTAAATCGCGGAGTCCTTCCGGAAGCACCACTTCAATTTGCCGCGCCGCGGTATCTACGTTTACGCAGATTTCCTGCGCCAGCGGGATCAGCAATTCTCCTCGCGGCGTATCCACCACCAGATTGGGAGTGCCGGAAATCTCGTCGCCATTAATTTCCACATCGCGCACACGGCCCACTTCGGCGCCGTCTTTATCGCGGACTGAGCATCCCACCAGATCGCTGATGTAGTAGCTGCCCGCCGGGAGTTTCACGCGGTCGGCCAGAGGAACCTGCACTTCCAGCCCGACCAGCTTTTTGGCGTCTTCAATTGAATTACATTCAGAGAAGTGAAAAATCGCCTGGCCGCCGCGGCTGTGCGATAGCCAGCACCTGCGCACGACCACGTGACGGGGCGCACTCCGACCGTCCCATAATTCCGCGGTAGATAAACGTGTGAGCCGTTCGGGAAAATCGGTGAGGATTTCCGCAGCCACTTCGCCGCGCACGCCATGCGGGCGCAAAACTCGCGCTACCGTGACGCTCGCCGCCCGTGGTGTTTCCTGCGTGGTGACTACTCCAGAATTTCCAGCGTAAACCGCTTCTTCAGTTTCATGCCCGCGGCACCCAGCAGCGTGCGGATGGATTTTGCCGTGCGCCCTTGCCGCCCGATCACTTTGCCCAGGTCATCCGGCGCGACTCGCAACTCCAGCACCGTCACCTGCTCGCCTTCGATCGAATTTACCTGAACCTGTTCGGGATGGTCCACAAGCGCTTTCGCGATTTCCGTTACCAGTTCCTTCATGAGTACCCCCAGCAGGAATATGAGCCAGCGTGGTAGTGATTCACTCGGGACTTAACCCGAGTTCCATTATTTAGTCGCTGGGCTGAGGGTAAGACGTGTCAGGCAGGCTTGCGGTTACGCAAAAAACTGCGGACGGTGTCGCTGGGTTGTGCGCCCTTGCCAATCCAATAATCCACGCGCTCACGATTGAGTTCAATCGCCGCGGGCTTCTTCAGCGGGTCATAGGTGCCCACAATTTCCACGAAGCGGCCGTTACGCGGACGCGTTTTTTCCGTGACAATCACGCGATAAAACGGGCGTTTCTTCTTGCCAATGCGAGCCAATCGAATCGTTAACAAAGCCTCATTCCTCCTGAATCGAATCCTTGTGCCAGAGCCAACCAGTATAGCGAACCGAGCCACTTTCACCAATGTTTTTGGTGGCACAGACCATCGGGGCTCGGCGGGCTATTGGCTCTCTTTTTCGCGCCAAACGGCTGTTTTGGGGGCAGCTGCTACTCGTAGCGGAGTGCTTCGACGGGGTTGAGGCGCGCGGCTTTGGTGGCAGGCCAGACGCCGAAGATGAGCCCAATGCTGACGGAAACCGTGAAGCCGACGATGATGGCCCAGGCGGGCACCACTGCCTTCAGCGAACTGACCACGGGAATCAGGAACACGATGGCGCTGCCGACGATAATGCCGATGATGCCGCCGGTTCCGGTGAGGGTCATGGCTTCAAAGAGAAATTGCCACGTGATGTCGCGGCTGCGCGCGCCAATGGCTTTGCGCACGCCGATCTCGCGAGTGCGCTCGGTGACGGATACCAACATGATGTTCATCACGCCCATGCCGCCGATGAGCAAGCCGATGGAACTGAGCACGACGACGACGAGCACCACGCCGCCAATGATGTCGTTGAATTTCTGCACCACTTCCACCTGGGTCTGAATGGAAAAAGTGTCGGGCTTGTCGTAAGGAACTTCCCGGCGGCGGCGCAGGACTTCGCGAATCTGATCCACTGCGGCGTCAAGTTTGCCGGGATAGGCCAGAAAACGATAAGCAACCTCATAGCTGCCGGGATACAGCTTCATAAAAGTGAAATAGGGGATGACGGTGCGGCGATCTTCATCGTCCGTGCCGAAACCGTTGGGGGGTTTATCGAAAACTCCCACGACCACGTAGGTGGAGCCATCCACGAGGATTTCCTTGCCCAAGGCATCTTCAATGCTGGGGAAAAAAGCCTTGGCCACGTTTTCGCCGATGACCACCACATTTTCGCGATGTTCGTTTTCGGCTTCGGTGAAGAACCGCCCCACTTTCATGGTGGCGTTGGAATAGACGGCGAGATATGCCGGAAAAGTGCCGCGAAAATCGGTCCCGCTCACTTCATTGGCCTGATAACGGGCGGTGTGGGCGAGCTGCCACTGAAAAGCGGAGACGGCAATCTCTTTGACGGCGGGGCAAAGCTGGCGGATGGCCATGGCGTCGGCCAGAGTCAGCGGCTTGCGCAGTTTCTCGTCCTTGGGCCGGCGCCCGTTTTGTGGGCCCTGGTCAAAGCGCGAAACGAAGGCAGTGTCAATTCCTTCGGAAACGATTTCGTCCTGGATGGTCTGGCGGAAACCTTGCACCAAGCCGACGACGAGAATGATGAGGGCCACGCCGATCATCACGCCGAGGATGGCGAGGAAGCTGCGCAGCTTGTGCGCGCGAACGGTGTCCAGCGCCAGTTGCAGATTTTCTCGAAAGTCACTTTGCATCGAGTTGTCCTAAGTCTCCGCCCGCAGCGCTTCGATGGGGTCCAGCTTCGCGGCGCGCATCGCCGGGTAGATGCCGAAAAACAGGCCGACCGCGGTGGAAAGCACCAGCGCGACCAGTATCGAAAAGAACGGCGTGGAAATTGGAATCGGCGAAAGCACGCGCACCAACTGGCTGATGGCGACCGCGGTGACGACGCCGAGGAAGCCGCCCAATCCCGCTAGCACCGATGATTCCACCAGAAATTGCAGGATGATGTGACGGCGGCGCGCGCCCAGCGATTTGCGCAGACCGATTTCGCGGGTGCGCTCGGTGACGCTGGCCAGCATGATGTTCATGATCACCACGCCGCCGACCACCAGGAACACCGAAGTGATCCAGATGGCGATGCCGAAGGCGCTGCCGGTGATGCGATTCCACAAGCCCATGATGGAGGTTGGGGCGATGATGGCGAAATTATCCTCGGCCTGATACGGCACATGGCGGCGCGAGCGCAGAATCACGCGAGCCTCGTCCTGCGCGGCGTCCATCCATTCCGGGCCGCGCGCTTGAACGAAGAAGCCGATGGAATCCTGCGCCGTGAGCCATTCCTTGCGATAGGTGCCTAGCGGAATCATGACGAAATTATCCTGCGGCTGGCCCAGGACGTTGCCCTTGGGCGTGGCCACGCCAACGATCACATACTGACCCTGGCCCGCGCGAATTTCCTTTCCCACCGGATCCACGCCTGGAAATAATTTGTTGGCGACGTCCGCGCCGATCACGCAGACGCCGGCACGATGATCTTCGTCAATATCGGTAAGCAGACGACCGTTGGAGACGTCAATGTCGCGTATGGATGCGAAGGTGGGGGTGGCGCCGATGATGCTTACGTCTTCGCTCAAGTCGTTGCCGTGGCGCACGTCGGCGAAGGTGTTCTGTTCGCCGGCGATGGTATCGGCCAGCTTCATTCCATTGCGAAGAGCCTGCAGGTCTTCCATTCCGAGCGGCGGGCGTTTGCGAGCTTTGTACCACTCCTGGGCGTTGGTGACGATGCCAATGCGGTCAATCACGAAGGCGTTGGCGCCGAGGTTGGCCACTTTATCGGCGACATAGACGTTGAGGCCATTGAGGACGGAGATGACCGCAACTAGGGTGGTGACAGCCAGGATCACGCCCAGCAGGGTCAAGAAAGTGCGTAGTTTATGCGCGCGCAGGGTATCCAGCGCAATCCAGATGGTTTCGCGCAGGGCACCGAACGTCTGCCGGGCTTCGGATAGGGATTGGGAGGCCTTCATCGCTGTCATTATATTAGACGGATACGCACCTGGAAAAACTTCAGAATATGAATTATTTCTTGGCGCTGGGAATGCATGGTAGAGCCTGTACTTGCGGCCAGAGGTTTCAGCGGAGGATTCAGGTAGAATTGCGGTGCGGCACTTTGCGACGGCGGGAATCTAATTGACGGGCATCCTGAACATGACGAAAGGACTTACGGCATCGAGCCTGGCCGCAGCACTGGCGCTTGCGGGGTTAGCGGGAGCGTCCGGCCAATCGGTTACTGGTGTAGTCGCCGGTCCAGCCGTATACCGTGGAGGCCAGAGCAAGGGCTTGGCGGGCGTCCAGAACGGGACGCCGCAACCACCTTCGGATGCAGAGATCAGGGAGCGCACCAAGAAGCTGCTGGAGAACCAGCATCACAACGACGACGCGCTGGAGCAGTACGAGCGCGTGGAGCACCACGTGGATCGCACCGGGGCCAGCCCGCCGCGGGTGCTCGACGATAAGACCTATCGCGTGGTTCCCACGGGCAGCGGCACCATGAAGCTGCTGCTGAAAGACGGCGACCATCCGGTGGACCCCGCGGAGTACCGCAAGCAGCTCGTGGCGTGGGAAGAATTGCTGGAACTGATGCTGAAGCCCGACGATTATAGGACGAAGGCAGCCCTGGCGAAAGCGCAGAAGAAGAAGGAGGAGCGCAAGGAGCTGCTCGACGCGACGATTGACGGTTTCACGACGAAATGGGACGGACAGGAGCTGTACAACGGGCGCCTTTGCGACGTTTACGAGGTCCAGCCGAATCCTAATTTTCACCCGCGCACATTGGTGCAGGACATACTGACGCGCGTCACCGCCAAAATCTGGGTGGACCGCGAAGCCAATCAGTTGGCGCGCGGGGAAGCTCACGTGATGAAGGACATTTCGTTTGGCGGCGGAATTCTGGGGAAGCTTTATCGCGGCGGAGTGTTTTTCATGGAGCAGCAGGAAGTGGCTCCGGGAATTTGGCTGCCCGCGCGGTTTCAATACGATTTCACGGCGCGTAAATTCCTCTTCACCTTCGAACAACACCAGTACGTGGAAGCGCACCAGTATCGCCGCATCGGGCCGCCCAAACAGGCGCTGGCCATGGTGCAGAGCGAACTGGCCAGCGGCAATCCAGTCTACGGAGACCAGTAACTTTTCGGTCCAACCCGGGTTCAACCTGAGAGCGATGGGCGCACAATAGTCCTAGTGCGGCTCTGCACCCTTCCGTCCACTTGATATTCGGCGTCCGAGAACTTTGCTGCTCCGGGTTTATTGGTCACGTACTGGTCGCTTACCGGGAACTCGAGGAGGCGTTATGAATCGGCGAACGCTCGTTTCGATCGCGGCCCTGGCACTCATGACGGCTGTTTTTGTGCCGGGAGCGGCGCGCGCACAAGGCAGTTCGGGCGGCCAGGCTAGTCAAAGTGGAGATACGGCATCACCACCGGCGCAGGCGCAAGCCAACTCGACCGGCACACCGAACGCCACAACTTCCGCGAGCACGACGACTCCAACAACGGCACCCGGGAAAAAAGTCTGGACCGACGAAGATATGCGCAGCGTCCACAAGAACGACGCGATTTCGACTTTTTCAAACGCAGGCAGCAAGCCGGCGAACGCCAAGCCCGCCGCAAATACGAAGGGTAACAAGGACGCCAAGCAGTATCAGACCCAGATCATCCGATTGCAGGAGAAGCTGCCGCCGCTGGACGAGCAGATCTCGCAACTGCAGGCAGCGCTGAACGGCGACACGGTGAATTCCACGCGTCACGTCGGCGGCGCGAAGATTGACGACTGGAACGATGAACTGGTCCGGCTGAAAAAGCAGCGCGAGGACATTACCACGAAGATCAGCGCGCTGCAGGACGAAGCGCGGCGCAACGGAGTGCCGGAGAATCAAATTCCGGAGTAATGAAAGAACGGGTCCCGATCTTGCGACCGGGACCCACCCAGACAAGCGGCTTGCTTTAATGCGCTGCGACGGCGACGACTTCTTTTTCGATGGGGGCGCCGACCAAATTGCCCCACTCGGTCCAGGAACCGTCGTAATTCTTCACGTTGCCGAATCCCAGCAAATACTTCAGCACAAACCAGGTGTGCGAGCTGCGTTCGCCGATGCGGCAGTAGGCGATCACCTCTTCCGCGCCGTCAATTCCCTTCTTTCCGTATAGCTCCTTCAAGGCATCCGCGGATTTGAAGGTGCCGTCTTCGTTGGCGGCCTGCGCCCAGGGGATATTCGCCGCGCCCGGAATGTGGCCGGCGCGCTGCGCGGTTTCGGAAAGTCCCGGAGGCGCGAGGATCTTTCCGGTGAATTCATCCACGGAGCGAACGTCCACCAACTGCGCGGCTTTCTTCTTGTCGAGGAAGGTGTAGACGTCTTCCTTGCGGGCGCGGATGGATTCGTCGGGACCGGTGGCGTGGTACGTGGTGGCCGTGATTTTCGGCGCGTCGGTGGTCAACGGACGCTTTTCTTCCACCCACTTCTTGCGGCCGCCGTTGATCAGGCGGACATCCTTGTGACCGTAATATTTCACCTGCCAGAAGGCGTAGGCGGCGAACCAGTTGTTGTTGTCACCGTAGAGCAGGATGGTGGTGTCGTTGGAAATACCGGAAGCGCCGAGCAGCTTTTCCAGCGCGGGCTTGTCAATCAGGTCGCGGCGGATGTTGTCCTGTAGCTGCGATTGCCAGTTCCAGCCCACGGCGCCGGGAATGTGGCTCTGATCGTAGGCGGTGGTGTCCACGTCTACTTCGACCAGACGTACTTTGGGGTCGTTCAGATGGTCGGCCGCCCATTGGGTGGTCACCAGCACTTCGGGGTGCTTGTAGTCAGTCATTTGCTGTCTCCTCGTTGTTAGTCGTTCTTCGAAATTAGACGCTCTGTTGCGGAACCGTTGCAAAATATTTGGGCATAGAACAAAAAACCCACCTGCCTGGGTTACTTCCGGCGGTGGGTGGGAAATTTCCGGGCTAGTTTGCGATTCTTAGCTGCCTAGCCTCCCTGCGCCAGAAGACACACCTGCGCAACACATACAACAACAGCAAGCGCAGCACTGGCAGCAGATTTGCATGAACAGAGGTTACACCTGAAGCTTGGGGATGGCAAACGATTCTAGTGGTGATGGCGGAACGGTTTCCCGTGCCGCTTCTCACGCTGGGAGAGGGCCGCGGATTGTGTCAATTGGACACCTTCTTGCAGGCGTTCCTTGACCTTGCACCGGGTTGGCATAAACTTAAATTCCCTTCCGAAAACCGGCGCCTCGCTGCAGGCTGCCCCCTTTTGACCCGCAGGGTCGTGTCCGGTACAGACTGCCATTCCCATACTGGTGTGTGATGAAGACAGAATCTCTGTTGTGCAGCGAGCTGAAACACGCTCGCGCGTGCGCCTTCCATGCGCATAGCTCAATTCGCCAGGCTGCGTCCGAATAATGGAACAGCTTTCAAAAATTGAAAATGAGCGGGCTGTCGCCGATTTTGTTGAAAAGCGCAGCACTCCGCGCTTTCCGGTTTCGGCTAGCGCGGAAGCATTTGATATCACTGCAAACGTGCAGATAACGGGCAGACTAGCTGATCTTAGCCGGAAGGGTTGCTATATGGATACCATAACTCCGTTCGCGCTAAATGCTCAGGTGATTTTGACGGTCACGCGAGACGCCCGAACATTCAGGACCAAGGCCAAGGTAGTTTATTCACTGAACGCGATGGGGATGGGACTGATGTTCACTGCGACGGAGCCTGACCAGGTGCACGTGCTGGAATTGTGGTTGAACGAACTGAGTGGCGGGATATTGGTGGAACCGGATCCGCCAGCACCCGCGACGCCTTCTTTCGCGGCGCCGACCGCGATCGGGACAGGCGCCGATCAGGAACTGCGCGATATCGTTCGCGAACTGATCGTGGTGCTGAACCGCAAGAGCATCGTCGGGGACACCGATGCGATGGCCATGATGCGAAAAATCTCCAAATAATTGGTGTTTGCTCGCGCTGCTGCGGACAACCAGCGACCCACAGTTTATTTCCTTTACCTTTACCCGATTGCTTTCAACGTGCCGTCGCTGGTTTCGAACTCGATGCGCAAGAGCCAGTCGAAGTGAAATTTTTCCGCGGCGAGCCACTTCTCCATTTGCTCGCGGCCGGGGGCGTCGAATTCCACGAGCATTTTCCCTTCCTGCATGTTGACGAGCACGCGGCGCGCGGTGACTTCCTTGGCGGCGTGCACGCGCCGCGCGAGTTCTTCGGCGCCCTGGCGCGTGAGGCAGGCCAGGGTGTGTTGCGAGAGGTAACGAGGCATTCCGGCTCCTGTTCCGTTAGAATAAGCGGCCACGAAAACCGCGGAACCAATATAACGCGAGCGGAGAAAAAACAAATGCCAGAGATGCGCAAGGCTCACCCTTACTATGTTTATGAAGCGATTCACGCGCAGCCGGAATTGATCGAGCGAGTGCTGGCACAGCGCGCGGAGATTGACCGCGCGGCGGACGCGGTGGGGCAGAAGGAGCGCATCACGTTTGTGGGGATCGGAACTTCGCTGCACGCGGCGCGCATAGCGGAAAGTTGGATGCGCGAATTCAGCGGCGGGCGGTTCTGGGCGCGCTACGAACAGTCCTTCGAACTGGTACACCACCCGATCGCGTTTGGCGCGAGCGACGCGGTGATCGTGATCACGCATACCGGCACGTCCACGGCATCCATCGAAGCGCTACGGATGGCACGAGCGGCGGGGGCGCTGACCATAGTGATCACCGGCCAAATGAGCGGCGATGGCGTGCGCGGCGCCGATTTTGAAATTCAGACGTGCGAGCAGGAATTGGCGTTTGCGTATACGAAAAGCTACACCACGACGCTTGCAGCGCTGGGGCTGCTGATCGCGCGAGTGGTCGAGCGAAAAAAATTGCTCGTGGGACCGGCGCCGCTTGCAGCGTTGGAACGTGTGCCTAATTTGCTGCGTCAGGCGCTGCAACTTGAGGCATCGGTGCGCGAATGGGCGAAGCGCGTGGCGTCGCTACAGCGCATCGAAATTTTCGGGTCTGGCGCGGCGTGGGCCACGGCCAGCGAAGCTGCGTTGAAAATAAAAGAGGCTAGCTACATCGCGGCCGAAGGATTTGAAACCGAAGAAATCCTGCACGGGCCGTTTTCGGAGACGGATGCGCGCGGGTCCCTCGTCGGGTTGTTCACTGGCGGCGCGACGGACGAGCGCGGCCGGCAGATTTTGCGAGCCGCAGGCGAACTGAAAATGCCGCGCGCGGCGATTACGGTGCCGTCCGCAAATCATGATTTGTCCGCGGAGCAGATACTGCAGGTTCCGGAAGCGCCGGAATGGCTGGCGGCGTTCGTGCACCTGATCCCACTGCAACTTCTGACGTATTTTCTGGCGCTGGAGCGCGGCGTCAGTCCCGATAGCGGCCGCATGGAGCAACCCGCGCACGCAGCCGCGAGTAAACACTACAAATATTGAGCCATCTGTTGCCCGCCTGTTCGCCTGTCCCGGCGAACAGGAGTTCCTCTTCGACTACACCTGTGCCGCGCGCGCCTATAAAACTCGTTCGCGAGCCGTAAAATTGCGTGCAGAGACATTCAGGAGCGCCCTATGAGACGTGGTTTCCTCATCTTGCTCTGCGTTGCGATGCTGGCGTTTGCCACCGCTGCGCACGACGACGGCGGAATGGGAACGCTGGCCGGCACAGTGATCGGTGCCAACGGCAAAGCAGTCGTGGGTGCGCGGGTCACCTCGCAAAATGCGGGCGGCGACCATCCGCAAGTGACCACCACCAATCAGCAGGGGCGGTTTTTCTTCCCGGATCTGCTGCACGGCTACTACGACGCGCGCGCGTACCACGACGGCGTGTGGAGCGAGTGGAAACACAACGTGGAAGTAAGCACCGGAAAGCAGACCGAACTCACACTGCGATTGTCCGCGAAATCCGCATCGTCGAAATAACGTGCAGCGTTCGCCTGTCCGCGCGAACAGGAGTTCCTAATCGAGAACATTGCGCCGGATCGCGGCAAAGCAGCGCAAAGGGCCCGCGTAAGATTGCATGCAGAAACATCCTGGGGTGCACTATGAAACGAAGTGTCCTGGTTCTGACGGTGCTCGCGTTGTTGGTGTCTTTGACATTTGGCGCAGCAACGGCGCGCGCGCAATTCGCGAAGGGCTTGGGAACTGTGGAAGGAACAGTGCTGGACGCGCACGGTAAGCCGGTGGCCGAAGCGAGCGTGACGATTCAGACTTCCGACGGACTGAAGCCGCATGCCACGCACACCGATTCCAGCGGGCATTACGAATTCGCGCGGTATGACGCAGGCCAATACGATCTGCGAGCCTACGCGAAAGGCCAATTTTCCGATTGGAGCAAGCACATCGTGATCCGTCCGAAGAAAACGACGGAAGTGACGCTGCGTTTGCCGCCGGAGATCACCGAGAAGGTGACGGTTACAAGCAATCCGTAAGACGCGGCCAGCGCGTTGCTTTGCGGTCGTGGAGCCGTCAGGCGCGTCCGCTCATCCTCAACTCCTCGCAACCGCTTCACTCGTGCCGCAGCGCCACCATCGGATCCACGCGCATCGCACGGCGCGATTCTTCCGGCGGCCGGGCCTTGCGGCGTCATCGCACTGCCTTCATTATGTGACATGGCACCCGCAGACAACGCGCCGCTGTGGAGCGCGGACGATCAATACGACCGGCTGGAAGAGCTCGCCGCGGGCACCGGCGACGACGCCAAGGAAATTCCTCTGCGCCGGGACGTGCGCTCGCTGGGAATGTTGCTGGGAAAAGTGCTGGTAGAGCAGGCCGGCGAACCTTTGCTGGAGGTGGTGGAGCAACTCCGCCGCCTGTTGATCCAGCAGCGCGAGCAATTGCCGGCTTCCGCAGTAACCGCAGCAAATCCCTCCCCGGCAACTCCGACTTCGGTAATTCTGGCCCCTGCAACTCCCACCGAAGACGAGCTCATGGCGCAAGCGCGCGAGAGGATCGCGCGGCTGGAAGTGGAGGACGCTTATCGTGTGACCAAAGCGTTCGCCATTTATTTTGAGCTGACCAACCTGGCGGAAACCAATCATCGCAAGCGGCGGCGGCGCGCGGCCAAATTCCACAGTGAACAGCCGGTGCTGGCCGGATCGTTTCGCGGAACTTTGCTGCGCATGCGGGCAGCGGGAATTTCCGCGGCCGACGCGCTGGCTGCTTTGCGCAAGGTAAGAATCGTGCCGGTGTTCACGGCGCATCCCACGGAAGTGGCGCGCCGCACCGTGCTGCTGAAGAGGCGGCGCATCGCGCAATACCTGGAACATCTCGACAGACTGCCGCTGACGGCGGCCGACGCTGGCGGAATACGAATCGTTGATCCTGGCGGAAATCACTTCACTGTGGCAGACGGACGAAGTGCGCATGAAAAAGCCGGGCGTGATTGATGAAGTGCGCATGGGCCTGGATTTTTATCCGATGACGCTGTTCGAAACGCTGCCGCGGCTATATGCAGAGCTGGCCGAATCTTTTTCGGAAGTTTACGGGCGCGCGCTGAATCACGATGAGCTTCCCGAATTGCTGCATTTCGGTTCGTGGATTGGTGGCGATCGCGACGGCAATCCTCTGATCAAACCGGACTGCACGGCGGACGCGCTGGCGCTGGCACGAAACGTCATCCTGGAACATTACAGCCAGGAGATCCAACGGCTGATCGACGAACTCAGTTCTTCGCTGCGCCAGACGGGCGCTTCGGCGGAGCTGCGATCTGCGGTGGAAGCATATGAAGCGAGAATGGGCGCGGAGCCATCGCGCGGAAAATGGATTTCGGAGCCGGAACTCAACCGGCACTTTCTGGATTTCGTGCGGATACGCATGCGGCTTACGCGCGAGGAACCGCCCAACGCCAACGCGTATGCGGCCGCGCAAGAGTTCGAGCGCGATCTCCTGTTGCTGCGCGCGAGCCTGATTGAAAACCGCGGGCAACGGCTGGCCGAGCTGCTGATTGATCCGCTTCTGCGCAAACTGCGGACCTTCGGTTTTCATCTGCACACGCTGGATATTCGCCAGCACGCTCAAGTGCACGCGAAGGCTCTGGCTGAGCTACAGGCGGCGGGAATTTCGGATGCTGCAAGCGCAGCGGGCGCGCGAAAGGAGCTTTTGGCAAGCATATCCGCGGAAACCAACGAACTGCTGGATACTTTGCGCATGATCGCGCAGCTGAAGAGGACTTACCCACCGGAAGCGATTCGCGCCTACGTGATCAGCGGAACGGAAGCGGAGCGCGACGTCTTTACTCTGCTGCGTCTGGCAGAAATCAGCGGCGTGAGTGTGGCGGGCTCCGCCAGCGACCCCGGGCTGTTGCCCGTTCCGTTGTTCGAGTCAATCGTCTCGCTGCGCGCTGCGGCGGAAACGATGCGGCGCGTGTGGACGGCTCCCGAGTACCAACGCCTGCTCGATTCCTGGGGCCGTCGCCAGGAAGTGATGCTGGGTTATTCCGATTCGAATAAAGATGGCGGAATGCTCACCAGCACATGGGAATTGCACAAGGCGCATCGCGCGCTGCACGCTGTGGCGCGAGAATGCGGCGTGAAGCTGCGCCTGTTCCATGGGCGCGGCGGCACGGTCGGACGCGGCGGCGGTCCCACGCATCGCGCGATTCTGGCTCAGCCCGTGGGAGATTTTTCCGGCGAAATGCGCCTCACCGAACAGGGGGAAGTGCTGAACTGGAAATATTCCGATCCGGTGCTGGCCGAATGGAATCTGGAATTGATGATTGCGGCGTCGCTGGAAGCGCTCACACGGCCGGACGGTCCCGCGGCAGGCGCGGATCGCCAGTGGGACGACGCGATGGAAGAAATTTCGCGGGACGCGTATGCATTCTACCGGCGGCACATCGCGGAAAACGCAGACGTGCTGGAATATTTCGAGCAAGCCACGCCGGTGAACGAACTGGAGCATGCGCGCATGGGATCGCGCCCGGCGCGCCGCACGGAAAGCCGGCGCCTGGAAGATTTGCGCGCAATTCCCTGGGTATTCGGTTGGATGCAGAGCCGCCACGCGGTGCCGGCGTGGTTTGGAGTGGGCTACGCGTTGCAGCGATTCGCGACGAAAGGACCGGAACAGGAAAAGCGGCTGAAGGAAATGATGCGTCACTTCACGCTGTTTTCCGATCTCGTGCGCAACGTGGAAATCGCGATGGCCAAGGCGGACTTGAACATCGCGCGCCTCTACGCCCGCGCGCTCGTGAAAGATGCCAGCCTGCGCGATAGAGTTTTCGGAATATTGGCTGAGGAGTTTCAGCGTACCCAACAGATGCTGCTGGCGGTCACGGGGCAAACAGGGCTGCTGGAACGAAACTCGGTCCTTTCGCAATCCATACGGCTGCGCAACCCGTATGTGGATCCGATGAGTTTGATACAGGTGGAGCTGCTGCGCCGGAAGCGCGCCGAGGCGCCGAGTGAGGGGCTGAACTACGCGCTGGGAGCCACGATCAACGGGATTGCGGCGGGCCTGCATAACACGGGCTAGTGCAAGACGGGGAGAATCCTGCGCGGGCACACCACGAGAACTCCACCTGCCTCCTAAGTGACTCTATAATAGATACTTAAGTCTGGTATGGCGGGCACAGTTTACCTAGTACCAAAACCCGCGTACTGAAATTTTTGAACCCGCAGCGCCATTGGTTCTGATCAACGAAATTGCGAAAATGGATGTGCGGGTTGGAAGCTGCGATTGCGGGGACGACGGTTCCACAAAAAAAGGAGCCGGGGCATCTATCCAACCCGTCCAAACCCTCCTGCTGGCGTCCCTTCCACAAAATTCCGCCGGCAGGCAGGATTGTTCCTGAATTCCCTCCCTCTCGGATCCAGACGGCGATAAGTCCAACATCTAGATAGATTCCGCATCTTTTGGCAGCGCACCTGCCTCTGATGAAGTGGGCCTTGCGCATTAGTAGCGGCGGCCGCAGCGGGAGCAGATTTGCTCTGGCGGACGTCAGAGTTACAGGACAGGTGATGGCTAAAACAGGCAGATACTTTCAGCGGATGCTGGCGCTTTGCTTCGCCGTATGTCTGGCGCTACCCGCGCCGGCGAACTGCCGCGGACCTGCAGCCGGAAACCGCGCAAGCTTACGACCGCTACATCCAGTTGACCCAAGCTCAGGTGAATTCCGAGCTGGCGCAGAGCGGTCCCTATCTGTGGGTGGAGCGATTGCCGCCGGCGGAGCGCGCGACTGCCGACACGCAACTGCGCGACGGGCAGCTTGTAATCCAGCGGCTCTCCACGCTGGATTCCGGACAGCCGATTCCCGTGCCGGGGGGAATCATCCACCACTGGATCGGAACGGTTTTCGTGCCAGGCGCAACGCTCGCGCAGACGCTATCGTTCATGCAGGATTACGATCACAAAGTGGACTACTTCAAACCGGATATCGTGCGCTCAAAAATTCTGCGGCAAAATGGCGACGACTATTTTGTGCTGCTGCGCTTCTACAAGAAAGAAATCATCACCACGGTGATTGATACCGACCAGGAAGTTCATTACCACGTGGTGGACTCCACTCACGCCTACAGTCGCTCGCGAACCACACGCGTGCAGGAAGTGGAGAACGCTGGAAGATCCGATGAAAAGCTGGACGCGGAAGGGCACGACCGGGGATTTATGTGGCGCATGAATACCTTCTGGCGATTCGAAGAGAAGGACGGTGGAACGTACGTCGAGTGCCAGGCCATTTCGCTGACGCGCGGGATACCCACGGGGTTGGGCTGGATGGTCGGATCGTTTGTGACCAGCGTGCCGCGGGAATCGCTGACGTTTACGCTGACCACCGCGCGCACCGCTTTAATGCGTAAGACTGCGGAGCAGGCCGCGAAATAAATTCTCGCATCGTCAGAAGAAACCGCGTCGGCAGAAATCCCCTAGAAGTCGCCTGGTCTGTGGCGCGCTTCGACGAATCGCCAAACGCTAATCTCAGCGCTAGAAGGTGGTACTGGCGAGGAAAATGTCCTCGCGGGCATTGTTGTCGCGCGCAACCAGATTGTTTGCCGAAGAAATGAAACTGACGGTGTGGCCGTCACCGCTGATGGATGGCACCAGGCTCGCTCCATTCGCGGGAGAAGCGGCAGTGCCTAGAGGAACGCTGGCGACGATCACGCCGGTGGTGCACGTGGGAATGACGCCGAGGCAGGTGTTGCGAACGAAGATGTTCTCGACGCCGTTCACGGTGCTGCCCAGGTTCGAAGCTTGCGACGAGAAAGCGACCAGTTGGCCGGAGGCGTTAACGCTGGGATGTTCGCTCAAGCCGTTGCCCGGCGTGACACCGTCGGGCGTTGATACCAGCGTCGTAGAGGGCGTGCATTGTGCGATGGTAATGCTTACACCGAGGCAAGTGTCACGCACGTAGATTTGCTGCAGCGGACCTACGCCCGTCACCAAGTTCGTTGCGGTGGACGCGAAGGCGACAAAACGGCCGTTATAAACAGTGCTGGACGTGCACGCGGTGCTGGTGGTGGCGGTTACGCTGCCACACGCTGAGAGCGCTGATTGGCCGCTAGCGCCGTCGGCGGGAGTGGTGCCATCCGGAGTGGAGATCAACGTCGTGACCGGAACGCAGGTATTGGTGGTGCTGGTGATCGTGGTGATGCACGTGCCGCGCTCGAATATCTCGGGCAGGGCGCTAGGGTTCGGCGCCGTGGCGCCGAGGTTCGATGCATTCGACGTGAAAGAAATGAAAAGCCCGTCTTCTGAAATCGAAGGATTCGAGCTTGGTCCGTTGCCGGCCGTGACGCCATCGGGCGTAGAAACCAGATAGGTCGTGGGCACGCACGTGCCGGATGGTGTAGTGGTGACGATCGTCGCGATGTTGCAGGTGTTGCGAATATAAACCTGCGGATTGATGCCGTCCGGCGTAATGTTCGAAACCAAATTGGTGGCGAACGAAACGAACGCGACATACTGCCCATCCGGACTGATGACCGGATTGTAGCTGCGTCCGTTCCCGGCGGTTTGGCCGTCGGCAGAGATGGAGACAAGCTGCGTGTCGTAGTTCGAGCTCGGGTTAATCGTACACTGGGCGGTGGTCGTGGGCAGGCAAACCGGACGCCAGTACACCTGGGAGACTCCGCTCTGCACCGAAACCGTGGTGACCAAATTCGTAGCGAGAGACGTAAAGGCGGCGTGCGCCCCTCCTGAGTCAACCGTGGGTTCGGAGCTCGCGCCGTCGGAGGCGTTGCCGTTGGGGTCCGAGCTAACCAGAGCAGTGACGGGAGTGCAGGAGGCCACCGACAAACAGGTGTTGCGGACATAAACATCGGGTGCGGTATTCAAGTCGGTCGAGACCAGATTCGGCGAGACCGAAGCAAATGCCTGGTATTGGCCCGTGCCGCTGCTCGATGGCCCGGATGTGATGGTCGTCAGGCCGAGACTGCCGCTGGCGCAGTTGGCTGTGCCACCGCAGATGCCATTTGTTGCCTGGGTACCGTTGGGTTGTAGATCCACCAATACGGGCAAACCCAGCAAGTGCGTTGGATTCACGGAATACGTGATGATGCTGGATTGGCCGCCGCCGGGAGGCTTGTTCACGACTTGAATTTGATTGACGCCTGCGGATACCAGATCGCCGGGCGTAAGCGTCGCGGTCGCCGTGCTGCTGCCGTCGATCGTCGCGGTCAACGGCTGGCCATTCATGGTGACGTAAGAATATTGATTCAAGAAGCCGGTGCCGGTGATCGATACGGTTAGATTGGTCGCCGCGCCGGCCAGGGAACTCGTCGGTGCGATCGCCGAAATCGTCGGAACAGCGGTAAGAACGTTCAATGAGACGGGTGTGGAATTACCGCCGGCGGGCGGCGGATTCGATACGGTGATCTGCACAGGGCCGGGGGTCTTAAGATCCGTGGAAAAAAGGTTTACGATCAGCGCCGTGGAACTTAGATAAGTGGTGGTGCGGCTGGCGTTGTTCACGTAGACAATCGATTGCGACACAAAGTTCTTCCCGGTCAAATTCAAATTCAGGCCAGGCGCTCCAGCGAAAGCGGTGGGGGGGGTCATTGCGGTGACCACAGGAACGGGGCTGGCAATCGGCGTAATCGTGAATATCGTGGCGGCTGGTGGCGCCTGGTTTTGCGGAGGGTAGGTGCCGCCGCCCGGCTGGGGCGTGGTAACGCTGAGATAAAGCGTCTTGGGATTCTCCAGCAGGTTGGCGGGAAGCGTGACGATCATTTCGTTCATGCTGATGTATTGGTTAAGCGCCAGCGGTATCGCCCCGGAGTTTGGCGAAAGCGAGACTCCCGCTTGCGTTTGTTGAATAAGGTTGTTGCCCTTGATGGTGAGGTACGCCTGCGGACTGCCTGCCGAGATGCTCGCGGGCGAAAGCCCCGTAATCGTCGGTGCTGGATAATTGATCTGCTGCGTGCAGGTAGGCAACACCAGCATTGCACACAGCAGTAGCCAAAATGACATGCGAAATTGTCGCCGCAAATTCCTCACTCCTGTGCCTGTAGGTCGAGCCCGGAACGGTACGCGCAATCCTAGAGATTACTAAAGATGGCCCCAGGGGGCAATCAGGATGCCTGTGCCCCGGCAGATTGTCCAGTGCTGGAGGGCCACGCAAGTGCCGCACTCATCCGAGCAATCCCGATAATTGCCGGGGGATTGGAAGCCGGAACCATTTTGGCGGACGATCATCAGGAGCAGCTAAGGCGTGCTGAATGAGTTGGCGAGCGGCTGTCGCAAGGGGATTTTCTCAAGCGGGGATTCACTACCCGGCATCGGCGAGAATGAGTGAGTACGGCCCCATCTTGATTGCAACCTCCCTTTAATCAAGTTTGGGAGCTTTTCTATGTTCTACTGTGCCTCTTGGGGAGGCTTATTTTTCGCAGACCCATTCTCCAGGCGAATGCGCCGATTCATCCTCCAAACTGGATTCGCGATTTTCTGCGCGCTATGGGTGTCTTTCGCTGCACCTCGTTGCACGGTGGCGCAGGATTCGCAGCCGTCAGATTCTTCGAAACCAACGTCTGCGTCGGCGACGGTTGCGCAGGATTCAGACGCGCCAACGCAGCAACCCAGCGCCGGCGCTCCGCCTGCGTCTGCACCTGCGAACACTGAATCTGAATCCAGCGACATGGTCACGCTGTTCCCGCACTCCGTAACCAGCCGCTACTGGATCTCCGGGCAAGCCAACATCGTTTTGGAATGGCACAACACATTCCGCGCGCCGTACAGCGGCACGAATAGTTTTACGCACCCCGCGGAAAACGCCACCTCGAAGGTGTACACGCTTTATTTGGGCTACGAACTGACGCACACCACGGAGGTGTATCTGGACGTCGAAAGCGCAGGCGGCCACGGGCTCAGCAACGCGCTGGGACTGGCGGGATTCACGAATCTGGATGTGGTGCGCAATCCCAGTTTGGGCGACAACCCGTACCTCGCGCGACTGATGTTGCGGCAGATCATTCCACTCAGCAAGGACCACATCACAGTGGAGCGCGGCCCGCTGTCCTTAGCCACTTCCGTGCCGGTGCGGCGGATTGAATTCCGCATTGGAAAATTCACCATCCCCGATTTTTTCGATGTGAATACGTACGGTTCCGACAGCCACCTGCAATTTCTGAACTGGACCGTGGACAACGACGGTGCCTACGACTACGCCGCGAATACCCGCGGGTACACCGACGGCGCGATTCTGGAATACGACGATCACTGGTTCAGCGCGCGTTTCGGCGTGATGCTGATGCCCAAGGTGGCCAACGGGATCTATCTGGACGCAGATATTGCGCAGGCGCGCGGCGAGAATCTGGAGCTCGACGCGGCCGGGAGCTTGCTGCTGCATCGCCCCGGCGTTGTTCGTTTCCTCAGCCTACGTCAATACCGCCAATATGGGGAATTACGAACAAGCCAACGCGAATTTTCTGAATGGCGAAGGCACCACCCCGAGCATTACCTCCACGCGGAAACAAGGCCGCCACAAATACGGCTTCGAATTGAATTTCGAGCAAGACCTTCCGGCGAAGCTGGGCGTCTTCGGACGCGTAGGATGGAGCGACGGCCGCAACGAGTCCTTTGCGTACACGGAAGACGACCGCACCGTCGAGACCGGGCTTTTCTTGAAGGGCGAAGAGTGGCGGCGTAAGAACGACCGCGCGGGCGTGGTGTTCGTCGCCAATCAAGTGGTTGCGGCTCACCAACAGTATCTTGGGTATGGCGGCTTGGGATTCCTGCTCGGCGACGGCGCGCTCACGCCCGGCACGGAAAAAATCTTCGAGGGATTTTACACCGCGCACCTGTGGCGGGGATTCTTTGTCTCCTGCGATTTCCAGCACATCAATAATCCGGGATACAACAAGGCACGCGGTCCTATTTTTGTTCCCGGCCTTCGCTTCCATGTGGACTTTTAGTTCTTGCCGGGCGGCGCGGCGCCCAGGAACGGTTTGTGAAATTCGCCGGAACGGATTAAGCTGCGCGGCGCGGCGTGGGGCAATGGTTCTAACCGGGCGAGCCGCTGGGAGATTTTCATGTCACTGTTGAGATTTTCTGTTGTCGCGGTATTTCTGGTAAGCAGCGCCGCTTTTCCTCTTCGCGCGCAAGACGATACCAAAAAGCCGAGCGCGGCAGCGCCCGCTGTGGCGCAGGATGCAACTGCGCCCGCAGCGAAACCCGCGGATGTAGCGTCGCCAGACGCGATTCTGGCAGCAACTTACGATGTGATCTCCGGCCCCGCCGGGCAGCAGCGCGACTGGGATCGCTTTCGCTCGCTTTTTGTGCCCGGCGCGCGATTGATTCCAGTGGTCACCAAGAAAACCGGAGGCGGGCTGGAGACGCGCATGATCACGCCGGATGAATATGCCAAGTTCGCGGACACCTATTTTCAGAAGAATGGTTTTGCCGAACGGGAAATTGCGCGGACCGCAGAGCGCTACGGCAACATCATGCAGATCTTCAGCACCTACGAATCACGGCACGACGCCAAGGACGCGCAGCCCTTCGCGCGCGGGATCAACAGCTTTCAGCTTTTCTACGATGGCGCGCGCTGGTGGGTGGTCACCATTTACTGGCTGGAAGAAACTCCGGAAAATCCGCTGCCCAAGCAATTTCTGCCAGCTGCAAAATAACTCGCAGCTGGTGGTCCGGCCGGGCTATTTCGGCGGTGCGGGAGTTGCCGGCGGTCCCGTTGCCGGAGCAGCCGACGGAGCAGGTGTAGCGCCAGGTGCGGTAGCAGTCGCGTCCGCTGGTGCCGCCGCGGGCAGCAGGCCCCGCAGAACATCCGGCGGAAGCTTATCTGCACTGGCCATCAGCGCAGAGACTTGCCACATTTGCTGATCGCTCAGCGCTTTCTGAAAGCTGGGCATGCCCGTGAGGCGAATCCCGTTCTTCACTTTCCAATACGTCACTCCCACAGGATCATCCGTGACCGTTTCTTTCGCGGTGAAAAGCTGCGGGGCGTGCGGGAACATTCCTTGCGATGCGGCGGTGGCCGCCTGCAGCGGCAAACCGTGGCAGAACGCGCAGTTCGTGCGGTACACTTCGGCGGCGGAGGCAAGATCGCCCGCGTTGAATGTGGAAAGCTCGCGGTCCTGCGCTTCTTTCGTGATGCGCGCGTGTAAGCCGGCACGGGCCAGAAATTTCTCGAACGGCATGGGAGCATCGGTCGCGGCGGTCGGAGCTTGCCCGGTCTCCACATAGCAAAACAACGCGATTGGAACGATCAGTATTCCCAGTATCAGTCCTAGCAGAAAACCTTTCATTGTGGATCCCTTCCTTCGCTCCAGGCGATGCGGGAAATGGATGCGGAAGAAATGCAGCAGACTGAATAGCACAGCAACGCCGCGGTTGCCATGAGTTTTGCCTGATCGAAATAAAAACAGGCTTGCGGCGGCTGGCGCGATGCGAGATGAATACTGCTGTTGCCGGGAGGCTTTCGATGTTTCAGAGCGATCTGCTGAAAGGCCGCACGATTCTGATTACGGGCGGCGGCACGGGGCTGGGGCGTTCGATGGCGCTGCGTTTTGCCGAGCTGGGCGCGAATATTTTTCTGGTGGCGCGACGCGAGGAGCCGCTGAAAGAAACCGCCGAGGCGATTCGTGCCAAAGGCGCGCGCGCGGCTTATGCCTCCGCGGATATACGCGATTTCAGCGCGGTGGAAAAAGCCGTGGAAGCGGCCGAAAAAGAATTTGGGCGCGTGGATACGCTGGTGAATAACGCCGCAGGAAATTTTATCGCGCGCACGGAGAAGCTTTCACCGAACGCGTTCAACGCCGTGGTGGGAATCGTGTTGCAAGGCACGTTCTACTGCACGCTGGCGCTGGGAAAGAAATGGATCGCTGCGAAACAGCCGGGCCACGTCCTGAATATCGTCACCACTTACGCCGCGGCGAATTGCGGCTCGGGATTTGTGGTTCCTTCGGCGTGTGCCAAGGCCGGTGTGCTGGCGCTGACGCGTTCGCTGGCGGTGGAGTGGGCCCGCCACCACATCCGGCTGAATGCCATCGCGCCCGGACCGTTTCCCACCGAAGGCGCGTGGTCGCGCTTACTGCCCTCCAAGGAACTGGAAGAGCGCGCGAAAAAACATCACCCCATGGGCCGCTTCGGGCGCCACGACGAACTGGCCAATCTTGCCGTTTATTTGCTGAGCGAGCAGGCGGACTATGTGAATGGAGAGTGCGTGGTGATTGATGGAGGCCTATGGCTGCGCGGCGCGGGCGAGTTCAACGACTTCCTCGATTTGCCGGACGCGGCCTGGGACATGCTGGAATCAGCGCGTAAAAAATAGCGCCCGAGTGCTAATGCGCGCTCGGTTATGGCTTCGTTTGCGCGGGATAGACGTTGATCGCCGTGGGATCAATCTCGAATCGCAGCACCCATTCGCTCGGCACGTTGTGGCCATCCATTTTTGCGGGCGCAAATAGCCAAAGCTTCGCGGCTTCCAGTGTGCGGTCGGCGAAATATTGGCTGGGCCCCGGAGCGTCGAATGCCGCTGCGCGTCACGCGCCCAGATTCGTCCACGTGGACTTTCACGCTGACCCTGACTTTCCCGCGAATCGTGTCGCGCGATTTTTGCGAAGCTTCCGGCAGAAATTGCCGAACAACCTTTCCAGGCACAACACCGCTGCTCGATGCTGTCGGCTGCGGCGGTGCTTCTGCCTTGGGTCGAACCGGCGTGGGCGTCGGAGCCGGATTGCTCGCGGCAACGCTCTTCGTGCTGGGCTGCACCGAAGAGCTTGTTGCAGGGTGTGACGCGGGCGGCGCTGGATGTGGCGTTGGCTTCGCGACGGGCGCTGCTGCAGCTGCGGTCAGCACGGGCTTCTTCTCCGGCTGCGGCTGAGCTGTTGGCTGCGTTGGTGGCTGGAGTTCTGGTTGAACTTCTGGTTGAACTTTTGGTTGAAGAGGCGCTTCTGCCGCGGCAACTAAATGGGTCGGCTCGGTCTGCGAGGGGTGATGGAAAATTCGCACCGCAGCCAAAATCGCCAGTAACGCCAGCCCGATGGGCGCAGCCGTGCCGACAAAGCGCCGCTGTGCCGAGGAAAATTGTACGTCGCGCCTTGTCTGTTTCGGCGGCGCGGGCGCATTCGGCAGTAGCCGCGCGGCGATGTCCGCAACGCTCCAGCGCAATTGCGGGTCGCGGCGCAGGCAATGGCGCGCCAGATCCAAAAATTCCGGCGGCAGGTTGGATGGCAGCGCCGGCTCCGCCTGGTTAGTTCTCTCCCACACGGGCAAGCGCTGGGTCAACGCTTCGCAGAGGGTCATGCCCAGCGACCAGACATCGCCGGCAGGTGAAATTCTTCCTCCTGCCGCTTCGGGCGGATCGTACGCTCCGGGTTTTCCCACGCTGCCGCTGAATTCGCCGATGCGGCAGAGCCCATCACTGGAAATTTTCAGCAGATCGTTTTCTGCCATGATGTTCGCGGGCTTGATGCGGCAATGAACGAAGCCTTTGGCGTGCACGTAAGCCAGCGCGTCAACCACCGGCCCTAGAATCGCGCGCGCTTCTTCCGGTGCGAGCGGTCTTCGCGCAATCACCCCGGACAGATTTTCTTCCGCATACTCCATCACTACGTACAGCACCTCCGCGCCATCCAGTTCGCCGCGGCCCATGTCCAGCAGCCGGATCATATGAGGATGCGAAAGTTTCGCGGCGTGCCGCCAGCGCGCCAGTAATCCCGAAGCCTCAGCCGAATCTGCTGGAACCAATTTGATTGCGGCCGCGCGAACGCCCGGAGCCGCGTAGTCCGTCAGAAATACGGAGCTACCTTCGTCTCCGCCCACAAACTCGCCCAGGCGGAATTTCCCGTCTATGACTTGGCCTACCCGTTTTGTCGCGGCCCCCGTCATGTGAACCCCCTTGCACATTCGCCGATACCGGCCGATGGAAATCTGCCCGGATGAGCGAATTCATGCGAAATCGAAAAGTGTGGTGCCTGATGTCGTACCTGGGCGTCACGTCTTCCGGCGAGTCATCTCGCCAGGAAATTCGGGCGCTCATTCGCAGGGCTGCGGTGTACCAGGCTGGGTAGGTCCCGGTCGCGAAGGGTGGCCTCCAGGGAAACTCCACCCCTCTTGTGACCCATTTTGCAACATTTCAGCAGAGGCCGGCGCGGGAAAGTAATGCGGCGTTGCTCAATCGCACCCCTGTGGCCTGGCGGGCGGGTTTTCCGCGTTTTCGCCTGCCCGGTGATTCGATCGATCAGATATTGACATACGATATCTATATCGATATTATTATCGTATGTTTACGCTCCCCAAGATTCTCAAAACAAGGGTCAAGGTTTCGCCTAAGTTTCAGATCGTGATACCTAAGGCCATCCGCGAGGAATTGAAGCTCGAGCCGGGGCAGGAGCTCTTCATGTATCTGTATGAGGGGAAACTACATCTCGACACGTTTCGGCCCGTGACGGAGCTTCGCGGTATCGCCAAGGGGATGAAATGGAAAGACGATTATCGTGACCGGAACGACCGTTTCTGAGCTCTGGCTGATTGATTCTTCGGCCTGGCTGGAGTATTTGACCCAGGATCAAGACGCCGCGAAATTCGCTCCGTTCATCGAAAGCGGAAGCGCCACGCTGGTTCCGACTATCGTCCTCTACGAAGTAGTTAAAGTATTGATGCGGGAGCGTGGCAAGATTGCAGCTGACCGCTTCATCTCGGAGGCGCTGCGACGCGAGGTCGTGCCATTGGACGAAGACTTGGCGCTCGCTGCCGCTCAAGTCAGCAACGAGACGAAACTCGCTATGGCGGACGCGATTATTTACGCAACGGCGCAAGCCCATCAGGCTCAGCTGGTAACCGGTGACGCGGCATTTCGTGGCCTGCCCGGCGTGATCATTCCCTGAATCAGCATTGTCCCAAGTTCCGTGGCCGTTGCAACCTAGCTCAAATCGCCCGCCTTGACCGCATGTGCGCTGGCCAGTAAGCTAGCTGTTTCCACAGGGGAAAAAGACCACGCATGAGTACTGACACCATTCAGATCACTTTGCCGGACGGCGCCACACGCGAAGTGCCGCGCGGCACCACCGCTGCGGAAATTGCGCGCCAGATCTCGCCGCGACTCGCGAAAGAAGCGCTGGTAGCGCGCGCCGATGGCGAGCTGGTAGATCTTTCGCGGCCGCTTGAGCACGACGCCAAAATTTCCATCCTCACCGCGAAGGATCCGGATTCGCTGCAAGTTTTTCGGCATTCCGCAGCGCATCTGCTCGCCGCCGCGGTGCTGGAACTTTATCCCGACGTGAAGCTCGGCATCGGCCCGCCGATCGAGACTGGATTCTTCTACGAATTCGTGCGCGCGGAGCCCTTCACCCAGGACGACCTGGAAAAAATCGAAGCCAAGATGCATGAGATCGCTGCGAAAGATTTTCCCAACGAGCGCAAGCTGATTCCTAAGCCCGAAGCCCTCGAGCTCTATCGCAAAACCAATCAGGAATTCAAATGCGAACTGGTGGAAGAAAAAGCCACCGAGCCCATGGTCTCCTTCTACACCACCGGAAAATTCATTGATTTCTGCCGTGGCCCGCACATTCCTTCCATCGGCCGCATAAAAGCCTTCAAATTAATGAGCGTCGCGGGCGCGTACTGGAAAGGCCAGGAAAGCAATCCGCAAATGCAGCGGATTTATGGCGCGTGCTTCATTGACCAAAAAGAACTGGACGAATATCTGCACAAGCTGGAAGAAGCCAAGCGCCGCGACCATCGCCGCATCGGAAAAGAACTCGGCCTTTTCACCGTGAGCGATCAGGTCGGATCCGGTTTGCCGCTGTGGTTGCCGAAAGGCGCCACGATTCGCCGGCTTCTCGAGGATTACATTCTGGAAAAGGAACGCCGCGCCGGCTACCAACATGTTTACACCCCAGACCTCGCGAAGGTTGACCTCTACGTCCGTTCCGGACATTGGGCGCACTACCACGAAGACATGTTTCCCACGATGGACATGGAAACCGAGCAACTGGTGCTGCGGCCGATGAATTGTCCGCACCACATTCTCGTCTACGAATCAAAAAAACACAGTTACCGCGACCTGCCGGTGAGAATTGCGGAACTTGGAACGATGTACCGCTACGAGCGGTCGGGCGTCCTCAGTGGGCTCAGTCGCGTCCGCGTCATGACCTTGAACGACGCGCACATCTTTTGCACTCCGGAACAGATCAAGGAAGAATTTGCGGGAGTCATGCGGCTGGTCGAGCAGGCGTATCGCGACCTCGGCATCACGCAATACACTTACCGCCTCTCGCTACGCGACAAATTGAATCGCGCGAAGTACGTGGAAAACGATCAAATGTGGGATCTCGCAGAAAACATGCTGCGCGAGGCGATGGATTCGCTGAAGCTTCCCTATACCGAAGCTCCCGGCGAGGCTGCTTTCTACGGACCGAAGCTTGATATTCAACTGGCGGACGTAATGGGCCACCAGGAAACCTACTCCACGATCCAGATCGATTTTCATCTGCCGAATCAATTCGAATTGGGTTACATCGGCGCGGACGGCCAAATGCATCGCCCGGTGATGATCCACCGCGGCGTCATCAGCACCATGGAGCGAATGACTTCTTATCTTATTGAGCTGTACGCCGGCGCATTCCCGGTGTGGCTCGCGCCCGTGCAGGCCGTGGTGCTGCCCATCACCGAACGGCAGAACGATTACGCCAAAAAAGTCCTCGAGAAACTTCTCGACGCAGGGGCGCGCGCGGAACTCGACGATCGCAACGAAAAACTGCAAGCGAAAATCCGCGACGCGCAGCTGCAGAAAGTTCCCTACATGCTGGTCATCGGCGGCAAGGAAGCTGAGGCCGGCACTGTCTCGGTGCGCCACCGCTCAAAGGGTGACCTGGGCCCGCGCCCGCTGGAGCAGTTCAGCGCGGATCTACGCGCAGAGGTGGATTCAAAAGTAATTTCGTAGTTAGCTCGCGGCTGGATTAAGAATTTCCTTCGAGGCTCTTCTTCAAATCGGGGCCCATGCGTTCCAGAATTGGTTGGCCGGGATCGTCGCCCACGTATTGCTGCACCACATTGCCATCCTTGCCGATCAAAACGTAAGTGGGCAGCGCACTGGCTCCGTACTGGCGCATCATCTGATGATCCGAATCAATGCGCTGCGTCCAGTTCATTTGATTTTGCGCGACGAAACTCTGCCAGGTGCCTTCGTCTTCATCCTCGCTGATGCTGATCACTTCCACCTTGTCGGCACCGTAAACCGCCTGCAGCTGCTTCAGTCCGGGTAAGGCGTGTCGGCAAGGGCCGCACCACGTGGCCCAGAAATCCAGAAGCGTCACTTTTCCACCGCTGGATGAACTCTGTCCTGCAAATTCCGGGGCTTTTTCGCCGGAGCTGAGCGGCGCGCGGGGCATATTGTCGTCGTTGAATATTTTCACGGATTTTGCGTCGCTGGTCTTTTTCGCGCGAGCGAGGCGCGCCACCTCACCGAGCGAAACCGGCGGCGGATCCATGACCACCAGGTTATCGCGCGACGCGCTTTGCGTAGTTCGCGAAGGCGCGGAAGGCTGTGCGGCAGGGTTCGAGACGTAGTGCGGTGCGGGTTGCGACACGTGCAGCGGAACATCCTGCGCCGACGCCGCAGCCGAAAATGCCAAGGTCAATGCCGCGGCCGCGAGAAGAAAAGAAGTCGTTCGCATGAGTGCAACCCTCCGAAAAAATCCCGGTATGGTTGAGTCTTCGGGATTACCCCGCGCGGCCCAATAGTACGAGCGTCTAATTGTGTTCAATCCGCACTCGGGGCTTCGTATATCCCTCTGCAAGAATATATCTTGACAAGAATATACGTATTGGGGCATATTCGAGCTCAGCATGATGGAAACCCTGCAAGCACTGGCCGAGCCCAACCGCTTTCAAATCGTCGAACTGTTGCGCGACGGACCGCGACCCGTCGGTGACATGGTTCATCGCCTGGGCCTGCGCCAGCCGCAAGTCTCGAAACATCTGCGCGTCCTCAGCGATGCGGGACTAGTGGACGTCCGCGTGGACGCGCAGCGGCGAATTTATGCGTTGCGCCCGGCGCCACTAAAAGAACTCCAAGCCTGGATCGAGCGGTACCGTCGTATTTGGGAAGCGAATTTTCAGCGGCTCGATGCCGTGCTTGACGAACTGAAAGCGAAGGAGAAAAAACGTGGACGCACAAAGCGGTAGAGCACCAATGAAAAACAGCGGCACATTGAAAGTAACCACGCCCAGCGACCGGGAAGTTGCGATGACGCGCGTGTTCGACGCTCCGCGGCACCTGGTTTTCGACGCCTGGACCAAGCCCGAACTCGTGAAGCGCTGGCTGTATGGGCCTGAGGACTGGCGACTCGCCGTCTGCAAGATGAATCTGAAGCCAGGCGGCGGTCTGCGCTTTGTCTGGAGCCACGGCAAGGGAGAGGACATGGGGATGAGCGGTGTTTTTCGCGAGATCGCGCCGCCCGACCGGCTGGTATTTACCGAAATTTGGGATGAAGACTGGACCGACGGCGAGACGCTGGTCACAATCGTCTTCGCCGAGCACGCCGGCAGAACCACGATGACGCAGACGGTGCTCTATTCTTCGCGCGAAGCACGAGACGCCGCCCTGAAAACCGGCATGGAACATGGCGCTGCGGTGAGCTATGATCGGCTGGCGGAGCTGCTCACATCATGAAAATCGTAGCGTTGATCGCGCGCATCTTACTGGGCTTGGTCTTCTTTGCATTCGGGATAATCGCCTACCTGCCGTGGGTTCCGAAGGGACCGATGCCGACGGGGCTGGCCGGCCAATTCGTCACGGCTTTGGTTCAGTCGCACTACGGCCTGGTCGTCTCGGCGCTGCAAATCGTGGGCGGCGCGCTGCTACTGGTGAACCGTTACGTTCCGCTCGGTCTCACGATTCTCGGGCCGATCATCTTCAACATTCTCTTGTATCACCTGCTGCTGTTCCACATGGGTTTGGGCATCGCGGCCGTCGTCGCGATCTTGTGGGGGATCGTCGCGTTTTATCACCGCCAGGCCTTTGCCGGACTTTTTGTGCAGAAATCTCCGTAGAACGCCTCAGCTGCCACCACGTCCCTGCTTGCGGCGCGTCTAGGATCGCGGCGCAAGCCTGTTCTCGCTTTCCGTTCCGCCCACTTATGGATATACTCCGCCATCAAGAAGAGCGCACCAGCGCGATTGTGCGAGAACACAGACATGGCCGAAGAAAAACTTCGCGTCCACTTTGGCGACTATCTGGCTAAAGCCGAAGTGTTTGTCTATTCCGTCCTTGCCATTTTGCTGTTCATAACGGCGCTCGCGACGATTGCCAACGCCGGAAAAATGCTCTGGGAGTCCGTCGGCCATTGGACCATCGCCACGAGCACGCTGCTTGTGTTGGACCAGTTGCTTGTCGTCCTGATGATGGTGGAGATTATGCACACGGTACGCATCTCCATTCACTCTCATGTGCTGGTCACCGAGCCATTCTTGGTAGTGGGCTTGATCGCCTCGATTCGGCGCATGCTGGTGATTACCCTGGAAGCTGCCAGCCTAACAAAAGGCGGAGTCTGGTCCGCCGACGGTGCGAGCATATTTCGCGGCAGCATGATTGAGCTTGGCTTATTAGGGCTGGTCATCCTAATTCTGGTGTTCTCGATTACGCTCTTGCGGCGGTACGCTCCGGAAGTAGAATGAGCCGCCAGCGCACCTGCGTCCGCATCCCTCAACTGTGCCGTTCGCTTGCCCTTGGAGCCCACCCCAGCCTCGTAAATCCGTAGTTGCGGGGGAGCGCCAAACCCGTGCTATACTTTTTGGCCCGTCCCTCCTCGCGGACTTTTCGACCATGGGAGGCGCGGCTAGCGGGCCGGATTTACTCTTTCCAGCGCCCGGGAGGTGGGTTTATCGCAGAACGTGGTGGGACGCCTGGCCTGCGGGTCAACGAAAGAATTCGCGCTCGTGAAGTGCGCGTGGTGGACGAAGCTGGAAATCAGCTCGGCGTGATGACGCTGTTCGACGCCATGAAGGCCGCGCGCGAGGCCGGCTTGGACGTGGTGGAAATCTCGCCCAACGCCGTGCCGCCGGTATGTAAGCTGGTGGACTACGGCAAGTTTCAGTACGAGGCCAGCAAGAAAGCACACGAAGCCAAGAAACATCAAAAGAGTTCGCACATCAAGGAAGTGAAGTTCCGGCCATCCACCGCCGAACACGATTTTCAGGTTCGCAAGAATCAGATCATCCGCTTCCTCGGCGAAGGTTACAAAGTGAAGGCCATGATTTTCCATCGCGGCCGCGAGATGGCGCACCAGGACGTAGGCCGCAAGAAGATGGACCGTTTGCTGAAGGAAATCATGGATCACGTGCAGGTGGAGTTCGGTCCACGCATGGAAGCGAACATCCTGCTCGCATTGCTCGCGCCGAAAAAAGGCGCAGGCTCAGCGCCGGCCGCGCAACCCGCGCAGAAAAACGCGGATGGCCAGGCGTAAGGAAATTCAGTACAAGAGGAAATCGTGAAGAAGAACAAGAAAATGAAAGCCAAGACGCACCGCGGCGCCGCCAAGCGCTTCAAGATTACTTCCACCGGCAAAGTGATGCGCTGGCGGTCGGGCAAGCGCCACCTGCTCGGCACCAAGAAGCCCCGCCGCATGCGCCGGCTTCTGAATAAAGTTCAGGTCAGCCCCGCGGATGTGAAGAACGTCCGCCTGGCATTGCCGTACGGCCTGTAGTTTTATCTGGAATTTTTCGCGCCGGGCAGAGCGTAACGGGTGCCTGCCGGCCGGATGTTCCGCCCGCCCTCAGAAATGACGGCTAGTGGTGGAGCGAAATGCAGTCCCACGAGACAAACCCGTCCTGCTACTCGTGCATTTCCGCGAGCGGCTGGGCCGCGTTTGTCTCCTCACTTAAATTGAATTTGCCAGCGCTTTCGAAATGCGCCACAGGAGAGAAGAACTATGCCTCGAGTTAAACGTGGAACCAAACGCCGCGCCCGCCGCAAAAAGCTGCTGAAGCACGCCAAGGGATTTTTCCTTACCAAGGGCAAGCTGTACCGCTCGGCGAAAGAAGCCGTCAACCGCTCGCTGCGCTATACCTATCGCGACCGCCGCGTGCGCAAACGCGATTACCGCGCGCTGTGGATTCAGCGTATCGGCGCCGCCGCGCGCAACAACGGCACCACCTACAGCCAGTTGATTCACGCGCTGAAGGCCGGCGGAATTGATCTGGACCGCAAGATCCTGGCGGACATGGCTGTGCACGACGCCGATGGATTCGCGTCGCTGGTCGGCTCGGTGAAGCAGCACTTCCCGAAGCCCGGCGTAGTGCAGACCGCGAGGCCCGCGGTTGTTCGCCACCACGAAGAAGGATAATTTCCGGCAATACGTGTAAGAATGGCGCCGGCACGCGGTTTTACGTAGCGCCGGCCTGCCTGCCGGTAGGCAGGCGTCTCGCCGGCAGACTTGCGTTCACTATGACGACGAACGATCCGACAAACAGACGCTCGCGGAGCTCGGGGCTGATCACGCCCGAGAAGTGTTATCGCGCTGTTTTGCCGAGGTGCGGAACCGATTTGACGAGCAGTTCGCCATCGCGACGCGGCCAAGATAGGGTTGCTGCCGCGACCTGGGCGTCACACGGTTAAGTGGCGGGCCGACAAGGATCGCGGATTATTGGTCTGAGACGTGCTACCGACGAACTGGCTGAAGGCCGGCATTCAACGAATTGAAACCTCATATAGACGCTCAGCTCCAGAGTTGTCGCCGCCAAAAGAGCCTCAAGACACGCTGCAAACGCGGCGCATTCATCGAGAGCAACGCGTGATGCGGCCACGGCTACGGCCGCGACCAGAGCTGTCATCGGCTGGGGAGACAAGTCGACCGCTGCGCCGCCGCCGAACCGTTCGACCTCTCCCTTCCCGGCATCGAGCGCGCCATCGGCACGCGCCACCTGATCCGACAGACCTACGACGAACTTCTGCGCATCTTCACCGCGATCGGCTTCAGCGTCGTCGCCGGACCCGAAATCGAAACGCCTTACTACAATTTCGAGGCGTTGAATATTCCCGAGCATCATCCGGCGCGCGACAATATGGACACTTTCTACATCGCGGGCGCGCGCGGCGGACATTTGCTGCGCACGCACACTTCGCCGATGCAGATTCGCACCATGGAAAAGCAGAAGCCGCCGGTGCGCATCGTCGTCCCGGGAAAAGTCTATCGCCGCGACAATCCGGACGCCACGCACGGCTACATGTTCCACCAGATCGAAGGCCTGGCCGTGGATACGGACATCACCTTCTGCGATTTCAAAGGCACCGTGGATTATTTCGCGCGCGAATTTCTGGGCCCCAAAACAAAAACGCGCCTGCGGCCCAGCTATTTTCCCTTTACCGAGCCGTCCGCCGAAGTGGACGCCACCTGCCACGTTTGCGGTGGCACCGGCTGTCGCGTGTGCAAACAATCCGGCTGGATCGAACTCTTCGGCGCGGGCATGGTGAATCCCGCCGTGTACGGATTCGTCGGCTACGATCCTGAAAAATATTCAGGATTTGCGTTCGGCATGGGCGTCGATCGCCTGGCGATGATGAAGTACGGCGTCACGGAAGTGCCGCTGCTGTTCCAGAACGATGTGCGCTTTCTGAAACAGTTTCCGTGATGAGATCGAAATTGCGGCGGCACGGCATGATGTCGCGCCCGCGCTTTGAATATTTGAAGACCACGAAAAAATGAAAGTTGTGTACAACTGGCTGAAAGAATTCGTGGACGTCACCGCGCCGCCCGCCGATCTGCGCGCGCGGCTGTCGCTCGCCGGCGTGGCCGTGGATTCCATCGAAGAAACCGCCGCGGGGCCAGTGCTCGATGCGGAAGTCACAGCGAACCGCCCCGACTGTCTGGGCCATCTGGGCATCGCGCGCGAAGTGGCCGCGATTTACCGCCTGCCGCTGAAGCCGCGGCATCCCAAGCTAAAAGAATCAGCGGAAAAAGCTGCGGACGCGACCCGCGTGGAAATTCAGGCGCCGGATTTGTGTGGACGTTTCACGGCGCGCGTGCTGCGCGGAGTGAAAGTGCAGCCTTCGCCGGACTGGCTGCGGCAAGGCCTGGAAGCGATCGGCGAAAAATCCATCAACAACGTGGTGGACGTCACCAATTACGTGATGTTCGAGCTGGGCCACCCGCTGCACGCTTTCGATTTCGATAAATTGCAGGAACAGCGCATCCTGGTGCGCCGCGCGAAGCCGGGAGAAAAAATCCGCACGCTCGATGGCGCCGAACGCACTCTTACGAAAGACATGTGCGTGGTGGCGGACGCCGGGCGCGCCGTGGGCATCGGCGGCGTGATGGGCGGCGCGGAAACCGAAATCAGTTTCAGCACGCGCAACGTCCTGATCGAGTGCGCCTGGTTCGATCCCATCTCCATTCGCCGCACTTCCAAAGCTCTGGGATCTGCGCAGCGAGGCTTCTTATCGCTTCGAACGCGGCGCCGATCCGGAAATGGCGGAGCTGGCTTCGCGGCGCGCCGCGGAACTGATTCAGCAAGTGGCCGGCGGCGAACTTCTAGCCGGAGTGGTGGATGTGTACCCGCACCGCTCGCCTGAAAAGAAAATCGAGCTTTCGCGCAAGGAACTGCTGCGCGTGATGGGCGCGGATGTTCCGGATCGCGACGTGGAAGCGATTCTCAGCGCGCTGGGTTTTCATCCCGTGCGCGTGGACGTGAATCGCGGCAGCGACGGCTCCATCGCCGCCGTGTGGGAATGTCGCCAAGTTTCCTGGCGGCAGGATGTGACGCGCGGGATTGACCTGATCGAAGAAGTGGCGCGGCAATACGGCTATGACAAATTTCCGCCGCGCCTGCCGCCCGCGAAACTCCCCGCGCACCGTTTGCCGCACGCCTTGGCGCAGGACCGTTTGCGCGAACGCATCGTGGCGCTCGGCTACCAGGAAATTGTGGAAATACCCATTGTGGATACGCAGCGCAACGAGCTTTTCCGGCCCGAAAATCTGGCGCCCGCGGTAATCGGCAATCCGCTCGCGGAAGATGCGTCCGTGATGCGCTCGACGGGAACCGTCAGTATGCTGCGCGCGATTGAGTGGAACCTGAATCACGG
The DNA here is from genome assembly GCA_963742475.1 of uncultured Acidobacteriota bacterium. GTDB lineage: Bacteria > Acidobacteriota > Terriglobia > Acidiferrales > UBA7541 > Palsa-295. Next base: position 152,475 of record CAVULY010000002.1, on the reverse strand, counting down.
CCAGCGCAATTTGCGCCTGTTCGAAATCGGCAAGACCTACGAGCTGCGCGATGGCGAACCGGTCGAAACCCAAGTCCTCACGCTGGGCTCGACCGGCATGGCGCAGGAAAAAACAATTTACGAAGCAGCTCGCGAATTCACCTTCGCGGATTTGAAAGGCGACCTCGACCGCATCGGCGAGCTTGCGGGCGGCTTTACTTGGCAATCGGGCGGTCCGCAATGGCTTGTTGGTTCGCGCGCGACGCAAATTTCGCTGGCGGGCAAATCGCAGTCGCCGCGGAATATCGGAATAGCCGGCCAGCTCGCTCGTCGCATCGCGGACGTCTACAAATTCCGCCAGGACGTCTTCGTTGCTGAACTGAAGCTCGAGCCGCTCGTCACCGGCGTCGAAGCAGCGGACGCCGCGCGCCGTTTCAAACCTCTGCCGCGGTTCCCGGCCGTCGAGCGCGATTTTTCGCTGGTGCTCGCCGATGGCGTAACGTTCGCGCAAGTGATCGAAACGATTCGCGCGCTCCAAATTGCCGAAGTCGAAACCATCGAAGCCGCCGACCTGTTCCGCGGCGGGCAAGTGCCGGCCGGGAAATTCTCGCTGATGATCCGCGTGAAATTCCAAAGCGCCGAAGCCACCTTCACCGACACGCAACTCAACGATTTCTCCGCGCGCATCGTCGCCGCGCTGCAGCAAAAACTTGGCGCTGCCCTCCGCTGAGACTGACTGCGATTTTGTGTTCCGCGAGATGATCCTGGCGGCCGCCAAGGCCGCCGCGGCATTACGCCGCATGCGACACCGAGCCTGCCGAACTGTTCATTGCAAATCTGATGCCCCCGCGCCAGACCCATTTTGATAACCTGCAACGAAAAATGCCCGATCCCTCTCCGTATTCCAGCGGCCAATCGCGGGGTCCTTTGTGACGCCGCGCTGCAGCGCGAGCTTGCCCTGAAAAAGCCCATCGCGGAAGGCCGCATCGCCCACGCGGGTTGGGTTCTCGGCGTGTGCCTGACGAGTTGTGACTGCATTCACAGTTGCGCTGGCCGTAGCCAAGATCAAGCCCGCGGCCATAAAGATAGGAATTATGCCTTTCGCTTTCATATTCGTCGCCTCCCCAGGCTCTATAGTTTTTCCTTATACTACTTGCAATTGTTATAAAGGCACTCGGAACGCCAAACCTATTCTGTTCTGTTGAGTCGCTAAATCATTGATTTGCTTAGGTACCAGCCTGTGATTTGAGCCGAGGGAAGCAAAGATGTCGAAAGTGTCGAGCGCCACTTCGACATATGTCGAAGAGCTACGACACTTTTCGTGGATCGATACCGAGCTTCTTCATTCGAGATATGAGGGTGGTGCGCTTGAGTCCGAGTCGCGCCGCGGCGCCCCTCGGTCCCGCAACCCGGCCGTTGGTTGCTTTCAATGCGCGCAGGATTCGCTCACGCTCGGGAGAATCCTGAGCTGGCGTAATCGTAGTCGGGGTCGAACCCAATGAATACGATGCGCCTACGGAGCCGCTTACGCTCAGTTCGGCTAGTGGAAGATTGAGTATGCTTCCTTCGGTCAGAATTACCGCGCGCTCTATGAAGTTTTCGAGCTCGCGCACATTTCCGGGCCAATGCCACTTGGCCAGCGTCATCAGCGCGCCGGCGGGAATTGTTTCGATCCGCTTCTCCAGACGCTCTGCAAACCTCTTCGTGAAGTGCCGCACTAAGGGGGGAATATCCTCGGGTCGCTCGCGCAAGGGTGGCACGCGGATGGGGAAAACATTGAGGCGATAAAATAAATCGCTGCGAAAACTGCCATGGAGAATCATCTGTTGCAGGTCGCGATGGGTGGCGGCGATGAGGCGCACGTCCACTTTCTTGGTTTGATTGCTGCCAAGACGTTCGAATTCGCGCTCCTGCAGAACGCGAAGCAGCTTGGGCTGCAATTCCAGCGGAATATCGCCGACTTCGTCAAGGAACAGCGTGCCGCCGTCGGCGAGCTCCACTCGGCCGACTTTTCGAGCGATCGCTCCGGTGAAGGCGCCGCGCTCGTGTCCGAAAAGCTCACTTTCCAGCAGGCCGGTGGGAATCGCAGCACAATTTAATTTGACGAAGGTGCGATCGTTGCGCTTGCTGCGGGTGTGAATAGCCCGCGCGATCAGTTCCTTCCCACTCCCGGTCTCTCCCAACAGCAAGACGGTGGAATCGGTGGAGGCGACAGTCTCAACTTGGCGTAGCGCGCGGCGCAGAGTGGGACCATCGCCCACGATGTCCTCAAAGTTTATTTCGCTGCGGATTTCCTCTTCGAGATAGAGTTTCTCTTCGGTCAGCTTTTCCTTGAACTCGGCTATCTGTGTATAAGCAAAAGCATTGTCAATCGCCAGCGCAATCTGGTCCGCCACCAGAGACAGAAAGCGCACGGCCTCTTCCGAATAGGTATCGGGTTGTTCGCTGCCAATGGCCAGTACTCCCAGTTGGCGATGCGCTGTGGTTAACGGAAGCGTGCAATGAGACTGAATGCGAAATTCCTGCACAAGTTTCAGCATGCGCGGAAAGCGCGCTTCGATGATTGCGGCGGAAAGAACCAGCGGCTCCTGATGTTTGTAAACCCACCAAGCGGGGTATTCGTCCGGCGGAATTTCAACGGGCGCTGCGAGCGCCAACGGTTCCCGAACCAAGGCCCGCAGGACGTGCCGCGTCTCTTCGTAAAGAAAGACGCGCAGCAAATTAAAGTCCACGATGGGATGAAGTTCGTCGGCCAAAATATTGAAAAGCTCCTGCGGATCGCGGTGCGCGGCAATCGTGCGCGAGACGCGGCGCAGCGCATCGTACCGGGAGGCCTGCAGCGCAGGGATGGGAAATGGCCGTGAAGGCGAGTCCATAATCGCTCCCTACTCTAGCCTGCTTTCTAACCCTGTACAATTCAGCCCGGATCGGTGCGCCGCTGGTGCCTATGCACGTACGTATCCAATCGCAGAGGCTAGCGAAGTTCCGGTGCCACACACCACCGCCAGGCACAAGTCCGTTGCGCAGCCGCGCGCGATGGCTGACAATGTTCCTGCTCAGCAAGGGAGTGGACCGTGAAAATCGAGATCTACGATCAGAGCTACAACGTCAACGCCGAAGACAACGAGGAATATTTGCAGGAGCTGGCGGCTTACGTGGACGGCAAAATGCGCTCCATCGCAGAATCCACGCACATGGTGGACTCGCTGAAGGTTGCGGTACTCGCGGCGCTGAATATCGCCGATGAATCCTTCACGCTGCGCAAGCGCCAGCAGGAAATCGAAGGGCCGCTGCGCAAGCGCGTGGAAAAATGCGTGTCCATGGTGGAAAAGGCACTGGAACAAACGAATTAACCGGAGGTAACCCTCCGCCGCGCCGGTTTCCCACTCGAATCGCGCCTGACGTTGCGGGTTCTAGTGCTTGCCACGCGACCCGTTAGCGCCTTGCAGCCATCTCCGTATATGATACGGCCTTGGGGTTTTGCCAACCTCCTTCACGTGCACAAACTCAATCCAGTTCGATATCTCGTCGTCCCAGTCGCGCTACTCGCGCTGCTGATGCTCGTGATGGCCCTGGGCAGCGTCTCGCACCATCATGCCGGCCCAGACGCGAATTGCTCGATTTGCCATCTGAGTCACCAACCGATCGACCATCCACAACCGAACGATCGCGCACCATCGCTGGCCCAAGTGGGTGTGCAAGTCGAACTCCAGGAGCACGGATTTGCGCCCGCTCCTATAGCGCCACGCCTCCCTGCGCGCGCACCGCCCTCCGTCTAACCGCCTGTTGACCCTGTGCCGCTTCCGGCACGCCGATTCCCTTACCTTTTCTCTTTAGAGGTTGAAGACTATGCCCGCTAAAACCGCGCTATTTGCCGTCCCCGCACTTGTAGTGTGTCTTGCATCGGCTGCCGCCGCGCAGACCTCGCCTCCGCCGGCGTCCTCGCTGCAGAGTTCCGCGCCGGGAACTGCGCCGCAAAGCACGCCGTCGGGGCAGGCGCACGGCGCCGTGCGCATTAACTTGGACCAAGCCATTCAAATGGCGCTCCAGCACAACCACAATTTGAAAGCCGCGCGCACCACCATTCAGCAGGCCGAAGCCCTGGAGATCACCGCAAATCTGCGGCCCAATCCTGTGCTCACTTTGGACGCGCAGTTCCTGCCGATTTTTCAGCCCAGTGAATTCTCGTCGGAATACATCAACGAGACCGCGCAGTTCGACGCGGGCATCAGCTACCTCTTCGAACGCGGAAAGAAACGCCAGCACCGTTTGCAAGCCGCGCAGGACGTCACCGCGCAGGCCAAGTCGCTGGTCACGGACAACGAACGCACTCTCACGTTCAACGTTGCCTCCCAATTCATCAGCGTCCAACTCGCCGAATCCACGCTCGATCTTGCATTGCTGGACAGGAAGAGCTTTCAAGACACCGTGGACATCAGTCAGGCCCGCTACAACGCCGGCGACATCAGCGAAGGCGATTTTCTGAAAATCAAGCTGCAGTTGCTGCAATTTCAGCAGGATGTCGCACAGGCGCAATTGGCCAAAGTGCAAGCGCTGGTCGGCTTGCGGCAACTTCTAGGATACGACTCCGTGCCCGAAGATTTCGACGTTACCAGCGACTTTGATTACGTACCCGTGCAGATGAAGCTCGAGGACCTGCAAGCCAAAGCGCTGCAGAACCGCCCTGATTTTCGCGCGGCACAGCAGGGCGTCACAGCAGCCAAGAGCCAGTATGAATTGGCCAAGGCCAACGGCAAAGTGGACGTCACTGGCACGTTTGATTACGACCACGTCAGCGCCACGAATACCGGCTCATTCTTCGGCAACTTCCAGATCCCGATCTTCAATCGCAATCAAGGCGAGATCGCCCGCACCAACTACGTGATCAATCAGGCGCAGGAGCAGGAACTGGCCGCCAGCGATCAGGTGATGAGCGACGTGCTCACCGCCTACGAAGGCGTGCGCGAAAACGATCTGGTGGTTACGCAGTTCCGCGGCGGCTATTTGGACGCGGCGCAGCAGTCTCGCGATATCACCGAGTATTCGTACAAGCGTGGCGCCGCCAGTCTGCTCGACTATCTCGATGCCGAGCGCAGCTATCGCTCGGTTCATCTAGCCTACCGCCAATCGCTCGCGTCTTATCTCACCGCGGTCGAACAGCTTCGCGAGGCAGTGGGAACCAGGAGCCTGCCATGAGCACACAGTCTTTCCAATCCGGCTCCCGAACTCTAGCAATGCGCGTGCGCGCGTTTGCGATGGCGGCCGCAATCGCAGCAGCCTGTCTTGCGGGTTGCAGTTCCGATGAACGCGCCAACCAAATGACCTCGTTCAGCGGAAAAGAATCGAAAAGCGCCACGCCCGAGCTGTTTACGATTCCGGAAAACCAGATGTCTCACGTGCAAGTAGTGACTGTCGAGCCTGTGAAGTTGGCGCGCGTCCTGCGTCTCACTGGCGCGGTGGCCTACAACGCATTCAACACCACGCCGGTGATCACACAGGTCGGCGGGCCAGTCAGCCGAATTTTGGCGGTGCCGGGCGAGCGCGTGAAAAAAGGCCAGCCGCTATTGGAAGTCAGCAGCCCCGATTACTCGCTGCTCTATGCGGCTTACCTCAAGGCGCGCGACACCCTGCGCGTCACGGACAAAAACTACGCCCGCGCACAGGATCTCTACGCGCACCACGCCATCGCCGAGCGCGATTTGCTGCAGGCGGAATCGGATCGCATCCAGGCGCAGGCGGATTTGAACGCGGCGCTGCTGGGCCTGAAAATTCTGGGAATTCCGAATCCTGACGATTTGGACAAGGCGCCTTCCTCCGCCGAAATTCCTTTGCTCGCGCCCATCGGCGGAGAAATTGTCGAACGCGACGTCGCCCCCGGCCAGTTGTTGCAAGCCGGCGCGACGCAGGCGTTCATCATCTCGGACATGAGCTCGGTGTGGGTGCTGGCCAACGTCTATCAAAGTGATATGGCCGCAGTGCACGTCGGCGACCAGGTCGCGGTGCAGACCGATTCCTATCCCGACAAATTTCAGGGAAAGATTTCGTTCATCTCACCGGCGCTGGATCCCAATACGCGCACGCTGCAGGCGCGCATCGTGGTGGAAAATCCCGGCGAAAAACTCAAGAACAATATGTACGTCACGGCCACGGTGAATGCGGGCGTGGAACAGAACGCCATCGCCGTGCCGGATTCGTCCGTGCTACGCGACGACGAAAATCAGCCGTTTGTTTACGTAGCCACCGGCTCCAATCAGTTCGGCCGCAGAGCCGTGGAAATCGGTCAGAGCGAAGCCGGCAAGACGCAAATCCTGAAAGGTTTGAATCCAGGGGACAGAGTCGGCGGCGACGGCAGTCTGTTCCTGCAGTTCGCCAACTCGTTCCAGCACTAGAGCGGTCAACTTCGCATGATTCATGGCATCGTACAATTCGCGCTGAAGCAACGCTTCCTGGTCCTGATGCTGGTGGTGTTTATCAGCGTCGGTGGCGCAGTTTCCTTCCAACGCATGCCGGTGGACGCTTACCCCGATCTTTCACCGCCCATGGTGCAAGTCATCACCCAATGGCCGGGGCATGCCGCGGAAGAAGTCGAGCGCCTGGTGACTCTGCCCACCGAAGTGGAGATGAACGGCGTGCCGAAGATGGAAATCCAGCGTTCCATCTCGCTTTACGGGCTGTCGGATGTGATTCTCACGTTCGATGAGAACACCGACGATTACTTTGCTCGTCAGGTCGTATTTCAGCGGCTCAGCGAAGTCACCTATCCCACCGGCGTCGCGCCTGCCCTCTCGCCTCTCTCCAGTCCTTCCGGCCTGGTGTACCGCTACGTTCTGCAAAGCCCAGACCGCACGCCGCAGGAACTGAAAACTTTTGAAGACTGGGTGGTCGAGCGCGAGTACAAGCAGGTTCGCGGCGTCGCCGATGATTCCGGCTTTGGCGGCACGGTGATGCAGTACCAGGTGCTGCTCGATCCTGCGCGCCTCTACGGTTACCACATCACCGTCCCGCAGGTGCTCCAGCAACTTTCGGTGAACAACGCCAACACCGGCGGCGGATTTTATCCCCAAGGCGGCCAATTTTATTACGTGCGCGGCCTGGGCCTTATCAAGGACGTGCAGGACATCGGCAGCATCGTCATCGGCTCGCAGAACGGCGTGCCGGTGCGCGTGCGCGATGTCGGCGAAGTCACCATCGGTCACGCGCCACGCCTGGGTCAATTCGGATTCAACAAGAATGACGACGCCGTCGAAGGCGTCATCATGATGCTGCGCGGCGACCAGACCCAGAACGTTCTGAAAGGCGTCGAGGCAAAAACGAAGGAACTGAACGAGCACATTCTTCCGCCCGACGTGAAAGTGCTGCCGTTTTACGATCGCAGCGATCTGGTGCGTTTGACGATCAACACGGTGGAAGAAAACATGCTCCTGGGGATGACTCTGGTCCTCATCGTCCTGATTTTCTTCCTGGTAAGCGTGCGCGCGGCCGTCATCGTCGCGCTGACAATTCCACTCGCGCTCCTATTCTCATTTATTTTCCTGCACGCGCGCGGCGTCGCTGCCAACCTGCTCTCCATCGGCGCGATTGATTTCGGCATCATCATTGACGGCACGCTGGTGATGGTGGAAAACATCTATCGCGAGCTGGGCCTGCGCGAAGGCCAGAAATACGACCTGCACGAAGTGATCCTGGCCGCCGCCAAGGACGTGGACCGCCCCATCTTTTATTCCGTCGCGGTCATCATCGCCGGCTACATTCCCATCTACGCGCTGAGCGGTCCCTCTGGAAAATTGTTTCACCCCATGGCGGACACCATGTCCATCGCCCTGGTCGGCGCCCTGGTCCTCACGCTGACTTTCGTTCCGGTGATGTGCTCCTACTGGTTCAAGAAAGGCGTCCGCGAGCGCGTCAACAAGCCCTTCGAGTGGGTGAAGCGAAATTATTCCGGTTATCTCACATGGTGTCTCGACAATCCCAAGTTGACCATGTTTGTCGCCAGCCTCATTTTTGGCGCAACCCTGCTGCTCATCCCCTTCATTGGCGGCGAATTCATGCCGCATCTCGACGAAGGCGCGCTATGGGTCCGCGCCACCATGCCTTACACCATTTCGTACGAAGAGGCAGCCAAAGTCGCGCCGCAGATTCGCGCCATCCTCGCGAAGTATCCGATGGTCACCGAGGTTGGCTCCGAGTTAGGGCGTCCCGACGACGGCACCGACCCCACCGGTTTCTTCAACTGCGAATTTTACGTGGGCTTGAAGCCCTACGGCGACAGCGCCTGGAAGACCGGCAAATTTCACACCAAGCCGGAGCTGGTCGCCGATATTGATGCGCAACTCAAAGCGTTTCCCGGAATCATTTTCAACTACACGCAACCCGCGGAAGACGCCGTGGACGAAGCGCTCACCGGGCTGAAAAGCGCCCTCGCCGTGAAAATCTATGGGCCGGACCTGAACGTCCTGCAGCAAAATGCTCTCGAAATCAAACGCAGACTCTCACAAGTTCCGGGTTTCACGGAACTCACCGTGGTCCGCGAGTTGGGCCAGCCCAGCCTGCTGGTCGCCGTGGATCGCGAAAAAATCGCCCGCTACGGCATCAATGTTGCCGACGTGGAAGCGGTGGTGCAAGCGGCCGTGGGCGGACAGGCCGCCACGCAAGTGATCCAGGGCGAAAAATTGTTTGACCTCGTCGTGCGCATGAAGCCGGAGTTCCGCGAGAACGCGCAGCAGATCGCTAACTTGCTCGTCGGCACGCCCACCGGCCAGCAGATTCCCCTCAGTGAACTTTCCGATATACGCGAAGGAAACGGCGCGTCCTTCATTTATCGCGAAAATAATTCGCGCTACATCGGCGTACAGTACAGCATCGAGGGACGCGATCTCGCGAGTGCCGTACAACAAGGTCAACGCGCCATCGCCGGCGTCGAGAAATCATTACCGCCCGGCTACCGCCTCAACTGGGGCGGCGAATACAGCGAATTCCTCGAAGCGCAGCGCCAGTTTTTGATCATCGGTCCGCTGGCTGTGCTGCTGATTTTCATGATCCTCTTCGCGCTCTATGGCAATTTCAAATTCCCTGTCACCATCGCGCTCGGCGTGGTCATGACCGAGCCGGTGGGCGCGCTGATCGCGCTGAAACTCACGCACACGCCTTTCAGTGTTTCCTCAGTGCTTGGTTTGCTCGCGCTGATGGGCGTTTCCGTGGAGACCGCTGTGATTCTCGTCTCCTATATCAACAAATTGCGCCTGGAAAAAAAGGATATTCGCACCGCCACGCGCGAAGCTTCCTTGCTGCGGTTGCGTCCGATCATGATGACCGCGCTCGTCGCCTGTCTGGGCTTGTTGCCCGCGGCGCTTTCCACCGGCATCGGCTCGGACACGCAAAAACCGTTCGCAATCGTGATCGTCGCAGGGCTGATCTCGCGTCTGGTCCTTGGATTCTTCGTCAATCCGGTGCTCTATGAACTGGTCGCGCGCGAAGGCGACGTCTTGCAGGTGTGAGTTTCACTGGCGCGAATAAAATCGCCGAATTTCGATTAGTTTACACCACTAGTTGCTTGTGAAAGAATCCCGCGGACAAATTGGTTGGCGGACGACACCGGCGGAAGCAATCTGGCGGAATTCAAGATGAATGCCATTTCGGACGAGACGTGAATGAAAGCCGCCAGCAGCGGATTCAGAAACCCAAAAGCCGCGAGGCCCACGCCGACCGTGTCCACGACCAACGTTCCGACGAAGTTCTGCATGATCGTCCTGCGGCAACGCCGTGCTGTCTGCAAAGTTTCGACTAGCTTTGATAAGTCACTACCAATCAACACCACGTCGGCGCTTTCGCGCGCGACGTCCGTTCCAGATCCCATCGCCACACCAACTGACGCCTGCATCAACGCCGGAGCGTCATTGATCCCGTCTCCGACCATGGCCACTTTGTGCCCCTGCTCGATCATTTTTTGTACGTAATGCAACTTATCTTCTGGCAAGAGCTCCGCGACAATTTCATCCACGCCTAGTTTGCCGCCTACATCTTCCGCCACCGCCTTCGCGTCGCCCGTCAGCAGCACCGTCCTCAAACGCATGGACTTCAGTGATTGCATCGCGCCTCTCGCCTCGGGCCGAAGTGTATCCGCAACCTGCAACGTCCCCAGAAATCGGCCGCCGCGAGCCACAAAAATCTCCGAGCCCGCAATCCCGCGGTCCCGTAGATCGCATTGCACTCGCCGTTCCAGCAAGAATTGCCGTTTTCCCACAATAATTTCGCCGTCGCGATCGCTGGCGATGATTCCCTGACCCGGGGTGTATTCGAATTCGCCAGAATCTTCGTACGGGATTCCCATTTGCGCCGCCTTCCTCAAGATCGCTTTGGCGATGGGGTGCTCGGAGCGAGACTCAGCAATCGCGGCGGTTTTCAGCAAAAGCGCCGCGGGAATATCCCGAGCCGGGTAAACCTCCAGAAGTTCAGGAGTTCCATAAGTCAACGTCCCCGTCTTATCGAGCAGTATGGTGTCCACTTCCCAAAGTTTTTCCAGATATAACCCGCCTTTGATGATGGCGCCCTCTTGCGCTGCCCGGCCGATCGAGCCCAGAACGGCCAGCGGCGTCCCGGCCGCGATGCCACAAGCTCCGGCCACGATGATCACCGAAATCGTCGAACGAATGTTGTGCGTCAGCAGAAACGTGAGCACCGCGGCGCCCAGCGCAAAGTAAACCAGATAGCCCGCCAGTCGGTCCGCGATGCCTTGAATTGGCGCTCGTGACTTCTCCGCGGTCTCCACGGCCTCGATGATTTTGCCAAAGGTTGTGTCGCGGCCCAGGCGCTCGACGCGGACTTCCAGAGCTCCGGATTGATTGATCGTCCCCGCGTAGACAATGGCGCCCGAATGTTTTTCAACCGGCATCGATTCGCCCGTTATCGGCGCTTGGTCCACGAACGAATGTCCTCCGATAACCTTTCCGTCAACCGGAACGCGCGCTCCCGGCCGCACCAGAACCTCATCGTTGATTGCCACTTCCTGAATCCCCACGTCAATCCAGGTCCCGCTTCGTCGCACCGTTGCTGTGTTCGGCAGAAGTTCGATCAAATGCTGAATCGCTCGACGTCCCCGGCCGACCGTGAGGCCTTCCAGAATCTCCGCGACCAAAACGAAGAGGGTGATGATCAGCGCCGTGAATATTTCGCGAATTGCAAGAGCCGCCACGATGGCGATGGCCATCGAGAGTTCCATCGTCATGCGCCGCTGCGTTATGTTCTCGTAGGCTTCGTGAAATATCGGAAACCCGCCGACGATGGCGCAAACCACGCCAACGGCGGTGATATAAGGATTCCGCGCGCCCCCAAGAAACCAGATGGCCGCTGCCGCCGCTGCGGTGAAGAGCACGCGGTTGATCTCGCGCCAGTTCAAGGGATTTTCGTGCTCGTCTTCGTGACTGTGGTGGTCAGCCGAACCGCTCACAGGATGCGACCCGGCAATCTTCGGTGTTTCTGCGTCGGTCAAATTCGTCTGGTTCATGTTGAGTTCCTCTGCCGCGGAGTCTCGGGCGATTGGCGCGGAAACTTCACTTCAAATAGGCCCGAACGATGTCAATCAATTCCTCAGCCGCTTGCCCCTGCGGCGAGTCCTTGCCTTTCTCCGGCGACAGCACGTGAAATCTCACGTGCCCTTCCATGACTTCAGCCATGAGGCCATTCAACGCCCCGCGGCAAGCCGCCATCAGTTGCAGCACGCCGGTGCATTCCTGCTCGGCTTCCAGAGCGCGCTCGATCGCTTCGACTTGGCCGCGAATCCGGCGCAAGCGCTTCAGCAGCTTTTCTTTGTCTTTAGCTGTATGGGCCATGGCGACCAATAATATACCCCAGTACAGTATCAGAGCCAAGCGAAGATCCCCCGTCCCCCAGCACCGCACGTTAACGAATTGAAAAAATAGGTAAAACGATTACGCCCGATGTTGCGTCAGAGGTATCATAATTCGGCGTGGAGGGGGTCTTACAGCTTCTGATGTCCAAGCGAATAGCCCTACGACTGCTGGCAGTGGCCCTGATTATTTCCGTGGGCTGCTTTGCCATGCAGGCTGCTGGGCACTGGCATGGCCACTCCTCGGACGAACAGCATTGCCAGGTCTGCCACACCGGCCACGTCGCCATACCGCGCCCCGCGGCGCAGATGGAGATGCAGTCGCCCGTCACGGTCGCACGATTTGCGGTCCCCGAAGATCCGAAGCTCAGTCTCGACCCTGTTTGCAGTCACAGAATCCCCCGCGCGCCTCCTGTTTAATTCCTCACCCCCAATATTCGTAATCCCTTAACGCGTGCCGTGTTCATCGCGGCAGGCGTCGATTTCCACATTCTTTCAGCAATTCATCCGCAGCCGGCGCTAGGCAGCGCACGGGCCGCCATTCATAAAGGGAGAATCACCGATGAGATCCGTTAGAGCATTCTTGGGGGTTTTGTTTTTCCTATTAGGCGTGTATGTGGCCGTACCAGCTAGCATGGGACAAACCGGCAACTCGGCTAACGTCACGGGAACCGTGACGGATCCGTCTGGCGCCGTTGTCGCTGGGGCCAACGTCACCATCCACAATCCCGTGACCGGTTTCGAACGCTCCGCCACTACCGACGCTTCCGGCAATTTCAGCTTCGCGAACGTGCCGTTCAATCCCTATCACCTGGCAGTAACCGCCTCGGGGTTCGGTCCGTACGCGCAGGATATTGACGTTCGCTCCTCGGTCCCGCTCGCCCTGAAGATCGGCCTCACCGTTGCCGGCAGCTCCAGCACGGTCACCGTCGAAGGTGGCGGCGACTTGCTGGAGAACGAGCCGACCTTCCACACCGACGTGGACCGCGCCCTGTTCGACAAGCTTCCCTTGGAAAGCGCGTCTTCTTCCATCAGTTCCCTCGTGACGCTCTCCACTCCAGGAGTCGCTGCGGACTCCAACGGCCTGTTCCACGGCCTCGGCGACCACGCCGAAAATTCGTTTTCCGTGGACGGCCAACCCATCACCGACCAGCAGAGCAAGGTGTTCTCGAATCAATTGCCGATTGACGCTGTCCAATCACTGGAAGTTATCTCCGGAGCGCCGCCCGCTGAATTCGGAGATAAGACCAGCCTGGTCATCAAGGCAACCACGCGCTCTGGCCAGGGCGTCACTACCCCGCACGGCAGCGTCACGGCCTCCTACGGCGCTTTCGGCACCTCCAATGCCGGCTTTGATCTCGCGTACGGCGGTGAAAAGTGGGGAAACTTCATTTCCGCCAACGGTTTGAATAGCGGCCGATTCCTTGACGGTCCGGAGTACACGGTAATACACGACAAGGGCAACGAAGAAAACATCTTCGACCGCGTAGATTACCAATTCAACGCCGCTAATTCCATTCACCTTGATCTGCTTTACACCCGCTCCTGGTTCCAGACGCCTAATACCTTTGACGGTCAATTCGCCTCGCCTTGGTTCGGCGTGGTGGTTGATAACGGCGGTCTTGGTCCCAACGGCGTTCCTGTCGGGCCCACGGATCAGCGTTCCAAGATCGGAACCTACAACATCGCGCCGACTTGGACACACTTGATCAATTCATCCACCGTGTTCTCGCTCGGCGGGTTTGTCCGGCGTGACCAGTTCAACTACTACGGCAGCGACAATCCGTTCGCCGACCTCGGCCCCTCCAATCTTCAGCAGGAAGCTGCCAATCAATATCGCACACTCACCAACGCCGGTGCTCATTCCGAGCTCTCCGTCGTGAAAGGCATTCACAACATCAAGGCCGGGATCGTCTACGAACAAACGTTCCTCACCGAGCACGACACCTTCGGAATTGTGGATCCCACGCTGAACGCCGTGTGCCTGAATGCCGATGGATCCGCGAACACGAATCCAGACATTACCTCTCAGACGCAATGCACCGGGACGCTGACGCCTAACCTTGGCCAGGGGTCCGTCGGTGCGTTTGTTCCCATCCTCGGTTGCATTGACTTGACTAGAACCGCAGCCTTGCCTGCCAGCGACGGCTGCTCCGCTGGGCAGACAAACAGCGCCGAGTATCTTTACCCGGGCCACACGGACGTAAAGCAGCTCGCCATGTACGTGCAGGATTCCATCACCTGGAAGAACTGGGCGTTTAACCTGGGAATCCGCGGAGATATCTATGAAGGCCTCTCTCATGCGACGCAAGCCGAGCCGCGCCTCGGCGTTGCCTACAACATCAAGCAGACCAATACGGTTTTGCGAGCTTCTTATGCGCGAACCCTGGAAAGCCCTTTCAACGAGAACCTGGTGCTTTCCAGCATCGGGTGCTTGAACCCAGTCGTCGGCGCTCTGTTCGCAGCCGAGGGCGAGGGTTGCACATCCGGCACAGCCACGCCTCTTGCTCCCGGTTTTCGCAATGAATTTCACGCCGGTCTGCAACAGGCTTTCGGAAAATATCTGGTAATAAACGGCGAGTACATCTGGAAGTACACGCACAATGGCTACGACTTCAGCATTCTGGGTACCACGCCGATCACTTTCCCCATCGAGTGGAACAATTCGAAAATTCCGGGCTATGCGATCAGTGCGAACGTCCCGAATTTTCATGGGCTCACCGCGCTCGTCGTAATGTCCAGCGTCGCTGCACGTTTCTTCACTCCACAGATCGGAGGCGTGGGCGCCGTGCCCATCACGCCCGGAAGCTTCACGCCCATTCCGGATTGACCACGACGAACATTTCAATCAGACCACCCACTTGCAATACCAGCCGAAGAAGTTGTGGCCCTGGATTGGTTTTAACTGGCGCTACGATAGCGGTCTGGTCGCCGGTCCCGTCCCTTGTGATGGCGGCAACTGCGCCGGCGCGCAAATCCCCGGCTTCGTGGACGTCTCCGGTCTCTCCCCAGACCAGCAATTTCAGGCCGGCCTTTCCTGCGCGGGGGTGTTCGCGACTCCGCCAAGTCCGACCAATCCCACCGGCACGCCGATCATTGCCTCCGGCTTGTGCCCCTCGTCCCAATACACTTCGAAGTTCTTGAAGATTCCCGCTCCCGGAACCGAGAACGACGATCACAATCCGCCGCGTGTCGCTTCCCGCAACCTGTTCGACCTGGCTGTCGGTGACGACAATCTTTTCCGCGGCGACCGTTACAAGTGGAGTCTCCGCTTAACCGCCATCAACATCGGCAATAAGGAAGCGGTTTACAACTTCCTCTCCACGTTCAGCGGCACCCACTATGTCACGCCCCGAGCGTTGTCGGCGGAGGTCGGCTTCCACTTTTAGCCCGCCGCTCAGCCGGATCGAATCGTCGAGCTGTCATCCCTCGCCCGCCGAAACGGGCGAGGGATCTCCCTTCTGCGGAATAGTCTGGATTCTGAAGGGACGGGCTCGCTCTTTCGCGCCACCAACCACTTATCACTAGCTACTTCCTTTTTCCCAGGTCGATTTATCCCGTGGCCTCCCGCACGGCGCCCCACGCCGAAATTTCCTGCTACAATACTTCCTGGAACCGGCCTGCGACGCAGGTGACGTCGCGATGGTCTTTTGAACCAACACTGGATCCCAGGGAGTCCGCGTCGTCCTGCCCTTGTGCACGTCCATCGGCTTCGGCTGGTGGATAGCCTGAAAGCAGGCGCAGGGCACCCACCTATTCGTGGGGTTCAGGACCTAGCTGCGCACGGCGAAGCGGACCGCTCCACATCAGAACGCTACAGACTCGCGGTTCATTCGAAGTTAGAAATGAGAAACCTCCAGAATGAAGATTCTCTTTATCGGAGATATTGTCGGCTCGCCCGGACGCAAAATCGTTCATGACCGGCTCGCGGACATCCTCACGCAGCGCTCCATAGACCTGTGCATCGCCAACGGTGAAAATTCCGCATCCGGCTTCGGCATTACTCCGCGCCTCGCAGAAGAAATATTCGCGGCTGGAGCGGAAGTCATCACCGGCGGCAATCACATTTGGGACCGCAAGGAAATTCTGGATTTTTTTCCGCACGAGCCGCGGCTGATTCGCCCCGCGAATTTTCCTGCAGGCTCGCCGGGTAAAGGTCATTTCGTCGGCCAAGCTAAAAATGGCGTCGCTTACGCGGTGTTGAATCTCCAGGGACGCACGTTCATGGCGCCGCTGGAAGATCCTTTCCGCGCTGCGGAACGCGAACTGGCTGCGCTTCCTCCCAATGTGAAAGTGATCATCGTGGACATGCACGCTGAGGCCACTTCCGAAAAACAAGCGATGGGCTGGCACCTCGACGGCAAAGTCTCCGCCGTACTCGGCACGCATACTCACGTGGCTACCGCGGATAATCGCGTCCTGCCCGGCGGCACCGCCTACATCACCGACGTAGGCATGACCGGCCCGCACGATTCCGTCATCGGCATGGAGAAAAAACCCATCGTGCAGCGCTTCCTCGATGCGTTGCCCGCAAAATTCGCCGTAGCCGAAGGCGACGTGCAGATGAACACCGTGCAGATTGACGTGGATGAAACCACCGGCCGCGCCCGCGCCATCGACCGCGTCAATTTCCGCCTCGACTGAATTCCCACTGCCGGTTTTCAGTAGCGCCGGCCTGCCTGCCGGTAGGCAAGCGTCTCGCCGGCTCCTTGGCCCTTGAATTTGTGAATCGCGCAACAGCGCGATTCACCCTGAGATCCCGCTGTGCGGGATCGAAGGGTAGCGGCCGGTTCAGGTTCACCGAACCGGGCAGCAGTTGCTGTTGGTTTAATCCGCCTCGCGCAAAAGATCTGTGCGCCAGAAAAATTTTTCAACTTACGAGCAACCTCATCGCGCAATTTTTATTTTTTACAAGCGGAAATTTTCATTTTCTTCGCTGTGGAAATCCTGTGAATTGTTTGTGGAGACCATCACCAGTACTCCCGCAGTTTTCTCTTGCTACCAGCGTCGCGTTTAGGCAGAATCCCGCCTCACGTCTCTGATGAGCGTAAGGCACGGGGATTCATTAGAGCTGGCGACGCAGGGCGCGACGCCGCTTCATCGTACCTGAACCACCAGACCAAAATACACCCGCCGGAATGGGTGGTGTTTTTCCACAGCATTTCCACATCGGTGGAAATTGCGGTAAGGGCTGACTCGCTCGATGAACCTTTGGGATAAGATTCTCCAACACACAGAGCGGCGCGTAAATCCTCACAGTTTCGCGACCTGGTTTCGTCCCACACGGCTGGACCGATCCGAAGATGATCGTCTGACCATCCGCGTTCCTACACGCCTGTTCTGCAAGCGCCTCACGGAAACTTACGGTGAGTTGCTCAAGGCGGTCCTGGTCGAAATCGGCAAACCGCAGCTGCATTTGGATTTTGTCTGCGCCGAAACGGAAGCTCCTGTCGCGGCCGCCGTAAACGCGCCGGCTTCTCCGCAAGCCAAGCTGGATTTTGACGCGGTCGCCAATCAACTCAACCCGCGCTACACCTTCGAGTCGTTTATCGTCGGCGCATCCAATCAGTTCGCGCATGCCGCGGCCCTGGCCGTCGCCGAGCAGCCTTCGAAATCCTACAATCCGCTTTTCCTGTACGGCGGAGTCGGACTCGGCAAGACGCACCTGATGCAGGCCATCGGCCACACGCTGAAGCGCAGAAACCCTGCGATGCGGCTCACCTATGTGAGCGCTGAAAAATTTACCAACGAAGTGATTTCCTCCATCCGCTTCGAGCGCATGGCGGCCTTCCGCGATCGCTTCCGCAATATGGACGTCCTCATGGTGGACGACATCCAGTTCATCGCCACTCGCGAACGCACCCAGGAAGAATTCTTTCACACTTTCAACGCGCTCTACGACCAGCAGAAACAAATTGTCATCTCGTCCGATTGCCCGCCCAAGGAAATCTCCTCCATCGAAGAGCGCTTGCGCTCCCGCTTCGAGTGGGGCTTGATCGCCGATATTCAGCTGCCCGATCTCGAAACGAAAATCGCCATCTTGCAGAAAAAAGCGGAGAGCGAACGGGTTCAGCTCCCCGATGAAGTCGCCGAGTACATCGCCCGCGCCATCAAATCGAATATCCGCGAGCTCGAAGGCGCGCTCATCCGCTTGATGGCCTACGCTTCACTCACCGGCGCGGAATTGAACCTCTCCACCGCGCAGCAAGTCTTGAAAAATATTATCGAGACACAGGAAAAGAAGGTCACCATCGAGCAGATTCAGAAGCGCGTCGGCGAAATCTTCGGCCTGCGCGCCCAGGATCTCAACGTCCGCAGCAATTCCCGGCAGATCGTGCTGCCGCGTCAGGTGGCCATGTTCGTGGTGAAGCAGCTCACCTCCGCGTCGCTTCCCGAAATTGGCCGCCAGTTTGGCGGCAAGCATCACACCACCGTGCTCCATTCCATAAACAAAATCGAGACGGAACGCCAAACCAACAAAGATTTGAACAAGAAAATTAACAGGCTACTCGATTCATTTGGTTAGACTTATTCCCAGGAAATTCTCAACGCTCCCCGCCATCTGTGGATTTTCGTGCGCCCGTGTTGCACCCGCCTTACGAACGAGCTACGCATCGCCGCGGTGTGTCCCGCCCCTGTGTGTGGAGGACCTGTGCACGCCCTGTGCATGCCCTGTGAGTGTCCTGTGAGCTGCCTGTGAATCCATTGTGTATCGCTGCTAGCCACGTCGCGGGCGCCGCGTTTCTCGCGGCTTATCCTCGCCGCAGCGTGCGTTTGCACAGCACACTCACGGCGGCAATCGCAGCACACCGTTCCACTTGCTACGTTTTCCGAAGTTTCCACAGGTGCGGCGACGGCGACGGTTTTCTTATATATTTATATACCTAAAGAAAAGCAGTACAGTAGCCGCAGCAAAAATCAGCTCGAATATTGCGAGGGTTGCCCCAGATGGAATTCAGCGTAAAAAGATCGGACCTCCTGGACGAACTCGAACTGACGCAAGGCGTCGTCGAGCGCAAGACCACCATTCCCATCCTCTCGAATCTTTTGGTGGAAGCGAAAGGCAGCCGCCTCACCATCACCGCCACCGATCTGGAACTCAGCATCCGCACGTCCTGCGACGCCAAGGTAAAAAAAGAAGGCGCCGGTACGATCCCCGCCAAGAAACTTTTCGAGCTGCTGCGCTTGCTGCCCGAAGGCGAAGTGAAATTCAAGCTCCTGGAAAATCATTGGGTGCACATCATCAGCGACCGCCGCAACTACAAGCTGGTCGGCATGTCCAAAGATAATTTCCCAGCGCTCCCGGCTTTCCCGCACGCGCTGGTGAAGATTCCCGCGAAGCTTCTGGCGGACGCCATCGCCAAGACCACCTTCGCGATCTCCCTCGAAGAATCCCGTTACACGCTGAATGGCGCGCTGCTGGTGCTCAAGCCAGGCTCCCTCGCCATGGTCGCCACTGACGGCCACCGCTTGGCAATGGTCGAGACCGATCACAAGTTCGAAGGTTTCAACAACGAGACACGCGTCCTCATCCCCAAGAAAGCCATGACCGAAGTGCAGCGCCTCGTCGGCAAATCCGGCGACGACGTGCAGATCGAATTCGGCCAGGACGAAAGCCATCTTTTTTTCCAGGTCGGCCGCCGCCTGCTCACCTCGCGCAAGCTCACCGGACAGTTCCCGAATTACGAAGCCGTGCTGCCGCGCGACGCGAATAAAACCCTATCCCTCGAGCGCGTCGAACTGCAAGATGCCCTGCGCCGCGTCGCCCAGCTCGCCGACCAGCGCTCCCACGCCGTGAAGTTCACGCTGACCACCGAAGGTCTGGAAGTCTCCTCGTCCAGCCCCGAATACGGCGAAGCCAAGGAAATAATCGAAAAGGAATTCAAAGGCGAGACCATCGCCATCGGTTTCAACGCGCAGTACCTGCTCGATTTCCTGGCCGCTGCCGCCGATGGCCCCATCAGCTTCGAACTAAAAGACGAACAATCCGCCGGTCAACTCCGCCCCACAGGCGACGAAACCAGCCGCTACCGCTACGTCGTAATGCCCATGCGCATTTGATCGGCATGCGCGCTTCACGAGCCCGGTTGCAGCGCTCGGATCGCTGGAAAACCAGTCCGCAAACGCCCGTTTTTCACCTTCCGCTCAGCGGCCGTAAATGCCTTAGCGCAATGCCCGCCATATCCCTTGTAAACCACTGAATCTAAAAGCTATAAATTCAATCTAACCTAGCGCTTTCGCCTTGTGAATTTACCTCAAATTCGATACAATAATTCTGTTCAGATTTCCTTCTGAGCGGCACTATATTCGGCCCGAAATTGCCTCTGTTTTTCTTGCTCGCGCCAGGGCAAGAGAAGCCAAATTCGCGCCGGATAATCCCCTTTCCGCAGGGGAAAATTAAAAAGCTCCGCCGCGTCTCCCCGAATTTTCGGAACGGGACGGGATGGAGCCGCAACCCTTCGAGTTTCGCCGGCGCGTTCGCGCGCCCTCGAAAGTTTTCGAACCCAGCTTCGGGTGAGCGAAACCAATGGGCAAGGTAACTCGCCAGATTCTTGACGAGCAAGTGTCGGGCACATCCGCGCGACCGCCTTCCCGTAGTCTTAAAACGTAATTTGCAAATTGCATCCGCACGCAATCTGAGGAGAAGCACGACCCATGGCTGAAAAAGATGCTGCGGCCGGAAAAACTGGCGGCCACAAGTACGACGCGACTTCCATCAAAGTTCTCGGCGGCATCGAAGCCGTCCGCAAACGCCCCGCGATGTACATCGGTTCCACCGGCGAAATGGGCCTGCACCATTTGGTCTGGGAAGTGGCGGACAATTCCGTGGACGAAGCCATGGCCGGATTCTGCGACGAGATCAACGTCGCCGTGCACGAAGACAACAGCGTCACCGTAATTGACAACGGCCGCGGTATTCCCGTGGACATGCACGCCACCGAAAAAAAGCCCGCCGCGGAAGTCGTCATGACCGTGTTGCATGCCGGCGGAAAATTCGATAGCGACACCTACAAAGTTTCCGGCGGCTTGCACGGCGTCGGCGTCTCCGTCGTCAACGCGCTGTCCGACTGGCTCGATCTGGAAATCTGGCGCGAAGGCGAAGTCTGGGAGCAATCCTACGAAAAAGGCGTCCCCACCTCGAAGCTCAAAGCTTCCGGAAAAACGCGCAAGACCGGAACAAAAATCACTTTTCACGCCGACCCGGAAATTTTCGGAAAGACGATCTACAGCTACGACACGCTAGCGCAACGCCTGCGCGAACTCGCCTTCCTGAACAAAGGCCTGAAGATCACGCTCGATGACGAACGCAGCGGCAAAAAAGCCGAATTCCGCTTCACCGGCGGCATCGCCGAATTCGTAAAGCACTTGAACAAAGGCAAAGGCGTCCTTCACGATTCGCCCATCTACATCGAAGGCAAGCGCGATCAGGTGGAAGTGGAAATCGCGCTGCAATACAACGACAGCTACACCGAAAATGTTTTTGCCTTCGCCAACACCATCAACACCGTGGACGGCGGCACGCACCTTTCCGGCTTCCGCTCCTCGCTCACCCGCACCATAAATTACTACGCCAATTCTTTTGGCATGCTCAAAGAGCAAAAAGACGAAGTTACCATCAACGGTGACGACGTCCGCGAAGGCCTGGTCGCCGTCGTCTCCGTCAAACTTCCGCAGCCCCAGTTCGAAGGCCAGACCAAGGGCAAGCTCAATAGCGACATCAAAGGCGTCGTCGAGCAGATGGTCAACGAACGCCTCGGCGAATATTTCGACAAGCATTCCTCCATCGCGCGAAAAATTATCGGCAAGTGCATTGACGCTGCGCGCGCCCGCGAAGCCGCCCGCAAAGCTCGCGAGCTTACTCGCCGCAAATCCGCGCTCGATTCCAGTGGATTGCCCGGAAAGCTCGCCGATTGCCAGGAACGCGATCCCGCGCGCTGCGAAATTTTCCTCGTCGAGGGTGAATCCGCCGGCGGCTCGGCCAAGGGCGGCCGCGACCGCCGCTACCAGGCCATCCTGCCGCTCAAGGGCAAAATCCTCAACGTCGAAAAAGCCCGCTACGACAAAATGCTCGGCCACGAGGAAATTCGCTGCATCATTACCGCGCTTGGCACCGGCATCGGCAAGGACGATTTCGACGCCAGCAAGCTGCGCTATCACAAAATTATTCTGATGACCGACGCGGACGTGGACGGCAGCCACATCCGCACGCTGCTGCTCACTTTTTTCTTCCGCCACATGCGCGAGCTGATCGAAAAGGGAAATATCTATATCGCGCAGCCGCCGCTCTATCGCGTGAAGCGCGGCAAGATGGACCGCTACATCCGCGACGAGCGCGAATTCGCCCGCGAGCTCATGAAACGCGCCACCGAAGAGCATTCCGTGAAGGGCAAGAACGGCAAAGCGCTCGAAGGCGCCGACCTCACCACTTTCCTCCTGAATATTCAGGAATACGATCAGGTGGCCGCCAAGCTGGGCCGCCGCTTGCGCGAACCGAAACTCGTGGAGCTGCTGGCCGAAAGCGAGCTCGACAAGAAGGCCGATTTCGCCGACAAGAAAAAATTGCAGGATCTCGTGAAGGCCATCGAAAAAGCCAAACTCGATCTCGAAATCAAATTCATCTTTGACGAAGAGCACAGCCTGCACGAGCTGCTGCTGAAAAATGGCGGCGAGCGGCGCATCAATTGGGCGCTCGCGGCCACGCCCGATTACAAGCGCCTGCGTGTTCTCTCCGCCGCCATTGCCGAACTCGATCGCGGCCCCTTCACCATCGCGCACAATGGCGACAAAGTCGTGAAGGAAGATTCACTCAGCCTGCTCAATTACGTCCTCGAAGACGCCAAGAAAGATTTCACCATCACCCGCTTCAAGGGCCTCGGAGAAATGAATCCCGAGCAATTGTGGACCACCACCATGAACGCGGAAGTGCGCACCCTGCTGAAAGTGCGCCTGGAAGACGCCGTAGCCGCCGAAACAATTTTCTCCACGCTGATGGGCGAAAACGTCGAAGAGCGTCGCAAGTTCATCGAAGAAAACGCTCTGGACGTCGTCAACCTGGATATCTAACTCTGGTGAACTATCAACTGGTTTGGAAGATTTTGCCGGGCCTGCGCGGAATGAGCTGCTCCGATTTTCGCGCGACGCCCACCGAAACGCCGAACAACGAGCAGGGCGTCGCGTTCGAATGTGCCACGCAAGCCGAATGCGAAACGCTGCTCAACGAACTGGAATCTCATTTCGGCCCGCAGCGCTTCTCGAACAACGCCACGGCGTTTGAAACGGTGAAAACCTATGTGTTGGAGAAGAATAAAACAAAGGCGTAACGATGCAGGGATCGAAAGGGCTATTGAGAGATGACATCAAATTCGGGAGCGCCCCAGGTTTCGACGTACAGCTCGATCGCTTCGCGAAGGTTGGCGCGGGCCGATTCGACGTCGGTGCCCTGTGACGTCACGGCAAGTTCGGGGCAGCGAGCGACGTACCAGTCGTCCTCTTTCGTGATGAGGGCTGAAAAGCGGTAGTTCATACAGCGATGCTAACGGAAGGTATCGGGGCGCGCAAGCAACGAATGCTGGGCGGGCAGCTTCATGTACACACACAACCCTTTGCATTTCGCGCCCCAAAAGAGGATGATGAATCTGTGAAAATGTCGAACATCACCAGCCGCCGAGCGCCAGTGCCGTCACGCCGGCCCTCCCGGCCGTACGCCCCTGGCTAAAAGGCGCCGCGCCCGGCTCCCAAAACGCCAATTTCTATTCGATACAAATGAACCGTTTTTTCGCATTCCCAATTTGGCACTCCCAACAAAACAAAGCACTTCCAAATTTCTATTCGATACAAATGAAATGTCACCAATCACTACTCACCAATCACTACTCACCACTCACGGAGACTCTCAGTGGCCGAAGAACTAGATAAGTCCATCACCACTCCGGTTGATATTGAATCGGAAATGAAGAAGTCCTACCTCGATTACGCCATGAGCGTGATCGTCGGCCGCGCCCTGCCCGATGTCCGCGACGGCCTCAAGCCCGTGCACCGCCGCATCCTCTTCGGCATGTACGAGCTCGGCCTCACCTCCACCAAGTCCTACCGCAAGTGCGCCAAAATTGTCGGCGAAGTCCTCGGCAAGTTTCATCCGCACGGTGATGCTCCCGTGTACGACGCCCTGGTCCGCCTCGCGCAAGATTTCAACATGCGCTACCCGCTCGTGGACGGTCAGGGAAATTTCGGCTCCGTGGATGGCGATCCACCGGCGGCCATGCGTTACACCGAAGCGCGCCTCTCAAAAATCGCCGAAGAAATGCTGGCGGACATCGAAAAGGAAACCGTCGAGTTCGTTCCTAACTTTGATGAAAGCGAAAAAGAGCCGGTCGTCCTGCCCACCCGTGTTCCCAGCTTGCTCGTCAACGGCTCATCCGGCATCGCCGTCGGCATGGCCACCAACATTCCGCCGCACAACCTGAAAGAAGTCGTCGAAGCTGCGATCGTGCTGATCGAAGAGCCCGAAGCCAACCTGAAAAAAATCATGAAGCTCGTCCCCGGCCCCGATTTTCCCACCGCCGGTTACATTTACGGCCGCGAAGGCATCGAGCAGGCCTACAAAACCGGCCGCGGCTCCTTCCAGGTGCGCGCCAAAGTCGCGATCGAGCAGCGCGGCAAGGATCGCCAGGACATCGTCGTCACCGAACTCCCTTATCAGGTCAACAAAGCGCGCCTGATCGAAAATATCGCCGGCCTCATCCAGAATAAAAAGATCGAAGGCATCGCCGACATTCGCGACGAAAGCGACCGCGACGGCATGCGCATCGTCATCGAAGTGAAGCGCGACGAAGAGCCGCAAATTATTCTCGCGCACCTCTTCAAGCACACCCAGATGCAGGAATCCTTCAGCATGATCCTGCTGGCCATCGTCGCCGGACAGCCCCGCGAGCTGGGCCTGCTGGACCTGCTGCGCCTTTTCATCGAGCACCGCGTGGACGTGGTGCGCCGCCGCACGCAGTACGAACTGCGCAAAGCCGAAGAGCGCGAGCACATCCTGCTCGGCTACCAGATCGCCCTCGATTATCTCGACGATGTTATCCGCGTGATCCGCGGTTCCTCCAGCCGCGCCAACGCCCGCGAAAACTTGCACGAGTTCTTCGCCAACAAGACCGTAAAGATTTCCGAAGACGGCAAAGCCAAGAGCATCGCCGGCGTAAAGCTGGTCAACAAGAAATACGGCATGCCCGCGGAAGTCGTCGGCCTCAGCTTTCCGCAAATTGACGCCATCCTCGAACTGCAATTGCACCGCCTGACGCAGCTTTCCATTGACGACATTCTTGCCGAGCTGAAGAAAATCCGCGAACAAATCGCCGAACTCCGCGAAATTCTCGCCAGCGAAAAGAAACTGAAGGCCGTCATCGTCGCCGAATTGCGCGAAATCATTAAATCCTATGGCGACGAGCGCCGCACACAGATCGTGGACCGCGTCGAGGAAATCAAGCTCGAAGACCTTATCAAAGACGAGGAAATGGCCATCACCGTCAGCCACGCGGGCTACGTGAAGCGCACCTCAGTGGAAACCTATCGCCACCAGTCACGCGGCGGCAAAGGCCGCATCGGCGCCAAAACGCGCGAAGACGATTTCGTCGAGCATTTCTTCGTCGCCTCCGCGCACAGCTACATCTTGCTGTTCACGTCCAAAGGCCGCATCTACTGGTTGAAGGTTTACGAAATTCCCGAGGCCGCCGCAGCCACACGCGGTAAAGCCATCTCCAACCTGGTGCGTTTCCAGGAAAATGAAAAACTTACTGCCGTCGTCTCCGCGCGCAATCTGGAAGAAGCCGATCGTTACGTCTTCCTCGCCACCAAAAACGGCACCGTGAAGAAAACCGGCCTCGCCGAATTTTCCAATCCGCGTCCTTCCGGCATCATCGCCATCAATCTCGATGGCACCGACGAACTCATCGGCGCGAAACTCACCGACGGCATGCAGATGATTTTCCTCGCCAGCCACGACGGCCAGGCCATTCTGTTCCGCGAAACGGAAGTGCGCTCCATGGGCCGCGCCGCCGGCGGCGTCAACGGCATGGATCTCGCCAAGGGAGATTTCGTCGTCAGCATGGACGCGGTGCAGCCTGATTTCGGGATCATCGAGAAGGAATACAAGAAAGATACGAAAAATCTTGACGACCTGGAAAGCGATCAGATTCGCGAATCGCTCACTTCGCTCATGCTCACCGTCGCCGAAAAGGGCTACGGCAAGCGCACCCCGCTCGCCGAATATCGTGTCACCTCGCGCGGCGGCAAGGGCGTGATCAACCTGAAATCCACCGACCGCAATGGTCCCGTCGTCGCGGCTCTGCAAGTCCGCGAAGATTCCGACGTGATGATCATCACCGGTCAGGGCAAAGTCATCCGCGTGCACTCCGGCGAAATTCGCGAAGCCGGGCGCTCCACGCAGGGCGTCCGCCTGCTGCGCCTGGAAGAAGGCGACCGCATCGCCGCAGCCGCCGCCATCCTGGAAGAAGAGGAAGCCGCCGGAGTCGCAGCCGTAACGCCGCCCGAACCCGAAAAAAAATAGCGTATCGCTATGTTAGCGGGATCGCCGGTCGCGCCACGCCTTTCGTAGCGCCGGCGTCCCGCCGGCTCTTTTGCCTTGAATTAAGGAGCCAGCGCGGCACTCACCCAGGGCCACTCGCGCAACCCGGCCTTATTCGGATTCTCCAGCACGTACCGCACAACGCGGCGGAAGTCTCCCTCATCGCGCACCAAATGATCGTAGTATTCGCGTTGCCAGAAAACTCCCGTCCGCTGCAACAATCGGTTCGCTTCCTTTGCGGTATAACTCTTCCATCCATGCACAATTCCCGCGAGGGTATGATCCGCCAGCGGCTGAAAAACAACGTGAACGTGGTTTGGCATTACACACCAGGCGAAAAGCCGGTAACGAACCTCTTCGAAGTACTGCAGCGCGTGGGCGATCATTTCGGCTACGGCCGGTTCGCCAATAAAGCACGATCCCGTAGCTGCATCCAGATACTCTTCGATTCTCTCGCCGCTGAGCGCGGTAAGGCGTCTTTGCTCGACAGCAGAAAGCTTGCGCTTCATCGCCTCTGCCGTGCGAACAATATCAATCCGCTCCAGTTCGATCTGGCGCAGAACGCTCGTCGGCAGGGAATCGGCTAAACGAAACGTTACGAAATAGCATGCGTGAGAGCTTTCCCAATGCGGAAGTCTGCCTCGATCTCGAATCGTCACCACGCAACGATTCTAAACCCAAAGAGCCGGCGGGACGCCGGCGCTACGAAACCATCGCCGCACCGCTCGTCTGCTACGAGGGTGGCGCGACGTAATATCCCGGCCGCGTGCGGACTGAAACATTTGGCCGGTCCACTACGACTTTTATCTCGTGGTAGCCCTCCGGATCATCTCCCACCGGACGATACCCGATCGTGTACTGCGCGTGCAGCTCGCCACCAATATCATCAATCGCTTTCTCGATCGAGCGATCGCGCACTGTATCCACATGCAATCCGCCCGTAGCCTTGCTCGCCACCGCCAGCGAATTCGCCGTCAGCGCATTCTTGCCGGTCTTCACCAGAAATACCGCCAGCGCCATCAGGTCCGGCGAATCATTCACGTAATCCGGCTTCGCGCGCAAATCCGCCATCGCCGTGCTCAGCCCGATCGAGTAGATGGTCACGTTCGCCAGTTGCGCGTGCCGCAACACTTCACCCAGCCGGCTTTCGCTGCCTGAATCCTGCGCCTCGCCGATCACCAGCATAATTCGCCGTCGCACTGCTGGCCGCTCTTCCAGCATCGAGATGCCCTTGGCCATCGCGTCGTACAGCAGCGAATCATTCACGCCCAGCGGCAGATGTTCGATCGCATATTGCACGCTGTCCGAATCCGTGGTGAATTTCGTGCGCAGGTCCACCGTGCTGTCGTAGCTGATCACCGCCGCTTCCGACGTTAGCGCCATCACCGCTTCGCTGAACACGATTCCCGCATGCTTGATGCTGGGAAACATCGGCTGTATGTGCGAGCTGGCCTCAATCACCAGCACGATCGATAAAGGATCGCCGCCCACGTCGAAATGGTCGATCTTCTGTTCCGCGCCATTGTCGTACACACGGAAATTATCCTGTCGCAAATCGAAGACCATCTCACCCTTCGGGTCGCGGACGATCACCGGCGCCGTCACTTCGTTCACGCGCACGCGAATCGCATGCTTCTGCTGGTCCGCGGGCGAAAGCTGCTCGGGCTGCGCGCCAGGCTTCGGATGCAGAGGTCCCGCGGGCGCCTCCTGGCAGCGCGCAAACGGCGCGACGAAGAGCACCGTCGCCGCGAGCGCAGCGACCGCAGCACAGCGAAATAAACGCCGAAATAACATGCGATTCACACGTTCCATCCCAAATCCGTGTACCTGTCCAGTGTATCTGATTCGCCGCGGCACACACGCGTTGCTTACACAGCACTGCCGGCAAGCTCCGCGACTGGCATTTCGCCCGCGTTCTCCTAGAATGGATGCGGTACAAACGAGCGCAGCAAGACGTCACGACAGGAAGACCGGCGGAAGCTGGCGTGTGAATTGAGGAATAGACGATGAAGCGTTCCGGAAAACGGTCCAAACACCGGCCGCTGCCCAAAGCGGCCTACGAAGATCCGCAGTTCATGGAAAGCCTCGGTGCGCGCCCGCTGCGCATCCTCGCGGAATATCTCGATCCCCTGAACCGGCTGCGCCGCGCCAACATCGGCGACACCATCGTGATGTTCGGCTCAGCCCGCATTCAATCGCGCGACCACGCATTGGCGCACCTGAAACGTACGAAAGCGGCCGCGCGCGGACAGCGCACACCTGCATGGCGCGCGAAAATCTCCTCGGCGCGCTCGCTGCTGGAAATGTCGCGCTACTACGAAGACGCCCGCGAGCTTTCCCATCGCATCACTTCGTGGGCTATGACTCTCGGCAATCAGCCGCGCCGCTTCGTCATCTGCTCCGGCGGCGGTCCCGGAATCATGGAAGCAGCGAATCGCGGCGCCGCGGAAGCTGGCGGCCCTTCCGTGGGCCTCAGCATCCAGCTACCGCACGAGCAGACTTCCAACCGCTACATCTCGCCCGACCTGAATTTCTACTTCCACTATTTCTTCATGCGCAAGCTCTGGTTCGCGCAGATGGCCAAAGCCCTCATCGTCTTTCCCGGTGGCTTCGGCACAATGGACGAGCTGTGGGAAATGCTCACGCTGCTGCAGACCAATAAGCTCTCCTCGCATCACCTGATTCTGATCTACGGCCGAAAATACTGGGACAAAGTACTCAATTGGCGCCACATGGTCCGTACCGGCACGGTGAACGAGCGCGATTACAAGCTTCTGCAGTTTGCAGATTCCGTGGACGAAGCTTTTGATCACGTCCGCCGCGACCTGGAAGCTCACCATTTGCACCTGGACGTCGAAGGTGAGCCCTTCGTCCATCCTCACCAATTGATCCCCAACATCATGAGGCCCTGAGCAACGCGACTTCCCGTCCTTTTCCGGGTTGCATAGATAGGCAGCCACGCACAGGAAACCACCAGCAGGTTCCCCGGCTGCCATGGAGGTCGCCATGTTAATCAAGTCCAGAAAGTTGATGCTAGCTGCTGTGGCGTTTGGGGGTTTGTTGCTACTGGGCACTCCCGGGTCGGTCCGCGCTGCGGACGAAGGCCCGCGCTGCGAGCAGCGTCTGCGCCAGGAGCAATTCGAACTGGATCGCGCCATCGCGCGCCACGGTTTCTACAGCCGCCAAGCGGAACACGAACGCCGCGAGTTGAATCGTCTGCGCTATGAGTGTGGATATCGCGGCAGCTGGCGCTGACGCGCATCGAACAGTTGAATAACCTCGCCATACAAACAAAAGGGGGAAAAGAGCCTCAGCTCTTTTCCCCCTTTTGTTTCCGGTTCAACGCCCGAAAGAAACCTTCGCTCGGGTAACACACCGAAAGCGATGCAGCTCCCTTCCTGTTGGACTGGGATTAGTTGTTCGAATACGGATCCAGCGCAAACACTGCCTGGAATCGCCGCTTCTCGTCCTGGTCGTGCAACATCACTACCGGGACAACTCGCAGCGAATTCTTGCAGCTGCGGCACGTGGTCGCCTCACCTTCCAGGTCCTGTACGAACCCGTCGGTGAAGTGATACGCCGCGCGCGGCCTCCGCGCAGCCTTCGTTCCCTTTTCCCCGCACTGCGGACAGGTGAATTCCACGCGGTCTTCCAGCGGGTCGCGGTTCAATGCCGCCCAGCCGGTATAACGAACTCCCACCGTCTCTATTGAGTTTCGGCTCATTATGACTTCCCCCTCCATCCTCTAAGAAAAGCTACAACTTAGCGATGATAGCGAATTAGACGCACGCCAGGTTCAAAGTGATGCATGTTCTCGGTACGATTCTTGTAAACAATTTGTCTACAGGGGTTTACAAGAACCAATCGCCGCGGTATGGGCATTTTCGCCTCATCCTCGCAATCAGACAGCCCCTGCTGGGCACAACTCGCCAGCTGCGGTGTCTATCCCTACAGAGATCGCGCGAACTCCGCAGCATCGTCGGACGCGGCCCGGCCGTGAGCCTTTCAACGGCCGCATGAATTCAGGCCATTTCTTCACGCGCCGCGTCTGGATGTCGTTTCCCTGTGTGCGAATGATTCGGCGGAGGTGTGTCCGTGAGCGATCTTGGCAGCTTGTCGCAGTGTATGTTGGAAAACGACGCTGATTCACGCGACCGCGCGCGCAACTTGCGCCGCAAAGCGCTGCTCATTTCGATTCTGCTCGAAGCAGCGCTGCTTGGCGGAATGTTGTTGTGGCCGCTGATCACGCCGGGCGTCCTGCCCGGACAATTCAACGTGACGCCCACGCCACCCTATCGCGGCGGAGGTGACGCAGCAGAAAAACCTGCACCGCCGCACGCGCATCCACTCAACAGCGCCGAGAACAGGCCGGTCCCTTGCCTCTTCTGCGCGAAGCCCACATCTCCCACGCCCGCTCGTCCGTTCAATAACGCAAGCACATCCAGCGCAAGCGGCGATTCCGCGCCAGGAATCGGCGACGGCGGGATGGACGGCCCTCCAGGTCTGGGCGCGTGGATTCCCGGTGCGGAAGCTGGCGGCAAGTCTATCGAAATCAGGAAGCCCGAACCGCCGCAGCACAAAGCGCCCCTGCCCCGCGGTGAAGGCGTGATGGCAGCCGCGCTAATCTACAAAGTGCAGCCGCAATATCCCGCCATCGCGCGAGCGATTCATCTCGCCGGCACAGTTTACTTGCGCGCGATCATCGCCACCGACGGCAGCGTCCGCCAACTGGAAGTAATCAGCGGAAGTCCGCTGCTCGCGAACGCGGCAACGCAAGCGGTGCGCCAGTGGCGCTATCAGCCGACGCGCCTGAACGGAGAGCCCGTCGAGGTGGAAACGCTCGTCACTGTGCATTTCGTGCTGGACCAGCAGTAGAACTTTGCGATCGGCGAGTGGGGCGCCAACTAAATAAGCGCTTCGCCTGAATTCAGCGCAATGGTTTCGCGAGTCGCATCACGCAAGCGCACAATTTCGTGCCAGTCGTTTCCGGCCTCGGGATTGGGCGCAATTGGCGGACTGAACGTCAGCGTCACATGCCCGGGCCGCGGCAATATCGTCTTGTCGCGCAGAACTTGCCGCGCGCCGCGCACGGACACAGCGCAAATCGGCCGCTGCGTATCCACCGCCGCTTTGAACGCGCCCAATTGAAACGGGCGTATGCCCGCCGACGCCGTAAACGTTCCTTCCGGAAAAATCACCACCGATTCGCCTTTGCGCAGCGCCGTGTTCACTTCTTCCGCTTGCCGTATGCGCGCCTGCGGATCGCTGCGGTCGAACGCAAAGTGTCCGCTGCGCCCGGCCAGCGTGCCCATGAACGGCATGCCGCGAATCTCGCCCTTGGCCACGTAGCGCACATCGGGCGGCATGAATGCCAACATCACCAGAACGTCCAGATAACTGGAATGGTTCGGCGCAAAAATCCACGGGCCCGTTTTCGCTCTCTGCTGCAGAATTTCGCCGCCCAGAATTTCCACCGGTACGCCGGCGGCGGCCAGCATCATGCGTGCGCCGCGATGCACCAGGTTCGCTGCGCGCCGCTGGTCTCGCGTGAGCGTCACCAGAATCCACAGCGGAATCAGAATCACCGCGAAAGCGGCTAGCGCGTACACGCCATACAGAAATTCGATCGTGCTTCTGGCCGCGCGCTGGAGCCAACTCCAAACCCGTGGCGCCGCGCCGCGCACTGCCAAATCTCGCGATCTGCACCCACGGCGCCTGTTGTTTCTGGCCCAGCTTTCCTTCCAGGAAAAGCCGCCGCGTTTCGCTACGCCGCAATTTCCCGCTGGAAGTTTTCGGAATGGACTGCGGCGGCAGCAGCACAACCACATCGGGAGGCATGCCCATCGCTTCGTCTACTGCGCGCGCAATTTCGCCCTCGATGCGTTTCGCCGCGGCCACGTCGCGCAGCTCGGCCGCCACCACCAGCCGCTCCGTTCCAGTGCGCTCGTCCGGCGCGCCGAACGCCACCACGCATCCGGTGCGCACTCCGGCGACGCGTCCCGCAATTTCCTCCACCTCGTGCGGATAAAGGTTCCGCCCCGCTTTGATGATTACGTCTTTCGCGCGGCCGGTGATGTAAATCTCGCCGTCGCCCCAGTAAGCCAGATCACCCGAATCGATCCAGTCGCCGTCGCGCAGCAAATCGCGCGTCGCTGCAGGATTGCGGTAGTAGCCACTAGTCGCCGAAGGGCCGCGAAACCACAGCCGGCCCTCGCGGCGTTCTCCCAAATTGCGTCCGTCCGCGTCCACGATGCGAACTTCCACCGACGGCACCGGCTTCCCGGCATTGACGAACTCCAGCGCAGGCGCATCGGCGCTTGCAACCGGCACCGCATGGCCCTCCGATTCAAATTGCGCGCGTTCGATCCGGTCCACCTTGTATCCAGCGCCAAGCCGCGGCACAGACACCGCCAGCGTCGCCTCCGCCAGCCCGTACACTGGCATCAACGCTTCACGCCGAAATCCGTACGGCGCGAAACGCTTCGCGAATCTTTCCATCGTCTCGGCGCGCACCGGTTCCGCTCCGTTGGTCGCAGCGCGCCACGAACTCAGGTCCAGCCCTTCCAGATCCTTCTCCGCGATTTTTCGCACGCATAGCTCGTACGCAAAGTTGGGCGCAGGACAAATCGTGGCGCGGTGGCGATGAATCGCGCGCAGCCAGCGCTCGGGCCGGCTCAGGAACGCCAGCGGCGACATCACCACCAGCGGAATGCCCGTATACAGCGGAACGAACCAGGCGCCAATCAATCCCATGTCGTGATAGAGAGGCAACCAGGAAACGCAAGCGTCGGTCGGCTGCACATCGATGCCCGCAATAATCGCGCGAATATTTGCGAGCAGATTTGCGTGCGTCAGCACCACGCCTTTGGGATCACCCGTTGAGCCGGAAGTGTATTGCAGGAAGGCAATGTCTTCGCCGCGCGCATGATGCGACAAATGCTGCACCGGCCGCCATTCGCCCGTTGGCTGTTCCGGATTCGCCGCGGCACTCGCCAGTTTTTGCGCGTTCAGCACCTCGCGCAACGAAGGCACGCGCGGCTTCAGAAGCTTCGCCAGATTTTCGGCTTGCCGCCAGGTCAGCAAAAATTGCGCTTCCGCATTGCGCAGGATGTTCGATTGCCGCGCGGCGTATTCCGCGATGCGGTCCGCCCGGAACGGCGGGTAAATCGGCACCGGAATTCCGCCCGCCAGCAAAATCCCGGCAAAGCTCCAGAAAAAATCGGCGCAGGTGGGCAGCATGATCGCCACGGTCTGTCCTGGTTCCAGGCCGCGGCGGCGCAATTCCGCCGCTACCACGGACGCGCGCTCGTACAATTCGCCGAACGTGATCGTGCGCAACTGCTCGTCTTCTTCGTAGATTTGAATGTGGCTGCGGCCGGGTTCGCCGCGCCCGCGCAGGCGCAGGATTTCGCTCAGAGTTTCCGCCTGGCGAATTTGTTGTTCGATGTCCGGGTGAATCGCAGGCGCTGCGGAGGCAGCTGCAGATGAAGTGAGCGTAGAGGTGGGAGCAGAAGCAACCAGGGCCGTCGCGCCGCGAGCGCCGGTGCCATTTCCGTCGTCACCCGTTTCTGCGCGCAGGATCGCGTCCACCAGATCCTGCACCGTGTCGGCTTCGGCCACCACGCGATCCGGCAAACGCACGCCGCTGGCGTCGCCCAGGCGCAGCATCAATTCCACACGCTCCAGGCTGCCGAGCCCCAGCTCGCGCTCCAGGTGCGCCTTTGTGCCGCGCGCGCCCAGCTCCTCCAGACCCCGCGTACTGCCCAGTTCCACCAGAAGTTGGCGCACGTACACCAAGGTTTGCGCTGCCACAGCTGGCTTGCGGTCGAGTTTTATTCCAGTGGCGCCCAAGGATGATACCGGGCAGTTCGAAGCGCACGTCTGCGCGTGACGTCAAGGCAACTGCTTCGGCGAGCCTACCACCGCGCGCCGCGCCATTCAATCCCCGCCACACGCGCCGTGCGCTGTCTCCACGCAAAGCGAAACTGCCACGAACCAACTTTCGCGTACTTTCGTACTGGGCCGAAATGGGCCGAGCGGGCTATCGACGTCGCCACTGCTTACAGGCACACTGAGTCGTGTTCGGGGCTCTCCAAAGCGCCTCGAATGTCTGCACCTCCATCACCCCAATGCCCATGAGCGGCCGGCACCCCCACCGGCCGCTCCCCCTCTTCTGTCGCGGCAATTTGACTCCAAGTCACTCACTTCAATCGCTTTGATAGCTTCCATAAGCGCTTCTTTCTTGACTTCCTCGCCGCGCAGTTCTATAGATTCCCGCATCGGGGATGTGTGAGTTGCTGCAATTGGGGCGTTGTCCTGGGTTGAGCATCATAGCGGGGCGAGACCGTCGCTCTCGATTCTTCTACAGCTGAACGGGCCCTACAACTCCACGTGCCGCGCGTCCTGGGTAAGCGGACATTCTTGGAGGTGGGGTGTGAGACTTCTTCGTGCGCTGCTTCGCTGTGGATTCGTTGTTTTGTTCCTCGCAGTCCTGAGCGGTACGGCTTGGGGCCAGAACAAGGCCTCCCTCCGCGGCACCGTCACCGATCAATCCGGCGGCGTGGTACCTGGCGCTAAGGTGACGCTCACCAACACCGGCACAGGCATATCGCATACCACCACCACAGGCTCCGACGGTTCATACCTCTTCGATTTGGTGCAGGTTGGTACCTACAAACTGACCGTCGACAAGCCCGGCTTTTCAATCTTTCTGCAGGACGGCATCGTCCTCGAGTTGAATCAAAATGGCCGCCAGGATGTAGCACTGAAAATCGGGGAGGAAACTCAGACGGTTGAGGTTGCAGCGAACGTAGTTCAGGTGGACACCACCGGCGCCGTCCTGGGAAAAGTTGAGAATCAGCAGATGATTAACTCTCTACCGCTAGTTGGCCGGGACACGCTGCAACTCGGCCTGCTCCAGGCCGGCGTTTACGCCGCGGATCCCGACGATACTTCCGGAAACCCGTTCTCCGTCAGCGGTCAGCGCTCCGAATCCTTGACGTTTCTTCTGGACGGCGCCAATAACACTGACTTCCTCGGCAACAACATTGTGGTCAGTCCCAACCCGGACGCCGTCGAAGAATTCAAAATTCTCACCAACAATTACGACGCCCAATACGGCCGCACTTCCGGCGGTATCGTCAACCAGATTACAAAATCGGGAACCAATAGCTTTCACGGCGATGGTTTCGAGTTCTTGAGGAACACCGCTTTGAACGCCCGTGATTATTTTCTTCCTCCAAGTCTGCCCAAGCAGACATTCCAGCGCAACGTCTTTGGCGGGACCTTTGGTGGACCTATCAAGAAGAATAAAACTTTCTTCTTTCTTGCATATCAAGGAGCTCGGACGCGCGAAGGCAACACGTCTCAGCAGCTCACTGTTTTAACTCCCACAGAAAGAACGGGCAACTTCGGCGATCTTTGCGCTACTTACACCGGGGCCGGCGCTTGTACCGATCCCAACGGCACGCAACTGACAAATCCCTACACCGGCGCGAACATTCCGTTTAATGACATGAGTGCTCCAGGTCTCGGCGGAGTCGGGACGAACGGATCCCTGGTCAATCCCGTGATACAGAACTACATAACCAAGTACTTGCCCCTGCCCAACGTTCCTAACTCTTCTGGTTTCATCGGCTCACCCAATGAACCCATTGACGATGATCAGGGTATTCTTCACATTGACCACAATTTCGGCTCCAAGGATACGCTCTCGTTTGTGTACTTGATTGACGACAATCGCACCATCTATCCGCTTCCCACGACCACGTCCTCCCCGATCGGCGGCGCGAACAGCACCAATTTCCGAAATCAAATTGGCACCCTCACATGGAACCACGTCTTCTCGCCTACACTCTGACCAATGAGTTCCGTTTCGGCGCCAATCGCACCAACACGCTTCAGGCGGTTCCGTCCGATACGACTTCTCCTTCCGCCCTCGGCTTCACCAACGTGAATCCGGATGATCCTGCTGGCGTCTCACCTCCCGTTATCTTTACTCCCGAATTCAACTTGGGATCTTCGGTACAGGGCCCCACCACGCTGGCCGACAATACATTTCAGTGGGCGGATAACCTCACCTGGACTCGCGGCAAGCACGAACTCAAATTTGGCGCGGACGTCACCCGCCTCCAACTGAATTTCAATTACGACTATTACAACAATGGCGGATTTGATATCGGAAATTATCAATCTCCGTATACTGGCAGCTATCTGGCCGATTTTGTGGGTGGGTTCTGGGACAATTACTATCAGAATTCCAAATCCACCTACGGAATTCGCACCGGTTCGGTTGGTTTGTACGCGCAGGATACCTGGAAAGTTCTCGCTCGCCTAACTCTCAACTACGGGCTTCGCTGGGACTATTACATCCCGCAATACGACATTCATAACGAGATTCTAGGTCTTTTCCCGGGCCAGCAATCCACCGTCTTTCCAGACGCCCCTCCGGGAATCCTGTATCCCGGCGATCCGGGCACTCCCAATCGCGCTCTCGTTTATCCCGACTACAATAATTTTGCCCCCCGCTTCGGATTCGCGTGGGACATGCTCGGCAGCGGGAAGCTTGTGATGCGCGGTGGCTTCGGCATCTTCTACGATATCGAAGACGGAGCACTTAACCTGCAGTTTGGTGGGTTGCCTCCGTTTGCCGGCGTCGCCAACGAAAGTACATTCGCAGCCTCAGACTTTGCCGGCACCACTGGAGATCCGGTGGCCGATCCCTTTGGCACCTTCGGCTTTACCAACGTTTTCCCGTTCCCTCCATCGGCTGTGGGAACTTTTGGCAACCCGAAGATCTCCTACGGATACACAACCAATCCACATTTCCGCACTCCCTATTCAGAAAACTTCAACTACGGATTCCAATGGCAGGCCACCAAAGACACCATGGTGGAAGCCGTTTACGTCGGCAGTCTTGGCCGCAAGCTCATCTCCACTTCCGAGACCAACTTTCCGAATCCTACAGTGGAAATGGAACAACTCAACGATTTTGGTTTCGTCAGCGAGTACTGCTCCAGGCCGATGGCGGCTTGTGTTGGCGGTACTACGCCCACCGATCCTAACGGTACACTCACCGGAGTATTCCAGATCTATACGAATTTCAGCAATGGACTTTCGGACAGCGACGAGCTCCAACTCACCGTTGACAAAAGATTCAGCCAGGGATTTGCTTTGCGAGGCGCCTACACCTGGGGAAAAGTGATTGACCTCAGTTCCGGTTTCCGCTCTCGCTCCTCCACTTACACTGACCCGCTCGACCCCAGGCTGGACCGCGCGCTCGCGGATTTCGACGTGAACCAGCGCCTGGTCATCAGCGGTATCTGGCAGCTTCCTCTCGATCGCCACGTTGAGAACGCTTTCCTGAAGAAAGTCACGGGGGGCTGGCAATTCAATGGCATTGCCACCTTTCAAGGGGGGCAGCCTATTACGTTGTACTCGGGTAATGACTCCAGCCAGCAAGGAAACGGGTTAGATCGTCCCGATTTAATTGGACCGATCCAATACTTGAATCCTCGCAACACGACGAATACTTTCAACAGCACCCCCACCAACACCGCGAGCTGCTTATCCGGAAGCGCAACCGGCAACTTCTGGTTCAATCCCAGTTCCTACAATTGCATTGGACCGATAATCTTGACGGTTCCCGAGTCCGGGAGTTCCCATTTATTCACGTTCGGAACCTTGTCCCGCAATGCGTTACGGGGACCGGGAATCAACAACTTCGATCTATCGCTCACAAAGAGCACTCATGTCACCGAAACCACATCGCTCGAGTTCCGCGCCGAATTCTTCAATGCCTTTAACCACGTTCAATTCTTGAATCCAGACAATGCGGGCGGCAGCTCCACGTTCGGCCAAATTTCCACCGACCGTGGCATGCGCATCATTCAATTCGGCTTGAAGTTTTACTTCTAGGGCGAATGCGCAGCGGCTGCAAAAATGAAAAGGCCCGAGGTGGCTGGTTCCCTCGGGCCTTTTCATTTGCTTGCGCCTGTTATTTCGCTGGTGGAATTTAACCCGCGTGCCTGAACCCAGCAGTTCAGCCGCGCAACAACTTCAGCGTCCGCGCCCCATGGGCCGGTAACTCCTCATCGGCCGTGCGCGCATACGAAACCTCGGCGGCAGCGGCGGCGGCACGCTATGCAGAGGCGCTCCGCAACTGTTGCAGCGTTCCTGCGGCGCATCGTGCAGGCGCAGCCAGCGCCCCCGCGCGATGCATTCCGGATTCAAACATTGCACCGTGCCACCCGCTAAATTCAGCATCGTCCCTCTCGATTGAAGTGTGAAAGTGCGCGGCCGTAACCGGGGAATTGAAAATAGTGCTGCGCCGGGCTACACCAGCAGCAACATTGGGGTAACGCAGCGTTAACGTGGGGAATATTGCGCCGGGGGGGCTAGTGTGTCAAGAAAAATATATACTATTAGTAGGGGTGCTATTCCGTGGTGGCCGAGACCGCGACCGCCGCGGTCGGGCCTAGTTTGAACTCTCGCCGCTCGCCGGGGCAGGTGCCGCCGGGAGCTTGGCAAGTTCGGTTTCCAGGTCGTCGATTTTCTTCTGCTCTTCGTCCATTTCCTGCTGCTTCGCTGCGATATGGTCCTGCTCATCCTGCAGTTTGGCCGCGCCGGCCGTGTCCGACTTGTAGTCCGGCTTGATGTAATACATCTGCGAATCCAGGGTATAGGTTCGCTGCGCGAGGTCCAGGTCAACCTTGATCGTCGCCAATTTGTACTTGGCATTCGCAATGGAGTTTTCGAGGCCTGAACGATCGCTTTTACTTGCAGCTTTGCTGTCTGCGGAACCATCGGCCGCGCCTGCGGTGTTCGCTGCTGCATCGGGCGCCGCCGCGGCAGGATTACCGCTATCGTCGGCAGCCGGCGCCTGACCCACAACACTGATTTCATCTTTGGCCTTGGGAACGCTATCGTCATCCCACACGCGAGTCGGTTTGGCCTGATCTTTCTTGGCGTCGCGCGCCGCCTTGGCTGCGGCAGCCAGGGAATCGGCAGGAGCCGGCGCCGGTGCAGGCGCCTGTGCTTCCTGTGGCGCGGGTTGCGGCTGCCCCGCCGCGATGCCCACCGGCATAATCAGCAGAATCCCCAGGCTCCAATGTGCGATTTTCATCGTGCTTCTCCCTCGTGGCAGTTTCCCAGACCTCAATTCTATCCGCCCGCTTCCGGCGATGGCAATTGGCGTTCTGTCTCGCACCCTAAGAGGCACCCTGTACTTCCCGGCAGGTACAAAAGTCTCCACTCCCAGGGCACGTTGTATTCCATTCAGGGTCGCAACCTATCTTTGGTCTTCGCCCGCAGAACCTTGCGCCGCCTCCACGCCCAAGTCATAATCCCCGCCTGCCGTTCCACACGGACAGGGCGGTTGTGAGCAGATCGGAGCGATGATGAAAGCTCTTTTACGCTTGATCTTGTTGTCGCTGGCGCTGCAAGTCGTCTCGCCTGCGCTGGGCGGCCTGCCCGCGCACGCTGCTGGCGTCGCCGCTCTCGCGTCACAGTCTTCGGAACCGCCTGCGAGCGCCCCCGAAACAGCTGCCCCGATTGCGCAGCCGCAAGCCTCGGAAAAGAAAGTCACCGCCTACACACTGCCGCCCGACCTCTATCGCAAAGCGCGCGACCTGGGCCGCTTTCACGCGCGTTTCGCTTGGATCGACTTCTTCTACGGTATCTTCGTCCTCTGGGTGATTCTTTTCTGGAAATTCGGACCGCAATTTCGCGATTGGGCTGAAACTGTTTCGCGGAATCGCTTCATCCAAGCCGCGATCTTCGCGCCGCTCTTGATCTTGACGATGGCTATTCTCGGCCTACCCTCGAACGTCTACGAAAATTCCGTCGAGCGAAAATACGGTCTCAGTATTCAGAGCTGGGGCTCCTGGTTCTGGGATTGGACTAAAGGGCAGTTCCTGGGAATCCTGCTGGGAATTATTCTCGTCTCGATTCTTTACGCCGTCATTCGCTGGAGCCCGCGCTTCTGGTGGTTCTATTTCTGGCTGGCGTGGGTGCCCATTTCCGTGATGCTGGTCTTCATTCAGCCCGTGATCGTGGATCCAATGTTCCACAAATTCGAAGCTCTCCAGCAAAAAGATCCGGCGCTTACAGCCAGTCTGGAAAAAATGGTCGAGCGCGCCGGTGTGAACATTCCACCGGAGCGGATGTTCTGGATGGGGGCGGGAGAAAAAACCACGGAGCTGAACGCCTACGTCACCGGCATCGGCGCGTCAAAACGAATCGTCGTATGGGACAACACGATCGCCAGGATGAACACACCGCAAATTGTGATGGTCGTCGGACACGAAATGGGGCATTACGTTCTCAACCACGTCTGGAAAGGTTTGATCTTTGGTGATCTATTCGTGTTGGTGTTGTTGTATCTCGGCTTCCGAAGCATTAGCTGGCTGCTGCGGCGGTTAAGCGGCCCCTGGGGCATCCGCGGAGTTGACGATTGGGCTTCGCTCCCCGCGCTCTTACTTCTTATTTCCATCTACTCTTTCATCGCCAGCCCTGTGCAAAGCGCCGTCAGCCGTCACTTCGAACATCAGGCCGATCAATACGGTCTGGAAGTCACTCACGGGCTAACGCCCGATTCCAGCCAGATCGCCGCGCAAGCGTTTCAGGTTCTCGGCGAAGTGGACCTTTCCGATCCCGCGCCCAGCCCTGTCACTGTTTTTATGTTTTATTCCCACCCGACGATTCCAGAACGCATTCGCTTCAGCCTAACCTACGATCCTTGGGACAAAGGTGAGCAACCAGAATTTGTAAAATAGCCGTAGCGCCGGCGTCCCGCCGGCTGTTGGACGTTTGAATTTGTATTTGTTGCAGCTGGTTCAGGTTCATCGAACCGGGCATGCCGTTCCCTGATTTTCTCTGCGTCGCTGCAGTATTCCTGCGTTTTGCTTTCCTCAGCCGCCAACAACGCCGCGTCTTTCACTGCCGCGCATGCACCGTCATCCTTATCCCATACTTCGCACGCAGCGTCACCAGCGGATCGGGCACCACACGATGCCCCGGCACTAACTTAAACCGAAACCGCTGCGCCACCGT
Source organism: uncultured Acidobacteriota bacterium (assembly GCA_963742475.1). Classification (GTDB taxonomy): domain Bacteria; phylum Acidobacteriota; class Terriglobia; order Acidiferrales; family UBA7541; genus Palsa-295. Next base: position 111,022 of record CAVULY010000002.1, on the reverse strand, counting down.
CGCAATCACGATACCCAATTCCAGCAGCGCGAATCCCTGCCCAATACATCTTCGCGGCCCATCGCCAAACGGAAAATAAGCACCCGCCGGCAACCGGTTCTCCAGTCCATCCAGCCACCGCTCCGGGCGAAACACCTCCGGATCTTGGTAATACCGCGCGTCGCGGTGCATCACCCACTGCGACATGATGAACGTGGTATCGGTGGGAAAATCGTAGCCGCCGATCGTGCACGGCGCGATCGAAGTGCGCGCCAAAATGTAGGCCGCCGGATAAAGCCGCAACACCTCGCTCACCACTGCGCGTAGATACGGCAATCGCTCCAGATCCGCGACCTCCGGAGCGCGACCGCCAAGCACGCGCTGCAATTCTTCGTGCAAGCGCGTCTCCGCCGCGGGATTTTCGCTCAGCATGTACCAGGTCCAGGAAAGCGTCAGCGCCGTCGTCTCGTGCCCGGCCATGAATAGCGTCATGGTCTCGTCGCGCAATTGCTTTGGCGTCATTTGCGTGCCGTCTTCGTCCATCGCCCCCATCAACAGCGCCAGCAGATCGTTGTGGCGATTTGTGTTTCCTTCGGCTTGCCGCTCCTTGATGATCCCGTACACCAGCGAATCCAGAAATTGCGTCTCGCGTTCCGCACGGCGATTCCGCGGCGTTGGCCAGCTCTCCGGCACCTTGATCGGCGAACGGGCCTTGCGCATCGAATAGCGCATCAGGAATCCCAGAGACTCACCCACTGCTTCCGCCTGCACGCTCAGCGTGGTGCCGAAAAGCGTGCGCACCGCGATGTCCAGCGTCATCGCCATCATTTCCTGCGCGATGTCGCGGACCTCGCCGTCGTGCCACCTGCGCATGTGCATGTTGGCGCATTCCACCATCGTCGTGCCGTATTCCGCGATGCGCGTGCGATGAAACGCCGGCTGCGCCAGCCGCCGTTGCCGCCGCCAGAAATCTCCCTCGCTGATGAGCAGGCCTTGCCCCAGCAGCCGTTGCGTCACATCCTTCGTCAACGTGCTCTTGTGAAACTTCGCCTGCTGGACGATGGACACCTGCTCGATGTAGTCCGGATGATTCAGCAAAATACGGTAATGCCTAAACACCGGAATGCACACAATGTCGCCATATTCCCGCGCCACGCGCATCAGCGTAGCAAGCGGGTCGCGCAGAACGTGCAGCGCCAGGCCCAGCAGCGGCGCTCCTGTTGGCCCCGGCGGAAGCCCCGGCCGGTGTGTGGCGGATGTCGCGGTAGATGCAGCAGTCACTGTCATGAATTTGTGCGCTCTCTGCAGGCGGAAAAATGGCCTGTATTATCCTCTCTCATTATTACGCTCCCCGGCTCTAATTCGTTGCATCAAATGTGGCAGTACAGACCATGATGCAGCTCGCCCTTTAGCGGTTTTCCCACGAATTGGGTAAGATACGCGGACGGGCAGCTGAGCCGTTAAGGGGATCGTCAGTGGAAGTCGAAAAGCCGGATTGGCTGGACCAAATCGAGGGTGTTCTCGAAAGCCTCAATGAAGGTGTGCTGATTTCCGACGATTGCCAGAACATTATTTTCGTGAACACGAATCTCCAGGAAATGACCGGCATGAGCAGCGACGAAATCGTCGGCTGGGACGTGTACAACCTCTATGCCCAGGAAGAAGCGGACTTCATTAACGCGCAACGCGAGACGGGTCTCCGCGCGGGCCACAATCGTTTCGAGTTCGTGGTGCCGAAAAAAGATGGTTCGCGCCTGCCGGTCATCATCAGCGCTCGCACCGTCGAGGATCCCGATGGACGCCAGTTTGCCATCGTCACCTTCACCGACATTTCCGATCTGAAGCGCGCCGAACAGGAACTGCGCGACGTAAACCAGAAACTCGAAGAGCGTCACCAGGAAATTCAGGAAGATTTGAAGCTCGCCGCGCGCGTGCAGCAAAGCCTTGCGCCGAAATCGCTGGTGTGGGGCGGCGTGCGCGTGGAAACTTTTTATCATCCGGTGCGTACCATCGGCGGCGATTTCGGCCTGGTCAGTTCGCTGGACGATCGCTATTTGAATCTGCTGGTTTGCGACGTTTCCGGCCACGGCATCGGCTCCGCGCTGGTGGCCAACCGCATTTACACCGAAATGATGACGCAGTTGCGCGCCGGTTCCGCGCTGGACACCATGCTCACGCAGCTCAATCGCTTCGTCATGCACAATATCGGCAGCTCCGTTTTCTTTTTTACTGTTGCCGCCGCCCGCATTGACCGTCCGGGGCGCCGCATGATCTTCGCCGGCGCCGGACATCCTCCCGCGATGATCGCGCACGATGGCGCAGAGCCGCGCCTGCTCGAATCCCGCAGCATGGTTCTGGGCGCTCTGCCGGATGCCGTGGACGCTGAAGCCACACTCGATGTGGACCTTCAATCCGGTGACCGCGTGGTGCTCTATACCGACGGCATCACTGACGTGTTCAATTCCAATGGTGAAATGCTCGGCGTGGAAGGCGTGCAGAAAATCGTCCGCGAAACATCGCTCTTGCCGTTCAACGAAATGAAGAAAGGCATCCTCGATGGCGTCGCCGAATGGCGCGAAGGCCCTCCCACCGACGACGTCTCCCTGGTCCTGGTCGAAGTTTAAACGCGCCTGGCTGCAGCGGCACCGCGCAGAAATTCTCACTCGCCTAGCAAATTATGAGATAACTTTCGATCCGCAATGGCCTACGTCGAACTAGCCACACAAATTTCCACTACACCGAACGAAATCTTCGTATTCTTCGTGCCGCAACGCATGCCGCTCTGGTACGGCACAGAAATGGACGCGCACTTCGAAGTCCAGGGCGGCGCATCTGATTTCGCAGTTGGCCAAAAAGTTCGCATCAGCGGAAAATTGCGGAGTTACGAGCTCGCACTGACCGTAGTCATCACCGCCTACGAATGGGAGCATCACCTGGAATGGCAATTTCAGGATTCTTACGGCGTGCGTGGATTGCAACGGTGGGACCTGCAACCGTTAGCCGGCGCGACACAAGTCATCATGCGCGACGAATACGTAATGCCCAGCACCTTCGGCAAAATCTTTGACCGCTTGGTTACGCGCCGCGCCGTCGAGCTGCGCGACCGGGCCTGGCTCGATCGCTTGAAACGCTTCGCCGAGCGTCCCGCAAAATAGCGCAAGCTTTTGCTGTCGAACCTCTACAATCCCACCACCCGCAGAAATTTCTTTTTCCCCACGCGCAACGCCAGCATTTCCCCCGGATTCAGCACGATCGTCCGCTTCACGTCCTTCTCGATTGAGCCATTCACTTCCACCGCGCCTTGCTTGATCAATCGCTCCGCCTCGCTGCGCGAACTGGCCAGCCCCGTTTCCGTCAGCACTGAATACAGCGGCCGCGTTCCCCACGCCAATTTCATTTCCGGCATGTCCGTGGGCGCTTTGCGGTCTCGGTACACCAGCCGGAATTCGTCCGCGGCTTCCTTCGCGGCCTCCTCCCCATGAAATCCCGCGACGATGGTGTGCGCCATCTGCATTTTCGCGTCCATCGGATGCAGCACGCCCATGCGCACTTCCTCGCGCAGCCGCACAATCACTGGCGAACCAAAATCCGTCAGCAGTTCGTAGTAAGACCACATCAGCTCGTCCGAAATGGACATCAGCTTCCCGAACATTTCGCCCGGCGCATCCGTGATCCCGATGTAATTCCCCAGGCTCTTCGACATTTTACGTTCGCCGTCGAGCCCCACCAGAATCGGCATCGTCAAAATCACCTGCCCCGGCAATCCGTACTCGCGTTGAATTTCGCGATGCACCAGTAAATTAAATTTCTGCTCGGTCGCGCCCAATTCCACGTCGGACTTCAGAGCCACCGCGTCATAAGCCGTCAGCAGCGGGTACAGCAGTTCGTGCACGGAAATCGGCAGGTTCGCATCCAGCCGCGTACGAAAATCCTCGCGCTCCAGCATCCGCGCCAGGCGATAGTGCGCGCACAGCTGCACCACTTCCGTGCTGCTGAGCTTCCCGAGCCACTCATTGTTGTAACGCACCTCGGTCTTGCTCTTGTCCAAAATCTTGAACACTTGCTGCAAATACGTTTCCGCGTTCTTCTGCACCTGCTCGGCCTGCAACGGCGGACGCGTCTCCGATTGACCCGTCGGATCGCCGATCATCGCCGAGAAATCACCGATCAGAAAAATCGCCGTATGTCCCATGTCCTGAAATTGTTTCAGTTTTCGCAGAACCACGGTGTGCCCCAGATGAATGTCTGGCGCCGTGGGATCCACGCCCAGATACACGCGCAGCGGTTTGCCGGTCTTCACCGCTTGTTCCAGCTTGGCCTTCAATTCTTCTTCGCGGATGATTTCCGCCACGCCCTTTTTCAGGTACGCGAGCTGCTCTTCCACCGGCTTGAATTTTGCGGACGCCACTATATTTCCCCCAACCCTTTCGGCGCATTCAGCAGCACGCGCCGCCCTTCGATTCGGTACCGCCCTTCCAGCACAATCCGCACCGCCTCGCTATAGATGCGATGTTCCTGGCGCAAAATCCGCTCGGCCAAAGTTTCCGGGGTATCCGCGTCCTCGATCGCCACGCAAGCCTGCAGCACGATCGGCCCGGCATCGAGATTTTCATCCACGAAGTGCACGGTGCAGCCCGAAAACTTCGCGCCATGCTCGAGCGCCTGCCGCTGCGATTCCAGCCCGGGAAACGCGGGCAGCAGCGACGGGTGAATATTCAAAATCCGGTTCGGAAACGCCGCGACGAAATGCGGCGAGAGCAGCCGCATATATCCCGCCAGGCACACCAGATCAATTTTCTTCTCCTGCAGCGCGGCCACCACCAGCTTGTCGTACGCCTCGCGCTCCAGGCCTTTCGAAGGGATCACTCGCGCTTCAATTCCGCGTCGCCGCGCCTTCTCGATTCCCTCAGCGCCCTCGCGATTGCTCACCACGATTGCAAGTTCCGCGTTCGGAATGCGCCCCGCCGTTACGCTCTCGGCCAGCGCTTCGAAATTCGAACCGCGCCCCGATAGCAGCACGCCAATCCGTTTGCTCATGACCGCCCGAAATTAGCACAGTTCCGCAAAGCAGCAAAACTTCGCCCCCCGCTGACTCCGCCCAACCCTCACTTGACTCCATCGCGTGTCCAAGGCATCTTGTCCCGCGAGCATCAATAACTTCGCATAGGAGACTCTCCATGCCGCGTCTTCGATCGTTCCTACTCCCACCGGCCGCACTCTTTGCGCTCATCCTCACCACGTCTTGCGGCGGCGCCTCCGACAAGGATGCCCAAGCCCAGCACGATCGCGAAGCGCAGCAAGCACGCGCCGCCGACGAAGCCACCATCCGCGCTAATTCCATCGCCTGGTCCCAGGCCGCCACAGCAAAAGACCTCGACAAAGTCATCTCCTTCTACGCCGATGACGCCGTGGAACTCCCCAACCAAGGGCCCGCCGCAAAAGGCAAAGAAAATATCCGCAAGACATGGGGTCCTCTGCTCGCGCCGCCCGGGTCCGGCCTGAGTTGGCAAACCAGCTCACTCGAAATCGCGCGCTCCGGCGAGCTGGCCTACGAAACCGGCAACTACAATTTCGTTACCATCGATAAGAAGGGCAAAACCAACGACCAAAAGGGCAAATACGTGGTTGTCTGGAAGAAGCAAAGCGACGGCTCATGGAAAGTCGTCGTGGATACGGACAATACCGATCAATAATCCGAACGAGCGCGCTTCGTACGCGCCTACTCTACGGCGCTGCGGTGAATAACCCGCCCCGCGGATCCTACAGCGCCAATTTCCCGTTATAAATCACGCGCGGCTTCCCGCGCACCGCCCGCTCGATCCGCCCAATTAGGTAAAATTTCTCGCGACGCCTCTTGAGTTCCGTTTCCACGCGCGACACATGCTTCGCCGGCACCACCAGAATCATTCCCACGCCCAAATTAAATGTCCGCAGCAATTCATCGCGCTCAATTTCACCCAGCCGCGCCAAATAACGAAAAATCGGCAGCACCGGCCACGAACCCAGCTCAATCACCGCCTGCACATTCGATGGCAGCGCCCGCGGCAAGTTCCCGGTAATCCCGCCGCCGGTGATATGCGCCATGGTAGTCACCCACCCGCGCGCCAGAATACTTTTCAGGAGTGGCCAATACGCCCTGTGAGGCTTCAGAAGTTCCGGGCCAATTTTATTGCTCACGTCGGCTACATACGTATTCGGGCTGAGCTTCGCAACTCCAAACACCAATTTCCGCGCCAGCGAATATCCGTTGGTGTGCAATCCGCTGGAGGGCAACGCCAGCAATGCATCCCCCGGACGCACGCGACGCGGATCCAGCTGCATTTTTCGCTCGACCGCCCCAACAATAAATCCCGCCAGATCGTATTCACCCGCCGCATAGAAATCCGGCATCTCGGCAGTTTCTCCGCCGATCAACGCGCAACCCGCGTGCCGCGCCGCGCGGCTCATGCCTTCGATCACCTGCTCCACGATGCGCGCGTCAATTTTTCCCATGGCCAAGTAATCCAGAAAAAATAGCGGCTGCGCGCCCTGCGTCAGTATGTCGTTGATGCAATGATTCAGAATGTCTGCGCCCACCGTGGAATGAATTCCCGTGGCAAACGCGATTTTCAGTTTGGTACCCACGCCATCGGCGCTCGATACCAGAATCGGTTCGCGCCAACGCTTGCTATCCAGCTGAAAAAGCGCGCCGAATCCGCCGATCGGCGTCAGCACTCCGCGCGTAAAAGTTTTACGCGCCATGGCCGCAATCCGCCGTTTGGCTTCATCGGCCACTGCAATATTTACTCCGGCATCGGCATAGCGCATGACTGGTTTCTGCTTTCTGAAGGAGGCGAACTTGGTCCCTGGAGCCTAAAGCTTCCTGAGTATTAAAAAATGTGGAACAGCCGCTTCCAGCGGATTTCTCCCGGATGAATGACGGCGTTCAAATACGTCGCAAACCGCTCGCCCACGTGCCCCGGCTCCCATACGTCCTCCGGCGCTTCGATGGACATGTAAATCAATACCGGCGTCCCGATAATATTTTCGCGCGGCACGAATCCCCAGTAGCGGCTGTCGTTCGAATTGTCGCGGTTGTCGCCCATCATGAAATATTGGCCGGGCGGCACCACCAGCTCGCCGTTCTGCACTTGCTTGGCTAGCACTTCCCGCCACTCCGGATTATCGGCGAAAGTCATCTCCGCGGTTCTCGCCGGGAAATTCTCCACGGCGGATTCGCTGGCTTGCGCGCTGTGAATGGCGTAGGGCTCCACCAGCGCCGTTCCGTTTACAAACACTTTCCCGTCCACGATTTTTATGCGATCGCCCGGCACTCCAATGCAGCGCTTGATGAAATCCGGAAATCCCTGATCCGCCAGCGGCGCGCGAAACACCGTAATCTGCTGCCGCTTGGGCTCGCGCCACAGCGGCACGTGCCACGGCGTGAACGGAATCCCCGCATCGTATCCAAACCGGCTCACGATCAAGTGATCGCCGATCAGCACCGTATTTTCCATCGAGCCGCTGGGAATCACACGCGCCTGCACCAGCGTCCCTTCAATTAACAGGAACGCCATGATCACCCAAAACCAGGAAACCACTTCGCGCCACACTTTGTCGCTGGCGGTGGCGTGCTCGGCGTGGTCCTCCCGCGCTTTTTCCAGCCGTTCGCGGTCCGCGGCCACGGCTTCTTCCACGTCAGCCTTCACGATGAGCCTCCACTTCGAGTTGCACCAGCTCCGTCGGATAGCTGCCGGTGTAGCACGATGTGCAGAACTTGTGGCTGGCGTCGTCCGTATCCTCCACCGCCAGCCGTAATCCTTCGAGCGATACGTAGCCCAGCGAATCCGCGCCCAGATATTTCCGGATTTCTTCCACCGAATAATTCGCCGCGATTAATTCCTCGCGCCGCGGCGTATCCACCCCGTAGTAGCATGGCGAAATCGTCGGCGGACAGCTGATGCGCACGTGCACTTCGGTCGCGCCGGCGTCGCGCACCAACCGCACAATTTTCCGGCTGGTCGTTCCGCGCACAATCGAATCGTCCACCAATATCACCCGTTGTCCCTCCAACATTCGACGTACGGGGTTCAACTTTAGCTTCACTCCAAAATCGCGTATGGCCTGCTCGGGCTCGATGAACGTCCGCCCGATATAGTGATTGCGAATCAGCGCCATGCGGAAAGGAATTCCCGAATCCGCGGAATAACCGATCGCCGCAGGAACGCCGGAATCCGGCACCGGCGTAACGATGTCCGCTTCCACCGGATGTTCTTTCGCCAGCAAACGTCCCAGGCGCTCGCGCGTGCGGTTTACCGGCATGCCAAAAACCAGGCTGTCCGGCCGCGAAAAATAGACGTGCTCGAAAACGCACTGCTGCAGTGGTTTTTCTGGCGCGAAATGCAGCGATTCCAGCCCGCTGCGCGAAATCCGCACCATTTCTCCCGGCTCCACGTCGCGCACGTATTCCGCATCAATCAAATCCAGCGCGCAAGTTTCCGAAGCCGCCACCCACGCGCCATCCAGCCGTCCCAAGCACAACGGACGGAATCCGCGCGGATCGCGAATCGCGTAAATTTCATCGCGCGTCAGCAGGAGCAGCGAATACGCGCCTTCCACCTGATTCAGGGCATCGGCGATCGCGCCGGTCAGGTTTCGCGCCTGGCTTCGCGCGATCAAATGCACGATCACTTCCGTGTCGCTGGTCGTCTGAAAAATGGATCCGCGATGTTCCAGTTTCTTGCGCAGCTCGATCGCGTTGGTCAAATTGCCGTTGTGCCCCAGCGCGATTTTTCCCTTGTTGCAGTCAATCACCACGGGCTGGGCGTTCATCAGCGTGTTATCGCCCGCCGTCGAATAGCGCGTGTGCCCGATGGATGCGTCGCCCGGCAGGCGCGCAATCACTTCCGGCGTGAAAATTTCCTGGACCAGCCCCAGCGACTTATGAACGTGAACCTGCGTGCCGTCTGTCGAAGCAATCCCCGCCGATTCTTGCCCGCGATGCTGTAGCGCGTAGAGCCCCAGGTACGACATTTTCGCCGCTTCTGGGTGCCCAAATATCCCGAACACGCCGCAATGGTCGTGAAAATGATCGTCGCCGAGTTGGATAATTTTGCTCACGCGTTTTCGATGGCCTTTGGCAGCGATTCGCTCCACACGCGGCGGAACGAAGCAATGCTGCCTTGTATCACACCCGCACCCTGATATTTGATGCGGAATTCACCCCGAGTGACTGTACCGATACGCTGCGCACGCACTTTGTATTGTGCCGCAATCTCATTCACGCGGGCAAGCGAAGCGGGCGCAACAGATACCACGGCCCGCTCCCCGCGTTCGCCAAATAACGCAGCCTCCGCAAAATCTTCCGCGCCCGCAGCATCAATCGAAATTTCCGCCGCCAGCCCGTCGCGCCCAAAACACGCCTCCGCCACCGAAACGGCCAGCCCGCCGTCGCTAATGTCGTGTGCCGAAAGGACCGCACGCTCCGCAGCCAGCGCCACCAAGCAATCGATCAACCGTTTTTCCGCCGCCAAATCAATCGCCGGCGGCAATCCCGCGACGAGGCCATGAATCGACTTCGCATACTCGCTCGAAGCAAAATCGGTTTTCGTAGCGGCTGTCCCGCAAGCGGGACCGCCACTTTTCCCGGTTTCATCGCTCATTCCGTCGAGCACCAAAATCAAATCGCCCTCGTTCACAAATCCCGACCCGAGCGCGCACTCCGCGTCCTCGATCAATCCCAGCACGCCCAAAACCGGCGTCGGATAAATCGCCTTCCCCAAAGTCTCATTGTAAAAACTAACGTTCCCCCCGGTGATTGGTGTTTCAAGCACGCGGCAAGCCTCGGCGATCCCGTCAATCGCTTCGCTGAACTGCCACATCACTTCCGGTTTTTCCGGATTGCCGAAATTCAGGCAATTCGTCGCCGCAATCGGCCGCGCTCCGCTGCACGCCACGTTGCGCGCCGCCTCTGCTACGGCATGCATCGCCCCCAAGCGCGGCGCAAGAAATCCCCAGCGCCCATTCCCATCAGTCGCCAGCGCCAAAGCGCGTTTCGATTCCTTCAGCCGCAGCACCGCCGCATCGCCCGCCCCGGGACCGAACGTCGTGTTCGTCTGCACCATCGAATCGTACTGCTGAGTGATCCAGTGCTTCGAAGCAATCGTAGGCGACGCCAGTAGGCGCCTGAAGTTCGCACTCAGATCCGCGCCCGCCGCTGCCAACGGCACGCTCGGCGCCGCAACAGCAGCCTTCGCATCCGGCGGCTTCGCAATCGGCCGCTCGTAGCGCGGTCCTTCTTCCGCAATCGCGTGCGCCGGAATCTCCGCCGCCACTTCCCCGTGATTGCGCACGCGCAGCATCCCATCTTCCGTCACGCGCCCGATTTCCACCGCGTCCAATCCCCATTTGCTGAACACATCAAAGACTTCGCGCTCGCGTCCGCGCTCCGCCACCAGCAACATGCGCTCCTGCGATTCGCTCAACATAATTTCGTAAGGCGTCATGCCCGTTTCGCGCTGCGGCACGCGCGCCAGATCAATTTCAATCCCCAGCCCGCCGCGCGAAGCCATCTCCGAACTCGAACTCGTCAATCCCGCCGCGCCCATATCCTGAATCGCCACCACCGCGCCCGTGCGCATTGCTTCCAGACACGCTTCCAGCAGTAATTTTTCCATGAACGGGTCGCCCATCTGCACGTTCGGGCGTTTCTGCTGCGATTCCTCGCTGAATTCCGCCGAAGCAAGCAGCGAAGCGCCGTGAATTCCGTCGCGCCCCGTTTTCGCGCCCACGTAAATCACCGGATTCCCCGCGCCGCGCGCCTTCGCAAAAAACAATTCCTCGCGCCGGCAAATTCCCAGCGCCAGCGCGTTCACCAGCGGATTATTCGCATAGCAAGGCTCGAACACCACTTCACCGCCCACCGTCGGCACGCCAAAACAATTTCCGTAAAATCCGATGCCGCGTATCACTCCATCCAAAATGTGCCGGTTCCGCGCAATTTCTTCCGCCGTCGCGTCGCCCGCACTGGGCCCCGCCGTAATCGGCCCAAACCGCAGCGAATCCATCACCGCAATCGGCCGCGCGCCCATCGTGAAAATATCCCGCAGAATCCCGCCCACTCCGGTCGCTGCACCCTGAAACGGCTCCACAAAACTGGGATGGTTGTGCGATTCAATCTTGAACACCGCCACCAGTGCCGTCGCCGATATCCACCACGCCGGCATTTTCCCCCGGCCCCTGCACCACGTGCGTGCCGCGCGTCGGCAGCCGCTTCAAATGCACGCGCGAGGATTTGTACGAGCAGTGCTCGCTCCACATCACGCTGAAAATTCCAAGCTCAGTGAACGAGGGATCGCGCCCCAAAATTTTCTGCGCGCGCGCGTATTCTTCAGGTGTGAGGCCGTGCTCGGCCGCAATCTGCGGGGTAACCTTAATCTCGGTATCAATCATTTTTTGTGGGCATAATTAAATTATGGAGCAGCGATAACACTACGCAGGCACCGCCGCAGTCACTCCTGACGCGCGCGCCGGCGCATTCCCGGTAGCAGCCAGGCTCGTCACCAGCGACCGGAAAATCACCATTCCGTCCGCCGACCCCAGCCTCAATTCCATCGCACGCTCCGGATGCGGCATCAATCCCAGCACATTGCGTTCACGATTGCATATTCCCGCAATCGCATGCAGCGACCCGTTCGGATTCGCCTCGCGGTCGCCTTCATCCGCATCGCCGCCGTCCGGCCGCACGTAATGAAAAATAATCTGCTTGTTGCGTTCCAGCTCTGCCAGCACGCCGGGCTCGCAGAAATAATTCCCTTCGTTGTGCGCGATGGGAACCTTCAGCACTTGCCCAAGCGTTGCGGCGCACGTAAACGGCGTATCCGTCGCCTCCACCCGTATGTGCACGTGGCGGCACAAATAACGCAATCCCTTGTTGCGCATCATCGCGCCGGGCAGCAGTCCCGCTTCCAGCAGAATCTGAAATCCGTTGCAAATCCCCAGCACCAGCCCGCCGCCGCGCGCAAAACGCTCCACCGCTTTCATCACCGGTGAAAATCGCGCGATCGCCCCGGTCCGCAGATAGTCCCCGTACGCAAAGCCGCCCGGCAAAATCACCGCATCGCAGCCCGCTAGGTTCTCGGATTGATGCCAGATGAACTCCACCGGCTGCTTCACGATCACGCTCACCGCATGGTAAGCGTCCTCGTCGCAGTTCGACCCCGGAAATTGCACCACGCCAAATTTCATCGTCGCGCCTCGCGTCCACTCATTTTACCACGCGCGCAAGATATGCCGCAGCGCCGGTTTACGTGGCACAGCCCATCCCTAGCTGTGAAGTTGCCGTAGACTATGTAGCAGCCGCTCGGTCCCGGGTTTTTCGGGACGGAGCGGGCATCCCTCCGCACTCGCGCCACGTTAGCCCACGAGAGGTATAATCCGCAAAGAGCCCGCGCCATCGGCCCAGGCTCCCAGCGCTTCACGGAAAGGAATCTCGTATGATCCGACGTGACTTTCTGCGCCGCATTCTCTACAGCGGCACAGCCCTGGCGGCCGCCCGAGCGGCTGGCAAAGTAATCGCCCCGCACGTCACCGCCGCCACCGAGCAGCAGACCCAGCACGCGTTCCCCACCCTCACCGCCACTCCTTTCTCCCTGCAAGACGTCAAGATCCTCGATCCCGACCTCCTCCGCATGCGCGCCCAAACTCTCGATTACATTCTCGCCCTCGATTCAGACCGCCTGCTGCACAATTTCCGCGTCACCGCCAACCTGCCGTCCTCCGCCGAGCCGCTCTACAATCGCGAGTCTCCCGCCAACGGCTGGCGCGGTCATTACGTCGGCCATTTTCTTTCCGCCAGCGCCCAGATGTACGCCACCACTGGCGACGAGCGGGTCAAAACGAAAGCCAACGCCATCGTCGCGCAACTCGCAATTTGCCAGGCGCAGCTCGGCGACCGCGGCTATCTTTCCGCCTTCCCTGAGTCCGGCTTCGACGACCTCGAGCAGGGCCGTCCCGCCGCGGTCGTCTGGTACGCCCTGCACAAAATCATGGCTGGCCTGCTCGACATGTGCCTGCTCTGCCAGAATCAGCAGGCGCTCCAGGTGCTCGAACGCATGGCCGCGTGGACGGACTGGCGCACCGGCCGCCTTCCCGAAGAACAAATGCAGCGCACCCTGCAAACCGAATTCGGCGGCATCAGCGAAGTCCTCGCCAACCTCTCCGCCGTCACCGGGAATCCCCAGTATCTCGCCGTCGCCAAGCGCTTCGACCATCACGCCGTGATGGACCCCGCCGCGCAAGGCCGCGATACCCTCACCGGCCTGCACGCCAACACACAGATTCCCAAGTTCATTGGCGCCGCGCGCGAATACGAACTCACCGGCGACCCCTACTACCACGATGCTGCCCTCTTCTTCTGGCAACAGGTCGCTCTGCATCGCAGCTACGTCACCGGCGGCAATAGCATCAACGAACACTTTCGCACTCCGCCGGACGTGCTCTCCACCGAGCTCACCGACCTGACCCAGGAAACCTGCAATACCTACAACATGCTGAAGCTCTCGAATTACCTCTTCACGTGGCAGGCCGCGCCGCAATACGCCGATTACTACGAGCGCGCTTTCCTTAACCACATCCTCGCCACTCCCAATCCCGCGCAGGGCTCGCCGCTCTACTATCTCGGAATGCAATCCGGCCAGTGGAAGGTCCACTTCGTGCCGCACCAGGGTTTCTTCTGTTGCTGCGGCACCGGCCTGGAAAATTTCTCGAAGCTCGGCGAGGGCTTCTATTTTCACGACGCCCAGTCGCTTTGGGTGAATATGTTCTTCGCCTCCGAAGTAAACTGGCGCGAAAAGGGCGTCATCGTCCGCCAGGAAACGCGTTTCCCGGAGCAAGCCGGAACCCGCCTGCTGATCCAGACGAAATCGCCGACCGCCTTTACCTTGAATGTGCGCATTCCTTACTGGGCGGAGAGCGCCGCTATCACCATCAACGGCAAGCCAGTCCATCCAAGCCAGAAACTCGCTCCCTCCACTTACGCCAAAATCCATCGCACATGGAAAAATGGCGACCGGGTGGAAGTAAGCCTGCCCATGCGCCTGCACTTGCAGCCGCTTCCCGATGACGCGAACGTCGCCGCGATTATGTATGGCCCGCTGGTGCTCGCCGGAGAACTCGGCACTCAGAATCTCGATCCCCCGCGCCTCTATTCCGAAGACAAATATCTGCACGGCGGCTTTCCCGCCGTCGCCGTGCCCGAACTTGCCGGCAACCGCAACGCCCTTGACCAGTGGATTCACCCAGTCAGCGCGCCAGCAGGTATGCCAGGAAGTCCATCAGGAAGTGTGCCAGTGACGACGAACGTCCAGCCGCTCACATTCCGCACCGTCAACGCCGGACATCCCGAAGACGTCACTCTCAGCCCGTTCTATCGCCTCTTCGATCAACGCTACTGCGTCTACTGGCGCTTCCGCCCCGCCGCTTCAGCATAAGTGCTGCGTCCGCTGGCAAGGTCCTGACGGCCGGCCGGATAGCCTGTGTGTCGGAGTTCGGGAATCCTTGTAGGTCGTGGCTTCAGCCGCTGAGGTACCGATTTTGTTTTTGCGATGAAGACCTAACGGCGGGAACGCTTCGTGGATTTTCTTTTCGTGCGCCGTGGCGATTTTGCTTTCGCACGGCGCGCAATTTTCTTGCGGCGTTTCGTTTTTTTGAGCCCTTCCTCACGACTGGCTCGCGCCATTTCGCGCCTTCGCCGCGCCGCCCAACCGGGCTTGTTCGTTTGTCGTCCGCGCGCCACGCCCAACGCGTCCGCCGGAACATTTTCCGTGATCGTGGACCCTGCGGCGACGTACGCGCCGTCGCCAATGCGCACCGGCGCCACCAGCGCGCTGTCACTGCCGATAAAAACGCGGTTGCCGATCTTGGTTTCGTGCTTGGCCACGCCGTCGTAATTGCATGTGATGGTTCCGGCGCCGATGTTCGCTTCCCGCCCGATGGACGCATCGCCTAGATAAGTCAGGTGCCCGGCCTTCGCGCCCTCGTGCACCACGGAATTTTTCACTTCCACAAAATTTCCAATGTGCGCGCCCGCGCGTATATCTGCCCCGGGACGCAGCCGCGCAAACGGCCCCACGTGCGCCTTGCTCCACACGCGGCTGGAATCCAGCGCCGAATGTGCGCCGATAAATGCATCGTCATCCACCCGCGTATCGCGCAGCACGCAGCCCGTCTGAATCTTGCAGCGCGCGCCGATGCGCGTCTTGCCCAGCAGCTGCACGCAGGGATCGATCACCGTGTCCGGCCCGGCGCTCACCTCAGGATCAATCACCACCGTCTCCGGCAGGTATATCGTTACACCCGCATCCATCAGCTGCGCGGCCTTGCGCGCGCGGAAAATCCGGTCCACGTCGGCCAGATGCGCCCGCGTATTGCATCCCAGGATTTCGTTGGCGTCCGGAGCCACCTGCGCCAGCACGCGTTCGTTGCGTTGGCGCAGCAGCGCAATCGCGTCCGTCAGATACAGTTCGTGATGCGCGTTATTGGGCCGCAACGCGTTCAGACACGGCCACAGTTTTTCCAGCGTGAAGCAATAAATGCTGGAATTCACTTCGCGGATGGCGCGCTGCTCGGGCGTAGCGGCTTTTTCTTCCACCACTTCTTGCACGCGGCCTTCGGAATCGCGCACCACACGGCCGTAATCGGAGGGATCGTTCAGCTCGGCGCTCAGAATCGTGGCGGCTGCCTCGCCGCGGCGGTGCGTATCCAGCAGCGCCGCCAAAGTTTCCGCGCGAAGCAGTGGCGCATCGCCGGGAACCACAATCGCCAGCTTTGCGCTTTTGCGCATCGCGCGCCGCGCCACTTGCAACGCATGGCCCGTGCCGCGCTGCGGTTGCTGCTTCACCGTGTCCGCGCCCAGCGATTCGGCCAGCGCGCCCACTTCTTCCGCCTGGTGCCCCACCACCGCCAGTATTTGCGCGGCCTTCAGCGGCTGGCAGGCGCGTATCACGTGCTCGATCAGCGGCCGGCCTCCCGCGCGATGCAACACTTTCGCCAGATCGGAACGCATCCGCGTTCCCTTCCCAGCGGCCAGAATCACAATCACGGTGTCGGCGGCAGGCATGCGAGAGTTATTGTCGCTTCCCGATGCAAGTTTGGCAATCGAAACAGCCTGCCCGAACACTTAATGTCGCGCGCCGTCATCCTGAGGAGCGCAGCGACGAAGGATCTCTCTTCGTCTTTGACCTTTTTCCCCGCACCCACCACGCCGGCGTCACAATTCCCGTGCATTCGTTAACCAAAGCGATATATTTCCTCGCAAGCAGAACCGGAGGCGCGTGATGTTTTGCCAGACCTGCGGAATGGCCAATCCTGATTCACGGCAATTCTGCTCGAAGTGCGGAAAGCCGCTACCCTCTGCCGCCGCGCGAGTAACGCCAGCACCTGCGGCCGTCCGGGCCGGAAGTTCGTCCGAAGCTCCGCCGCCCTTCACCGGCGACGCGCCCACCAGCGGCAAAGCCATCGCCAGCCTGGTCTGCGGAGTCTTTACGTTTTTCCTGCCCGCCTCCGTCGCTGCAATCATTCTCGGCCACATCTCGCTCTCCGAAATCCGCAACTCCGCCGGCCGCATCGGCGGCCGAGGCCTCGCGACAACGGGACTGGTGCTGGGATATCTCGGCCTCGTCATCATTCCCGTCATGATCGTCGCCGCGATCGCTGTTCCGAATCTACTGCACGCGCGCGTGGCCGCGAACGAAGCCTCCGCTGTCGGCTCGCTCCGTTCTATCAATACCGCCGCGATGGTCTACGCCGACAAGGTTCGAAAATGGATTTCCTTCCAGCCTGGACGTGTCTGGGCGAGGGCACAGCAGGAGACGTCGACTTGCAACCAAGCTGCGATGCTCGACGCGTCGGTCATATCCGGCCGCAAATCACGGATACATCTTTACTTACACTCCGCAATTTCCGGAATGGAGCTACCGCACCGGTCATTTCACCGAAGGCCGCCGCGAAAGGCTGCATCGCTGGAGGAGCTTCCGGCTACACGCGTGACCGCCGATCCGCTGCAGCGCGGCACGACGGGAATGCGCAGCTTTTTCACCGATCAGACTGGAGTCATTCGATTTTCAGGTAACGGCCGAACCCGCCACCGCCGATAGTCCGCCGCTCTAGCAGCCGCAAATTCGCAGGACAATTTGGCCGCTGCTTTCGGATAGCGCGGATTTCCCGCTCCGCATAAATTGTGCGAGCATCGAAGGAGCAAGGATCGAACGAGCAAGAATCAAAAGACCAGCGATGAAAACTCAGGAAGCTTTCGAGACGCCGAAGACGATGCACAGCCTGGACAATCCGATCTGGAATTCGCTCTCTACGCTACACGCGCATTTCGCCGAAGGCGACAGCCTCGCAAAGCGCTACCCACCCGAAGTAACTCTGCTCGCGGGAATGGGCGAACCAACCGTTGAAGCGTTCGCTTCGCTCGCGAAAACTTTGCAGCGCGCCGGCGCCGCACTGTTCCTCGATCAACCACCGCAAATTCCCGCCGGATTGGATCACCGTCCATTCATCAGCGCTGGTGCAGATGGTCTGCGCAAAGCCCAATCTCGCGGAGGATGGTTATCCAGCCGAAAGACTAACCCCGGCGGACGTGCCGGAAATGGTTGCGCTCGCCGAATTGACCAAGCCCGGGCCATTCGGCACGCGCACGCGTGAGCTTGGCGAATATCTGGGAGTTCGTCAGTCGCATCGGCTGGTGGCCATGGCCGGTGAAAGATTGCATCTGCCCGGCTACACCGAAGTCAGTGCGGTCTGCACGCATCCGGATTATCAAGGCCGCGGATATGCTCGCGAATTGATGTCCATTCTGATGCGCAGAATCATGAAGCGCGGCGAGACGCCCATTCTCCACGTACGCCAGGAAAATGTGTCCGCGATTCATCTGTATCGAGAAGCTCGGCTTCCGCACGCGACGCCTGATTCATTTTGTGATCGTTCGCAGCGCGTGAAAATTCCGTGAAAGCTAGGACGTGGCGGGAAGCGAGTCTGCGACGGAGAGTCGCGGCTCCGCGGAATCTTGCGGCGCGGTCGTTTCGGTCCAGAGCGTGTGGTCGGCGAGCAGGCGAGTGACCAGCTGCGTGTGCAGCGCGTGACCGGCCTTGTGCGCCACGATGCGCGCTTTCAGCGGTCGCCCCACCAGCGCCAGATCGCCGATCAAGTCCAGCGCCTTGTGGCGGCCAAATTCATCCGGAAAACGCAGCGGGCCGTTCAGAATGCCTTCGTCGTCCAACACGATCGCGTTTTCCACCGAGCCGCCGCGAATCAATCCCATCGCTTGCAAGCCCGCGAAATCCTTCATGAACCCAAACGTGCGCGCCGGCGCCAGCTCGCGGCTGAACGACTGGCGGTCCACCGTCATTTCCACTTCCTGCGGACCAACGTTCGGATGTTTGTAGTCCACGAAACAGTGCACGCGGAATTCCTCCGCGGGATAAATTCCGATGCGCCGGTCCCCGTCGGAAAATTCCAGCGGCTTGATCACATGGATGTAGCGGCGCTGGCGGCGCAGCTTGCGAACGCCGGCCTGCGCGAGCAGTTCGATGAAGGGTTTCGAAGAGCCGTCCAGGATCGGCAGCTCCAGCGCGTCCAGCTCCACGTACACGTTGTCCACGCCGCAGGAGTACAGCGCCGCCAGCAGGTGCTCCACTGTCGAGAGCAGCACGCCCTGTTTCATCAAGCTGGTGGCGTAGCTCACCCGCGCGACATTTCGCACGTGCGCTTCAATCTCGAAATTGTCCAAGTCCACCCGCCGGAAAACGATCCCGGTATCCGCTGGTGCCGGCAAGAGGCGGAGGTGGCATCGGACGGCGGTGTGAAGTCCTACGCCGCGAGTTTCCACTGGACGCTGGATTGTGAGTTGGTAAGGCATCAGGCTAGGCCGGGCTTTCCTATGCACTTCGGCGGCCCCTCAGCCGCAATTATCGCGCTTTGCAATCAATAGCTTACACCAACAAAGGCAATTGTGTCCTGGGAGGTGTGGTAAGAGTACAACATCTCGGGAGGTTGCAACGTGGTTCAGTTTGAACAGCCTGGCGAATACCCACCGAAGAACTAAGCGGTTACGTTGAGGAGTTGACCCTGAGGCGTCGTCGAGCCGGCTGGATTAGCGGCGGGGGTGTCCTGCACTCCGCGCGGGGCGAGCGAGCGTTCGAGCTGCTGGAATTGCATCACCGCCGCCGCATTCTGTTGAGCGGCGGCGGCGCTTTGCTCCAGAGCGTTTATGTTCGCACTGCCGGCCGGTGGAGCGCTTCCAGAACTCAAATTCGCCTCCTGGGCAGGGGCCTGCGGTTGACCTTGCGTTTGCGGCTGAATTTGAAATTGATTGGCGCCGGCGACGGCGCGTTGGACTGTACTTTGCGCCGGATCGGCAGCGCCCACCGCAGCCGTATCCCGCGAGCTATTGGAAGCGGCCTGCACATTCTGAACGATTTGCCGCAGCGCCGCGGGATCGTTCACCCAGTTCAACATTTCTTCGCGGCTGATGAGGCTTAGGCTTTGTGGGTCAATGCCGAGTTGCCGCAACACCCGGTCAAGCTGCTGAAGAGTCTGTTGCGGCGGAGCCAAGTTCGACGAGCTCGCCGGAGCCGCAGTGGGGGCCGCGCTGGCAGCAGCCAGTGCGACTGGGGATTCAGTGCTCGCGGCGTAAGAGGACGCAATGAAGTTTGCGGACGCAGCGTTCGGCGCGGAGCTTGCGATCGCCGCGGCCGGGTTTCGCGTGGGTGGAAACGTAGTAGTGGTAGCCAACAAAGTGATTGCCGCAGGTTGATGGTTGCGGCGTGACGGTGCGTTGCGTTGCTGACGTTGCGGCGGGGTGGTTCCGGACAACGAAACCGTATCTTGCTTCGTCTTAGGCGCCGACGCGGTGGGAACTTCGGCGGGTGGGGGAACCGGGCTGACGGTCTGCGGGATCGACGAGTGCTCCGCGGCGTTGGCCGCTGTGCCGTCCTGAGGCGCCGCGATTTGAAAGTCAATCGAGACCATATGAGCCTTGTTCCGCCGGACTAAGCCGTGCAAAATCAGCCGCTCAGGCCGGCGCGACGGATGCGCGTGCTCGGCTGCGCATCGAGTTCGAAACCTATCTTTCCTGTCTAGCATATCGGCTGACGGGCCTAGGACTTTAGCGAGATTCGCAGGGCGAACCCCGGTTGTCTCGCTCGGGCCGTTCCGCGTACAATGGCTTTTGACGCAGACGCGAATGGCCACCCCCTTTACGATCCTTCCGAATTCCACACCGTCGCCGGCGGCGCATCCGCGGCCGTCCTGGCTGCGCGTGCGATTTTTCGGCGGGCCGAAATATCAGGAACTGAAGCGCACCATGCGCACGCTGGACCTGCACACGGTGTGCGAGAGCGCGCGCTGCCCCAACATGGGCGAATGTTGGGAACACGGCACGGCCACGTTCATGATTTTGGGCGACATTTGCACGCGCGCGTGCGGGTTCTGCGCGGTGCCGAGCGGCAAGCCTCTGGGACCTCCGGCGGAGGACGAACCCGAGCGCGTGGCCGAAGCAGTCGCGAGGATGGGATTGCGTTACGCGGTGGTGACTTCGGTGAATCGCGACGACCAGCCGGACGGCGGAGCGAGAATTTTCGCGCGCACCATCACGGAAATTCGCGCGCGCGTGCCGGGATGCAAAGTGGAAGTGCTCATCCCCGATTTTCGCGGAGATTGGGACGCGTTGCAAACGGTGATGGCCGCGAAGCCCGACGTGCTGAATCACAATATGGAAACTGTGCCGCGGCTTTATCGCCAGGTGCGCAAGGGCGCGGTGTACGAGCGTTCGCTGGAATTATTGCGGCGCGCGGGAGAAATGATTCCGGGATTGCCGACCAAAACCGGGATGATGCTGGGCCTGGGCGAAACGCGTGAGGAAGTGCTGGCGGCGATGGAAGATATCGCGGCGCAGGGCACGCACATTTTGACGCTCGGGCAGTACATGCAGCCGACGCACGAACATCTGCCGATCGAGCGTTACGTGCATCCCGATGAATTCGCGGAATTCAAACGGCTGGGCGAAACGATGGGTTTCAAGCACGTGGAAGCCGGGCCGCTGGTGCGGTCTTCTTATCACGCTTTCGAACAGGAAGAAGCCGCACATTTGTAAGCGAACGATCTGACGACTGCCGCGGCTACGCTGACCGCGCTGGATTTCGTTCCCAACACTTCAAAGAAAACCGCCGGCGGGACGCCGGCGCTACCTCCCCATGAATCCCTGGCGCGGGCTGAAAAATCTGCCACGAGAAATGTGGATTCTCTCGGCGGCGACGTTGGTGAATCGCTCCGGCACGATGGTGCTGGCGTTCCTGGTTTTGTATGTGACGCACACGCTGGGCGTGACGCCTGCGCGCGCGGCGCTGGCGTTGATGGTGTACGGCCTGGCGGCGCTGGTGACGATGCCGCTGGCGGGGATTTTGTCCGATCGCGTGGGTCCGCTGCCGATCATGAAAGCCTCGCTGTTCCTCACCGGCATACTTCTGTTGCTGTTTCCTCTGGCGAAAAGTTACAGCGCGATTTTGCTGATGACGCTGGCGTTTGCGGTGCTGAACGAATCAGTGCGGCCGGCAAGCCTTTCGATGGTTTCCGATTTGGTGGGTCCCGCGCAACGCAAAGCGGCATTCGCGCTGAGCCGCCTCGCCGCCAATCTGGGGATGAGCGTGGGCCCGGCGATCGGCGGAATTCTGGCGGTGTATTCATTTCGGTGGCTGTTTCTGGTGGATGGCACGACCTCGATTCTGGCGGGAGCGGTGCTGGCGCTCGCGCCGATGCGGAACCTGGGACGGCAAACGACGCACGAGCCGGAGTGGGCGGACGCGACAGACCTGGGACGCGAAATCGAAGCGGACAGCGTTGCGCCGCTGGCGGCACTGCATCCCGCGGCGGATCTGCGCGCGTTCCGAAATCCGCGCATGCTTTATTTTCTGGCGGCGCTGATTCCGGTGCAGCTCGTATTTTTTCAATTTACGTCCACATTGCCGCTGTTCCTGGTGCGCTATCTGCATTTTCCAGAATCCGTGTACGGCACGATTTTCACCGTAAACACTTTGCTGATTGTGGCGCTGGAAGTTCCGTTGAACACAGCGATGGCGACTTGGACGCACAGGCAAACGCTGATGCTGGGCGCGTTTCTTTACGCGGTGGGATTTGGATCGTATGCGCTGGTGGGGATCATGCCGTTCGCGCAAACAGCGGGCGTTTTTGCGGCCGTAGTGATCTGGACTTTCGGCGAAATGATTCTGATGCCGGGCAGCTCGGCGTACGCGGCGGAAATCGCGCCGCCGGAAAGGCGCGGAGAGTACATGGGGCTGTACACTATGTCGTTCAATATCGCGTTTGCGGTGGGGCCGTGGCTAGGGGCGAGCGTCCTGGGCAAGTGGGGCGCGACGACGGTGTGGGGCGCGGCGTTTGTATTGGGCTGCATTTCGACGCTGCTGATGAGCCGCACCGAACCGCGCAAAGATCGAGCGGCAACGTCAGCGACACTCTGAACATTCGGCGTGAAAAGAAGGATGCCCGCTGCGTCCCGAAAACCGCGGGACCCAGCGGCCGCTACACAATCAACCGCAAACGAGGCGGCGCTACGACGGGCACATCTTAGTGCGGTGACGAGAGGAAGGCAGTAGCGACTTCGCGGATGCGTGCGGAACATGTGGGGCAGGACGGGCACGCGGAGCAGCAATCCGCGGCAGCAGGCTGATTCGCGATCTTGAGCGCGGCTTGAAGATATAGCGCGGTTTTTACGGGGCGGCCCATCTCGGCGTTGAGATTCGCGAGTAGCAACTGGAAAACCGGATTGCCCGGATAATGTTCGACGAGCGGTTCAGCAACCACGATCGCGCGTTCGTATTGCTGGTCAAAAGTGCGCAGATTTTTCGCGAGATGGAAACGCATTTCTACGGGAGTGACCACGCCGCGATCAATGCCCCACCTGCATCTGGCGAATCCCTTCCGACTTGCTGCCGCCGGGGATGCCCATGAAGAAGCGCAAGATTTTCACGGACGCCGAAAGCGAATCCACGTAATAGTTGTAGAGACCGAGGCCGGCAGTGGCGTCGGCCATTTGCGGATCGAGCTCCAGAGCGCGCAGAAATTCGGCGCGCGCGGCGACTCCGGCACGCGCAACCGCGCGATTTTCACCGCGCAAGACATCCAGACGTACTTTCAGCGCAAGACCCATTCCGGCGTAGAAATGCATATCCGCGGTGTCGGATTTGGCGATTTGTGCGTGCGCCAGATCGATTACTTTATCCGCCAGCACGAAGTAGGCATCGTCCTCCGGTTTTTTTCCGCGCTTCCAGGCGTCGATCATTCCGTATTTGATTTCCAGGTTGGCGCAATAAATTTTCCACCATTGCGCTTCGCCTTCGAGCAGAAACGGGAGAGGACTTTCGGGCCGAGATTGTTCGAGAGAATGCAGGATGACGATGGCGCCGTCCGGATCTCCGCCGTACATTTTGTTCATCGCGCGCACGGCTTCGGGCGGCAGAGTGATTTCGCCTGCACGTGAAGGCGGCGCGACGAGCGACACAGCAAATGACGCGAGGAAGAGCGCGACGGCAAGATTCATGCAAGAAATTTTGCAGGGCACGTTGTTCACGTCACTCTTTTCACCCAGCCGAGGAGCCATGCCGCGGTAACGTACATCACGAAGCAGTCCAGCGCAAAGGGGAGGAAGCCTAGAAAACCGGGCGCGGGCATTTCGAAGATTTTCCACGCTGAAACATCGGAAAGATGTACAGCCATTTTGCGGCCGCCCAGTAGTTCCAGAATTCCCAGAGCCAGCCGCAAATCCAGCCGGCGAGGAGGAATCCGTAAAAGCGCCGCGGCATGCCTTCGGCCAGATCGCCGAGAAATGAGGGAAGCCCGAGGAGGTGATTGAGTGGATCGAGGAGCAACAGGAAGCCGATCCAGACGAGCGCGAAAAGATAAGCAGCGATGTGCCTGGGCACGAGCAGCGGAATGAGCAAGCAGGCTGCGCCGGCGAGCATCAGGATGACTTCGGCGCGGCGAGGAATGATTCGCGATTCCGGCGTGGGTTCGGGCTCGGCTAACGTCGAGGCCGGTGGTGCGGGGAGCACGGCCTGGACCAGATCGGAAGTTTCGAACACGGCCGGGGTGATGGTGGCGAACGACCATGCGTAACCGAGCAGAGCGGCCGGCCACGCGCGCGGCACTCCGACGTAAGTCCAATTTTGCAGCCTGAGATTGTAGGCTTCGAAGATCAGCCACAGAGGAATCGATAGCAGCGTGAGACGAGCGACGACGATGGGCGCGTCGTTGAGGCGCGAGCGATTGGTGAGGGCCAGGACGGCGGCGTCGGCGATGAGGATGTAGGAACTCCAGGCGATTGGCGTGAAATAGGTGGCGACGGGCTCGATGCGCGCGAAGAGCAATGCTCCGGCGCAGAGCAGAGCGATCCATCCGAGCCAGCCGTGCGCAGGAAACGGGCGAAGGCGGCGCGCGCGGATATATCCGAGGACAAGGAGTGCGACGGTGGCGGCGGTGAGCGCGAGGCCGAGGGCTGTGTGGGCGTCCGTCATAGGTGAGATTCAGCGCTTGATGATATCGCAGAGTGGAACAGTTTTCGGAGAATCGCGCGGGGCTTTCTTGTTATGCTGGCCTGCGTTTTTCTGAACTCGAGATCGTCGATCGAAGGATTGCGTGGCGTTGCACGGAGAAAGAGCCGGCAAGATACCGGCGCTACATGAGCCAACCGGAAAAACTCGAGCGCGGATTGGGGCTGATCGAAGCCACGTCGTTGAACATGACGTTCATGGTGGGGATCGGGCCGTTCATCGTGATTCCGTTCATCGTGCGCGCGATGGGCGGGCCGCAATGCATTCTGGCGTGGATAATCGGCGCGGTGCTTGCGGTGCTGGACGGGTGCGTGTGGGCGGAATTGGGCGCTGCGATGCCGCAGGCGGGCGGGAGTTACGTTTTTCTGCGCGAGTCTTACGGAGCGAATCGGCTAGGCCGGCTGATGTCCTTCCTATTTATCTGGCAAACGCTATTTCAAGCGCCGCTGAGCATTTCTTCGGGCGCGCTGGGATTCGCGGATTATTCGATCTATCTGATGAAGAAAACCCCCGGACTGACAGCGTGGCTGGCAAAGGATACGGATTTCACCAGATGGGTGGTGCTGAATTACGACAAGGTGATCGCGGTGCTGATGATCGCGATTGCGGTGGTGCTGCTGTACCGGCGGATCACGGCGATCGGCAAAATCTCGACGGTGCTGTGGGTGATCGTGCTGGGGACGATTTTGTGGCTGATTTACGGCGGGGCTACGCATTTTAACGCGAGTAATCTTCTGAGCTTTCCGCCAGGAGCGTGGAGTTTTTCGTGGATTTTTTTCGCGGGGCTGGGGCACGCGTCGGTGCAGACGGTGTACAGCTACCTGGGCTACTACAACGTATGCAATCTGGGCGGAGAGATGAAGGATCCCGGAAAAAATATTCCGCGGGCGATTTTTATTTCGATATTCGGAATCGCGATTCTGTATTTTCTGATGCAGACAAGCATATTGAGCGTGGTGCCGTGGCAGGAGGCCGCACGTTCAACTTTTGTGGTGAGCTTATTCGTGGAGCGGACGTTTGGCATGAGCTGGGCGACGCTAGCGACCGCGCTGATTCTGGTGCTGGCGTTCGGCTCGGTGTTCTCGGCGACTCTGGGATATTCGCGTGTGCCGTACGCGGCGGCGCTGGACGGGAATTTTTTCTCGGTCTTTGCGAAAGTGCATCCCACGAAACATTTTCCACACGTGGCGCTCTTGGCGCTGGGCGCCACGTCGATGCTGGTCTGCTTGTTTTTTGATCTGTTCGCGGTGATCCGCGCCATCCTGGCCATGCGCTGCCTCATCCAATTCGTGGGCCAAGCCGTGGGGTTGATATTGCTGCACCGGCGCTGGAAAGCCGAGCACTGGCCGTTCCGCATGTGGCTCTATCCGATGCCGGTGCTGCTGGCGATTGTGGGATGGCTGGCCGTTTTTATTTCCACGGGACGCAGGCCGATGCTGGCCTCGCTTGCGGCGATGGCGGCGGGTATTCTGGTGTACATGGGGCGGGCGCGAATGTTGCGGCAGTGGCCCTTCGAGGAGGCGGGCACTTGAATTGGATGACGAGGCGGATGCTTTTCAGCACGGCGGCGATCAGTTGCAGCGCATTTTTATTTGCGTGCGCGGGGCGGCCGATTGGCGCGCAGGCGCTGCCGGAAACGGTAGAGGCGATTCATAAAGCGCGAGTGAGCACGCGCATTCTTTTCATCACGGCGCATCCGGATGACGAATGGTCCAGCCTGCTGGCGTATCTTTCGCATGGATTGAACGCAGATGTGGCGCTGCTGACGATTACGCGCGGGCAGGGCGGGCAGAACGCGATCGGGCCGGAGCAGGATGGAGAGCTGGGCGTGGTCCGCACGGAGGAATTGCTGGCGGCGGGAAGATATTATGGCGTGCAGCAATATTTCACGCGGGCGCTGGACACCGGGTATTTGAAGAGTCCGGATCAGGCGATGAAAGTGTGGGGAAACCTGGCGCTGGAAGACATGGTGCGGGTGATACGGACGTACCGGCCGGACGTGGTGATCAACGGATGGGGCGGAACACATTCCGGACACGGGCATCACCAAGCGAGCGGAATTTTGACGCCGCAAGCAGTGGCAGCGGCGGCTGACCCAAGAATGTTTCCGGAACAAATCGCGGAAGGGCTGCCGGCGTGGAAAGTGACGCTGGAAGCGCGTGTGGCGCGCAACGGCAACGCCACGAATGCGGTGGAATTGCCGGCGAACAAGGTTTCGCCGCTGTGGGGGAAGACGTACGTCGAGATCGGGATGGAGGGGCACGCGCAGCACCGCTCGCAGGGGACACCGGCGTTTTTCGGGAACGCGTTTTTCCGGCGGCCGGTATTTCTGGCTGCGGAGAACGAGAAAGGCGAAGCGGGGAAATTCAACACGCAACTGCTGGCCGAGCCGCTGCCGTCGCTGGCCGCGCGATTTCCGGAAGTGCAAACGACGATGGCTCCGGCGTTGAACGCCGCGGAGCAGGAATTGGGGTTGGCGGTAAAGTCCGCGCTGGAACAGGATCGCGAGGCAGCGGCGAAGTCGCTGGCAGCTGCGGCGAAAGAAGTTGCGGGATTGCGCGAGCAATTGGCAAAGCAGACGGGAGGCGACGCCAAGGCTGCAGTGTGGGAATTGGACGGCGTGCGCAGGCGGATTGATCTGGCGTTGGCCGATGACGTGGCGATTCCGGTGATGGCGCAAGCGAGCCGCCACGAACTGGTGGCCGGCGAGGATTTTTCGGTGGACGTCTCGATCGCAGGCACGCCGGCGGTTCCCGCGAAATGGACGCTGAACGCGAGCAGCATCGTGGCGCCGAGCGGTTGGAAGGTGACGCAAGAAGCGGCGAAGGACGAGAGCGACGCAGCGAAATTCACGGTGGCGATTCCTGCGGGGGCGAAGCGGTCGCTGACTCCCGCGGAAGCGATCTTGCCGTTTCCACCGCCTCTGGTGCGGCTGGCGCTGCCGATAGAAGTTGCGGGGTACGAGTTCACGATGGAGCGTACAGTGAATTCGCTGGAGGCGACCACGACGGGGATACAGACGTATCCACTGGAGCTGGTGCCGGCGGTGACGCTGACCGTGGAGCCGAAACAGGTGATGGCGCCGGAGAAACGCGTGGCGATGCCGGTGAAGCTTTTCGCGCGGGTGCGTTACCACGGCACGGCGGCGGCGAAGGTGATTGTGGGACTGGATGCGCCGAAGGGCTGGGCGGCGCAGACGCCGAACGTCCAAGGCCCGCTGGAATTCGCGAAGGCCGGCGATCAATTGATTCAGTTCGTGGTGACGGCTCCGGCGCAAACCACGGCGGGGGCTTACACGCTGCATCCTTACGCGCGGATCGGCGAAGAAACATTTCGCAGTTCGCTGGAGCCGATTCCCACGCTGCCGACGCGAAACTGGAGCGAGCCGGCGGATGCCACGGTGCACGTGCTGAATCTAAGCGTGCCGGCGGGATTGCGCGTCGGTTACATCGCCGCGGACAACGATACGTTGCCGGAAATTCTGAAGCAGATCGGGATTCGCGTGGACATGCTGGACGATGTGGCGCTGGCCTTTGGAGATTTGAACAAGTACGACGCGATTACCGTGGGGATACGCGCGTACGAGTTGCGTCCGGACCTGCTGCGGGCAAACGCGCGGCTACTGGAATATGTGAAACGTGGCGGCACGCTGCTGGTGCAGTATCAGCGCGATTTTGCGTGGAACCAGGAGTTGCCTGCGCCGTACAAGGCCACCATGCCCGGGGAGACTTCGCGGGTGACGGATGCAAATTCGCCGGTGCGATTTCTGGCGGCGGATGATGCGCTGCTTAGTTCGCCGAACAAGATCACGCTCGCGGATTTTCAAGGCTGGGTGCAGGAGCGCGGGCTTTATTTTTGGGGCACGTTCGATTCGAAATACACGCCGGTGCTGGGACTGACGGATCCCGGCGAGGCGGAGACCAATGGGTCGCTGGTGTACGCGCGCTACGGCAAGGGCTTGTACATCTATACGGGGCTTTCGTTTTTCCGGGAATTGCCGGCGGGCGTGCCGGGGGCTTACCGGTTGTTCGTGAATTTGTTGAGCCAGACGCGACATGCGGCGGGACAGGATTGAAGACGTGAGCGCAGCTGCGGGCGGACCAGTGAGCGACGCGACCGATTTGAGAGCGCGCGTTGACGTGAGCGAGCCGCGGATGGTGGCGATTCCCGAGGGATGGTTCTTGATGGGCAGCGACGCCGGCCAGGAGAACGAACAGCCGGTGCATCGCGTGTGGGTGGATGCGTTTGAACTGGCGGAATGCCAGGTGACGAACGCGGAGTACGCGAAATTTCTGGCGGCGACGAAGCATCGTGTGCCGCTGCACTGGGAGGATGCCAACTTTTCGCATCCGGAGCAGCCGGTAGCGGCGCCTTCGTGGTTTGATGCCGTGGCTTACTGCGAATGGCTGAGCGCGGCGACTGGGCGGTGTTACCGTTTGCCGACCGAGGCAGAATGGGAGCGCGCGGCGCGCGCTGGCGCCGAGCAAAAACAATTTCCGTGGGGCGACGAGCCGCCGGAGCAGCTGCTGAATTATTCAGCGCGTTGGAAGAACGGACCTGAGCCGGTGGGACAGGCGGAACGAAACGCGTACGGGCTTTGCGACATCGGAGCGAACGTGCATGAGTGGTGCGCGGATTGGTTCGCTGCGGAATACTACCGCGCATCGCCGCAGCGCAACCCGCAAGGGCCGGAGCAAGGACAGCGGCGAAGTTCGCGCGGAGGATCATGGCGGCACCAGATCAAGGTGTCGCGTTGCGCGGCGCGCGCGAGCATACCTCCTGAATTTCAATATGCCGATTACGGGTTTCGGATTGCGCGGGACGTGATGAAGGCGCGCGGCTGAAGGGCTGGTGGACTAATCTCTCGATTCGGCGCTAGCCAATCTCTTGGCGCATCGCGTTTGGATCCAATGTTCGAACCGACACTGCCGGTTCTCAGGATGAATCGTCCCGTCGGACGATTCAAAAATTCTTGAAGCCCTCCCAGAGAAATACGCCGAGGGCGACCAGCAGCAATACGATAGACATGGTCATGAATAGCTTGATGGGCTTAGACAGCTTGTCAATGCGCGCGACAATTTCGCGCTGCTCGTTGGCCATGGAATCGCCCGCGTGTCCCAGAAAAATCTGGTCGTCCTCGCGAATTTCAAGGGTGCCGCGATAGGCGAGAAGACCGACGAGAACGGCAGTTACCGCTCCCCAAAGAACCAAGATCCCCAAAAGTGCGCCGTGAATCGCTTCCATGGGTGCCTCCCGCCTGCCGGCCGCGAAGGGTGCCCGAGTGCAGACGGCCGTGCAGGCCCGAATTCTGAGCTGGAATGGGGGAATTATGCACCCCGAGCGGTGGTGGATTCAAGCGGGAACGCGGTCGTCTGGGAACTGGATGCCCCAGAACTTGCGGGCGGGATAGAGCATTTCCAGGCCGAGTTCGAAGACGCCAGCATCTTTGGTATTGCTGACGCGGATGACGCGAAATTCCTGGGTTTCCTGGGATATTCCGTTCAGAACTTCGATGCGGGAGCCCAAGCCGGGTTCCAGCGCAGCACGAACCAACGCGCCACAGCGGCTCACAGCGATGGCTTCGGCCAAAGTAACGAGCGGTTCGCCATCGAGGCTGTTGCTGAAGAGTTGCACCGGGATGCGAATGAAGACGCGAGACGAGCGGCGGCGTTCTAACATCGCGCGGGTGGTGGCCATGGTTTCGTCTCCTCTTCGCCGCGAGCCCAGCGATTCAATGTAGTGCGATCGTAGTGGCGGGTCAAGGGTTCCAGATGCTGGTGTGCTGCGTTGACAAACTGCGGGTCACGGGTCAATATGGAAGAGCCTCGTACTTTTGTTTTGCCACACACCAGAATGGCCCGAGTGGCGGAATTGGCAGACGCGCTAGCTTCAGGAGCTAGTTCTCGCAAGGGAGTGGAGGTTCGAGTCCTCTCTCGGGCACCATACATATAAGAGGGATTCCCGTTTTGCCAGCTGGTATTGGTGTTTCGAGTGGTGCGGGAATTCGTCGACGAAATCAAGCCAACGGCATGCCCGGTTCGATGAATCCGAACCGGCCGCTACAAGTTCAAAGACAACACAAAAGGCAAAACAGCCGGCGGGACGCCTGCCTAGCGGCAAGCACGCCGGCGCTACCTAATTCACGGGCTGCGCTAGTCCGAGGAGACTCCTACTTTTTTCAAGTGTGATCCCGCTGGCTTGGCGCCGGCCGTGGACTTCGCGCGCTCGCGGTAATTGTTGCGCGCGTTGCGCCAGTTGACGCTGGGGAGGATGAGCGATGCGTCAATACGGTCGCGGTATTTCACGGCGACTTTCAGGAGCGAATCGAGCATGTTGTCCGATAGCAGAGTGCGGCTGCAGGCCCAGGTCAATCAGCTTGGAGTGCTTGGCGTTGTAATAGTGGTCTTCGGATTCGACGCGCGGGTCGGGCAGGTGGCTGATTTCCACGGCCAGGTTAATTTTCTTGGCGGCGGCCTGTACGATTCCGGCGATATCCATGATCGAAAAACTTTCGGTGAACTGATTGTAGACGCGGCACTCATGGCGCGCGGCGGGGTTCTGGCAGGCGATCTCGATGCAGCGCACGGTGTCGCGAATATCGAGGAAGCCGCGTCGCTGGCCACCCTTTCCGTAGACGGTGAGCGGATGACCGATGACCGCTTCGACGCAGAAGCGATTGAGCACTGTGCCGAAAACTTCATCGTAATCAAATCGATTAATGAGCGCTTCATCCAGCGCAACTTCATCGGTGATGGTGCCGTAAACCACTCCCTGATTCAGATCCGTGGCGCGCAAGCCCCAGATTTTGCAGGCGAACATGATGTTGTGGCTGTCGTGCACTTTGGAGAGGTGATAGAACGAGCCGGGCTGCTTGGGAAACGGCAGCACGTCCTTGCGGCCGTTGTGTTCGATGGCGATGTAGCCTTCTTCGATGTCAATGTTCGGAGTCCCGTACTCGCCCATGGTTCCGAGTTTGATGAGGTGGCAATCGGGCTGCAGTTCGCGCAGAGCGAAAAGCAGATTCAGCGTGCCCACCACGTTGTTCACCTGCGTGTAAACGGCGTGACCGCGGTCAATCATGGAATAGGGAGCGGAGCGCTGTTCGGCGAAATGGACGACGGCTTCCGGCTCGAAATTTTTGATTACGTTGCTGAGAAATTCGTAGTCGGTGATGTCGCCTACGTAGGATTCGATGGTGCGGCCGGTGAGGCGGTGCCAGGCCGTGAGACGGTCGGATAGCGGGCGGATGGGAGTGAGGGTTTGGGCGCCCAGCTCGTGGTCCCACTGGCGGCGGACGAAGTTGTCCACGATGGCCACGTCGTGACCCTGCTTAGACAAATACAGCGCGGTCGCCCAACCGCAATATCCGTCACCACCCAGCACTGCAATCTTCATACGCCCTCCGCGTTCTGTACCAATGATCGTTTGAATGTGAGCGCTGCCGCTTGATGCTGGCAGGCGCTATAGGCAGCGATGAATTGCTGCGGCCAAACAGCTCTATATCTTACCGTTGTCGGCGGTAGATGGCGAGAGGTCAAGGATAAAGATTTAACGCAGAGGACGCGAGGAACCGCCATTCGGAGGAATGGCGTTCCCAGCGGCGCGCCGCTACGAACCTTGATGCGGAGCCGGCGGAACCGAGCCCGCCAGCGGATGATTGCTGAGCAGGAGCTTGCCGCCGCTCTGCGAGACGATATTCAGATTTGCGGCGCCGACGAGTGACTCGATGCGAGGCAGGCTGGTCTGGGGAGCTACCAAATAAAACCTTGGCTGAGTCATCCAGAGACTTGCGAATTTTGCGTCGTCAATGAAGACGTCCGGGGAGCCCGGCGCGTTCGAGCCGTACTCAAGATTTTGCACGCGTCCATTCAAGAGCAGTCCGGTGCGGTTGGTATAGAAGTAGATCGAAGACGTCGGATAATAGTGGCGCTCCGTAATCAAAGTGCCGGCGGGCGATTTCAGCAGCGCCTCTGCCAGAGGCCGCGAGGAAAGATAGGGATCGAAGACCACCATGGCCATGCGAGCCGCATGGAAAAACAGAATCATCATCAGGGCCGAAGCGAGAAAAGCACGCAGGCCCGTGGCGCGAAGATTCCCCAGCGCGCCAATGAGAAATGCGATGGCTGCCAACAGCAGCGGAACGCGCAGATAGGCGAAGGATGGAAGGGTGAGATCCAGCATGTGCCCCAAAGAGAGGCTGTAGGCTTTGGGATTCCGCGATAACGCGGAGGAAATGTCACCGGGAGCGGGCAGATTGCGCACATTCCAGTAAATGGCGAATGCAGCTATCGCGGCGCACGCGGCTATGACGGCGAGGGTGCGAGTTCCGCGGCGCACCCAAACGTTCTCGGTGGCCATTGCGGAACCGAGCAGCAAAGCGAGCGCCGGATAGCACGGCATCGAATAATATTCCTGCGTAGTGGAGAACGTGAAGAAGACCAGAATGAAGCCAAGCCAGCACAGAGAGAACAGGCGCGCGCGGCCGGCGCGGTCAATTGGTTTAAAGGAAAGTTTGAAGACAGCCGGGAGGTAAACACTCCAGGGAAAGAGCCAGATCAGATGAAAGAGCCAGAAGTAGAGGCGCGGGACGGTATTGTAATCACGCGGGTAGCGAAGATTGAGGAAGCGCAGCAGCTGCTCGTTAATGAAGAAGAACCACAAGAAGCCGTGATAGGAATTGGGGCCGCTGTGCAGAGTAAACGCAATATGAGGTGGATTGCGCAGAGTGGCGATGATGTGCCAGGGAGCGGCGACCAGCAGAATAACCACCGCGCCGCTGACGGGATGGAGCCGTTTCCATATTTTCCAGGAAAAGAGCTGGCGCGTAAGCAGTAGATAGGCGATCGCGGCGCCGACCGGGAAAACCACGGCGATCAAACTCTTCAGGAGCAGACCGGCGCCCAGATTCGCGGCGAATAAAAACGCCCAGAAGCGCGGGTGGGGTTCTTCGTCGTCAATGGCGCGCAGAAACGCCCACATGGCCAGAGCGGTGGTGAATGTGAGCGTGACATCGGGAATCAGAATGCGCGTGAAGAGAAACAGGCCGACGCAAGTGCCCACACATAATCCGGCATAGAACCCCGCGCGTTTACCGAACGCCCACACGCCAAAAGCCGATGTGACCCAGCAAAGCGCCAGCACGGAAAGCACAATGGGAATGCGCGCGGACCAATCGTGCACTCCGAAAATTTTGTAGGAAAGCGCGATTGTCCAATAGATGAGCGGAGGCTTCTCGAGATAAGGGATACCGTCGAGGCGAGCGGTTACCCAATCGCCGGAAACGAGCATGTTGCGAGCGATTTGAGCTTGCACGGAGTCCACGTCGTCCATCAGTGACGGTGGAGACACGATGCAACCCACATAAATCGCAGCGGCGAAAAGTAAGACGACTAGGTAGAGATACCAGTTCTTTCCGGGGCCGAATAATGGCTGGCCGGAGAGGGCGTTGCCTGAATCCGCCATTCTTTCATCCATAGGAAAAGAATCATCAAGCCCCACAGGTGATATCCCAGATTAGCGCGCCTGTCCATGTGGGCTTGCAAAAGCGATTGCACAACCTTCGGCTGAAACAGACCTGGATTTTGCGTGAGGCCGGTGTTCACGGTGTCCATCAGCATTTCACGCAGCGGGCCACGCAGCCATTGATGTGCAGGAATATCGAAACCGACTTTCTTGCGCGTGAGCACCGCCGGTGGCAGTTTATTCTGCATCAGTTCCTTGAGAATAAGCTTCTGTCGCGAGCCCTGGATTTTCAGGGACGACGGCAACGTGGCGGCAAATTCCACAATGCGATGATCCAGAAACGGAGGGCGGACCTCCACGGAATGAGCCATGCTCATGCGATCTACTTTGGTGAGAATGTCGTCCGGAAGAAAATATTTTTGATCGAACCACAGGAAGGGCGCGTACGGATCCGCGGAGATGGATTTTTCCCGCAGCTCGCCCAGGATTCCGTCGAGCGCGTGAGGCAGCGGAGATTGCAGCAGCGAGCGTTTTCCGGCATCGGAAAATGTGCCATTCCAGAAAACGTGGCCGCGCTCGGGCGACATGGTACCGCCTTCGAGAAAGCGTTTTACTTTGAATTCAAAACTGATCTTGTCGTCAGAAACGGGCCAGAGGCTGATGGCTTGGAGCGCGAGCCGCACGGCGGGCGCCGGCACGTGGCGGATGCGTCGCGCGAGCACGTTGGCGCGATAAGTGAGGTAGCCGCCGAACAATTCGTCTGCGCCTTCGCCGCTGAGCGCGACGGTGGTGCTGCGCTTGCACATTTTGGAGAGGAACCAGACGGGCAGGGCGCCTGCATCGGCAGTGGGTTCGTCCGAGTAGTAAGCGAATTCGGCGATGGCACCGGCGAGATCGGCGTCCGGCGTGAGATCTAATTCCTCGTGCTCGGTCTGATAGTGGTTCACGACCTGGCGAATGTAAGAGCTTTCATCGAAACTGCGGCCGCGAAACGAAATCGAGAAAGTTTTCAGGCGCGAGCTGGAGGCTTGCGAGGCATAGTGCAGGATGGTTGAAGAATCCACGCCGCCGCTGAGCCACACCCCCAGAGGCACGTCGGAAAGCAAGTGCTCGCGCGTGGATTGCTGAAGCAGCGAATCGAGCTGCTCTTTCGCGGAATCGAGAGTCCAGTTGCGCGGATTTTCAAACGGCAGCCGCCAATAACTCTCCGTGCGGATTTTCCCATCGCGCCATTCGAGCCAGTTTCCGGGCGCGAGCTTTTCGATTCCGTCCACCAGCGTCCAGGGGCACGGGACGAAGTTGAGAGAGAGGTAGCAATCGAGACCGGCGAGGCTCAAGCGGCGGGCGAGTTCCGGATGAATGAAAAGAGCTTTCAGCTCCGAGCCGAACAAAAGATCCTGGCCAAGATGTGAGATATAGAGCGGCTTGATGCCCATGCGATCGCGGGCGAGCACCAAGCGTCGGGATGATTCCGTCCACAGAGCAATGGCGAACATGCCGCGCAGGCGGGAGAAGCATTGCGTGTCCCATTCGAGAAAAGCGTGCAGCACGGTTTCGGTGTCGGAGTGAGAAACGAAACGATGACCGAGCGATTCCAGTTCGGCGCGCAACTCCAGGTGGTTGTAGATTTCGCCGTTGAAGACGATTACCGCGTCGCCATTCTGCGAAAAGATGGGCTGGTCGCCGCCTTCCAGGTCAATAATTTTCAGACGCGCGGCGCCCAGCGAGCAAGTTTCGGATTGGAATACGCCTTGTTGGTCCGGGCCGCGATGAACGAGGGTCGCCGCGGCGCGCCGGATGCGGTCGGGATCGGGCGACCAATTTTTATGTGTAAAACCAGCAATACCGCACAAATTCCAATACCCCTCAGTGTGTGGGTTCAATCAATCGTAGCGACAGTTTAGCGCACCGTCCAGAATATAGATGCGGCAGTCGTGTTGCGCGTTTGGCGCGGACGTTGCGGAGGGAGCCGCTACTTCCTGCCGAGGAAAACGAGTGTGACGCCGATGCACACGAGTAGAACGCCGAGCCAGCGCCGGCGTGATACGCGCTCGCCGAGAAACAGCTGGCCCCCCAGAGTACCGGCGGCGTAGCTCAAGGCCGTGACCGGCACGACGAAGCTGACGTTTTCAAGCGACAGAGCTCCGAGCAACGAGAAAAAGGCCACGGCCATCAGCCCGATGCCCAGCCACATCCAGGGCACTTGCACGGCGCGCACCAGGACGCGCAACAGCGAGCTGGGGCGGAAGTCGTGCACTTCGCCGATGGTCTTCATCGCGCGGGTCACGCAGAGTTCGCCCGACGTGCCGGCGACGACGATGAGCAGGAGCAATACTGTTTCCCAACCCATTATTTGTGCTCCGTGGTGCGCGGCGAGGTGTGCCCCACGATCAACACGCCCAAACATATGACGCATACGCCGGCCCAGCGAGTTGCCGAAATCGGTTCTTTCAAGATGAAGTGTCCAAGCAGAGCCACCACAGCATAGGCGATGGAGCCCGCCGGTTGAACGAAACTGTAATCGGCCCACGACAGCACCAGCATATAGGATACGAAGAACAGCATCAAAAGCAGGACGCCGAGCCAGATGAATGGAGACTGTGCGATCTGGACGCCGACGTGCAGCAAGTCCGCGGGCGAGTGCAACGAAATGGCGCCGATGCTTTTCATGCCCTTGCTGAGAAAAATATTGCCCAGGGGGCCGAACAGGATCATCAGCAGTATCAGGACGAATGTTTTCAGGTGCAAGCCGGTGGAAGACGTCATGCGGTGCAGAACCGGAGGAGCGCACGGTTAGAAATAGATGCGGCAGAGAGGGCGCAATGGTGCGGCGAAATCACTATGAATGGATGCAAATTTATTGTCATGGTATGCAATTTATTTTACCCGATTTTATGCAGAATCAGAAATTACGATTGGTTCTCGGCTCGAAGATTTCAATGCGAAACGCTTGGCGCGTTGCGCGGCGTGACAGCGGTGAGTTTGCCTTCGCGCAGGTAATAATTGATGCCGCGCCAGCGGATGGTGCGGCGTCCGAAACTGGCGAGCCATATCGCGAAAGCTATCGCGTCCCACAGCGGAATCAGCGGCATTTTCTTCCAGAGACCGGCCTGCTTCATTCCCCAAATGCCGATGAGCCAAGTCATGACGATACGCAGCAATAAGTAAGCGCCGAGATACGCCGCAGCCACAGTCAGCGAGGGATGAATCGCGATGGCGACGAGCGACCACGGCAATCCCCACGTGAAGATCAGGCCCAGATGTCCCCACGGGCGCATCAGACGCATGACCGTCATCCAGCGGAGGCGTTTGTAGATAAATTCACGGAGCGAATCGAAATCCGCAACGGAGTGCACGACGTAAGGCAGAAGTTTTACTTCGTAGCCCTGTTCGGCGACCAAGCGGCCGGCGTACACATCGTCGGCGGGGCGGTCCTCAATCGTCTGGTAACCGCCGAAGCCTGCGTTTGCCTGGCGCGTGGTGACGATCGTCTGTCCGAACGTAAATGTGATGCCGTCGAGCTGCCAGGCAACCATCACACCGGCGAAGAAATCGGAAATCATGCCGATGGATTGCAATCTCTCGGTGAGATTTTTTTCCGCGGTGGAAGCGTAAAGGCAAGTGGCTGCGCCCACGTGCGGGTCGCGGAAAGGCGCGATGATAGTGCGCAGATAATCCGGCTGCACGCGCACGTCGCTATCGGTGATGACGAAAAAGTCGTGCTGCGCTTCAGCGACCAGGCGCGTGAGCCTCGCGACTTTGTCGTTCACCGCATCGCGTCCGGAACCGAACAGCAGCCGGATGCGGCGCTGCGGAAAATCGCGGATCAGTTTTTCCAGAATCGGGAGCGTGGGATCGCCGGGATCCACGCAAAACACTATTTCGTAATCTGGATAATCCTGGCGGCAGAAGCTGGCGTAATTTTCGTAGGCTTCTTCGTCGAGGCCCTTGACCGGCTTCAGACAGCTGATGGGCGGCGTGAAATCAGCATTCGAAGCGAGGTCGTGAGCCGACGCGTGGAAATACCGCACGGTGCAGTACAGAGAGAGCAGATAGTAGATGAAGGGGATGGCGGCGACCGCCAGGAACAGATATGCGACCAACGTCAAAATCTTCTGACCTCTCGAAGTACGGCGGAATGCTTCAGGCGGAAAATCCTAACATGAAACAGGAAAAGTAGGTCTTAGCGCCCAACCTGCTTTACTGGCCGCAGCTACGAACTCGACAAACGAAGCGAATGAGGCGGCGCGGGCGTTTCCTTCCAGTTGGACCCCGAACTTTCGCGGGTGTTGCAACCTTTCGCCGTATAATCGCAGGCCATGGAAGAAGCTTTATTTCAGCGCGTGGTGAATTGGCTGCTGGGGCCCGAGCCGATCACCGAGAAACGGCCGGGGCACCTGTGGCCGCGCTGGATTTTCTTGCGCGCGCTGGGGCTGATTTATTTTTCCGCGTTTTACTCGCTGGTGTTTCAGATCAAAGGGCTGATCGGACCAAATGGAATCCTGCCGGCAGCGGATTATCTGCAAGCGGTGAATGCCGCACTACACGCGCAGAGCTACTGGACTGTGCCGACTCTGCTGTGGTTCGGAGCGAGCAACGGCGCGTTGATGACGCTGTGCTGGGTGGGGCTGATCGCATCGCTCCTTGTGACGCTGAACCTGTGGCCGCGCGCTTCACTGCTTTTTTGTTTCCTCTGCTTTGTTTCTTTCGTGAGCGTGGCGCGGGATTTTTCCGGCTATCAATCGGATGGGATGCTGCTGGAGGCAGGCTTCATCGCGTTATTTTTCGCGCCGGGAGGTTTGCGGCCGGGGCTGGGAGCGGACAATCCGCCTTCGCGCGCGAGTCTTTTCTTGCTGCAGTGGGAATGGTTTCGCATCTATTTCGAATCGGGCGTGGCGAAAATCGGGAGCGGCGACCTGGCGTGGCGGCAACTCACGGCGATGGACGACTACTACCAGAACGGCCCGCTACCAACGTGGATCGGATGGTACGTGCAGCACCTGCCGCACTGGTTTCACGCTTCAGCGACCGTCTACACGCTGGTGACGGAATTGCTCATCGTGTGGATGCTATTTCTGCCGAGGAAATTTCGCATCGTTTGCTTTTTTATCGTGACACCGTTCGAGATTTCGATTATTGCGACGGCGAATTATACGTTTCTGAATTACCTGGTGTTGCTGCTGGGGATACTGCTCCTGGACGACCGGTTTCTGGAATGGGTTCTGCCGCTGCGATTCCGCGAATTCATTCACGGGAAAAGTTTGGCGACAACTTCGACGGCATCAGCACTCGTGGCACGCACTCCGGAACACCCGAGCGCCCGCGCGGAATGGCGCGAAAGATCCACGCCGTTGCGCAGGCTATTTGCAGGTGCTTGCCTGGGACTGGTTTTCTATTCCACCACGGCGCAGCTGCTGTGGATGTTTGTACCAGGGCTGCCGCTCCCGGTAGCGCCGGTGCGGGCGCTGGAGCCATTTCGTGTCACAGATACTTATGGACTGTTCGCGAGGATGACCCACGAGCGTTACGAGATCGAATTTCAAGGCACGCTGGATGGAAAGACGTGGCTCACTTATCCATTCCGCTACAAGCCGCAAGCGATTGATAAAGCGCCGGGAATTTACGCGCCGTATCAGCCGCGTTTCGAATGGAATTTGTGGTTCGCGTCGCTGGGCTTGTGGCAGCAATCGCGCTTTGTAATCTGGACGGAAGAACGTCTGCTGAAAAACGATCCGGACGTGCTGGCGCTATTTGCCAGCAATCCATTCGCGGATGCGCCGCCGCGAGAGGTGCGCGCGATCAAATATCAGTACTGGTTTACGGACATGCAGACGAAGAGTGCGACGGGAAACTGGTGGCGGCGCGAGGAATTGGGTCTCTACGCTCCAGCGCTGGAGCGCGAACCCGATGGCAAGATCGCGGTGCTGGATCTTAACGAAGGCGAAGTTAACCAACCTTGACAAGCTTTGGTGCTGAAAAACAGCGCGGCAACGGGAAAGCAAGTTTTGCTACGCGCGTGCAAATCCGTTAGCCTGTGCGGGACCGTATGACACCTAGCCAACGCCATTCCGACGAACCACGAGAGCCTACCATCGCGGACGAAGTCACTCCGGACCTGGTGCTCGCGCACCTCGCGACGCTTTCGCAGCCTGCGAGCATCCGGCACATCGCGCACGGCATGGGGCTGAAGCATCGCGGGCGGCGCTATCTGCCGCGCGTGCTGCAGAAACTGAAGAAGAGTGGCGAAGTGGAAGAAATTCACGGCGGAAGATTCCGGCTGGCAGGGACCAAACACGCAAAAAAGGAAGCGGCCGGGCAAGCTGCGGCGGCGAAGCGTGTCAGCGCTGCGAACGCGGCCGCGGCGAGCGCGCCGTTTGAAGACGAGCCGGTCATTGCGGCATCAGCGGTCACTAGAAATTTCCCATCGGGGCGTGGGCGCGATCCGAATCTGGTATCGGGACGAATTGTGGCGCATCGCGATGGTTACGCTTTTCTGGTGCCGGATGCGCCGATGCCGCGCGTGGAAGGAGATTTGTTCATCGGGCGCGACGGGTTGGGTGATGCGATGCATGGCGATCGCGTGCTGGCACGCATCGAGCGGCGGCGCGCCGATGGGCGAGCGGAAGGCCGCGTGGTGCAGATCGTGGCGCGCGAGCATCCGACGATCGTGGGACTGTTTCGCTACGGGCCGCACGGAAATGTGGTGCTGCCTTACGATGTGCGCATTTTGCACGAAGTGATCATTCCGCCGGGCGCGGAGCTGACGCCGGCGCTGCAGGAAAAGGCGCGCGATGCCGCGGGCGGCACCGCTGCTGCGAGCAGCCGAACGCGCTATGCGGAGCTGGATGGCGCCGTGGTGAATGTAGAACTGACGCGTTTCCCCAAGGGCGGACTGGCTCCGGCGGGACGCGTGATTGAAATTCTGGGGCGGCCCGGCGATATCGGCGTGGATGTTGAAATCATTATTCGCAAGCATCATTTGCCGACCATTTTTCCGGATGAAGTGCAAAAAGAAGCGCGAGTGACGCAATCGAGAGTGGCCGAGAGCGATCTCGCGGGGCGGCGCGATTTCCGGCATTTGCCGATCGTAACGATTGACGGCGAGACGGCGCGTGATTTTGATGATGCGGTTCACGTGGCGGCGCTGCCGAACGGCAATTACGAATTGCAGGTGCACATCGCCGATGTGGCGCATTACGTAGAGCGCGCGTCAGGACTTGATCGCGAGGCGCGACTGCGCGGCACGTCGGTTTATTTTCCGAATCGCGCGGTGCCTATGCTGCCGGAGGAGCTTTCCAACGGGATTTGTTCGCTGAATCCGAAAGTGGACCGGCTGGTGATGAGCGTGGTGATGGAGCTGGACGGGGCGGCAAAGTTGCTCCGCGCAGAATATTTTCAGGGCGTGATCCGTTCGGCGGAGCGGATGACGTACACCA
This sequence comes from uncultured Acidobacteriota bacterium, assembly GCA_963742475.1. GTDB lineage: Bacteria > Acidobacteriota > Terriglobia > Acidiferrales > UBA7541 > Palsa-295. Next base: position 69,543 of record CAVULY010000002.1, on the reverse strand, counting down.
ACGTCAACAAAGTGATTGAAGGCGATCCGGAAATGACCGCGCGCTACGCGCCGCTGGTGAGCGAATTCCTGAAAATGAAGGAACTGGCGTTGCTGCTGAACAAGCGGCGGCGCGCGCGCGGCTCGATTGATTTCGATTTGCCGGAGCCGCTGATCGAGTTTGATCCCGAGGGAAGGATGCTCAGCATCGTGCGCAGTGAACGAAACATTGCACACCGTTTGATTGAGGAATTCATGCTGGCGGCGAACGAAGCGGTGGCCGAATATCTGGAGACGCGCGGCGTGGCTTCGCTGCACCGCGTCCACGAGAAGCCGGATCCGAAGAAAGTGTTGGAGTTCGAGGAGCTGGCGCAAGCGTTTGGATATTCATTGGGAGTGGAGGATTTGGCGGAACGGCGCGTGACGGTGCGGCATGGACGCGCTCGTCCGCAAGCGCGCGAGGGACGCGGGGGCGGACGCGGCGGGCACGGACGAACGCGGCCGATGAGCGTGACCATGCCGGCGGCGGAAGAAGTGGACATACGGCCGCAGCATTACCAGCGGCTCACGGAAAAAATCGCGGGCAAGCCGGAAGAGCGGATTCTTTCCTACCTGATGCTGCGTTCGTTGAAGCAGGCGCGCTATGCCGTGGATGTGCTGGGCCATTTTGCGCTGGCGACGAAGGAATACACGCATTTCACTTCGCCGATCAGGCGCTATCCGGATTTGATCGTGCACCGCGCGCTGAAATGGGCGCTGGAAAATCCGGACGTGCCACCGCTGCGCGCGAGCGTGCCGAACGTCCGGGCGAGCGAAGAGGAAACCGTGGCGATGCTCGGGCCGTATCGCCGCGTGGAATTGCAGGACATCGCCGCGGAAAGCTCGGAGGCCGAACGCCGGGCCGATGCTGCGGAGCGCGAGCTGATGGAATGGAAGACGGCGCAATTCATGGAAAGCCATCTGGGAGAGGAATATTCAGCGCTGATTATTTCCGTGCAGAAGTTTGGGTTTTTCGTGGAGTTGGTGGAGATTTTCGTGGAAGGACTGGTGAGCATTGACCGGCTCGAGGAGTTCACCGGGCAGCGATGCGCTTATCATGACCGCGACCATTCGATTGTTTGCGAGCCGTATCGCGGGTCACGCCGAGGCGGGGCGCGGCGGAGTTTCCGTTTGGGGGATCGCGTGCGAGTGCGGGCGGAGCGGATCGATCCTTTCCGCCATCGCGTGGAATTTTCGCTCATCGAGGACATTACAGGCGACGGTCGTTGATTCTCCGGAGGTGAAAGATGCCAGCGAGACAATGTCCCAACTGCGGCGCGGTGATGCTGGCCCGAAAAGTTGCCGCGGATTCGTATGATCTGGTTTGCGCGAGCTGCCAGCATCCGCTGGGAATCTCAGAGCTGAGCCGAAACCTGGCGGCATTCGTGGGGCTGGCTGCCGGAGCGATTGGTTGGTGGATCGCAACGCTACGATTCGCGGACCAACCGGGAGCGCTCGGCTGGGTGTGGCCAGTGTTCCTCAGCTATCTGTTGGCGAGCGCAGTGGCAGCGTTGACGCTGATGCTTGCGGCAAATTTGGAACTGAGAGTCGGCGATCCCACTCCTCCCAGCGAAACAGTTACGCATAAAATACCTCATTAATAACAATTGCTGACTTATTTATTCAGTTATATATACTGCCCAGGCAGCGCGATAGTTAAATCCGCATTCGACTGACTGGGGTGGGATGGCACGGTATACTGCTTTTCTGGGAAAGCGTGTGGAAGCGCACTATCGCGCGGGCGATATGCAGCTCACCACGGTCGGGACGCTGGTGTCCGATACGGGTAAAGCAATTTTTCTGCAGGAGCGGTTTTCGTCGGGCGGAAAAGATAAAACCATGCGCGTGGAGATCCCCTATTCGTACATAATTCGAGTGCTGGAATTTCGCGACGACGCCGCCCATCCTCGGGCCGTGCCAAAAATTACGAAGGAAAAGTAGCGTCGCTGCAGTTCCCTCCGGTCGCGGTGTACTCCATCACAGTAGAATGAAATCACGCCATTGATTCGCATTTGCCGGCGCGCGCAGGTATATTTTTGTGCTGGTTCTGGAGGCGAGTGATGAAACCGACGGTTGGTTTGATTGGGCTGGGACTGATGGGCAAGCCGATGGGGCGCAACCTGCTGAAGGCGGGATTCCCGCTGGTGGTCTGGAATCGCACTGCGGCGCGAGCGGAAGAACTGGTGAGCGAGGGCGCGAAGCTCGCGGCGAATCCGCGCGAGGCCGCGGCGGCCGCGGATGTGCTGATCAGCATCGTGAGCGATCCACCTGCGCTGGAAGAAGTTTTGTGGGGCGCGCAAGGCGCGCTGGGTGGATTGCGGCGCGGCAGCATCTACATAGATTCGAGCACGATTTCACCGGAGCTGGCGCGGCGCGTGGCCGCGGCGTGCGCCGAGCGAGCCGTGGATTTTCTGGACGGTCCGGTGACCGGCGGCGACTGGGGCGCAAAAAAGGGCGAACTGGTATTCATGATTGGAGGAAAAGCGGAAGTGCTGGAGCGCGCGAAGCCGGTGCTGGAAGTGCTCGGGAAGAGATTTTTCCTGCTGGGGCCCAATGGCGCGGGGCAGACCGTGAAGCTGGCGATGAATCTGATTTTGGCGCTGGAGGTGGAGGCACTGGCGGAAGCGCTGGCGCTCGCGACGTCGGGGGGCGTCGAGGGCGAGAAGCTGGTGGAGGTGATGCAATCGAGCATGGCGCGCGCGGGGGTACTCGATGTGAAAGCTCCGCTGATGCTGAAGAATGAATTTGTGGCGAGTTTTCCGCTGCGGCTGATGCACAAGGACATGCGGCTGGCGTTGGAGCTGGCGCGGCAGCAGGGAGTCACGCTGCCCGCTGCTGCGGCTGCGTTTGGGACTTACAGCGCGGTGAAAGATGAGTCGAAAGATGACCCGGATTACTCAGCAGTCGCGCGTTTTTGGAGCAAGACCGCACACTGAGTCTACGGTTTGGCGTTCGCCGGGAAAAATGTGAGGGGCAGGTCGCGCGAAGTGCGCAGGCCGGCGTTGGCGGCCAGAATCGCAGGGATGGAATTGACGACGACGGCGGCGGTGGCTACGTCGCCATGCGTGCCGCCGGGGATTGTGAGTGTGAGATGCGGCTCGCCTTTTAGCACCACGGTGTCGGCGGGATGGCGCGCTCCGACGTACATCTTCAGCTCCATGAAGATTTTTTCCTTGCCGCTGGAAACGCCGCGCGCGATTTGATGCACACCCGCAACCTGTCCCGGCGCTACCTCCAGAAATTCAGTTTCGATAACTTCCTCAGCGATTACCGGCTCGATGGTTTCCGAAATATCATCCAGAGCAAATCCCAGGCCATCGGCCACCATGGCGATGGATTCGGGCAGGCCGTGGTGTTTGATGACGCCGGCGGCAACCTGCGCGCGAAATTCTTCCGGAGTCATGCCCGCACCGATTTTCTTCTGTAGCGGCAGGCGGCGCTTCGAAGCATCCACGATGCGCACGGCACTGAGCCAGTCTATACGTTGCGCCACGGCGCTGAGGGTAAGAGCGAGCTTGTCCATGACGAAGCCGGGGTTCACGCCGGTGCCCACCAGCGCGACGCCTTCTTCTTTCGCGGCCGCGTCCAGTTTTACTGAAAGTTCGGGATGCTTGCGGAATGGGTACGCCAGCTCCTCGCAGGTGGAAACGATGCAGCAGCCCGCGGCAATACACTCAAGAAGCTGCTCCATCACGCTCGTGAGGTAGGAGGAAGTAGAGTGGACGATTACATCCAGCGGCTTTTCGAGCACGGACTTGGCGTCCGCGGAAATCGGCACGCCCCAGGGCGCATCGGCGGCGGCGACCACTTCTCCAAGATCGCGTCCAGCTTTCGCCGGGTCTTTGTCAATCGCGCCGACGATTTCCAGCGAATCTTTTTGGCGCATCAGGCGGACGATCGAAGAGCCGATGGGGCCGAGCCCGTATTGTGCGACGCGGATTTTCTTTTTCACTGTGGTGTTCCTGAGCGTTCTAAAGAGCCATTACGTTAAAGGGTTGGCGGACGGACTGCAACCGAATTTGCTGAGTTGATGGCGCGCAGCCCGGACGAGTTCCGCGCTACGCGCCAGTCTATTCGCAGATGTCCGCGCGCTAGTGTGCAGTGGAATATTTGGAATAATCCGGGTAGGCCGGGCGCTTGATGGGCTGCGGCGGATTCTTCGCCAGCTCCTGCATGGCTACTTCAATGGATTTTTCGAGCTGAGTGTCGTGGCCTTGCCGCCAGGCCGCGGGCTCCATCTCGATATCTATATCGGGCGCGACGCCGTGATTTTCCACTTCCCAGTTTCCTTCGGTGGTGAAAAATGCGAAGCGCGGAGCGGTGACGAATCCATTGTCGAGCAGGCTGGGATATCCGCCGATGCCAACCAGGCCGCCCCAGGTGCGTTTGCCGATGAGCGGGCCGAGACCCACGTGACGAAAATACCAGGGCAGCGCGTCGCCGCCGGACCCGGCAAATTCGTTGGTGATCATCACCTTCGGACCGTAAATGCCGCTGAGCGGCGTGGAATAGTCGCCACCTTCGCGCGCCGTCCAGTAATTCCAAATTTTCCGCTGCATATACTGAATGATGTAATCCGCAGCCTGGCCACCGGAGTTGAAGCGCTCGTCAATCACAGCGCCCTGCTTGCCGAGTTGCGCGAAGTAATAGCGATTGAAATTGGTGAAACCGCCCGCGCCGGTGTTGGGAAGGTAGACGTAAGCGAGTTTGCCGCCGCTCAGCTCGGTCACTTTGCGCAGATTGTCTTCCATCCAGGCGCGATTGCGCAGCGCAGTTTCGTCGGGCACCGGAATCACGGTGACCTCGCGCGAGCCGGAGCCATCGGGACGCGGGCCAACTTTTAGAACGGTCTGCTTGCCCGCGCTTTCCTGAAAATAGCTGTAGACGTCTTCTTCGGCGCGAACGTCGCGGCCATTTACGGCCAGCAGATATTCGCCGGCGACCACGTTGACGCCCGGTTGCGTGAGCGGCGCGTGGAGCTGCGGATTCCAATTCTCTCCGTTGTACACGCGCGTAAAACGGTAACGGCCATTTTCCACGCTGTAGTCCGCGCCGAGCAGGCCGACCTGCAAAGGCTGCACTTCAGGAACATCACCGCCGCCGACAAACATGTGGCCCACGTTGATTTCGCTGAGCATTTGCTGGAAGAGATAATTTAGATCGTCGCGCGTGGCGATGCGATCGAGATACGGCTCATATTCCTTGGCGAGGGCCTGCAAATTCACGCCGTGATGATGTGGGTCGTAGAAAAAGTCGCGCTCGATGCGCCAGATTTCGTCGTACATTTGTTTCCACTCGGCGCGCGGCTCCACCCAGACTTCCATGGCGTCGAGCTTGAGCCCGCCTTCGCCGGGCTTGGCGGTTTGCGCGGTGGGCGCGATGAACCAGCCCTCACCCTGTTGGTACAACAATTTTTCGCCATTAAAAGAAACAGCCGCGTTCTGGATGCCACCGATGAGTTGATCGGATTTGCGCTTGCTGAGATCGAATTTCGATAACACCAAGCTCGGGGGCCCCGGTGTATCGGAAGCGGGCGGCAATTCCAGAGTAAAAAGCTCGCCGGTCTTGCCGGCGAAGAGCGCTACATAATTTCTAGGTGGGAGCGGAAGCGCGAGAATACGCTGGCTAAGGTTGTCGAAGTCAATGGTGACCTTGACTGGCTGTTTGTCTTTGTCCTTGCCTTTGTCGCTATCCGCGTCCTGATTCGATTTCTTGTCGCTGTCCTTCTTGTCCGGTTCGGACTTCGCAGTGTCCTTGGAACTGTCCGCATCCTTCTTATCGCTTGCCGGTTTTTCTTCGTCGCTTTCGGGCGCGAGCGGCGACGGAAGATCCTTGCGCAGAACAACGACATACACGCTGCGCGTCACGGCCTTGCCGTCAGTAGACATGTCCAGGCCGCCAATCGCAGGTCCGATATTGGTGCTGGCGGCGAAATAAATGTATTTCGCGTTTTTGTCGAAAACCGCGAATTGCGAATCGCTCATGCCGTCGGTGATCTGCGTGGATTTTCCGGCATCGAGCGAATGGACAAAGACAGCGCGGAAATGGCTGGGCAGAAGCTTGGTGTAGGCAATCCAACGGTTGTCGGGAGACCACGCCGGATTCAGTCCCTGCCCGTCGTAATAATCGGTGTCCACTTTAACGGGAGTAGGTTTGTCTAGGTCCACGTACCAGAGATTGAGCCACTTGTCGGTGTAAGCGAGCTTCTTGCTATCCGGCGACCAGGTAAGTCCATAGAAAAAGGACGGCGGAGTACCGAGATTGATTTTGCGAACTTCGCCCAAGCCGTTCTGCGCGCGCAGGTGCAGCGCGTATTCGCCGGACTCATCAGAAAAATAGGCAATCCATTTTCCATCAGGAGACCAGGCAGGGTCGCGGTCGGCGACGCCAGGAGAGTTCGTGATGTTGCGAATGTCGCCCTTTTCCGCCGGGACAGTGAGAATTTCGCCGTGGGCTTCGAACACGGCGCGGACGCCCGTCGGCGAGATCGCGGCGTCGTTGATCTGCTTGACGACTTTTTCGAAATGCGGGCGGACTTCCACGAGGTCCGGCTCGATATGCACCGGAATGGCTTTCTGGTGATGAGTGGAAAGATCGTACAAGTGCAGCGAACCGAATTGTTCGTAGACAATCGCGCCGGGCCCAGCGTCCGCGGATTTAATCGGCAAGCCAGTATTTTCGATGATTTGCGATTCCGCTCTGGACTTTGTGTCGTAGGCGTAGAGCGTGTAAGCGCCGTTGCGATCGGAAAGGAAATAAATTGTGTCGCCGACCCAAATGGGATTCAGGTCGTTCCAATCGTCGTGAGGGAGTTTTACGATGCTGGAATCCGCCAGGTTCGCGATCCAGATGCGCGGAGAAGTGCCGCCGCGGTAGTGGCTCCAGTTGCCGAAAGGCGCCGCGGTGGGGCGATACGCGAGAAATTTTCCGTCGGGGGAGTAGGAGCCTTCCCAGCCGATGGGCAGAGGAACTTTTGTTGGGAAGCCGCCCGCAACCGGAACCGTGAAGAGGGCCAGCGTGCCATTGGCGAAGCTATCGCGCGGCGAAGCGAAGAGAATATTTTTGCCGTCTGGGGTCCAACCGGCGACGATGTCCGGCCCCGCATGGAACGTGACGCGGCGCGGCGTTCCGCCGGTCGCGGCAATCACGTAAACATTCAGCTTTCCGGCATACTCGCCGGTAAACGCGATCCACTGGCCATCGGGCGAAAAATGCGGGCCGCGCTTGATGCCGGGCCCAGCGGTCAGGCGGATTGCGTCGCCGCCTTCGCGGCTGACTTTCCACAGGTCGTTACCGTACATGAAAGCAATGTCCGTGCGGCTCAAAGTAGGCTGGCGCAGCAGCAGCGGCTTGGCGTCCTGCGCGAACGAGGCGGACGCGAACGAGATAAAAAAGATAGCGAGGGCGAGCACAGCCTTCTTCATCGAGCAGTCTCCTGAAAGTCAGTTACGTGCGTTTGGATAATACGTGAGCGCGGGCAAAGCCGTTTCAACCGAGATTAGACGCGAAGGAAATGCGCGGGATAGCTGAATCTATGAAGATTTGAAGAGTGGAGCGAGAAATTTTGCCGCCAGTAAACACACGATACCCCATGTGAGGGTTGATGGCTAATCCTTCGTATACAAAAAAAAGGCGCGGCTCTACGCGCGAAAGGAAGCTAGAAACGCGAGCGGCTGGAGCGGTAGAACTCGCGAAGCGTGGTGACATTCGGCCCGTAGGAGCCTACGCGGCCGGCGTCCACAGGCAGGCCGAGATATTCTGCCTGCTCGATGCTCAGGCCCGCCTGATCCAACTCGGCGAGACTGTAGCCTTCGGTGGGCACCAAGCGGTTGCGGTGAGATAGATCCACCGGGCGCGGCGGGCGATGCGCGCTCCACCGTTTCCGGACAATCATGAAGAAATCGTCCCAGTCTCGTCTATTCCACATACGTTTCTCCCCTGCTGCCCTAGTGCAAGAATTGGATGCGCGCCGGGCGTTTTAGGTAGCACGAACCTTCGCGCCAATCTGCCATCCAACCGCGATTTGGCCGGGACACCACCGGGCCAAGCCGGGCCGCCCCAGGGCTGGGAACGGTGCCGATGATAACCCCATAAGTAGTGGAAAGTCGCCAGAGAACATTGGCTGTAGCGATAGAGTTATCGGCGGATAGTGCGCAGCTGTGCCGGCCGGCTTAGACACGTCCCACCGGCGTTTTCGTGGGATCTCCTCTACGATTGGCGTGAAAACGATGCTGAGTGGCTCATGCGCCGCGCATGCAGCGGTGGAGTGTTATACTTTCGTGAAGCCCTGAATTCATGAGCGCCGCGTGAAATTTGCATGAGCAATCCAATCATTGTCGTCCACTATCACGAGCTGTGGCTGAAAGGTCGCAACCGGCGATTTTTTCTGCGTAAGCTGCATACCGCGCTGCGCATCGCGCTGCAGGGAATTCCGGTGGAGCGCATCGAGCAGCCGGGCGATCGCATGGTGGTGTGGCTGGGCGATGGAGCTTCACTTGCCGAAGCGGCGGCGCGTGTGGACCGCGTGATGGGCGTGGCGTTCTACGCGGTGGCGCGCGCGGTCGAACGGAACATGGACGAGCTGTGCCGCGCCGCGTGGGAAGAAATCGAGCCGCTGCATTTCGAAAGTTTCGCAGTGCGAGCGAAACGAAGCGACAAGCGATTTCCGACGACCAGCCTGGAGGCAGAAGCAATCATCGGGCGCTACCTGCTGGAAAAATTGCGCGCGCAGAATCGCAACGTGCGCGTGCGCTTGAACCAGCCCGAGCTGACCTGCTACGTGGAAATCACCAAGAGCATGGCGCTGGTTTATGCGCGGAAAATTCCCGGCGCAGGCGGTCTGCCGCCGAACACAGCGGGGCGGATGATGTGCCTTCTTTCCGGCGGCTACGATTCCGCGGTGGCGGCGTATCACATGATGAAGCGCGGCGCACATCTGAGCTTCGTGCACTTTTATGGCACCGGCGCGCAGGCCGGCGAATCTTCGCTGCACGTCGCGAGCGGGCTGGCGCGCAAGCTGGTGCCCTATCAATTTCACGCGAAGCTTTACCGCGTGCCATTCGAAGCGATTCAGCGGGAAATTGTGCGCTACGCACCGGAAGATTATCGCGTGCTGCTCTACCGGCGCATGATGCTGCGCATCGCCGAAGCGCTGGCGAAGCGGGACCGCAGCCTGGCGCTGGTGACCGGCGATAGCTTGGGGCAGGTGGCGTCGCAGACGCTGCGCAATCTGGTGGCTGTGGATGCGGCGTCGCGCATGGTGGTGTTCCGGCCTTTGATCGGCGCGGACAAGATGGACATTCTCGCGACGGCAAAAAAAATCGGGACGTACGACATATCGTCGGAGCCGTTTCACGATTGCTGTCCCGTGTTTCTGCCGAAGAATCCTGCGCTGTATGCTTCGGCGGAAGATCTGACGGAGGCGGAGGCCAAGTTGGATGTGGCCGCGTTGGTGGCGCAGGGAGTGCGCGGCGCGACGCTGATCCGCTATGAATATAAAGGCGGCGAGATCACAGAAGTGGAAACACCGATGCGCAGGGCGTTGGCGCAGGAACGTAAGGCTATCGCGTAAATCTGCATAGCAGGTGTTTGGCTGCTGTTGCGCGAAACCAGCCGATGGAAATCTCGGGCTACGAAAATAAAAACGGACGCGCAAGCTACGCGCGCCCGTTGAGTCCGCAGAAAATCTTATAGAACGAAATTAGCGATCGCGGCCGCCGCCTCCGCCATAGCCCCCGCGGCCCCCACCACCTCCACGCCCGCCGCCACCGCCTCCGCCGCCGTGACCGCCGCGTCCGCCACCACCGCCCCCGCCACCGTGGCCGCCACGTCCGCCGCCAGCTCCGCCGCCTTCGCGTTGCGGACGCGCTTCATTCACCACCAGCGCGCGGCCCAAAAAATCCTTGCCGTTGAGCGCTTCGATCGCTTTGTCCGCCTCGGCGTCGTTGCCAATTTCGGCGAAACCGAATCCGCGCGGCTGCCCGGTGAAACGATCGCGCAACAGCGTGAGCGAATCCGGCTGCACACCAATCTCCGAAAACAACGCCGCTATCTGCTCTTCCGTAGCCTTGAACGACAGATTCCCGACATACAATTTCTTCACGGTCGTTCTCCTTTTGCGTCCGGCACACACTCCGGCGCAAAACACGAGGCTGAAGAGACAGGAACTCGGCCGCAGGCAACCAGCAACACCCTGGCCACACCCGGCTGAAGCGAGCGCTCCAGCAGCTCAGGAGCATCTTGCTGCAATAGCCCCCGGCAGTCAACAACGGCGACTGGCAAGCGGGCTGCGCGGGCTAAGTGCGATAGCTCGCGTTGATGTGAATGTACTCGGCGGTGAAATCGCAGGTCCAGACGCGCGCGTGGCCGTGCCCGGAGTGGAGCGAGACTACGATCGGAACGTACTTCGCGAGCATCTTGCGATGCGCGACGCGTTCGTCGAAGGGATTTTCGCGCCCTCGGCGGCAGACTTTCACGCCCGCAAGAGAAATGTCCGCGCGTTCGAAATCGAAGGCCACACCCGAGCGTCCAGCGGCTGCCAGGATGCGGCCCCAGTTAGGATCGGCTCCGGCGATCGCGGTTTTCACCAGGGGAGAATTCGCGATGGTCAGCGCGATTTGTTTTGCGCCGCGATCGCTGGGAGCGCCGCGAACTTCAATTTCGATTACGTGTTTCGCGCCTTCGCCATCCTCCACGATTTGCAGAGCGAGGGACCGGCAGACGAGTTCCAGCGCGCCACAGAATTTTTTCCAGTCGTCATTTTCTTTTGTGATTTTGCGCGCGCCGGATGCGCCGTTGGCCAGCAGAGTGACGGTGTCGTTGGTGGATGTGTCGCCGTCCACAGTGATGGAGTTGAACGTACGTGACACCACGGCGCGCAACGCGCGGGAAAGCAGCGCGGGAGAAATCGCCGCATCGGTCGCAAGAAAACCGAGCATGGTGGCCATGTTGGGCTGAATCATCCCGGCGCCTTTGGTGCAGCCGAGGATGCGAACTTGTTTGCCGTCGATGCGGCGTTTAGCGGCGGCCCACTTGGGACGCGTGTCCGTGGTCATGATAGCGCGCGTGAATTCCGCGAAGGCGCTGGCCGTGCGATGGCGCGCGCGGACCAGCCGCGGTATCGCGTTCACGATTTTTTGCCAGCGCAGCGGCGCGCCGATCACGCCGGTGGAGCACACCAGAATTTGTGAAGGGTGCAGCCGGCCGAGTTCGCGCGCTAGCTTCAGCGCGGTGGTAGCCGCGGCTGAAAGTCCTTCGGACCCCGTGCAGCAATTCGCGTTGCCGGAATTGACGATCACGCCGCGCATGCGATGCGCTGATTGCCGCAGATGCAACTGCGAGGCGATCACTGGCGCAGCTTTCACGCGATTGGTGGTGAATACGGCGGCGGCCGCTGCGGGCGTCTCGCTGATCAGGATGCCCAAATCGAGTTTCGACTTTTTCAGGCCGCAATGAGTGGCGGCAAACGTGAATCCTTGCGGGATGTCGGCATTGGATAGGCGCGTGGTCATGGGGTAGTCGTCATGGATTAGAGGGCTAGCAGGCCGGAACCGGGGCTGCGGAATCGGAAAGTATGGGCATGACGACGCGTTCGGGAATCACCGTCGCGATCATAGCTACAAGTCTACATGTGCGCTGCTGCGAGCATGCAAGGCAATCGCGTTCGATTTTTTCCGTGAGCGACTGGCGCGCGGCTGCCGCAAAACCTTGCCGTTCGAAAAATTCCGGCGCGTGAGTGACGGCAAAAACCCGCGCGATGCCACGACGGCGCGCCTCCGCCAGAGCGGACGCAATCAAACGCGCGCCAAGTCCCCTCCCTCGATTTTCAGGATTCACCGCGATCGAGCGGATTTCAGCCAGATCGGCGCCGTAACTTTCCAGCGAAAGGCAGCTGACGACACCACGACGGTCTTCCTGAACGATAAAATGGCCGATGTTGGCGCGAATTTCCTCCGCGGCGCGCGGAAGCAGCAAACCCCGCGCGGCATAGTGCGCCACGAGCGAATGAATCGCCGGCGCGTCAGAAATTTTCGCGCGGCGCGTTCTCAAGGATTCTCCTCCAGCTTGGCGAGGCGCGATTTGAAATCCTGCAGCGCGGAGCGGACAGCGCCGGGGGCGGTGCCGCCGCGCGTGCCGCGACGAGCCAGCGCAGATTCCAGCGTCAGCGCCGTACTCAGGCTCGGCCCAAACGCGGGAGAGAATTCCTGCAGCCGCTCCATCGGCATCTCGCGAATGGATTTTCCTTCCTGCTCGGCCGCGCGCAGCACTTTGCCGACGATTTCGTGCGCTTCGCGAAACGGCACGCCGAACGTAACCAGATAATCCGCGACTTCAGTGGCCACCAGCGCCGGATCTTGCGCTGCCTCGCGCAGGCGGTCCGTGCGGAAACGCGTGGCCGCCAGAGTGGCTGCGGCGATCCGGATCATCGCCAAGGCCTGATCGTGCGCGCCGAAGAGCGGTTCTTTGTCCTCCTGCAGATCGCGCTGATAGCTGGACGGCAGCCCCTTGCAAGTGGTGAGCAGCGCCACGAGCGAGCCATAAATTCGGCCGGTCTTGCCGCGAATCAATTCCCACGCGTCCGGATTTTTTTTCTGCGGCATCAGGCTGCTGCCAGTGGAAAATTCGTCAGGCAGCTCGATGAAAGCGAACTCGGGCGACGCGAAAAGCACAAAATCTTCTGCGAGCCGCGAGAGATGCATTGCAAGAGTGGAAAGCGCGAAAAGAAATTCGAGCGCGAAGTCGCGATCGCTGACGGCGTCCAGGCTATTGGCTGTGGTGCGGGAAAATCCCAGATCGCGCGCGAGAGCATTGCGATCCAGCGGAAACGCGCAGCCGGCCAGGGCGCCGGAGCCCAGCGGGCAATCATCGGCGCGCGCTGCGGCAGCGGCCAGGCGTTCGGCGTCGCGGTGAAGCGCTTCGCCGTGAGCCAGCAGCCAGTGCGAAAGCAGAATCGGCTGCGCGTGCTGCATGTGCGTGGTGCCGGGCATCGGAATCTGCAGATTGCTTTCTGCCTGCGCGGCGATGGCGCGTTCCAGCGAAGCGAGCGCTCGACGGAGATCCCGCGCGGCTTCGCGCACATACATGCGAAATTCCGTAGCGACCATTTCATTGCGGCTGCGGCCCGTGTGCAGCTTGGCGCCCAGAGCGCCGAGTTTTTCAATCAGCGCAGATTCCACGAAATGATGAACGTCTTCCGCCGGCGAAGCGGCGAGCCACGCGGCATCCGTCTGCGCGCGCAAAGCGATTTCACCGAGCGCGGTCGAGATCTTCTGGCCCTCTTCCTCGGTAAGAATTCCCGCAGCGACGATGGCGCGCGCCCAGGCCCGATCGAGCGCCAGTTCCTGCGGAAGCATCCGGCGATCGAAGCTCCAGGAGCGCTCAAATTCGTAGAAAGATGCGTCGGGGCCGCGTTCGAAGCGGCCGCCCCACATCTTCTGTTCGCGCGGAGCAGTCATCAGGCGCTGGCCTTCTGAGGCGGATTTGCGGGTGCGGCAGCCGCCGGTTCCTGCGGCACGGTAATGGGCAGCGCAAAAAGATTGATGAAGCCCTCGGCGTCCTTCGGGTTGTAGCCGGTCATCGTGAAGCTCGCGAGATTGGTGCGATACAGCGAATACGGCGAATTCCGCGACGCGACGTTCACGATGCCTTTGCAAAGCGTGAGCGAAACGGAGCCGGTGACGCGCCGCTGAGCGCTCGTAAAAAACGCGTCGAGCGCTTCACGCAGCGGCGTGAACCACATCCCGTAATAAACCATCTCCGCGTAGCGCAGCGAGAGAAGCTGCTGGTAGTGCGCAGTCTCACGATCGAGCGCCAGCGATTCCAGCTCGCGATGCGCGGTGACGAGCAAGGTTCCGCCCGGAGTTTCATACGCGCCGCGCGATTTAATTCCCACCAGGCGATTTTCGACGATGTCCATGCGGCCAACGCCATGCGCTGCGGCAATTTCATTGAGTTGATCCAGCAATGCAACCGGCTCGAGATTTTTGCCGTTCACCGAGACCGGTGTGCCGCCTACGAAGCCGATTTCCACGGTGGTTGCCTGCGCAGGCGCATTCGCGGGCGAGACGATCCATTGCCACATGGCTTCGTCGGGCGCGTTCGCGGGATCTTCCAGAACTCCGCCTTCGTGGCTCAGGTGCCAGATGTTGCGGTCGCGGCTGTAAATATTTTTCTTGGTCTGCTCCACAGGAATGTTGTGCGCCTGCGCGTACGCAATCGCTTCTTCGCGCGAGACGATATTCCATTCGCGCCACGGAGCGATGATTTGCAATTCCGGCGCAAGGGCTTTGGCGGCCAGCTCGAAACGGACTTGATCGTTGCCCTTTCCCGTGCAGCCGTGCGCGACGGCGTCGGCCCCGAGTTCTTTGGCAAGCTGCACCTGACGCTGTGCGAGAAGCGGGCGCGCGAAAGACGTGCCGAGAAGATATTTATGTTCGTACACGGCGCCGGCGCGCAGCGTAGGCCAGATGTAACCAGTGATGAATTCTTCGCGAAGATCTTCGACGTAGGCCGAGCTTGCGCCCGTCGCCAGAGCTTTTTTGCGCGCAGCTTCCAGATCTTCCTGCTGGCCCAGGTCGCCGATCATGGCAATCACTTCGCAGCCCGGATAGGTCTCCTTGAGCCAGGGAATAATGATGGAGGTGTCCAGACCTCCCGAATATGCGAGCACAATTTTCTTGGGCAATGCATTCTCCTTGATTTGTGGCCGAAATTAATTGAGCAGCGTCAGCAGAATCGCTTTCTGCACGTGCAGGCGATTTTCAGCTTGTTCGAAGACGATCGAGCGCGGCGAATCCATTACGGCCTCGCTGACTTCCGAGCCCCGGTGCGCCGGAAGACAGTGCATGAAGATCGCGTCGGGCGCGGCATGGGCGAAGAGAGCGTCGTTCACTTGGTAGTCGGCAAACGCAACTTCGCGCGCGGCGGCTTCCTGTTCCTGCCCCATGCTGGTCCACGCATCGGTGTAAATTGCTTGCGCGCCCGCGACTGCTTCGGCGGGCGAGCGCAGGATTTCGATTTTGCCGCGCGTTTCGCGCGCCACGCGCTTGGCTTCCGCGACGATATCGGGATCCGGCTCGTAGCTCGCAGGCGTGGCGACGCGGATATGCGCGCCGGTCCGCGCGCCGATGCTCAACAACGAGTGGCAGGTGTTATTGCCATCGCCGACGTATGCGACTTTCAGGCCGCGCAGATTTCCGAAGCGTTCTTCCAGCGTGAAGAAATCTGCAAACGCCTGGCACGGATGATAATGGTCGGAAAGCGCGTTGATTACCGGAACGCCGGCGTTGGTGGCCAGTTGGTCGAGCGATTCCTGCTTGAATACGCGCGCCACGATGCCGGTGACCCAGCGTTCCAGGCTTTTCGCCACGTCCGGGATGGATTCGCGCTCGCCGAGATGCGTGACGGTGTGATCGAGAAATACCGAAGAGCCGCCCAGGCTGGCGATGCCCACTTCGAAAGTGACGCGCGTGCGCAGCGACGGTTTTTCGAAAATCAGCGCGAAGAAGCGGCCGGCCAGCGCGCCGCGGTAACGGTCGGGATGCGCCTTCACATCCGCGGCGAGATGCAGAAAGCTGCGGACTTGCGCGGGGCTCCATTCCATTCCGGTGAGGAGATCGTTGGTCAGCGTGATCGGTGCGGCGGCAGCAGTGGTGTTCATGTTTACCTCGCGGCAGCCAGAGCCATCGGCTGCGCTTTCGATTTTGCGTTTTGGGTCGCGTTGATTTTTGTCGCTTGCTTCAGGGCCTTTTCAAACTTGGAGAGAAATTCCGCGACGTCGCTGCGCCGGATGATGAATGGAGGCAGTAGCCGCAGGATATGTTCGTGCGTGCAATTGATGAGCAAGCCGCCGCGTAATGCCTGCGTGACGATGGCAGCTCCGTCGATCGAGAGATCAACACCCAAAATCAAGCCTTCGCCGCGCACTTCGCGGATGAAGTCGAACTTGGCGGCGAGCATTTCGATTCCCTGACGCAATTCCGCGCCACGTTCGCGAATGTTCGCCAGCAGATTGGCGTCTTCGATCACGTTCAGAAATTCCAGCGCGGTGGCGCAGATCAGTGGGCCGCCGCCGAATGTGGTGCCATGCATTCCGGGGACGAATGCGGACGCGAATTTTTCGTTGGCGATGATGGCTCCAAGCGGCAGTCCGCCGGCGAGCGGCTTTGCCAATGCCAGGATATCCGGGCGCGACGAAAATTTCTGGTACGCAAAATGGCGGCCGGTGCGGCCCAGACCGCATTGAATTTCGTCGGCGATCATCGCCGCATCGTTCTGCGTCGCAAGGGTACGCGCGCGTTGCCAGAAAGCTTCGCTCACCGGAAAAATGCCGCCTTCGCCTTGAATTGTTTCGAGCACCAGCGCGCAGACGGTGTTGTCGAATTTCGCTTCGAGATCGGCGACGTCATTGAAGCGCACAAATTCAACGCCAGGAACGAGAGGCGCAAACGGCTCTCGGTACTTCGCGGGATAGGTGATGGAAAGAGCGCCAAAGGTGCGGCCGTGGAAGGAATTTTCCAGCGCCAGGATGCGAGTCTTCGCTGCGGCGCCCGTTGCTTTCGATTGGGCGTGAGCGTAGGCCCGCGCGAGCTTCAGCGCGCCGTCAATCGCTTCGGTCCCACTGTTGGTAAAGAAAACGCGGTCGAGGCCGGACCATTCGACCAGTTTGCGCGCGAGCGGCGCCTGAAACGGATTCTGAAAAAGATTGGAAAGATGAATCGCTCGTCCAGCCTCGCGGCGAATCACGCGGACAAGGCGCGGATGGGCATGGCCGAGCGCATTGACGGCGATGCCCCCCAAAAAATCGAGATACTCGCGCCCCTGCGAATCGTAGAGGCGGCAGCCGCGACCGTGCGTGAAGACCAGCGGAGGTCGCCGGTAGGTGTTCATCAGGAAGCGCGCTTCCGCGCCACGAATCTGCGCCGGAGAGAGCGGCTTCCCTTTCGCCGTATTTTTTTTCCGCGCCATTTTCAACAAGCAGCTCCATGGGCGGCTTTCGCGGCCGAATGAACGATCGGCAGAACACGCGTGCCGGGGCAGCGCGCGCCGTGCACAGCAGAAAGCAGTGCGCGGGAAACAGTGCCGCCGACGATACGCACCTCGGAGACGCCGCCTGCTAGTGCGCGTTTGGCAGCTTCGAGTTTGAGGATCATGCCGCCGGAAACTTTATTCTGGCGGATGAGCTGCTCGATTTCGCCGCCGCGCACGGCGCGCAAAACTTTTTGGCCGTCGAGTACGCCGGCGACGTCGGTGAGAAAAATCAGGCGATCCGCGCGGATGAATTCCGCAGCTGCAGCGGCCATGTGGTCCGCGTTGATGTTGTAGAGCTCGCCATCGGCGCCGAGGCCCAGGCAAGAAGCGACTGGGACGATGCCGGAGCGCCAGAGAGAGCGCAGAAAATCCACATTAACTTCGGTGAGATACCCGACGAAGCCGAGGCTGCCCTCGCGTTCGTCGAGCTGCATCGGCTCGGCCAGGAAACACGCCGCATCGGAAGCGCTGATGCCCACCGCGGGCTGTCCAGCGAGGGAGATCGCGCCTGCTAGGCGTTTATTCAGCAGGCCGCCGAAAACCATTACAGCCGCGTCGCGCGTTTCGCGATCAGTGACGCGCAGTCCGCTGACGAAGCGGCTGCTGATGCCCATGCGCGCCAGAGTTGCCGTGAATATTTTTCCGCCGCCGTGAATTACCAGCAATTCGTGCCCGGCGCGCGCTAGCTCCGTGATCTGCCGCGCGATCGTGTGCACGGTTTCTTCACTTTCCAGTAGCGCGCCCGCAATTTTGATTACCAGTCTCATAGCAAACCTGCCGTTTCCGGGTAGCCCCACATCCGGTTCATGTTTTGTACCGCTTGGCCTGCCGCGCCTTTGCCCAGATTGTCCAGGCAGCAGACCACCACCAGCCTTTCGCCCGAAGGATCCAGCGCGAATCCGATGTCGCAAAAATTGGTATGGGTTACGTGTTGCAGCTCGGGCAAGCGCCCGGTTGGAAGAATCCGGACCAGAGGCCACGCCGCAAAGAATTTACGGTAAAGCGCTTCGATTTCATCCGCCCGGCGCGCAGGATTGAGCCACATATATAAGGTAGAGAGAATGCCGCGCTCGACCGGCAGCAAATGCGTAGTGAAAATAAAGTTTTCCGGCGCCAGGCCGCTATGTTCGGTGATCTCCGGCGTGTGCCGATGCGTGAATAACCCATAGGCGCGAAAATTTTCATTCACTTCCACAAAGTGCGTTTCGCGCTTGGGTTCCTTGCCCGCCCCGCTGACGCCCGACTTGCAATCGCAGACGATTCCGCGCACCGCGTTGATCCAGCCCGCTTCCACCAGAGGCCGCAGCCCCAGAATCACCGATGTTGGATAGCAGCCGGGGTTGGCTACGAGCCGCGCAGCTGGCAGCGCGTCCGCGTAAAGTTCCGGCAAGCCGTAGACTGCTTCGCCAAGGGTTGCGGAATCCGGCGCGGCGAGCTTGTACCAATGAACGAATGTTTCCGGCTCACGGAAACGAAATGCGCCGCTGAGGTCCACAATCCGCAGCGCAGGATTCGCGGCAAGCAGCGCGGGCACGAGTTCGAGTGACGCCTCGTGAGGTGTGGAAAGAAACACAACCTGTGCCCCGCTGCCAGCAATGGCTTCCACGGAGAGCGGCTTGCAAGGCGCTTCGCCCCAACCGCGCAGCTGCGGGTATAACTCGGTGAGGCAGCGCACGCCTGCGTGACCTTCGCGCAGATAAAAAACCGGCTTTTCAATATTGGGGTGCCGAAGAAGGAGGCGGGCCAGCTCAAATCCTGCGTAGCCCGTTGCTCCGACGACGGCGACCCTTAACGGGTCTGTCATCGGAGCATTTCCTCCACGCGCTTTTGGATGGCGCCGCGCGCGGTGCGCGACGGCGTGATGATCAGAACGGTGTCGTCGCCCGCCAGTGTGCCGGCAACTTCCTTCCAATGCTCGGAGTCCACCGCGGCCGCGAGCGGCTGCGCGCCTCCGGGAGGAGTTTTCAGCACCAGCATATTCTGCGCCGGACGGATATCGAGCAAAAACTCTTTCAGGGCCCGCGCCAGAGCGGGAACCGGCGATGATTCGTCGGCTTTGGCGGCGGCGAGCGGCTTGTAGCCATCCACCGTTTTCACCAGGCGCAGCTCGCGCAAATCGCGCGAGAGCGTGGCTTGGGTCACGCGTACACCCAGGTGAATGAGCTGGCGGCGCAGTTCGTCCTGGCTGACGACGGCCTCGCCCGTCAGGACCTTCAGGATCTGACCTTGCCGGAATTTTTTATGCGCGCCCATGTTTGTTTATGCACGTTTATGCATAACACTGCATAATCATACAGCAGCCATCGCACATGTCAAGCAATGGTGAAAAATAATTGCACGGGATTTCCAGCGCGAGTGATCGCATCGTTGACTCGCGCGCAGCAACCAAAATATTGCCGCAAACTTTCGCGCCAGAGCGATACAATCCCACGCGCCTGCGAAGTCCGCGACGAAATCGGGAGGCAAGAGATGAAGCGTTTAGGAATTCTATTTTTGTTGGCTGCGAGCATGGCGAGTGTATGCGCCGCACAAACTGCAAAGAGCGCGGCGCCTGCTGAAATAGTGATCCACGCAGGAAAAATGCTGGACGTCCGTACCGGAACTTACCTGAGCGATCAGACGATCTGGATTGAAGGCGAGCGCATCAAGGCCATCGGCAAGACCGCGGAAATTTCCGGCCAGCTACCCGCAGGCGCGAAGGTGATTGACCTTTCGAGCGCGACGGTGCTGCCCGGGCTGATTGATTGCCACACCCACTTGACCATGACGCCGTACGATTCCGGCCCTGCAGGGCTGCACGCATCTTATCCGCGGCAGGCACTCACCGGCGCGCGCAACGCTCGCGTCACGCTCGAAGCTGGATTCACCACCGTGCGCAACGTAGGCGCCAGCGGATATTCCGACATCGCCCTGCGCGACGCGATCAAAGCCGGCGACGTGCCGGGCCCTCGCATGCTGGTCTCTGGCCCGGCGCTGGGCATCACCGGCGGCCACGCGGACAATAATTTCCTGGCGCCGCAATTTCACTGGTCGGATGACGGCGTCGCCGACGGCGTGGATGGCGTGACGTTGAAAGTCCGCGAGGACATCAAATACGGCGCCGACGTGATCAAGTTCATGGCGACGGGCGGCGTGCTCTCCGAAGGCGACAATCCGGCGCTCGCGCAATACAGTCCCGAAGAAATGAAAGCGATCGTGGACACCGCGCACGGATTGGGACGTAAAGTAGCGGCGCACGCTCACGGTGCCACCGGAATCAAGTTCGCGGTGCTGGCGGGTGTGGATTCGATCGAGCACGGCAGCTACATCAATGATGAGGACATCCAATTGATGAAGGAGCACGGCACCTACCTGGTCCCGACCGTGTATCTGGAAGACTGGCTGATGGAAAATCTGACGACTCTGGGCTTGACGCCCAGCATGACGGAGAAAGCGAAGATGGTCATGCCCATCGCGCAAAAAAATATTTCGCATGCCTTCAAAGAAGGCGTGAAGGTAGCCTTTGGCACAGACGCAGCCGTTTATCCGCACGGGTTGAATGCGCACGAATTCGCGAAGATGGTTTCGATGGGGCTCACCCCGCTGCAATCCATTCAAGCGGCGACCGTGAACGCCGCGGATCTGATCGGATGGTCCGACCGTGTGGGAACACTCGAGACCGGAAAGTTTGCGGACATCGTGGCCGTGCAGGGCGACCCGCTGGCGGATGTGCGCGTGCTGGAAAGCGTGCGCTTCGTGATGAAGGGCGGCGAAGTAATCAAGAACCAGTAGCTGCCAGCCACGAGCGGTGCCCCGCTGCTGTGTTAATATTGTCAGCAGTCAGTAGGCCCGTAGCTCAGTTGGCTAGAGCGCCACCTTGACACGGTGGAGGTCTGCGGTTCGAGCCCGCACGGGCCTACCAACTAACTAGTTGACCTGCTCCCGTCTGATACTTCCACTATTTGCCCGCTACGCGATTTCAGCTTTTCCGTAGTGGGTTCTGCCCCTTTGAAATTCCCGAGCAGCGCATCGGCAGCGTGCTGCCTCCGTTCGGCCGCCGGATGAGGGCGTGTCTAACCCTGCAATCGAATCATTCCTAAGTGAAAATGCGCGAGGTCATGGAATAATCGCGCGCAACAGCAAGGCTTAGGGATCTATCATCTTTCAGGGAGCGTGTCGTGGCGTCCTTCGAGTTCGAGAAGCAGTCGCACCGGCGGTTGAATCCGCTGACGGGAGACTGGGTACTGGTATCGCCCGGCCGAACAGCCCGGCCGTGGAAGGGACAGACAGAAGCGGCCGCGCCGGAAAACGTGCCGGCATACGATCCGCAGTGCTACATGTGTCCTGGGAACAAACGAGCAAGCGGAAAACACAATCCGAATTATACGGGGACATTCGTTTTTGAAAATGATTATGCGGCGCTGCGGCCCGGCGGCGAGGCGCATGAGGACGATGTTTCCGGATTACTGGTGGCGAGCGCGGAACGAGGGAGCTGCCGCGTGGTTTGCTTTTCGCCGCGGCACGATTTGACGCTGGCTAAGTTGTCCAACGCCGAGCTGCGCGCAGTTGTGGACGTGTGGACAGAACAGTATCAATCGCGGGGAAGTGAAAGTGGGATTAACTCGGTGCTGATCTTTGAGAATCGTGGCGCGATGATGGGAGCGAGTAATCCGCACCCGCACGGGCAAATCTGGGCGAATGCCACGATGCCAAACGAGCCCGCAAAGGAACAAATCTCGTTCGCTGCGTACCAACGGCAACATTCCTCCTGTTTGCTGTGCGAGTATTTGAAGATCGAACGAGAAAAGGCGGAGCGTATCGTTTGTGAAAATGAGGAGTTCGCGGCGTTGGTGCCGTTCTGGGCGGTCTGGCCGTTCGAGACGATGGTAATCAGCAAACGGCACGACGGCTCGCTGGAACAATTTTCAGAATCCGGGCGCGATGCGCTGGCGGATATTCTCCACCGGGTGACGGCGCGCTACGACAACTTGTTCGAGACTTCCTTTCCCTATTCCATGGGATTGCACCAGCGACCTACCGACGGCGAGGCGCATGCCGAGTGGCATTTTCACGCGCATTTCTATCCGCCGCTGTTGCGTTCGGCGGTCGTGCGGAAATTCATGGTGGGTTACGAGCTGCTGGGATCTCCGCAGCGGGACATCACTCCGGAAGAGGCGGCGGGGCGCTTACGCGAGGTGGGGGAGAACCAGTAGCGAGCGCGACTTCAGCGCGCAGCGCGCTTGCGGCGGGGGGCGCGACGCTTTTCCGCAGCGGCAGATTTGTACGCCCAGCGGATCAGATCGCGCAACGCGTCGGCGTGAACGCGAGCGAGACGAACAAGAATCCACGGGTAGTTGAGATAGTGGTCGGTGATGTAATACGTGGCGGGATCGGCGGCCATGAGTTCTTCTCGCTGGTCAAAATCGGTGCGCACGACCAGCGATTCACCGTCTTGATGGAACCGCACGAACAGAACGCCGCCTACGCGGAAGCCAGAAGTGCCGTAGGACATGCCTTCTTCGACGTCGTCGAGGGAAAGCGCGAATTTGCGAACGGCCGCGAAGGTTACCGGCATATTCGGCGATTATTTTTCTTCCGTTTTTGAGGTAACGGGCAGCAAATTGCGTTTCCGTGCCGGGATGCGAGTGGCGAACCCAAGAAATCAGTGCGCCCAAATTTTGGACGGATCTGATTCGTACGGGTAGACGTGCACCATCCAGCCGAAGATCTGCGGATACCAGCGTCCGCCGGCCTGTTCGCAGGCCGCTTGCGTCGAGATGGAGCCGCGAAGTCCGAACTCTTTCAAGTTTGCGTGCTGTAAGGAAATACCCTTGGGAGGGAGGCAAAGATTGGTGTGTTTGTGCCAGCGAGCGACGCTGAGCGGAACGCGCGCGTTCAAATCGTCTTCGGTAGCGATTTTGCGAGCGGTGTACATGGCGCCTTCCAGCTCGAAGCCGTCTTTTGACTTTTTGTAGAGCAGGGACGTGGGCTTTGCCGGATTGAATTCGTACGCAGCTTTGAAGGCGTAGGCGTAATTCGTAAAGTGATAATGCGGTTGCGGAATATTAGGCATGAAGATTTGGAAGCCGTTGGCGAGAGCGACACGATAGTCCTTGTATTTTTCGATGGCGGGTCGCAGTTGCGCGAGTATTTCCTCGGCGCGTTTTTCGTCGGCTGGATTCGCGGGACGGAGCGCGGTCATGTACATGTGAGCGCTCATGTCCATATCGTGATCGGACATGGCATCATTCGCGGCCGTGGCGGCATCTGGGTTTTTGTCGGAGTCGTGCTGGCTCATGTCCATGCCGGGCATGGCATCGTGAGCTTGCGCCGGAGAGGATTGGGGATTCTGAGATTGCTGCGCGGACAGACGCGGTACAAACAGGAACGCGGCTGCCAGTAGAATGAAGGCGAATTTCTGGCGCGCAATTTTAGCGATTATTTTATGTAAAGTTTGACGGTTCATTTTTCGGCTCCTACTAACAATAACGCGGCCACTGGCGGAAAGTTTCAGGCGAATCGCGCGGTGACGCGAATGAGCAACACTGATCGGTGCGTATGCGGAAAAATAGAGAATGCTCGGGGGCCCAAGCCTTCTCGTGGGGATACAGTGCTGAGACAAATATGGCGTGGCAGCCCGGCGTGTGTCCCAAACGGCACGCCAGACTACCGGCCACAACAATCAAACCCGGAACGTCGCAGGAAGTTGCGCCGGAGGATGCGCGGCCCGAGGCAGGTGGGCGATTAAACACTACGGACACCACTTTGAAACAAAGAGCTCATCACTGAGAGGGTGCCGTGCTGATTTTGCACCGTTTACGGCGTGGTTCCAGGAACCGGCCCTGATGCGGGAAGACTTTGGGCCGGCGATGCCGAGCGTTGGGAAGCGGGCCGTAATTCAGCAGCAACTTTCGTTCCACATGGATCGTCCAATGCTGGAACGCGGTGAGAAGTTTATTTGCTGTTTCGCGCCGCGGACTCTTGACGGCAGCATTGAAATCTGTAAACTGCGGTTTTCCACTATGGCGACGCTGGCCAACCCGATCGAAGACCCGCTGCAGGAATTCGAGTATCCGCAGCGAGAGGCAGCCTTTTTCTATGGGCTATTTCTGCGCGGCCATTCGGCGGAGGAGTTGCGCAAGGACATACAGGTGCCTGCGATGGTTTTGGCGAAATGGGATCGCGAAACCGTTCGCGAACCGCAGCTGCGACCACTATTGGAACGGATCGTGCAATACCGGCAGCACGTGCTGGCGATTTTCGAAAATTTGATTTGCCACGACGCCGCGACGCAAAAGCTGCAATAACCCTCGCTGGCGAAAGATCCGCGCCGTAGCTTTTCTTCCTCTTACGATTTCTTCATGTGCAGGGCCTTCACGTAAAACTGACGGACATATTCTTTCAGCATGCGCCGCGAACTGAATTGCGGCGCGACGCTCTGAATAGCCGCTTTCATAACGCGAACGAATTCGTGCGGAATTTCATCGTCGGGACGCCGGTAATAGAGCGGAATTATTTTTTCTTCGAGCAGGCTATAGAGCGCTTCGGCATCTGCATCGGTGCGGTCCCCTTCGATTCTCTCGCTGCCGAAGGCCCAGCCGTTCGCGCCGTTATAGCCTTCCAACCACCAGCCGTCGAGAACGGAAATGCTAGGGACTCCGTTCGCGCCCGCCTTCATGCCGCTGGTGCCGCTGGCCTCCAGCGGCGGTAGCGGATTGTTCAGCCACATATCCACGCCACGAACCATGCGTTGAGCGAGATGTTGATCGTAGTTTTCGACGAAGGCGATGCGCGCGGCGAAATTTGGATCGCGAGCCAGTTGGAAAACTTTTTGGATTAACTGCGCTCCCGCGAGGTCAGACGGATGCGCTTTTCCGGCGAAAATAATCTGCACCGGTTGCAAGGGATTGGTCAGGATCAGTTTGAGGCGTTCCAAATCATTCAGAATCAGATCAGGACGTTTGTAGCTGGTGAACCGGCGCGCAAAGCCGATGGTGAGAATTTCGGGATCGAGCAATGCGCCGAATGCAATCACGCTTTCGGCGCGCACTCTTTTCTTCTGCCATTCTTCGCGGGCGCGCTCGTTAATTTCGTCGATCAATAAGACCTTCAGGCGATTGTGCATCCACCACAGTTCGTGGTCCGGGATGTTGTCAACGCCTTCCCACATCTTTACCTGGTCCTGGTCGCGTATCCAGCCGGGGCTGACGTATGTGGCGAGCAAAGGCTGCAGCCACTCCGGGTCCATCCAGGTGAGTAGATGAACGCCATTGGTGATGGAAACGATCGGAACGTCGTCCGGCTTTTTCTCCGGCCAGACGTTTTTCCACATTTCCCGCGCTACTTCGCCGTGTTTCTTGCTTACTGCGTTGCAAAAATCAGACATGCGCAGCGCGAATACAGTCATGTTGAACCCGGCATCGGGATTTGAAGGGTTGGTTCCCAGTTGCAACAAACCGTTGCGGTCGGTGCCGAACTTATCGTAGTGGCTGCTGAAATATTTTTCGAACAAGGGAAATGGGAATACGTCGGTGCCGGCTGAAAGTGGAGTATGAGTGGTAAACACCGAGGTTTCCCGGATCTTCGCGACGGCGGCTTCGAACGTGGTGCCGGTTTCCACCAGCCCGCGCGCGCGTTCCAGGAAGGCGAACGCTGGGTGGCCTTCGTTGATATGCACGGCCGCGGGATGAATGCCCAGCGCCTTCAGCACGCACATTCCACCAACGCCTAGCACGATTTCCTGGCGCAAGCGCTGCTCGGGGTCATTGGTGTAGAGCCGATGAGCGATGGCGCGGTCCCAGGGTTGATTGGTTTCCACTTCGGTGTCGAGAAGATAGACGGGGACGCGGCCGACGTCCGCACGCCAGACCAGGACATGAACGGGAGGATCGAAGAACGGAACCTGAACCCGGAGAGGCTCATTGTTACCGTTGAGCACTAGCTTGACGGGATCATAGGTGCGATCCAGGGTTTTTTCGTCATCTTCCTGCCAGCCGTCGTCGCGGATTTTTTGCGAAAGATAACCGCGGGAATAAATCAGACCGACAGCGACCATCGGAATGGCCAGGTCGCTGCACTCCTTGATGTAATCTCCCGCGAGCACTCCCAAACCGCCGGCATACAGAGGAAGAGAATGATGGAAGGCATACTCGGCGGAAAAATAGGCCAGAGGAGCTTGCGGCGTGCCGTATTCCGCCGTGAACCAGCCGGTTTGTGACGCGATGTTGGCATCGAACTCCGCCATTACGGCATCGTAGCGTTCGAGGAACTCACGATCGCGCGCGGCTTTTTCGAGTGTCTGCTGCGGGACCAACGCGAGCATCCTCAGCGGGTTATGGTCGCTCTCGCGCCAGGCCTGCTGATCCAGCCCGGGAAACATTTCGCGGGCCTCGCGGTGCCAGCTCCACCACAAATTATACGAAAGGCGCTCCAGGCCGCGAATCCGTTCGGGCAGGTTGGGAAATTGTGGAGCGAAATCTGAACTTTCAGCCATCAATTATTGCACCTCATTAGATTTGTTCGCCGGTTCGTGAAGCACTTTTGGCGATGCCATCGTCCCGCCGCGATTCACTACAGGCGGTAAAGGAGTGAAGCCTTTCTGGTTCGGCGCATTGAAGTGAGAAATCGTACACGTTCTGCAAGCGCAATCCACTCACATTCCTGCTGGCGTGAAGCTAATCGTGCAACCGAAATGCGAACCACTATCGACGGAAAAGTGCGGGTGCAGTGCGAAGTTTTCCGTATGAGCGGCATTTTATTGTCTCTTACGGGATGTGATTTAGGGAGCGGATTTTGAGAAATCTGCCGCCAGGTTGGGCCAGGCTCGTCCGCCGGTGCGTTCTGCCGCGACCGGCGACCTCAGAGTCGTCATTTGCGGAACACGCGCCTCTATCGTAAGATGTTGAGAATTGGCCGAGCAACAAAACAGTTCCCCGGTAGCTCAATGGTAGAGCATTCGGCTGTTAACCGAAGGGTTGCTAGTTCGAATCTAGCCCGGGGAGCCAATAAAATTTTATTCAGTGAAACAAAATATCACAAAATTTCCCTTTCCAACAAATTCAATCAAACATTACTTAAAAAATTATTTCAACTATTTCATCATGCTAGATCCTTTCAGCAATACAACTACAATTTCTTAATTCAATCATTTCTAACACCAACACTTTCTGCAGTCAAACTATATCCCATTTCATCAAAAATCGTATTCATCAATCCTTTCTTTGCATACTCTAAATTTTAAAATTTTAAATATAATTTATAAAATATATATATAATAAATTTATTTTTAATTATAAATAATATTAATTAAATTTTAAAATATTAATTATTTATTATTAATAAAATTTTAATTTTATTATTTTAAAATTATTATTTTAAATATTTTAAATTTTTAATATAATAATTTTAATTATATATATATATTTATTTTAAATTAAATTAATTTTATAAAATTAATTAATTTTTATTTATTAATAAATAAATTTTAAATAATAATTATTTATTTATATAAAAATTAATTTAAATATAATATAAAATTATTATTAAAATTATTTATTAAAATAATTTATTATTAAATTTTATTCTTCCTCTTTAGTTCCATTCGCTTACGCGAAGGTTGATAACAACTCACTTTGGGTGCAATTGGGTGCAACTTCGCGTTTGTCGGCTGGAAGCTCAAAGCCGATTCCCACTTGCTCCACAACCTTCTTCCGAAATGGAACGTCCTCTTTCAGCTTGCTGTAGCCGTCTGTGACGCTCGTGTTGGCATGGCCGAGCCAGAAGCGTAGCAAGTCTTCTGGCGCATGCTGTTTCCTTAGCCATGTCGTTCGGAAACGTCTAAAGGCGTGAGCACCCATCTTTGGTTGGTTCAGCTTTTTGAGAAGTGGATGCAGGGAGAGTCTCAAGAGGTTCGATTGTAATAGTGGAAGACCGTTCTTCGAGCAAAACAGCAAGCCGGAAGTCCGGTCACCTACGAACTCCTTGAGCACCGCAGCAATCGAAGTCGGCAGATCGACGTCCCGAATGCCATTCTCGGATTTCAGGAATGGTTGGATCTGCCCCCTCCATACCTTCTGCCGGATATGCAGAGTCGAGAAATCGCTGGAGATATGTTTTTCGATTTCAAGTCCCAGCGCCTCCCCGATTCGCATCCCTGTGGCTCCGAGAAGAACAAAGAGCATTTGCTCTCTTCCTTTGGAGCCGCCTGCAATCGCTTCCATCACCGCACTTGTGAAAGTTGGTTGCCGCTGGTTTCTCACTTCCGGCAGGTCGATGAATTCGTGGTTCCAGGTCCGCGGATGGACTCGTTCGCCGTTCTCGTTGACCGCAGATGCCACTACCATCTTGACGACCTGAACCACGTTGTTGACCATCTTCGGCGACATGCCGGCGTCTGCCATCTTGGTCACGAGACCTCGCACCGCGAGATTGTTGACGGATGAGACGCGCATATCCCCGAGATTGGGTCGGAGCCACTTGTTCAAGTAGCTCTCAAACCCCGCTGCGGTCGCTGGCTTGATCGGTTTCCGCTTGCGAGTCTGCACGTGGTTTAGCCACCATTCAGCTTGTTGGCGAAACGTTTTGCCGTGATTGAACGCTTCCACTTGCTCGAAGTGTTCCTGGCTGTCCGCTCCGCTTGCAGTGATGATTTCCCTTCTCTTCCGGAGACGTTCGAGTTTCGTGAGAGCACCTGGGCCGGAGACGGGACAAATCGGCTTGCTTAGATAAGCCCTCTTTTCCTGCCCAGAAACATCTATTCGAAACCGAACGTGATACCAACCACCTTTCACTTCTTCATAGCCAACTTGACCAGAACGACGAGCCATAGACTTTCTCCTTGGCCGTCTATCTGGTGTCGCTGGTGGGCAGCCTAGCACACCCTGCGCTGACGGTGAACTGGGCTCTTCTGATACACGGGGCGGCGGATTTGTAGCGGAAAACGCCATATTTCTACCGAAGCTAGGAAGGGATTTATTGGATTTCAAGCAAATGCGGGTTCTAATACGAACTCGAACTCATCCGTACTCGGGTTGTATTTCTTGATCCGGATGACCTCGGAGACAAAGCGGCATCCCGGACGGCGTTCGAGTTGAATAATAATGTTGAGCGAGTCGCCGATGTTGGTCTTGATGGCGCGATAGGGTAATTCGACGCCGCTTT
Organism: uncultured Acidobacteriota bacterium; assembly: GCA_963742475.1. Taxonomy (GTDB): domain Bacteria; phylum Acidobacteriota; class Terriglobia; order Acidiferrales; family UBA7541; genus Palsa-295. The sequence goes on along the minus strand of CAVULY010000002.1, from coordinate 40,360 downwards.
GGAGAACGCAGCTCGTGAATCTTGAGATCGCTTGTTGAGCGGAGCTGGCGTGAACGGTTGATAGTGTCCCTGAGTGGCCGGTATTGAGGAGTTGGAGCAAGTCGAATGCCTCACCGCCGCGAATCTCACCGAGGATGATTCGGTCGGGACGGTGCCGGAGTGATGCCTTCAACAAGTCACGGATTGCGACGGCGGGAAGGCCTGGCTGTGCCTGACGAGCTTCAAAACGGACGAGGTTCGGCTTTTGCAATTGAATCTCCGATGTGTCTTCGATGAGGAGAATTCGGTCGTCATCAGAAATGAGTTTTCCCAAGGCATTCAAGAGCGTCGTTTTGCCGGTACCTGTTCCACCGCTGATGAGGATGTTCTGTCGTCTCTCGACGTAGGATTTCATGCGTTCGACGAGAATTGCGTCAATGCTTCCGCATTTCACCAAGTCTTCTATCGTGAAGTGGCGACTGTTGAATTTACGGATTGTAAGTGTGACGCCATGAATGCTGCACGGCGGGATGACGGCTGCGACGCGGCTACCATCAGGCAGCCGGGAGTCCAGGATCGGCTTCTGCTCGGAGATGTCATCGCCGAGTCGTCGGGCGATGTTCTTGACGGCGACCATCAAAGATTTCTCGCTCAAAGTAAGATCAGGCACTTCTTGAAGTACGCCCGCCCGCTCAATGAAGACATGAGCCGAGCCGTTGACCATGATTTCGCTTATGGAGTCGTCGCGGATCAGGTGTTCGATGGGCCGCAAGAATGGAAGGATGGTTTCAAAACCGAGCACTAGATTTCTCCACTGGCGAGCTGGTCGAAATACGAACGGTTCACGTCGTTGTAGTAAGGCTTCAGATAGCAGAACATCGGTGGCATCGGATTCAGGCCGTCATACGCAATGGCGATTGCCTGCGCGTTTTTGAGTTCCGTGAAGGTTTTCATGTCAAAGCGGTAGTCCGTGCGAGTGTTGTAACTCTTCGATGCCGTTACGTTGGCACGATTTGAAATAGCCTTGCCTGACAAGAAGCTCACACGGGCATCGTGGCCGCTTTCGGAGAAGTTGTAGCTGACCTTGAGGCGGTCTTCTTTGCCGCACAACTCGCTTGCCGTTTGTGCGGAGAAGTCGTCCGACAACGCCAGGAATATCTTGGTGCGGAAGGTCTGGAGCAACGAGCGCCAGGTGTCTCCGGGGAGCGAGGACTTGAGCGAACTGATGCTCTGTGTGGCCACAATGGGAATGCACCTCGGCTGCCGCGAAAGGCTGAAGAATTTTTCATCGCCCGTGGGTTCGTTCTCGCCGACGGTGGCAAAGTGCTGGTACTCATCGCAGATGAAGAAGACTTGGCGGAAGTAGCGGTCTCGGTGCTTTTCCATCTCTGGAACGCGATTGAGGACAGCCCTTTGAAAATCCAGTTTCATCATCACGCCTAGAGCCTTGGCGAGGCCGGCGTTCATGCCAATGGGAAAATTGAGAGCGCATACTTTGCCGGTCTCAACAAGCCAAGTGAACGAAGGTAATGGCTTCCCATATCGGTGATCCGCGTTGGCTGCCGGGTCGTAGCACTCGACAGGGGGACAGAATGTCCTTTTCACGTCGGGGTTGTCATCGAACAGAGAAAGAAAGACAGAGACACCTTCCACAATCGAGGTGCGCAGCTTGGGCTCGATACGCTTCCAGTCGTAATGAAACCAGCGCTTCACGGCTTCGAGCTGCTCCCATTTGCGAAAGTCTCGGTTGGTAGATGAATCTGCATTGAACTGGAATGGGACCTTCTTGTTTCGCAGAATGTCGCACAGTTCGGTGATGGCCCTGGCCCGATAAACACTCTTCGGTTTGTCGAGTTCGAAGGAGAACGCTTTGAGGTCGCTTACCCATGCCGTGTAGGTCTCCGGCGTCACTTCGACGAAGAACTTTGATAGCTTCTTCTCTGCTTCCTCGATTCGCTTTTCCAGAACTTCGGGTGAGATCGCGCACTCGTACACGTCGAAGAGCGTTACGTAGTCGTAGGCGACTTTGTGAAGCAAGATGATGAACTTCACGAGGTTCGTGTAGGCTTGCTGCCAGAATGGTTCCTTTCCCTTGCCGAAGAGATTGTTCAGAAGCGCCGCGATGCTGTAGGCCAGTGCATAGGCATCCAGATCGTTGTGCAGGGGGTTGTAACGGTACTCCGAGTGCAGGCTGACTTCGATGTAGTCTTCGGCCCGCTGATACCTTTCCAGGATTCCTCTGACCTTGTGGCAGAAATCGCCTTTCACTTCGAGTACGAGGCCGCCTATACGCTTCGCTTCGTCCTGGGCCTTGTAGGCGATGAGCTGCTCGGCGAAAGGATACATGCAGCAACTCGTCTTGCCAGTGCCCACCGCTCCTAAGATTGCGATGCCGGTATAGAGGCCACGTTCCGGGATCGTAAGCCAGCGCGGGTTCTCAGCCGGGACTGGCTTGCGCTGGTCGTGCACCTCACCGACGACGAGGAAGAGTTCGTCTCGGTGCTGTGCAGCAGGATAGGCAGGCAATCGTGTCGGAGAAACTTGCTTACGGATCTTCAGGGTGAAGATGTACAAGCCGGAAAGAAGAATCGAAAGGATGATGTAGGGCGTCGTGAATAGCATCGCGGTGTAGCTGTATTTCGCGCTCGAATAGACGAGTGGGGCCTTCACGGCGATCAGCCGCAAGAAGAGGTTTCCCTCTGGGAACGGCAACAGGAAGTAGAGAGTCATCCCTGTTGCGGAGGCGAGAACGAACGCAATGAAGTTCTTCGAGTTGAGGATGCGTTGAATCACGACTTCTTCGCCGTGCGAGGCGTCGCTTGGGAGTCAGATGAATCTTGTGAACGGAGCCAACGCTTGAAGTCGTAATCCTTCTTGAAGACGAGCCGGAGAGCGGACGCGACGATGTGCTCTCGACTCGTCCCGATGAATTCCGCGTAACGTTCGAGCGTATCGAGAATAGGTTGTTCAATCTGGACTTCGAGTGAGACGATTTTGGGTGGCTCGGCTGGCTTTTTGATGATGGACATCGTTGATCTCCTTTGCTGGATTGTTTCGGAACGATTCGAGGGACGCGGCAAAAGCTTTGAGCGAAATGGAGAAAGGGCGGGAGCGACCCCGAAGCCCGAAGGGACCAGGGCCGCGAAGCGGTCCGTCAGGTGGGGTCGCTCCCGCCCTTTCCGCGATTTTTCCCGCGTCCCGTTTTGTGTTTCGGGACTTCGTATCTCGCTGGTTGTTCGAGTCTTAGTAGTGGCGGGTGCGGAAAACCGAAAGGAAAACCGAAAGGAAAACCGTAAGGAAAACCGTTTTCAGCACGGTTTTCCGGTGACTTTCGAGTTCTGCCCGAACGAAGAATAGTCACGAGGAAGCAGGCAGGTTTTGAATTCTACGTCCTGCCTGTGAGGCGGACGGCTCTCGATTTCCGCAACCAACTGTTTCTCATTTATCTGGCCGGTCTGCCATTTCTTGTATGCGGACTCGAAGGGTTCGCCGGGAAAGCATTGCTTCGCGTGATTGAGAAATTCGAGGTCGCTGTTGGTCAGCGTTTCGTATCGCTTCGCTTCCCACGCGGCGCGTAGAACGAAATACCGGGCAAGCTGCGAGGAAAGCTTCCCAGTCTGAGGGTCGAGCGTTCCCCTGAAGAGAGCCTCTGCCTTTGAAAAGAAAGCCGTGCACGGTCCCGCATAGACGAATGCAAAAAGCGGCAGTCGTTTCAGGAATCCTGAATAGGTATCGAGGTGCGTATTGAAATCCGAAAGATGGCCGATGCCTGGGTCAACATAGGTCAGCGTGGGCACAGTCTCGCCGGGGCGAGCCTCGTCGAGGAACATTGGGAACTTGTCCACGAAGTAGCGAATCGTGTCAGGAACGCGATTCGCCCCGGCATAGGTTTTTCCGGGCATCTCCTGAGGCCGGATTTGAAAATGATCCTGAAAGTACTGGACCTTGTCGGCTTCGCCCTCAAAGTAATTGTGGTGAGGATGGGCAATGATGAAATCCAGGCAAGCGAGCTTGGTCTTGATGAAATCAAATGAGTGCTCGCGGCGATTCCGAATGTTCGCCCGCCCAATGGCCGCGTACATCGGCTTGTAGGTCAGTTGATAGACGCGAGCGTTGTTCTGATGCTTACTCTCTTTAACGTGCTCCTGTGCGAGAGCTCTTTTGATGAACGCGCGGACAGTACGTCCTGACTTATTGCCGCTGAACTGCCGCAAGTGTGTCTGTGTGAAATAGCCCGAATGTACGGCCACGATGTAGAGGAATCGGGCTTCGCGCTCCGTGTATCCGAAGCTCTTGATGGCCGTGAGGTGCTCTTGTTGGATTTTCATAGTGAGAGGATCTCCGAGATGAGGTGTGGGTCTTGCACGGCAGCGCGTACGCGCGAGGCATCGTCTGCCGGTGCGTAGATCGAAAAGCCTGCCTTGCCTTTTTCCGCGAGGTGATGACCGCGATAGTCTCGGGTTGCAAGTTCCAAATCGACGCGTGACTGCTCGTGGTCTCGCGTCTCGTATTCGATCCTCAGATCGGGCGGCGGAATCTTGCCGTCTACTACTTTCAGTCCATGGTGCTGGGCGATTTGTTCCCGCCTGGCATCTTGCTCCGATTGTGGCAACGACTTGAGTTTCGCCAGTTCTCGATAGAGGTCGCGTTTGAGTTCATAGTCGAGGACAACTCTGAGATTCGTGCCGCCGTCCTTTTCAATCTTTTCTGATGCCTTCTGATACAAACGATAGAGCGTGGCATCGTGCCGCGCTTCACGGGGTTTGACGAAACCGTGATGCACGGATTGGTTCGCGGCAAGTCCTTGGGGCCGGTTACGGTTCAGAAACGCATGCGCTGATCGGGTGACTGTAAGAATCTGTTCTTTCTCCGTCCCTGATAAAGTTCTTCGCTGGACAAGTTCCTGGGCCGTGAGGTTTCTGAGATCTTGTGCGGCCTGGTCCGCGTTGCCTTGATATTGAATCTCTACGAGATCGTCAGTCTTCACGCTGCGGAACTTGGCAATTTCAATGAGGGCAGCGACCTCCGAATCACGCAAGCTGTATTCCCTGTTGCGATCCTGATGTGGGCGACGATTCCCGCGCTCAATGTTTCTAGGGCGTTCGCCGCGGTCCCTCGATTCCGGTTGATCGCCGCCGCTGGCACTGCCTCTGCCGGGCTCCGGCTTGGCATCCTCAGACTTGCGTTCCGACTCCTGTTTCGCCGGTGGATCGGGAGCGCGGTAATCTTCTGGATCGAAGTCGTAGCGGGACATTGTTCAAGTTCTCTCGTCGTAATCTGAGTCTGCTGGCAAATGAACGTTTCCGACATGAAACTGCTTGTCGATGTGGGACAGCTTCCGGCCAGTATCTTTGAGGAAGGATTTGCGAATGAGCACGAACGCGCCCGCGAAGAGGTTAAGAAACACTCCACCGAAAAAGACTGCGAGTGCCCAGCCGTATTCGCGGAAGAGAAACGCGCGATTCGGAATCAGGAATTTTAGTTCGCCCATTAGGTAAAAAGCTATTGCGAGCAGTAGAGCAAGTGACAGAAGAAGTGCGTTTGCGACCATGTTGAGAGGGCCTCGACAATTTAGGTAGTGGACGACGACGGTTGCAGGGCGAGAGGAATCAATCTTGCAGAGCGCAAAAGAGATCGCGACACCTACTCTCGGATGCCCAGGTACCTACGATTTAGCAGGCAATATGGGATTTGCCTTCGCGGGAACGTCCGAAGCGTTCGATCAATTTTCCGGTAATTCGACTCTTCGGAAATGGGAAGCGCGGTGTGAGTATGGCTCCGGGTAACCGACAATCCAAGAGTCTGCCCGTCAGAGACCACAAGCGCCTTTATGGGGGCCGATAATACCGTGCGGCATTCGCGTTCGCTGAACTGTCATTTTGTCATTTCGGGGCGAGTTCGCCGAACCAATAGGCCGCCGTGACTCCACCATCCATGAGGAAGTCACTACCCGTGATAAACGCACCGTCAGGTCCCATCAAGAGTGCACCAACGGTTCCTACCTCATCCGGAGTACCGGCTCGCCCAGCCGCTGACACTTCTAGCATGCGAAGGTAGCCTGCGCCGCGCGGTCCCCTCAATTCATCGTTGGCGAGCGGGGTGATTATGATGCCGGGACTGATAGTGTTGACCCGTGCACCGCGCTTTCCCCAACGGACTGCCTCGGCCATCACGCGCAACGAGTTCCCGCGCTTTGAAATTTGGTAAGCGTGAAGAGAGTCTTTTATTTGATCTGGCTGAAGCATCGGGAGATCGAGTAACCCTTCGACGGGCGTCATTGCGAGGGCCGCGTTCTGTTCGGCTGTGAGCGACGGTAGGCGATGCCCGGACTGGGACGCGATCACGACGCCAGCGCCTCCCAGCGTTTCGCTACGACCCTGGTTGAGTGCTGTAATCAGTTGCTCGATGGCTTGATTTGTGACTTTCTTGATGTTTTCTGAATTCATTTTCTTTGTCCTTTCGGTGAGTTGAGATTTGGTTCCCTCAACCGGGGAGGGGAACCAAATCGCAACGGACTCACTGAAAGGACAGAAAGCGTAGCGGACTGGCAATCGCGGATGGCAACGGGCGTGACAGGTCGATGTTTACCTGGCGCGACCGTATGCTAGCGGAGGCCGTTAGGAGATGTGGCTCTTTGACTGAATGGAGGAGGCCAAAGTATGTAGAGCACCCGTCTGTGAAACAAGTGCTCTACCCCGTGCAAGGAACTATGTTTGGTCGCCGGCGTCAACTTTTGAGCGAAAAGCAGATGCCCCAAGTTCAGATTATTCTAAAGAAACATTGAAAGGGATCATAGAGGTTTTGGAATCTTTCGCGTATTTCAACCTGTAGTCGGTGCGGACTTGGACTTCATTCGATCTTGGATTTCGTCGAAGTGCCACGGACGAAAATCGTGTGTGTCCACACCAACATCCATCGAAAGTGAGGTGTCGGGAGCCGGCAATTTTCCGTGGGAGTGTCCATACAAATGCCAGGCTCCTCGCGATGACTGATTCCAGACTCTCATTGCGTAGTGGCAGAGGACGATTCTTTGCCCGTTGGGCGAGACCTCCGCTAGATCATTGAGCCACGTAAATTCCTGAGTAAGTTTGCGGGTCTCCTTGTCATGGTTTCCGGCGAGTGCAAATATCTTCTTGCAGCGAATCTTTTGACGAAGCTCCGCAGCCCGCACCTTTGGGCCGATGCAGAAATCTCCGAGGAAGTACAGAATGTCGTTCGCTTTTGCACGCGAGTTCAGGCGTTCCAAAATCTCCCGATTCATTTCCTCGACAGTTTGGAACGGGCGATTGCAGTATCGGATGATGTTTTTGTGCCCCAGATGAAAGTCGGCGGTGAACCAAATGTTGAGCACAGTTCGTTTCTCCAACGGGTACAGGGAATAAGTATTCTATGCCGGGAGGTGAGATGAGCAAGGCGAATCGCATAGACGCAACAGGCCCCATTGCTTCGTCCGGCGACGAACGTCCATGGACAGTTCATCAAGCCGCTCAATTCCTTGGTGTGAGCCCGCAAACCGTCTATTTATGGGTGGACCGAAAGCAAATTCCCCATTTGCGCGTAATGGGCCGAAATATCCGCTTTCTGAGATCAGATCTCGAAATATTCCGTGCGTCTTTCAGGCAAGAGATAGAGAAGGTCTAGGGATTGTAAGCCCCAGATTGGGGATGGAGAGGACCTTGCGGTCAGGCGACGTAACGCCGCGATTACTGGCGAGATTGTGGCGAGAATATGGTAGGATTGTGGCGAGATTGATGGCGAGAATATGGCGAGAAAATACATACACGAACTCATTGGCTGGCCTGCATTTACCTGGGATGCAAAGACTCTTGCTCCCCTGCTCTCTGGGGTCAGGCTGCGCCAGGGGCTACTATTGGGCAAGATGCGAGGTTACGGTTTTACTTCGAGGTGGACTGCAACTCTAAACGTCCTTACGGAAGAAACGATCAAATCGAGCGCAATCGAAGGGGTTGTGCTTAATCCAGAGAACGTCCGTTCATCCCTCGCACGTAGGCTGAAACTGGACGTGGGAGGACTCAAAACTCACAAGGATCGAAATGTCGATGGCGTTGTTGAAATGATGTTGGACGCGACGCAGAAATTCAGCAAGCCGCTAACAAACGAACGATTGTTTGGCTGGCACGCACACCTTTTCCCCGGCGTTCGCACAACCCGCGACAAATTTCGAGTTGGAGCATGGCGTGATGACAGCCAGGGTCCAATGCAAGTTGTGTCGGGACCGGTCGGTCGGCACAAAATTCATTACGAAGCACCTAAGGCTGATCGTGTCGAGAGCGAGATGGGAAACTTCCTTGCTTGGTTCGACGGCAATGAACAAGAAGATCCACTCTTAAAGGCGGCAATTGCGCACTTGAGGTTCGTTACGATCCATCCCTTCGAGGATGGCAACGGGAGAATCGGAAGAGCAATCGCTGAAATGTGTTTGGCCAGATCGGACGGGAGTGCTCAGCGTTTCTACAGCATGTCGTCGCAAATCCTTGAAGAGCGAAAGGAGTATTACGAAGTTCTTGAGAAGACGCAGGCGGGATCGTTGGACATCACCAAGTGGCTAACTTGGTTTCTCGGATGCCTGGATAGAGCCATCGAACAATCGAATCAAATCACAAGCAGTGCTCTGGAAAAGGAACTGTTTTGGAAGAGCCTGAAGCAAAAGAAGGTCTCGCTGAATGATCGGCAAACAAAAGTCCTGAACAAACTATTCAGTGCATTCGAAGGGAAGCTGACGAGAGAGAAATGGATGAAAATGACAAAAGCTTCTTCGCGCACCGCCCTTCGAGACATCGAAGAGCTGATTGCTGTTGGGGTCATCGAACAAGAAGAGGCCGGAGGAAGAAGCACTTCCTACAGGCTAAAGAAGGGGCAGTCGGACAAAGTGCTGGAAAACTGAAACCGGCGAACCACTTGTAAATCCGCATTCTCGCAATTTGCTTCCCAAGAACCATAGTGTCATGTAACAGTTATTTTCTTCGCTGATGCGCCGATCAGCTGACAAGTGGGTTGGATTGAGATTTTCATCGAATTCCGAGCCACATCCCGAGGAATGCTGCCAGGACAACTACGATTAGACCAGGAAGTAGCTTTAAGCCGAAGCGGTAACCCCCCACGCTGAACGCAACTACGGCCTTGGTCAAGGTATTCGTCGTGAATCCTAGTAAAATGGGGAGAGCGGCTGATTCGGCACTAAGCTTCCCCGCAGACACAAGTGCAGCGATGGAAATGGCGGTCGCATGGGTGTCAGCAAAGCCCGAGAGGGCTGCTCCAAGAAAAAGTCCTCGATTCCCATATCTCTGGTTTAGAAAAGCGCAGAGCAACAGAATCACTGTGATGGTTATGGCGAAAAAGAAGGCAAACCGGAGATCGAAAGCTCTCCCGGAAGTGGGTTGATTTGTGGCTGGAGTTTTGGAGGAGACTGCAACAAAAATAAGTGCGTACCCTGTAGCGGCTACTCCCGAAAAGAGCAGCGGCATGGCCACGGCGCGGCAGGTCGCAACATTGGTGACCAGAAGCACGAGGGCCATCTGAATGACAGTTGCTACTGTTGCAAGAACCGCACCGGAAGCTGCGACACCCTCTAGCTCGGGGCTCCGCTTTGCACGGTTGCCCATCGATCCGATGGTCGCGCTTGCTGAAATAAAGCCTCCCACAAATCCCGCGAGAGCGAGCCCAAGACGAGATCCCAATGCCCGCAAGGCGATATAACTCACCGCGCCAACTGTCATCACCAGGATTATGAGCTCCGAAATCTTGCGCGGGTTGAACGCGCCAAAGGGGCCAAGTTCTCGGTCCGGAGCAAGCGGCAGAATCACCAGAGTAGCGGCGAGAAAGATGAGTGCATCATGGGCTTCTTGCTCGGACAAGAGATTTTTGAGAGCGTGATGCAGGCGTTCCCGTGCCGCTAGAAGAATGGTTGTGACGACGGAGAGGCCAGCTGCAAGCATCGGATTCTGCATGGCCAGTGCACCGAGCAGAACGGTCACGACAAGAGCAAACTCCGTGGTTAGCCCAGGGTCTTTATGAGCCGTGCGGCGATAAGCAAGCGCCGCGAAGAGCACCGCCGCCGCTGCCACGGCAACGAGTAGGGCCTCACTCTTGAGATAGCTGCTGAGTGCACCAGCAAGGGCAGCAAAAGCAAACGTCCGTACACCAGCCGCGCCACGTTGTGAACCGCGGCCTTTTCGGCGCTCGCGCTCCGCTCCTATTAGCAGTCCGATGCCAATCGCGATGGCTATGGAAATTGCAGAATTTGTTGGGATGGACATTCGGATTCCAAGTTCTAGTGCAGCAACAATACACCAAACTGCGTCTATGGTTGCGGCCGGGGCGGCACATCCGAGTCGAACTGTTGCTGAATGTTCCAGCTGCCCGCGCGTTTTTCCTCTCTGAGAAATCTGAATAGAGCGATGGTCACAGCAAGGATTAGGGGTCCGAGAAAGACACCGAGAGCGCCGAAGGTTTTCAATCCTCCGAGCAATGCGAAGAAAACGTATAGGGTCGAAAGCTTTACGCGCTCGCCAATCAAATACGGTCTCAAAACGTTATCCACAGGATGCACGACTACGACTGCCCAGACTAGAAGGATCAAACCCTTTATCCAGTGGCCACTGAAGATAAGCATGCAGATTGCCGGCAACAAGACAAAGGTCGTTCCAATGATCGGCAACAGTGCACAGACAGTTGTGACAATTCCCCAGACGACAGGGGATGTGAGTCCTAGGAACCAGAAAGCGAAGCCTGTAAGCGTTCCCTGGATCGCAGCCATCGCGAGGGTGCCATACGCAATTGCGTTCAGCGTGTCTTTCACGCACGTAACTAGCCGGCGCATTTGATCAGGCTTGAGTGGCAGGATTACAGCTCCACGCCGGAGCATGGATCTGCCATCACGAAACAAAAAGAACAGTATAAAGAAGGCGACAAATGCGTTTAGAGCGAGAGAAGTGATGTTCCCAAGCGCCACCGCGCTCATCGCAATCAGCCCGGCGACCGCTTTTTCGGCTTGGTTCAAGATCGCTCTCTGCAAATCTGCAACAGGAATGGAAATGTACCGGCTCGCGAGGGCGACTGCGTGATCTGAAAGTTGAACGATAAACACGCTGAGACGTTCCTTGCTTCCGCCAGACCCGCTCAGCGATTGGTAGATGTCCTGGAGCCCCGACAAGAGTGCTCTTCCAAGAAAAAGCGAAAGCGAAGTGATCAAGAGAATCACCAAGGTCGTGGAGAGCACCGCTGCGATGTTTGGATTTCGAATCCAGCGACCGATGCGCGCATGTAGTGGATAGAAGAGAACAGCAAGGGCGACGGAGAAGATGATCGGCTTGAGGAACGGGGCGATGAGGAGATAGCAGAAGTAGAGCGCTGCGATTGACAGTACCAGTAAAAAGGCAAGTGCGGCTCGATTTCTCGGCGTGCTATTGTGCTCGAACACGAATGCCCTCGTGCGGTTGATTGGACGGATGCAGAATTACCTCTTCGCCGATGTTAATTCCACAGAGAATTTCTGCCTAGACTTGGTTTCTATCACCGATCTGGATGGCGGGCTGGCAGGCCCGGCCGTTGTCGACAATGAAGACACTCCAGCCTTCTCGCTCGCAGAAAGTCGCGGCGCCGGGTATCTTCAGGAGGTCCGGGTCTTCTCGGGTCAGGATACGGGCCTCCCACCCGACACCCGTCTCCGAGTCCGTCTGGTGGAGTCGTGGCTCCCCCCATCCACGTTACATGCAGCACCCTGCGGTCCTTCTATTATTCCCTTTCGCCCGCAATGAGTGTGAGCGACATCACAGCCCGCAGTGATTGTGGACACAGGCGCAGCTGCGGCACGGCAGCTAAACTGGTCGTCAGAAAACTAATAGAAAGCGAGTGCCGCTATGGGTAACTCGCTAAGGAGGCAGTTATGAAGTTTCAAGTTTTCGCCGTAGCCGCAGTTCTGGCGGCAATATTTTTCGCCCTAGGTCGCACGACGGCAGGGGTTCATCCGACTTTCACCAAGCAGACGATGGACAATCTATCAACCGCCATGCACGGCGAGGCCTTTGCTTATGCGAAGTATTCTCTGTACGCCGAACATGCCCGCAAGAATGGCAATAAGGAAGTTGCGGATCTGTTCGAGAAGGCCGCAAAGATGGAGCGCTTCCAGCACTTTGCGGAAGAGGCGCAACTCGCCGGGTTAGTCCGCAGCGATGCTGAAAACCTTAGGGATGCCATGAAGGGCGAGTCCTACGAGGTGGGCACGATGTACTTTGAGTTTGCGCAGCAAGCTACTAAGGACGGAGATAAGGCAGCCGCTGATCGCTTCGAAGAGGTTCGCCGGGATGAAATGAAGCATCGCGACGCGTTTAAAGCTGCGCTGGCAGCTCTCGAAAGTGAACCCGCGCAAAAGCAGTAAGCTGCAAAATCTTTGCGGTACTACTTATCAAGGATGGAGGCATGATGTTGAAATGGCTTAGATGGATCATTACTTCGCTGATTGCCTTTCTAGCAGCGATGCAACTCGTCCGGCCACCGAGAACGAATCCTCCGATTGATCCGAAACGTGAGATCTACTCAATGGTGGCGGTTGACCCGGCAATCGCTGGTGCGTTCTCCCGTTCCTGCAACGATTGCCACTCGAATCAGACGGTGTGGCCGTGGTATAGCCACATTGCGCCTGCCTCGTGGTTAGTCACATACGATGTGAATAAGGGGCGAGGCGAGCTGAATTTCTCCGAGTGGGGAATATATGACCCGGAAAAGAAAGGGGAGCTACTCGAAGGAATCTGTAAGGAAGTGACCGAGGGAGAGATGCCGGGCGGTTCATACACGCTGCTGCATCCGAATGCCAAGCTGACGACCGAAGATGTGAATGCGATATGTCGTTGGACGCAAGCTACCATGCAGAATAGCGGCGCCCGAACGGGCGCGGACTGACGTCATTCACGCATCCGTCAATCTGAGAAATGGTTGTAGCGAGTGTCACGCCAGTGTCATGCGAATTGTGATGAAACGCGCCAAATAGCGATCACAAACTGAAAAGAGAAGGTAAATCTGATTCGGCCGGCTTTATCAGAACTTGCTGATTTCCTTCGATTTGTCTCGGCTCCGGCAAATTGTGATTAATTTGGTTTCAAGGCTGTTAACCGAAGGGTTGCTAGTTCGAATCTAGCCCGGGGAGCCATCTTTTGAAGCGAGGACCGCCGGCTGCGGCAACCGATAGGCTTAAGCGGGTTACGATTCCCGGCGGGGCCCACGCGAATCGCAGCACGGGAATCTGCACGAAGTTTCCTACTCCGAAATTCGCAGCAATGCCACTCCGTGGCCGGGAACTTGAGCCTTATACGAATCCTTCATGGAGCCGAGGTCCCTTGCCGCCCAGACGTCTCGCACTTTGACGGCCCCTTTGAATCCGAGCTCGTGGAAATCCACTTGCATGTCCAGAGGCCCAAAGTGCCGGTTGAACAGGCCCACTGCTTTTGAGCCGTCGGCAAGTTGCCGCACCCAAACTTCCATGGGCCCTTCGGCGGAGAACCGATCGCCTTGTTTGCCGGCAGCATCCTGATCGATGGCGATTACTTCTCGATTGGTAAGCAACGCGATTGTCTCCGGGCTCATTGCAGTCAAGTCGTTTCCGGCGAGGAGCGGTGCGGCGAGCAGCGCCCACAAACTCATATGCGTGCGATATTCCTCGGTTTTCATGCCGCCGTTGCCGACTTCCAGCATGTCGGGATCATTCCAGTGACCCGGCCCCGCAAATTTCGCGAGGCCCGCCTGGCCGAATCCGATGTCTGCCATTCGAGCATAGGTGTCATTGATGTCGCCGGTCGTCCGCCACAGATTGCCGCCCGCTGACGCCGCCCACCGCCATACCGCGTCATCTCCGTACTGGCAGAAGCTGTAGACAATTGGGCGATTGGTCTTGCGAAGCGCATCGCGCATTTTCACGTACGCATCTACCATGATTTTGTTGGCGGCCTCCAGCGATGAGGCACTTTTCATAATCTCGCGCAAGCCGCAGAGATCATATTTCAAGTAATCAATTCCCCAGGCCGCGTAAGTTGCCGCATCCTGTTCTTCGTGACCGTAGCTGCCCGCGAATCCCGCGCAGGTTTTCGCGCCAGGGGAAGAGTAGATGCCGATCTTCAGACCCTTACTGTGAACATAGTCGGCCAGCGCCTTCATGTCCGGGAATTTGCTGTTGGGGTGAATGACGCCTTGGGCGTCGCGATCGCCCTCCCATGTGTCATCAATATTGATGTACAGATAGCCAGCGTCGCGCATGCCGGTGGAAACCATGGCATCCGCCTGCGCGCGAATGGTGGCATCGTTAACTTTTTCCGCGAAGTGATTCCAGCTATTCCAGCCCATGGGCGGAGTGGCCGCCGCGCCGGGTGACTGCGCGCGACAGAGCGGCGAAACCAGGAGCAGTAGGGCTTGCAGCGAGCAAACAATGGATCGCCGGGAGCTTGTGGCTCGATTGTGCAATCATAAATTTCGTCCCTCGCGTTAGCCGCCTGCAGCGCTTTCTCGCGACAGTTGCGACGAGAATTATGCGCTGTCTCCCGGCGTCGCGACGCTTATCGGAACTTGTGCGTTGGCTTTCTTTTCAGCAGCGGCCGAACGCAACAGCATGATGGCGGTGTACAGCACCACGAACACCACCAGCCAGCGCACCGTGCCCAAGGGGAGCGACTTGACGACATACGCGGCAATGATCACTGCAGGAATCCCGCCCAAGGTGAGACCTAAGGCCGCCTTCGAACTGTAGCGCTCGCTCTTGATGAACCGGAAGGAGCCGACTGGCATTAGAAACGCGCATGCGCCCATCATAATCGGGAAGGCTGAGCGCGGATTCATCCCCAGCAAGGTCACCAAAATCATGCACGGAGCAAAAAGACCAACTCCCAGCTGCTGAAACGCGCCAAAGAAGAAGCTGCACGCGACCGCGAACCAGAACTTGAATCCGCTGAGGCCCAGTGCATCGCCGCCCACGGGAATTAGCTTCAGCTGTGAGGACAGCATCAGCAGTGCCGCGCAGATCAAAGCCACGCCCAAACCGATTTGAATTTTCCGTTTGGGCCAGCCGCTTATCATTCCTGCGCCGAACCAGGCTCCCGCAGACGCCGCGGCAATCATGGACACCATCGTCCGGAAATCCACGGGAATCACCGCGACAAAGATGAACGCTTCGACGACCGTCGGCAGCGCATGCCCCACGTTCATGGTGCCAGGGATCAAATCGTCGGGAACGGCGCGCAGCAACTTATAAATGGAACTCGTAGTGGCGAATGAGCCGATCCCCAGCGTATCGAAGAAATTTGCGAAGAAGCCGATGCCCATCTGCGCGGCGAAGCCGGGATCCTTGGCGAGGGGGTCTGCGCTGCGACGTGTGTGCCACGTGTGCTTTAAATGGGCCGCCCAAACAATTACATACACTACGGTTAGCACTGCAAGGGCCGCCAACAGTATTCTCATTTTCCGTCCGATCTCGCGGGGCGGGCATTCCTCAGCGGAACGAGGAAATATCTCGCGAGCATGCCAAGAGTACCGAAGTGGGCTGCATTTCACACATATTTTTCTTGCGGATATAGGTGATGCGTAACGCCTGGCGCCACGCAATCAAATCTGGAAGGAAGCCTGAACCCTACGGCCTAACGGAATGGCTTGCCGTCGCAGCGGGTCTGGGGAACACCGCCGCTATCAGCTAATCAATTCCAAGACGGTGCTGCATTTCCTCGAGGGTGAATCCCTTGGTTTCGGGATAGAAGAAAAACACGATGAAAAATTGCAGGACCATCATGGCGCCAAAAAACACAAATGGATAAGCGCCGGAGGCCTTCGCAACAACCGGAAACAGCGCGGAAATGATGGCGTTCATGATCCAGTGCGACGAGCTTCCCAGACCCTGGCCCTTGGACCGCACTGTATTGGGAAAGATCT
This sequence comes from uncultured Acidobacteriota bacterium, assembly GCA_963742475.1. Taxonomy (GTDB): domain Bacteria; phylum Acidobacteriota; class Terriglobia; order Acidiferrales; family UBA7541; genus Palsa-295. The sequence continues at coordinate 24,457 of CAVULY010000002.1, read as the reverse complement.
CGCCGATATAAACCCATACCACCGCGCCAAGCGGCGCGAAAAAGAAAATGTAGCCCACCAAAATCCAAACCAGCCAGCTTTGATTCCGTTGCGTGAAAAAAATCTCAGCTACACCGGCCAGGCAGAGTGCCGTTCCCGCCGAACCGATCAGCAGTAAGGTCTTGCGTCCGAGCTTGTCGATCAAGCTCATGGCCAGCAGTGTGGCGCATAGGTTCATTGCGCCGATCGCCACGGCCTGCAAATCGCCGGACAAGTTGCTGAATCCCGCCGCCATGAAAATGGAGGGCAAGTAGTAGAGGATTGCGTTGATTCCTGACAGCTGATTAAACACCCCGGTCGTGATCGCCACAAAAATGGGATAACGAAATTTGCGCTGGAATAAAGGCTCGTCGCCTTGCGATCTCTCCAAGTGAATCGAGTCTACAATTTCATTGAGTTCCGTTTCGTAATTCGACGAGCGCAACAGCGTCAGCACGCTGCGCGCTTCGTCAATGCGATGCTGTGTGGCCAGCCAGCGAGGACTCTGCGGAATCCCGAACAGCATGAGGAAAAAAAGAAGGGCAGGCACCGCGGCAACGCCCAATTGCCAGCGCCATTCGAACGCGCCCAATCCAAGCGTGGCGATGCAGTAGTTCGAAAAATACGCCAGCAGAATTCCCAACACCACGTTGATCTGGAACATTCCCACCAGGCGGCCACGTAAGTCCGCGGGAGCCAGCTCCGCGATATATACCGGAGCCAGGACTGAGGAACCCCCGATGCCCAACCCTCCAATGAAACGGAAAATTACGAGAGCCGGCCAATTCCAGGCGACGGCGCAGCCGAGGGAGGAGACGATGTACAACACGGCCATCAGGCGCAGCGCGTTACGTCCACCCAAGCGTTGGCCCAGCATGCCTGCGCTCAGCGCGCCAACGACGGTTCCCCACAGCGCAATCGAAACTGTAATTCCCTTCGACCACTCGGAGAGGTTGAAAACCAATTGCAGTTGGTGAGTGGTGCCGGCGATGACGGCAGTGTCAAACCCGAACAGCAACCCACCGAGCGCTCCGACGATGCTGGCCTTGAGCAGGTACGAGTTCAGTCTCATAGAGTTTCCTGGCAACGAGCGGCCACGGCGCGTGGCGTCTGCGCCGCAGTAATCGGATTGCCCAGGTTATCCTCCATTCTGAGAAGCCGTGAACGGCAGTATGCACGCACCGAGCAGACCGGCCTCGGGGCCCAATTCCGTGAGCGTGACGTACGTTTTTGCCTTCGTCCCGCGAGCAGCCTCGGATTTTTCCGGGTCCGTCATGCGGAATACGTAGCTGCGATAGCGCAATTCCTCGAAGAGCGCCGGAGAAAACAGGTTCCAGGAACTCGACAGGCCGCCGCCTATCACATAGAGCGGCAAGTTCAGCGTGTTGATCATCGCCGCCAGACCCCTCCCCAGCGCAAGTCCGACTTCGTCAAAAATTTTCTGCGCGTCAGGATCGCCCGCGCTGGCGAGCCCGGCAACGTCGCGCGGCGTGAATTCCGGATTGCTTTTTTCCAAGGCAGCTAACGCCGGCGATTTTCCAGCGGCGATCATTTCTTTCGCTCTGCGCCGCACTCCGGTGGCCGACGCCAAGGGTTCTAGGCAGCCGCGCGCGCCGCATCCGCACGCCGCGCCATCAGGCCATATATTAATGTGGCCCACCTCGCCGGCCATTCCGTTCATGCCGTCCCAAATTTTGCCGTGAAAGATGATTCCTCCGCCGACTCCTGTGCCCAGCGTCAAGAAAAGCAAGGTATCAATTCCGAGCGTCTTTCCCTTTGCCTGCAACACATTCCGCCACGGCTGCGACGTTGGCGTCATTCTCCACCACAACGGGTGAGCCTACGCCTTCCTGCACCGCCGCGCGCAATTCCAATCCGTCAAAGCCCGGAAGATTGGGCAGATTTCGCAGACGGCCTTCGGGCAATTCGATCGGTCCCGGCGAGCCGATGGCGATGCCTTTTAGTGCGAGCTTCGCGGAATATTTGTCGCGGAGTTTGCGAATTCCTGCGCACATATCGGCGACCACGGCATCGCGTCCGGCCTGCAGACGCGTGGGCATCTGGATCGTTTCCAGAAATCCCGCCGCCGGCGTGTATGCCGCCAGGCGCAGATTCGTGCCTCCAAAATCAATCCCGATTGAAAATGAATCAGAGCTCATGTCCGTGTAGCCTGCTCCGTTCTGCACGAATCTTTCGTTCTAGGTTCGCCACATCCAGCGACGGATTTCGGCGCAATGAAATCGCCGCGCGACGGCAAGCAATGTACACGAATTGGGAAGCGAGAAAACAGGAATTCCACTGAATCGGCAAGGGGGTTGAAGGTCGGCCGGCCCCCGCCGATTCCGATGGCCGTCAAGAATGCGCAGTCACCTCGCTGTGCGGCTTATTGCTCCTGAACGCGAAAAACGCGATGTACAAATAACACAGCGCGGGTAGAACGAATGCATGATGGATGCCGATATTGTCCGCAAGCACGCCCTGCAGTTCTGGAATGACGGCGCCACCAACGATGGCGCAGACCAGCAAAGCCGAGCCTTTGCCCGTCAACGGCCCAAGTCCCTCGATGGAGAGAGTAAAAATACTGGGGAACATCGTCGAATTGAAAAAGCCCACCAACAGGATGCTCCACATTGCCAAGTGCCCGAAACTGCCCATGGAGAGCGCCACCAATAGAAAGGCCATCAGTGCGGAAAATCCCAACACCGTTCCGGTGCGCACTTTCTGCAGCACAGCCGATCCGATGAATCGGCCAAGCATCGCGCCGCCCCAATACAGAGAAACGAATTTCGCAGCAAGCTGGACGGAAATGTCTCCGATGTTCGGCTGGCTCATATAGTTCACTAGCATGCTGCCGATGGCGACTTCCGCGCCTACATAGACGAAAATCCCGACCGCGCCCATTACCAATCGCGGATATTTCCAGATGGAGTCGTGAACTTTCCCGTGAGGCTCCACGGCGGCAATCACCGGCAGCTTGAATCTCGCGATCACTAGACCGAGAACCAAGAGCGCAATCGCCAAGCCGATATACGGAAGTTTGACGGAGGAAGCCTGCTCCAGACGGTAATCGTGGAGCTGCTCGGGCGACATCCTGCGAATTACGTCGAGCGCCGCGGGCGCTCCGCTCAGAATTAGGAGGCTGCCAAACCAAGGAGCAAGCGTCGTGCCGAGTGAGTTGAAGGCTTGCGTCAAATTCAGCCGGCTCGATGCCGTTCTTTCGGGGCCCAAGACCGCCACGTACGGATTGGCGGATACCTGCAAAATGGTGATGCCTGCCGCAAGAATTATCAGCGCCGTAAGAAATAACGGAAAGGAAGGAACGCTCGCCGCCGGCACGAAAAGCAGGGCTCCCAATCCCATCGTTAACAGTCCGCCCACCATTGCTTTCTTGTACCCAAACCATTCGATCAGCTTTCCGGAAGGCAACGCAAACACAAAGTACGCGCCGAAAAAGCTGAACTGGATGAGCATTGCTTTCGCGTAACTCAAATCGAAGATGGCCTTCAAGTGGGGAATCAATATATCGTTGAGGCAGGTGAGAAAGCCCCACATGAAGAAGAGGGTGGTCACCATCGCCATGGCCGCTTTATCCGTCGAAACGGGCAGGGTCTCGGTGGCTGGCGCTACATTCGAGTTGGCTATAGACATTGCGTCGTGGCTCTCCCCTTATTCTGTTTGCTTCGGTTGCACTCGCTAGCCCGGCGCTCGGCAATCCTTCTCTGCACGGCGACAATTGCATGGATACTCTCGCGGTCGATTTGCGCACCACAAACTCCGGCTCAATCAATATCTCCGCGACGAACTCTTCGCTGTTTTTGATTTGATTGAGCACCGACCGCGCCGCGATCTCGCCCATCTTCAGAAGCGGCTGTCGCACCGTGGTCAGCGGCGGATTGCTATACGGAGCCATCTTAATGTCGTCGAACCCGACGACCGATACGTCGTTCGGGACCTGCATCCCCGCCTCCTGGAAGGCGCTGATCGCGCCCAACGCGGAATTGTCGTTGAAAGCAAAAAGCGCCGTAAAGGGCATTTTCCGGCTGCAAAGAAACGCTTTGGTTGCGGGGTAAGCGACCTCCGGCGTTGACAGGTCGCCTTCCAAGTGGATCGTGAGCTCCGGCCGCACCACGATGCCGAGATCTCGCGCGACTTCGACAATGGCCTGCCAGCGATCGTTGGAGTCCGAACTGTACTGCGGCCCCTTCATGAACGCGATCTCGCGATGGCCGAGCTCGCGTAGATGCTGCAGGGCCAGCAGAACGGCGCGGCGATGGTCGAGCAGAATATTGGTCACGCCGTCCACAGGGCGGTGACCCGCGATGGCGATCGTGGGCAACGACATGGATTCACCGAGCAACGTGTCCACGGAAATCAGCCCTTCGACTCCGCGTTGCAGAAGTATATGCGAGTAGCTGTCCAGCAGTTTCTTGTCGTTGTGATGAGCGACGGTCAAAAAGAAAAAGCTGTGCTGCCGAAGATAGCGTTCGATACCGCTGATGATCATCGCAGCGTAGGCATCGCCCAAGTCCCGGGTGATGACTCCGATGGTGTAGGTGCGTTGCACGCGCAGAGAGCGCGCCAAATAATTCGGCCTGTAATTCAGCTCACGCGCGGCGGCGAGAACGCGCTTCTTGGTGCGCTCCGGCACGGAGCGAGCTGCCGCGGAGTTATTCAATACTGCCGAAACAGTACCGGGTGTGAGTCCTACATGTTCGGCCACCGCCTTCAGCGTCACAACGCGAAGTTTTCGGCCGCCCTGATTCTTGCCACGACTTTCCATGGGGCTGTCTCTTTAAAAATATTCGGGTAGAAAAAATAATCTGAGCTGGTCGCGCGATCAAACATCACGGTCGGCGCGCAAGGGATGAAGGGCACGTCTGCCCTGCCGCATCATACTGCGAAACTATTCGCGAGTCATGGCCCATCTGCGTGGTTTTGACGAAATGTCCGTAGAAAATCGTTATTTTTAACTTGACAAGATACGGGCACTTGAAGCTAAATGCTGCGCAGCTGGGTGGTATCGAAAAAATCGATAGGTTGTATCTAAAGAGCTTTTTGTACAGGGTGGCTCTAGCAGTCGCAAGGGTGTGTCTTGGTGTGCGCAACTCGGTTGGCCATCGTGGGACTGTCTCTAGTTTGTGTTCCCGTTCTAATGCACGACGGTGTCACCAGCTCTGTGGCGTAGGCCGGGTGGGCCTAACGCAGTTCTCTTTTTGGGGGAGGAGATTTACTTATGAATACGTCGCGGAATCGCTTTGTGCTTGCGCTCGTTTTGGGGACTTGTTTTTGCCTTGCCGCTTTGCTGATGGGCTCGCCGCTGGCGGCGCAGTCCACATACGGATCGGTTAGCGGTACAGTCTCGGATGCCTCGGGTTCTGCAGTTCCCGACGCAACGGTCACGCTGACCAGTGCGACCACGGACTTCAAGGCGACGTTTACTACCAGCGCTGACGGACAATATACGTTCGTCAACTTGAACCCGGGGCCTTACACGGTAGAGGTGGACAAGCCTGGCTTCAAGCACGTCAGGCGCACCGACGTTACCGTTCAGGTGCAAATTGGCACGCGCATTGACGTTGCGCTGGAAGTTGGCGCCCAGTCTCAGACGGTCGAAGTGACGGCCGAAACGCCACTTCTGACGCCGAACTCCGCGACGCTGGGTCAAATTATTGACGAGCGCAAGACGAACGATATCCCCCTCAACGGTCGCAACGTATTTAACTTGATTCTTTTGTCCCCTGCCGCTGTCGCCCAAGGCGGTTCGGGCGGCACGCCGGTCGGCCAGAACCCGTTTAGCTGGGGGAACTATCAAGTGGGCGGTTCCTTTGCCAACCAGAGCGCGGAATACCTGGATGGACAGCCTCTGAACATCGGCTACATCAATTTACCGATCATCATTCCGATTCAGGATTCGATCGGCGAATTTAAAGTCGAGTACAACAACGTCGGCGCGGAATGGGGCAAGTTCTCCGGTGGTGTCGTCAACTTCAGCACCAAGAGCGGCGGCAACCAGTATCACGGCGAAGTCTACGAATATTTGCGCAACAAAGTGCTGAATGCCACACCCTATTTCTCGTCCTCAAATCCCCCGTATGTGCAGAACCAATATGGCTTCAACCTTGGGGGACCCGTACCGAAGCTCACAAACAAGCTTTTCTTTTTCGTAAATTGGGAACAGTTCAGATTGCGGCAAGGCGCTGGGGCGTCGACCTATACCGTTCCACTGCCGCAGATGTTCACACCGAATGCAGCGGGCTTCTATGATTTCTCATCGCTGTGCCCTGGCATAACACCCACGGGTTTCTGCCCATCGCCGGCAGCGGGGGTTCAACTTTACGATCCCTGGACGGCCAACGCTGCGGGCGTGCGGACGGCTTACCCTGGAAACCTGATTCCTGCGGCGGAGGGCAACCAAGCAGCAATCGCCCTCTATCATAAGCTTTACCCGGTAATCCCCTCGACTTCCGGGTATATAAACAACTATGTAGCTGGCGGGTCGATCGGTGGAAACACGAACCAGTTTGTGACGCGTGAGGATTACAACATCAACAGCACCACGCGTTTGTATGGTCGCTTTACTTACTACGGCTTGACAGACCTGCCGACCGACCCCTTTGGCACTGGGTTTTGCGCGGACCGATGCGCGGAGAAGTACCATTCGAAGGCCCTCGCCCTCGACCTCAACCACCAGTTTTCGACTACCACCATCTTCGATTTGAACGTCTCAGCGAGCCGGTTCGTATACTCCCGCGCGCCCATCAATTCCAACTATGACCTGACGAATCTGGGCTGGGGATCGGTGTACAACGACCTTTCGGCCTCGTTGCGGACCCCACCTACCACGGCTTTTTCGTTTCAAAATGACCCTGGCTACACGCAGGGCCCGGGCAGCGCCATCGGGGATCACAATTCACAGTACAACTTTTCTCCAGTGCTCACTTTGATTCGCGGAAAGCACACCATAGCAATCGGCGGGCAGTACGAACTGGGTTATGACAACTATTTCCAGACGAACATTGCCGCCGGCGCTTTTGGCTTCAGCAACAGCTGGACCAGTAGTAGTTTCGCCGCGCCGGCAGCGAATAGCGGCTTCCCTTTTGCCGATTTTCTGCTGGGACTGGCTGACAACTACGGTCAACTCGTCAATCAGACCTTTGGTGTCGCCCAGGTCCCTGCTCAGGTGGCGGGAAAGCAAACTTACCGCGCCATCTACGGTAACGACACGTGGCGCGTAACCCCAAAGCTCACAATCAGCGCGGGACTCCGCTACGAGCTGCAAGGGCCGTGGTCGGAACGCTTCAATGATTTGACATATTGGAATCCAAATGCCGTGAATGGCGCCGTTACGGGTTGCAATGGGGCGGTGGGTTCTCCTTGCCCAGGCGATGCCTTTTATGTAAAAACCGGTGTAAATGGCAGTCGCAACAACATTCCACTGGACAAGAGGCAATGGTCCCCCAGAATCGGTTTGGCCTATAGCTGGGATCAGAAGACCGTAATTCGAGCCGGGTACGGAATATTCTTCATTCCCAATTACATTTCCTTCGGCTTGAACGCGGACAATGACGTGATTGGCCTTGCGAATACAACGTACGTCTCGTACCTCACGTCACAAGGCGCATATGTCCACCCTTACAGCACCCTCAACGGCACCGGCGGTTGCTCTCTGGTCGCCGGGACCCCCACTTGTAATGACAATACTGGCCCGTTCGGATCTGGCGGCTTCGTACTGCCTCCTGGCCGTAACGCGCAACCAAGCCTGTCTGCGTTCGTGGCCGCCAACGGCAATCCAACACTCGCGCCATACACAGATCCTAAGCCAGGATATGTGCAGCAGTACAACCTGGACATCCAGCGTGAAGTAGGCTGGGGCTGGTTCCTTGACGCCGCCTACGCCGGATCGCATGGAGTTCACCTGCAGCAGTACAGCACGAACGTTGACCAACTACCTGACAGCTTCGTTGCGCAGGCGGCGGCGGAGTGCCCCGGAACCGTCGTGACAGTGGCCGCTGGCTGCACTCCGTCAATTCTCACTCCGGTTCCGAATACCCTGGCGGGTCAGGGTTTAGGACTTAGTGGCGCAACGCTTCCTCAAGGCCAGTTTGACCGTCCGTACCCTCAGTATTCAAATCTGAAGTTGGCTGGCTTTGGCTGCTGCGAAAGCTCGTACAATTCGTTCCAGTTTACAGCCACAAAGCGGTTCAAGAATGGCGGATCGTTCCTTGCGGCTTACACCAACGCGAAGTTGATGACCAACACCGACACTCTCACCAGTTGGTTGGAGAGCTCGACGGGCGGAGTGGGGCAGGTACAGGACTTCAACAATCTGAGGGCCGAGCGCTCTTTGTCGTCGCAAGACGTCTCGCAGCGCTTGGTGATTAGCTACGTTTACGATCTGCCCTTCGGCCACGGCCAGCGGTATATGGGTGATGTCAGTGGTGCCATGAACAAGCTCGTCTCCGGATGGGGCGTGGACGGAGTCACTACTTTTCAAAAAGGATTCCCGCTCAAGATTGGTTGGACCGGTGGCACTCCCCTCGAAGGGGCCGGCCTCGGCATCGCCAACATTCGGCCAGACGCGGTTCAAGGGTGCAGTAAAGGTGCAGGAGGCACAGGAAGCAAGGCGGCGAAGGTGAATGAGTGGTTTAACGTCAGCTGCTTCTCCCCACCTCCCGCTTGGGGATACGGTACAGAAGCCCGCGTTGACTCCAGCCTTCGTGCGGCCGGAATCAACAACTGGGACATCGCCCTGTTCAAAACGACGACCTTCGGCCCGGAAGAGAAATTTGGAATTCAGTTTCGGACGGAGTTCTTTAACACCTTCAATCGTGTGCAGTTCGGATTCCCGGGCACAACGTACAACGGCGATAACGAGGTGTCCGGGCCCAACATTAACAACAACGGGTTTGGAACGGTCACTACGCAGGCCAACAGCCCGCGGTTGATTCAGTTCGCACTGAAGTTCCTGTTCTAGCGCGCGAACGGAACGAAGGTGGATGCCTCCCCCCGGCATCCACCTTCGGTTCCAACAACCTGCGGTCTTTCGTTCACTTCTCGGCGCCGCGTTGCGGCGCTTTTTTTACGTCTACACGCTCCGGCCACGCTGCGGATCTGGCCAAATATCAGGCAGCCCTCCAGCCATCAATTCGATTCGTTCCTCCGGACTCGGACCTGTCACCACGAGCGAGTTTTGGCGGATCCCAATTGCCGAAATCGTCCGCCAGGTGCGAGGCGCCGCGGTAGCGAATACCGCGTACGAGACCGTTTGCACGCCTCTGGCGGGCAAGCGGCGAACCGCCGGCACGCCGAATAACGGTCCCCCCAGAACGGCGTCGCGCAAGCCGAGCGGCATGGGAGAGGTCCCAAACTCCAAGCCTCGCGCTTGAACCTTGCCTTGCCAAGGCGCGTCCGTGCGGGCACAGTTTTCTTCCCAGTTTGCGACCCACGGAAAATCGGAGCGCCGGAAGCAATAGCCCGCCAATAAACCGAGACGCCAGTTCAATACCGCGACATACGCCAATTGCGAATCGCTACCCTCAGCCAGCAGCGTAGTCGCGATGAAGCCTCGGCCGTTGGTGGCAAATGGCTGGGAGATGTCCAGGGAACCGCCGCTTTTAGCAGGCGCGTTGGGCCAGCTGAATTCTCGATCATTCTCGAGGGCTTCCTTGCCCTCATAACCCAGCGGCCAGGTCTTCGAGCGTGTTCCCGGCATCAGGCAAACGCTATCACCCGCCTGCAGGAACGGCGGGCCAAACGTGGTGTGCTGTACCCACTGGAAATATCGATCGCGGTTGGCTTTGTTGGTGATGGTCTCGGTAACGTACGCGACGGATTCATTCTCCCGTAGCGTGACGGCACGCTGGACTAGCAGTCCGGCACTGGGAGCGGCGCTGCGGAGCGTCAGCAGCCCCAGCCCGCGCTCAGCGCGCCTATTTACGAGCGTCCAGCGGCTGGAGGCGACTTCGCCGTGGAGCGGAAGCCCCAGCAGGGCCTCCTCCTCCGATGGCGCGCCGAAATAGTCCACACAGAGGGAATGGCCAGCGTAGCCGGCGAGGTACTTGCCCGCTGGCGGAGGACCAAATCTCCGCCCATGCTTTTGTTTGGAATAGCGCTCCGGCTCGATGGTTTGCCAAAACGGCTCCCAGAGCAGATTGACGTTTGGCGCAGGTCCCGTGCGAAGGCAGAGAGACGCCAGATGACCGCCGCCACGAAGGAAACATAGGGAGATCTGCTCATTCGCCAGAAGCCAGCCAGGACGCTTGCGCCACAGCACCGCGCGGCACTCGACGTGGGATTTAGCTTTTTTCGTAGCTTTCATTTGAACGCTCCTGGGCCGGGTGCGGAAAATGCGAATAGGCCGGCGGGATTCGATATTCCATCAACCTACGAAACGGCGCCTACATAGCGAAGTCGCAATAGAATTGTGTTGGTCGGATTTGCACGCACGATTCAGCTGCGGTCGCGGTGGGTCCACAACGGTTGGCCTTTGACCTCGAGATCGAGCACCGAGATGTGGTCGCGGCCGAGGTTGGAGACGTACAGCCGATCAAAATTCGGACCACCAAACGCACAATTGGTGGGCTGGCACAGCAGCAAGTTCTCCACGTCCTGGCAAAGCAGCTCCACGTGACCTGCGGTGGAAACGCGATAAATACAGTTCGAGGCGTAGGTCGTCACATAAAGATTGCCGGCCGCGTCAAAGGCCATGCCGTCTGGGACGCGCATCAACCCCTCGGCAAAGACTTCCGGGCTGCCGGAACTGCCGTCAGGCTTGATTTCGATTCTGACCACCCGATCGCGATTACTTTCCACCACGTATAGATAACGCTCGCGCGCATCGAGCGCCAGGCCGTTGGCGAAATGGAATGGTCCGGAGGAGAAGAGTTCCACGTTCCCTTGATGTGAAAGGCGCCACACCACACCGTTCGCTTGCTTCCACTCCCCCGAATCGCTGAAATACAAATTTCCCTGCGAATCGAACACGCCGAAATTGGGGGTTTGGATCTTCACTCCATCCACGTAATCGACGACCAGAGAAACCTTGCCCTTCTGCGTCACTTTCATCAATGCTTGCTTGCGCAGGTCACACACGTAGATGTTCTCGTCGCGATCCAGAGCGAGCCCCAGGCAAAATCCGCCCGTATTCGCGAACTCTTCGATTTTTTTCCCGTCCTCTGAGATTCGATAGACTTGCCCGGCCTCGCCTCCCGCGTACAACGTACCATCGCGGGCCACAGCGACGCACTCCGGGTGGTCCAGACCGTCAACCAGACGTCGCACTCTTGAAACGGGATAAAGCATCGCATTTCCCCCCACGAAGCAAGCGACCAAGCCTCACGGCCGTCCTGGGAAACAACCGGCGAGGCTCTACTGCGCGTCCTTGAAGACTTCTTCCAACAGTTTTTCTTCCGCGTCTAGAATGCTTTCGATCATCGCGAGGCGCGACTTGCTCGGGACGAACTCCAGCCGTCGAATCCCAAAGGGATCAATTTCGCGCCGAATCAATCGCAATTGCTCCGCCGTGGGAGCCGGGGTGGTCGGCAACGGATCGGCGATTAAAAATTCACCGCCTGTCTGCCGGCGAACCTCTTCCAGAGTGATTCCGGGGTGAATGCTGACGAGCCGAAATCGTTGGCTGGCAAACTCCAATTCGAAAACGCCGAGGCTCGAGATCAGCCGAACTTTTCCCGGCTGGAGTCCAGCCTGCAGTCGCGCCGCATCCGTCAGCAGACCTCTCGATGCGGTACAAAATGAAACAGCGTCCACGAAGCGTTCGGGCGAGTGGCGCGTCAGATAAAGCACAAAATTCTTGTGAAGGTTCGCCACATCGGCCATTCCGCCTTGCCCCGGAAGGCGGATACGCTTACCTTTGCTTTCGATCCAAGCATTGTTTGTGCGTCCACGAACGTCAACCTGGGCCACCGTAATGACTTCATGCGTGACGCGCCCCGTCTGGTAGTACCAGTGGTAAGTGTCATCTCCTCCCCAGAAGGCCTTGGCAGTTTGCCAGTCGAGCGGCTCCGCCAGAGTCAACGACATGGGATGAGATTCAACATCAATGAACCCGCCATTCAATGAGATCAGTGTCAGTCCGGGCGCATGCAGTCGTTTTGCCAGCAAATAGGACACCATGGCCAGTGGAGAAACCGACCCGACAGAGCAGATGCTCGAGCTGTCATACTCGCGCGCTAGTGCCACCGCCAGAAACTCGTCCAGCGTGTAGGGACTTTCAGCCTCACTGGGCAAGCCATATCGAGCCAACCGCTCAGGCGTCAGAGTGCGGACCGGAACCCTTGCAGCGCAGCGAAGGAACGTCGCCCGCTGCGCGGAGTTGACAAATCTCGACTTCGAAACTTCGCCGGTTGCCGCCATTTGTCGTAAAGGCAACGCCGGCTCGACGGTTTGAGCTCGCTTGCTCTCATCTTCTTCACGCACATAATCGATCAGCCGCCGGTAATCGGTGGAGTAATAAGGCAGGCATGAGGTTGGATACGCGCCCATCGGGACACAGGCCAGCGCCGTAACGAAATTGTGCGGCAGCACGTATGATTTCGGCGCATCTCCGAGGATTCCAACCTCAACGATCTCCTCGACCGTGAAAAGTTTCGTCTTCGCCGCGCCCAGCAGGCTTACGTCCAGCCCACGAGCACCTTGAATCTCCACGTTTCCATTGCGATCGGCCCGCTGCGCGTGAATGAGCAGAACGTCAATATCCAAACGGCGAGCCTGCCCGATCGCTTCCCCAGTAAAAGGAGAGACAGTCTGCTTCCAGAAGTTTCCCACGCTCATCAAGTCGGATCCTACCGGCAACTGAAACGGCATTTCGGGAAGATTAAAGAAGGAAGCGTGCAACGCCTGGATCATGGCCAAGGCAGTCCACTCTTCCACTTCGATTCGCCCGGTTTCCAACGCTTCGCGAAATCGCGGCGCCAAGCCTAAGATATCCAAACTTGAGAAACAAAAGATGAGCTTCCGGAGAGCGTCTGCTTGGAGAAATAGTTCGAGCGGCAGACCTCCTCCCCAACTCACATACGTAAAATCCCGGCGCCCGAGGGACAGTACAGACTCGATGAGCGCTATCGGGAGACGCGCAAGATGAACGCCGCCAACTCCAATCCGCGCGCCGGTCGGAACTTGCTGCGCCAATTCATCCAGGCTTACGATCTGTTTCATGCGGAGGTCACAACCCTTAATTTAGCGGCGTTATGGAACGGCTGGCTGCTCCAATCGCAGCACAGCAGCACAGCAGCATAGCTAAATTCCGCGGTTCGTCCAACAGCATGTTCGATTGCGCCTGGAAAAACATGCGAAAGCGCGAATCGCACTGTGATACGTTTCTATGCGTTTCAGGGGATTCAGACCGCGCCTGGAAACGACCAGACCGGCCGAAAAAACCTGGAAGGCGATCTGCCTGAAAGCTTTGGGCCCATTCTTAGCAATACGCTTCAGGTCACCCGAATCTGGACGATCGTTAGAGCAAACGCGATACCGGCTGTTATCCAGCGCAGCAGACTTGAATAATCCGTGCGAGAGAGGGAGTCTCAATTATGCGCCTCCAGGAGCGCGTGGCACTTGTTACCGCGATGGCGAGTGGCATCGGTCAAGCAATCGCGCTGCGGTTTGCGGCCGAAGGAGCTGCGATCATCGGCGTGGATGTAGACGAAAAGGGCGGCGCAAGCACGAGGGAGCAGATTCTTTCGCGTGGCGGCCGCATTCTATTTCACCGCGCCGACGTCGGGTCGCAGACAGAAGTCCAGGCAGCGGTGGAAGCCGGGCTGCGAGAATTTGGAAAAATTGATGTGTTGGCCAACGTGGTGGGAATCGCGTCTGAAGCTCCGTGCCACAAAATGGAACTGAGCGACTGGGAGCGCATCATCCGTGTGAATCTCACCAGCATGTTTCTCGCTTCCAAGTACGTCTTGCCGGGTATGATCGAGCGCAAGTATGGCTCGATCGTGAATATGGCTTCGGTGCAGGGGCTACTCGGTCTTGCGGGATATCCGCATTATGCGGCGAGCAAGGGTGGCGTCATCAGTTTGACAAGGCAAATGGCCCGGGAATACGCCTCGAGCGGAATTCGCGTGAACTCCATCGCTCCGGGCACGATCGATACGCCACTGAACCAGCAGGTTCTGGAACGGGCAGCGGACCCGGTAGCTCTGCGCGCCGTCTGGCTGAAGATGCATCCTCTCGGGCGATTGGGTACGCCCCTTGATGTTGCCAACGCGGCACTGTACCTCGCGAGTGACGAAAGTTCATGGGTCACAGGTCAATGTCTGATAATCGACGGCGGTCTCACGGCTTGTGCGCCAGCTTAATCAAACATGTAGCCCGCAACGCTCACGACGGCGATCAGAAAATCAGGAGGATGAAAAATTATGAAGGGACCGCTTCACGGATTGCGCGTCGCGGACTTCAGCCAGCTGGTGCAGGGGCCCAGTGCGACGCAACTCTTGGGCGACATGGGCGCGGACATCGTGAAGATCGAGCCGCGGGGCGGAGATTGGTCGCGCAACTGGTCCATCGGTGACACCTTTGTGCAAAAGGAGAGCCTGTCATTTCTGGCTTTCAATCGAGCCAAACGAAGCATCACACTCGATTTGAAGGCCCCGGAAGGAAAAGAGATCGCTCTCCGTATTATCAAATCCTCCGATGTGCTGGTCGAAAATTTTCGCCCCGGTGTCATGGACCGTCTCGGTCTTGGATACGAGACACTTTCCGCGACTCAGCCGGGGCTGATTTACTGTGCGAGTTGCGGCTGGGGGCAAGATGGACCTTACCTCGAGCGCCCGGGCCAGGATTTGTTGGCGCAGTCGATAGCCGGCGTGTTGATGTTAAATGGCACAGCCAGCGATCCCCCCGTGCCCGTCGGAATTGGCCTTGCGGATCTGACTGCAGGCCTGCACATCACCATCGCCGTGTTGATGGCTCTTTTTGAGAGAGCGCGCTCGGGAAAGGGCCAGCGGGTTGATGTCAACCTGCTAAACTCGATGATGCATCTGGCCACACAAGAACTGACGTTATACCTCAACACACTCCGCGAGCCGCAACGCAGCGCGGCTGGAATTGGCCATCCCTACGTCGGCGCGCCCATGGGCGTTTACAAAACGCAGGATGGCTATATCTCGGTGGCGATGATGCCTCTGCAGAAAATTGCCGGATTGGTGGGAGTGGAGGGATTCGAAGGAAACGATTCGCGAAACGTGACCGCAGACCGCGATGAGGTGAAGCGGAAACTTGAAAAGGGATTCATTAAGAAAACGACAGCCGAACTCATGGACATCTTCATGGCTGCGGATATATGGGCCGCGCCGGTAAACACTTTTCCCGATGTAGAGCGCGACCCGCAGGTGCGGCACAACAAAATTCTCGTCGAATTCGAACACCCGGTGGCCGGGAAATTTCGCACCGTAGGGATGCCCGTCGAGTTCAGCCGGACGCCGGGCGAAATTCGCAGACCTCCGCTCTTGGGCGAGCACAAAGACGAAATTCTTGCCGAATTGGGATACGACGAGGAGCAAATCGCTCACTTGAAAGAGACGAAGATCGTTTAAATTCTCGAACAGCAGTGGAAGTCGAATTACCGGCGGCGATAAAAGTAAAAGGAGCTCGTTTGTGGTGACCCTGCGGGGAATGACGTGGAAGCATGACAGAGGTCTTGCTCCCATGCTTGCAACGGCCGCTCAATTCGCCCAGAGCCATCCCGATGTTCGCATCGAATGGGAGGCTCGATCGCTGCAGGGTTTCGCCGACCATCCGATCCGGAGCCTGGCTCAACAGTTCGATTTACTGGTGCTCGATCATCCATTCATGGGCACGGTTGCGAAAGGCGGTTATCTCGTTCCACTGGACAATTACATCTCTTCTGAAGTTCTCTGCAACCTACGCAACGAAAGTGTGGGCGCTTCACACCAGAGCTACTTCTACGACGGCCACCAGTGGGCGCTGGCGATCGACGCCGCGGCGCAAGTAGCCGGATACCGGCCGGACCTGCTGGCAGCCGCGGGGATGGCGGTTCCCTCCACGTGGGAGGAGGTTTCTGAGCTGGCTCGGATCAGACGAGGATTCGTGACGACGCCCTTGCTACCCGTCGATTCGTTTTGCAGCTTCGTTACGCTCTGCGCCAGCTCTGGTGAGACTTTGTTCGCTCCAGGATCGCGCAAGGTAGTTGGCGAGAAAACCGGCGAAGCAGCTCTGCACCAATTGAAAAAGCTGGCGGAATTCGCGACCACGGATGCGCGTGAATGGAATCCCATCGCCGTGTGGGAGAGGATGAGCACCACGGACGAGATCGCTTATTGTCCCCTTGCATTCGGCTATTCGAACTACGCGCGTCCGGGTTACCGGCGAGCTCCCATCCATTTTACGAACATCCCCTCCCGGCCGCCGAGGGGACCTGCGGGTTCTGTGCTGGGCGGAGCGGGTCTCGCAATCTCCCCCCGCTGCAAAGAGCTTGCTACTGCCGTTGATTACGCACAATGGGTGGCGGGTGCGGAATGCCAGAAAACGATCTACGTTCATTCGGGTGGACAGCCGGGCAACAGGAAGGCCTGGATCGAACCCGGAATCAATGCGATGTCGAATCATTTCTTCGAAGCTACTCTTCCCACACTCGAACACGCTTACCTGCGGCCCCGATTCCCGGGTTTCGTGGAATTCCAAACGCAAGCTTCGCTTCTCGTCAGCGATTTCTTGAGTGGAAAATACAGTGCGGCGGCCACCTTGGAATCGCTGGATGAATGTTTTTGCAAGGCGACGTCTCAGCCTTAGGCAGCATAGAAAACACTAATGGAAATCGCGCGGCGATCATGAAAGAAACTTGGCGCTGGTTTGGACCTCAGGATCCCATTTCGTTGTCGCAGATCAGGCAGGCCGGTGCGACCGGCATCGTCTCGGCGCTTCACCACATTTATCGCGGCGAGGCGTGGCCTCTCGACGAAGTCCTGAAGCGCAAAGCCGAAATCGAATCTGCTGGACTCGTGTGGTCGGTAGTCGAAAGCATCCCGGTTCACAATTCCATCAAACTGCGCTCCGGGCCATATCGCCAGTACATCGCTGCGTGGAAGGATTCCCTCGCAGCCATCGCCCAAGCCGGCGTCCGGTGCGTCTGTTACAACTTCATGCCTCTCGTCGATTGGACGCGCACGAATTTGATGTGGCGCCTGCCCAACGCGGGATACGCGTTGCGCTTCGATGCGATTGATTTCGCGGCGTACGACTTGTTCATCCTCGAGCGTCCAGATGCCGAACACGAATACGCACCGGAGCGTGTCGCCGCCGCGCGCGCGCGCTTCGCTGCGATGTCCCCGGCGCAGCAGGACGAACTCGAACGCGCGATTATTGCGGGCCTTCCTGGTGCAGAAGCCTCGTACACTCGCAAGGCGTTCCGCGAGTCGCGCGCAGAGTGGGACGGAATCTCGTCCCACGAGCTTCGTTCTTCTCTCGTCGCCTTCTTGCGGGACGTAGTGCCCGTCGCGGAAGAGCTTGGCCTCCGGCTCGCAATTCACCCGGACGACCCGCCATGGCCGCTCTTCGGTTTGCCGCGAGTAGTCTCCACAGCCGATGACGTGCGCCACATTTTTGGTTCCGCAGACACTCTTCCCAATGGCTTAACGTTCTGCGTTGGATCTTTCGGCGCCCGCGCGGACAACGACTTACTCGCGATGATCCGTGAGTTTGCTCCGCGGATTCATTTTGCGCACCTGCGCCAGGTTACACGGGAAGCGGATGGCTCGTTTTACGAAGCCGAGCACCTCGATGGCAGCTCGGACATGGTCGCGGCGGTGCACGCTCTGTTGATAGAAGAATCCCGCCGACGGCGCGCGAACCGCCCAGATCATGAAATTCCCATGCGGCCCGACCATGGGCATTTACTCGCTGACGACATCGGCAAGAAAATGAATCCAGGCTACTCTTATGTCGGCCGGTTGAAGGGGCTCGCTGAACTGCGTGGCTTGGCTCTCGGATTGCTTAATGCCACTTCAGGGTTGGCGGACTGAATGTGCAGCAGTCCAATCGCATTTGTCTGGAGCGGTAAACCGACGCGTCGAACCGTTTCAATGTTGGCGAGAAAAGTGTAGATTCCACACAGTCATCGCTGAGTGCATAAGATCCCTGCGACGCACGTGTGAAGCAATGTGGTGCGATGCCGTTTGAAGCTGTAGCCAGCCAACAAAAAAGAGAGCGAGCGCCCATGAAGGAATTCGAAAATAAAGTTGCCATCGTCACCGGCACCACCGGAATCGGCCGAGCCATCGCGCTGCGCCTGGCGTCCGGTGGCGCGAACGTCATCGCCTGCGGCATCGACGCAGACGCAAACCGCGAACTCCAGCAGCTATCCGACGCGAAGCACGCTACCGTTCGCGCTGAACTGTGCGACGTCAGCATTCCGGAGCAGGTCAAGTCTGCGGTCGCCAAAGCCGTCGCAAAATTTGGCGGGCTGGATTTCATCGTCAATGCTGCGGCCTTTCATCCCTTCGGGAACGCCGTCGAAACAGATCCCGAAACCTGGAACCGTTGCATGGCCGTAAATCTCAGCAGCACTTATCTCTTCGCGCATTTCGGCATTCCGGAAATGCGCAAACGAGGCGGCGGATCGATCATCATACTCGCCTCTGTTCAAGGCTACGCCTGCCAGCGCGGGGTTGCCGCCTACGCCACATCGAAGGGCGGCCTGCACAGTTTGACGCGCGCTCTCGCACTGGACCACGCCGCCGATCACATTCGTGTCAATTCCATCAGCCCCGGTTCCATTCGCACGCCGATGCTCGAACATTCCGCCGCGCATTTTTCTCCGGATCTGCCCGTCGATACGGTCGTTGAGAGATTTGGCGCTTCACATCCTCTGGGCCGAGTTGGCACCGCCGAAGAAGTTGCTGAGCTTGCAGCGTTTCTCATTTCCGATCGCGCCGCGTTCTGCACAGGCGGGGATTATCTGGTGGACGGCGGCTTGCTCGCGGGCATTGGAGTGCAATGATTGAAGTGCCAGTTTGTCTCGCACCCACTGGCGACGTTTGCGGCGAAGGCGCGGTCTGGCACGCCGCCCACCAAGCTGTCTACTGGACCGACATCAATCGTTTCTTGATTCACCGCCTGAATCTGGCGGACTCCGCTGTCCGCACCTGGCTGTTCGACGAACCGGTCACCGCTCTCACGCTGACCGATCGCGAGGATGTGTTGGTTGTCGTCCTCGGTTCGCGCGTGATTCTCTGGGAACCCGCTACAGATGCGCGGCACGATGCCCTTTTCTTGCTCGAGGGGTGGCCCGCAGTCCGCTTGAACGATGCACGCTGCGATCCTCGCGGCTCTCTGTGGCTTGGCTCCATGCGCAACAACGTGAACCCGGATGGCTCCTCCAGCGATGCCGGCGGACAAGATGGCACTCTCGTTCGCGTGGATCCTGATGCCACCGTTACTTGCTGGCGAAAGAGTATTGGAATTTCTAACACGGTTGCATGGAGTCCCGACCGTCGTCACTTTTATTTCGGCGACACGCTCGCCAACGTCGTTTGGGTTTACGACTACGATTCATCCACTGGCGCAATTTCGAATGAACGACCTTTTCTGGAGGGTTTCGATCGTGGGCTTCCCGACGGTTCGACTGTGGACTCCGAAGGTTTTCTCTGGAACTGCCGTTTCTTCGGAAATTGCATCGTGCGCGTAGCACCGGACGGAAAAATTGACCGGGTCGTGGAAATGCCCGTGAAAAACATCACCACTTGCGTATTCGGTGGCGCCGATCTCACTACTCTGTTTGTCACCACCGCCTCCGCCGAAGCTCCGCGCGGAGATCGTCTCGCCGGAAGCCTGTTCTCGCTGCAGACGGAAGTTCGAGGCCAGCCCGAAAATCGCTTTCGCATTTATGGCGGCGCGCGGTAGTCGATTGGCGCGACTGTCTTGCTGCTACTTTGCGCGAACTGAATCCTGCGAATTCGAGGCAAGCTTCTTGTACTCGCGGAGGTGCGAAGCGGCTGCTACTTTGTCGTGCTCTGCGTCGTAAATCTGTGCGAGTAAGAACTGTATCAGCGGCTCGTGGTGATCCCTGTCAATGCTCTCGGCCCTCAGTGCTCTCTCCTGCGCTTCTGGCAAACGGTTCAGATTGAAATAGGCGATCGCGCTGAAAAAATACGCATAGGCATCGTTTACTGGCTCGAGCTCCAGCGCGCGATTGGTCAGGCTCAATACCTCGTTCCATTCCTGCTCCCGTCCGGCAATCTCCGCTAAACAGAGATACGCAGGCAAGTACTTCGGATCAGCATTCGACGCCCGCGAACAAGCATTACGGGCCGCCGATGTTTGTTGCCTGGTCGCAAGAATCTGCCCAAGCATCACCCATCCGGCAGCGTATTGAGGGTAGATTTCGGTCGCCTGACGCAGGTGCCGCTCCGTCTCCGAGATTTTGTTCACCTTCAGCGCCGTGCAAGCTGCTTCAAACTCTTTTTGGGCCTTGTGGGGAACCTGCAGGGTCGTAACGCTGGCAGTGTCGGGCATTCCTGGAAACGGCTGGATCGAACACACCTTGTTTTCGCCGGCCCCTGGTTTCGAGTCACCCCGATCCAGAACAACGCGGTCATCCGGCATTGTCGGGATAAGAATAACTGGTGTCTCTCCACCAATTTTTTGCATTTGCGCAAACAGCGACGTCGCCAAGAAACCAAAGATCAAGACGCAGAGAACCACTTGGGACGAGCGTATCAATACCCGCGACCGGGAGCCACGCTGCTTGCTGTTCACAATCTCCATACTCCACCTCGGGCCGGTGGTTTGCATGATTCTGCGCCTACAGTGAACCGGAAGCAAGGCGCGGAAGTTTGCCGCAGCGAGTCCACCACTTCATTTTGCAATCGTGGCCGAAGGGAGCATCGCGAACACGCTTAAATTCCTGAAACTATGCCCGCCGACTTACGACTGTGGCCAGAATGAAATCAGGACCGTTCATACAGCCAGGTTCAACGTTGCACTCTGCCCGATCCTCCGCTCTTCAGCAACGCTTCCACCTCGTCCACGCTACAGCGGTGAAAATCTCCTGATATCGAATGTTTCAGGCAGCTCGCTGCAACCGAAAATTCCAGCGCCTCCGCATGAGTCGGCAGTTTCTGCAGGCCGTAAATCAATCCAGCCGCGAAGCTATCTCCGGTGCCAACCCGATCCACGATGTGCGTGATATCGTACGCGCGGCTCACCATGAATTTGTCACGATCATTGATGCACGCCGACCAGCGATTGTGCGAAGCACTGTGCGATTCGCGCAAGGTAATAGCGATCAGCTTCAGGTTTGTGTATTCGGACAAGACTCGGCCGGTCAGTTTCTCAAACTGGCCATGCTCCAGCTTCCCCGAAGTCACATCGACGTCCGCTTTGATCCCGAGCGCCATTTGCACATCTTCTTCATTGGCGATGGCGACGTCCACGTGCCGCATCAGTTCGCTCATAACATCTGCAGCGGACTTTCCCCATTTCCAGAGATTCTTGCGAAAGTTTAGATCACAAGAAACAGTAATTTTCCTCTGGCGCGCCGCGCTCACAGCTTCGAGTGCCAGGGCAGCCGCCGTTCCGCTGATCGCAGGAGTAATTCCCGTGACGTGAAACCAAGCCGCGCCTTCCAATACATCATTCCAACGAATATCGCCTGGCTTTGCCAAAGCGATCGCGCTGTTCTCTCGATCGTAGATGACTTTTGATGGCCGTTGGTTCGCGCCCGCTTCAATGAAGTAGATTCCCAAGCGGCCTTTGCCGCGCACAATCTTAGAGGTATTCACGCCGAACCGCCGCAACTCCCCCACCACGGCTTCCGCCAACGCATTTTTCTCGGGGAGAACCGTAACGAACGTGGCCGGCAACCCAAAACCAGCGAGCGCTACCGCGACATTCGCCTCGCCTCCGCCAAACGTGGCTGAGAACTGCGGGCTCTGCAAAAACCTCTCGAATCCGGGAGGCGCCAAGCGCAACATAATTTCGCCAAACGTGATCATCGTCGTTGTCATTTTTCGTCCACGCGTCCGGCGAGTATACACCGGGCCGCGATTTCCGACTTAATTCGTCAGACAGCCGATTCAAATAGCACCAAGCTTTTGCCCTCACGGTGGCTATTAAACGGTTGAGAAGCCAAGCGTAAATCGTTACTCTAGGCAGGCTCAAAACATCGCGATCGACTAAATTTTTTGAGCCGCCCGCGCTCCGTAGCGGGGATTGCGTTAGCATCTGACCGTGATTCTCGCTGGCCGCTGCGCAATGGGTGCCACTGCGAATCGTTGCCCGGCTCGCGTTTGGTTCACTAAAGCGGGATAGGCTTATGAGCTCCATTCCAATCGTGAAAAGTGAAGTGTTAGCAAGAATTTTGACCTCCGGACTGGTTTCCGTGATCCGCGCGGACAGTCACGATCAGGCGGAACGTATTGCTGACGCCTGCGCTCAAGGTGGCGTTGGCGCGCTGGAAATCACCTACACGGTGCCGCGAGCAACGAGCGTCATCGAGCATCTGGCGAAAAAATTGTCGGGTGATATTTTGCTCGGCGCGGGAACGGTTCTCGACCCCGAGACCGCGCGCATCGCGATTCTCGCCGGCGCGCAATTCGTGGTGAGCCCCTCGCTCAACCCGGAGACAGCGCGCCTTTGTAACCGCTACCAGATTCCATACATGCCCGGAGCTGCGACGATTCGCGAAGTGATCGAAGCGATGGAGTGCGGCGCGGAGATCGTGAAAGTATTTCCGGGAGAGATTCTCGGTCCGGCGTTCGTCAAGGCAGTGAAAGCGCCGCTTCCGCAGGCTTCTTTGATGCCGACGGGCGGAGTAACTTTGGCGAATGTGAGTGAGTGGATCAAAGCAGGTTCAGCGGCGGTGGGAGTAGGCAGCAACCTCACCGCTGGAGCGAAAACCGGCGATTTTTCGTCCATCACGCAGCTCGCGCGGCAGTTCGTCGAGAAAATCAAAGAGGCACGCGGCCAATGAGCTCGGCGAAACTGTGGAATTCCGACGACGAGCTCTTCACGATAGTGCAACGCGAGCTTTTCACCTGTGTTGTCGGCGACGTGATGGACAAGCTCGCTCTTCAGCATCAATTTCTCCCGCCGCAGATTCAGCCAGCTCGGCAGGATATGGTGGTGATCGGCCGCGCCATGCCCGTTCTGGCCGTTGATGTATTCACAGAGCGAATCGCGGGCACCGCCAACAAGCTCATGGACAAACCATTCGGCCTGATGCTGGAAGCACTCGATAACCTGCGCACGAACGAGGTGTACGTCAACACCGGCTCGTCGCCCCGCAACGCGCTGTGGGGGGAGCTGATGAGCACGCGCGCCCGCAAACTTGGCAGTCGCGGCGCCGTTTTGAATGGCTATGTCAGAGACACGAAGGCAATTCTGAATATGGGCTTTCCAACTTTCAGCTTCGGGTCGTACGGGCAAGATTCAGCGCCCCGTTATAAGGTCGTCGACTTTCGTATTCCTGTGGAGATTGGTGCGGTGCGGGTCTCTCCTGGCGATATTCTTTTTGGCGATATTGACGGCGTCCTGGTAGTTCCCGCTGCCGCTGAAACCGAGATTTTCACGCGGGCGCTCGAAAAGGCACGCGGCGAAAAATTAGTGCGGAAGGCGATTGAAGAAGGAAGCAGCGCCGTCGAAGCGTTCGAAAAGTTCGGGATCATGTAATTGATGTCAGGAAACCAATCGTAGCCTCAGGCCCATCGCGAGCCCGGCATGGTGTTTACGATTCGAATCCGGCGCGTCTATTCCTTAGCGTCGCTGTGCGCACCGAAGGTAACGCACTGGTTTCGGCTCCCCGCGCCAGAAAACTTTTTTTACAAAGGAAGTGAGCGCTTCGCGATGATCGGTATCAACCTCTCCGGAAGAACGATCTTATCACCGGCGCTCTGGGCGCTATTGCCGACGGCGCATGTGGTGCGGAGACTTGCTGAAGCTGGCGCAACTTTGGCCACTGCGCCGATATTCGAAGCGAACAGCCAAAGCCAAGCAGCTGCTCAGTGTGTGGGGGATTTTACAATCGGTTTATCATTATTTCCCCGCCGATATCACGGATTCCAGCCAAGTAAATAGCGCGTTGTGGATGCGGCCTTCGAGAGGTCACCGGGCATGGACACTGTTATCGGCCACGCAGGTGGCTGCGGCTTGCATCCTTTCGCCAGCACGTCGGAAGCCGACTTCGAACGCATCTTCCGTTTCAATTTTTTCGCGCAAACGTACTTGGCGCGGGCGGTGCTCGCGCAATGGACGCGGCGAAAAATCGCTGGCACCTGATTTTTACGTCTTCGTATGTCGCGCGCATGCCGCACACACAGATTTCGTCGTACGCCGCAGCGAAAGCGGCGCTGGAGAATTTCGCCCACAGCCTGGCGCTCGAATACGCGTTGACTGGCATTCGTGTGAACCTGGTTTCACCCGGCAATGTCGCGGCAGGCAGCTCGCTGAAGGTGTTTGAGGAAGA
>CAVULY010000001.1:0-67630 GCA_963742475.1 uncultured Acidobacteriota bacterium | reverse complement strand
GAATATCCTCTATCGCAATCGCGGCGATGGCACCTTCGAAGACGTCAGCAAACGATCCGGCATCGCTTCTCTCAAAGGACGCTCACTCGGAGTGTGCTTCGCAGATTACGATGACGCTGACTTCACCGATATTTTCGCGTCGAACGACGGTATGCGCGAGTTCCTCTTCCACAATAATGGCGACGGCACGTTTACCGAACGCGCTCAGAAAGCCGGCACGGCGCTCACTGCCGATGGCAAGCCGCTCTCCGGCACGGGCACGGTATTTCAAGACTATGACAATGATGGACGCCCGGACATACGTCACCGTGCTGCCCCGCGAGGTTTACGCGCTCTTTCATAATGACGGCAACGGCTCTTTCAGCTACCGCAAATCGCAGGCCCGCTGGGGATTGCTCTCGGCGGCAAGCTCCGGCTGGGGCGTGGGCTTCGAGGATTTCGACAACGACGGCTGGAAGGACTTGTTCGTCGCGCAGAGCCACGTGCTGGACAACGTGGAAGAGATCGACCATATGTTGCATTACAAAGAGCCACCGTTACTCGCGGTCAATCACAATGGACGCTTCGAGCGCGCTGATTCAGGAATCATCCGCGATTGCCGGCCGCGGTGCCGCGTTCGGCGATTTGAATAACGACGGCTGGATGGATGTTGTGGTCACTTCGCTCGGTGGAGCGCCCTTGGTCCTTATGAATCACGGCGGCGCTGGACATTGGCTCTCCATTTCTCCTTGCGCGGCACGCGCAGCAATCGCGACGGGCTGGGCGCGCGCGTGCAGGTCAATGGTCAGACGCGATTTGCGACCACCTCAGGCAGCTACATTTCGGCCAGCGACAAACGATTGCATTTCGGTCTCGGCGCCGCTGAAGTTGCGAAAGTCGAAATTCGCTGGCCTTCCGGCACTCATCAGGTCCTTGAGGGCGTCAAGGCCGACCAGTTTCTCGAAGTCCGCGAGCCGGAGAAATCATGAGCGGATTATTCCTCTCACGTCCCTCTGTGCTCGCGCTGCAGGCCTCGCCCTCGCCGGCTCTCCAGCACCTGCACGCCGGACTGGAAGCAGAAAAGAACGGACAGCTGGATGCGGCCGCGGCCGAACTTCAGAAAGCCACCGAACTCGATCCCAAACTGGCTGTCGCGTTCGTTGACCTCGGCGGCGTGTACCTCGAAAAGCGCGATTATCCGGCTGCCATTCCACCGTTGAAGCATGCCATCGAACTCAGCCCGAATTTGGAGGATGCCCACCGCCTATTGGGATACGCGCTGTTGGCACAAGGCTATGCCAGCGAAGCGGTTCCGCATCTGGAGAAGGGCCACGCCGAGGACGCGCTTGGGATCGCTCTGCTCGAAGCGGGCAAATTACAGGAAGCTATGCCAGTGCTTCAAAAAGCCTTGGCTCAAAATCCTAATGATCCCGATCTTTTGTATTACTATGGCCGGGCGGCCGGTCTGCTCTCCAAACAAGTTTTTGACGAACTCGAAGCTCGCTTCCCGGATTCCGCGCGCGCCCATCAAATGATGGCGCAGGATTATGCCGCGCTGCGCGACGAGCCCAACGCGGAACGGGAATATCTTCAAGCTCTGCGCTTGCGCCCCCAGACGGCGCGCCTGCATCTGGAGCTCGGCGAGACTTACGCCCGCGCGCAGCAATGGGACAAGGCCGCGGAGCAATTTCAGCTGGAAACTGAGCTTCAGCCGGGAAGCGCCGAAGCTTTTTATCGGTTGGGTGAAGCTCTTCTGCAACTCGGGAAATTTCACGAAGCGCGCGAGGCGCTCGTTCGTTCCGACAAGCTGAAAGCGGACATGCCGGAGACCCTTTACCAGCTTGGCAAGGCGGCGGCTTTGGATGGCGACGACGCCCTAGCCCAAAAGTCCTGGATGCATCTGCTGCGGGTCGAGAAAAATACTGAGCTTGCCGGGCAAGCGCATTTTGGCTTGGCCGGCATTTATCGCAAGCAGGGAAAAGCCGCGGACGCCGATCGCGAAATGGAAGAATTTCGTAAATTGCAGGGCAACGCACCCCAAACGGACGATTCACCAAAATAGTTAGCACGCACGTAAGAGCCGAAGGAGACAGACGATGATATCTGCACGCATGAACGCGAAGCGGTCGCAACGCGCATTCGGCGCAACCTTATTTCTGTTTTTTGTTGTCATCACCGCGGTGCTGGTTTCTTCCGCTACTTCGGCTCCCAACGACGTCGAGCAGCGCGTCGAGGCGATTCTCAGCAAAATGACGCTCGATCAGAAAATTGACATGCTCGGCGGCCAGGACGATTTTTACATCCGCGCGTATCCCGAGCTTGGCTTGCCTCGCTTGCGTATGGCCGACGGCCCCATAGGCGTTCGTCACGGCGGCCCTGCCACCACAATGGCGGGCGGCATTTCTCTGGCCGCTTCCTGGGATCCCGCACTCGCCGCCGAGGAGGGCACGCAGATTGCCCGTGACGCCCGCGCGAAGGGCGTCCACTTCATGCTCGGGCCGGCTTTCAACATCTACCGCGCTCCGATGAATGGCCGCAATTTCGAATACATGGGTGAAGATCCGTATCTCGCCGGCCAAATCGCGGTGGGATATATCCAGGGAATGCAGAGCCAAGGAGTCAGCGCCACCGCGAAACACTTCATGGGCAACAATTCCGAGTTCGATCGTCACAACACCGATTCCATTATTGACGAGCGCACCATGCGCGAAATCTATCTGCCTGCATTCGAAGCATCGGTAAAACTAGGCCACGTCCGCTCCGTGATGGATTCCTACAATCTGACGAACGGCAGCCACATGACGCAGAACGGCTACCTGAATAATGACGTTTTGAAGAAGGAGTGGGGCTTTGATGGCATCCTCATGTCCGACTGGACGTCCACCTACGACGCCGTGGGAGCCGCCAATGGCGGTTTAGACCTCGAAATGCCTTCGGGAAAATTCTTGAATCGCGAGAAGTTGCTCCCCGCAATCAAGCAGGGAACAGTCACCGTTGCGACGATTGACGACAAAGTCCGCCGCATTCTGCGCGTCGAAATCCAGTTCGGATGGCTCGACCATGAACAGACCGATCTGACGATCTCGCGTTACAACCGCGAAGGCGATCAAGTGGCGCTGCAATCCGCGCGCGAAGGCGCCGTGCTGCTGAAAAACGACGCAAATTTGTTGCCGCTCAAGAAAGACGTCGTCAAATCCATTCTGGTCGTCGGCCCAGACGCTTATCCAGCCGTGCCGGTCGGCGGTGGCAGCGCTCGCGTGGTGCCGTTTGAAGCCGTGAGCTTTCTGCGAGGCATCAGCGACTACGTCGGAAACGGCGCTCAGGTTTTTTACAGTCCGGGCATTCCCACCGTCAGCGAAATGTCGGCGGCCACGTCTTTTTCGACGGCTGCGTCGGGCGGCGCTGCAGGAATAAAAGCAGAGCATTTCACCAACGAAGATTTGCAGGGAAAGCCATTCCTCACCCGCACCGATGAGCACATTGATTTCGGGCCGCCGAGCCGCAAGAGCTTGCCCGCTGAGGCAGCCTCTTCTCGATGGACTGGTTATTACACTCCCAGCGCCGCCGGCACATTCGATATTTTCGTCGCGTCGACGGGAGAAGACGGCGGCTATTACCGAGCCTATGTTGACGGCAAAATTGTGCTCGACGATTGGATCACCTCAAAAGAATTGCTCGGCATCGCGACACTCTCCTTCGACGCCAAACCGCACAAAATTGTGCTCGAACATCATGGAGAATCCAAATGGCTGGGCGGACACTTGCACATGGGAATCACTCAGCACGGTACTTACGTGCTTCCGGGTGCGAAGAAACTCGCAGCGAAGGCGGACGTCGTCGTAGTTGCAGCAGGCTTTGATCCCGAATCCGAAAGCGAAGGCGCGGACCGCACCTTCCGTCTCCCTCCCGGACAAAATGAATTGATCCAGGAAATGTCTGCCGCCAATAAGAACACCATCGTCCTGATTACTTCCGGCGGCAACGTGGACATGACTGAATGGATTGACCGCGTTCCGGCGCTGCTCGAAACTTGGTATCCCGGGCAAGAAGGCGGCAAAGCTGCCGCGGAAATTCTTTTCGGCGATGTGAATCCATCGGGCCGTCTGCCGGCGACTTTTGAGCGCCGCTGGGAAGATAATCCGGTGCACGACAACTACTACCCTGCGGCTGGCACCACCCGCGTCATCTATAAAGAAGGCCTGTTCGTCGGCTATCGCGGCTACGAGAAAAATGGCACCAAGCCCTTGTTCCCGTTCGGCTATGGGCTCTCCTACACCTCTTTCAAATATGGAAATCTCAGCGTGAAGCCCGCAGATGCCAGTGCGAAGCGCGACGGGTTCTCCGCGCCGATGTTTCAAGTTTCATTCGACGTCACCAATTCCGGAGCGCGTGAAGGCGCCGACGTCGCTCAGGTCTATGTGGCGGAAGCACACCCGAAAGTTCCCCGGCCCGCGAAGGAATTAAAAGGATTCACGCGGATCGATCTGAAACCGGGAGAGACGAAAACTGCGACGGTGACTCTGGATGGCCGCGCTTTTTCCTACTATGACGCAGACGCGAAACAGTGGCGTGCCGATCCGGACGAATTCCAAATTCTCGTCGGCCGTTCGAGCCAGGACATCCAGCTCCACAGCAGCCTCACGCTTTCGGCCGATGCTGCAGCCCAGGCAAGTAAAAAATAGGATTAGGCGTGCTGAATATTTCGCCCCGAGCTAGTGCATCGTTGGAGAAGCTGTAAACGCGTCCGTAAGCGATATCACTTGCAGCGAGCTCTTCAGCTGGTCGAGCGACACGGTCGAAGGCGTCTTGAGTTTCACGGTGACCGTCTCGCCCGGCAGCAGATCAAAATAATTATCCGCGGTTTGCACGTCCAAATCGCCGAACGATAGATAGACGCTGCGCGCTAGAGCGGACGAGCGCAGCGTTACCGCATACCCTCCGTTCGAATTCCCGAGCGTACTCTCAATGTGCGCGGGCGTCGGCAGATCCAGATTGTGCATGATGTCGAAGAAAATCAGATTCCGCGACACGTTTTGTCCGCCAACCGCCAGGTCGAACACCAGAAAGGTTTTCTTCGGATCGGCATTTGCCAGCAGCTCCTTCTCATCCAGCGTGAAATACACGGCGCTGGATTGCGCCGGCACCTGCACGTCCTGTGTCTTTTCCATCAGCACTTTCCCGGAAAAATCCAGCAGGCGCCAATGGATTTGCCCGCTCAGCGATTGCAGCTTGTCTGAGACCACGTAAACGTCCACCTTCCCGTCATGCGCGAAGGGCGAAACGATCACGTCATCGTAAAAGCGCCGCGCGTAATACTGCAGCGCCTTCCAGCGGCCGTAATAATCGATGCTGGCCCAGGAAGCCACTGGCCAGCAATCATTCAGTTGCCAGTAAAGCGATCCCATTGTATTCGGGCGCTGCCGCCGCAAGTGCTCCGCGCCGACTTTGATTGCCTCCGCCTGCAGCACCTGGCTCATGTACACGAACGAAGCGAAATCTTTCGGCTCCGGATACCAGCGCAGCATGTAGCTCAATATTCGCTCGTTGCCGCCGTGATTTTTCTGGTGGTCCTGCATCGTCGCGGAGTGGATGTCCATGTCGCCCGGCTGCGCGAACGTTCGAATCGTGCGCATCTCCGGGAAAGACTGAAATCCATATTCGGACATGAAGCGCGGGAATTGCTGCGTGTACATTTCGATCGGCGCTAGCGCATGCCACACCTGCCAGTAGTGCATATCGCCGTTGGTCTGCCCGTCGGGAGGGTCTTCGAAATTCGCACTCGGCGAGCTGCCCCAGTACGGCACCGGTTCCCCGTACTGTGCAACCACGCCCGCAAGAATTCCATGGAACAACACCACGTAATCCGTCCACACTTTTTCGCGGTCGGTCGGTGAAACCGACGCCTGAAAGATTTTCCGGTCGTCCCAATGCACCCAGCCCGTCTCGATTTCGTTGTTGCCGCACCACAGCACGATGCTGGGGTGATCGCGCAGGCGCTGTACCTGCTCGATGGCCTCTTGCTTCACATTTTCCTGAAAATCCGCGCCGCCCGGGACCATGTCTCCGCCGAAAATAAACTCCTGCCACACCATGATTCCCAGCTCATCGCAGATATCGTAAAAATCATCCGACTCGTAATATCCGCCGCCCCACTCGCGCACCATATTCATATGCGCGTCGCGCGCCGCCTCCAGAATCTGGCGGTGAATTTCCGGCGTCACGCGGTTCGGAAAACTGTCGAACGGAATCACGTCCGCACCCTTGGCGAAAATGGGAATTCCGTTCACCACGAATGCGAAACTCTTGCCCGATTTCGTGACCTCCCGCCGCAACTCGATCGATCGCAATCCCGTTTTCAAAGATGTCTCGGCGGCAACGTCGCGTCCCGTGCGTACCGTAGCCGCAAAACGATAGCGGTCCTGCGTCCCATAGCCCAGCGGATACCACAGCTTTGGATTCGCCACATGAATCGGAACGCTGACGTGATTGAGCCCCGGTTCTAGTTGCACGCTCTGCCGGATAGGCGTGCCAGCCGCGCCACCGAGCTCCCCATAACTGATCTCCACGCTCGCCGTCGTGCTGCGGCTTGCTTGTATTTCGACCTCGACCGCCAGCGCCGCGAATTCCTTGCTGACTCTCTGCTGCTGCACGTGAAAATTCTCGATGCGCAGCGCGTCCCAAGTCTCCACGCGAATCGGTTGCCAGATTCCCTCAGTCACATACCGCGGTCCCCAATCCCAGCCATATTGATACGGCGCCTTGCGCGTGTACGGCGCGGTGGCGATGTTTTCCTCGTTTCCCGTGTTATGCGAGGTCACCGACGGCAAAATGTAGGGAAGCGCCTTCACTTTGGGAATCATGGATTCAATCGGAGAATGAAACACCACGCGCAGCGTATTCGGACCCGTCTTCAAAAGAGTTTTCGCCGGCACGCGCCAGCGCCGGAACATATTATCGCTATGCAGCACTGCCTGGTCGTTCACATAGACGTCTGCGTAAGTGTCCAGCCCGTCAAATACCAGGTCCACGTGTTCGTGCGACATCGTCGCGGCATCGGCTTGGAACGTGGTCCGGTATTCCCAGTCGGTCAGGCCGATCCACTGCAATCGCGTGTCGTTGTCTTGGTAGAACGGATCGGGAATCAAGCCGTCGCGCAACAGATCGGTTTGCACCACACCCGGTACCTGCGCCGGGTGCCAGTCCTTCAGTCTCCGCGCGATCCGTGTTGCCGGCCGCACGAAACTCCCACTTCGCGTCCAGCACCCGCGACGCGGCTTGTCCGGCAACTTGTGTGGGAATCGCTAAAATCAGGAAGGCCAAAGGAGCTATACAGCGAAATAACCGTAGTGGTAGAGGCAAGTTTGTGCCACCTCAAGTAGAATGTCGCGTTGGGATCGCCGTTCCGGCGCGGTTAGAGAATAGATAATGATGTTTAGTGACGCAAGCACTTTCAGTTCTGTGCGAGCCTGAATCGCCCGAGGAGACTGCCTCTTGGAAGATCGTCCGAAAACCGCGGCGCCGCTGAACGTCGCCCTGCTCGGCTATGGATTTGCCAGCAAGACTTTCCATGCCCCGTTGCTCACTCACGTCCCCGGATTGCGCCTCACTCATATCGTTTCCAGCGATAGCGCCAAGGTAAAAAAAGATTACGACGTCACGGTGCTTGCTAAAACGGAAGAAGCCTTCGCGCTTCCGGAAATTGATTTGATCGTGCTCGCCACCCCCAATGTCACGCACTTCGATCTAGCCCACAAAGCGCTCAGCGCGGGCAAGCACGTCGTTGTGGACAAGCCCTTCACCAACACCGTCGCGGAAGCAGCGGAACTGATCACCGTGGCGCGGAGCCACCGGCGATTGCTATCCGTTTTTCAAAGTCGCCGCTGGGATGCGGATTTTCTCACTCTGCGCAAGCTGCTCGCCGATGGCGCGCTCGGCGAAGTCGCCCATTTCGAATCTCACTACGATCGCTACCGTCCCGAACCGCGTCAGCGCTGGCGCGAATTGCCGGGCCCGGGCAGCGGGATTTGGTTCGATCTCGGCTCCCATCTTGTTGACCAGGCGTTGCAATTATTCGGTCTCCCCGAAGCGGTCTATGCGGACCTTGAGAAGCAGCGCCCGCTCGGCCAGGCCGTTGATTATTTCCATGTCATCCTGCGTTACGGCCGCCGCCGCGTGATTCTTCACGGTGCGTCACTCGTCGTGGCGGAGACTCCCCGATTCACGGTTCACGGCGCGCTCGGGAGCTTCACAAAATTCGGAATGGACCCGCAGGAAGAATCCTTCAAGCGCGGCGACACTCCAGGCAGTTCGGGATGGGGCCAGGATCCGCACATGGGAACGCTAATCACCAAGAAAGGCGACGGTTTCGATAAGCGGCAAGTTCCCAATATTCCCGGGAGCTATCTCGCCTACTACGAAGGAATTCGCGACGCGATCACCCTCGGCGCGCCCAATCCGGTGGCTCCTGAAGATGGTCTGGCAGTAATCAACGTGATTGAAACCGGAATCAAGAGCTCAGCAGCGCGCGCCGAATTGCCATTCACCCAGACCAAATTATGAAGCTGTGAATTTGTTATGATTCGTCGCGCATGGTGGCTCGCGCCAACCGTCCGCGAAAACAAATCGATCTTACATTCTGCAAATGGAAATTCCATGACCATTGATCAAGATCTCGAAAAAATCGCACAACAGGAAAAACGCCTGCAATTCAAACATTTCGATTCCACGGTGGCCTGGGCCGTCGGAAGCGCCCTCAAGGCCGCGGCCGAAAAAAGCGGCGTCGCGGTGGCCATCGACGTCCAGCTCAATGGACATGCGCTATTTTCGTACGCCATGCCCGGCACCACTCCGGACAATTGGGACTGGATTCGCCGCAAACGCAACGTCGTTCAGCGCTATCACCGCAGCTCCTACGCCATCGGCTTGACGCATCAGCGCGCTCAAACCACTCTGCAGTCTAAAACGGGTCTCGATCTAAAAGACTACGCTCCACACGGCGGGTGCTTCCCGATTTTCCTCGCGGGCTCGGGATGCGTTGGCACAATCACCGTCTCCGGGCTCCCGCAGCGCGAAGATCACAATCTGGTCGTTGCCGTGCTTCAGGATTACTTGCACTTGGCCGGCGAGGATCTCGCGCTGGAACCATCCGCGGCGTCTTGATCGCACCATCTCGCCGCACATTCAGTTCATCTGATCAATTTCAACCGGCCGTGCGGCGCAATCGCATTTGACGAATGCCCATCGCTGATTCAACATGAAACGGGAGACCAAGGATGCCCGCCGACACTCACAGTCCAGCCAATAATCCGCCGGAAATCCGCGCCGTGATACTGGATTACGGCGAGGTCCTCTGCCATATCCCCTCGATGGAAACCATCGAGCGCCTCGCTTCTATATTTCGAATGGATCCGCAAACTTTTCTTCCCATTTATCTGGAAACCCGCGCACCTTACGATCGCGGCGATTTGCTACCCGGCGAATACTGGCAGAAATTCGCGGCGCAGGCCGGCGTGGAAGTCACTGCGGACACGATCGCGCAAGCGCGCCACTTGGATCTGGAGCTATGGAGCCAGATCAATCACGCGATGATCGCCTGGGTCCAGCAACTTCATTCCGCCGGTTTCAAAACAGCGATCCTATCCAACATGCCCACCGACATGGCCACGCACGTGCGCAATTCCTACGCGTGGATCAGCCATTTCGACCATCACATCTTTTCCGGCGAAGTGCGCAGTATCAAGCCCGAACCAGCGATCTACCAGCACTGCATTGAATCATTGGGCGTGCAGCCATCCGAAGCGCTGTTTATTGACGACCGTGATATAAATCTCCAGCAGGCGCGCGCCGCCGGAATTCGCGGAATTCGCTTTCAGTCGGTCGAACAGCTTCGCCAGGATCTGCAAGCGCTCGGTTTTCCGATTTTGCCGCGGCCGTCAGAACCTCAAAACCAATCGGCGTAGCCACTAATACGCGGAGTCGCATATTCTGCGCCCCCGTTTGTCGCCAATGAAAAATGTATCCACTCCCCGCGTTTGTTCATCCAACCACGTGGCCGCTCTTAGTTCCGTTCGACGGCCCCGGCCAATTTCCAGTTCGACCACAAACAGAGGAGGAACGACATGGCTAGCCAACCCCAACTAAGTTTAGTCCCACCGTTCAATCGTGAAACGGCCGCGCTAAAAGTACGGAAAGCCGAAGACGGTTGGAATTCGCGCGACCCGCAAAAGGTCGCGCTGGTCTACACGGTGGACAGCCGCTGGCGCAATCGCGCGGAATTCATCAACGGCCGCGAAGAAATTATTCAGTTCCTCACGCGCAAATGGAATCGCGAGCTGGACTATCGCCTGATCAAAGAGCTTTGGGCTTTCGACGGCGCAAGGATCGCCGTGCGCTTCGCCTACGAATCACACGACGATTCCGGACAGTGGTACCGCTCCTATGGCAACGAAAACTGGGAGTTCAACGCCGAGGGCATCATGCATCATCGCTATGCGTGCATCAACGATCTGCCCATTAAGCCGTCCGAGCGCCTCTTTCACTGGCCCCTCGGACCGCGCCCTGCGGATCATCCCGGGCTCAGCGATTTGGGCCTGTAAATCCGCCTGGCACCCGGCGTGAAGATTATTTCTTGGCTGAAATATCCGGCGCCTTGGTTTCGTTTGCCGCGATCTCCGCGCGGAACTTTGCCGCCTGCTCCGGCTGTTTCATGCCGTCGTATTCTTCCACCAGGTCCTTGCGCGCGTTCACCAGCCAGCTCACTTTTGGGTCCATCTGGCTGACGAGAATATCGTACCCGGCGTGAGTTTCGCTTTCCGCCTCCGCGTAGCGGCGCTGGCGCAATAGCGTTCGGCCCAGTTTGATCCGCGCAATGCCGGTGTTGATGTGCGTGGCCGATTGCGATTCGATGTAAATCGGAATCGCTTGCCGGTAGAGTTTCTCTGCGCGGGCCCACTCTTTCTGCGCGGTGTACACACTGGCCAGATTAGAAAGCGCGGTGGCGTAGAGATAGTGCTGCTCGCCATAATCCGTCCGATATATGTCCGCCATCCGCTCGAAGTATTGTTCCGCCGCGTCGTATTTGTTTTCCTGCAACGCCACGGATCCTAGCTCGTTGAGCGTGGATGCAACCGACGGGTGCACTTTCCCGAACGTGCGTTCCTTGATTGCCAGCGACTGCTCCAGCAGGTCCGATGCTTCGGCATACCGTTTCTGATAAACCAGCGACCGCGCGAGCAAAGTTAAATCGGTCGCTGTCTCGGGATTGTCCTTGCCGTACCACGCCTGCACGATGTCCAACGCCTGTCGGTCGTATTGTTCCGCTTCGGCGTAATGCCCGCGGTCCAGCCGGATCGCGCCGAGATTCACCAACACATCGGCCACGCGCGGGTGACGCTCGCCGTACATCTGCTTGTACATTTCCAGAACGCGCTCGTTGATCTCTTCAGACTTTTCATAATGGCCCGCATAGAAATGCGCGTTGGCCAGTTCGTACAAACTATCCGCCAAGTCAGCGGGCTCCGCCCCTGGAGCCGAGTAAAGTTGTACCGTCTGCTCGAGCATCGCGATGGATTGATCGTACTCACCGCGATCTTCGAGCACTCCTCCCAGCGCCAGCATCGCCTTCGCCACCGCAGGATCGTTCGGCGGTAAGTGGCGCCTATCTCTGTCCAGCGCCTGCCGGATCAGCTTCTCAGCTTCGTCATACTTCGCTTCTGCGTCTCGCAGTGTCCCCAGCGCCAGCAAGCCTTTCGCGGTCTCGGGGCTGTCCGGGCCGTAAAGTGCTTCCCGCTTCGCTAGCGCGGTTTCCAGCAATCGGTCCGCCTGCTCCAGCTCGCCTAACTTCTGGTAAATCCCTCCCAGCGTCTCGAAGAGTTCCGCCTGCACCGCGGGCTCGGCATCCAGGCTGCGCGCTTCCTGCACGCCGCGATCGAGCAGCGTCACCACGCGCAGATCATCCGCCGGACCGGCGGATGGGTCTCCTCCCTGAAACAGATTCAGCATAAATCGTTGAATGCGTTGCGTTCGCGCCGCTTGAGCCACGGCAGCGTTGCGTGCTCTCGTCAACCTCACGGTGTAGAAGATCACCAGGCCTACCACCATCGCAAACACAGCGGCGGCCGCCGAAACCACCTGCCAGTTTCGGCGAACGAACTTGCCCAACGAGTAGTGCCATGTATCGGGCCGCGCCTCCAGCGGCTCGCCTTTCAAATAGTGATCAACGTCGCGGATCAGGGCTTCCGCCGATTGGTACCGGCGCAGTGGATCCTTGCGCATCGCCGTAAGGCACAGCACGTTCAAATCAGCCCAAGCCGTTCTGCTCGCCGTCACTGCCAAGCCCATTCATCTCCGCAGATGCGGCGGATCTCTCGGCAACATCCGACGGCCTCTCCGCTTCTTGCTCGGTCAATAACTTTTCGGCTTGCGCCGGCGTGCGCTTGGTCAAATCGAATGGCAGGCGCCCGGCAAGCAGCTCATACAGAACCACTCCCAGAGAATAAACGTCGCTCTGTATCCCCACCTGCTCGCCGCGAATCTGTTCGGGTGCGGCGTAGGCTGGCGTCATCAGGCGCAAGCCCGGTCATCGTTTGATCCACCAACTCGCCCAGATTTTCCAGGTGCTTGGCGATTCCGAAATCCAGCAGCCGCACGCTTCCGTCGCCTTTCACCAGTATGTTAGAAGGCTTCAGGTCGCGATGAATCACCGCGTGTTGATGCGCGTACAACACCGCCTCGCAAACTTCGCGGAACAATCGCAACCGTTCCGGGATCGTGCATTTCTGCGCTTTGCAATACTCCGTGAGCGGAACGCCTTCCACATACTCCATTACGAAGAACGGTGTGCCATCAGGCGAAGTGTCCGCATCGTACAGCCGCGCGATCGAGGGATGATTCAGCTGCGCCAGTGTGCGCTGCTCGGCGTTGAATCGCTCGCGGCGCGCCGGCGAGACCCACGCATCGCGCAGAATCTTGATGGCGACTTCATTGCCAAGATCCTCGCGCTCCGCCAGGTACACCACGCCCATGCCGCCCTCGCCTAGCGCCTGCTTAATCCGGTACGGTCCGAATTCCTTGAAGGGGAGCGAGCCTGAGGGCGAATCGTTCAGAATCTGTGATGCGACGGTCGCCACATCGCCGTCCAGCATTGATCCCCCGCGCGCGTCTTCCTCCAGCAGGACCAATACCTCGCTGACCAGCGCCGCGTCATCGCCGCATTGCGTTTCCAGATAACCGCGCTGCTCCGACGCTGGCATGTCGGCGGCTTCGTGAAATAGAGATTGGACCCTCTGCCAGCGGGTGCTGTCCATCGTCGCTCTCCGCCCGAAATGGAAAGAAAAGAAGACGGCCTGCCGTTCAGCCGTTACGTTTTGCGCAGCTCGTGGGTTAGCCACGCCTTCGCGGCTCGCCAATCGCGAAGCACGGTGGCTTCAGATACGTTGAGCAGCGCTGCCGTCTCCGGCACGTCCAGTCCTCCGAAGAAGCGGCTTTCCACCATCACTGCCTGTCGCGGATTCATTCGCGCCAGCGCGTCCAGTGCCGTGTTCAGCGCCAGAAGCTCGTTTTCGCCGGAGGGTTTCTCCTGAAACGCATCATCGAAAGTAACCGTAATTCTTGCCCCGCCGCCACGCTTTCCGGAGTTCCGTCGCCGCGCGGCCTCCACCAGAAGTTGCCGCATCGCGCGAGCCGCGATGCGTTTGAAATGCAGCCGTGACGTCGCGGCCACATCCGGCGATTTCGCCAGCTTCAGCCACGCTTCATTCACCAGGGCAGTGGGGCTCAGGGTAGCGCTGGGGTCGCCACGCCGAACGCTCCAAGCCAGCCTGCGCAGCTCTTCATACGTGACGCTGAACAGTTGGTCCAGCGCTTCTCTCTTTGCAGTGGGCACTTCGGTTCGCTCAGGTCCGAATTCGCGGGCCCTGTGAGAAGACTTCGCCGCCGTGACGGTTTTTCTTTCGCTTTCGCGCATTGCGTAGTGCAGGGCCATTCAGGGGAACCCGTGCCGGGTCGCTCCAGGTTCCGTCTAGGCACGAAACTGTAGCATCGTACGCAGTCGTGCGGCAACGGGTCGCGGTTGCTCGGGCGGTCCTAGATCGTGCGGTTGCGGCTGCTCACTTTTCGAATTTCAATAAGCGCAATTCCTGCTCAGGGGGTTTTATGAACAGTTCTTCAATCCGCAATGCGCTTCTCGTTTTCGTTCTGGCCTCGGCAACTTTCGCAGCAGGTTGCGGGGGCGGCGCCGAAGGCAAGTACCGGGATCCCAGCGGCACCATCAACGCCGAATTCAAAGACGGCAAGGCCTACGTCGCCCTCGGCGCTTACGCCGTTGACGGCACATACAAAGTGGAGGGCGACAAGATTATCGCCCGCGGCGACTTCGGCCCCATGCTCCCCAGCCCCTTGGTCTTTACCATCAACAAAGACGGCTCGATTGACGGCCCCCGCAACAGCATGGTTCCCAGGCTCGAGAAAGTGAAGTAACAATCGCGATCCGCCGCGCGAAGTTTCGCGAAGAAAGGAAGCCAACGGTGAGAACCCATCGCATGCCGTCACTCATCGCGTTTGCGCTGGCGATGTTCCTCGGCCCAACAGGCTGCGGCCATTCCAGCTCGGCGGGCTCAAACGATGAAATTCCCGGCCTCACCAGCGCGGACCGCGCGGCGCGAGCCGCCGCCATGGAGGAACTCCAGCGCCACTGGCGCAAGGATTCCGACGGCTGGACGACTGCCATCGTCTCCGGCAGCCCCTACGCGCCCGACCATTTTCTCCGGCAGTGCCGCGCATTAACAATAAAAGAAATCGAGCCGCAGGATCTAAGCGAGTCGGACAAGCTGAACGGGTTTGAATTGGGTGGGGCGAGCGAACTTCCAGCCCACCTCTTGTCGCGAAGGCGGAGGGCAGCCCGGCATGGTCTTGGACGGCATGTCCAACGTCGTCGTCAACAAACAGGGTGGCCGATGGAGCCAGTGGGTGGACTTCACGCCCGGGCCGCTCCGCTTCGCGCAGCAGAAAGGACGCTGGCAATTCAACTGGGACGCCACCTACCTGCGCGGAACGCTTCCCGGACCACAAGATTTTGCAAACGCGGGAGTGCAGTAGGCGAATCGAGCCGCCGGATCTAGCTGGAGCGCAGTTGATTCCCGCCGGAATCGCGACTTCTTGCGAACTACTCGGCCGCCTTAGACTCCAGCGCTTCCACCACTACGCACTGAAATCAGATAGATCGTCATCGCCAGCCCGACGAATCCCAGGAACACCGCGATCGCAATCGCCGGCGCCGCCGGACGAGCGCGCACCAAACCGCCGCGATCCAGGTCCCGCACCAATCGAGCGTGTTGCCATCCAGCAAATAAATTCACGATTACTCCTGCAGCGATCAGCGCGGTGCCAAACCACAGCGACAGGCCATACGATTGCCCCGAGAAAGTCTTCTCGACGGCCTGGAGTTGTTGCAGAAAAAGTCCGAAGCGCGCCACCACGAAGCCGAAGCCCATCAACGCCAGGCCCGTGCGAATCCACGCAAGCAGCGTGCGCTCCGCAGCCAGGTAATCGGCCAAAGCGGCGTTCGGTTTGCTCTCCGCCACACCATCCATCTCGCCGCCTCCCGTCGCGAACCTTCCGCCCGCGCCCACCCTCGAATCTTGCGTCGTCGCCACCGGCGCTCGCG
Organism: uncultured Acidobacteriota bacterium; assembly: GCA_963742475.1. Classification (GTDB taxonomy): domain Bacteria; phylum Acidobacteriota; class Terriglobia; order Acidiferrales; family UBA7541; genus Palsa-295. Next base: position 51,990 of record CAVULY010000001.1, on the reverse strand, counting down.
GAATTATATTCTCCCCACCACTCTGCGGCCTGCAAATTGTTTTCGCGCAAAGTGGTATCCGGCGCCCTCTAGGGCTCATCTAATTCTCAAACCTCCGGCACTTGTGATTTCTTGGAATGCCGAGCGTAGGCTATTACAACAGGAGCCGCCAAATGACCATCAAGCTCGTCGAAGTCCAGCGCTTTAGTGTGATTTCCGCCAAGCCATTCAAGGACGTTCTCGCGAAGCTCGACGCGGCCATCGGCCACCCCAATATGGCCGCATTTCGCAGCGACATGACCTCGACAAAAACTTACGCGGAGCTGCAGGATGTCATTCAAAACGCGGTTGGCGCGTCAGGCTTGATGGAGTTTGCTCGCTTCGACCTCGGCGAGATTCTGCGCAGAAAACTCGGCGAGCGCGCGTCGAAAAGCGTACGACTCGTCGTCGGCAACCCGCTCATCATGGCGCAGATGGTGGAACACGTGCCCGATGCCGGTTCGTATGCGCCGCTAACAATCCTCGTGGACGAGCGCCCCGACGGCGTGCATCTCTCTTACGACAAAATGGCCAGCTTTCTCGCGCCGTATGGAAACCCGGAAGCGCTCAGAGTCGCGCAAGATTTAGACAGCAAGGTCGAGGCCCTGCTGACCTCGACCCTCTCCTGATCGCATCCGGTAAAGCTTACGTCAGTGGTTCTCGCCGGAGCAGCACTTCTCGTCCGTGCTCTTCGGTTGCGAATAAATCCGCGTCGGATCCACCAGCTGGCCATCAGCGTACTTGTCGTGGTGCCGCACCCATGCCATCGAGTACGCCAGCCCCTCCTCGTCGCGTCCCTTCGGCGCCATGTCCAGCCAGTTGTAAGCCCCAATCAATATGTCCAGCCCGCGACCGTAGCTGGAATACGTATGGAATATATTTCCAGCCTCATCCTTGTAGAACACGCTCGCCCCCGGCGCTTCTTCGCTCGGAAATTTCTGCGTCACGTAGTTGTAGTACATCTGCCCATTCGCTACCTCGTCCTTCGTGAACGATACGTTGTAGTCGCGATTGAATTCGCTCTCGTGCGACGACACCCACTTGAACCGCCACCCCATCCGCTTCTTGAACGTCTCGATCTGCGCAAACGGAGCCCGTGAAACCACCGTCAGTTTCACGTCGCGCGCCGCCAAATGCGCCACGCTGCCGTCAAAATGATCTGCCAGCAACGAGCAGCTCGGGCAACCCTCCGTCCACCCCGGACCAAACATGAAGTGGTAAATCATCAGCTGGCTTTTGCCGCCGAAGAGATCGGCCAGCGTCTCTTTCCCGTTCGGTCCGTCGAACACGTATTCCTTCCTCACCTTTTCCCAAGGCAATTCCCGCCGCTGCCGGCTGATTTCGTCGCGCAGTCGCGTGAACTCCTTCTCTTTGCACAACAGCTCTGTTCGCGCTGCAATCCACTCTGCTGGCGATACCACTTTCGGATTTTGCTTTTCGCTCACTGCCGTAGCCATGATCGTTTCTCCTCTCATTGAAGTTTTCGCAAAATTATGCGAACGGATTTTCGTCCGCGCTGGGCCCGTAAATCGAGGGCACTGGTACATCCAACATCCGCAGGTACACGGAAAGCTGCCCGCGATGGTGATAGGTATGATTCATCAGGATGGAGCGCAGGAACGCGATCCGCGGCACCTCCATCACCGGTTTTCCATTTCTCACCAGGCGCCAGGTGGACGTGAGCCGGGCGTCATCCAAATTTTTCAGCCCAGCCCGCGCGCTCGCTATGCTCTTGGAGAAAGTTTCCAGCACTTCCTGCCGGCTCTTGGCCTCCGGCTGCGCGAAGTTCGGAGCTTCAGCAGTGTCCTGCGAGGCCGCCGCGACGATCTGCCCTGGGCCGGACGCAATATGCAATGCCAACTGCCCCAGCGAGAAAGATTTCGGGTGCGGTTTCCAAGTGAGTTTGTCGTCTGGAACCCTTTCCAACACACGTTTGGTTGTCTGCGCTTCCTGGTCAAATTCCATCAAGAGGGATTCTGCTAGGCTCATAGCTGCTCCTTTTCCTGCGTATCAGATTTGATCTTCACATCTTTTCCAGTTTGAGAATCGAACGCGCCCCTGTCGTTCGCTACATTCTTCGCATGCAACTTCTTCGCGGCCAGCGCCGTTAGCCCGCCTGTGGACATGATCCCCGTGATAATCAACGCCGCGCTCGCAACGCACGCTGGACACATACGTTACCTCCTGGCGACAAGCGCGCTTACTGCGGCCGCCGCTTTGCTTCGGCGTGTTTGCGCACGCCGTCATTCATGTACGTCCAACCCTTCACGGCTCCCTCGCGATGGTCGTCTGCAATCAGTCCGAACGCCAGGTGATGAAACTTGATCAGCGTCCCACCTTCCTCCTCGCTCAGCCGGTATTGCACGTTCGAGCTGACTGGATATGACATGAACAGCGGCCCGTAGAACTCCAGCAGCGTGGGCCGCTTGATCGCTTGCACATGCCCCCACAAATGTCCGTTCTCATCGCCCAGGTCCCGATACCAGCGCCCGCCCGGCCATGCTTCCAGCTTCAACGACATCGGTTTGCCGTCCGGCGTTTCATTCAGCGGTCCCAGGTACTCGAGCAACGAGTCGAACGTTACCTGCAGCGACGCCCGCACGTGAATTTCCTGCGTGATGCTCAACGTCAAATCCTCAATCGATCGGTTCAGCTTAATGGCCGTAGAAGTCATCTTCGTTTCTCCTTTAATCAGTATTTGTCTTGCCCGCGGCCGGAATCGCGCCCTGCCACGAACTGCTCTTCCGCTCCGCATGCTCCTTCACCCGGTTCAACTGATGCTGCCAGTACCGCTCAAACGTGCTGGTCCACTCGTGCAACGGCCGGATCGCCTCTGCGTTCACTCGGTAGAGCATTCTGCGTCCCTCCCGGCGTACGTTCACCAGCCCCACGTCCAGCAGCACCCGCAGATGTTTCGACACCGAAGGCTGCTCCATCTCCAGTGTCGCCACAATCTCGCCCACCGAACGTTCCTGCAGCGCCAGATAGTTCAGAATCTCGCGCCGCCGCGGCTCGGCCACGGCGTTGAACGCGTCAGACGTTGTAGCCGCTCGTGCCATGTGCCAACAATACATTCCTATATGGGAATATGTCAAGCTGTTTTTTTTCTTTCCTTGGTTTCGCTGGAAGGGAGCCCAATTCTAATCGTTCAAACCCGCGCCGCTGCCTCGAATGGCTTCTTGGCGCTCGCCGACGCCAGTGCCATAATCTGAAACAGCCGCGAGAAAGAGTGCCTGATGAAAGCCGCCATCCTGAAATCGGAGCCAGCAGCTCCGACACCGCAATTAGAAATCGAAGATGTTCCGCGACCGCAACTCGTCCCCGGCCATCTGTTGCTTCGCGTCCTCGCCTGTGGCGTGTGTCGCACGGACCTGCACATTGTCGAACGTGACCTGCCTCCGCTTCGACCGCAACTGATTCCCGGTCACCAAATCGTCGGCGAAGTTGTCGCAGGCGACAGCGCGGAATCGCCGGTCGGCTCTCGCGTCGGAGTTTCCTGGATGGGCGGTGTGGATGGCGATTGCTGGTATTGTCGCCACCAGATGGAAAACCTGTGCGATCAGCCCATCTTCACGGGCTACAGTGTAGACGGCGGCTACGCTGAATACGCTCTCGCGCGTACGGACTTCACATTCCCTCTGCCCGGCGCCCTGGACGACATTCACGTCGCTCCGCTGCTCTGCGCCGGCATCATCGGATTTCGCAGCTTGCGTGTCGCGGGCGTCGAACCCGGCGAAAAAGTCGGCCTTTTCGGCTTCGGCTCGTCGGCAAGCCTCACCATCGCCGTTCTGCAGTCCTGGAAATGCGCAGTGTACGTCGCAACCCGGGGAGTGTTCCATCGCAAGCTGGCGGAATCGCTCGGCGCTACTTGGGTCGGAAGCGAAAACGAAAAGCCGCCAGTCGAGCTCGATCGCGCCATCACCTTCGCCCCCAGCGGAGATGTGGTGGTGAGCGCCCTGGCATGCCTTCGCAAAGGTGGAGTCGTGGCGATCAACGCCATTCATCTGGACCGCATGCCCCAATTTAATTACGACAAACTTCTGTGGGGCGAGCGCGTAATCCGCAGCGTGGCCAATATGACCCGCGCCGATGCCCGTGATTTCCTGAAAATCGCGCGCGACATCGGCATTCGTCCGCAAGTCACCGTGTTCCCGCTGGCTCAAGCCAACGAAGCCCTCCATGCCATCAAGCTCGAATCCATAAATGGCGCGGCAGTGATCGTTCCATAGCTCGCACAAACCAGCACGATCTCGCAGCGCGGCCACCTTCCACCGCCGAAGTAAATTCCTACTGGGCCGCCACAATGGCCGGCGCGGAGGAAGTGTCCAGCTCGCCTTCCCACCGCGCGATTACCGCGCACGCCAGGCAGTTCCCGATCACATTGACCGCTGTGCGCGCCATATCCATCAGCGCATCAATTCCCAAAATGATGAAAATCGGCTCCGTGGGAAGATGAAACGTCGCGGCCGTCGCCAGCAGCACCACCAGCACTGCGCGCGGCACTCCCGCCACGCCCTTGCTGGTCACCATCAGCGTAAACACCATGAAAAGCTGCTGCATCCACGTCAGATGAATGCCCGCCACCTGCGCCACAAAAATGGACGCCACCGCCAAATACAACGTCGATCCGTCCAGGTTGAAGCTGTATCCGGCCGGAATCACGAACGCCACAATGCGCCGCGGCACACCAAACTCTTCCATCGATTCCATCGCGCGAGGCAACGCTGCTTCCGAAGTGCTCGTCGCAAATGCGATCGTAGCCGGCTCGGCTACCGCGCGAACGAACCTCCCGAGCGGCAGCCGAGCCAACAGCGCGATCGGCAGCAACACCGCCAGCAGAAAGAACAGCAGCGCGCCGTAGCCCGTCAGCAGCAATTTCCCCAGCGGCAGCAGCACAGCGATTCCCATGTGCCCCACGGTGTACGCCATCGCCGCGCCCACTCCCACTGGCGCGAAGTACATCACCAGATTCGTAAACGCAAACATCGTGGCCGTAAGCGACTCGCAAAAGCCAAGCATCGGCGCGCGTTTGGCTTCCGATAACCGCGCCAGCGCGATTCCGAAAAGTATCGAAAACACCGCGACCTGCAGTATCTGATTCTCCGCCACCGATTTCGCCAGGTTCTCCGGAAAAATGTGCAGCAGGAAATCGTCCCAATGCAGTGGAGCCGCCACCGGCGCAGCCTCCGTCGCCGTTGCTGCCGCCACCGTCAGCCCTTCTCCCGCCCGGCTGATGTTGATCGCGCCCAGTCCGATGAATAACGCCAGCGTCGTTACAACTTCAAAGTAAACCAGGCTCTTCACCCCAATCCGTCCGACGCTCCGCAAATTTCCATGCCCCGCAATTCCAGTCACCAGCGTGCCGAAAATCAGCGGCGCCACGATCACTTTAATCAATCGCAGGAAAATATCGCTGAACACCCGCAAATGCTCCGCAAATTGCGGCCGGTCCAGACCAATTTCTCCGCCCAGCAGCATCGCGAAAAAAATCCAGTAGGTCAGCGAAGCTCTCCGCCATCCGCCCGCAGCGATCGCCGCCACGCCGGCCCATCGCGCCACCGCAAACCACGAATGCGGAATAAATAAAAGCGGCAGGATCGCCCCCGCCACAAATAGCAACATTCCAATCGCTGTGAGCGTACGGGAACTGTGTGACTCCCGTGCAGGTTGTGCCAGTCCAGGTTGTGCCAGTGCAGGTTGTGAATGTTCAGGCTGTGAGGCGGGCGGGGTCGCTGTGGTCATCATCAATCGCTGGCATGTCGCTCAAATTCCCGATCATCCGCGGTTTTCGAGCCGCTCGCGGCCCCTACTATACGATTAAAAAGCCGAGAATTGCACAAGACCGCCCGCCGCCGCGCCCATCCGCATCTTGTCCGTAATCGAACAATCTACCTCTCGCATTCGCACAGCCCGCCCCCTGCGATGCCTTCACCCCCGCACTAAATCCCCTATCGTCATCAATTTGCGCAACAATCACTTTGGCGCTTCGCGTGCCAATTCCCCAACGGATTAGTGCGAACCAACCCGGCGCTCGAATCGTATCAATTATCGTATAAACGGCGATGCCAGTGCGGCGTCGCCGGTGGCCGCGCTTCGTCGAGTTTCTTTATAGGGGGAACCCGAGCATGATCAACCTGCTGCGTGACACCCGTTTTGGATTCCGCCAGCTTGTAAAGAATCCCGGCTTCGCAGCCGTCGCCATTCTCGCACTGGCTCTGGGCATCGGCGCCAACACCGCCATCTTCAGCGTCGTCTACGCCACGCTGCTCGCTCCGCTGCCCTATCCGAATCCCAATCAGCTCGTCGTCGTGCGCTCCACCGTCGCTGGAAACAGAAACGTCTCATCCGCCGGTGATTTCATCGAATGGCAGCGCCAGAACTCCGTCTTCCAATTCATGGGCACCGCTACCGACTCCGATTTCAACCTCTCCGTCGGCGAAAAGCCGGAACGCGTCCGCGGCAGTTTCACTACTCCGGGTTTTCTGGATCAATTGCTTGGTGAAACCCCATTTCTTGGCCGTTACTTCGGGCCCGACGAAGCCGTGGCCGGAAAAGATCACGTCGTCGTTCTTACCAATCAGACGTGGCGCGAACACTTCGGCAGCGATCCCGCACATCGTCGGTCGTGAAATCCACATGAACGGCGAAATCTACACCGTAATCGGTGTTCGTCCCGCCGGACCAAGCCGACCGGACTCGAGACCAATCTTTTCGTTCCGCTGGTTTTCAAACCCGAGCAGCTCAACCACGATTTTCACTTCCTGGTGATCTTCGCGCGCATGAAGCCCGGCGTCACCTTGGCGCAGGCCACTGCAGATATGAACGCAGTAACTCGCCACATCGCGGATGTCTATCCGAAATCCAATAAAGGTTGGGGCGCTTCCGTCGAGCCGCTGAAAAATGATTTCCTGGATCGCGACGTGCGCACCGCTCTCTGGCTCTTGCTCGGCGCCGTGGCTTTCGTCCTCCTGATTGCCTGCGCTAACGTCGCGAATCTGCTGATGGCGCGCGCCACCACCCGGCAGAAAGAAGTCGCCGTGCGCGCCTCCCTCGGCGCTTCCCGCCAGCGTCTGTTCAGCCAGTTTCTCGCCGAAAGTATTGTGCTGGCCGGTATGGGCGGCGCGCTGGGTATCGCCCTCGCCTGGGGTTTGCTCGACGTAATCATCGCCATCATGCCGCCGTTCACGCTTCCTCCCGAAGCCGATGTGCGCTTGAACATTCCGGTGTTGCTCTTCACCGTCGCGGCCACTCTGCTGGCCGGAGTTCTATTCGGCAGCGTCCCGGCATGGCAGGCCGCAAGCATGAACTTGAATGAAGTCTTGAAAGAGGGCGGCAGGTCCGCCGTCGGCGCCGGACGTCACGGTTTCCGCCGCGCGCTTGTCATCGCCGAATTTGCGCTGGCCCTCAGCCTTCTCGCCGGCGGCGGCCTCGCCATCCACAGTCTGTGGAACGTTGCGCATGTGGACCTCGGCTTCCGCACCGATCACATCCTCACGTTTCAACTTCCGGTGCCGCGAGGTCACCTCACGGACCCACAACAAATCGTTGCTTTCTACCGTCAGCTCCTGGAACGCATTCAAGCTTTGCCCGGCGTCACTGCTGCCTCGGCCTCCGAAGGCATACCGATCGAAGGTGTGAATTTCGGCATGCCCTTCCAGATTGCCGGCAGGCCTAATATCGAAGACCCCTCCGCGCGTCCTGGCGCCGGTTTCAGTATGGTCACGCCGCAATATTTCAAAACCTTTGGCTTGAGCATGGAGCGCGGGCGCTCCTTCACCGACCAGGATGTGGCCGGAAGTGTTCCGGTAGCCGTAGTCAACGAAATATTCGTCAAAAAATTTCTCAATGGTGTTGATCCTCTGACCCAAACCATCCTCGTGGAACAAATAGTTCCCGGCGTCACCAAACTCGGCCCGCCCATTCCCTGGCAAATCGTCGGCGTGTACCACGACATTCGCAACGGCGGCCCGCGTGACGATGGATTCCCCGAAATGGATGTGCCATTCGCGCAGAGCCCCGAGCCCACAGCGGCGATCGGAGTCCGCGCCGCCATCGATCCGGCCACCTTGACTCGCAGCATCACCGAAATCGTTCAATCCATGGACCCGAATCTGCCTCTCTCGGAAGTCAAAACGATGGACCAGATCAAGGACGAATCGCTTGCCGGAGACCGCTTCACTGCTGCTTTATTCGGAGGTTTCGCCGCAGTCGCCCTGATTCTTGCGGCTCTGGGGATTTATGGCGTGATGTCTTTCGCGGTCGCGCAACGCACTCACGAAATCGGCCTGCGCATGGCCCTCGGTGCCGGACGCTTCAATGTGCTGAGTCTGATCCTGAAAGAAGGGATGCTCCTGGCCGGCGTCGGACTCCTGCTCGGTCTCGCGGGAGCCTACGGCGTCGGGAAAGCCATGCACAGTATTTTCTACAACGTGGGCACGATTGATTTCGCCGCGTTCAGCGCCGTTGCAGCCGCTCTCCTGCTCGCCGCGCTACTGGCCTGCTTCATCCCTGCCCACCGCGCCACTCTGGTAGATCCCATGCAGGCCCTGCGCGAGGAATGAAGCATCGCATCCATCAAAACGCTAGTAGCTGACAGCCCGGCTACTCCTTACCCTTTTGCTGCGCCGTCGGAGGCAGCAGCCCGTTCAGCCGCAGATACATAGCCGCCGCGCTATAGTGATCCGCGAAATCGTTCGTCAGCGCGATCATGGCGCCCGCCCGCGTCAATGTGAACGTGCCGCGCGTGAACACCACTTCGCCCAGCTTCGAATCATCCACCTTCGCCAGCGTCTGCGTGCAAAAATCAAACGAAGCCTTCAGCGCTCCCGTCAATTTGTCTTTCCCATCCGTCTCTTTCAGCTCGTCCATCTTCGGCAATTCCACGCCGGATATCATCGAGCACAAATGGAAATTGGAGTTCGCCATGTGCATCACCAAGTGCCCAAAAGTAATCTGCGCCGGCGTGGGCTGGTAACTGTACTTCTCGCCGGGCATCGCTTCCGTCGCCGCATTTATATTCTTCGATTGCCGTTCCAGTATGCTGCGCACCGCGGTGGAAACGGGGTTCACGACGGGCGCCGCCTGCGCTGTAGACGCCGAGGGCGCGGCGGCTTGCTGTGCGCCGGCTGCCAGCGGCGAAATCGCTGCCAACACAAAAGAGAGCAATATTCGTTTCATTTCTCATCCCTCCAATCGAAATCACGCGGCACCAGCATAGACGCGCCCGCTCCGCACCACAAGCCGCGCACGCACTTTGCAACACAAAGTACTTGACACACGACCCCGTTCTGCTACTCTTGTCGTATGTCGCTTCCCGATCCCTTTCGCCCTCACGCTCCCGTTGCCATCGCCGACCATGCTCGCGACAATCTTCGTTTCATTCGCGAAACCATGGAGCGTGCCGCTTCCTTCACCGCCGTTCCCGGTTGGGGCGGCGTCGCCATGGGCATCACCGCTCTGGGCGCTGCGGCCATCGCTTCGCGCCAGGCTTCTCCTTTGCCGTGGCTGCTCACCTGGATCTCCGAGGCTTTCATCGCCATCCTTATTGCCAGCTGGACCACCTATTCCAAAGCTCGCCGGGCCGGGTCATCTCTGTTCACCGGGCCAGGCAGGCGTTTCGTCTATAGTTTTGCGCCGCCTCTTTCTGTAGGCGCGCTGCTCACCATCTTGCATCTGCGCTCCGGTGAAATAGGCCCAATTCCCGGCCAGTGGCTGTTGCTTTACGGAACCGGCGTCGTCACCGGCGGCTCGTATTCCATTCGCATCGTCCCCTTGATGGGTTTGTGCTTCATGGTCTTGGGTGCCGTCGCCCTGTTCAGCCCTTGGAATTGGCAGAACGCGCTTCTGGCGGCGGGCTTCGGCGGCTTACACATTATTTTTGGAGCCGTCATCGCGAGGAAATATGGTGGCTAAATCAGGAGCGTATCGTCGTGATCGTGTGGAGGGCGACGAGCGCAACAAACGAACCGCCTCCGCTGCGCGGCCCGCGGAAAATACGGCGACGAATCTCGACCGCCTGATCCACGAGCGCACGCGCCTGGCCATCGTCAGCGCCTTGGCCGTGAACGAATCGCTCACCTTCAACGAGTTGAAACAGTTGCTGCGCGCCACCGACGGCAACTTGAGCGTGCACGCGCGCAAATTGGAAGACGCCGGCTATCTGGGCTGCGCCAAGTCCTTTGACGGCCGCATGCCCAAGACGGAATATCGCCTGACGGCCGCCGGCCGCCGCGCGCTTGAAAAGTATCTGAACCACATGGAAGCTCTGATCCGCGTCACGCGCGAGGGTTAGGCTCGCCAAAAAATTTTCCCGGGATACTCTATGAATAAAAGTACTTTGAAGCTAGTAACTCAACCCGAGCTCCACGTCGCCATCCTCCTCGACGGTAATGGCCGTTGGGCTTCCTCCCGCGGCCTGGCCCGTTCCGAAGGGCACCGCGCCGGCGTGGAATCCGTTCGCCGCGTCGTCCGCGCTGCTCCCGGCCTGGGCATCGGCACCATGACGCTCTACGCCTTCTCCTCGGACAACTGGGAACGCCCCATGAGCGAAGTCGTGGCCTTGCTCGCGCTTCTCGAACAATATTTTCGCACCGAAGCTGCCACCTGTGCCGCTTCCGGAGTCCGCTTGCGCGTCATCGGCCGTCGTGACCGCATTCCTCCTTCCCTCGCGCAGGCTATCGAATCCGCCGAAAGGCTCACCGCCGCCGGACGCGCTCTGGAATTGCGCATCGCTGTGGACTACTCCGCGCGTGACGCCATCCTGCGCGCCGCTTGCTGGATGCTCTCCAGCCTCGAAGTCTCTCAACGTGAATTTGCCAAGCGTCTCGGTGAAGTCACCCACTCGAACGGACCGGCCCTCGATGTGGATCTGCTGATTCGCACCGGTGGCGACCGCCGCCTCAGCGATTTCATGCTCTGGGAATGTGCCTACGCGGAATTGTTCTTCACGCCGCGCATGTGGCCCGAATTCGATGCCGCCGATCTCGCCGCCGCCGTGGAAGATTTTCGTGGCCGCGAACGCCGCTTCGGCCGCCTCCCCGAAGCCGCCGCCAGTTGAAAACAAGAAGACTTGCCACAGCGGCACCGAGCCGGAGAAAATCGATTTTACCGCTTCGTGTGTATGCTCGTTTGCCCTCCGTGTCGCATATCTCTCTTTTCTTATTCTCTTAATTTCTCTGCGCCGCTGTGACTCTGTGGCGCTTTTGATCCCAGCGCCCGCCACATTTCAAACGCTCGTTTGATCACCCGCGTCGCCGTCGTGGTCAGCGCATACTTCGCAAGTTCTTCCTCGCGCGCCCAAGCCACATCCGTCACGTCGCTCGCTGCCTTCGCCTCGCCGCTCTCCACCGCGCACAAATAATCCAGAATCACGAAGTGATACTGCGTCCTCCCATCCTTCCCCGGAAAAATCCGCTCGAACACCTCGATAAATTCCAGCACCCGCACTTCCAGCCCCGTTTCTTCCGCCAATTCGCGCCGCACACCCTCCTCAAAAGTCTCACCCAGTTCCAGCATGCCTCCGGGAATGGACCATTCTCCCTCCAGCGGCGGACCGCCGCGCCGAATCAGCAGCGCTCGCCCCTCCGCAATCACCACGCCGCCCACCCCCACCAGCGGCCGCTCCGGATACTCGCGTTGCACCGTCACCTTTACGCATCCCCTCTCGCCTTCGCTTGACACCTGCGGTATATAATAGCCCGCCAGTGGACGTACACCCAGGAAGGAGAGAAATCTCGTGACCCGATGTCCGGAATGCGACACCGAAATTGATTTGGACGAAGACGAAGTCGAGGAAGGCGAAATCCTCAGCTGTCCGGAGTGCGACGTCGAGCTGGAAGTGACGCAAACGCATCCCGTGCATCTCATCGTCATCTCCGAAGACGAGGACGACGAGGAGGACGAAGAAGAGGAAAAGTCCAGCGTCAAGGAAGATGAAGAGGACGACGACGAGGAAGAAGAGGAGATCGGATAACTTCCGCCTCGCGCTTCAGGCTCGCATCCTTTCCGTTCTCCGTATCATCCTACAGGTTGTAACCCGTAACGCCGGTCATCTCGTGCTCGAGTTGCCGCTAAATTTGGCCGAACGTTTCTCGTTTCTAGGTGGAACCGCTGGAGAGAATAGGACCCCGTGAAAAACTACACCACGTTTCAGATCGTCGCAGTTTTCTTCTTGGGTCTTCTGGTCGCCATTCCCGCGCGCGCGCAGGACGACTCCAAAGCCCAGAAAAAGGCCGAAGCCCAATTAAAAGTCCTGCACGGCAGCGTGATTGATAAGAGCGAAAATCCGGTGCCTTCCGGCGTGGTCTACCTGAAGAACGTCAAATCCCAGGCGGTAAAAACCTACATCGCCGATGAATCCGGCAATTATCGTTTCAGCGGCCTCGACCCGAACGTGGATTACGAAATCCACGCCGAGCACGACGACATGACTTCTTCCGTCCGCACCATTTCCAGCTTCGATAGCCGCCGCGATATCGAAGTTACCCTGAAACTCTCCAAGAAAAAAACCGGCTAGCGCAGGTAGCGATCATTGCCGTGATAGTCCAGACTCGGCTAATCTCAGCACTGCGTACTCGTTTGGATTCGTATTTATTATTATTCGCCTTTGACCTTATCAGTGTTCATCTGCGTTCATCAGTGGTGATTTTTCTCCCCACCATTATCCGAATCGCTCCCGGCAAAATCTCAAACTCCGCCGGCGCCTCGCCCAACGCTTCTCCATCCCCATGCACCCTTGCCGCCCGCTCCGCCCGCAACGAAACACGACGGCAGCGATAGCGCCTCACTTCCGGAAATCCGCGCAGATCTCCGCTGGTCAGCACAATCGGTATCGCTTCCAGCAAACGCATCAATCCCACTTCGCCCACTACGACTACATCCAGCAAGCCGTCATCCATCTCCGCCTGCGGCGCGATGCGCACGCCCGCACCGTAGCTCGTCGCATTCGCCACCGCCACAAACAACGCGCGGCCGGACCAGCTCGCTCCGTCCATCTCCGCCGTCACATTCAGCAGCGGCTCGCGAAAAAATATCGTGAACGCTCCCGCCAGGTACCGCGTCACACCCGGCCACGCGCGGAACCGCGTGTTCGCCAGATGCGCGGCTTCTGCGTCCAGGCCCATGCCTCCCGCGCCGATATAATGCGCCACGCCTCCGTCGCCGAAACGCACTTGCACCAGATCCACCGCTCGCGGCTGCCCGCGCAAGAATGCGTCGGCGGCCGCCACTGGATCGCAGGGAATCCTCAACGCGCGCGCGATGTCGTTTCCATTTCCTGCCGGAAAAAATCCCGCCACCACATCCGTCCCGCGAACGCCTTCCACCAAATGATGGAACGCGCCATCTCCGCCCAGCGCCACCACGTTGCGAAATCCCTCCGTGGCCGCCCGCGCCGTCCGCTCGCGGATGTCTTCTGAGCTCCGTGAATGTACAAATTTCGCGTGGCATCCGCGCGCCCCGAGCAGGCTCGCCACGTCCGCCTCGGCGCGCAACGCCCGCCCTCCGCCGGATGCGGGATTCACAATCACCAACGTGTCAGGTTTCATGCCAGACTTAATGTCGCCGTGCGCCGAAATATTTCTCCGCACAAATTCTTAGCCCAGTCCATCTTGGAGTGCGGCGGCTTGCCGCCGCCTTTCTTGGCCGAAGCTTGCTTCGGCGCACGCTCGACAGCGCAGCACCTCCACGCAGCCAAGCCACGATGTTCTCGCGATTCCGTTACCGCCCGCTCTTGCATCCCGGCACGCGAAACGCCCCAATCCTAGTCCTGTAATTTTCGTCGCCCGTCTTCAGGTAATCGCCAACGTACCAGAACGTGCAGTCATCGCTTGGATCCATCGCCGTCGTCGTGTAGTCCTCCCACCTCAGCGTATTTTTCTGCGCGGCCTCGCCCGTCGCCAGCACCGTCTCGTGAAAAGTCAGCACGCCCTTCGGGTCGCCGTCCCGCCGCGCCGCAAAGCGCTGTCCCGCATAATTCGGCGCTCCCCCAAACGAATATCCCACGCCGATGTCGCCCTTCTTATCCATCCCGATGCTCGGAATCCAACGGTAGAATGTATCCGGCGCGTAAGTGCCCTGCTGGTAAAGCTCCACATCGCGCTTCTTGTCCAATCCGGAATTCGTACCAGCGCACTCCGCCACCGCCGGCCTGCGTCGCCACCGAATGCGCTGCCACAATAGACTCACGATTGCCGATTCTCCTGTACACGACCCTCTGCATGATTTTGTCGCCCTGCACGTCCAGCCGCCGGTCCGTGTCCGGCTGCGGCACGCAATTCGTCAACTGCCCGTTGCACAAATAATGATAAGGAGCCACCGCGATCTTCACCGGTCCATCGGCTTTCGTATTCGCCGGCGTAGTCCAGTCCACGTGAACTTTCCACGCATAAATCCCATCATCCTCGAATATTTTTTTCAGCTGCGTGCCGCCCGCCGCCATCATGATGTTCGGCGCCCCCGCCGGAGGCAGTTTCTGTCCGTCAATGTCCGCGTTATTCAAAAAATTCACCCCGTCAATAATGATGCACTGCTCCGTTGCGGGCTGCCCCAGCAACATCTTGCTGCGGTCCGCGATGCAATCATGTTTCTGTATCACGTCGTCGCCCGTGCTCGTCGGCACATAGTAGCCGTCGGGCCAAATCGCTGGCCGCGGATAATCCGGGAAAAGCGTTCGTTCGAACGCGTAGCGATAGTAAGCACCCAGCGGATCCGGCCCCACGCTCACGGCGTAGCACATCGCAAACGTTCCCTCCTTCTTCGGAGGGCCCTGATGTGGTGTGTGTGGTGGCGGCTGCGGTGGATTCGCGGGCGGCGCGACGGCCGGGCCGGGGTTATCCACTTCGCCGGGAAGCGCCGGCTTGCCCTGCTCCGAAAATTCGCCCGGCGCAATGCGTCCGAAGATCGGCATCACGATCAGCCAGCGCTTCGCCAGCTGATCGTAGCGCACCACCGCGTCTCCGTTGTCGCGCGCCTCGCACGCGCCGCCGAATCCCGTGAAAATCGCGTTGGTGGCTACAGGACCATAAATTACCGTCCCCGTCTTGTCGTAATGCGCGCCCTTCTTCGAATACACCGCGATCCGCGTGTTCACGATTTGCACGATGTGATCGGGTCCCACCGCCAGGCTATTGTCCGAAGGGTTGCGCAGCGTCGCGCTTCCCTGCGGCCCTGTGAATCCGGAGCCCAGGCCGTCAAAACTCTCCGCCATCGGAACCGCTGGCCGCTTCCCCTGCGTTTTTTGTTCCACTGCGGCGCCCGCCGCGCTAATCACCGGCGTCGGCGCCACTTCTTTCGGTTCTTGTTCTTGATTCGCATCCGCGTCACGCGGCGACGTCCCACACTCAGCGCCTTCACAATCCTCCGCAACTTCCCAGGTGTCGGAGCCGCGCAATGAGCCGAGCGGCGGCGACATGTCAAATTTCGTCGCGCGATGCACCGTCACCGCGCCAGCCTTCGCTTCGCTCTGCTGCGCGTTCGTCCGCAGCACTGCGCCGCCTGCCAGCACAAAAACCGCCGCCAAGATTCCAATCGCTGCCGCTCCGCTCGCTGTCCGGGGCCGATTCATGCGCTCTCCTAGTGGCTGGCCGTCTCATGCAACGTCATGCTCTGCACGGACGCGGGATCGTCCAAAAACTTCGCCACGATCGGCCCGGCGGAAATACAGTCGAGACCCAAATGGCCGCACGGCGTTTCCAGCGTCAGCACCGGCGCGCCCATCATTCCCGCAAACGCCAGCGCCGGCGTGGGATTCACCATGTGATCTTCCGGCGAAATCACTACCAGCAACTTGGCATGCACGCTCTTCGCCGCCTGCTCCATCGTCTCGCTGAATTCCCCGGGAATATCCAGCGCAATAATCGCCTGGCGTTGCCGGATCGCATCGCAAGCCGTGGCCGCATTGATCGTGGATTCCTTCCGCGTGTGCTCGATGAATTTCTGAAATTCCTGCGGGCTGGTATGCGCCACGCGGTACGCCGGCGAAGTCACGTTCATCGTCCCGATTTCGTTGTACACCGCGAACGCGCCCGTCATCGGCTGTGTCCCCTCACCGCCTTTCCATTCAGGATCCAGTTTCAGCGCGTCCATCTGCGACGTCCACAGCAGCATGTCGTAGGAAGTTGACTGCGGCGAGCCCGCCATTGGAACTCCCACATCCATAAAATCCGGATAGGCCACCACCCACTCGAACGTCTGCATCCCGCCCATCGAAATTCCCATCACCGCGTGCAAATGCGTCAGGTGCAGCACCTCGGTTGCCAGGCGATGCTCGGACTCCACCATGTCGCGAATCGTAAACTCCGGAAATCCCAACCGCGCCTGCGTCTTGCTGTTCGATGGTGAAGTCGAAATGCCGTCCCCGATCGCGTCCACCAGCACCACGAAATATTTCGTGCTGTCCACCACCTTGCCCGCTCCTACAAATTGCATCAGCTCCTGCGTCTTGCCCCCCAGCCACGTCGGCCACAGGATCGCGTTCGATTTCGCCGCGTTCAACTTCCCATATGTGCGATATCCCAGCTGGAAATCGTGAATCACCGCTCCACTTTGCAATTTCAAATCGCCCAGCGCGGCAAACTGCTGCGCGCCATCCGCCGCCTGTTCTTTCGCGGCCTGCGCCCCGCCCTGCGCCTGTCCGTGCGCGCTTCTCAGTCGCGCTGCAGAAAATAAAAACCAGGAATGCCACGCTCATTGCCGTCTTCATGCTCCTCGACTCCTCCGCTTCGGCTTGTTCCACTGGCCGTTGCCGAATTCACTGCGTCCGTTCTCGCATTCTCTGCCGCTCGGACCCTGCGAATATACGCGCACGTTTCCCATTTTCCACACCCAATAATTGAAGATTCGTCCGCAAAGTGAGATGCTACCGTTCCTTCGTCGCCAGGGAGGTTCACCATGACCGCTCGTTTGCCTCGCGCAGCACTAGCGTTCCTCATTCTCTGCGGCGCATTCGTTTCCGCGCATCCATCAGCCGCCCAGGCGCGCCAGGCCAATCCTCCCATTTGGAGTTACAGCGGAACGAACGGCCCGGACCATTGGTCTGACCTCGATCCCGCTTTTGCCGCCTGCAAACCGGCCAGCGACAGTCTCCCATCAACATCGTCGGCGCCCAACCCGCCGAACTTGCCCCCATCCAATTTAATTACACGCTCTCGCCGCTGAAAATCATCAACAACGGCTTCACCATTCAAATCAACTACGAGCCGGGCAGCAGCATCACCGCCAACGGCGTTGTGCTGCCGCTGGTCCAATTCCATTTTCATCATGCCAGCGAAAACCAAATCAACGGCCAGAAGTACGACATGGAGCTGCACCTCGTTCACATGGATCCCGCGGCCAATCGCGCCGCCGTCGTCGCCGTGTTCATCAAGAGTGGCGCCGAAAACGCCCCGCTGCGCGACCTCTGGAAATACATTCCCCGCGATAAGGGGAAAGAAGAGGAACATAAGAAAGTACTCATCAACCCCGCCGATCTTTTGCCCGCTAATCAGAATTATTACCTGTTCGATGGCTCCTTCAGCATTCCTCCCTGCAAGGAGAATGTCACGTGGTACGTCATGACAACTCCCATCGAAGCCTCTCCCGCGCAGATCGCGGCGTTTGCAAGATATTATCCGGATAATGCTCGCCCGCTTCAGCCGGCGAACGGCAGAGAGATTCGCGAAAGCAACTTCCATTAGTAGAAATTGATTTTTGCAGCGAAGTGTTTGAGAAAATATTGCTGGTTTATTCCAGGCGGCAGGGGTGACTGCATGAATTTCGAAGTTCCACGGCCATCGGCTTTTGCGGCGTGCTCCAAATTCCCACGATTTTTCGCCGCGCTCGCTCTTCTCTTCGCAGCGCAGCTCTCCACCGTCCCGCTGCACGCGCAAATTTCGCAGGAATCAGACCAGCTCCTCCACCGCATGTATGCCTCGCCGGATTTCGAGGTCAAGTATTTCGGCCCGGCGCGCTGGCTCGACGACGGCATGTTCTACACCACCGTCGAGCCGTCCGCGGACGTCAAAGACGCGCAGGACATCGTTCGCTATCAGACGGCCACCGGAAAACGCGAAGTTCTCGTCTCCGCCGCCCAACTCATTCCCTCCGGCGCAAAGGTTCCGCTCGCAATCGAAAACTACGCCTGGTCCAAGGACAAGTCTCGCCTGCTTCTCTACACCAATTCCGCGCCGGTCTGGCGCCAGCACACCCGCGGAGATTACTGGGTGTTGGATCTGAAGTCTGGCGCTCTGCGTAAACTCGGCGGCGACGCTCCCGCATCTTCGTTAATGTTCGCCAAATTCTCACCGGACGGCTCGCAAGCCGCTTACGTCCGCGCCAACAATATCTACGTGGAAGAAATTTCCACCGCAAAGATCACCCAACTCACCCACGACGGCTCGCAAACCATCATCAACGGCACTTCCGACTGGGTCTACGAAGAAGAACTGGATATTCGCGACGCCTTCCGCTGGAGTCCCGACGGCCGCCGCGTCGCCTACTGGCAATTCGACACCAGCAACGTCGGAATTTTCAAACTGCTCTACAATCTCGGCGCCCCCAAAGAAATTGTCACCGGCTTTCCTTATCCTGGCCTCGGCGTGTATCCCACCGTCCTCAATATTCCGTATCCGATTCCCGGCACCACAAACTCGTCCGTCCGCGCCGGCGTCGTCAGCGTGGATGGTGGCGCGACCCGCTGGATGCAGGTCCCCGGCGATCCCCGCGATAATTACATCGCGCGCCTCCAGTGGGCCGGCAATTCCAGCGAACTCGCCATCGAGCATTTGAATCGCCTGCAGAATACCAACGATCTCTTGCTCGCCGACGCCTCCACCGGCCAGGTCCGCCAGGTTTTTCGCGATCAGGATGCTGCCTGGGTGGATGTGATGGATGAAATCCAATGGGTCCACAAGGACCAGGACTTCCTGTGGCTCAGCGAGCGCGACGGCTGGCGCCACGCCTACCTCGTCTCCCGCGACGGCAAGCGCGTGCAGCTCATCACCACCGGCGCCTACGACGTCACCGAAATTTGCGGCGTGGATGAAAAAGCCTCCTCGCTCTATTTCATCGCCTCTCCGGAAAATGCCACCCAGCGTTATCTATACCGCGTGCCCTTGGATGGCTCGCAGCCTGCCCAGCGCGTCAGTCCCGCCACTGCGCCTGGAACTCATCGTTATGACATTTCTCCCGACGCGCACTGGGCTTTCCACACGTATTCTCGCGCGGACCTCACGCCCGCCACCGATCTCGTCGAGCTTCCCGCGCATCATTCAGCACGCGTGCTTGAAGACAACGCCGCACTGCGCGCTACTGTCGCTCCGCTCGTCGCTTCTCCCACCGAATTCTTCAAGGTGGACATCGGCGACGGCGTCACCCTCGACGCCTGGATGCTCAAGCCTCCTCATTTCGACCCCGCCAAAAAATATCCCGTTCTCGTCTACGTCTATGGAGAACCTGCGGCGCAAACCGTCCTCGACGAATGGGGCGCATGGAACAACGATTACAATCGCGCCGTTGCCCAGGCCGGTTACCTCGTCATCAGCTTCGATAATCGCGGCACGCCCGCGCCGAAAGGCCGCGCCTGGCGAAAAATCGTCTATGGCGCCATCCATCCCGTAATCGTTCACGATCAAACCGCGGCGCTGAAAAATTTCCTTCAGTCTCATCCCTTCGCCGATTCATCACGCGTCGCTGTCTGGGGTTGGAGCGGCGGCGGTTCCAGCACGCTGCATCTCATGTTCCGCTCTCCGGATCTGTATCAGGTGGGAATGTCGGTCGCGCCCGTCGCCGACTTGCGTCTCTATGACACCATTTACCAGGAACGCTACATGGGCCTGCCCCTGCAAAATGTCGAAGGCTATCGCAGCAGCTCCGCCGTCAATTTTGCCGAAGGCTTGCGCGGCCACTTGCTCGTCGCTCACGGCTCCGGCGACGACAATGTGCACTACGCCGGCACCGAACTCCTCCTCAATCGCCTGATCGAACTCGATAAGCCCGTGGACTTCATGGAATACCCCAACCGCACCCACGCCATCAACGAAGGCGCCGGCACCACGCTCCATCTCTACAGCCTGCTCCTGCGCTATCTCGAAGAGCACCTTCCACCCACCGCGCCCACCGAGCCGTAACGCGCATTCCGCGCGCGCGGCTCTTGCAACAGACGTAGTTGCCGATTCGCGAAACCTCCGGCGTTGGCTCATCTTCGCGCCCGATCGCGCCTCGTCGCTCCTGCGGCGCGCACTCGCCCAGGCCAAAAAAAATGAGCGGCTCGTGTTTTTTCCACGAACCGCTCACCGGTATGATGCTATCAGTCCCGCGAGACCATTACGTCTCAGCGGGGTTCAGGTTAATTCGGTTTCGCCTCAGTCTGATGCTGTGCTTGGGGCTTTGGTGCGGCGGCCGGCTTGGGCGCAGCAGCTTGATGTTGTTGCTGCGGCGCAGCCTGATGTTGTTGTTGCGGTGCAGTTTGGTGCTGTTGTTGCGGCGCTGCCTGATGTTGTTGCTGCGGTGCCGCCTGATGCTCCGGCCTTGCGGCTACCGGCTTCGGCTCCGGTCGTGACGCTTCGGGTTTGGGGGCTGGCTGAGCAGGGCGTGCCGCGGTGTGTGTGGCCGGCGGTGCGCTCGCGTGCTCGGGCTTTGCCGCCGGCTCTGCAGCTGGCTTCGTTTCCGCTGCCTTGTTCTCCGTCGCACGAGTAGCTGCGGCATTGCGCTCATTAGCTTTGTTCGCCGTTGCACGCGTCGCAGCCGCATTTTTCTCACTTGCCTTGTTCGCGGCAGCTTCGTTTGCAGCGGCCTTGTTTTCGGTCGCCTTAGTCTCAGCTGTCTTACTCGCTTCGGCCCTGTTTTCTGTAGCCTTGCTCTCTGCTGCTCGATTCTCAGCGGCCTTGTTCTCCGTCGCTTTCGTCTCAGCTGCCTTGTTCGCTTCGGCCCTGTTCTCTGTAGCCTTGCTCTCTGCTGCTCGATTCTCAGCGGCCTTGTTCTCCGTCGCTTTCGTCTCGGCAGCCTTGCTCGCTTCGGCCCTGTTCTGTAGCCTTGCTCTCGCGCTCGCGCTGCCTTCGTTCTCCGTCGCCCGCGTCTCCGCCGGAGCACCGCGCGCTGCTACCACGCCCTTACCCGTAAACTCCCCGGGCTTCGACGTCGCCGCAATCGCCGGACGCCCGTGATTCACCGACGCCAGCATTTCATGATTCCCGCTCGCAGCGTTTTGATGGCTTGATTGTGCCTCGGTTGCCGGAGTATGCCGCCCGCTGCGCACATACGATTCCTGCGCAGCCGTTGGCCTCGCCCTGTTTCCACCGTTTCCGCCGTTATAGCTGACGTAGTTCGTCCTGTTGATCACCACCGTCCTGTTATAAGTGTTGCGGAAGTGCTCGCCGCCCACATTGTTCACGTAAGTGTTGTAGCGGAACTGATTGTTGCGCCAGTAGCCGCCCTCATATCCCGACCCGCCGTAGCCGTATCCATAATTCACTCCGCCGTAAAATCCCACTTGCGGTCCCCAGTACCCGCCGTTCCATGCATACGCTCCGTTGCCCCATCCCCAATATCCAGGAGTCCACAGGTAGCCGACAGTCGGCGGCTCAACCCATGTGCCCGGCACCCAGAAGTAACCCTCGTCGCCATAAGCCCAATAACCCGGCGTCCACAGATAACCTTCCTGTGGGCAGATTGGCTGCGCGTACGTCACCAATTCCGGTGGCGCGATCGTGATTTGCGCGCTGAATTGCGCGTGCGACGTCGCTGGCACCGCTAAAATCATAAGGGCGAGAAAAAAATATTGAAGCGAGCGGAGAATACGCATTTTTCATAACCTTGCCTGATCATCCTTCGGTTGCCCGGTATGGCTTTGTGGCTGCGGGTTGCGCGGATGGCGGGGCTGCTTTACTCGCGAATCATGACTTAAGCGCCCATTGAAATCTGTTCAATATGGCTCACTTTTCGCCTCTTTGAACATTCACGCGCACTCTCGGAAACAGCGAAATAAGCATCGAAAATGTGCCAGTGCGGAGCAGACCGCAGCGATGCCTCCCCTTTTTCATTCGGGGCATCTTGCCCCCAACAATAATTGAGTCGGCACGGCAGATTATTGTAAGCTCTCGCCCATGGTTATCAGCGAAAGGCTCAAACGCCTGCGCGAGGCGCAAAATCTCTCGCAAGGCGATATCCAGGAACGCACCGGCCTGTTCCGCTGCTACCTCTCGCGCCTGGAAAATGGCCGCACCGTTCCTTCCATCGAAACTCTGGAAAAACTCGCCCGTGCCCTGGAAGTCCCTCTCTATCAGCTTTTCACCGACGACGAAACTCCCGTCAAGAAGCTGCACGTCCCCAAAGAGCAGCCTGCTTCCATCTGGGGCCTCGACAAGAAAACCACTCGCCAGCTCCGTCTCTTCGCCAAGCAATTCGCGCGCATGGATGGCAAACAGCGCTGGCTAATTCTCCGCGCCGCAGCAAAAATCAACAAAGGACGGCCACATCTAGCCGCAGTCTTCCGCTCTCTCCCAAGTAAGCCTTCGCTGCAAATCAGGCCCCCGCAACCAAAGCTTGCTTCTCTTTCAATCACTTCCGCAAACCCTGCCACCCTCCGAATTTGTAATGCCCCAGTGGTGATTCGCGAAAGTTGCGTCTAAAGGCTCTTCCTATATCTCACGATGGGCAGAACGTGATTGATAACCTCCGGTTTGACCGTTCGGACATGACTTCGGAAGGCGAGTTGCGGCACACCTGACCCTACCGTTCTACGTACGAAGGCCTTAATCCGCCTTCTTCGTCGCCAACCTATGACCTTGCACGCTGGCTATGCGGCAGGCGCGGCAGGAGCACCAAGTCGGCCGCTTCCTCGGCATCCCTGAGAAGCGTCTTGCGCGGCGTGCCTATCTGCGCACGCATGGTAAGGCCACGAGCAAAATCCGTGACTTGGATCGCGCGCACGGCTACAGGAAAGTCAGGCGGGATGTCTCCTGCAGAGATCCCGTCGCGGAAACGACGCTCTACCAGCGCCGCGCCGCCGGCGACCGCGCTCTGCAGGAACCGCTGAACCTCAGCGTCGTTCACAAGCGGCGCAACGCACACCATTAGGCAGCCCCGGGCGGACCCTTTCTCGGTCGCACTTTCGACGGCGTACCTCAGAAAGCCCGCGATCGAGTCGCGAAGACCCTGTGGCGAGAGCAGTGCCTTCGCGGCTGCTGCGCCCTTCCGTTCTGCGTACGCCTTAAGGACGCGCAAGAATATCGCCCGCTTGTCCCCAAACACGGCATACAGGCTCGGCCGTCCCACGCCCATCCCGGCGACGAGATCGTCAATCGTCACTCCGTCGTAGCCCTTCGACCAGAACACCTGAGTCGCCTTCTCCAGCGCCCCCGTCTCGTCGAAGCTGCGCGGTCGACCACGCGGCCTAGCGGTCTTTTGAATCATTTAGTTCAAAACTCCTTGACACTTTCCATCCCCCCAATATATAACCGAATAGTTCGAAATTAGCAAGTCGGCCCTGATTTCGCGGGGCCTCACGACTCGACCTTCACCCTTTACCACGGAGACGCCCATGGAACATTCGATCGCTCTCGTTACCGGCACCACCTCTGGGCTCGGTTATGCGGCAGCCAGCATGCTCGCCACCAAGGGCTACCGCCAGGTCATCGTCACCGGGCGCAGCCTGGCCCAGGTCCAGCAAACAGCTGCTCAACTCGCGGCTGAGACCAAGAAAAAGGTCTTCACGCCGCTGGAGCTGGATCTGGACTCGCCGTCCAGCGTTCAGTCCGCCCTCGCCGAGCTGGTCAAGCGCGGTCAGCCGATCGATTTCCTACTGCTCAATGCAGGGTTGGTCCCATTTAAGAAGCGCTTGCTCACTGCGGCGGGCGTCGAGGTTTCTCAGGCCCCGCTGATCGGCCATCATCAACTGACTGTCGGGTTGCTCCGCGCCAACCTGCTGAGCCCCAACGCGCGGATTGTTATCGCCGGTGCGGAGCCAGCCCGAGGGGGCGTCCCCATGTTCAAGTACACCGACGTGCCAGCCTTCGCGGCCAAATACCACCGGGGTGACCGAACAGCCGCTGTGGAAGCCCTGATTCGCAACGGGCCGAACGTGAAGTACGTGCCCAACAACGCGTATGCCGACGCGAAGCTCATTATCGCTTGGTGGGTCGCTGCGCTGGCGCGCCGGCTACCCTCCGGCATGGCCGTGTATGCTGTCTCGCCCGGTGGGGCGACCGACACCAAGGTGGTGCGAAGCGCTGGCCCGTTGTTGAAGTATCTGTTTATCCCAATTGTGAACCTCATTCCCGGCATGAATCAGACGCCGGAGACCGCGGCCCGTCGGTACCTCCAGGCGTCGGAGTTCGGAACCGACGTCTCAGGGCAATTCTTCGCCTCGGCTCAAGGGAAGTTCTCAGGCCCAATTGAGGCGCAGCGCCACCCACACCTCCACGATCGCGCCAGTCAGGAAGCCGCCTGGCAGGCCGTCGTCAACGTCTCCGGCGTCGACTTGTCTCAGCCCAGCATCCTTAAGCGCGGTGTCCTGAAGGAGCGCCGGTCGCGGCGAAATGGTCGCGGTGACTAGAATCAGCAGGCGATTGCGGAGCTGCGTGCTCGTCCACAGGGTCCTACGGAATTTTGAATTAAATAGTTCAAATATCCCTTGACCGCAGCCTCCGCGCCTGATTATCATACCAAACAGTTCAAAAAGAAACAAAGCAACCCCAACCTCGCGAGGAGAATACACATGGAACGGTACCAAGATAAAAAGGTGGTGATTATCGGCGGCACGAGCGGCATGGGGCTCGCTACGGCGAAGATGCTCCTTGATGGAGGCGCGCGCGTTCTGGTGACGGGTCTCTCGAAGGCCGGCCTGGAATCGGCGCAGAAAGAGCTTGGGAATGAGGCCCTCGTGGTTTCGAGCGACGCGCGGTCGTTGACGGATCTCGACGCACTCGTCTCTCGATCGAAGGCCGAGTTCGACACCCTCGACCTGCTGTTCGTCAATGCCGGGTTTAGCACCCGAGCGCCTCTGGAGAGCATCACCGAGGCCATCTACGACGAGATGTTCAACCTGAACGCCAAGGGACCGCTTTTCGCGGTGCAGAAGTTCGCGCCGCTAATAAACCGGGGAGGTTCTGTCGTCCTCACGACCTCGATCGCCAACGTCAAGGGAATGCCCGGCAACGCCGCATACGGAGCCGCCAAGGCTGCGCTGCGATCGTTCGCTCGGACGCTCGCCGCTGAGTTGCTTCCTCGCGAGATTCGCGTCAACGCGGTGACGCCCGGTCCCATCGACACGCCGATCTTGGGCAAGATGTTCCCCGATAAGGACGCGGCCGCCCAGCTTAGGGAGAAGATGACCGGCATGGTTCCCATGAAGCGCTGGGGGACGTCGGAGGAAATCGCCAAGGCCGTCCTCTTCCTCGCGTTCGATGCGACCTTCACGACCGGTGCCGAACTTCCGGTAGACGGAGGATGGTCTCAACTCTAAGGCTGGGACCGTCCAGGACGGTGCTGGTATCGAGGACGGTCTTCAATGACTCGCATCCCATTGCGCACCTAATGCAATAGCGAACCCAGTGGCGGCGGCTCGGTCGTCGCCACTGCGCGCTCCTCCCAAGAGGAAACATCGTGTTCGGCGCGACCATCACGACCGGCGCGCAACTCCCACGGTAAAAGGAGGAGCAACAAGATGCATAACTTGGTAGTGAGCTGTTTGGCGGTTGCTTATTTCTCAGCGAACGTATACGCCATCGTGAAGATGCGGGTGTTTGAGTTAGCCCGTTCGCGCAAGCATCTCCTACTCTATGCCTTCCCCTTCATATTGTGTGGCTCTGTCATTCTGATGGGATGCAAGCTCATGGAGATTATGCGCCGATTCGATGAATGGGCGGCCTGATGGCCCATTGAGATGACTTATTTTGCGGACAAAGCTCCGATCAAGTTAGCTGAGAACCGGAGTGCATTGTCAACTCCGGTTACGAGCAGCGTGGTTGCACGGAATCGCCCGCTCGTGAACGTCGACCTTCGCGGTGTCGCCTACGCTGCGAGCCGGATCAGCTCCACGCTAAAAGGCAGTACTAAACAATTCGGATGGCTGCAGGCCGCCGCAACTAAAATTTCTTTCCCTTTTAGCCGCATCACGATATCTGCAACCATTCGAATTTCCAATTTTCGAATCTGGTTGCCGAGCAGAATGGTCCGCCAATGACGAACCGAGAAGAGGGTTTTCGGCTCACCCGTGAAGCCAAGAATCTCCACAAGGTTGCGTGCGCTGGTTCCTGGGCAACTCTCGGGTTCTACCGGGAGTCTCCTGGGCCACCGTTATGCGGAAAGAACTGCTCGTCAAAGTACCGCGCCGCTGACCAGCCACGACACAATCACTGTTGGTCAATCGGGAAGCCGAACGCAAATTCGGTCACCTACGCATCTGTTGCAACACAGGAGAAATTGAGCAACAATCCTCGACTGCTTTGCAACCCAGCCTTTAGCGCCTCATCACTTCGGCTGCCACAATTCGATCGGATTTCCCTCAGGGTCATGCAGGCGGGCGAACCGCCCGTAGGGATAAGACTCCGGATCAACCTTCACCTCGATTCCCGCAGCTTGTAGCTGGGCCGCCATTTTCTCCAGATCCCGCACGCGAAAGTTCAGCATCCAAACCTTCTGGGGATCCCCGAAATATTTGGTCGTCTCAGGGAAGGGAGTGAAAGCCGTTGATCCTGCCTCTTGCTGCCACGAGGTTTCCCCTTCCTTCGTTGGTACCGTCAAAATTCCCAGGTGTTCCTGGTACCACAGCGCCAGCGCTTTCGGATCTTTGGCTCGAAAGAAGAATCCACCGATTCCCGTCACCTTTTCCATTTCCGTTCCTCCAGCAATTCCATCGTGAACAGCGGCTCCCGCAGCGGGCGGGGAGACCTTTGTCCCTGTGGCTGTCTGCGCAGCTACGCCGAGTTGTTTCCCGTTCCAGAGAAAGCTCGACCCGAAAGCAAATGACAGGCTTCGCAGCAGCTGGCGTCTTGGAAAACGCATCCCATCCTCCTTTGCAGAGGTGCGCGACTCGGCTCACGATAGCAGCGCAACCGCGCTTCTGGAAAGCGCAAAAAATAAACGTCTGGTCTCGTTTCCAGCCGCCCCGAAGCATTCGCCGACCGATGAGCTTCTAAGTCGGCTAGACTTCGAACCGGATCAGGTCTAGCGTAAAAGGCAGCACTAAACAATATCCCAAGCTACGAGCGCCAGCGTCACTACAGATGAGATCGTCCAGTCCCTTTCCGTCCACCTTCCGCTGACGCACAGCGCTTCCCACGCGTGACTGCGCAGAGCGAAAGGTGGTGCCAAAAATCCGAAAGGAGGAACGTCATGAAACCGATCGGTTTCTTGCTGCTTGCGCTTGCAACCCTCGCCGGCATCGTCGCCTGCATGCAGCCAGCGCACCTGCACTTTCTCCGCTAACGCGATTTATCAGTACTCTGGTCGCTCGATCAAATCGGACACTGTCAAAACTGACAATAGCCCACCGGCCCTTCACACTTTAGTCTGTCACCCAAAGATTTTAGCTTCCTTAAGCGAGGCTCAAAATGGAAACCGCCGCCCGATATCTCAAGCGTAAGTCCGTTTTTGTAGTGGTGATCACTCTCACGCTGGTGGCGGCAATCGGAACCATATCTCGCTCGTCGGTTCTAGGCAGGAACTTTTCAGCTGCTCGTCTGCAGCCGGCTTCAGCAATCGTTTCGACGACCGCCCCGAATTCGTCCCGCGCAGTTCCAGCCGATCCGCCACAAGTGGAACGGAACCCGGACCGCAATGCCTATTTTGGCGAAACGCACCAGCACACCAGCTGGTCATTTGACGCATATATTTTCGGCAATCACATCACCGGTCCGGCCGATTCCTACAAGTATTGGAACGGAGAGACCATCAAGCACCCGCTGGGCTACGACATCAAGATTGATACGCCACTCGATTGGGGAGGCGTGACCGACCATTCTGAATATGCCGGCACCGTGCGGCTCTCGAACGATCCCAGTTCCCCGCTCAGCAAACTACCCATCGCCGAGAAACTGAAAGTCCATGACGCGGCCGACATCCAGAGAATCTATCTGTGGTTGGGTGCGAGCATGATCGATGGCAAACCGATCTCGGAACTGGTGAAGCCGGAAGTCGCGGGCACCGTCTGGGCAGAAAACAACAAGATCGCCGACGAGTACAACAAACCAGGAAAGTTCACCGCTTTCTGTGCCTACGAGTGGACTTCTACGCCAGACTTCCGAAACATGCACCGCAACATTTTCTTCAAGGAATGCCGTAAGGTGCCGGAAATGCCCTTCTCCTCGCTGGACTCCAGCCATCCCGAAGATTTGTGGAAATGGATGGACGCGCAGCGCAAGGCAGGCAACGAACTTCTCGCGATTTCGCACAACGCTAATCTGAGCGACGGCCACATGTACCCGATTGACGTGGACAGTTACGGCAGGCCGATTGACGCGGCGTGGGCGGAGTCCCGCGACCGCAACGAGCGGCTGGTCGAAATAAAACAGATTAAGGGTCAGTCAGAGACCCATCCCGCTCTTTCGCCGAATGATGAGTTCGCGAACTACGAAGTTCTCTCATACCTGCTAGGCGATCCTGAGGGGCGTTTTGACCACATCGTTGGCAGCTACGCGCGGCAAGCTCTTAAAGACGGCCTGACGATGCAGGATACGAAGGGCTATAACCCGTATAAATTTGGAATCGTCGGCGGCTCCGACTCGCACAATACCGGCACTCCGTACCGCCAGGACAACTTCTATGGCGGGCACGCTCACCTGGACGGAACGATCGAAACTCGCATGGCCGGCCACATCTTCGCCGGATTGGACACACGCCTGGAAAATCCTGCTGGGGTATCTGGCGTTTGGGCGGAAGAGAACACGCGCGCATCTCTCTTTGAAGCGATGCAGCGCAAAGAGACGTTTGCCGCCAGCGGCCCGCATATCAAGTTGCGCTTTTTCGGGGGATGGAATTTCAAAAGCTCGGATGTGCAGGATAAGGATTGGGTGAAGACCGGGTACCGGGACGGCGTTCCCATGGGCGGCGACCTGAAAAAAATGGACGGTAAGGCGCCCACGTTCATCGTCTGGGCCGTGAAGGATCCGACATCCGGCAATCTCGACCGCATACAGGTCGTCAAGGGTTGGACGAAGAGCGGCCAGAGCTTCGAAAAGGTATTCGATGTCGTATGGGCAGGCGACCGCAAACCCGATGTCGTTACCGGGAAAGTGCCGGCAATCGGGAGCACAGTGGACCTGGCAAATGCCACCTATACGAATACGATCGGCTCGACGGAACTGAAAACGGTTTGGACGGATCCGGAATTCGATCCCAGCCTCCACGCCTTCTACTATGCCCGCGTGCTGGAAATTCCCACACCCCGCTGGACCACAATCCAGGCGCATCAACTGGGCGTGCCGATCACCGATGTCGTTGCTCCGACGGTGCAAGAGCGGGCGTGGAGTTCCCCGATCTGGTACACGCCTTCGGAAGAAGCCCGCAAGAAAGCCACTGCCGGCACGACCGTTGCTTCTCTCCAACAGAAGGGTGCAGTGGCTCTCGGTGATGCCGACCTGAAGCAATTAATTGTCGGGAAATTCCTATGGATTCGCAACAACGTCACCGGAGGCAGGGTGAAGGTTATTTACGATAAGACCGGGCAAACCATCGTCTACCACGTGGGAAGGAATGCCACGCAGCCGAGTGATTTCGGAAACTTGTTTCAGACCGGCTATCAAGGCATCTCGTCGGCATACTCGATCGAGAACGGCAAGATCATCACCACTCTTGCGGGCACGCCGTTCGAAGTCACCGTCTACAAATTGGGCGAAAAGTATTTCGCCGCGCGCAGCAACGAATTCGGATACGCCAATTACGAAGTCATCCCGCCGGTAATCAACCTGGTTGACAACGCTAAGGGCAAGCCCTCGACCGAGTCGGACGTTCATGCCGACACAAACTGAAGTTGAAGGGCCGGAACGCAACGGTCCTCAGCTGAGCGTTCCGGTATCAGCGTTTGACGCTGCGCGGCCCGCGGCAAGTCAGTTCCGGCCGCGCAGCCGTCTTGGCGCAATTCTGAAGCGCGCATTGCGCGAACCTCTGGTGCATTTCCTTCTGATCGGCCTGGTGCTGTTTGTGGTGTACGCCTTCGTGAATCGCGGTCAAAGCGGAAATGTCAATCATCAGATTGTGATCAGCCTGGATGACGTGCGGCAACTGGACATCTCCTTCGTTTCCCAGTGGCATCGCCAGCCGACACAAGAGGAATTCACTGGGTTGATTGAAGGATTCATTCGCCAGGAAATTCTCTACCGCGAGGGATTGGCGATGGGCCTCGATAAGGACGACACCATCGTCAAGCGCCGCATGGCGCAAAAGATGGAGTTCCTCTCCGAGGACGTAGCGTCCGCACACGAGCCCAGCACTCAAGAACTCAAAGATTGGTACGCGAAGAATTCTCAGAAGTTTGCGCTCCCGGATCGCGCCACCTTCCGCCATCTCTTCTTTTCTTTCGACCGCCGCGGCCAACGTGCGCAGAGTGATGCCGCAATAGCACTCGAAAAGATTGCTGCCAAACCCGAGGACTCGCCTGCCGCCGTGGCTCTTGCAGACCCCTTCATGTTTCAGGATTACTACGGCGATCGTGGGCCGGAACAGTTGGCCAAAGAGTTTGGTCCCACCTTCGCCCTGGGACTTTTTCAGTTGAAGCCCGGATCGTGGCAGGGGCCCATCGAGTCTGGCTACGGCTGGCACCTCGTCTGGATCGAATCGATCGTACCAGGACGCATTCCCGCCTTTGAAGAAGTAGAGCCGGACGTAAAGACCGCATGGCTGGCGGATCAGAAAGTAATTGCATGGCACCAGGCGTACGCAGCCATGCGGGCAAAGTATGAGGTGATAGTGCCACGGCCACCTGCAGAAACTGCGGAGAGCAAGACTGGAGCCCCAACGCAGACGCGAGGCGCTCCGCAAGCCGATGAGCCAGGACTGGCGCCGTGAGACTTCCGCGGCAACGGATCAGAATTTTCCTGTTCCTGGCGATTGCGCTGTGCGCGGCTATCGCGCCTCGCGCGCTGGCCCACGAAACCCGCCCGGCCTATTTGGAAATCAAGGAAACTTCCCCGGAGCATTACGACATTCTGTGGCGCACGCCAGTAAATGCGGGCATGCGTCTGCCCATCGTGCTGCAACTGCCAAATGATGCCAAGAACCTGAGCGCGCCTACTTTGCAAGAGCTCACCGATTCGCTGGTGGAACGTCGCGCGATCGAAGTCAAAGGTGGTCTGGCCGGAAAGCGCATCGAGTTCGTAGGATTGCAAGGCACCATCACGGATGTTTTGGTGCGAGTCGAAATGTTGGACGGCCGAAAGTCCACCACGATTGTCCATCCGTCGCAATCCTGGTTTGAGATGGCCGCCTCGCAAAGCCGCTGGGCTGTCGCGGGCACCTTCATCGTGCAAGGCATTCGGCACATTTCGCTGGGAGCGGACCATCTCCTGTTTTTGCTCGGCTTGTTGCTGATCGTGAAAGACCGCTGGATGTTGCTGAAAACCGTCACAGCATTTACCGTGGCGCACAGCATCACGCTCGCAATTGCGACGCTCGGGTATGCGAATGCGCCAGTGATTCCGTTGAATGCCGCCATCGCCTTGAGCATTCTCTTTCTCGGACCGGAAATCGTGCGCGTGTGGCGCGGGGAAACCAGTTTCACCATTCGCCATCCGTGGGTCGTGGCGTTTGCGTTTGGTCTCTTGCACGGATTCGGCTTTGCGGGCGCGCTCACAAGCGCCGGCTTGCCGCGCACGGAACTCCCCTTAGCCCTTTTGACTTTCAACGTTGGCGTCGAAATCGGACAGCTCGGTTTTATCCTGTTGGTACTGCTCCTCGAACGTTCCTTCCGCATCTTGCAGGTGCGTTGGCCGCATTGGGTTCAAGCTCTCCCGGGTTATACGGTCGGCTCGCTCGGAGCGTTCTGGACCATTCAGCGCGTGGCGATTCTTTTGGGAGTTGTTAGATGAGCCGCGCGAAGTGCCACATTCAAACGAAATGGCTCGCTTTGCTTTTCGCGCTGACGTTTTGGACTCAATCTGCGTTGGCGCATCCCGTGCAGGGTCAGGCGATCGGTTTTCTGACCGGCTTCCTTCATCCAATTTCCGGCTTGGATCACGTCCTCGCAATGGTTGCGGTGGGGCTTTGGGGTGCGCAGCTCGGTGCGCCTGCGATTTGGTTGTTGCCTGTCGCCTTTCCTATCGTCATGGCATTTGGCGGAATGTTGGGATTGATGGGCGTGCCATTGCCGGGAACTGAGGTCGGCATCGCTGCGTCAGCGATTATGCTCGGCGCGCTGGTCATGTTCGAAATCCGGCCACCGCTCGCAGTCGCCGGGCTGGTTGTCTCTTTCTTCGCGATTTTCCACGGCCACGCACACGGAAGCGAGTTACCACCTGGTCAGAACGCTCTCCTTTTCAGCCTCGGCTTTGTAATTGCCACCGGATGCTTGCATGCCGTCGGAATCTCAATTGGTTTAATTCATAAGTGGCCCTGGGGGCAGCGCGCGCTCCGTATCGCTGGAGCAAGCGTCGCAATCGCTGGGCTGTTCTTCATGTGGAAGGTCTTCGCATGAGCAACCGCACCCCAATCCGCGCGCGTTTGCTGATATTGCTTGGTGTTCTACTTCTGTTGGCCATCTTTCCGTCGCACGCAGAGGCTCACCTCAATTCCACGGGCCTTGGTCCGGTCTATGACGGCCTTCTGCATTTCTTGCTAAGCCCGGAAGATTTGCTTCCCGTGTTGGCGCTCGCGTTGCTCGCCGGACAGCGCGGGGCTGACTACGGGCGCAGGGCCATGTTCGTCCTGCCATTGGCATGGTTTCTGGGAGGCCTGGCCGGTCTCGCAACTAAAGCGAGCGGCAGCACAGCCTTGACGTGTATCTCGTTTTTGTTGCTCGGTGGATTGCTGGCGGCTAACGCCCGCATCTCTTTGCGTGCGACTACGATCCTCGCGGGATTAGTCGGCCTGTTTCACGGCTATCTAAATGGGTCAGGAATGGGACAGCCCGCCACGGCTGCTCTCGCTCTTCTCGGCCTGGTTTTTGCGGTGTTTGTTCTCGTAGCAATTGCGGCGGCATTCGTCGTGCAATTGCGGCAACCATGGACTCGAATTGCTGTGCGTGTAGTCGGCAGCTGGATTGCCGCCTGCGGCCTGCTAATGCTTGGCTGGGCCGCGCGCAAAGGCTGATCCGTCACCGCGAGATACGGGCCACCTGGAAGCATGACGATGCGCCGCGCAAACCAAAACTTGCGCATCTGTTACAGGCAGAAGTATAGCTGTACCCTCACAAACACCAGCAAAACACGCCCCCAAACTCACTCTCAATTCGCCGCTGCTGCATCTGTACCAGATCCATCCCGAAGTACAGCTGTGTGCGCGCCTGTCGCATGCTAGCCTTGCTGCGGAGCAAAAAAATGCGCGACGAATTCTCTCTCGATCGACGGCTCGCAAGCCCGGCGCCTCCCAACCGCGCAAAAATCCTCCGCGCATTTCTAATCGCTACAGCCAAATTATTAGAAATCGAGCTAACTCACTCACAACAAACGAGAAAACATTTTCTAATCGCGTACGATTCGTCCCACATTCACATCCGCGCCGCTCCCCATCCTTTACTTGTCACTGAACGCTCATCACCGCCTCACCCCATTTCTATTCGATACAAATAAACCTAACAAAATCATCCTTCTGATGAGAACTCTGATGAAAACAAAGGAGAACCGATTTTCTATTCGATACAAATTTGCCATTCCTGGCACCGGCCTGCCCGCCGAACTTTGGCCTGGTACTTTAATCTCTGGTGAAAAAATATTAAAAACGGCTGCAACTCTATGAAAACAAACGGAGCGACCCCATTCTAATCGCTGGTATTTGCCCCATTTTTTCGCGCTCCAAATCCTGCTTTTCAGCTCTCGCAGAGGCGCGTATATAAGATGACCATGACACCTCCACTCGACTACGCTGCCATGCTCGCCGTCGCACTGAACGAAGCGCGCACCGGCCTCGCCGAAGGCGGTATTCCCATCGGCGCAGCCATCTTCGACTCCGCCGGAAAACTCATCGGCTCTGGCCACAACCGTCGCGTCCAGCAGGGAGATCCCTCGGTTCACGGTGAGACCGACGCCTTCCGCAACGCCGGACGCCAGCGCAGTTATCGCCACCTTATTATGGTTACCACCCTCGCGCCCTGCTGGTATTGCAGCGGACTGGTTCGCCAGTTCGGTTTTGGCACTGTGCTCGTCGGTGAGAGCCGCAACTTTCAGGGCGGCATCGAATGGCTGCGCTCCCTCGGCATCCAGATAATTGATCTGGACTCCGCCGAATGTGCTTCGCTCCTGGCGGACTACATCCGCACGCACCCCGCCGTGTGGAACGAAGACATCGGAGAGGAATAGAATGAGCGAACCGCAGCCATCGCGCGAAGAGATTCGGATTTCACCACTGAGCAGAGGCTCGGTCCGCTCGCAACAACCCGCTACCCCAGCCTCGACCTCACGGCCCTCGCGTACGCCACCAGCCATCGATCCGAATTCGCGCGGTGCGATCAGTTGAACTCCCGCTCCGGTTGCGGTCGGCAGCGTCACCACCGGCGCTCCCACCAGGCTCATCGGCGTGGTGTAGCGCAGAATCGCGCGACGCGACTCCGTATGATCGGCGCCCACCGCAAGTTCGTGCAGCGCGGCGCAAGGCGCCAGGAAAAAATCGAACTCGCGCAGTTGTGCGTCCGCGCGCTCGCGGAACCGCGCATGCCGCGCGCGAAACTTTTCGATTTCAGCCGCCGCTAGCGACGCGCCCCACGCCAGCCGTTCGGCGATCGGCGCGGGGAAGTGCGAAAAATCTCCGCCGGTATTTGCGGAGTGAATCGCCGCAGCTTCGTGCGCGGTAATCGCTGTATAAATTTCCAGCGCCTCGTCCCAGTATCCGGTGTCCACCGGAAAAATCGTCGCGCCGCAGTCGCTGAATTTTTTCTTCCACTCCGCAAATCCAGCCAGAGCCTGCGCGTCGCAATCGTGCAGAAACTCGTTGCGCACGCACCCAATCCGGAAACGCGTTTCCGTCATGTCCGGCGCGCGCCACCCAAACAGCGCCTCCGCCAGCAACGGCGCATCGCGCAGATCGTGGAACAGCCAGCCCAGCGTGTCGAACGTCGGCGCCAGATGCACGCCGCCGCGCCACAACCCGCTCTTCTCCGCCAGCCCCACCGACGCTCGATACCCCGCGATTCCGCACAGCGCCGCCGGCAGTCGTACCGACCCGCCCGTGTCCGTTCCGATCGCCGCCAGCGCCGACTGCTCCTGCACGCTGGCCGCGCCGCCGCTGGAAGACCCCCCGGTCAGCCGTCTCGCATCGCGGGGCTGCACGCAATCGCCGTATTCCGGATTTTCTCCCGTGATGCCGTAGGCCAGCGTATGCATGTGCGTCTTGCCGATGATGATCGCGCCCTGCGAGCGCAAACGCGCCGCCACCGCGGAATCCTCGCGCGCCACGCCGTTGCGCTCGGCGTAAAAGCGCGAACCCAAAGTTGTCGGGAATCCCTCTACGTCAAAGCAATCCTTAATCGAAACCGGCACGCCATACAAGAGCGGCTTGGGATGGTGCGGAAATCGCTGCGGCAACGCTTCCG
The DNA here is from genome assembly GCA_963742475.1 of uncultured Acidobacteriota bacterium. Classification (GTDB taxonomy): domain Bacteria; phylum Acidobacteriota; class Terriglobia; order Acidiferrales; family UBA7541; genus Palsa-295. The sequence goes on along the minus strand of CAVULY010000001.1, from coordinate 16,325 downwards.
CTTGCTCGCGCACTTTTTCAGCGTCGAGCGCGATATACACATTGTGGCCCGCGTTGCTGTTGGCGCGCGCGAGCGCCTGCTCGGCGGCGTCGCGCGGCGTAATCTCGCCGCGGGCGAGCATCTCGCTCAGGTGTTGCATAGGGCTGCGCCCAGGGAGTATGGACATGCCGTGCATTTTATCCGCATTCATCGCGCGCAAACGGATGGAATTTCGCTGCTCGCAGGAAATATGAAATGGACTGAGCAGGAACAGCAGCCGGGATGGCCGCCGTTCCTGCTCGCGTGGGCTGGACTAGAACTGCACGCTCAGAGACATCTGAATCTGCCGCGGGCTTCCGATCGTCTTGTTCACCACGCCCAAACCATACGGACAGTTGTAGAACGAAGTATTTGTTTGGGGTGGATTACAGCTGTTCGGCAGAGGGTCGGTGCCTTGCACTGGCGCGTTGTTGTAATACTGGTTTTGTGAGACATCATCGAGCGGGATGTCAAAACTGGGCGTGTTGGTCAGGTTGAAAATATCGAATGTGTATTTCACCGAGACGCGTTCGGTGATTTTGGTGTTCTTCACGATGGAGATGTCCGCGCGCCTCTGCCAGGCTTGTCGGAAAATGTTGCGCTGGCCCGTCGTGAAGTTGGTCTCGAAGGTATCGCCGGGAGGAATCGCGCCATTCAAATCGCCGGGAGCAAGCAGCGGCAGCGTGAAGCACTCCGAGTGCAGCGCGTACTGCGGATTGTCCGGAGTACCGAACGCGCCCGATACGCCCGTGAGCGCGCTCTTCGGCGTGCAACCCGGCGCGAGCGGGACAATCGGGTTGGTGATGCCATCGTTGACGCCGTAAAAGATGCTGCCTACCGCGCCGGTGTAGTCAATGATGCTGTAGGGCTGGCCGCTTTGGAAAACGCCGGTGCCCTCGATGGCCCAGCCGTTCGTGATCTTACCCTTCCACGAAGAATCGCTGAACGCGTTCGGGAATTGATAGAGGTACGTGAAATTGATGACGTGCGTGCGGTCGAAGTCGGAGTTGCCGTAGCCGGAGCGCAAGTCCAGCGGGTTATTTCCGTTGTAAAACAATCCCATGGCGCTCTGTTCATCCAAAGCGTGCGAGTACGTATAGGAAAAGCCCAGCTGCAATCCGTGGCTCATGCGTTTTTCCACGTGGACCTGCAACGCGTTGTAGCCGGAAACGCCGGCGGCCGTATACGAAAGCGCTTCGGATGAATAACCCAGATACGGAACACGAAGGTCAGCGTTGCCTCCCTCGAAGTTGTTCATCATCTGAGTCCCGTCAGGGAGAAAGATCGCGCAGGCCGTCGGGCCCGCGGAGCAGCCAGGCTGCTGCACGGTATAACCATACGTGTAATCCTGTTGTAACGGCGTACCTTTGTGGGTAGGGTTGGCCGGCGAGGCGATCTGCGCCTGGTTGAACGGAACCGGAATCACTTCGTGCCGGCCGAAGTTCCCGACGTAGCCGATATCGATTGCGATGTCGTTGCGCGGCTGCCATTGAATGTCCAGAGTCTGGTTCATCGTGTAAGGCAGCTTATTCGCGCGATTGTAAACGCCGAAGGGGAACAGCGGTTGCCCCTCGATGATGCCGGCCCCGATTCCAACTCCCGGGACTCCAGTATTCGGCAGATAACTATTAATCGAAGCCGGGTTACCGGTCGGCGGTGGTCCCAGCGACGTTCCCCAGGGATTGGTGAGTCCGTATGTACCTGGATCGCAGGTCGGGATGTAACCGAAATAGTAGGAGGACGCAGTGCATTCCTGCGCGCTGACGAATGGGGGTGCCTGGTTGACGCCGAACGGTCCACCGGTGACGACGCCAGCTGCAAACCCCGGCGAAAGATAAGTAAAGAGTTCTCCTCGATCGTAGTACATCCCCCAGCCGGCGCGAACGACGACCTTGTTGTTGAACTTGCCGGGGCTCCAAGCCAGTCCCAAACGAGGCGCAAGGCCCCATTGGCGGCCTGTTAACGTAGAGGCACTGACCCCTTTGCTGGGAAACTCCTTGTTGTTTCCGGCCACGACAATGCCATTCGAAATGAGCGTATCGCTGGTGGCGTCATAATCGTATTGCGCGGGATCGAAATTGTAGAGATGCCCGTATTTTTCAGACATGCCGCCGTCGTAGTCATACCGCAATCCAACCGTGAAACTCAGGTTGGGACGAAACTGAAACTTATCCTGCACGAATAGACCCCATTCATTGGCGCGCAGGTAGCGATTCGCATCGCCCTGCAATACGTTGGTGGTGACGTACCCGTCCGTGGTGTACGGAGTAACGAAACCCTGCAGGAACTGCGAAAGATCTGCCGTGCCCAGCATTCCAGTCCCGGGCCGTTGGTCAAGTGTGTTCAGCTGGGTGTAGGAATATGCGCCTCCAAACGAAAGCGTGTGCTTGCCCCGATTCCATGTGGCGCTCGCCGAAGGCATAAACCGATTCTGGAAAATCCCGGTATTCGCTCCCTGAGACGCGGCACCCTGCCCGATGGTCATCGGCGATTCGTTGACAGGCGTCGGGACGCACTTGGGATCAGCGGGCGGAGCGGGACAGCCTGAATTGTCCCCTCCGTAACCCAGCATGTCGACGATGGATATGCCCGGAAAGAAGTTCGACCCGAACGTATTGATGGTGGACTGAGCCGCAGTCGCGCCCGTGTAGGATTGGACGAAACTGGAATATTGCGCGGGAGTGAACGGCTGTCCAACGGTGCTGTAGATTTTCTCGCGAATGAATCCGAACACCTCGGCAACGTTGAAGTTGGGCGTTAGCATCTGGGTGTTGGTGATAGAAGCGACCTGGCTGCCCGCATCCAGGCGCTGAGTAAACCCCGGCACGGTGGAATACGCATAGGGCGCGACGCTGGGATCATGCTGGTAGTAATACTTGAGAGCCAAAGTATCCTTGGCGTTGACGATCCAGTCGATGTTGCTCACCACTTGATCCGCAAAGAAATACGCAGTACCGGCGGTGAGGGCGTTTTCCGGGAAGTTAATCGTAGGCACGTTGCCGTCGTTCCACGGAACGAGGTACTGGCCGTTCGGTAGTTGATACCCAAATATTCCCAGTGCGATTGGACTGATTTGATTGGGGCCATTACCGACGGTTCCATCAAGCGTGGAGCCGAAATCGTTGTTGGAGATCGCGGTGAGGCAAGATGCCATAGACGGTTGACCCGCCGGCGCCGTCGCAGGCCGGTTCGCTCCGCAGTTGGCAGCTGTAAATCCGAACGGAACAGTTACTCGTCCGATGCCGATCTCCTGATCGGAGCTGTGTACGTGCTGATAAGCAAGATAGCCGAAAAGTTTGTTCTTGATGATCGGCGCGCCCACGGCTCCGCCCAGAGTCCAGCGATGCAGTTCGGGAACTTTCAGATTATCCGGAAGATTGGGATCCTGATTAAAAAAGAAGGGCGCAGCATTGAGCCAGTCTGTTCCGCGATGCAGGTAGCCTGTGCCATGTATCGCGTTGGTGCCGGACGCGGTGCTCATATCAATATGCGCGCCGCTGGTCGAACCCTGTTGCGCGTCGTACATAGAAGTGTTGACGCGAACCTCTTGAATCGTTTCGGGAGCGGGCGTGGGAAGCGACTGGCCCACGGCGAGGTAGGGCGACGCGGTACTTTGGATCACTCCGCCGTTGCCGCTGGCAGCGCCGCTGACGCCGGTGTTGTTCACAATGCGGGCAGAAGCCACCTGGCTGGTGCTCTTGCCGTTGAATAAATTCTTGGCGTCCACGCCATTCAACAAAAAAGTGTTACTGGTATCGCGCTGGCCGTTGGCCCAGATGGGTTGGTTGCCGAGGCCGGCATTCGCACCCGTGCCGGCAGGAAGTTCCGCGCTGACTCCGGGTGAAAGAATAGCCAGCCCAGTGAAACTTCCAGTTGGTAGCGGAATGGCTTCGAGCTGCGCTTTATCGAGGACGTAGCCGTTGGTCGTGTCCACGGCGTTGAGCAGTGGAGTTTCTTCTACGGTGATTGTCGTTCCCACTTGTCCGACTTTTAACACAGGGCTCAGACTCACAGTTCGATCGGCCTGCACGAGAATGGATGGAATTTTCTGGGATTCGAAACCGTCGTGGCTGAATGTGAGGGTGTAGGTGCCGATCGGCAAATTGACGAACTCGTAGGAGCCGCTGGAATTGGTCTTCTGCGTGCGCGTGAGCGTCGTCTGATCACCGACCAGCGTCACCAGCGTGTCCGTCAGCACCGCGCCACTGGTGTCCGTGACCGTGCCAGTGATGCCGCCCAAAGTTTGCTGCGCGCGCGAGACGGGCGCGAAAACCAGCGCGACGCAAATGTACGATGCCAGAAAGAAAATCGAGAGCCGGACTCTCTCAAACATTCGATCCTCCGATCAATGTGGACGAACTCCCGGACGAAAATGCCGTCCGAAAAATCGCACGGAAAACTTTTGTCTTTTTGTTAAAGATGATTCCCCGATCCGTTACAGCACCCCGAAGATGGAGGGAAGGTACGCTTTTTTTGTCCCGGAGCGAAGTATTTTTAATCTATGGCAGGCATCAATTATTTCTATGGCGGATTTCCACAGGGAGCATTTTGATGTGGCGGATTTTCGCGGTGCGGCTGCGCAGATGTGCGAGATTTTTGCGCGGCACCGGGTGCCGATGCGTTACCATCCGACCTCGCGGGGGACTGGATGACGCTGCGCGCAACCAAGCTGGCGATGGTTTTTGCCGTAGCGCTGTACTACACGCTGCTGGTCTTCAACAACATCACGGACTTTGACTCCAACTACCAGTTTGTTCGCCACGTGCTGATGATGGATTCGACGTTTCCGGGAAATCACGGGATGTGGCGCGCGTTGAACCAGCCGGGTTGGCACATGGTTTTCTATTTATCGATTATCGCGTGGGAATTCGTGACCATGGCGCTGTGTTGGTGGGGTGGATTGCAGATGGCGCAAGCGCTGCGTGGAAGCGCTGCTGGCGTTTGATCACGCCAAACGAATTTCGATCATTGGGTTGACGCTGGCATTGCTGATGTGGATGGTGGCTTTTCTGACGGTCGGCGGAGAATGGTTTCTGATGTGGCAGTCGAAAACGTGGAACGGTCAGGAAGTGGCTGTAAGAATGTTCACGGTGATTGGAATCGTCTTGCTGCTGGTGATGCAGCCGGATACGGAAGAGCAACCCTAGACTTTTTCCTTGGCGCCATTTTTGCCGCGGCTATTTATCAGGAACCACAACAGTCCGGCAGCCAGATATACCAGATAAATGTACGGCAGCTTGCCGTATGGGCCTTCGGGGACGGGATAGAGATTGCCGACGAGCGCGAGCAGCATGGCGAGGCTCGCGAGCGAGGAAAGAATTTGCGCGGCGGGACTGTATGCACCGTGGTTGCGCAAATAACGCGGCAGCGCGATGCAAACCAATGCGTACGCCACGATGAAACCGTAAGTCGCGAGCGAGCCGAGCCAACCATAAACGTCGAGGCCACTCGCTCCACGCGCCGCTAGCACGACCACCGGCAACACCGCCGCAATTCCGGTAACGACCACCGCATAGCTGGGAGTTTCATTGCGCACGTGCGTGGTGCGCAGTGACCCGTGCGCGAGGCCGTTGTGCGCCATCAGCAGCAGCACGCGGGCGGCTGCGGTGACGCACGCGAGCGTGCCGGCAAACATGCTCACCATCGCGCCGATATCAATCAACAGTCCAAACAGCGGCACGCCGCCTACAGCCGCGATCACGTGCATCGGCGCCGGACTCGAGCCCAAATCCTGACCGGCGGTGCGGAAGCCGAGCACTTCGGCGTAAGCGCACACCGTGAAAAAAGCGCCGCCGATAATTGCGGATTGGATCACGGCGCGCGGGATTGTCTTCAACGGATTGTGTGCTTCCGCGCCGAGCGTGGTGGCGCTTTCAAAGCCGACGAAGCTGAAGAGCGCCAGCACCAGCCCGAGCCGCAGCCCGCTGCCCGTCATGCCTTGTAATTTCAATTGCTCCCAATCCAGGTGCAAGCCATGGCGCACGAGCACCAACGCAATCACGATAACAATCACCGCGACAGAAATTGCTTCCATCCACAGCATTAACCGCGCGGAGATTTTCACATCGCGATACGCGATCCACACGGAGACGCCGGCGCCGATCAATACCAGCAGCACGGCGGAGACTTCGTGGCCGGTAGCGTCGCGCAGCAGAAGATTCGCGAAATGATAGAAGCCGCCGATGACGCTGGAGCCCGTGGCAACGTACGCGAGCAGCAAACTCCATGCGGCGGTGGCGCCCAGCCACGGCGGCAGAATCATGGATGCGTAGGTGTAGAGCGAACCGGGTGACGCGGAATATTTCGCAAAGCGCGCGATGCACAGCGCCACCAGCAACACGGCGATGGTCGCGAGCAGATACGCGAGCCACGTGCCGTTGCCGGCGAGCGCGCAGACCAGAGGAATGGTGGCGGCGGGAGTGGTGGTTGGCGCGATCGTCGAAACCGATTGCGCCAAAGTTTCCAGCGGGGAGAGCGCGCCGCGCCGCAGGCCGTAGCCGGTGTCCTGAAGATTTTGCTGGAGCGGGGGCGGGGGCGACGCTGGATTATTTGTTTTGTTGAAATTTGCGGGCGCGTGCATGGCGTACCATACAGGCTGATTGGTGACGGCGCAAGAGACACGAGAGCAGAATGTAGTTCGCTGTGATATGGATTCGCGTGCTGACGGACATGCGTAGTGATTTCACCGAGCAGTCTGGGGGAATAAATGCTGAGACCTGCGATGCGTTTTGCGGGGCTGCTATTGCTGTTTTTTTTCTGCGCGGAATTTCTGCAGGCCCAGAACGCGGGGCCTGGTGTGCCGATTCGTATCAAGGTCGTAGTGGTCACGATGTTTGAACGCGGCGAGGATACTGGCGATGTTCCCGGAGAATTTCAGCTGTGGGTGGAGCGCGAACATCTGGATCAAGTGCTGCCGCTGCCGAGCGGATATCACCATGTGCGCATGAATAAGGATGGCGTGCTGGGCTTGCTGACCGGTGTGGGAACCGCGAAGGCCGCGGCTTCTGTGATGGCGCTCGGCCTGGATCCGCGCTTTGATTTGTCGAAAGCGTATTGGATTGTCGCTGGAATTGGCGGCGGCGATCCCGCGGACGTATCGCTTGGTTCGGCGGTGTGGGCGGACCACGTAGTGGACGGCGACCTGGCGTTTGAAATTGACGCGCGACAAATTCCCGCGAACTGGCCGACCGGCTACGTGCCGTTGCGCAGAGGAACGCCATACGAACAACCGCCGCGCATTGATTACGGCGAAGCGTACGCGCTGAATGAGTCGCTGGTGGACTGGGCGGTGCGCCTGACGCAGGATGTGCCGCTGGCCGATTCGGATTCGCTGCGAAAATCGCGCGCGCGGTTCGCGGGCTTTCCGAATGCGACGAAGCCGCCGTTCGTCACGCGCGGCGATACGCTTTCGGCCAGCACGTTCTGGCACGGCTCGAAATTCGATGAGTGGGCCAACGCTTGGACGCGCTACTACACCGGCGGCAAAGGAAATTTCATGACGGCGGGAATGGAAGATAGCGGCACGATGCAGGCGCTGACATTTCTGAGCCGGGCGGGTCGTGTGGATTTGCAGCGCGTGCTGGTGCTGCGGACGGTGAGCAATTACGATCGCGAGCCACCGGGAATTTCCGCGGCGGAGAGCTTGCAGGAAATGGCGTCCGGAAATTATTCCGCGTACATGCAAGCGCTGGAGGCGGCGCAAGTGACTGGCGATAAAGTAGTGCGCGATCTGGTGGAGCATTGGGCCGAGCGCGAAGCGACGATTCCGCGTTGAACTTCTTTCCGTGAATGCGTCGTGAATTCGTCCGGGCGCGCGATTGTGCCGCGTTGTGAATTCGTCCCATACATGTTATGGCATTGACGCGAGAACGCCTGCGGCCTATAGTTGCGCACTTTTAGGCGGGGAGAAGCATTTTGCTCGAGCGCGTATTCCACCTCACCGAAAACGAAACCACGGTACGCCGCGAACTGCTGGCCGGGCTGACGACGTTCATGACCATGGCGTACGTGGTGGTGGTGAACCCGCGGATTCTGGCGCGAGGGCGGAATGCCGGTGGAAGGCGTGCTGTTCGCGACGTGCATTTCGGCGGCGCTGGCCACGCTAGTGATGGGACTGTGGGCGAATTATCCCATCGCGCTGGCGCCGGGCATGTCGCTGAATGCGTACTTCACGTACTCGATCGTGATTGGGCGCGGGGTGCCGTGGCAGACGGCGCTGGGCGTGGTGTTCTTGTCCGGGCTTTTGTTTCTGCTGCTGACGCTGACGAATGTGCGCGAGCACATCGTGAATGGAATTCCTGATTGCTTGAAACACGGAACGGCGGCGGGGATTGGACTGTTCATCGCGTTTGTGGGATTGCGCAACGCGAAGATTATCGTGGCGAATCCGGCGACGTTTGTCGCGTTTGGAAAAACGACCGATCCGCAAGTGCTGCTGGCGGCGGCCGGTCTAATCCTGATTGCGATTTTGATGATACGAAAAGTTGGCAGCGCGATTTTGCTGGGCATTGTGGCGATCGCTCTGGCTGGAATTCCGCTGGGACTGAGCCACTGGCCCACGCAATTATTTTCTTGGCCGCATCCGGCGGGAACATTTCTGAAACTGGATTTGCGCTCGGCCACACGGCTGGGCCTGGGAGAATTGGTTTTCGTCTTTTTCTTCGTGGATCTGTTCGATAATGTCGGGACTTTAGTGGGCGTGTGCGAGCAGGGCGGATTTTTGCGCGACGGGAAATTGCCGCGCGCCAGCCGCGCTTTGCTGGCGGATGCGTTTGGAACGCTGGTCGGCGCGCTCACCGGGACTTCCACGGTGACGAGCTATATCGAAAGCGCCGCGGGCGTGGCGGCCGGTGCGCGGACGGGGCTGGGGAATCTGGTGATCGCGGGACTTTTTTTCGTGGCGATGTTCTGCGCACCGCTGGTCGCCGCGATTCCTTCGTACGCGACGGCTCCCGCGCTGATTCTGGTAGGCGCGCTGATGTGCAGTTCGATTGCAAAAGTTCGCTGGGATGATTTCAGCGAAGGTTTTCCCGCGTTTCTCACGCTGGTGGCGACGCCGCTGACGTTCAGTATCGCCACGGGACTGAGTCTGGGCTTGCTCTCTTTCACGTTTCTGAAAATCGGCGCCGGAAAATACCGGGACATCAGCCCGCTGATCTGGGTGCTGTCGGCGATCTTTCTGCTGCGTTTCGCATTTCTTGGCTCAGAGTAGCGCCAGCGTGGTGTAAGTTCCTCTAGAGTGGGCCGAAAATCGCTGTAGAGCCAAACAATCACTTTTCAGCAACGGCGAAGGCACGTTAAGCTCACCTACTTCGAGCCTGCCGCTCGATCTTTCGGACAATGAATCAAGTTGCCTCCACACTCGCGCAAAGCCACTGGGTTCCCGTGGCAATTTTTCTGGCGACTTACATTTTGATCGCGGTGGAAAGCGGACGCGGCAGCCATCTGGACCGCACGGCGGCGGCTTTTTGCGGCGCGGTAGCGATGGTTCTGGTGGGCGCGGTGCCGCTGACCGAAGCGTATACGGCGATCGATTGGAACACGCTGATTTTCCTGCTGGGCATCATGATTCTGGTGGCGCATTTTCAGATTTCGGGATTTTTCGATTGGATCGCGGTGCACGTGGCAGCGATTGCGCGAACGCGATTTCAATTGCTGGTGCTGCTGGTATTCGCCACGGGAATTCTGGCTGCGTTTTTTGTGAACGATACGATTTGCCTGATCTTCACTCCCATCGTGCTGGTGGTGACGCAACGGCTGGAAGTGCCGCCGATTCCGTACTGTATCGCGGTGGCGACGTCGGCGAATATCGGGTCAGCGATGTCGGTCACGGGAAATCCGCAGAACGCGGTGATCGGCGTCTCGGCGCATTTTTCGTTTCTGGGGTTTCTCGCTCACCTGGCGCCGGTATCGCTGGTGGGGATGGTGATCAACGTAGCGGTGCTTTCACTTTTCTTCCACCGGGAGATTTTCCACCACCCACTAAAGGGCAATGCGCCGGAACTGCCGGTGAAAATGGAACGCACCCTGCTGATTAAGTGCTGCATCGCGGCGGCGCTGGTGATCGTCCTGTGGATTCTGGGTTACTCGTTTCCGCTGGTGGCGATTTCGGTGGGCGCATTCATCCTGATCATCGGGCGCGTGAAGGCGCAAAATATTTATCAGCGGCTGGATTGGGAGCTGCTGCTGTTCTTCGCGTCGCTGTTCGTGGTGATCAAGGGCTTTGAGGCGTCGGGAGCGCTGGAGCACTTGATCGGATATTTTCAGTCCGGGCTGCAGGGCGGAATGACTTCGCAATTATTCGCGGTGAGCGGCGTGATGCTGATTCTTTCGAACCTGGTGAGCAATTTGCCGGCGGTGCTGCTGTTCCGTTCGCTGGTGCCCTCGTTTCCGAACACGCATTACATCTGGCTGGCAGTGGCCTGCACCAGCACGCTCGCGGGGAACGCAACGCCATTCAGTTCCGTGGCGAATTTGATTGTGCTACAGCAGGCGGGAAAGAAAGTGAAAATTACGTTCTGGGAATTTGCGCGCGTAGGATTAATCGTGACGCTGATCACGACGCTGGCGGCGATTGCGATTCTTGCGGCGGAGCATTGGTGGTTGCCGGGGAGTTGAGCAAGGCAGGAAAGATTTGCAGGGGCGGATCTGCGACCCGCCCCTGCAAACCGAAACGCGGTGGAGAACGGAAATTACTTCTTGGCATGGGCGAAATTTTCTTCCACTTGCGCCCAGTTGATGGTGTTCCACCAGGCCTCGAGATAATCGGGCCGGCGGTTCTGATACTTCAAGTAGTAGGCGTGTTCCCAGACGTCCACACCGAAGAAGGCCTTGCCGCCGTCCATGATGGGATTGTCCTGGTTCGCGGAAGATTCGATCACGAGTTTTCCGTCGCGGAACAAAAGCCAGGCCCAGCCGGAGCCGAAGCGCTTGACGCCGGCGTCGTTGATCTTGGCTTTGAAATCCGCGAAGCTGCCGAACGCGGAGGCGATCGCTTTGCCCAGCTCACCGCCGGGTTCGCCGCCGCCGCCTTTTTTCATGATCTTCCAGAACATGGAATGGTTCATGTGGCCGCCGCCATTGTTGCGCACGGCGGTGCGAATTGCTTCCGGCACTTTATTGATTTGCGCCAGCAATTCTTCGATGGAAAGTTTCTGAAGGTCGGCGTGACCATCGAGCGCTTTATTCAGATTGGTGACGTATGCGCCGTGGTGTTTGTCGTGATGGATTTCCATGGTTTTCGCGTCAATGTGGGGTTCCAGAGCGTCGAACGCATACGGCAAAGGCGGCAATGTAAAAGTCATCTGAGGAGCGGCTCCTTGTCCTGTAGAAGTTGCGGTCATAATGTACCTCCTGATTTACAGTTCCTGCCCCATAATTATACGCGCCTGCCGGGGAACAGGGGTACGGGCAGCTGGAAATATTGGATGAGGAAAGGGAGTCGAGGATGCCATCCGTCGAACATGTGGAAAAACATTTCACCGCGACGGCTGCGGTGCGCGACATCGTCATTGGAATGTCGGACGGACTGACCGTTCCGTTCGCGCTGGCCGCGGGGATTACCGGAGTGGTTGCGTCCACGAATTCGACGCACATCGTGGTGACGGCGGGCCTGGCGGAAATTGCCGCCGGATCGATCGCGATGGGATTGGGCGGGTATCTGGCGGCGAAGACGGATACGGAGCATTACGCTTCGGAACTGGACCGGGAATATCGCGAGACGGTGGAGCTGCCGGAAATCGAAACGGAAGAAGTGGCGAAAGTTTTCCGCGATTATGGACTGACGGCAGAGCAAATGTCGCCGATCGTGTCCGCGATCACCGCGAATCAAAAAAAGTGGGTGGATTTCATGATGCGGTTCGAACTGGGATTGGAACCGCCGGATCCCGCGCGGGCTGCGCGCAGCGCCGCGACGATTGCTGCGGCGTACATCGCCGGGGGTTTCGTGCCGCTGGCGCCATACATCCTGATTCGGCAGGACGTGAACATGGCGCTGATTTATTCCGTGGCGGTGACGCTGCTGGCGCTGTTTGGCTTCGGCGCAGTGAAAGGGCATTTTACCGGCGTGAAGCCGCTGCGCGGCGGAATGCAAACCGTGTTGGTGGGCGGCTTGGCGGCGGCCGCGGCGTTCTTGATCGCGCGGTTGATTAGCTAGCTTTGCGTAACGGGAGCGGCTTGCTGTAACGGAGCGCAGCCCTTCGCAGCGTTCCCTTCGAACCGGCGCAGGCGGTTCGAAGGATGAAACGCCGTCGCGGTGCGGGGGCGATTCACAAACTCACAGCAAAACCAACGGCTGCCCGGTTCGGTAAACCTGAACCGGCCGCTACAAATTCAAAAGCGACGTCAACGGCTGGTGGTCTGAAGACCGCCGTTACAAAAGCAACGTCAAAGGTTGGCGGCGAGCTTCACGCGACGGCCGTTGTTACGGCGTCGTCGGCGGAGTACCCAAGTTGCCGAACGGCCAGATATTAAAAGCTTTCAGCATGCCGTCCTCGTGTTTCTCCACTAACATTTGCGCGGTTTTTTCCTGCGGCCACGGACTGGCGAGGCGCTCAGGCCGGTCAGCGATCCAGAACGCGGCGAGCGCCATCACCGTGGCGTTGCGATCCAGAACTTCCGCTTTCACTTTGTCGAAAGTGTCCACGGCGGAATGGTGCGTGTATTTGTAATCCGAAGTGTCCTGATTGAGATTGATGCCGGGAAGCCCCGCGAGAGTGAATGGCCCGGTGTCTGTGCCGAATTCCACTTCATCATCCACTTGTAAATCGCCGAAGGACTGCAGCGAAGCCGCAAATTTCTGCACTTCGGGAATCAGATCATCATGGCCGCCGACCTGGAAACCGGTGACCGCGCCTTGGCCTGCATCGAGAATCAGCGCCGCGACGTAATTGGCCATTTCACTCTGATGCGCTTTCACGTAGGCCAGCGAGCCGAGCAGTCCTTGTTCTTCGCCGGTGAATAGAACGAAGCGAATGGTGCGGCGCGGCTTGAATCCTGATTTGACAATGGCTTCGGCCGCGCCGAGAGTCACAGCGGTTCCGCAGCCATTGTCCGTGGTGCCGGACGCGAGATCCCAGGAGTCCAAGTGCCCGCCGACGACAATCACTTGTTCGGGATTTTGCGTGCCGCGAATTTCGCCGACGACGTTGGCGGATTCCACGGGGCCATCAGTGGCGCGGTTCTGCACATTGATTTTCAGGCGCACGATCTGGCCGTGATTGAGGTAGCGCTCGAGCTGTTCCTGATCTTCCGCGGCCATGCTGACGACGGGAATATCGTAGTAAGTGTCGAACCCGAGAGCGCCGGTGTGGGTGAGGTGCATTCCAAAGCTCTTGCGACCGCCCTGGCCGCCGATGACGGCGACGGCGCCCGCATTATGCGCAGCGATCAGAAAACTGCCGAACTTGACGAACGAGCTCATGCGGTCCTTGGGTGGCTCGCCTTTTTGGACGATCAGCAGAACTTTGCCGCGCCAGTTGCCGGAATTATTTTTCAGCTCGTCCTGAAGTTGGTAGCCATTCACGGCGACGAGATCGGCCTCGGCGCCTCCTGGCGCGGTGGAGCCGACCCAGCCGAGCGAATCAACCATGAGTCTGCGGTGAATGGGCGCGACGAGTTCAGCGTCCGCGGAAATGCGCGTCCAGCCGCGCGAAATCTTCCAGGGTTCGGTGTGCACGTTCTCCAGGCCGATCGCTTTCATTTTCACGACGCCCCAGGCGATGGCGCGGGCGGCGTCTGGCGAGCCGGTAACGCGCGCGCCGATGTCGTCACTCAATTCTTCCAGATCCTGGTAGGTGTGCGTCTCCAGGGCGCCGGCACCGGCGATCGCGACGAGAGCCTTCAAGGTGCCATCGTCCGTCGCGGAAGTCTGCGCGAGTTCGCCTGGGGATGAGATTGCGGGCCGCGCCATCATCAACAAGATTGCCACGCTGCCGACGAGCGCGAGGATTTTTCGAGTCATGCAAAAGCTCCTTTCAAATTTCGGGAAGATCCCGGGAAAGAATAATGTAGTGGCGGTAACGCGCCGCCTCGCCTTGGAGCGATACAGGCGGCGCATCAAGGTACAGCAAAGTATATAGAATACCAGAGCTGTGGCTATTAGACGGGTCCCAAACAAAAAAGCTCAGAGAACCCCAAGCGCATTGCTTGCATCTATATAGCAGGGATTTCGGCGGTAGCTTGCATGCGGAATGCCGGAACACTTATTTCCGGATGATACGTCAAATACCATATTCGCTGTAGCGCCAACGTAGCGCTAAAAGCGATATAATCGAAAATCGAGCTAGCAAGATATCAAGGAGAGACAGCTATGGAACGCAGTAGATTGAGCATTCGCCGCTGGGTCGCCACCGTTGTGGTGTTCGCGGCGTTCGCGGGAGGAGCCCTTCTCTCGCAAGGATTCAGGGACTGGGCGGGACACACCGTCCTGGGCTCGCCCAGAGAGCCGATCGCCGTCGCGCAAAACGCGCTGCCGGTAAGCTTGGGGAATTTTGCAAACGGATTTTCCGCAGTGATCAAGCCCGCATTGCCCGCAGTAGTGAATATCCGGACGTCAAAGATGGTGAAGTCGCAGGGAAATCAGGCGTCACCATTTTTTAACGATCCAATGTTTCGCCAGTTTTTCGGCGATCAGTTTGGCGGAGGCAAACCGCACGCGGAGCGCGAGCAGGCTCTGGGTTCGGGCGTAATCGTGACGGCCGATGGAACGATTCTGACCAATAACCACGTAATTGACGGCGCTTCGGACATCAAAGTGTATTTGAGCGACAAGCGCGAATTCAAAGCCAAGCTGGTGGGCGCCGATCCCAAGACGGACATCGCGGTGCTGAAAATCGAAGCGAGTGGTTTGCCGACTCTGCCGCTGGGCGATTCTTCACAGCTCAATGTGGGAGATTTGATTTTCGCGATTGGCGATCCGTTCGGCATTGGTGAGACGGCCACGATGGGAATCGTAAGCGCCACGGGCCGCGGACAACTGGGAATCGAAGATTACGAGAACTTCATCCAGACCGACGCGGCAATTAATCCGGGAAATTCCGGCGGCGCGATGATTGATATCCACGGCAACCTGGTGGGCATCAACACCGCGATTCTTTCGCACGGCTCGGGCGGAAACGAAGGCGTGGGATTTGCGATACCGATGAGCATGGCGAAGCCGGTGATGGATCAAATTCTGTCGCACGGCAAAGTGGTGCGGGGTTACCTGGGCGTGCATATTCAGGACCTGACGCCGGAAATCGCCAAGGCTTTCAACTTTAATCAGAGTGGCGGCGTGCTGATTGGCGACGTCAGCAGCGACACACCGGCATCGCGCGCGGGCTTGAAGAAGGGCGATGTGGTGGTGAAGCTCAACGGACAGGCAGTGAACGACGCCAACGATCTGCGGCTGCACATTTCGCAGATGGCGCCGGGAACCACGGTGAAGCTGGACATCTGGCGCGATGGGAAGTTACAAGACTACTCCCTGACACTGGGTGAATTGCCGGAGAAAACAGAGGCTGCAGAGAACAGCGGCAGCGAGAGCGGCGGCGGACTCGAAGGCATGGAAGTGCAGGAACTTACGCCGGAGATTGCGCAGCAGCTCAACCTCGGTCCGGGAACCCACGGAGTGGTGGTTACGTCCGTGGATCCTTCCAGCCCGGCGGCTGCGGCGCAACCTGCGATCGGCCGCGGCGATGTGATCCAGGAAATCAATCACAAGCCGATCAAGAACCTGAGCGATTACCGGCAGGCGATCGCGGCGGCAGGAAATCAGCCGGTGTTGTTGCTGGTGAATCATGGCGGGGTGACGGGATATTCCGTCGTCCAGCCGCACTAAGCTGAGGCGTTTCAGTCACAGTACATAGGTGAAAGGGGGCACGGCTGGCCACGGCCGTGCCCCATCACTTAGGTCACATTAAAATATAAAAGTCCGCGACTGATCCTCCCCGGTCGGGTTAAATTAGTGCGAGGGAGCAGCCATGTGGGTGGACTTTCCGCAACGGATCCCTAGAAGGGCTAACCTTCTGCCAAACCCCAGAGCTTGGGTTATCGCTTTCAGCACGACTGGGGGTAGAATAGTACTCGAGTCCTATTTTCCCCAGCCCCTCGTTCTAGTACTAATTAAGGGTCAGCCGCAATTCTGTCTCGACGCATCTTAATTTCTGGATCAAGGATTCTGGTGACCGTTATGGCACGGAGTACAAATCGAGCTGTCTTCAATGCATCGCTACTGCCCGAGGCCGAACCTCGTTGGGACCTATTCAGCGCCGGATTTGGGCTGCAGATCGCGGCCGTAACTTTACTGATCGTAATACCCCTGCTCTTGC